>NZ_OY781932.1:1232500-1235000 GCF_963677335.1 Halopseudomonas oceani | reverse complement strand
GACTTGCATGTGTTAGGCCTGCCGCCAGCGTTCAATCTGAGCCATGATCAAACTCTTCAGTTAAATACTGATTGGGTTTTGAGAAAACCCTAAACTTGGCTCAGCTTTACAAAAAACTCTAGAATTCACAGAGTAACTTGCTTGGCTGATAATCTTTCTGATCATCGAGCACATTCAGCAAGCACCCACACGAATTACTTGATTCAAATTGTTAAAGAGCGATTCGGTCAGCGTTTCCGCCTAACCAAGGCCGCGCATTCTACGCTAACCTCATGTTCTGTCAAGCTTTTATTTGAAGTTTTTAACCGCCTCAAAACCCGCTTGAACAACCCAAAACAGCTTCCGCTTTCCGGGTCAGTAGAAGCAAATTCATAATGCTTCTACTTTATATAAAAAACACCCCGACCATATCTGATCGGGGTGTTCGGTATAGGCGCTTGACGATGACCTACTCTCACATGGGGAAGCCCCACACTACCATCGGCGATGCATCGTTTCACTTCTGAGTTCGGGATGGGATCAGGTGGTTCCAATGCTCTATAGTCGTCAAGCAATTTGTTGCTGCCCGCTAGGCGTGCAGCTTAAAAAGCTTGGATCTGTGACAGAAGCTAAGGTATTTGCAATCTCGCAAGTTCGCGAAGTTGTTTAAATCTGTTGGCTCGATAACACCAGATTGCTTGGGTGTTATATGGTCAAGCCACACGGGCAATTAGTATTGGTTAGCTCAACGCCTCACAGCGCTTACACACCCAACCTATCAACGTCGTAGTCTTCGACGGCCCTTTAGGGGAGTCAAGCTCCCGGTGAGATCTCATCTTGAGGCAAGTTTCCCGCTTAGATGCTTTCAGCGGTTATCTTTTCCGAACGTAGCTACCCGGCAATGCGTCTGGCGACACAACCGGAACACCAGAGGTTCGTCCAACCCGGTCCTCTCGTACTAAGGTCAGCCCCTCTCAAATCTCAAACGTCCACGGCAGATAGGGACCGAACTGTCTCACGACGTTCTAAACCCAGCTCGCGTACCACTTTAAATGGCGAACAGCCATACCCTTGGGACCGGCTTCAGCCCCAGGATGTGATGAGCCGACATCGAGGTGCCAAACACCGCCGTCGATATGAACTCTTGGGCGGTATCAGCCTGTTATCCCCGGAGTACCTTTTATCCGTTGAGCGATGGCCCTTCCATACAGAACCACCGGATCACTAAGACCTACTTTCGTACCTGCTCGACGTGTTGGTCTCGCAGTCAAGCGCGCTTTTGCCTTTATACTCTACGCACGATTTCCGACCGTGCTGAGCGCACCTTCGTACTCCTCCGTTACTCTTTGGGAGGAGACCGCCCCAGTCAAACTACCCACCATACACTGTCCTCGATCCGGATAACGGACCAGAGTTAGAACCTCAAAGTTGCCAGGGTGGTATTTCAAGGTTGGCTCCACGCAGACTAGCGTCCACGCTTCAAAGCCTCCCACCTATCCTACACAAACAAATTCAAAGTCCAGTGCAAAGCTATAGTAAAGGTTCACGGGGTCTTTCCGTCTAGCCGCGGATACACTGCATCTTCACAGCGATTTCAATTTCACTGAGTCTCGGGTGGAGACAGCGCCGCCATCATTACGCCATTCGTGCAGGTCGGAACTTACCCGACAAGGAATTTCGCTACCTTAGGACCGTTATAGTTACGGCCGCCGTTTACCGGGGCTTCGATCAAGAGCTTCGCCGAAGCTAACCCCATCAATTAACCTTCCGGCACCGGGCAGGCGTCACACCCTATACGTCCACTTTCGTGTTTGCAGAGTGCTATGTTTTTAATAAACAGTTGCAGCGGCCTGGTATCTTCGACCGACGTGGGCTTATGCAGTAAATGCTTCACCCTCATCGGCGCACCTTCTCCCGAAGTTACGGTGCCATTTTGCCTAGTTCCTTCACCCGAGTTCTCTCAAGCGCCTTGGTATTCTCTACCTGACCACCTGTGTCGGTTTGGGGTACGATTTCTAGTTACCTGAAGCTTAGAAGCTTTTCCTGGAAGCATGGCATCAACCACTTCGCGTTCTAAAGAACACTCGTCATCAGCTCTCGGCCTTAGTGACCCGGATTTACCTAAGTCACCAGCCTACAACCTTAAACACGGACAACCAACGCCGTGCTGGCCTAGCCTTCTCCGTCCCTCCATCGCAGTAACTAGAAGTACGGGAATATTAACCCGTTTCCCATCGACTACGCCTTTCGGCCTCGCCTTAGGGGTCGACTCACCCTGCGTCGATTAACGTTGCGCAGGAACCCTTGGTCTTCCGGCGAGGGAGTTTTTCACTCCCTTTGTCGTTACTCATGTCAGCATTCGCACTTCTGATACCTCCAGCCAACTTCTCAATTGACCTTCACAGGCTTACAGAACGCTCCTCTACCGCTCATCTTACGATGAACCCGTAGCTTCGGTGTATGGTTTGAGCCCCGTTACATCTTCCGCGCAGGCCGACTCGACTAGTGAGCTATTACGCTT
>NZ_OY781932.1:1015000-1230000 GCF_963677335.1 Halopseudomonas oceani | reverse complement strand
TATGGATGCAGTTCCCAGGTTAAGCCCGGGGATTTCACACCCATCTTATCAAGCCGCCTACGCGCGCTTTACGCCCAGTAATTCCGATTAACGCTTGCACCCTCTGTATTACCGCGGCTGCTGGCACAGAGTTAGCCGGTGCTTATTCTGTTGGTAACGTCAAAGTTGCAGCGTATTAAACTACAACCCTTCCTCCCAACTTAAAGTGCTTTACAATCCGAAGACCTTCTTCACACACGCGGCATGGCTGGATCAGGCTTTCGCCCATTGTCCAATATTCCCCACTGCTGCCTCCCGTAGGAGTCTGGACCGTGTCTCAGTTCCAGTGTGACTGATCATCCTCTCAGACCAGTTACGGATCGTTGCCTAGGTGAGCCATTACCTCACCTACAAGCTAATCCGACCTAGGCTCATCTGATAGCGTGAGGTCCGAAGATCCCCCACTTTCTCCCGTAGGACGTATGCGGTATTAGCGACCCTTTCGAGTCGTTGTCCCCCACTACCAGGCAGATTCCTAGGCTTTACTCACCCGTCCGCCGCTAACTCCAGGAGCAAGCTCCCTTCATCCGCTCGACTTGCATGTGTTAGGCCTGCCGCCAGCGTTCAATCTGAGCCATGATCAAACTCTTCAGTTAAATACTGATTGGGTTTTGAGAAAACCCTAAACTTGGCTCAGCTTTACAAAAAACTCTAGAATTCACAGAGTAACTTGCTTGGCTGATAATCTTTCTGATCATCGAGCACATTCAGCAAGCACCCACACGAATTACTTGATTCAAATTGTTAAAGAGCGATTCGGTCAGCGTTTCCGCCTAACCAAGGCCGCGCATTCTACGCTAACCTCATGTTCTGTCAAGCTTTTATTTGAAGTTTTTAACCGCTTCAAAACCCGCTTGAACAACCCAAAACAGCTTCCGCTTTCCGGGTCAGGGAGGCGCATTCTACAGGATCAAACCCCGCTGTCAACACCTTCCAAACAACCTGATGAGAACTTCTCATCGCACTCGAATTGGCGTCTTTCGAACACCCCTTCCGAGGCGGCGCATTCTACGCCATCTCGCCGGACTGTCAAGCTTCATTTTCGAGCTAACTTATTGATTAATAAGCGCTTTAGGCGAAGCATCCTGCCCGACGAGGAGGCGAATTATAGGCCCGTCAGATTTTCCGTCAAGCCCTAATTACTGTTTTATTACAAAGCAGTCCGAAATCACTCAGCAGAAGTAGACTTAGTGCGCTGACGCAAGCGCCAAAGCGACATGACCGGCCCGGAGATGGTGTACCCAACAAAGATTGCCCACAGTATCCGCGACGGGTCAGACGAAATGACCGCAAACCCCAGAACCACCACCAGAATGACAAAGAACGGAACCCGCCCCTTGAAATCCAGATCCTTGAAGCTGTAGTAGCGGAAGTTACTGACCATCAACAAGCCGCCAAGCGCCGTGAGAATGCCAACCAACAGAGAAATATCATTGCCGTCAACACCGAAGTCACTCAACGACCAGACCATACCGGCGACGAGCCCCGCTCCCGATGGACTCGGCAACCCGGTAAAGTAACGCTTATCGTCATCACCAATATGCGTATTGAAGCGAGCCAGACGCAGTGCAGCGCCCGCTACGTAGATGAACGCAAATACCCACCCCACTTTACCCAAATCAGTCAACGCCCAACTGAACACAACAACAGCCGGGGCGATGCCAAAAGCGACCATATCCGACAACGAGTCGTACTCGGCACCAAAGGCACTCTGGGTGTTGGTCAGTCGCGCAACGCGGCCGTCCAGGCCATCAAGCACCATGGCAATGAAAATGGCGACCGCCGCATGGGTAAAGTTGCCGTCCATCGCGCTGACAATGGCGTAAAAGCCGGAAAACAGCGCCGCTGTAGTGAACAGATTGGGTAGCAGATAAACTCCTTTGTGACGGACCTTACGGCCGTCAGGCCCTGATACCTCTTCAACGTGCTCATCAATCGGTAGCAACGCATGCGCGCCTTCCACCTCGGTGCCGTGATCGTTGTTTTGATGCTCTGTCATGGGATTACCTTGCAACATTGCCGGGCTGAACAGTGTGGCAATTTGACAAGCAAATAACCAGCTCAGCTCCGCGTTCGGACATAAAAAAACGCGGCTTAAAAGCCGCGTTTTTCACTATCGCTCGACTTAGTTTTTGGCCTTGTCGACGATCTTATTGGAAGCGATCCACGGCATCATCGCGCGCAGCTTCTCGCCAACCTGCTCGATCGGGTGAGCAGCGTTGTTACGGCGGGCAGCAGTCATCGACGGATAGTTGTGAGCACCTTCAGCGATGAACATCTTGGCATACTCGCCATCCTGAATACGCTTCAGAGCATTGCGCATGGCAGCACGGGACTCATCGTTGATGACTTCCGGGCCAGTCACGTACTCACCATACTCCGCGTTGTTGGAGATGGAGTAGTTCATGTTGGCGATGCCGCCCTCGTACATCAGGTCAACAATCAGCTTCAGCTCGTGCAGGCACTCGAAGTAAGCCATTTCC
Source organism: Halopseudomonas oceani (assembly GCF_963677335.1). Taxonomy (NCBI): domain Bacteria; kingdom Pseudomonadati; phylum Pseudomonadota; class Gammaproteobacteria; order Pseudomonadales; family Pseudomonadaceae; genus Halopseudomonas; species Halopseudomonas oceani. The sequence goes on along the minus strand of NZ_OY781932.1, from coordinate 1,227,478 downwards.
GGCGCATAGCCAGCTTCAACCAGAGTCTCAAAACCGGCCTTGACCAGTTCAACCGCACCACCACACAGAACAGCTTGCTCACCGAACAGGTCGGTTTCAGTCTCGTCCTTGAAGGTGGTTTCGATGATGCCGGTACGACCACCGCCTACACCGCTGGCATAGGACAGAGCGACGTCCTTGGCGTTGCCGGACGCATCCTGGAAGATCGCGATCAGGTCAGGAATACCGCCGCCCTTGACGAACTCGGAACGTACAGTATGGCCCGGCGCTTTCGGCGCGATCATGATGACGTCAAGGTCAGCACGCGGAACGATCTGGTTGTAGTGGATTGCGAAGCCGTGAGCGAAAGCCAGGGTAGCGCCCTGCTTCAGATTCGGCTCGATCTCGGCCTTGTACAGCTGAGACTGGAATTCGTCCGGGGTGAGGATCATGACTACGTCGGCTGCTGCAACAGCGGCCGGAACATCGCTGACTTTCAGGCCGTGGGCCTCAGCCTTGGCGATGGAGCTGGAACCAGGACGCAGACCAACGGTCACGTCAACACCGGAGTCTTTCAGGTTGCACGCGTGCGCATGGCCCTGCGAACCGTAGCCGATGATGGCAACTTTCTTGCCCTGGATGATGCTCAGATCACAATCTTTATCGTAATAGACTTGCATGAAATTCCCCTGCTTACTGAGCGGGCCGTCTGACCCGCGACCAATTAGTTTAGATACTCAAAACCTTTTCACCACGAGCGATACCCGACACCCCGGTGCGCACAACTTCCAGTACCGACGTCGGACCGATGGCCTCGATGAAGCTATTCAGCTTGTCACTGGTGCCGGTCAGCTGCACGGTATAGACACTCGGTGACACATCCACGATCTGGCCGCGGAAAATATCGGTAGTCCGCTTGACCTCAGCGCGCTGCGCGCCGGTCGCCTTGATCTTGACCAGCATCAGCTCGCGCTCGATGTGGGCACCTTCGGACAAGTTGACCAGTTTCACGACTTCGATCAGCTTGTTGAGGTTCTTGGTGATCTGCTCAATCACGTCATCCTGACCGACGGTTGTCAGCGTCAGACGCGACAATGTCGGATCTTCAGTCGGTGCAACCGTGAGCGTCTCAATGTTGTAGTTACGCTGGGAGAACAGCCCAACCACACGAGACAACGCGCCCGGTTCGTTTTCCAAAAGAACGGAAATGATATGTCTCATGATCAGGTGCGCTCCGTTTTGCTCAGCCACATATCTCGCATCCCACCACCACGAATCTGCATCGGGTAGACGTGCTCACTGGTATCAACCGCAATATCCAGGAAGACCAGACGATCCTTCATGGCAAAGGCTTCCGCCATCTTGCTCTTGAGCTCCTTCGGATCGGTAATGCGGATACCGACGTGACCATAGGCCTCAGCCAGCTTGACGAAGTCCGGCAGCGATTCCATGTAGGAGTGCGAATAACGGCTGTTGTATTGCATGTCTTGCCATTGGCGAACCATGCCCAGCGCACCGTTGTTCAGGTTGACGATCTTGACCGGCATATCGTATTGCAGACAGGTCGAGAGCTCCTGAATATTCATCTGAATACTGCCTTCACCGGTAACACAGGCAACAGTCGCCTCCGGGAAGTTCAGTTGTACCCCCATAGCTGCGGGGAAACCGAAGCCCATGGTGCCTAGGCCACCGGAGTTGATCCAGCGGTTAGGCTTATCGAAGCGGTAGTACTGAGCCGCGAACATCTGATGCTGCCCGACATCGGAAGTAATGAAGGCATCGCCGCCAGTCACTTCCCACAACGCCTCGATTACAGCCTGGGGCTTGATGATGCTGCCGTCGCCTTTGTCGTAAGGGAACAGCGCACCATCGCCACGCCACTCATCAATCTGCTTCCACCAGGTCGCCTGTGCCTCAGCATCGGGTGTCTCACCGATCTCCTTGAGAATGGCAACCATCTCGGTCAGCACACTTTCAACCGGACCAACAATCGGAATATCAGCCTTGACCATTTTGGAGATGGACGCAGGATCGATATCGATATGAATAATCTTGGCGTTCGGGCAGAACTTGGAGGCGTCCTCGCCATTGATGACGCGGTCATCAAACCGTGCGCCGACCGCCAGGATTACATCAGCGTGGTGCATGGCCAAGTTCGCTGTATAGCTGCCGTGCATACCGAGCATGCCAACAAACTGTCGATCGGTACCCGGGAACGCACCCAGGCCCATCAGTGTATTGGTAACCGGTACATTCAGCGCCTTGGCCAGCTCGGTCAGCGGGCGCGATGCGCCACCCAGAACAACCCCGCCACCGGAGTAGATGATCGGGCGTTTTGCCGCCAGCATCATCTCGACAGCTTTGCGTATCTGGCCGGAGTGACCACGAGTAGCCGGGTTGTAGGAGCGCAGCTTGACCTTCTTCGGGTAGCTGTACTCAAACTTGTCGGCAGGGTTGGTCATGTCTTTCGGGATATCGATGACGACCGGGCCGGGACGACCGCTTTGCGCCAGATAAAAGGCCTTCTTGATGACCTCGGGAATCTCGCGCGGATCCTTGACCATGAAGCTGTGCTTCACGATGGGACGGGATACGCCGACCATATCGGTTTCCTGGAAGGCATCAGAGCCGACCATGTTGCTTGCCACCTGACCGGAGATGACAACCATTGGAATGGAATCCATGTAGGCAGTCGCGATACCGGTAACGGTATTGGTTGCACCGGGACCCGAGGTCACCAGAACCACACCGGGCTTGCCGGTGGCGCGCGCGTAGCCATCAGCCATATGGGCTGCAGCCTGTTCGTGGCGAACCAGAATATGCTCTACGTCGTCCTGCCGGAAAATGGCATCGTAGATATGCAGAAGGGCACCGCCCGGGTACCCGTAGATGTATTTAACACCCTCGTCACGCAATGAGCGGACGACCATCTCAGCGCCGGATAAAAGCTCCACTTTTGAATCACCTCTAGCATGCCGACCACCAACACGGCGGGCAGCAGGATACCTGTTTACTGCTCGGCAGCGCAGAACAACGGTGGTTGTACTGCATCAGCTTTGACTACGTGCGTGGAGGCGTATTCCTGCTGTTTCGGAATCACCTCACCCAGCGCGAGGTAGCGCGTGCGGGTGCCAGGCCGAGGACGACGGGTTTCGTCTCCCGGAATGAGCAACTAAAGTCAGCCGTCTCGGATGCGGGGTGGGCTCCGAAAACAGCTGTCTCATGAGAACCACGAATTGTTTACACTCAAGGCGTACAAGTCAAGCCAAGTTGCAGAAAACCCCTACCAAGGGATATACCTTGTCAAGAGTGCCCGCACGAGTTGTCGGGTTATGATTGTTTCGCCGCACTACAAGGACGCTAGCACCATGCGCAAGTTAATGATCACCACCCTGCTCACCCTGGCCTGCAGCAGTGCCATGGCCACCCAACTATACAAATGGGTAGACGAAGATGGCGTAACCCAGTTCAGCCAGCAGCCACCGGCCGACAATCAGTATCAACGTATGAATGTCGCGCCACCGCCACAGCCGAGTTCGCCGACGCCGCAGGCGCCAGCGGAGGAAGAGACCACAGCGACTGCGGGAGAGCCTGCTCAGAAACAGATTGCAAACCCCGAATACGAGGCGGAACTGGCCGCCTACTGCGAGTCGCTGCGCAATCGGCTGACGACGATGGAAAACAACCCGCGTCTGCGACAAACACGAGAAGACGGCACAGTAGAGAGAGTTACAGAAGAAGATCGGCAGGCAATGATTAGCAAGGCAAAAGCTGACCTGCAGGCCAACTGTCAGAACTGAGCAACGTCTTTAGCCAGCATGGCAGCGCAATGGTCAATCTGACCAAGCGCTGCCAATAGCCCGCCGCGCCGCCGGCCAAGATGGGCGAATGCTTCCTCACCCATTGGTTGAATACAGCACTCACCCGGCAAAGTTTCGCCACGCTCCAACAGACTGATCACTTGCGGGATAAACACCCACTGCAACCACTGCTCAAAGGCCAGCGTATCCACGCAAAATGGCACTTCGCTTTCCAGACGCCACCGTACCGGCGGCTCCCGTGACCACAGCCCCAGCTGCCGCAACTCCATCTCGAGCTGGAGCACGGCATCAGCCAGAGCGGACCAGCCAGCGGGCATCACAGCGAGACGCGGGCTCGCTGACGCGCCTGCTCGGCCCCAGCGTTGTTACCCTGAGCCTCTCTGGCCTGCGCAACCAGCTCCCACAATCCGGCCTGCAGCGCAGGGCGGCCAGCGGCGTAGGTGAGGCCACGCTGGGCCAACTGCTCTGCCTGGGCAGCGTCACCCTGGTGCAGGCGCACCTGAGCCAGACGATAGAGTACCTGCGGCTCGCGCGGCGCGATCCGCATCGCGCGCTCCAGACTCGCATTGGCTCCGTTGAGGTCACCACTGCCTTCCTGCTGCCGGGCCGTCGTTAGCAGCGCCAGCACCGGACCCGACAATTGCTCGTCCTGTTGCAGCACCGAGCCGCCAGCAGCACCCGGCGCGGCACCACCGGTCGCATTACCGCCGTTATCCGTAGAGAACACCGGCTGACTATCCAGCGGATAGGACTGAACGGCGCTGGAGCCACCATTGCTATCGGGCACCATGACGACAACGCCAGCGTCCTGCGGCGAATTGGTCTGGGGGGCGTTACTGATGACTCGGCCGGCACCGGTACGCATATCCTCGTTGGACACCGGGCGCCCCGAGTCGACAACAGGGATATGGCCGCCGGAGCCTGCGCAACCGGACAGCACAGCCATTGTCGCCGCAACCAGGGCTGCCTTTTTGATAGTCATCACGTTTGATCCTCTACTCATTCATCAAAGCTGGAAGTACGACAGCATACTGAGCGATGCTCAACGCAGCCAGTCGCGAATGGTATCCAGCACTCGATTCGCCCCATCCTGCAGCACCTCGGTATCAATCACCGGACGACACCCCGGCCCAGGCAGGGGCTCGTATCCTGCCCGGAAATGCACTTCCACACTGCCCTCACAAGACGGGTCACTGCCAAGTCCGGTAGCCGGATCAGCCCATGCCGTTACGATTTCTGCCGGCGGCACCGCCGACAGACTTTGCGGATGTGCCTGCCCCATGAACGCATTCCACACCTGCAGCGCCCCTGTGGCACCGGTCAAACGTGTCCGATCATTGTCGTCACGGCCAACCCAGGAAACCGCAACCAAGTCGTCGGAGAAGCCGGCAAACCAGCTGTCGCGCAGATCATTGGTGGTCCCCGTCTTGCCCGCCAGTCGCACATTGGACGGTACGAAACGATAGGCGGAGCGACCGGTCCCCTCGGTCATGACATGACTCATGGCTTCCTGGATAAGAAAGATGGTCGCCGAATCAAAGCGCTGGCGCACCTCAAACGGATAGCGCTTAAGCGGCTCCCCCTCGGCCGTCAGCACATTGCGGATCGCTCGCAGCGGTGTATTGAAGCCGCCATTGGCGATTGTCTGGAACATGTCCGCAACCTGCATCGGAGTCATGGATCCTGAGCCCAGGAGCATGGCGGGATAGGCCGGCCAGTCATGATCGACGCCCAACCGACGCACCGTATTCAGGACGTTGTCCACTCCGACATCCATACCAACTCGCACCGCCGCCTGGTTATAGGACTTGGCCAACGCCAAATAGAGCGGCACCAGACCATGGCTCTGGCGATCGTAGTTCTGCGGCGTCCAGGTATTGCCGGGCTCGGCGTCCAGGGTAATCGGCTCATCATCAATCGGGGTGATCAGCGAATAGCGCTCTGGCTTCTCCAGCGCCGTCAGATAGATTGCCGGCTTAATCAGCGACCCGATTGGCCGCGAGGCATCAAGCGCCCGGTTGAAGCCGGAAAAACGCGGGTTGCTACCCCCGACCAGCGCCAGCACCTCACCGGTCTGCGCGCCAGTCACCACCATTGCTCCCTCCAGCGGTTGCTTATCCGGCGTTTCGCCAAATCGCTTGAGGGTGGTCTGAACAGCGTCCTCCGCCTTTTTCTGCAGCAGCGGATCGAAACTGGTAAAGATGCGCAGCCCCTCGCTGGTCAAGTCCTCGTCACGGTAGTCTTCGCGCAGCTGACGCTTGACCAGGTCCATGAACGCCGGGTAGCTGGTATTGGCCATACTGCCACCAACGGTCACGTCAAGCGGCTTGGCCTTGGCATCATTTGCCTGCTGCTGGCTGATCATGCCTTGCTCTGCCATCAGGTCCAGCACCAGATTGCGCCGCGTGGTGGCGCGCTCGGGGTTGCGGCGCGGATTGTAATAGGACGCGCCCTTAACCATCCCGACCAGCAGCGCGACCTGATGAAGCTTTAACTCCTGCAATGGCTGAGCAAAGTAATACTGACTGGCCAGACCAAAACCGTGCACTGCCCGGTTGCCATCCTGACCGAGGAAGACCTCGTTCAAATACGCCTCGAGAATGTCTTCCTTGCTGTAGTGCACCTCCAGCAGCACCGCCATCATCGCTTCAAGCCCCTTGCGGACGATGTTGCGGTCTGCCGACAGGAAGAAGTTCTTCACCAGTTGCTGAGTGAGCGTACTGCCGCCCTGCTGCAAGCTGCCGGTGGTCAGGTTGACGAACATCGCGCGGGCGATGCCCTTCGGCGAGACACCGAAGTGATTGAAGAAATCACGATCCTCAACCGCAACCAACGAGTCAACCAGATAGGGCGGAGCCTGATCCAGCCGGATCAGAATGCGATCTTCGTTATGCGCAGGGTAAATGCCGCCGATCATCAGCGGCTCCAGCCGCGCCATAACCAGATCGCCATTGCCACGGATGCTGCTGATCGTCGACCCGTTAAACTGGACACTGACCCGCTGGGCAGGTTCGGCCCCCTCGAAGAACTGGAAGCCACGGGTGTACACATCGATGCGGCTGCTGCCGACCGACATTTGGCCTGGTCCATCAGCCGCGTTGGTTTGCCGGTACCCCAACGCACGCAGCTCGGTCAGAAAGTCATCACGCGTCAGCGCGCGCCCGGCATACAGCTCAAGTGGCCTGGCAAACACTTTGGCGGGGACCGCCCAGCGCTTGCCTGAGAATTTCTCCTGCACAATGGCATCCAGATAAACCGCCAGCGCCCCGAGCAGCACCATTCCAACCAGCCCCAGCTTGAGCAACCAACCCCAGAGCCGACTTCTGCCTTTGGCCTTTCCCTTGCCTCGCGATCTGCGTTTATTAGCCATCTTTATCTGTGTTACTCCGCATCCGTTGTGCCCGTAGCCTGTGCTTCGGGTCATTGCCCATGGTTGGCCTCGGACCAGCCAACCCGCATAATGTTCGCATTGCCGACCAAACAAGGAAACGTCGTGAGCCAGACCCTGTTAACTGCGCTGCAGAACCCTGACCTGTATGACCACCCGGTGAGCGGTTTTACTCTGATCGAAACCCATATTTCCTGGGTGCTGCTGACCGGCGACTATGTCTACAAGGTCAAGAAGCCCGTCAACTTTGGCTTTCTGGACTTTTCCACCCTGGCCCAACGCCAGCACTTCTGCCGTGAGGAAGTGCGCCTCAACCGCCGTCTGGCCCCCGAACTCTACCTTGGCGTCGTCCCCGTTACCGGCAGCGAACAGGCGCCGGTCATCGGGGGGGACGGCCAAGCCATCGAATACATGGTCAAGACTCGACAGTTCCGCCAGGAAGACCTACTCGGCAACCTGCAACGCGCTGGCGGCCTGACAGCATCGCACATTGATCAACTGGCGGTGGTCTTGGCCCGTTTTCACGGCCAGATCGACCATGCCGAACTCGATACCCCGTTCGGCGCCCCGGAACAGGTACATGCCCCGGTTGCGCAAAACTTTGAGCAGATCCGTCCCTTTCTGAGCAGCACCCAGGACCTTGAGCAGCTCGAGGCGCTTGAACAGTGGGCGAATACTACCTATCAGCGGCTGATTCCCCAAATCGCAGAACGCAAAGCCACCGGCATGGTTCGCGAATGTCACGGCGACGTCTACCTGGACAACGTTACCCTGATCGACGGTCAAGTGACCCTGTTTGACTGCATTGAGTTCAACGAGCCGTTTCGCTGGACCGACGTCATGGCCGACGTCGCCTTCATGAGCATGGACCTTGAGGACCGCGGCCTGCACACGCTGTCGAACCGCTTCCTCAGCGCCTACCTGGAGCAGACTGGAGACTACCAGGGGCTGGCCGTACTCAACTACTACAAAGCCTATCGCGCCATGGTGCGCGCCAAGGTTGCCCTGTTCGGCCTGCACGACGACATGACCGCGGAGCAGCGTGCCGCTGCCATGCAGCGTTACTACGGCTATGCCGCGCTGGCTGAGCGCTACAGCGAACTGGCTCCGCGCTTCGGACTGCTGACCTTCGGCGTCTCCGGCAGCGGCAAGAGCACACTGGCCGTCAAGCTGGTCGAGCAGCTCGGCGCCATCCGCCTTCGCTCCGATGTCGAGCGCAAGCGCCTGTTTGGCGGTGAAGAGAGCGCCGAACTGGACTCGGGACTGTACAGCCCCGAGCGCAGCGAACAAACCTACCGTCGCCTGGCCAACCTGGCCGCCCAAACGCTGGGCAACGGTTATCCGGTTATTGTTGACGCCACCCACCTGATGCGAAGCCAGCGGCAAATGCTGCGCGACGCCATTGAGGGCCAGGGTGCTCCCTGCCTGGTACTACACTGCGACGCACCGCAGCAGACCGTCGAGCAGTGGCTGGTAGAACGCCAGCAACAGGGTACCGATGTGTCAGATGCCGGCATCGATGTCATGCGCCATCAACTGCAATCAATGGAACCTCTGACCGACGAAGAAAAGCGACTTTCGCTGAGCATCGACACCAGCAGCGAAGACGCCATGAGCGGCATTGCCGAGCAACTCCGCCAACGCCTGTAAGGCCCATCAGCCGTCGGCTGTACGGATAGGACATGGCGTTCTACACTGGGGTTCGGGAACTCTAAGAACAAAAGCCGAACCCGACGCCATGCCGCAAAAACAACTGCGCCCGGTCCCAGCACCGGGCTCCCCTCTTCGCTTGCCCGCCCAGCGCATGTGGGCACCATCCAGTAACAGCAACCAGAGCGGGAGCTGAATCATGGAAACGGACGAACTGCTGGGCCTGCGCAACCTCGGAAAGACGTCGGCGCAGTGGCTGCACGCCACCGGCATCCACACCCTTGACCAACTCCGCCAGCTGGGCCCTGTTGATGCCTACCGGGCTGTTCGCGCCCGTGGCTTTAACGCTTCAAAAGCACTGATGTTCTCTATTGCCGGAGCCCTGCAGAATGTCCACTGGAACGAGCTGGACCCGGGCTACAAGCAGCAACTGCTAGAGCAACTGGAAGGGCAGTCCGACATCGACGGCAAGCCGGATTAAGCGACCTGGCTCACACTGGCACAGCGATCATCTTGCGCCGCTTAAGGGCCGGCTTTTATGTTGGCGTCATACAGCCAGACTGCGTTAATGTAGGGCCGTCCTGCAGCGATGAGACGTCCGTCAGACCAAGGGACACCAGCAGTTCGTCGGGACAACAACAAAAGGAATTCAGCCATGTATCTGATAGGTGACCAGCCCCCGTACGCCGAAAAGCTCATCAGCTCGCTTCAGCGTATCCCGGAACTTTTGCTCGAAGGACTCGAGCCATGCGGCGAGCCTGTCGAACTGGGAGCAGTAGACGACCTCTACGAACACGTTAGCGGAGCTCAGCTCTATCTGCTCAAAAGCGGTCTGTTGCACGCCCTTATCGACGGTAAACCCCTGTTCTACATCCAGGAAGGTGACCTGATCGGCCTGCGCCAAGGGCTTAATGCGGCCCCCTGCACCTATCTCAGCGAGGAGCCGCTGGTTCTGGTGCCCTACGACCGCGAAGCGCTGTTCAAGCATATCCACGCAGACAGTCGCCGCCAGGAGCAGTTTACCCAGTACATTCTTGGCCAGGCGGCCTTGATGTCTGATGCACTCGCTCACACCAAGCAGCCAGAAGTGCGCCCGGTTACCGGCTTCCAACACTTCGCCCCAGGTGCCGAGCTGATCCGTCAGGGCGACGAAGCCGATCACGTTTTCATTATCACCGAAGGGCACGCCGAGGCCTTTGTTCAAGGCATCAAGGTTGGCGATGTCCAGAAGGACGAAATTTTCGGCGCCATGGCCCTGTTTACCCGGGAGAAGCGCTCGGCCACCGTCATTGCCAGCGTACCGACTACCGTCATGATGATTCCCAAGGAGCAGTTCCTTGCCCTGATGCAGAGCAACCCGCGTATCGCTCACAGCCTGATCGAAAGCATGGCGCGCCGCATCGACCTGATGAACAAGGAACTGACCCACTATAAGCAGCAGGCAGCAAAATAATTCGCATTTGAGCTTGACACTCAAATGATAACGTTTATCATTAGCAACAAGTCATCGCGAGATGGCTGTGATAACAGGATTGTCGCGAGACAAACGGTTATCTCCTCATCAGGCTAATCACGGATTTCGCCCGCTCACTGAGCGGGCATTTTTTTGCCTGCAGAACACAAACAAAAACGCCGCCCAACCAATGTTGGGCGGCGTTTTTTCCTACCTACCGTCGCCTAGCCTTCTGCGCTGACGGCCTGCTCGGTTCCAAGCTCGGCGAAGTCGCCACCACCCAACGCCTTGTACAGACTGATTTCACTGAGCAGCTGGCCCAGGCGATCCGAGATGACACTCTGCCTAGCCTCGAACAGCTGACGCTGGGCGTCGAGCAGGGTCAGGTAGCTGTCGACCCCGATGTTGTAACGCCGATCAGCCAGTCGGTAATACTCCTCCGACGCCTCCAGCAGCGCACGCTGCGCGGTCAACTGTTCGACGTAGGTCTTGCGCGCATCCAGACCGTCGGCCACTTCACGGAACGCGCTCTGGATAACCCCCTCGTACTGCGCAACCTGCTGGTTACGGCTGATCTCGGCATAGTCCAAACTTGCCTTCAAAGCGCCGGCCCGGAAGATCGGTACGCTGATACTCGGCGAGAACGTCCAGTACTCAGAACCGCTACCAAACAGATCAGACAACTGACTGCTTGCTGTACCAGCGGCACCGGTCAAGCTGATACTTGGGAAGAACGCCGCCTTGGCCGCCCCAATGCTTGCGTTCACCGACAGTAGTTGGTGCTCGGCCTGCAGCACGTCAGGCCGGCGATAGAGCACCTCGGAAGACAAGCCAACCGGCAGCTCGGCCAATACCTGCTCATCCAGCAACAGCGGGTTATCGGCGGTGGCGGACCACGGCTGGCCGACCAGCACGGTCAGCGCATTTCGGTCCTGGGCAACCTGGCGCTCATAGCGCGACAGCGCCACTCTGGCCGACTCGACTGCGGTACGCGCCTGCGCCAGCTGTAGACTGGATGCCACTCCAACCTCGTTGCTGCGCTTGGTCAACGCGTAGCTTTCTTCAAAAGCCTTCAGCGTATCGGCGGTTACATTCAGCAGCGCCTGATCGGCCTGCAGTGTCAGATAAGTACTGGCAACATTAGCTACCAGACTGATCTGCACACCGCGCCGCGCTTCGTCGCTGGCGAGGAAATCCTGCAGCGCCTGCTCGCGCAGACTACGAATTCGACCAAACAGATCCAGTTCCCAGGAGACACCAAGTGTGGCCGAGTACTGGGAGCTGATACGGTGCTCTCCACCATTGGACAGATCACCTGGCGTGCGTGTGCGGGTCCCGTTGCCATTGGCATCGACCTGCGGGTACACCTCGGCACCCTGGATGTCATACAGCGCGCGGGTGGCCTGCACGTTCAAGGCTGCCACACGCAGGTCACGGTTATTCTCCAGCGCCACACCGATCAGCCGTTGCAGCTCCGGATCCCGGAAGAAACTGCGCCAACCAATAAGCTGAGTCTGCTCGAGACTCTGATCGGCGCCTTCAGTCCAGTTGGCGGGCACCGGCGACGCCGGACGCTCATACTCGGGAATCAGCGAGCAGCCGCTCAGTGCGGTCAGAACCGCCAGGCTCAATACGCAGCGTTTCACTGTTCATCCTCCGCATTTTCAGTCTTGCCTTTTCTTTCGGTAAACCACTGGGTTACCAGCACATAGAACAGCGGCACCCAGAAAATCGCCAACACCGTGGCCGTCATCATGCCGCCGATCACACCAGTACCAATCGCGTGCGAGCTGCCAGCCCCGGCACCGGAAGCCAGCGCCAAAGGCACAACCCCCAGGGTGAAGGCCAGCGAGGTCATGATAATTGGCCGCAGACGCAGACGGCAGGCCTCTACCGCAGCCTTGCTGATACTCATCCCCTGTTCATGCAGATCCTTGGCGAACTCAACGATCAGAATCGCGTTCTTGGCGGTCAGACCGATGGTCGTCAACAGGCCGACCTGGAAGAACACATCATTAGACAGGCCACGCCCCAGCGTTGCCAACAGTGCACCGATGACACCGAGCGGCACCACCAGCATAACCGCCAACGGAATCGACCAGCTCTCGTAAAGCGCTGCCAGGCAGAGGAATACGACGATCAGCGACAGTGCATACAGCGCCGGAGCCTGATCACCGGACAGGCGCTCTTCGAACGACAACCCGGTCCAGGACAGGCCAACACCCTTGGGTAACTGCTGCCCCAGGCGTTCAATCTCAGCCATTGCATCACCGGTACTGAACCCCGGAGCCGGCTCCCCCTGAATCTCCATCGCCGGTACACCGTTGTAGCGCGACAGCTTTGGCGAGCCGTAGACCCACTCGCCAGTAGCAAAGGCGCTGAACGGCACCATATCGCCGCTGCTGTTGCGGACGAACCACTTCTGCAAATCCTCCGGATTCATCCGCGCGTCAGCCTGGCCTTGGAGATAGACCTTCTTGACCCGGCCACGGTCGATGAAGTCGTTGACATAACTGGAGCCCCAGGCAATCGACAGCGTCTGGTTGATGTCAGCCAGCGACAGGCCCAGTGCACTCGCCTTCTCGTCGTCGATCAGCAGCTGAAACTGCGGCTGGTCGTCCTGACCGTTCGGGCGCACATTCGCCAGTATGTCGCTTTGCGCAGACATACCCAGCAACTGGTTGCGCGCCTGCATCAGCACATCATGACCAACCCCGGCATTATCCTGCAGATAGACGTTGAAACCGGATGCGGTTCCCAGTTCCATCACTGCTGGCGGAGCAAAGGCAAACACCATCGCATCACGGAAACCGAAGAAGTGCTGTTGTGCCCGCTGTTGCAGGGCAAACACACTCAGCTCAGGTGCCTGTCGCTCTTCCCATGGTTTCAGGCCGACAAATGCCAGGCCCGCACTCTGACCACGACCAGCAAAGTTGAAACCGGTGACCGTGAACACCGAACTGACCGTGTCAGATTCCTGCTCCAGCAGGTAGGTACGCATGGCGTCAACCGTCTGCTGAGTACGCTCAGCACTCGAGCCAACCGGCGCCTGGACCTGCACATACAACACGCCCTGGTCTTCGTCAGGCAGGAAGGAGGTGGGCAGGCGGGTAAACAGGAACGCCATCAGGCCGACGATCACCAGATACAGCAGCAGATACGGTGCTTTGCGCTGCAGAATCGAGGCCACGCTGCTCTCGTAACGCTTCACACCGCGATCGAAAGTGCGGTTGAACCAGCCAAAGAAGCCACGCTCGGCTTGGGTGTGTCCCTTCTGCACCGGCTTGAGGATGGTCGCGCACAGCGCCGGCGTGAAGATCAGCGCCACCAGCACCGACAGAATCATCGCCGAGGCAATGGTGATCGAGAACTGTCGGTAGATGACCCCGGTGGAGCCGCCGAAGAACGCCATCGGCAGGAATACCGCCGAGAGCACCAGACCGATGCCGACCAGCGCCCCCTGAATCTGCCCCATCGAACGGCGTGTCGCTTCCAGCGGCGACAACCCTTCTTCGGCCATGACCCGCTCAACGTTCTCCACCACCACGATAGCGTCGTCCACCAGCAGCCCGATCGCCAGCACCATGGCGAACATGGTCAGGATGTTGATGGTGAAACCGAAGGCTGACAGCAGACCAAAGGTGCCCAGCAAGACGACTGGCACGGCCAGCGTCGGGATCAGCGTCGCGCGGAAGTTCTGCAGGAACAGGTACATCACCAGGAACACCAGAACCACCGCTTCGAACAGGGTATGCACAACCCCCATGATCGACTCGGAGACCACTGGCGAGGTGTCGTACGGGAAGACGACCTTCATGCCTTCAGGGAAGAACGGCTCAAGGTCTGCAATGGTCTTACGGATCGCCTTAGCGGTTTCCAGCGCGTTGGCACCAGTTGCCAGCTTGATCGCCAAACCGGAAGCAGGCATACCGTTATACAACGCAGAAATACTGGCATCCTGAGCCCCCAGCTCAACAGTCGCCACGTCACCGAGACGCACTTGGGAGCCGTCGCTGTTCACCTTGAGCAGAATGTCGCGGAACTGCTCAGGCGTCTGCAGTCGGGTCTTGCTCAGAATGGTCGCGTTCAACTGCTGGCCAGGCACCGCCGGCAAGCCGCCGAACTGCCCCGCAGACACCTGAACGTTCTGCGCCTTGACCGCAGTACTGACGTCACCCGGCGTCAGGTTAAAGCTGTTGAGTTTGGCCGGATCCAGCCAGATCCGCATCGCATAGGGCGCACCGAATACCTGAAAGTCACCGACACCCTGGGTCCGCGAAATCGGATCCTGAATGTTGGAGACGATGTAATCAGCCAGGTCAAAGCGGTCCATGCTGCCATCTTCGGAGACAACGCCGATAACCATCAGGAAGTTGCGCACCGATTTAGTCACCCGGATGCCTTGCTGCTGAACTTCCTGCGGCAGCAACGGTGTCGCCAGCTGCAGTTTGTTCTGCACCTGAACCTGAGCAATATCCGGATCAACCCCCTGATTGAAGGTTACGGTGATCGACATGCTGCCGTCGGAGTTGCTGTCCGAGGAAATGTAGCGCAACCCGTCGATCCCGTTGAGTTGCTGCTCAATAACCTGAACAACGGTGTCCTGAACCGTCTGCGCCGATGCCCCCGGATAGGAGACGGAAATCCCCACCGCCGGTGGGGCGATGCTGGGGTACTGGTTGATAGGCAGCTTGAGAATCGCCAACCCACCTACCAGCATGATGACCAGTGCGACCACCCAGGCAAAGATCGGGCGGTCGATGAAAAATCTCGACATGGTTCGCTTCCTTACTGATCAGCGGTGGGCTGAGCGGCGTTGTCCTGTTGCTCGGCGACATTGCCCGCCGGCTTGACGGTTACCGGCGCACCTGGACGGATATACTGCAGACCCTCGGTGATCAGTTGATCACCCTCGTTCAGACCCGACACGATCAGCCAGCGGTTGCCAACGGTGCGATCGGTCACAACGTCACGCTGCTCAACCTTGCCATCGGCGTTGACCACCATGGCGGTAGCGTTACCGCGTGGAGTGCGCGTAATGCCCTGCTGCGGAGCCAGAATGGCGTCACTCTTGGCCCCCGCAACCAGCTTGGCATGAACGAACATGCCCGGCAGCAACAAACGATCAGGGTTGGGGAAAACGGCTCGCAGCGTCACCGAGCCGGTACTTTCATCAACGCTGACTTCAGAGAATTCCAGCTTGCCCTCTTCACTGTAGGTACTGCCGTCCTCCAGTATCAGAGTGACACTTGCAGCGTTGTCGCCAGCGCGCTGCAGGCGGCCCGCTTCAAGATCACGACGCAAGTTCAGCATTTCGCGCGACGACTGGGTGATGTCCACATAGATTGGATCAAGCTGCTGAATGGTCGCCAGTTGCTGGCTCTGGCCACTGGTTACCAGCGCCCCTTCACTGACCGCAGAACGGCCGATACGGCCACTGATCGGCGCAAGAACCTTGGTGTAGCGCACATTGATGCGCGCCTCATCCAATGCAGCCTGTGCTTGCAGGCTGGCGGCGCGCGCTTCATCAAATTCCTGCTGGCTGACCGCATTCTCCTTGACCAGGATGCCGTAACGCTCTGCCAGTGAACGGGTTGAAAGACTGCTGGCTTCTGCACTCTTCAGCGCAGCACGGTAGATATCGTCGTCGATCTGGTAGAGCTGCTGTCCTTCCTCAACCTCAGCGCCTTCGCTGAACAGACGCTTTTCCAAAATACCGTTCACCTGGGGACGGACCTCCGCAATCCGATAGGCTGTAGTGCGGCCCGGCAGGTCGCTGGTCAGCACAAAGTGCTCAGCCTTGAGCGTTACCACACCAACCGGCGTAGCCTGCTGTTCCTGCTGCTCGCTTGGCTGCTCGGATTCCTGGCAGGCGCTGATCAACAGAGTGGAGACTAGAAGTGGAAGAAGAGCCGCGCGAACTGGCTTCATCGGCATGGGGAGTCCTCGTAAAAAACCGTAGTGACTGAATTCTGCGAACGCCCCTGCAACCCATCCGGGAGAGGCACGAGTGATTGGCGCACAATATACTTACATTCACACCTGTCTGTAAATTGTTTTAGCCTTACGCTAACATTAGCTCACAACTTGGCCCCCAGCGGCTTCCCAGACCAGAGACTTGCATGGCCAGACGCACTAAAGAAGAAGCCTTTGAAACCCGAGAAAGCATCCTGGATGCTGCGGAAAAGTGCTTTCACGAAAAAGGGGTTTCGCGCACCTCGCTGAGCGAGATCGCGCAGGCTGCAGGCGTTACCCGAGGCGCAATCTACTGGCACTTTCAGGACAAGGCCGACCTGCTAGATGCTCTTTTTCAGCGCATCCAGCTGCCTATGGCACCGCTCAATCAGGCCGCTCATGATGCCAGCGCAAGCAATCCGCTCGAACGCTTCCGAGAGCTGCTGGTTACCGTCTTAAAGCGTCTGGAGTCCGACCCGGCCGCGCGGCGAGTCAACGAGATTCTGCTACTCAAGTGCGATTACGTAGAAGCTCCCAGCACACAAAAGAAACACCTGCAGAGCATGAACAAGCACCATGACGACAACCTGCGCACATCGCTGCTGCTGGCTATGGCCAGTGGCGAGCTTCCGGCCGACCTGGATCTTGAGATGGCACTATTCTGCGCCCACTCCTTCATCTACGGCATTCTGCATCAATGGTTGATGCAGCCCCAGCAACTCAGCCTGGTTGAGCGTGCCGATGACATTGCCGCCACCCTGCTGGACATGTTGCGTGACAGCCCTCACCTGCGCAGCAAAAGCCCTTAATCCTCCCTCCCTTGACGCATCTGCTCACAGTAATCCTGCTCTGGCAGCGATGGCGCCAGCCAGATGTAATCAGACTGGTCTCGACCAGACAGCGCAGTGCCCACCTCTGACAACAGCACCACCACCGGCTGCGGCCCCCAGGCTGACTGCCAGTGCAATGGCACACCCAGGTCCCGGCGCGCATGGTAAGCCCCCGAAATGAGCAGTGCCGGCGCTGGAGCCTGTGCGAGGATCTCGGCCATACGTACATCTCGCGCATGCTGGATGCTGAGCATCGGTGCGACCTGCGCCGGTTCGATCAGGCCGCAATGGCTGTCGACAATGATCTGTTCAAGTTGCTGACGGACCGCTGCCGAATATCCCAGGACCTGCGTCTGGGGATCGCGGTAAAGGGTCATCAACTGGTCACGATCCAGATTGGCCGCGAGCAGACGTTGCGGTACCGCCAGCCCCCAGCGCACCAGAGGCCCGTACAGTTTCCAGTCCCAGCCCGGCTGCCAGTCAAGCCGCTCGTTCAGCTCGGCATCGGCCGGCAACAAGGCGCCTTGCAGTGCGTCTACCCGTGACTGTTGTGACGGTTGCAGCATTTCCATCACCAGCGCACCCTGCTCGCGACGTGCCCGCAATTGCTCCAGCAGCCAGAGCTGGAGCGCATGATGGTCCGGGTGATCGTGACGCTCACCGACAATCACCCGCGGCTGCTCTGCCAGCAGGTCAACCAGTTGGCTCGGTTCCAGCCAACGCTCGGCACGGGTATCCCAGACCTGCCCCAGATGCGAATCGTCGTGTCCGCCAGCCGCCTGCCAGGCGGGTAACACATCGGCGAACGCCGAGTAACTGCACAGCAGCGCGAGGATCAGTGCCAGTACTTTCATAACCACCTCAGAGAATGATCATTGGACAATCCTGCAATGGGTGCCGCTGTACCTGCACGGATACCCCGAACACCCGCCCGATACGCTCAGCCTCAAGCACCTCCCAGGGCTTCCCCAATGCATCCAGCTGCCCCTGATGTAGCAGCAGCACCCGATCAGCGAAGGCTGCTGCCAGATTCAGGTCATGCAGCACCACCAGCACGCTGAGCCCCTTAGCGGCCATAGCTCGGGCTTGCTGCATGATCAATTGCTGATGGGCAAGGTCCAGTGATGCGGTCGGCTCATCGAGCAGCAAGCACCCCTGCTCGCCGGCGTCCCAAACCTGCGCCAGCACGCGGGCCAGATGAGCTCGCTGCCGCTCGCCACCGGACAGGGTCAGGTAACTGCGCCTGGCCAGATGACTGACATCTGCTGCCGCCATCGCCTGCCCGCAGATGAACCAATCCTGCTGGGCACCCGCGGCATGGGGCATCCGGCCCAGAGCCACCACTTCCTCGACCCGAAAGGGAAACACCAATTCGGACTGCTGCGGCAGTACTGCCAGACAACGCGCACGCTCAAGCGCGGGCCAGTCGTCCAGGGCACGCGCACCCAGCTTCACCCGGCCGCTATCGGGCCTAAGCTCACCGCTCAGCGCTGCCAGCAGCGTGCTTTTGCCCGCACCGTTGGTGCCGAGCACAGCCATCACCTCTCCCGCCCGCAGATCAAACGACAGCCCCGCCAGCACGGGCCGGCCGCCGCGGCTGCAACTTAGCCCCTCTACGCCAATCATCAGAAAGCTCCCTGGCGCCGCACGCGCATCAACAGTGACAGGAAGAACGGCGCCCCAAGCAGCGCGGTGATGATTCCCAATGGCAGTTCGGCCGGCGCCAGCAGCAGCCGTGCAACCACATCCGACAGCAACAGCAAAGCCGCCCCCAGCAGCATCGAAGCGGGCAACAGCCAGCGATGATCCGGACCAAGCAACAAGCGCACCAGATGCGGCACCACCAGGCCGACAAAGCCGATCAGGCCGCAAGCGGCCACGCAAGCACCCACCCCAAGCGCCGTCAGCAGCACCAGCTCACGCTTGACCCGCTCCACTTCAACCCCCAAGTGGCGCGCCTCGGACTCGCCCAGCAGCAGCGCGTTCAAGGCCGGCGCCAGCCGCGGCAACCGCCACCACACCGGTGCACAACAAAGCGCCAGCAACCCGACTCGCGCATAGTCAGCACCGGCCAGGCTGCCCATATTCCAGAACGTCAGCGTGCGCAGCATGCTGTCATCCGCCAGATAGCTGAGCAAGCCGACCAGCGCACCGCTGATGGCGGTAATGGCGATGCCAGCCAGCAACATGCTGGCTACCGAGGTCCCTTGCATGGACTGGCCCAGCCGATAAACCAGAGCGGTACAGGCGGCACCACCAGCAAAGGCACCCAGCACGGTCAAATAGGGCTGCCAACCAGCAACCAGTGAGCCAGCAAGCACGGAACCGAGCACAATGACCGCTGCAGCACCCAGCGCCGCGCCACTGGAGATACCAATCAAGCCAGGGTCGGCCAACGGGTTGCGAAACAGGCCCTGCATGGCTGCCCCAGTCAACGCCAGCGTGGCCCCGGCAACCGCGCCCATCAGCAACCGCGGCAGGCGAATCTGTTCGACGATCAGTTGCTGGTCCGCAGGCACCGCGCTGGCTCCCAGTCGCCAGAACAGCGCCCGCAGCGTATCCGCCGGCGCAATGCTGACCGGCCCAAGCGCCAGCGATAGCAGGCAGGCCAGCAGCAGCAGAATCAATAACAATGTCAGTACCAGCCGCTTGTTGCGTGGCTGCAGCACCATGGCTAATTCCTGTTACGAGTCAGTGGCGAGCGCGCCACCGGTGAGAGGTCTGCCAGCATACCGGGCGCAGACACGTCCGTCATGACGACAACTGGCTTTCCCTTGGCTGCCAACGGATAATCAGCGCCATGTCTGACGATGACGTTAAACCACAGCCCCTGTGCCACCTGGACGACCTGCCCCTGCGCGGCAGCAAGGGTGTAATCCACCAGGGACATTCACTGTTTCTAGTCCGCCAGGGCGAGCAGGTCTATCTGTACGAGAATCGCTGCCCGCACCGCGGCATCAGCCTGGAGTGGGTACCGGACCAGTTCCTCGACAACTCCGGTCGCCTGATTCAGTGCGCGACCCACGGCGCACTGTTTCTACCGGAAAACGGCGAGTGCGTTGCCGGTCCCTGCGTTGGCCAGTCACTGCGCCAGCTGCACTGCCACATCAGCAACGGTCACATCTGGCTGGACGACGAGCAGCCGTCATAACAGCACCGGCAGCGCGCCACGCACCTGCATTCCATCCGGCTGCGGCCAGACCGACCACGCCAGCACTTCGACACCGGCTGCCGCCGCCTCGCGCAGCAGTCGGCCGTACTCCGCGTCAACCTCATCCGCAGGGCGCACCTGTTCAATGCCAGAGTGCATAACGCAGAACAGCAGACAGGCACGCCGCCCCCCCTGCACCACATCCATCAGCTCGCGTAGATGCTTCTGGCCTCGCGCGCTGACCGCGTCCGGGAAGGCGCCCACACCGTTGCCCAACGCCAGGGTTACGCTCTTCACCTCAACAACACACGCCGGCTGGGCGCCGCCTGACAACAAAAAGTCGAAGCGGCTGGTACCGCCGGGCAAACGGACCTCGGCACGCTGCTCAGGGTAGCCCGCCAACGGTGTGATTACCCCCTGCTGCAGCGCCTGCCCGACCACACGGTTGGCCCGCGCGCTGTGAATGCAGGCCAGTTGGCCTGGGCCGATCTCAACCAGTTCCCAGGTACCCGGCAGCTTGCGCCCGGGCTTGTAGTCCAGCGTGACCCAAACCCGATCGCCGGGCTGACCGCAATTACGCATCGAGCCCGTGTTCGGGCAATGCACTGTCAGCTCCTGGCCGTCCGGCAAACGAATATCTGCCAGAAAGCGCTTGTAGCGACGCAGCAGCGTTGCCTCCTGCAACGGCGTCTCGAACGGAATCAACATGCCGGCGTCCAGCTGTCCAACGCTCGGGCAATGCGCTCTACCGCCTGCTCCAACCGCTCCAGCGAGGTGGTGTAGGCCAGCCGCAAATGCTGTTCTGCAAGGTGATGACCAAAGTCCAGGCCGGGGGTCAACGCGACAAACTCGCGCTCAATCACATGTTGGCAGAATCTCGCGCTGTCGCCGCCCAAGGCCTGCATGTCAGCATATAAATAGAAGGCTCCCTGTGGCGTAACCGGCACCTTGAAGCCAAGTTCACGCACCGCAGGCAACAGGAAATCGCGCCGTGCCTGAAAGGCCCCACGGCGAATTTCACAAATCTCACGGCTCTCTTCATTGAAAGCAGAAAGGGCCGCCTGCTGCGCCATGTGTGGCGCACAGATGTAGAGGTTCTGCGCCAGTTTTTCCAGCTCGGGTACCGCAGCTTCTGGCGCCACCAGCCAGCCAAGGCGCCAGCCGGTCATACCAAAGTACTTGGAGAAACTGTTAAGCACAAAGGCGTCATCAGCCACCTCCAGCACCGACGACGCGTCAACGCCGTAGGTCAGGCCGTGGTAGATCTCATCAACAATCAACTCGGCGCCAAGGCGACGGCAAGTCGCGGACAGGGCAGCCAACTCCTCTCGCGACAGCAAGGTGCCGGTCGGATTGGCCGGCGATGCCGCCAGCACGGCAACACAGTCGCTGTCCCAGTGCTGCTCGATTAGTTCCGGTGTCAGCTGATAGTTGGTTTCCGGCCCGGTCGGCACCAGTACCGCGCGCCCTTCAACCAGCCGCAGAAAATGACGATTACACGGATAGGCCGGATCCGCCATCAACACTTTGCGGCCCGGCTCGACCAGCAGTGCGCTGACCAACAGCAACGCTGCCGAACCACCAGGTGTGACCACCACCCGCGCCGGGTCCAGCTCCAGGCCATGGCGCTGGCGATACAATCCGGCAATAGCGTCACGCAATGCAGGGAGCCCCAGAGCGGGGGTATAACCGGTGCAACCATCGGCCAGCGCCTGCTGACCCGCACGGATGATCGGCGCTGGCGTGGTGAAATCCGGCTCGCCAATTTCCATGTGAACGACATCACACCCCTGAGCCTCCAGCGCCCGGGCCCGCGCAAGCACGGCCATGACATGAAAAGGCTGAATTTCCTGAACCCGATGAGCCCAGCGCTGCTGCGACATAGAAAAATCCTGAAATGACGGCAAAAACGCCGATGATACCCTGCCAGAGCAGGGCTGACAGCGACGCTACATGCGCCGCCAAGCCTTCTGGCGGCAAACAGTAGCGCAGGCCATCAGGTTCTGGTAGTTTTGCCCGCTTGCAGGCTTTTGGCCGACGCACGTCAGGTTGAGTGGGTGGGACCTGAAACAGGAAGATAGAGCAACAAGTGAGGGGTTCTCATGCCCAGCAATGCCAAGCAGAAAACATCAATGTTGATCCGCGGCTTCGTTCCCTATCAGGAAAAGAAGGGCGAGGAATACATGAACGAGCAGCAGCTCGCGCATTTCGCCAACATCCTCAACGCCTGGAAACAGGAGCTGATGGAAGAAGTCGACCGCACCGTGCACCACATGCAGGATGAAGCGGCTAACTTCCCTGACCCCGCCGACCGGGCCAGTCAGGAAGAAGAGTTCAGCCTCGAACTGCGTGCCCGCGACCGCGAGCGCAAGCTGATCAAGAAAATTGACCAGACCCTGCAGCGCATCGAAGAGGATGACTACGGCTTCTGCGACTCCTGCGGCGTCGAGATCGGTATCCGTCGTCTGGAAGCACGTCCGACTGCAACTCTGTGCATCGATTGCAAGACCCTGGCAGAAATCAAGGAAAAGCAGGTCGGCAGCTGAGCCGGCCCGCTGTATTGCAGGCTGCCCCGCAGCCTGCAACACCCTTCCCCGCATGACCTCTCCCTACGTCGGGCGCTTCGCTCCCACCCCCAGCGGCCTGCTGCATTTCGGCTCACTGGTTGCCGCCCTCGCCAGCTATCTTGATGCCCGTCACGCCAACGGCCGATGGCTGATTCGCATCGAAGACCTGGACCAGACGCGCAGCCAACCTGAAGCAGAAGCCCAGATACTCCGCGCCCTGGAAGACTTTGGCCTTGAGCACGACGGGCAGATTGTGCGTCAGAGCGAGCGCCTGGAGCTGTATCGCACGCAGACCGAGCAGTGGCTGAATGAGGGGTTGGCGTACTACTGCGATTGCCCGCGTAAGACGCTGCTGCAACACGGCCCGATCTATCCCGGCACCTGCGCCAAGCGTCAGCTGCCTGCGGCGGCTGATCACGCAGTCCGAGTGCGGGTCAGCGATCGCCCCATAACCTGCATCGACCGTCTGCAGCCACCGTTGACCCAAAACCTGGCCAGGGAGCTCGGCGACTTCATCATCCGCCGACGCGACGGGGTATACGCCTATCAGTTGGCGGTCGTGCTGGACGACATCAATCAGGGCGTGACCGATGTCGTGCGCGGCGCCGACCTGCTGGATTCGACTCCACGACAGCTTTGGCTGTATCAGTTACTCGGCCACGCACCACCGCGTTACCTGCATGTGCCGCTGATTGTTCGCCCTGATGGCGAGAAGCTGAGCAAGCGCCTGGGTTCCGCCGCACTCCAGCGTGAGCATGCCCCGACGACGCTCTGGCGCGCGCTGCGCGCCCTGGCCCAGCCAGTCCCAGAGTCACTGCGCGGTGCACCGGTGTCGGAGCTGCTGGCGTGGGGCATCAGCCACTGGCAACCCGAGCGCCTGCCACCCACCAACAGCCTGCTGGAAGCAAACCTGCCGAGTTGATTGCTTGGCAAGCCGGGTCGCTCTGATTACCATCACGGGCTGAACCGCGACACGCCCCCTCGGGACGTTGCCTCAACAGACGGATACCCATGTACATCTATCGACTGGTACTGCTGCTGGTAATCGGCATCTACCTGTTCTCCCCAGCCATCATGGACTGGTGGATAGAACCGCAGGGTGCCTGGTACCGACCCTACGTGCTATGGCTGATTCTGATCATTGCCGGCATGCTGCTACAGAGCCCAAAAGATGCCGACGAGCTTTGATCTCAGCCAACTGCTGCTGATCAGTATTGTTTATCTGATCCTGCTGTTCGGCGTCGCCTGGGCGACTGAAAACGGCCGCGTTCCGCGCGCCATTTTGCGCCACCCTGCGGTCTACACGCTGTCCCTCGGTGTCTACGCCAGCGCCTGGGCTTTCTACGGCACCGTCGGACTGGCCTACCAGTATGGTTACGGCTTTCTGACGTACTATCTCGGCGTCTGCGGCGCCTTTCTGCTGGCACCCGTGCTGC
Source organism: Halopseudomonas oceani (assembly GCF_963677335.1). NCBI lineage: Bacteria > Pseudomonadati > Pseudomonadota > Gammaproteobacteria > Pseudomonadales > Pseudomonadaceae > Halopseudomonas > Halopseudomonas oceani. Next base: position 1,203,248 of record NZ_OY781932.1, on the reverse strand, counting down.
TCAACCCGATCCTGCGCATTACCCGTACCTACCAGCTGTCATCGCTGGCGGACCTGTTTGCCTTCCGCTTCCGCAGCACCTGGGCAGGAACGCTGACGACTATCTTCATGCTGGTCGGCGTGCTGCCCCTACTCGCCTTGCAGATTCAGGCCGTCGCCGACTCGGTGCAGATTCTGACCCAGGAATCCGGCCAGGGCACGGTGGCACTCGGCTTCTGTGTGCTGATCATTCTGTTCGCCATTCTATTCGGAGCCCGCCATATCTCCGCCCGTGAAAAACACGAAGGGCTAGTGATGGCGATCGCTTTCGAATCACTGGTCAAGCTGGTCTCCATCGGCGCGATAGGCCTGTACGCCCTTTACGTAGTGTTCGACGGCCCGCAGGGCCTGCAGCTCTGGCTCGACAGCAATCAGGAGGCCCTGATCACCCTGCACACCCCTCTGCAGGAAGGCCCCTGGCGCACCCTGCTACTGGTGTTCTTCTCCGCTGCCTTCGTGATGCCGCACATGTATCACATGGCTTTCACCGAGAACCTCAACCCCCGGGCGCTGGGCACAGCCAGTTGGGGGCTGCCGCTGTTTCTGCTGCTGATGAGCCTGGCGGTGCCGCCGATTCTCTGGGCTGGCCTGCACCTCGGCGTGCGCACCAACCCCGAATACTTCTCCCTCGGCCTGGGTGTCGCCGGCGGCTCCGAGTGGCTGTCACTGGTAGCCTTTATCGGCGGCCTGTCCGCAGCCAGCGGCCTGATCATCGTCATCACCCTGGCGCTGTCGGGCATGGTACTGAACCATCTGGTGCTGCCGCTCTATCAGCCGAGTGCCGACAACAACATCTACCGCTGGCTGTTGTGGACCCGGCGCACCCTGATCGCCGCGATCATCATGGCCGGTTACGGCTTCTACCGCCTGCTTGGCGCCGAGCAGGACCTGGCCAACCTGGGTATCGCCTCCTTCGTCGCCACTGTGCAATTTCTGCCGGGTACCCTGTCAGTGCTCTATTGGCCACAGGCCAACCGCCGCGGCTTCATCGGCGGCGTCATTGCTGGCATGCTGGTCTGGGCAGTCACTCTTCTGCTGCCTCTGGTCACCGAACTGCCAGGCCTCAAGCTATTCGGCATCACCCTGACCTTCAACGCCGACACCTGGCACCTAGCTGCCATCACCTCGCTGGCGGTCAACGTGGTGGTACTGGCACTGGTCTCACTGTTTACCCAACGTTCCAGCGAGGAGCAGAGCGCCGCCGAAGCCTGTTCTGTCGACAACGTCAGTCGCCCCCAGCGGATGCAACTGATGGCGTCCTCGCCTCAGGAGTTTGCCCAGCAACTGGCCAAACCGCTCGGTAACAAAACCGCCCAGCATGAGGTCGAACAGGCACTGCGTGACCTCAAGCTGCCGTTTGACGAGCGCCGTCCCTATGCGCTGCGCCGTCTGCGCGACCGGCTGGAGGCCAACCTGTCCGGCCTGATGGGCCCATCGGTAGCGCAGGACATCATCGAGACCTTCCTGCCGTTCAAGATGGGTCGCGATGGCTACATGACCGAAGACATTCACTTCATCGAGAACCGGCTGGAGGACTACCACAGCCGACTGACCGGTCTGGCGGCAGAGCTTGACGCCCTGCGCCGCTATCACCGTCAGACGCTGCAGCACCTGCCTATGGGGGTCTGCTCATTGGCGCAGGACAACGAGATCCTGATGTGGAACCACGCCATGCAAGCGCTGACCGGCATCGATGCCGACAGCGTGATCGGTTCGCGCCTGAACAGCCTACCCACCGCCTGGCGCGAGCTATTCGAGCGTTTCGTCGATGATCAGGCCTCACACCTGCATAAGCAGAAACTGTCGGTCAACGGCCATACCCAGTGGCTGAGCCTGCACAAGGCGGCCATTGACGAACCGGGCTACGTCGGCGGTAGCGGCCTGGTACTGCTGGTCGAGGATCAGACCGAAAACCAGATGCTGGAAGAGGAGTTGATGCACTCCGAGCGCCTGGCCTCAATCGGCCGTCTGGCTGCCGGCGTCGCCCACGAGATTGGCAACCCGATTACCGGCATCGCCTGTCTGGCGCAGAATCTGCGTGACGAGTCAGAACAGTCTGAGTCACGCGAAGCGGCGGAGCAGATTCTCGACCAGACCCGGCGGGTCTCGCGCATCGTGCAGTCACTGGTCAATTTTGCCCACGTTGGCAGCCGCCACCAGAACCCCAACGAACCGGTCGACCTGGCCTCCTGTACCAACGAAGCCATTCACCTGCTTTCGCTCAATCGCAGGGGGCCGGAGGTCAAGTATGTTAACCTGTGTCGGCCTGAGCATCTGGTCGCCGGTGACTCACAACGTCTGGTGCAGGTGCTGATCAACCTACTGGGCAATGCCCGCGATGCCAGTCACAGTGGTGACACCATCACCATCGCCACGCAGGAAAACGAACATCAGGTGCTGTTGCAGGTAGAAGATCAGGGCGGCGGCATCGACAAGGAAATCATGGACCGACTGTTCGAGCCGTTCTTCACTACCAAGGAACCAGGGACAGGCACCGGGCTCGGATTGGCACTGGTCTACTCCATCATCGAAGAGCATTATGGCCAGATAACTATCGACAGCCCGGTCGACCAGACAACCCAGCGTGGCACCCGCTTCACCATTACCCTGCCGCGCTATAGCATGAGCGGTAACGGCGCCCCTGCCTGAAGCTGTAACAGGCGCCGTCACCTGTGAGGTAACTATGTCAGACATTCTGGTTGTTGAAGACGAAGCCATCATCCGCACGGCGTTAAAGCGGTTGCTGGAACGCCACCACTACCAGGTTGAGGAAGCCGGCTCGGTCAGCGAGGCCGTCGAGCGACACGACCTAGACAGTTTCAAGCTGATCATCAGCGACCTTCGCCTGCCGGGAGACCCCGGCACCGAGATGATCCGCCGCGCGCCAAATACGCCCGTCCTGATCATGACCAGTTACGCCAGCCTGCGCTCAGCCGTGGACTCAATGAAAATGGGCGCGGTCGACTACATCGCCAAACCGTTCGACCACGACGAGATGGTCGAAACCGTGCAGCGCATCATTGCCGCTGGCAGCGAACGCAAACAACAGGCAACGAGTGCACCGGCCGCCAGTCCACCGCCAGAGCAACCGAGCAAGGACGACACCGGCGGCACCGACATGGGAATCATCGGCGCCTGCGACGCCATGCAGACCCTGTTCAAGCGCATCCGCAAAGTTGCCCCGACCGACTCTACCGTCTTGATCCAGGGCGAGTCCGGCACGGGTAAGGAACTGGTCGCCCGCGCTATGCACGAGCAATCCCAACGCGCCAAGGCACCGCTGATTTCGGTGAACTGCGCTGCCATTCCGGAAACCCTGATCGAGTCCGAGCTGTTCGGCCACGAAAAAGGCTCCTTCACTGGCGCCACCAGCAACCGCACCGGTCTGGTCGAAGCAGCCGACGGTGGCACCCTGTTCCTTGACGAGATCGGTGAGTTGCCACTGGAAGCGCAGGCGCGTCTGTTGCGGGTGCTGCAGGAAGGCGAGATTCGCCGGGTTGGCTCGGTGCAATCGCACAAGGTGGATGTCCGCCTGGTAGCGGCGACCCACCGGGACCTCAAGACCATGGCGCGTCAGGGCCTGTTCCGCGAAGACTTGTATTACCGTCTGAACGTCATCGAACTGCGACTGCCGCCGCTGCGCGAGCGGGGCCGTGACGTGATGCTGATCGCCGAGGCGCTGCTGCAGCGCGCGGCACGCAACATGAATATGGAAGGCCTGCACTTCAGTAAAGATGCCGAGCGGGCGATCCTCGCCTACAGCTGGCCGGGCAACGTACGGGAGCTGGAGAACGCTATTGAGCGCTCAGCCATTCTCTGCGACCACGAGGAAATCACCGCCGACCTGCTGGGGATCGAGCTGGATGCCGAGATCGAACGTGCCTCGGAAGCCGCAAACGCGCTGGAAACCATGAAGAATGAGGTGACTCCTGGGCAGGAACCGGCCGAGGACCTGTCTCTGGAGGACTATTTCCAGCATTTCGTGCTCGAGCACCAGGACCATATGACCGAGACTCAACTGGCGCACAAGCTCGGCATCAGCCGCAAATGCCTGTGGGAGCGCCGCCAACGCCTGGGCATTCCCCGCAAGAAAACGGCCAACACCTGATCCCACCTCTCCCGCAATCGGAGGGCGCAAAAACCCTTGCGCCTTCCTCTGCGCAGCACCACCGTCACACCAATGTGTTACCTGTTACCAGGAAAGTTCCCACAAAACTGTTACCCCTAACCCACACAGAGGTAACACTTTAGTCGAATCCGCGGTAACACCTTTGGGGTAACACAGAGACCAAAAATCGCAAGCCATTGTTTTTAAAGGAATTTAAAAAGTTGGCACGGCGAATGCTTTATATCTGGCACAACAACAATAAAAACCAAAACTCATAACAAAAATAACATTCGACTCCACACACAATAAAAACAAGACGTGAGAGACGCAGCAAACTGATTTTTTTGGAGAATAGCAGTCGGATCGCGAACAGGATGTTCGATTGGGCAGAGAAGAATAAAAGTTGCTAAAGCAACCCACCGTCCAAAGCCACAAGAAGGCCGTTTCGAACCTAAGCTTCCAAAGCAATCCGTTTGTTTTGGACAACCCGAGATGGGTCAGTCGGAAAGCGGCGTTTGCCGCTTCAAACAAAAAAGAAGAACAGCTCTGATAAAAACAATAATAAAAAACCATTAGGGGGAGTTCACTACTCCCCTTGAGCTTTCTCCCCCCAAGCGCTTCATCCCGAATTATCCCCTTCCTTACCTTTCAAGACATTTCAGGCTAGAATGCACGTCAATTGCGGCCGACAGGCTATATTCGCGTTCGGCCAAGCAGCCTGTTGCGCGATCCCATTCATCAGCGCTACCGTGCAAGTCAACAGGCAGAGCAACAGCTCACGCTGATCGGCAGCCGGAACAACCCAACCCTATGATTCGAAAGCTGTTGCAGAAAATACCTTCACCCTTCGGCCATCCTCAGCGCCGTCGTACCACGCCGAGCGTTATCCCCGCCAGCCAGCACAAGTTGCGTCGAGAGCGCCTAAGCCGGCACGCCGTCAGTGTGGTCGAACGCCTGCAACAGGCAGGCTATCAGGCCTTCCTAGTTGGCGGCTGCGTACGTGACCTGCTGCTTGATATCACACCCAAAGACTTTGACGTCGCCACCAGTGCAACGCCTGAACAGGTTCGCGCGACATTTCGCAACGCGCGCCTGATCGGCCGGCGCTTCAAGCTGGTCCACGTACATTTCGGTCGGGAAATCATCGAAGTCGCCACCTTCCGAGCCAACCACGAAGCCGAGGCCTCGGAAGAACAATCGCGTCAGAGCGAGTCCGGGCGGCTGCTGCGCGACAACGTCTACGGCACCTTCGAGCAGGACGCCCAGCGCCGCGACTTCACCATCAACGCACTCTACTTTGATGTCAGCACCGGTCAGATTCACGACTTTGCCAACGGCGTGCACGACATCCGCAACGGCCTGGTCCGGCTGATCGGCCGCCCCGAACAGCGCTATCAGGAAGACCCAGTCCGCATGCTGCGCGCCGTGCGCTTCGCGGCCAAACTGAACTTCGAGATTGAGCAGCACACCGCGGCGCCTATCGAGTCGATGGCCCCGCTGCTGCATGACATACCTGCAGCACGGCTGTTTGATGAAAGCCTCAAGCTGTTGATGAGCGGCCAGGGTCTGGCGACCTTCGACCTGCTCTACCAGTACGATCTGGTCGCGCCGCTGTTCCCGGACACCGACGAAGCGATCCTCGAACGTCCTGACTACACCTTGCAGCTGGTCCGCCAGGCACTGCGCAATACCGACGAACGCATTGCCCAGGACAAACCGGTTACCCCGGCTTTTCTGTTCGCGGCGCTGCTCTGGCCAGCCCTGCCGCAGCGCGTGCAGCACCTGGAAGAACAGGGTATACCGGCAATCCCCGCCTACCAGCAGGCCGCTCACGAGTTGCTTGCAGAGCAATGCCTGCACACCGCCATTCCCAAGCGTTTCAGTATTCCGATGCGGGAAATCTGGGACATGCAACCGCGCCTTGAGCGTCGCAGTGGCCGCCGAGCTGATCAGCTGCTGGAGCATCCGCGCTTCCGCGCAGCCTACGACTTCCTGCTGCTGCGCGAAGCGGCTGGCGAGCAGACTGACGGCCTTGGTCTGTGGTGGACTCAGTATCAGGACGCCGGTCCAGACCAGCGCCGGCAGATGATTCGCGAACTCGGCGATGGCAACAAAAGCGGCGGCAAGCGCTCACGTTCACGCCCCCGCAGAAACAAGCCGCGCAAGCCGCAGGGCAACTGATGCCACGCTGTTATATAGCCTTGGGCAGCAACCAGGGCGATCCTGTTCAACAGGTCCAGACCGCCTGCCGGGCACTGCGCGCACTGCCGCAAAGCCAGCTGATCAGCTGCTCGTCGCTGTACCGCAGTGCGCCAATGGGGCCACAGGATCAACCGTCCTATATCAACGCCGTGCTCGCCCTCGACACCGAGCTGCCCCCCGAAGCGCTGCTCGACCAGTTACAGCGTATCGAGCAGGAGCATGGCCGGGTGCGCAAAGCCGAGCGCTGGGGTCCACGCACACTGGATCTGGACATCCTGCTCTACGGTGACCAGGTAATCCAAAGCAAGCGCTTGCAAGTACCGCACTATCATATGCACGCCCGCGCCTTTGTCCTTTACCCTCTGGCAGAAATCGCACCGACGCTGCAAATGCCCGACGGCACAGCACTGCATGACATGCTGCAGAACTGCCCACGCGGTGATCTGCAGGCATTGCCATTTTTTATACAACAGGCTGGTGCGCAAACGGACTTGACACCCCCGGGCTGACACGTAGGATGCGATTCCGGTGACCAGCCACGTGCTACCGGAAGCCTGCCTGGCCAAGGCTATACTCTCGCCACTGCACCCGGCGCGAGCGTCAACTTCAACGGTGCCGAAGCGCCCAGCAACAGCCACACACTGGAATCAGCCATGCCTGACGTTACTCTGACCACGCTGAACAAACTCAAGCAAAGCGGCGAAAAGATCGTTTGTCTGACAGCCTACGACGCGACCTTCGCCCACGTTGAAAGTGAAGCAGGCGTTGAAGTCATTCTGATCGGCGACTCGCTGGGCATGGTCCTGCAGGGCCACGACAGCACACTGCCAGTCAGCGTTGCCGACATGGCGTACCACACCGCCGCCGTCAAACGCGGCAACAAGGGCGCGCTGATCATGGCCGACCTGCCCTTCATGGCCTACGCCACCCTGGAGCAGGCGCTGACCAATAGCGCCGAACTCATGCGTGCCGGCGCTCACATGGTCAAGCTGGAAGGCGGTCGCTGGCTGGCAGACAGCATTGAAGTGCTGAGCCGCAATGGCATCCCGGTCTGTGCTCACATGGGCCTGACCCCGCAGACCGTCAATGTGCTGGGTGGCTTCAAGGTGCAGGGCCGTGACGAAGCGCAGGCCCGCGCCATGATCGAGGATGCCAAGGCATTGGAGGCCGCGGGCGCCGCCATGCTGCTGCTCGAGTGTGTGCCACCAGCCCTGGCCAATGCCATTACTGCGGCAGTCAACGTACCGGTTATCGGCATCGGCGCTGGCAGCGGCACCGATGGCCAGGTACTGGTGGTCCATGACATGCTGGGCCTCTCGCTCAGTGGACGCGTCCCGCGCTTCGTGAAAAACTTCATGACCGGTCAGCCCGACATTCAGTCGGCCATTCGCGCCTACGTGAATGCGGTCAAGAGCGTAGAATTCCCAGCAGCCGAACACGAGTTCTGAGCCCATGAACACTCTGCACACCATCGCGCAAGTGCGCGCTGCGGTAAGTCGTGCCCGCCAGGAAGGCAAGCGCATTGGTATGGTTCCCACCATGGGCAACCTGCACGCCGGCCATATCGCTCTGGTCGAGAAGGCACTGCAGCGCACCGATTACGTGGTGGTCAGCATTTTCGTCAATCCGATGCAGTTCGGGCCGGGCGAAGATCTGGACAGTTATCCGCGCACCCTCGCCGAAGACCAGAAGAAGCTGCTGGACGTCGGCGCCCACCTGGTGTTCGCGCCCACTGCCAGCGAGATGTATCCCGAGGGCATGGAGGGTCACACCCGGGTGAGCGTCCCCGTGGTTTCCGAAGGACTTTGTGGTGGCAGCCGCCCCGGCCACTTCGAAGGCGTAGCGACGGTCGTCAGCAAGCTGCTGAACATTGTTGGCCCGGACGTCGCCGTATTCGGCCAGAAGGACTATCAACAACTCGCCGTGATTCGCAAGATGGCGCACGATCTCTGCCTGCCGGTACAGATCATGGGCCACCCGACCATTCGCGCCGAGGATGGTCTGGCATTATCCTCTCGCAACGGTTACCTGAGCGCCGAACAACGGGCTATTGCGCCGATTCTGCAGCGGACGTTGCAGCAGATTGCCGCCGAGGTTCAGGGTGGTCGGAACGACTATGCCCAGATCATCACGGAGGCTAGCCAACGCCTCAGTGACGCGGGCATGCGTCCGGACTATCTTGACCTGCGCAACGCCGAAAACCTGGCACCCGTCAGCGACGATACGGCCGAACTGGTTGTGCTGGCAGCAGCCTATCTCGGCGCCACCCGCCTGATCGACAACCTCGAATTCAGCCGCTCCTGAGCGGCTGAATCCTTCTCCTGCGGCGTTGCGTTGCTTGCCAATAGGACCACTATTGGCTGCACATCGCGCCTTGCATCCGCACCCTTGAGCACTCGCAGAGGGCGTGTGGAATTGATCAGTGCTTCCCTAGCGGCCCGCCGATTTGACGCCACCCTCTCATACCAAAGAAGGGTTGTCTTGCCCCCCTCTGATGGCCGACGCTAAATAGCCTAAACTGACCGACCAACCCCAAGCGGTTTCGCCGGTCTGGAATCTCTGCTGCAGCACCGGACAGACCCTCTGCAGGGCCGGCTGACAAGAGACTGCCTGATTCAATAACAAGAGGGGAATACCCATGTACGCAATCGAAAACCACAAGGTGTCCGAGTCCGCTCGCGCGCACACGCATCTGGATGACGCGACCTATCAGCGTATGTACAAGCAGTCGCTTGAGCAGCCCGACCAGTTCTGGGCCGAGCAGGCCGAGCGCTTTCTGACCTGGGACAAGCGCTGGAGCAAGGTTCATGAAAGCGACCTGAGCAAAGGTCAGGCTGCCTGGTTTATCGACGGCAAGCTCAACGTTAGCGTCAACTGCATCGACCGCCACCTTGCCGAGCACGGTGACGAAATCGCCATCATCTGGGAAGGTGATGATCCGAGCGAAGATGCCCGCATCAGCTACAACGAGCTGCACGATAAAGTCTGCCGTCTGGCCAACGTGTTGAAGGAACGCGGTGTCAGCAAAGGCGATCGCGTTTGCCTGTACATGCCGATGATTCCCGAAGCGGCCTACGCCATGCTCGCCTGCGCACGCATCGGTGCGGTCCACTCCGTAGTGTTTGGTGGCTTCTCGCCAGACGCCCTGCGTGATCGCATTCTCGACGCCGACTGCCGCGCGGTGATCACCGCCGACGAAGGTGTGCGCGGCGGCAAGACTGTCCCGCTCAAAGTCAACGTCGAAAAGGCCCTGAAGGACTGCCCCGACGTTCACACCGTGGTAACCGTCAAGCGCACCGGTGCTGACGTTGCCTGGGATGAAAAGCGTGACGTCTGCTACACCGAAGCGACCACCGCAGCGAGCAACCAGTGCGCCCCCGAGCCAATGGACAGCGAAGACCCGCTATTCATCCTCTACACCTCCGGCTCCACCGGCAAGCCCAAGGGTGTACTGCACACCACCGGCGGCTACCTGCTGATGGCGGCAATGACCCACTACTACGTGTTCGACTACGTACCGGGCGAAGTCTACTGGTGCACCGCTGACGTGGGCTGGATCACCGGCCACTCCTATATCGTCTATGGCCCACTGTGCAACCGTGCCACTACCGTGCTGTTCGAGGGCGTACCGACCTACCCGGACGCGTCCCGCTGCTGGCAGGTGATCGACAAGCACCAGATCAACATTTTCTACACCGCTCCGACCGCCCTGCGCGCGCTGATGGCCAAGGGCGATGCGCCGGTCAAGTCGTCCTCGCGCGCCAGCCTGCGCCTGCTCGGCAGCGTCGGCGAGCCGATCAACCCGGAAGCCTGGGAATGGTATTACCACGTGGTCGGTGAGCAGCGCTGCCCGATCGTCGATACCTGGTGGCAGACCGAAACCGGCGCAGCCATGATCACCCCGCTGCCAGGTTCAACCATGCTCAAGCCGGGCTCAGCCACCCGTCCGTTCTTTGGCGTCGAGCCCGCACTGTATGACCCGGAAGGCAACGAGCTCGACGGCGCGACCAGCGGCAACCTGGTAATCAAGCGCTCCTGGCCGAGCCAGATCCGCACCGTCTACGGCGACCATCAGCGCCTGATCGACACCTACTTCAGCACCTACAAAGACGTTTACTTTACCGGCGACGGTGCCCGCCGCGATGAAGACGGTTACTACTGGATCACCGGCCGCGTGGACGATGTGCTTAACGTCTCCGGTCACCGCATCGGTACCGCCGAGGTGGAAAGCGCGCTGGTGCTGCACGACGCGGTCGCCGAGGCAGCCGTGGTCGGCTGCCCGCACGACATCAAGGGCCAGTGCATCTACGTCTACGTCACACCAATGAACGGGATTACCCCAAGCGAGGAGCTGGTCAAAGAGCTGAAGGCCTTTGTTGCCGATCAGGTTGGTGCCTTTGCCCGCCCCGAGTTCATGCAATGGGCGCCAGGCCTGCCGAAGACCCGCTCGGGCAAGATCATGCGTCGTATCCTGCGCAAGATCGCCTGCAATGAGCTGGACACTCTGGGGGATACCTCTACCCTGGCCGACCCGGCAGTGGTACAGGACCTGATAGCCAACCGGATCGCCCACGCCTGAGGGTGATCCAGCGTTCTGGTGCAGCCGAAAGGTTGTACCAGTGACGAGACAGCTTGTTCTGAATAGAGCGCCCCTCTATGCTTGTGCACTCGAAAAATAGTGCCTGCATAGAGGAGCCTGTTCATGCAAGAGGTCGTGATTGTTGCCGCCACCCGTACCGCCATCGGCAGTTTCGGGGGCCAGTTTGCCAAGGTGCCCGCCCACGAGCTGGGAGCCACCGTCATCCGCCGCTTGCTGGACGAGACTGAAATCGACCCTGCATCCGTCGACGAGGTCATATTCGGACAGGTGCTGACCGCTGGTTGCGGCCAGAATCCCGCTCGCCAGGCTGCCATCCACGCAGGCCTGCCGCACAGTGTTCCCGCTCTTACCCTGAATAAGGTCTGTGGCTCCGGCCTCAAAGCCCTGCACCTCGCCGCTCAGGCGATCCGCTGCGGCGATGCCGAGATCATGATAGCCGGTGGCCAGGAGTCCATGAGCCTGTCACCGCACATCATCCCCACCTCGCGCACCGGTCAGCGCATGGGCCACGGCCAGATGATCGACACAATGATCCAGGATGGCCTGTGGGACGCCTTCAACAACTACCACATGGGCATTACTGCCGAAAACCTGGTCGACAAGTATGGCCTCAGCCGTGAAGAACAGGACGCTTTCGCCGCAGCGTCCCAGCAGAAAGCCGTTGCCGCCCGCGACGCCGGCGTCTTTGACAAGGAAATCACCCCGGTCAGCATCCCTCAGCGCAAGGGCGATGCCCTGCTGATCACCCGGGATGAGCAGCCGCGCGCAGGCACCACCGCAGAGAGCCTCGGCAGCCTCAAACCGGCCTTCAGGAAAGAGGGCAGCGTTACCGCCGGTAATGCTTCTAGCCTTAACGATGGCGCCGCCGCCGTGCTGATGATGAGCGCCAGCAAAGCCGCCGAGCTGGGCCTGCCGGTACTGGCTCGCGTCGCCTCCTATGCCAACGCGGGCGTTGATCCAGCGATCATGGGTATTGGCCCAGTCTCCGCCACCCAGCGCTGCCTGGCCAAGGCAGGCTGGCAGGTTGCCGACCTGGACCTGATCGAAGCCAACGAAGCCTTCGCCGCCCAGGCGCTGGCCGTCGGCAAGGAGCTGCAGTGGGATGCAGACAAGGTCAACGTCAACGGTGGCGCCATCGCGCTGGGCCATCCGATCGGCGCCTCCGGCTGCCGTGTGCTGGTTACCCTGCTGCACGAAATGCTGCGCCGTGACGCCAAGAAAGGCCTGGCTACCCTGTGCATCGGTGGCGGCCAGGGCGTGGCGCTGGCATTGGCCCGCGACTGATCCCCGCCTCCCGCGGCGCCAATCACGGCGCCGCGCTTTTGTTTCTGTCTAGGCCCCCAGCTTATCTACACTGAACTGATCCGGGTCGGTCCGGTCATAGCCTGCGCAGCCCTCCTATTGCGGGAGTTCGCTCGGGCCTGCACCGCGCATCAGCCTGAATTGACGTTCAACCACATGAGCCCAGCATGGACAGCCAGACCAATCACTCTGCCTCCACGCCAGCCGATGTTCTTCTCATCGACGGCCTGCGTACCCCACAGATCAACGCCGCGACGTTGCAGAGCAGCGGCTTCGGCCTGCTCGACCTGGCCGTGCAGTGCAGCGCACCGTTGCTGCTGCGCTGCGCAGTTACCCCGCATCTGCTCGACAGCCTGATCCTCGCGGCTGAAGCAGAGTCACAGGTACAGGATCTGCGCAAACGTCTGCGGCTGGACACCGATACCGCGTTATACCAGTGCGACCATGGCCTGTCTGCCGTTGCGCTGGCCAGCCAGCAGATCCGCAGCGGCGATGCCGATCTGGTGTTGGTTCTCAGCAGCGACCTCAAGGCTACGCCTCAGAACGATCTGCTGACATCGACTCAACGCCTGGCCCGGCTGTTTGATGTACAGGATGAGGACGCCAGCGCCTTTGCCGAGGCCAGTCGGCTGCGCGCCGACGACGCCGAACAGGGCGGCCTGACGAACCGACACCGTACAACCCTGTTCGACAGTCAGGGCCACGCCTGCACCGAGGACCAACCGGATGCGGTGGCCGGAGCCTGCGCCCTGCTGCTGGCCTCACCCAGAGGACTGCAGCGCCTGAAACGCACGCCGCTCGCCCACCTTGGTGCCAGCAGCCATGCGCAGGCACCCGCCGAGTACCCGACATTGGCCCCCTTGTTGGCCGCCACGCGCCTGCTGGGCCAGCAGCAGCTGTCGCTGGCTGACATTGACCTGTGGGAGTTGCCGGAATCACCTGCGCTCGCGTTGCTGAGCCATCTGGCCGCCTGGCAGGACGCGGATTTCTGCCACCGCCAGCTCGGACTGGAGCAGCCGGTCGGCCGCCTCGATCCCTGCAGCCTGAACGTCCACGGCGGCAGCATTGCCCTTGGCGCACTGAGCGCCACCGACGGCTGCCGCCAATTACTGCAGCTGGCCGACAACCTGCAACGCAATCACCTTCCGCGCGGCATCGTCTGCGAGCAGCACGCAGGCGGCCACGCGCTGGCCTTGCTGATCACCCGCCCACAGGAGACCAGCGAATGACTCAAGCATCCGACACGCTCACGCTGCGCGAACGCGAACTCGGACCGTTCAACCACCTCGAATTGCAGCAGCCTGCGCAGTCGCCGTGGCAACACTGGCGCCTGCGCCGGGACGAACGTGATGTCGCCTGGCTGCTGTTCGACCATGCGGACAGCAGCGCCAACCTGCTGTCCTCTGCGGCGCTGATCGAGCTCGGGGACGTGCTGGCCAGCCTCCGCCGCGACATGCCAACCGCGCTGGTAATACGCTCGGCCAAACCATCAGGATTCTGCATGGGCGCTGACCTGAAGGACTTCCGTCAGCTCGACAACGAAGCCGATGCGGTACGGCAGCTGGTCGACGCGCACCTGCTGGCCCAGCAACTGATCGACCTACCCTGCCCGACCCTGGCCGTGCTGCATGGCGAGACCCTCGGTGGCGGCCTGGAGCTCGCACTGTGCTGCGACATGCGCCTGGCGACGCCGGACACCCGCACCGGCCTACCGGAAATTCTGGTCGGCCTGCATCCCGGGCTGGGCGCCACAGCGCGGCTACCTGACCTGATCGACCCGCTGCTGGCGATGCGCATGATGCTGACCGGCAAGGCGTTGCAAGCAGAGCAGGCTCACAAGGCCGGCCTTATTGATCACGTCGCGGCAGAGCACCAACTCAGGCCGCTGATTGATGATGCGCTGGCCGGACGCCTGCCTCTGCACCGACGCAACCTTAAAGGCCGCCCCTTCCGGCTGGACTGGGTACGGCGCCTGGCTGCGGCGAACATGCGCCGTCAGGCCAGTGCCAAGGCCGATCCACGTCACTATCCGGCGGCAGAGGCCCTGATCGAACTCTGGCAGCGCCACGGCGGCAAGCCCGACCTGTTGCTGCATCGCGAGATCTACTCGTTCGCCCGATTGATCAACAGTCCGACCAGCCGTCACCTGATTCAGCTGTTCTTCCAGCGCCAGCGGCTCAAGGATTTGACTGTTGCCAAGGAAAATCGCCGGCTCACCCACCTGCACCTGCTCGGCGACAGCGAAGACGGCATTCAGCTCGCGGCACTGGCCGCACTGGCAGGCCTACGCGTGAGTGTTGGCAGCTCGACCGCTGGCATGACGGCCTGTATCAAACAGATCAGCCAGCGGGCCCGCAACGAGGAACAACGACAACACGCACTGGATGCCCTGATCTTTGATCCGGAACACCACGGCGTAGCCGTGGCCGATGCCCTGATAGACGCCCAGCAGACTGCTTTAGAGCAACGGCGCGAGCAGCTGCAGAAACTGGAGTCGCGGCTGCGGGCACAGGCACTGGTGCTCAGCTTCGCCGAGCCAGTCGAGCCACTGCGCGCCGCACTCGGCGATGCCGGGCGCCTATTGGGGCTGCGCTTCGCCGCGCCGTCCTACGGCGCGCTGGTCGAGATTGCCGCGCACAGCACCAGCCGCAATATCAGCCAGCAACAGGCCCGCCAGTTGGTCGGCCAGCTTGGCTGTCTAGCGTTACCGGTCAGCAGCCAGCCGGGCCTGCTGCTGCGCCGGGTCCTGGCCCCCTGGCTGCTGGAAGCCATGCTGCTACTGGAAGAAGGGATCAGCGCCGATGCCATCGACCAGGCGGCGCTGGCGTTTGGCTGCAGCCGCGGGCCGCTGGCGATTGCTGAAAGCTGGGGGTTGGGCGACTGCCTCGCTCTGTTCGAGCGTTTGCACAACGAACGCGATACGCCGTTGGCGGAACCGCCCTTGATTTTGCGCAACGCGGTCGAGCAGGGGCGCACATCGTTACATGCAAAAAAACGCAGCCACTGGAAAGGCAATAAGGGCAGAGCCGCAAAACTGAACGCGGAACAGGCTGACCGGTTACTGCTCAGTCTGCTCAACAGCGCCGTACGCGCCTGCCGCCAGGGCATTGTCAGCGACGCCGACATGCTCGATGCGGCACTGGTCCTGGCCGGCTATTTCCCGCCCTTTCGCGGCGGCCCTTTGTGTCACGCACGCGAGACAGGGCATGCGGCGATCATGCAGCGCCTGCAAAGCCTCAGTACCGACCTCGGCCCCCGCTTTGCGCCGGACCCCGGCTGGCAGCCGGTGACCGAGGAAACAGACGCAGGCCAACCCTTACAGGCCGGGTAGCGGCTGGGTCTGCTGCTCGGCCCTGGCGAGCTTCTGTTCCATCTCCGCACGCATCTTTTCGGCCAGCGGTGCAGCCAGCAGACGGCGCAGGAAGGTCGGGTTCAGCCCCTTGCTGTGACAGTAACGAAAGACTTCGTTAATGCTGGGGCAGGCGCTGTCACCCGGAGTCACGACCACCGTCTGCCCAGCGCAGACGGTACCTTCCTTCAACACCCGGGCGTAGGCTCCGCAGCGCTCTGCCTTGACGAAAGCCTTGGCAAAACGGCTGTCACCAACCCGTGCCGCCAACGTTGAACAGGGAATACGCGGCGCGGTGATTTCCAGCACAAGGTCACCCAAGTGCAATTGATCGCCAATCCGCAGCTCAGGCCACCAGTGGGACAGGGTCAGATTCTCGCCAAAAAAACCGGGTTCAAGTGGACGCTGCAACTGTTCGCTCCACCAATCCATGTCGGCCTTGCTATAGAGGTAAAGCGCCTGATCCGGCCCGCCGTGGTGCTTCATGTCGGCGATAAAATCACCGGCAATACCATCGATACCGATCAGCACATCACCGCTGCGCGCCTGCTTGAAATGCCCGGTGCGGGTAAGACGCTCACCAATGCGAAGCGCCTGCGGCTCGGCAGCGTTGATCGACAACAGGGTAACGGCAGCTTCAGTCATGGCGGGCACTCATCCAGAGAAGAAGAAAGCCGTCAGTCGACCGGATTTAACCCGCAGCTGTCAACCACGCCGGTTACGGCGAACCAGATAATCCCGCGCCAGAAACAGAAAATGGGCACTGCCAATCAGCGGCAGCACCACCAGCATCAGATTCGCGGCTGGCGAGAGACTCCACTGAGTGTAAAACGTCAGCAGGCTCGCTACCCCGAGCAGCAACATGATCACGATAGCGCGTGGTGACGCTACCTCACGCGCCGGCAACGCAACCTTGGACACCAACTGGATCAACGCCCAGAGGCCGCACAGCCCGCCGAGCAACAACACGGTCAGTAGCCAGGCAAATGGCGTGTCCGCCTCGTCCGCAAAGGCCATCGGCAGCATCAACACACCCAACCCGATTAGCACTACCAGACTGCCGAAACACACCACCGCCTCCAGCAGATAGCCCCTGCCGCTGGAGCGCAGCAGACGGCGAAAAGCGCTCTCTCTCATCCCCCAAAGACCTCCGCCAGCGCGAGTAGTGTCATGGCCATCAGCACCAGCGCACCCACACTAAAGGCGCGCCGACGGGTCGGCACATGGTTGCTGCCGGTATGGACCCTTGCATGTATCACCCGACTGGCAACGAATAGCCAGGCCAGCAGTTGCGCCAGCACACCCGCAGCGCCCACACTCCAGAGCAACAGTACCAGCACGTAGAACAGCACTGGTAGTTCAAACTGGTTGCGGATGCAGTTGTTGATCTGCTGCACGGGCTCAGGCCAGGCATCATCGTAGAGAGCACGACGCGCCTCATCGACCTCGCCGGCCGCCTGCGCGCGATTCTTGGCCCGGGCAAGGGTGATGTAGAGCCAGAATGTCAGGGCAATCTGCGCCAGTACGGGAAGGAAAACCAGTTTTTCAGGCATAAGGCCGCTCTGCTCGTTGTTGTGCTCAGCGCTGCGGAGCACGGTAACGCTGTCGCGCCTGCCTGTCGACCCGCGCCACCGACGCCATATCGCAGGCACCGAACGCCTGCACATTCTTGCGGCCATCAGCCAGGGTAAGATGGTTCGGCCCGCTGACCTCCGTGGGGTCGCGTACACCGTCATCCTCCCAGAAACACACCGCGCAGATTTCGTAGCCACCCTCACTGCTGAGGCTGAAATAACCGCAGCAGGGGCAGGCAAACATCGGTTCAACCTCGTCGTCGATCCGCTCGATCACCAGTCCTCTTTCGGTCAACGCCTGAAGTAGATAATCGTTGGTCACTCCATACAGGTCTTCGACCAGGCTGGCCTGCACCAGCGGATCAAGCTGGCTGTCATTCGGGTCGGCGGGCTCGACACCGCGGCAGACCAGAGTACGCAGCGCATCAGGCAGCGCCGCGACCTGTGGATCAGCTTCAGAGAACCCGCAGAAGAACCAGAAGGCAACGACCTCGGCGCGCTCAGACGCTTCCATCTCCGCCATCATCAACCTGGCCAACTGCTGTTTTGCCTGCGCCCGCTGCATTCGCCGTCTCCCTGAGAAACATTTTCTCCAGCTCAAAGCGTAGCAGGCTGACGCGGTGGAGATAGTTCACGGGCCATGTCGGTCGCGGCAAACAACTTATGGCGCCCCACCATAGAGTGTGTCGACCCCATGACGCAGCTCCATCCCCTGCCGCACACCCCGCGGCAACCCTCGAACCACCAGGGCGTAGGAGCGATCAATCATTCGTTGCAGCTCCCCTACCGGCACGCTGCCGTCGTTACGCACGGTATTCCAGTGCCGTTTGTTCATGTGATAACCGGGGCTGACTGCAGCAAACAAGTCACGCAGACCGACAGCCTCTTCCGGGTCGCATTTAAGGTTGATGCACTCACACCCATCGCGCCGGAATACCAGTGCAAACAACTTGTTCTGAACTTTAAAGACTTGGGCGTCCGGCCCGAACGGATAGTCCTCTAGCGCCTCAGGCTTGCTGTTCAGATAGCGCTGCAGATCCATCTGCACCTCTCAGTTGACCAATTTGGGAATATGCAGGGTGAAGCAGGTACCCCGCGATGAGGAAACAAAGTCGATCTCGCCGCCCATCTGCTGTATCAGGCCACGGGCAATGGCCAATCCCAGGCCGGTACCGCCGGTCTTGCGTCGACTGGAACCATCCGCTTGCGTAAAGCGCTCGAACACCCGGGGCTGAAACTCTGGCGCAATCCCCTCGCCCTGATCAGCAACAGCCACACACCATGAACCGCCGCCATCCTCGGCATAAACGGAGATGCTGACCGTCGCACCAACCGGGGAGAACTTCACGGCATTGGACAACAGATTATCCAGCACCTGACGGAAACGGGTGGCATCAACCCTGACCCAGGCCTCAGGATGAGGATTGTCATAGACCCAGCTGATCTGCTGGCGGGAGGCAAAACCGTGGTTTTCCTCCATAGCCGCCTGTAGCAGGCTGTCGAGCCGATGGGGTTGCATGTCGAGCATGAGCTGCCCCGCCGCCAGTTTGTCGATATCCAGCAGATCATTAATCAGTCGCAGCAAGTGTTCGGCATTGCGCCGCGCCACACTGACCATGCCGTGTGCCTTGTCCGGCAACACCCCCGTCGCACCGCCGTCGAGCAGCCCAAGGGTACCTAGAATACTGGTCAGCGGCGTGCGCAATTCATGATTGATGGTAGAGATGAAGTCTGTTTTCAGCCGTTCATTCTCGGCCCACATCGCCTCGCGCTCGAGTTGCTGCCTGATCCCGTTGCAGCGCACATAGGCGATAAGCAAAAGGACCAACACCAGCACGGCGTAGAGCGCAAGGCGCAGGGTGCTCGCTTCCCGCACGGGCTTGCGGTTCTGCACCACCAGTCGCCAGATTACCCCCGGCAGATGGATTCGCATCATATGCCGGGGCTGATCGTCGTCTATCAACTCACCGCCCCAGATGGCAATCGGTTCGCCGCCAACCTGTTCGCGCTGCAGCTGGATACGCAAATCCTGCCAACGCTGTTCGGTATCCAGCATCCCCAGCACCCTGTCGGCACTCATGACTGTACTGACCAGTCCCCAGTACTCACCATCCATGATCACAGGCGCCCGGTAGATCAAGGCAGTGCTACCCTGTATCAGTTGCAGCGGGCCCGCGAGCATAGGTTCCCGGGTTTCCATCATATGCTTGACTGCTGCCCACTGCTGCGGCGATTCACGGTAGTCCAGCCCGAGCGCGGCTTCGTTGCCCTCAAGTGGGTAAATCAGCTCGATTCGATTGTTCGGCGCAATACCAATGTTTCGGATGTCGGTAGCGTCGGCGAGCATACTGGCCATCCAGCGCTCAAGGGCTTCCGGCTGGCGCAGCCCCTGCTGGCTTTTAAGGAAGGAAACCAGGCCTCGTGTCAGATAAATACCATCGCGCAAACGGGTTTCCAGTGCGCTGCGTACATCCGATGAGCGGATAATGAGGTCGTTCTCGATTTCCTCACGTTCCAGTGAGCGCAACTGCCAGGCCATGATTTCGACAATCAGCGCGCCCAGCACGGCCAACAGCAGCAGGCCGGCCGCCAGGCGCCGAAACGGCTGACCTACCGTAACCCCTAACGGCCATCTCATCGCGCCGCCTCAGGCAGGACGTACCCCCACTCGCGCGGTGTTAAAACAGATGCAATAGAGTCGGTAAACGACATCGGACGGTTTCCAGCGGTATCAGCATGGCCCTACTGTAAACCGAAACAGTCCAGCTGTGCTCAGTGCAGCCTCAGGTCGCGCCGGAAACGCGCAGGCGTCGTCGCCGTCCAGCGTCGAAAAGCCCGATTGAAGGCACTTTGCTCGGAAAAGCCCAGCAGCAACGCCACTTCGCCCAGTTGCAGCGCCGGATCGGCCAGATACTGCTCAGCCAGCTGCAACCGGGTTCGCTCAAGTAGGCCTCGCCAGCTTAGCTGGCGCTGCGCCAGCCGTCGTTGCACGGATCGCACCGACAAATGCAGGTCCAGCGCCACCTGCTTCAGCGCCACCTCCCCTTCCGGCAAACGGCGCACCAGCGCGTGCTGCAACGCTCGATCAAAGCTATCGGCAGCCGGCTGAGCCAACATCAGGGCACGCGCCTGCTGATCCAGCTGTTCACGTCCCGCCGGATCGCTGTGGGGTAAAGGTCGCCCCAACCAGGCAACCGGCAACGCAACCTCGGTCGCATCGGCAGCAAACCGAACGCGGCAGCCAAAAAAGGCATCATAGGCAGCACAGGCCGCCTCATCCGGAGCAGCGAAAACAAAGCTCACCTGCGCCATTGCCGACACGTCCGGCAGCAAGCGCCGCAGAAAACTGACCAGCGCGGCAATAGCTACCGTATCAGCCAGCGCCCCAGTGGTCGCCTCGGCGCTCCAGTACATGACGACCAGCTCACCTTGCCGCCGCACTCGGACCAGTTGCTGACCATAAAACAGCTGCTCATAGCGCTGATAGACCTGCATGGCCTCACCCAGTGTTCGGCTGGCCAGAGTCAAATAGCCAAGCACACCAACATGACGCGGACGCACCTGGGCACCAATTTCCAGCGCCGGTACAGGTTCCCCCGTCGGCAGTTCAACGGCCTGCGCCAGCAGCGACTGCCAGAATGCCAGCGGTACCGCTTCGTCTTGACGCCGGCTATCGAGCAGTAGTCGCAACGCCGGTGCCGCCAACTGGTGCACGTCGAGCCAGTCGGTCAGTTGCTGAACCCAGGCACCGGTAACCCGCATTGGTGTTGCCATGCCCTCTCCTGATTGGCGTATTTGGTCAAAAATGCGGCATAAATGGTCAATATGCAAGACTGCTGGAGCCGCATCATGCGAGTCATTACAACAAGGAGCGCACGATGGAACACCTGACCGACGCCTTCAGCCAGGTACTTGCAGAAAGCGGCCTGAGCAGCCTATGGCATAGCCTGCCTGCTTGGCTGGCGCTGGATGAGCGACAGCTGATCTTTGTCCTGGCCACTCCCGTATTCATCGGCCTTTTCGCCTGGGAATACCTGAAGATCCGCCATGATCACGCACTGGTCGATGCAGGTGAATCCGTGCGCAATTTCATGCTGGGTGCGGGCTACCAGACCACCGAGCTGCTGTTTGCCGGACTTATCGCCTTCCCGGTCCACGCGCTGGCGTATCAGCATCGGCTGTTCGATATTCCACTGACGCTCACCAGCGCTCTGGCACTCTGGGTGCTCACCGATCTGTGCTTCTACTGGATGCACCGCAGCTCACATCGGGTGCGTTGGTTCTGGGCTGCGCATGTCACCCACCATTCCAGCGAGCGAATGAACTTCTCCACCGCCATGCGCCAGAACGCGACCAACATCTTCAACGGCGGCTGGCTGTTCTATGTGCCGCTATCGCTGCTGGGCTTCAACCCGGTGTGGATCGGCGTCTGCTACGCGCTGTCACTGGTGTATCAGTTTTTCATCCACACCACCCTGGTGGGCAAGCTGCACCCGGCTATCGAGTATGTGTTCAACACGCCCAACCATCACCGTGTTCATCACGCCCGCAACCCCGGCTACATCGACACCAACTTTGGCGGCGTCTTCATCGTGTTTGACCGCCTGTTCGGAACCTTTGCCAGCGAGCGCGCCGATCAGCCAATCGAGTACGGCATCACCCGACAGATTCACAGCAAGAGCCTCTTGGTGAACTGGCTGCACGAATACATAGACATCGCTCGCGACATGCGCAAACCGGGGCCACTTGGCCTGCGCCTCCAACATCTGTGGCGACCACCGGAATGGGAACGCCCTGCCCGCAGCGAGTGACCGCAGACGCGGTATACTCCGCGACCATGAAACTCGACCGTTTTATCAGCAACAACACCCCGCACAGTCGGCAGGCCGCTCGCCTGCTGATTGCCAGCGGCCGGGTAACGGTTGCCGATGAGCGCGTCTGCGACCCGCGCTTTGAGGTCGACCAATTCGTTGCCATCCATCTGGATAACACACTGCTGCAATACCGGCCGGCGCTGTTCTTCATGCTGCACAAACCGGTTGGTTACCTGAGTGCCACTCGCGACCCGCAACACCCAACCGTACTGGAGCTGTTTCCTGCAGAGCTGCGCGAGGAGCTGCATATCGGTGGCCGCCTGGACCGCGGCTCCAGCGGGCTGCTGATTCTGACCAACGACGGCAGTTGGTCGAGGCGGCTGACCGAGCCTAGGGTCAAGCTGCCCAAGACCTATCGCGTCACGACACTGCGGCCTATCAGCAGCGACACCGCCGAGCGTTTTGCTGCGGGGATCTACATGACCACCGAGCAGCTAACAACCTCACCGGCGCAACTGGAGCAGCTCGGTGCGTGCGAATGCCGACTGACCATCTACGAAGGCCGCTATCACCAGATCAAGCGGATGTTTCATGCCGTTGGCAATCAGGTGGATACCCTGCACCGCGAAAGCATGGGTGCGATTCAACTAGACCCCGCGCTGCGGCCAGGGCAATACAGGGTCCTGACCGCAGCAGAAATTGCCTCGGTCGATCAACCGGCCGCCGGTTCCAGATCCTCATAGCAGTCCGGCACAAAACGCGGTGTGCACAGTGCCAAAAACACCAGCGCCTGCTCACCGACACAGCGGATACGCTGCGGGCAGCCAGCCGGAATGATCACCACATCACCGACACCCACCAGCCGCGCCGGCTGCTCTGCCAGCTCGAGCAGCCCCTCACCCGCCTCGATCAGATAACGTTCGGTCACCCCGTGCAACCGATGCCAACGAGTCTGCCCGCCCAGCGGCAGGCGCGCGCGAGCTACCGACAACAGCGGATCATCCGCCGCATTGGACAGTTCATGGATATAACACCCTTCGTCGAAGTAATACTCGGCTGCGGGGTCGTAACAACGAATTAATGGCTGCATCAGCCCTCCAATGGATAACGCGCCAGCACCGAGTAACGCGAGCCACCGGGGCCAGGATCACTGGCAAACAGGCAAAGCTCTGTCACCCGCCAGGGCGCCGACATCAGTCCCCGGTGCCGCTGCAGGAATCCTTGCAAAGGACCGCAGCCCGGGCCGCAGCGTGCCAGCGTGACATGCGGTACAAAGCGCTGTGGATCGGCGGCGCACCAGGGCGCGATCAGCTCGTCGACCTGCTCACGCAGCGCCTGCAGCGGCGCTGGCGCAACCACGCCGGCCCAGAGAATGTTAGGGCGCTGGGGCGAGCCGAAATAACCGACGCCGCGCAGCTGCAGTTCAAACAATGGAGCCCGCAGGGCCGTCAGCGCCAGCGACAGCTCGGCAGCCTGGACTTCACTCAGTTGCCCGATAAAGCGCATGGTCAAATGCAGCTGCGCCCGACATTGCCAGCGCAGGCCAGCAATCGGCTCACTCAGTGACAGCAGTTGTTGGCACTGCGATTCAGGCACTTCCAGGCCAAGAAAAAGACGCGGCATTCAGCCCTCCGGAAATTGAGTGCCCCAGTCTAGCCGTCACACAACCAGGCAGCACGACAGAAAATAATTGACTATATCAACCAACTCCAACATAGTTGACACAGTCAACATTATTGAAACCCAGCAAATGCAACGACCATCGCTCAGCCACGCCCTGCAACAAGTAGCCCACGCCTATCGCAGCCACATGGTGCAAACCATCCGTGACGCCGACCTGCCATTGCCCGGAACCCACGTTCGTGCCCTCAAGGCTGTCTGCTACATGGAAGGCTGTACCGCCCAGCGCATCGCTCAGCGCATGCGCCGGGACAAGGCACAGATCACCCGGGTACTCAACGACCTGCTTGAGGCCGGACTGATCAACAAAGCAAGCAACCCGGCAGACAAGCGCAGCCAACTGCTGCACCCAACGCCAGCAGGCGAGGCAATGATGCAGCGCATTCAGCAATTGGAAGAGCAGACGCTGGGACGCATGACCCGTGACCTGACCCAACAAGAGGTCGAGCACTTTATCCGTATCGCCTGGCATATGACCCAAAATCTGGAAGGCAACCTGCCACCAGACAGCTGATTGGAGAATTATCCATGGCCAAACCCACACCACGGACCTTGCAAGTCCTCCGCAAGCAGCCAGTGACGCGCAACATGCTGCGCGTCACCCTTGGCGGCGACGGCATGCTGACCTTCCCTGACGATCAGGCCGGCGCCTATATCAAACTCATGTTCCCCGGCACCGACGGCTCCTCCAGACTGATGCGCACCTACACCGTGCGCGCCCAACGACCGGGCGAAATTGATGTCGACTTTGTCCGCCACGCCGACGGCGGTCCGGCCTCACGCTGGGCAGAGCAATGCAGTCCCGGCGATACCATTCTGATTGGCGGGCCTGGGCCACGTAAGCCGCTGCTGCAAGACGCCGACGGATTTGTTGTAGTCGGTGACATGACGGCCCTGCCGGCTATCAGTGTCAATCTGGAATCCCTGCCGGACAGCGCCTGCGGAGTCGCCGTACTGGAGGTGATCGATTCGGCGGATATTCAGCCATTGAACGCGCCAACCGGTATCGAGCTGATCTGGCGGGTCAACCCCAAGCCCGGCAGCAACCCTGCGGCGCTGGTGGAGCGTCTGCGCCAGATAGACTGGCCGGCAGGTCGTGTAAACGTATGGGCCGCGTGCGAATTCGCCAGTATGCGCGCGCTGCGCCAGTTCCTGCGCGAGGAGCGCCAAATCGCCCGCGGCGACCTGTACATCTCAAGTTACTGGAAGCTCGGCGCCAACGAAGACCAGCACAAGCAGGAAAAGCGCGTCGACGCAGAACAGGACGATCAGCGCTCGACGTGACGCGCCAGCCGGTGCAGCAACGACTTGCGCACCGAGGGCCACTCGCTGTCGAGAATCGAGAACACCACGGTATCGCGCCGCGCGCCATCCGGTTCAAGTCGATGGTTGCGCAGCACACCGTCCTGCTTGGCACCCAGCCGGGCAATTGCCGCGCGCGACTGATGGTTATGCCAATGGGTACGAAACTCCACTGCGACGCAGCCCAACACCTCAAACGCCTGTTGCAGCAATGCCAGCTTGCACTGGGTGTTAAGGGCAGTGCGCTGACAGCGCGAGGCATACCAGGTGTAACCAATCTCCAGACGTCGATTCGCCGCATCGGCGTGACAATATCGGGTCGTGCCGACGACCTGGCCACTGGCGCGCTCGACGACCACAAAAGGCAGCGCACGACCGAGCTGCTGTTCTCGCAGCGCTTCGGCCACATAGCTCGCTACCGAATCGGCATCCGGCACCTGGGTGTACCACAGCTCCCACAGGCGGCCATCGCTGGCAGCTGACACCAACGCGTCCGCATCGTCCGCGTGCAGCGGACGCAGCAGCGCCAGCTCGGTTTCCAGGGCTACCGCTTGCAACCAGTCAGTCATCAACGCGCTCCTCGGCCGCCACGCTGCGCCAGGGTTTCAACACAGTGATCGATAAACGCCCGCACCGGCGGCAGCATGCCGCGCGGCGTAGTGAAAACCATATGAATCTGGCCTTCCAGTGCATGCCATTGGGGCAGAATGTGAACCAGCCGACCGGCACGAATCTCTGGCTCGCAAATATGTTCAGGCAACAACACCACGCCCTGCCCGGCGACCGCCGCCTCGCATATCAGCTGCAGATCACCACAACTGAAATGCGGAGCATGATGAAGATCGCAGGTCTCCCCTGCGTCATTAGCAAACTCCCAGCGATCCCGTTCCAGCATCTCGCCAACCGATAAGGTTGGGAAGCGGCTGAGATCCTCCAGCTGCGCTGGCGCGCCCCCCATTCGCTGCAATAGCGTTGGGCTGGCAGCCAGAATACGTGCGCCCACCCCAAGCGAACGCATTGCCAATGACTGATCAGTGTCGAAACGGGTTGCAACCCGGAAAGCGACATCAATGCGCTCGTTGATCAGGTCCACCCGCTGGCTGGACAACCGCACCTGCAAGCGCACTTCCGGATAGCGGGTCATGAAGTCGACCAGCGTGTCCCGTCCCAAGTACTCCAGCATGCCGGAGGACATGCTTACTCGAACCGTGCCGGACACCTCATCACGCGCTGTCATCGCCAGCGCCTCAGTCGCCTCCAGCCGCTGCAGTATTACTTCACACTCGCGATACAGCTCGCGCCCAAGATCGGTCACCCGAAAGCTTCGGGTAGAGCGCTCGATCAGCCGGGCTCCAAAGTGCGTCTCCAGTCGGGCAACGCGTTTACTGAGTTTGGACTTGCGCTCGCCAGTCGCACGCTCAGCGGCAGCAAAACCGCCAAACCGGACGACGCGGGCAAAGCACAACAGATCGTTCATATCCTGCATTGCACCCGCCAATAGCTTCCAAATTAGAAACAGTAAATCACGTATTCACGCACTACCGGAAAAGGCATCGACGCTCAGATAGGCATCAGTACCTCCAGCAGTCCATCGAGTAATCAGACGAAACGGCCCTAAAACTGGATCCCAGCAGTCGGATATCGACACCAACACCAATGGTTGTTTCCAAATTAGAAACTCTGTGTCATCAAAATCCTAGCTACTGCGACAGTTTGTCGCTCCCATATAGTGAGTTCAATGGCCTTGAGTACTAAGGAAAGCGTCAATCCCACGGATCTCAAAGATCAACGCCAGGGAAACAGTTTCAAAACATTTCCCGAGTATACGTTGTAATCAGGGCCACGCTCACCATCAGGAGACGCCATCATGAAAAATCTTTCTGCATTGATCGTTGCTTCATTCCTTGCCTCCAGCCCGGCAGTCCAGGCAGACGACAGCCGTCACCGCCAGCTCAATGCGAGCGATCGCACTACCAGCCAGAGCACCAGCGACTATTTTCAGGATCTGATTGCCGCCCAGGCCCAAGCCAACCTGGACAGCGACGATCCGCAGCAAGCTTGAACAGCATAAAGCACAGCCTGTCGGCGGACAGGCTGTGAAGATCAACCGGCCAACCCAGCCTGATCCAGGCGCCAACGCAGCGTATCAACCCGGTCCTGGCCAAAGAACGGCTCATCACGGAAAACAAACGTAGGCACGCCCCAATGGCCAGCCTTCTCCAACGCTCGCTGATTGGCTTCGATTTCAGTGAGTTGACTTCCCTCGGCGATTGCCGCTTCCAGCTCACCCAGATTCAAACCGGCCCGCGCCACCGCATCTGACAACAATGAACCCTGATCCCAGCCTGCAACACCACCCCAGATCAGACGCGCCACCTCGGCGGCGAATTCACACCCGAGCCCACGTCGCTGCGCCTCAACGCCCAACGCACTGAGCCGGTATATGTAGGGTTGATCCTGGGCCACCTGCAGGGTTTGACGATCTTGTACCACCGGGTCTGGCGATGGCCAGCCATGAGGCAGGCCCAAAAACTCAGCGCGACGCGCCCAGTCAAGCACGATATAACGCGCACGCTTGGCGCTATGCTCGGCAAACAGAATATCCGGGCTGCGCAGCGCGATGGGCAGCACGACTCTCAGGTTGACCTTGATACGGTAGTCACGTTGCAGCGCAAGCATGTCCGGGGTGGACAGGTACGAATAGGGGCTTCTGAAAGACCAGTACACATCAACCGCTTCCATTTGCGACTCCTGCTTATTGTTATTTTGCGGGTCGACCTGCTCAAGCAAGCAGGCGCAGCGATAGCATCAGGCCGACTGTAGCAGGCACCAGTACCAGCAACAGCACAGCCTGAGGATGCCGAGTGTGCCAAAGAGCTTTCCAGACCGCCCAGGGGGAGCAGGGGGAAGCTCCTTTCAGCCGCGGAAACAACACACTCTCCACCCCCGCGCGATCAAAAACGGCGTGCCCAGGCTGACCAAGAAATACCACCAGCTCAGGCGTTACCAGATGGCTGCGACTGTAGTGCACCTGATCCAGGGCAACGCGACATTGCCGCCCTTGCGCCTCAAGGAACAGCCATTCATCTGACACCCCTACGCGTTGCTGTGCCGCGGCCAACAGATCACGCATCATCAGCCATAATGACAATACCGCATACAGGGCCAGCACCAGCATTTGAAAGCGCAGCTGCCAGGGACCGTCGAGCAGCAGCACCCGCAGCAGCGCATAAGCCAGCGCAGCCACAACCAGCAGTATCAGCGGCACCTGCCATCGCAGGCGACGTTTGAGCCTGTTCTCCAACCAGTGAACCTGGCCACTCGGTATCGGTGCCGGTTCAGCTGCCACCAGCGGCGCGAGCGCGCGCCCGGACCAACCAGCAAACTGCGCACGCGTCTGCTCGCGTTCGAGCAGCCAGGCGGCGGCAAACCCGGCGAACAGCGACAAAACCATACCCGCGAGAAACAACCGGCCAAGCCATAGGTAACGAGTACGTTGATGCTGTGCCTGCAGCTCCAGCGACGTCAGGCTGGCGCTGCCCGTTTCGGCTAGCAGCGCCCCATGCACATCCATGCGGGACAGGTGTTGGCTCTGTGCATCAACAACCCATAGCAGATCGTTCCAAAGCTCGAACACCAGCGGGTCAACCAGCAGATCAGCAGCGACGCTGTCTACTACCTCACCTGCAGCGCTGAAACGATAAATCCGGCCATCGCGCATGCGATCATCCGCCAGATTGACCAACCAACCATCACCCTCAGCGGCAAACTGATGCGGCCACCGTAACGCTCCCTGGGGGCGCAGACTGACCTCCCGAATGACCTGACCGAAGGCCCTGCCATCACTTTCCAGCAACAGCAGCCGCCGGTTATTGGTATCGGCAACCCATAGACCCTCTTCGCTCAGGCGAATCTGATTGGGAAAGCGCAACATCCCATCGCCAATGCGCTCAGGCTGGTCGGCACCAGCGGCAAGACGGTAGATGTAAAACCCGGGGGTATCGGCGACAAACAGCGTATCGTCAGCTGCCAGCGCCAGGTGAAAGGCACTATCCAGTGCGGGCAACCCGCGACCAAAGGGTTCACATGCTAGGGCCGGCAACTCACAGCGATAGAACCCTTCTCCTACCCTCGGTGCACGTTCACTCTGTTTCCGCAACCGCAGGTAGCGGGCCAACCAATAGCTCAACCGGGCGCGCTCGGGGCGGTGATAAAGCAGCAGATCACCATTGGCAAAAAAGGCGTGATCGCCTGTCGGGACCAGGCCGGCATCAGCCAGATCAAGGTGCCGCTGCTCTCGCCCTGCAGCGTCCAACCAGATCAACTGCCGACCGAAGCGGACCGTCATCATTTCGCCCTGCGGCCGCAGAGAACCGTAACCGGGCACGTCCAGTCTGAGCTGATTCGCCCAGAGGTAGCCCAGCAGACACAACGCTGTGCACAGCACAACCACGCTTGCGGCAATCCATGACTTCCTGTCCATTTAGCATCTCGGTTTCACGCGCTCAGCCGCCAGCATCCCTCAAGCCGAATGCGAACGCAAACCTCGGGCTTTGCCGCAGGCGAAGGCTCGGCTAGAGTGGCCGGTGCTGGCACCAAGACCGGCCCCTATCCAGGAGAACAATCAGTGAACAGAATCATTGCGCTACTCGCCCTGCTGGTCAGCACCACTTGTCTGGCCAATGACAGCCAGCCGCTGCCTTCCTGGCAAGACACTGCGGCACGTCAGCAGATTATCGCCTTCGTCAGCGACGTAACCGATCCCGACTCAGCCCATCACATCCCGGCAAGTGAGCGTATCGCGGTATTCGACAACGACGGCACCCTGTGGGCAGAGCAACCGCTCTATAGTCAGTTGTTTTTTGTCGCAGACCGCATTCGCGCGCTCGCGCCCGAACACCCGGACTGGCAAACCGAAGAGCCCTTTGCGTCCATGCTCAAAGGCGACATCGCCGGCGCTTTCGGGTCCAGCCACGACGCCGCCGTTAAACTGGTCAGGGCCAGCCAGGCCGGACTCGATACCGACACCTTCGATCAGGTCGTACGTGACTGGATGCTGAACGCACATCATCCGGCCACCGGTAAGCCGTACAACCAGATGGTCTACCAGCCGATGCTGGAACTGTTGAGCTATCTGCAGAACAACGGCTTCAAGAACTTTATTGTTTCCGGCGGCGGTATCGACTTCATGCGCCCCTGGACCGAGTCTGTGTACGGCATTGCGCCAGAGCGCGTCATCGGCAGCCGCGTAGCCAAGCGCTTTGAACTGGTCGACGGCGTCGCCCGCGTGGTGCACGACGGCACGCTGGAATTCAACGACGACAAGGAGGGCAAACCGATTGGAATCAGCCAGCATATCGGCCGTCGCCCGATTGCTGCCTTCGGCAACTCCGATGGCGACCTGCAGATGCTGCAGTGGACCACCGCAGGTAGCGGCCCGCGTCTTGGCGTGATCGTCCACCACACCGACGCCGAGCGCGAGTGGGCGTACGATCGCGACTCGAGCATTGGCAAGCTGAGCGAAGCACTGGACCAGGCTCCGCAACGCGGCTGGATCGTGGTCGACATGAAGCAGGACTGGAAGCAGGTATTTCCGGATTGAGCAGCCCCGAAGCGCGACCATAAAAAAACCCGGCGCAAGCCGGGTTTTTTATTGCAGCGAGCAACGAAGGTCGATCAGACCCCGCTGGTCTCGGCAGCTTCAACGTCCTTCATGGACAGCTTGATACGGCCGCGGTTGTCCACGTCCAGTACCAGCACCTTCACTTCCTGACCTTCCTGCAGTACGTCGGTCACTTTCTCGATGCGCTCATTGGCGATCTGGGAAATGTGAACCAGCCCGTCCTTACCCGGCAGGATGTTGACGAAGGCACCGAAGTCGACAATACGCTCAACCTTACCGGTGTAGATCTTGCCGATCTCGGCCTCGGCAGTGATGGCGTCAACACGCGCCTTGGCAGCGTTGGCGGCGTCCTTGCTGGCGGCGAAGATCTTGACCATGCCGTCGTCGGTGATGTCAATGGAGGCGCCGGTCTCGTCGCAGATGCCACGAATAGTTGCGCCGCCCTTGCCGATCACGTCGCGGATCTTCTCGGGGTCGATCTTCATGCTGAGCATGGTCGGTGCGTTGGAAGAGATTTCCTTGCGCGACTCGGGCAGCACGTCGTTCATCTGCTTGAGGATGTGCAGGCGGGCTTCGTGCGCCTGCTGCAGCGCGATTTCCATGATCTCTTCGGTGATACCGTTGATCTTGATGTCCATCTGCAGCGCAGTAACACCCTTCTCGGTACCGGCAACCTTGAAGTCCATGTCGCCCAGGTGGTCTTCGTCACCCAGGATGTCGGTCAGAACAGCGAACTTTTCGCCTTCCTTGACCAGCCCCATGGCAATACCGGCAACCGGCGCTTTCAGCGGTACGCCAGCGTCCATCAGTGCCAGAGAGGCACCACAAACAGAGGCCATGGAGCTGGAACCGTTGGACTCGGTGATCTCGGAAACCACACGGATGGAGTACGGGAACTGCTCCATGTCAGGCATGACCGCCTGAACGCCACGACGGGCCAGGCGACCGTGACCGATTTCACGACGGCCAGTGCCGCCCATACGACCGCACTCACCTACCGAGTAGGGAGGGAAGTTGTAGTGGAACATGAAGGGCTCTTTGCGCTCGCCTTCCAGCATGTCGAGCAGCTGGGAGTCACGGGCAGTACCCAGGGTGGTCACAACCAGGGCCTGAGTTTCACCACGGGTGAACAGCGCGGAACCGTGAGTACGATCCAGAACGCCAACCTCGATGTTCAGCGGACGAACAGTTTTGGTGTCGCGGCCGTCGATACGCGGGTTGCCGTTAACGATGCTCTCGCGAACAGTGCGGTACTCGATCTCGCCGAATACGTCCTTGATTTCACCGGCAGCGAACTTGCCTTCCTCTTCACCAGCCAGTGCAGCAATAGCCTGGTCACGCAGCTCACCGAGACGAGTGTAGCGCTCCTGCTTGTTGACGATGGTGTAGGCGTCGGCAATACCGGCACCGAATTGACCCTTGATGGCGTTAACCAGCGCAGTGTTTTCTGCCGGAGCCTGCCAGTCCCAAGCCGGCTTGCCAGCTTCAGCTGCGAACTCTTTGATAGCGGCAATGGCGCCCTGGAATTCCATGTGGGCGAACAGTACCGCGCCCAGCATCTGGTCTTCAGTCAGCTCTTGCGCTTCGGATTCAACCATCAGTACCGCTTCTTCGGTACCGGCGACGACCATGTCCAGACGCGAGGTTGCCAGCTCTTCGTAAGTCGGGTTCAGCACGTAGCCGCGCTGATCGTCAAACGCAACACGGGCAGCGCCAATCGGGCCACTGAACGGAACGCCGGAAATCGCCAGAGCGGCGGAGGTACCGATCATCGCAGCGATGTCCGGATCGGTCGTTTTGTCGGTAGAAACGACGGTGCAGACAACCTGCACTTCGTTCATGAAGCCTTCGGCGAACAGCGGACGGATCGGACGGTCGATCAGGCGGGAGGTCAGGGTTTCCTTCTCGGAAGGACGGCCTTCACGCTTGAAGAAACCGCCGGGGATACGGCCGGCGGCATAAGTCTTTTCGATGTAATGAACAGACAAAGGGAAGAAGTCGCGGCCCGCTTCGGGCTGCTTGGCGGCCACAACGGTGACCAGAACGCTGACGGCGTTATCGATACTGACCAGAACGGCACCGGAAGCCTGGCGAGCAACGCGGCCTGTTTCCATGGTGACTGTGCTATTGCCTAACTTGAATTGCTTGATTACCGGTTTCACGGTGTCTTCTCTCTCTTCTTTTTGCCTTTGGGGGAAACTCTGGGCATGGCCGGGGATCGGACCCGGCCATGTCCAAACGGGGCTGGTCTTAGCGACGCAGACCCAGACTGCTGATCAGAGCGCTGTAACGAGACAGGTCTTTCGACTTCAGGTAGTCCAGCAGCTTGCGACGCTGGTTAACCATGCGAATCAGACCACGGCGCGAGTGGTGATCCTTTTTGTTTTCCTTGAAGTGGCCTTGCAGCTTGTTGATGTTTGCAGTCAACAGAGCGACTTGGACTTCGGGAGAACCGGTATCACCTTCAGCACGCTTGTACTCGGCAACGATTGCAGCTTTTTCTTCAACACTCAGTGACATCTCAAATTTCCTCTGAGGTAACAGGCCGGGACCAGTGTCCCGTGTTTTAAATCGAGGAATGACCATGCCTGTTGACAGCCACCCTCGTGGCGACCCGCTATCGGGTCAACTCCATGCCGAATCATACTCCCGAATGCCCGGGGATTCAGCCCAATTCTATGCGACTACTTGCCCGCGCAGACCGCAGGGTCTCAGGGCTCGAAGCGCAGTAAGCGCTTGGGCGCTACACGCGCATCGTCAGTCATTTCGCCGATGCCGAGGAAACGGCCACTGGCATCGCGCAGCCGTACTTTCCCAAACGCCGGACTGCCGGGCACGCGTACCGCCTGACCGTGGTTCAGGTAGTAGGCCGTCTGCTCGGTGAGATCCAAAATCGGCCAGTCTTCTAGACCGCTGTCCATCGGCAGCAGCAGATGATCCAGCGCCTCCGGGCCGCCCTCGGCATGCAGTGCCTCAAGCGCTTCGAGCGTGACCGACTGGGTCAGGTCAAATGGCCCTGCCTTGATCCGACGCAGCGCCGCGACATGCGCGCCGCAACCGAGCGCCGCGCCAATGTCTTCAACCAGACTGCGAATGTAGGTCCCCTTGCTGCAGTGTACTTCCAGCTGCAGACGGTCCCCTTCCAGACCAAGTACCTTCAGCTCGCTGATGGTAATGGTGCGGGCCTTACGCTCAATGGTTTCACCGGCGCGGGCCAGTTTGTACAGCGGCTGACCTTCATGCTTGAGCGCCGAGTACATTGGCGGCACCTGGTCAATCTCACCAGTAAAGCGCGGCAGCAGGGCTTCAACATCAGCCAGTGCAACATTGACCGGCTTCATCTCCAGCACGTCACCTTCAGCGTCACCGGTAGCAGTGGTCATGCCCAAACGCGCCTCGGTGACATACGCCTTGTCAGCGTCCAGCAGATACTGGGAAAATTTGGTTGCCTCACCCAGGCACAGAGGCAGCACGCCAGTAGCCAACGGATCAAGGCTGCCGGTATGGCCACCCTTGTTGGCGTTGAACAGCCAGCGCACCTTCTGCAGGGCCGCGTTTGAGCTCATGCCCAGCGGCTTGTCGAAAATCAGGATGCCGTCGATGGAACGACGCTTGCTCTTCGCTCCCGCCACGCCTTACTCCTTGTCGCTCTCGTCGTGCTGACGATCCTCGGCAACCGCACGCTCGATCAGCGAAGACAGGTGCACGCCACGGCGAATGCTCTCGTCATACTGGAAATGCAGGCTAGGAATGGTGCGCAGCTTCATCGCGCGCCCAAGCAGCATGCGCAGATAGCCAGCGGCGTCCTTGAGGATCTCAAGGTTCAGGGCGATTTCCTCGGCGCTGTCGCGGTTCATCAGGGTGACGAACACCTTGGCGTGGGACATGTCACGACTGACCTCAACTGCGGTCACGGTGACCATACCTAGACGGGGATCACGCACCTCGCGCTGAATCAGTTGCGCCAACTCACGCTGCATCTGATCCGCCACACGCTGGGTACGACTGTATTCTCTTGCCATATTAACCATCTCAAGCGACAAACTCCGGGCTGCCAGGCAGACCGGAGTTTGTCGCGAATGTCAGGCGGCGAGCCGGAAGCCCGCCGCTGTGCTGTTACAGACTGCGCTGTACCTGAACACGCTCGAAGACCTCGATACGGTCACCGGGACGAACGTCGTTGTAGTTCTTGACGCCGATACCGCACTCCATGCCGTTACGTACTTCGGCAACGTCATCCTTGAAGCGACGCAGGGACTCCAGCTCACCTTCGTAGATAACAACGTCTTCGCGCAGAACGCGAATCGGACGATTGCGGTGCACGGTGCCTTCGATAACCATACAGCCGGCCACCGCGCCAAACTTCGGCGAACGGAACACATCACGCACTTCAGCGACACCCAGAATCTGCTCGCGCACATCGCTGCCGAGCATACCGGACAGCGCCTTTTTGACGTCGTCGATGATTTCGTAGATGACGCTGTAGTAGCGCAGGTCCAGACCTTCGGTCTCGATAATCTTGCGAGCAGCCGCATCAGCACGAACGTTAAAGCCGAAGATCACCGCGTTGGAAGCCAACGCAAGGTTCGCGTCGGTCTCGGTGATACCACCAACGCCGCCGGAAACGATCTTGACCTGCACTTCGTCGTTGCCCAGGTCGACCAGCGACCCCTGCAAGGCTTCCAGCGAGCCACGAACGTCCGCCTTGAGCACGACGTTGAGGGTCTTCTTCTCGTCCTGGCCCATGCTTTCGAACATGTTTTCCAGCTTGGCCGAGTGCTGACGTGCCAGTTTGATCTCGCGGAACTTGCCCTGACGGAACAGAGCGACTTCGCGGGCCTTTTTCTCGTCGACAACGACGTTGAGTTCGTCACCGGCATCCGGCGTACCATCAAGACCGAGGATCTCGACCGGAATAGACGGACCGGCTTCCTTGATCGGCTGACCGTTCTCGTCGAGCATTGCCCGCACGCGGCCATAGTTGACGCCAGCCAGTACCACGTCACCCTGACGCAGAGTGCCGTTCTGAACCAACACGGTCGCAACCGGGCCACGGCCCTTGTCGAGGCGGGATTCGACTACTACACCACGGCCTGGAGCGGATGGCTGAGCCTTCAGCTCAAGTACTTCGGCTTGCAGCAGAACCGCTTCAAGCAGCTCTTCGATACCGGTACCGGCCTTGGCGGACACCGGAACGAACATGGTGTCGCCACCCCACTCCTCCGGAATAACCTCGCGGGCGGCCAGGTCGTTCTTGATGCGATCCGGGTCAGCGTCTTCCTTGTCCATCTTGTTGATCGCAACAACGACCGGAACACCAGCAGCCTTGGCGTGCTGAATCGCTTCCTCGGTCTGTGGCATCACGCCGTCGTCAGCTGCCACAACCAGAATCACGATGTCGGTCGCCTTGGCACCGCGGGCACGCATAGCGGTAAACGCCGCGTGACCGGGAGTATCCAGGAAGGTAACCATGCCGCGATCGGTTTCGACGTGGTAGGCGCCGATGTGCTGGGTAATGCCGCCAGCTTCGCCAGACGCAACCTTGGCGCGACGGATATAGTCGAGCAGCGAGGTCTTACCGTGGTCAACGTGGCCCATGACGGTAACAACCGGGGCGCGGCTGACTTCTTCACCTTCGTGAACCATGGACTCAACCAGCTTGTCTTCCAGATCGCTCTCGCGAACCTGCTTGACCTTGTGGCCCATGTCTTCGGCGACGATGGAGGCGGTGTCCTGATCCAGCACCTGGTTGATGGTCACCATGGTGCCGTTCTTGAACATGTACTTGATGACTTCGGCCGCCTTGACCGACATCTTCTGCGCCAGTTCGGCAACAGTGATGGTCTCACCAATTACAACTTCACGAACAACCGGACCGGTGGGTTTTTCAAAGCCATGCTGATTGCGCTTCTTGCCAGCTTTCAGCTTGCCACCGCCACCACGACGACGGGTTTCGGCTTCTTCATCAACCGAAATGCGCGGAGCGTGACGCGCCTTGTCTTTTCCACCATGACCGCCCGCACGCTTGCGACCGCGCTCTTCTTCCTCTTCGCGCGCCTTACGGCGGCTTTCTTCTTTCTTCTTGTGGTGCTCAGCAGCAGCCTGTGCAGCCTCAGTCGGTTGCGGGGCCGGAGCCGCCTCTACCGCAGCCACGGCCGGTTGCGCGACGGTAGCGGCCGCAGCCGCTTCTGCCTGACGCTTGGCCTCTGCCTCGGCTTCAAGACGCGCAGCTTCCTCAGCCTGGCGCTTGGCCTCAGCCTCGGCTGCTTGCTGACGGGCCTCTTCAGCGGCACGCAGCTGCTCCAGCTCGCGCTGGCGCTCGGCTTCCAGATCAGCCGGCTCACGTTTGACGTAAGTGCGCTTCTTACGCACTTCGACGTTAACTGTCTTGCTGCCGGCTACCTTCAGGGTGCTAACCGTTTTGCGCTTGAGGGTAATCTTGCGCGGCTCGGAGCCGGAATCACCATGGGCGCTTTTCAGGAACGCCAGCAGGGTTTGTTTCTCATCATCGCTGACCGCCTGGGCAGGGCCAGTCTGCGAGAGTCCCGCTTCTTGCATCTGTTGCAGCAGGCGCTCTACCGGAGTACCTACCTCATCAGCCAATTGTTTGACCGTCACTTCCGCCATTCACTTCTCTCCTCAGTCGGGTCCGTGCGTCACCGCAGGGGGGATCTCGTCGATTCCGACCGGTTATTCAAACCAGGGGGCGCGGGCTGCCATGATCAAAGCCGCAGCACGCTCTTCATCGATACTGTCGATGTCGAGCAGGTCGTCAACGGACTGCTCGGCCAGATCTTCCATCGTCAGGATGCCATTAGCCGCCAGCTGGAAAGCCAGCGCGCGGTCCATACCATCCATATTCAGCAGGTCGTCAGCCGGCTGCGCTTCTTCAAGCTTCTCCTCGTTGGCGATCGCCTTGGTCAGCAGACGGTCCTTGGCGCGTGCCCGAAGCTCATTAACGATATCTTCATCGAAACCGTCAATTTCGAGCAGCTCTTCCATCGGCACATAGGCCACTTCTTCCAGCGTGGTGAAACCTTCCTCAACCAGCATCTGTGCCACTTCTTCATCGACATCCAGCTCGTCAACGAAGTTACGCAGCACGTCGCCAGTCTCGGCTTCCTGCTTGGCACGGATGTCATCTTCGGTCATTACGTTCAGGGTCCAGCCGGTCAGCTGACTGGCCAGACGAACGTTTTGACCATTACGACCAATGGCCTGGGCCAGGTTGTCTTCTGCAACCGCCAGATCAATGGTCTGGGTATCTTCGTCCAGAATAATGGACGCTACCTCTGCCGGCGCCATCGCGTTGATGACGAACTGGGCCAGATTGTCGTCCCACAGAACGATATCAACGCGCTCGCCACCGAGCTCGCCAGACACCGCCTGGACTCGTGAACCGCGCATACCGATACAGGCACCTTGCGGATCAATGCGCTTGTCCTTGGAACGGACGGCGATCTTGGCGCGCGACCCCGGATCACGGGCAGCCCCCATAACTTCGATCAACTCTTCGGCGATTTCCGGCACCTCGATGCGGAACAGTTCGATGATCATTTCCGGGCAGGCGCGGGACAATACGAGCTGCGGGCCGCGATTCTCGATGCGGATGTCCTTGAGCAGGGCACGGATACGGGTGCCGGTGCGGAAGGTTTCACGCGGGATCATTTCTTCGCGCGGCAGCACGGCCTCAGCGTTGTTACCCAGATCAACGATAACGTTGTCGCGGGTCACTTTCTTGACAGTGCCGCTGATGATCTCGCCCAGACGGTCGCGGTAGGCGTCAACGACCTGCGCGCGCTCTGCTTCACGGACCTTCTGGACAATAACCTGTTTAGCGATCTGCGCGGCAATACGGCCGAACTCGACCGACTCGATTTTCTCTTCGACTTCGTCGCCGATCTTCAGATCCGCATCACGTTCCTGCGCCTGGTCCAGCGTCAGTTGAATAGCCGGATCGTCGAAGTTTTCGTCTGCCACGACCGCCCAACGGCGATAAGTGTCGTAGTCGCCGGTATGACGGTTGATCGACACGCGCACATCCACTTCGTCTTCGTAACGCTTCTTGGTCGCCGTTGCCAGTGCCAGCTCAAGCGCTTCAAAGATTACCCCGGGTGGAACACCCTTTTCGTTGGAAACGGATTCCACAACCAGCAACACTTCTTTGCTCATCGTATGCCTCGCCTAACGCCGTCCATTGGGCTTATGCAGCCCGAAATTTGTTCAATACCGCGGAATGATGTTGCCCTTATCGATCGAATCGATGGGCAGTAGGTATTCGTGCTCGTCCACTTGCAGGATGACTTCATCACCCTCCACTCCGCGAATCACACCCTGAAAATTGCGGCGGCCCTCATAGGGAGTACGCAGCCTGATCTTTGCTTGCTCACCGGCGCAGTCTGCATATTGCTGCAGGGTAAACAGCGGGCGATCCATGCCCGGAGAAGAAACCTCCAGGGTATAGTCACCGGAAATCGGGTCCTCGACATCCAGCACAGCGCTGGCCTGGCGGCTGACGGCGGCACAAGCGTCCACGCTAACGCCGTCCGGATGGTCGATATATACGCGCAGCAGGGTGTGCTTCCCCTGGGACAGATATTCAATACCCCAGCAGGTATACCCCAATGCCTCGACGACCGGGACCAGCAGGGTCTCCAACTCAGTCACTTTGCCGGACACGCTCACCGCCTATATTTGCCGCATGAATAAAAAATGGGCCTTAAGCCCATCGTGAGTCTGGCCGCTTCGCGCAGGCGAAGCCCAGAGACCGTTAACATCGCAGCCTGCACAAAAATAAAACTGCGATAGAAACCTAACAAAAAGCCCCTTAAAAGGGGCCTTTGATACTGGTTGCGGGGGCAGGATTTGAACCTACGACCTTCGGGTTATGAGCCCGACGAGCTACCAGACTGCTCCACCCCGCGTCGAATCTAGGGCGTGAATTATACGTCTGCCGAGCCAACAAGACAACCGGCACACCCATTCACCCCTGAAAAAGAAACAGGGGCCTGAGCATTCAGACCCCTGTAGATGGTGCGGAAGATGGGACTCGAACCCATACACCCTAAGGCACTACCCCCTCAAGATAGCGTGTCTACCAATTCCACCACTTCCGCAAAACTTTTACTGCCAGCACCGACGCTTATTCGGCTGCCGGCGGAACCTCTTCGCCGACCGTATCCGGCACATCCAGCGGAGCAACATCCTGCTCCAGAACCGGAACATCTTCATCGATCAGGGCCGGAGCCTGCTGTTCGACCTGCAACGCCGGAGCCGGCAAACCAGCCTCGACAGCAGCATCAGCTTTATGGCTGGCGTAATACGCCAGGCCCAGCGAGGTCAGAAAAAACACCGTTGCAAGAACCGCGGTTACGCGACTCAAAAACGTACCGGAACCCTGACTGCCGAATACGGTAGCAGAGGCACCGGAGCCAAAGGAGGCGCCAGCTTCTGCACCCTTACCCTGCTGCATGAGTACCAGGCCAACCACGCCAATGGCAACCAGCAGGTGCAGCACTACAATCACGGTCTCAATCATTACACTCGTCCAGCGGCGCGAGCTATCGCACCAAACTCTTCTGCGTTCAGAGAGGCTCCACCAATGAGCCCCCCATCGATATCCGGCATTGCGAACAACGCTTCGGCATTCTCTGCCTTAACACTGCCGCCGTACACGATGCGAACCTCCTGAGCCTGCTCATCATCAAGCATGGCCAGTCGCGCCCGAATCATTGCGTGCACATCCTGAGCCTGCTCAGGCGTTGCCGTCAAGCCCGTGCCGATAGCCCATACAGGCTCATACGCCACTACACCTTCAGCCAAACCACCCACGCCAAAGGCATCCAGAATCACTTGCAACTGCCGACCAACCACATCAGCAGTTCGACCTTCATCACGCTCTGCCTGGCTTTCGCCAACACACAGAACCGGCCGAAGACCACACGCCAAGGCCGCCGCAAACTTACGACGAACGATTTCATCCGTCTCACCAAACAGCGTCCGACGCTCGGAGTGCCCAACCAACACATAGGCACAACCTGCATCACGCAGCTGAGCGGGAGATATCTCACCGGTCAACGCTCCAGGCTCAGCCTGAGTTGCGCAGTTCTGGCCGCCCACCTTTACCGGGCAACCCTGCAACTGATCGACACAGCGATCAACATACAGCGCCGGGGGAGCAATCATCAGCTCAACCCCTTCAGGCCATTCCTGCTCTACCAGAGCTTTCAGCAAGGCATCTACAGACTGCCGTGAACCGTGCATTTTCCAGTTGCCGGCAACTAGCGGACGTCGCATGCCATACCTCTCTACCCAAGCGGGCGCCAATCTTAACCAAGTTGCATCAGCGACACAACCGCCTTTTTCATCCGTTTAATATCTGCGCAACAACATCTGCCAGAGCAGCCGCTTCGCGCTCAACCTGCGCGGCATCCTGCCCCTCAACCATCACCCGCACCAGCGGCTCGGTGCCAGACAAACGCAGCAGCACACGCCCGGCCTCACCGAGGCGCTGCTCTGCCTCAACTACCGCCGCCTTGACAGCAGACTGCTCCAGCGGCGACGTGGCGCCAGGTGCATAGCGCACATTGATCAGTTTCTGGGGGCACTTGTGCATGCTGGCACACGCCTGTGCCAGCGTCCTGCCGGAGCTCTGCAACGCCTTGAGCACCTGCAGTGCGGCTATGATGCCGTCACCAGTGGAGGTATGGTGCAGACAGACAATGTGCCCGGACGACTCACCACCAACAATCCAGTCACGCTCGCGCAGCTGAGCCATAACATAACGGTCACCGACATTCGCCCGAACGAACGGAATATCTCGCTCGCGCAGCGCCAGCTCAAGCCCGAGATTGGTCATCAGCGTTCCCGCCACGCCTCCCCTCAGCAAGCCACGCTCATGGAGATCCAGGGCAATGATGTACAGCAGCTCATCACCATCCACCTCGTTGCCAGCATGATCCACCATCAGTACTCGATCGCCATCGCCATCAAAGGCGATGCCCAGATCAGCCTCGTGCTCAACCACAGCCTGACTCAGGGCCGCCATATGCGTCGAGCCGACACCTTCATTGATATTCAGACCATCCGGGCTAGCACCGATCACCTTGACCTCAGCGCCCAGCTCGCGAAAGACGCTCGGTGCCACCTTGTAGGTCGCGCCGTGAGCACAGTCCAGAACCAGTTTGAAGCCCTTAAAGCTGGTACTGGTAGGCACACTGCTTTTGCAGAACTCGATGTATCGCCCGGAGGCATCCTCGACCCGCGAGACCTTGCCGAGCTGCGCCGAGTCGACAACCGTCATCGGCTCGTCCACCAGACGCTCGATCTCTAACTCCAGGCTATCGGGCAGCTTGCTGCCAACCGCCGAGAAGAACTTGATGCCATTGTCATAGAAAGGATTGTGCGAGGCACTGATAACGATGCCTACATCAGCCATGAAGGTACGCGTCAGATAGGCGATTGCCGGCGTCGGCATCGGTCCGAGCAATTGCACATGAGCACCTGCGGCCGAAAGCCCCGCTTCCAGTGCTGACTCGAACATGTAACCCGAAATGCGCGTGTCCTTACCGATAATGACCCGGCACCCACCATGGTGACGAAACGCTGTACCAACCGCCCATCCAAGCTTGAGCATGAACTCCGGCGTAATCGGCGAGCTGCCAACCCGACCGCGGATACCATCAGTGCCAAAGTAGCGTTTTTCCATGAACAGACTCTACTGCTTGAGATTTTTAGGATCGGCGGGCGCGGTTGACCACTTCCACCATGCGAACCACATCCGCGGTCTCGGCAACATCATGCACGCGCAATATAGCGGCACCCGCTTCTGTCGCCAGGGCAGCCAATGCGAGGCTGCCATACAAACGCTGATCCACCGGACGATCCAGCGCCTGCCCAATCATGCTTTTGCGCGATACGCCAACCAGCACGGGCAACCCCGACGGCCGCAAATCACGCAAGTGCGCGAACAACTGGAGGTTATGTTCCAGCGTTTTGCCGAAGCCAAACCCGGGATCAAGAATCAGCCGTTCCCGAGCAATTCCAGCCTCTTCGCACGCTTCAACCCTTGACTGCAGATAGGCATTCACCTCATCCAGCACACTGGCATAGCGTGGAGCCAACTGCATCATGTCTGGCTCGCCCTGGCGATGCATCAGGCACACCGGCAGACCGGTCGCCCGCGCTGCCTCAAGCGCACCTGGGCGCTCAAGTGCCCGCACGTCATTGATCATCCCGGCGCCAGCCGCCGCAGACGCAGTCATCACCTCAGGTGTGCTGGTATCAACCGAAATGACAACATCAAAGCGCGCAGCAATGGCCTCGACCACCGGCACCACGCGCTGCAACTCTTCCGCAACGGAAACCGGCTCAGCACCCGGGCGCGTCGACTCACCACCAACATCAATCAAGGCAGCGCCAGCCGCAATCATATGCTCTACATGCTGCAAGGCAGCATCAAGGCGATTGAAGCGACCACCATCAGAAAAGGAGTCAGGCGTAACATTGAGGATACCCATAATTCGGGTATGAGAAAGATCAAGCTCCCGAATGCCGCAAGGCAAACGGGAGCTTATGCTGTCAGAGAACATTCGAGCCTCAGTGCTCCCCGGCAGGTCCGCCGATGGGGCCAGAACCCTTGGAACTATCAACCTGACTGGACGTCGTGTCGTCTGGCGTGATCACCGCTCCCGGCCCGGACTTGTCGTCACCTTGCCAGTCTTTAGGCTCGCGGGGCACACGACCGGACATGATGTCGTCAATCTGCTGGGTGTCGATGGTCTCGTACTTCATCAGCGCCTCGGCCATCATGTCCAGCTTGTCGCGATTCTCCTCCAGCAAACGACGCGCAGTCGCATAGCTCTCATCGATAATGCGACGCACCTCTTCATCGATCTGCTTGGCGGTTTCGCCAGACACACCAGCCAGCCCACCACCATTGGAACGTCCCAGGAAGCCTTGATCCTCGTCCTCAGCGTACAACAGAGGACCCAGCTTTTCAGACAAACCCCACTTGGTGACCATGTTCTTGGCCAACTGGGTGGCACGCATGATGTCGTTTGACGCCCCTGTGGTGACCCCATCAAACCCGAGGGTCATTTCTTCCGCAATACGACCGCCAAACAGCGAGCAGATCTGACTGATCAGCGCCCGCTTGGACAAGCTGTAACGATCCTCTTCCGGCAGGAACATGGTCACCCCGAGGGCGCGACCACGCGGGATGATGGTGACCTTGTAGACGGGGTCATGCTCAGGCACCAGGCGACCGACAATCGCGTGGCCGGACTCGTGATAGGCCGTGTTGAGTTTTTCCTTGTCCGACATGACCATCGACTTGCGCTCGGCGCCCATCATGATCTTGTCCTTGGCCATCTCGAACTCGTTCATCTCGACCAGACGCTTGTCGGCGCGAGCTGCAAACAACGACGCTTCGTTGACCAGGTTGGCCAGATCAGCACCGGAGAAGCCCGGCGTACCGCGCGCGATCAGGGACGGATTCACATCCTCACCCAGCGGCACCTTGCGCATGTGCACCTTGAGAATCTGCTCGC
The DNA here is from genome assembly GCF_963677335.1 of Halopseudomonas oceani. NCBI lineage: Bacteria > Pseudomonadati > Pseudomonadota > Gammaproteobacteria > Pseudomonadales > Pseudomonadaceae > Halopseudomonas > Halopseudomonas oceani. Next base: position 1,159,106 of record NZ_OY781932.1, on the reverse strand, counting down.
GACCACGGATATCCGGCAGCCCCACTACCACCTGACGGTCGAAGCGGCCAGGACGCAGCAACGCAGGGTCAAGCACATCAGGACGGTTGGTCGCAGCAATTACGATGATGCCGTCGTTGGGTTCAAAGCCGTCCATTTCGACCAGCAGCTGGTTCAGCGTCTGCTCGCGCTCGTCATGACCACCACCCATTCCGGAACCCCGGTGGCGACCGACGGCATCAATCTCGTCGATAAAGATAATGCACGGCGCGTGCTTCTTGGCCTGTTCGAACATGTCACGCACACGGGACGCACCTACACCGACAAACATCTCGACAAAGTCGGAGCCGGAGATAGTAAAGAAAGGCACCTTGGCCTCACCGGCCACAGCTTTGGCCAGCAGGGTTTTACCGGTACCGGGCTGACCGACCATCAGGACGCCACGGGGAATATGACCACCCAAACGCTGGAACTTGCCCGGGTCACGCAGAAACTCGACCAGCTCACGCACATCTTCCTTGGCCTCGTCGCAACCGGCAACGTCAGCAAAGGTGGTTTTAACCTGATCTTCCGACAGCATGCGCGCCTTGCTCTTGCCGAAGCTCATAGGGCCGCCGCGGCCACCGCCGCCGCCCTGCATCTGACGCATGAAGAACATAAAAATGGCGATGATGATCAGGATCGGGAAGCTGGCAATCAACAGCTGGGTCCAGATGCTCTGCTGCTCCGGCTGCTTGCCTTCGATGATGACATCGTTGTCCAGCAGGTCACCGATCAGGCCATTATCCTGAATAGCCGGACGAACCGTCTTGAAGGTTTCACCGCTGCGCTCGCGACCGGTAATGATATAGCCGTCCACCGTCACGCGCTCGACCTGGCGGTTCTCTACCAGCTCCAAGAACTTGGAGTAATTCAGCGTATCCGGTTCCTTGGTACCGCTGAAGTTGTTCATCACGGTGACCAGCACTGCTGCAATGATCAACCACAGGATGAGGTTCTTCGCCATGTCGTTCAATTCGCTACCCTCTTGCCCCGCTGCACGACCGCGGGCGCCTTGCTGAGTCTTTTAACCACCTGCCAACATTACACCAGTTTAGGCCACCTCGGCATTGGCTTCAGTGTAACCCGCTATGTAACACCAGCCTCACTGACCGCCGCAGCGGGCTCCGGTTCCGGCTCGCGGAAATCGCATCACCCCTCGCCGCCCTTGTAACCACGGGCCAGCAGATAGGTCTCACGCGAGCGCCCACGCGACGCATCGGGCTTGCGCGTTACCAGCTTGTCAAACTGTCCACGCATCTCGCGAAAGTATTCGTCAAAGCCTTCACCGTGGAACACCTTGATCAAAAAGTCCCCACCGGGACGCAACACACGCCCAGCCATGTCGAGCGCCAGCTCGCACAAATACATGGCCCGAGGCTGATCAACCGCGGGCGTACCACTCATATTGGGGGCCATATCGGAAATAACAAGGTCCACCTGGGAATCGCCGATTGCAGCCAGAATAGACTCGAACACCGCATCCTCGGTGAAGTCCCCCTGAATAAAGGTCACATCAGGAATACTGTCCATGGCCAGGATATCCGAGGCAATGATCCGCCCCTTCTCGCCAATCAGGCGGGAGGCGACCTGCGACCATCCTCCCGGTGCAGCGCCGAGGTCAAGTACCGTTATCCCCGGCCTGAGAATACGGTCACGCTCCTGAATCTCCAGCAGCTTGTAACTGGCGCGCGAGCGATAGCCATCCTTCTGGGCCTGTTTTACGAACGGATCGTCAAAGTGCTCTTTGAGCCAACGCTTGCTTGTCTTGGACTGTGCCACGGAATACCTCGTGCAGCGGGCCACGCCGCCGGTTAAACTAGTGCATCAACACTCATTGAATCTTCATACGGAACATTATGGCGCTCAGCTCCGCACAGAAAAAAGACCTCAAACGCATCGGCCATCATCTCAAGCCGATCGTTATCATCAGCGAACAGGGCGTCAGCGAAGGCGTTCTGGCCGAACTGGACCGCGCTCTGAACGACCACGAACTGATCAAGATCAGAGTTACCGTCAGCGACCGCGATGCCAAACAGGCACTGATCGCCGAGGCCTGCGGCCAAACGGGCGCAGAACTGGTCCAAGTGATTGGCAAGATGGCGATCCTGCTGCGCAGGGCCAAGAAGCCCAACGCCAACCTGTCCAACCTGAAGCGCTTTCAGGGGCTCTAAAAAAGCAACGGGGCCACTCGGCCCCGTTTGCCTTACTTCTCGCCCGTTGACTCATCCGGTCGCGGCTGCACTGCCAGTACCAGTCCGGCAAACGCCACTACCAGGTAACTGATCATCGCCATCAGCGGCTGACCGACTTCGCGAAACAGAAAAAACGCGCCCACCGCTACGATCGCCAACACCATCACCTGAGCCCGCAAATCCTGCCAGATCGCGCTACGCATGCGCAGTGCCAGCATAACCAGCTGCGCCAAGATAGCCGCCGCACTGAGGCCCAGCACCGCCGGCCGCAACATAGCTGCGGCGTCATCCACCAGCAGCGGCGCCAGCCCGGACTGCTCCAGCGCCGGTAGAAAAACAAAGTGCAGACTCCAGACCGAACCAACCCAGAGGGTCAGCAACAGCTGCCAGGCCACGCGACCACCATCACGACGATCGCTACCGACAGCTGCCCGGGTCACAGGTGCTGGACCTCGACAATTTCGTACTCAACCACGCCACCCGGCGTCTTCACCGCAACGATCTCGCCTTCTTCCTTGCCGATCAGAGCGCGGGCGATAGGCGAATTGACCGACAGCTTGCGCTGCTTGATGTCCGCTTCGTCGTCACCAACGATCTGATACACCACCTCTTCATCGGTATCGACGTTGGCGATGGTTACCGTGGTTCCGAAGATGACCTTGCCGGTATGCGGGATGGTGGTCACGTCGATCACCTGCGCATTCGACAAGCGACCTTCGATGTCACGGATACGGGCCTCAACCATACCCTGCTGCTCACGGGCAGCATGGTACTCGGCGTTTTCCTTCAAATCGCCCAGCTCACGCGCCTCGGCAATAGCCTGAGTGATCTGCGGACGCAGCTCACTCTTAAGGTGCTTGAGCTCGGCTTCAAGGGCTTCGGCGCCCTGTTTGGTCATTGGATACTTCATGACTCAGATACCTTTGTGCAGATCCTGGAGGCGACGCACTGCGCGCTCCGGGCCGAATTTCAGAGCGGTACAGACAGCCTCACCGCCCGCTAGCGTAGTGGTCGAGTAGACCTTGTGCTGCAATGCATTGCGACGGATGGAGTAGGAGTCCGCGATGGACTGCCGGCCTTCAGTGGTATTGATGACCAGATCGATCTCGTCGTTCTTGATCATATCCACAATGTGCGGGCGACCTTCAGTCACCTTGTTCACACGACGAACCGGCAGATTGGCGGCTTCAAGCACCTTGGCGGTACCGGCGGTCGCAACCACCTCAAAGCCCAGCTCAATCAGATCACGAACCACATCAACCGCGAACGGCTTGTCGTCTTCACGCACACTGATGAATACCGTGCCACTGGTCGGCAGCACTTCACCGGAACCCAGCTGGGACTTGGCGAAGGCTTCACCGAAGCTGTCACCAACCCCCATGACTTCGCCGGTAGACTTCATTTCCGGGCCAAGAATCGGGTCAACACCAGGGAACTTGGCGAACGGGAACACCGCTTCCTTGACACTGAAGTACGGCGGCACCACCTCTTCGGTGAAACCCAGTTCCTGCAGCGTCTTGCCTGCCATGACACGGGCAGCAATCTTGGCCAGCGACTGACCGATGCACTTGGACACGAACGGCACAGTACGGGAGGCGCGCGGGTTGACCTCAATGACGTAGATGGTCTCGCCCTGCACCGCCATCTGGACGTTCATCAGGCCGACTACGCCCAGCTCCAGTGCCATCTTGCGCACCTGCTCGCGAATGTCGTCCTGAATATTCGCCGGCAGCGAGTACGGCGGCAGCGAGCAGGCGGAGTCACCGGAGTGCACGCCAGCCTGCTCGATGTGCTGCATGATCGCACCGATCACCACATCCTTGCCGTCGGATACCGCATCAATGTCGACTTCGATCGCGCAATTGAGGAAGTGATCCAGCAGTACCGGGCTGTCGTTGGACACCTTGACCGCTTCACGCATGTAGCGCTTGAGCTCTTCTTCCTGGTAGACGATTTCCATCGCCCGGCCGCCCAGAACATAAGACGGGCGCACCACCAGCGGGTAACCAATACGCTTCGACAGCGCCAGCGCTTCGTCTTCGCTGCGCGCAGTGGCGTTCGGCGGCTGACGCAGGGCCAGGCGCTCGACCATCTGCTGGAAGCGCTCACGGTCTTCGGCGCGGTCGATGGCCTCAGGACTGGTACCAATGATCGGCACACCCGCTTCTTCCAGCGCGCGAGCCAGTTTCAGCGGGGTCTGACCGCCGTACTGGACGATCACACCCTTGGGCTGCTCGACGCGGACGATCTCAAGCACGTCTTCCAGGGTCACCGGCTCGAAGTACAGACGATCAGAGGTGTCGTAGTCGGTTGAGACGGTTTCCGGGTTGCAGTTGACCATGATGGTTTCGTAACCATCTTCACGCATCGCCAGCGCGGCGTGAACGCAGCAGTAGTCGAATTCGATACCCTGACCAATGCGGTTCGGGCCACCACCGAGCACCATGATCTTGTCACGGTCGGACGGATTGGACTCGCACTCTTCCTCGTAGGTCGAGTACATGTACGCAGTGTCGGTAGCGAACTCGGCCGCACAGGTGTCAACGCGTTTGTAGACCGGCAGCACATTCAGCTTGTGGCGATGGCGACGCAGGTTCTTCTCACTGACAGCCAGCAGCTGCGCCAGGCGCAAGTCGGAAAAACCCTTGCGCTTGAGGCGGAACATCAGGTTGTAGTCGATATCCGCCAGTCCCAGCGTTTTGACTTTCTCTTCGTCTTTGATCAGATCTTCGATCTGCACCAGGAACCAGGTATCAATCTTGGTCAGATCAAACACCTGCTGCAGCGTCATGCCGGCGCGGAAGGCGTCAGCCACGTACCAGATGCGGTCAGCACCGGGCACGGTCAGCTCACGGGTCAGCTCGGTCATCACGTCATCCGCAGCCGGATCGACCTTGGGGTCAAAGCCGCAGACACCCACTTCGAGGCCGCGCAGCGCTTTCTGTACGGATTCCTGGAAGGTACGACCGATTGCCATGACCTCACCGACAGACTTCATCTGAGTCGTCAGACGCGCGTCAGCGTTGGGGAATTTTTCGAAGGCGAAACGCGGGATCTTGGTCACCACGTAGTCGATGGACGGCTCGAAGGACGCCGGCGTACGACCACCGGTAATGTCGTTCTGCAGTTCATCCAAGGTATAGCCGACAGCCAGCTTGGCGGCGATCTTGGCGATCGGGAAGCCGGTTGCCTTGGAAGCCAGGGCGGACGAGCGAGACACCCGCGGGTTCATTTCAATGACGACCATGCGGCCAGTATCCGGGCAGATACCGAACTGCACGTTAGAGCCGCCGGTTTCAACACCGATTTCACGCAGCACCGCCAGCGAGGCGTTACGCATGATCTGGTATTCCTTGTCGGTCAGCGTCTGCGCCGGAGCGACTGTGATGGAATCACCGGTGTGCACACCCATCGGGTCGAAGTTTTCAATCGAGCAAACGATGATGCAGTTGTCCTTTTTGTCGCGGACCACTTCCATCTCGTACTCTTTCCAGCCGATCAGCGACTCGTCGATCAGCAACTCATTGGTCGGCGACAGATCCAGACCACGGTTGCAAATTTCTTCGAACTCTTCGCGGTTATAGGCAATACCGCCACCGGTGCCGCCCATGGTGAAGGACGGACGGATGATGCACGGAAAGCCAACCTGCTCCAGCACACCATAGGCTTCAGCCATGCTGTGCGCGATACCAGAACGCGGGCACTCAAGACCGATAGCCTTCATAGCCTTGTCAAAGCGCGAGCGGTCTTCTGCCTTATCGATGGTATCGGCATTGGCGCCGATCATTTCCACACCGTACTGCTCCAGTACGCCGTGCTTTTCCAGATCCAGCGCACAGTTGAGCGCGGTCTGGCCGCCCATGGTCGGCAGCAGCGCGTCCGGACGCTCCTTCTCGATGATCTTGGCAACCGTCGGCCACTTGATCGGCTCGATATAGGTCGCGTCGGCCATGGCGGGGTCGGTCATGATGGTCGCCGGGTTGGAGTTGACCAGAATGACGCGGAAACCTTCTTCCTTCAGAGCCTTGCAAGCCTGGGCGCCGGAGTAGTCAAACTCACAGGCCTGACCGATAACGATAGGGCCGGCGCCGAGGATCAGAATGCTTTTAATGTCTGTACGTTTTGGCATAGTCGTTTACAAATCCTAGGGTGTACCGGGGTTCAGGCGCGTTTTTTCATGGCGTCGATGAAACGGTCGAACAGCGGTGCCACATCGTGCGGCCCCGGGCTCGCCTCAGGGTGCCCCTGGAAGCTGAATGCCGCTTTGTCGGTGCGCTCGATCCCTTGCAGGGTGCCGTCGAACAGCGACTTGTGGGTCGGTCGCAGATTGGCTGGCAGGCTGTTCTCGTCAACCGCGAAGCCGTGGTTCTGGCTGGTGATCATCACCACCCCGGTATCCAGATCCTGGACCGGGTGGTTAGCACCATGATGGCCGTGCCCCATTTTCACCGTCTTGGCGCCGGAGGCCAGAGCCAGCAGCTGGTGACCGAGACAGATACCGAACACCGGAATGTCGGTCTCCAGAATTTCCTTGATCGCGGCGATGGCGTAGTCGCACGGCTCCGGGTCACCCGGCCCGTTGGACAAAAAGACACCATCCGGGTTCAGCGCCAGCACCTCGGAGGCGAGCGTCTGTGCAGGCACCACCGTCAGGCGGCAACCGCGAGCGACCAGCATGCGCAGAATGTTGAACTTCACACCGTAGTCGAAGGCAACAACGTGATAAGGCAGATCGGCGTCGCTCAGCTCGGGATGGCTGTCGGTCTCGAGATTCCAGACGCTGGAGCGCCACTGATAACGTTCCTTGACCGACACTTCCTTGGCCAGGTCCATGCCCTTAAGGCCCGGAAAGCTGCGCGCCAGCTCAAGCGCCTTTTCCTCGGAGATATCATCGCCAGCCAGCAGACAACCATTCTGTGAGCCCTTCTCGCGCAGGATACGCGTCAGGCGGCGAGTATCAATGCCGGCGATGGCGACAATATTGTTATCCCGCAAATACTCATCCAGCGACTGCTTGCAGCGCCAGTTGCTGGCCAGCAATGGCAGGTCACGAATAACCAGACCGGCCGCCTGGACGGCGTCGGACTCAACATCCTCAGGGGTAACACCGGTATTGCCGATGTGCGGATAGGTCAGCGTCACGATTTGACGCGCATAGGAGGGATCGGTAAGGATCTCCTGATAACCGGTCATGGCCGTATTGAACACGACCTCGCCAACACTGGAACCGTCGGCGCCGATGGACTCACCACGAAAAATGCTGCCGTCGGCGAGTGCGAGAATGGCTGGCTTGGACAAGAAAACCTCCGAAAGAACTGACACATTTCACCAAACGCGGGCTGCACAAAAGCGGGAATGTAGTGCTGAACACAACATCCCGCTTGCAAAGGCATTGTCAGATACGCGCTGAATAGACAGATTAGCGCAATAGTTTAACCACTTGAGGTCAAAATATCCACACCGCAACCGCCCCTCACGCACCAACAAGGATCACCACCGCAGCCCCGCAATCTCTTCATTCTTAAACAACTCTGTGTTACAACAGCCGCTGAAGACCGACGGGCAGGAGCCCGCAGCAGACGGCGCAGACCGTCAAACCGGGCGCCTCTCAGCCCCCGGCATACACAAGAACAAGACAAAAAAGGACTCGGGGACTCTCACCATGCCAACGCTCTTGAAACGCCTGCTGGTGCTGCCACTGCTGCTCATCGCCTCACTATCCCATGCCGATCCGCAGCAGCTACAACAACTGCACGAATTCCGCAGCGAAGCCTTCAAGGCCGGAACCTACCTGCTGATCGACAACAACCTCTACGAACGCGTTCGCGAACCCGGCAACCGCGAAATTTACAATGGCGCGCTACAGCAGATGGATTCACTGCTGCGCCAGATGAACAACCCGGGCAACCTGCGCCAACTGTACAGCGACTTCGTTAAGCTGATTCGCGAACTTGAGGACCTGCCCGATGGCGAGGAGTACTACAGCCTGGCTACGGTGAACCGCATCATGATGGCGCACGGCAAGCTCGAGAACGCCGCCGCCGAACTGTACGAAGCCGAAGTCCCGGGCAGCCCGGCCAACCTGGTCGCCCTGCAACGTCAGAGCATCGATATCAGCCGCATTCTGCTGCTGTACGAAAACAACATGTTCAGCTCCGTTGGCGTGTACTTCCTGCCGAGTAGAGAGGGTCTGTTCGGCGAACTCGACACCCGCATCAGCGAGGGCTCAAATCAGCTCAAACAGCTCATGCCGGATCACAAGGACACCTTTGATCGACTGGACAAGCAATACAGTTTCATCCAGCCGCGCCTGATCAACTACCATTCTGACTGGGTACCCACCATCGCCGCGTTCTACCTGACCAAAAACACCCAGACCCTGGACGACCTCTCCCGCGAGCAAGCAAGCCTCGCCGAGGCCAGCGCCAGTACCAACTGAGTTTTCCGGCACAAAAAAAGGGTGGCCAACCGGCCACCCTTTTTTTGTGCCGAACTCGCATTCAGCCCTTGAGGCCAAGCACGTCCTGCATATCAAACAACCCCGCAGAACGGCCAGCCAGCCACATAGCTGAGCGGACCGCTCCCTTGGCAAACGTCATCCGACTGGACGCCTTATGGGTAATCTCAACGCGCTCACCCTCGGTCGCAAACAGCACAGTGTGATCACCAACCACGTCACCGGCGCGAACCGTCGCAAACCCGATGGTCTTGGGATCACGCGCACCGGTCTGCCCTTCACGCCCGTAGACCGCGACATCGGCGAGATTGCGACCCAGCGCATCAGCCACGACCTCCCCCATGCGCAGCGCCGTTCCGGACGGAGCGTCGACCTTGTGACGGTGATGCGCCTCGATGACCTCGATATCAGCATCATCCCCCATCACCCGCGCAGCCATGTCCAACAACTTGAGGCAAAGATTGACACCAACACTGAAGTTGGGCGCAAAGACAATTGAAATATCCTTTGCCGCCTCTGCCAACACCGCCTTTTCCTCTTCAGAAAAGCCGGTGGTACCGATCACCATCGACTTACCTGCAGCACGGCAGATCTGAAGATTGACCAGCGTCGTCGTCGGATGAGTGAAATCAATCAATACATCGAACTCATCAACCACTTGCTTGAGATCACCACTGATCACAACGCCCAGGCGGCCAACACCGGCCAGCTCACCCGCATCAGCGCCCACCAGCGAGCTGTCAGGGCGCTCAATCGCCGCCGTCAGCGCAGCGCCCTCAACCTGACCAATGGCTTCGATCAGCGTCTTGCCCATGCGCCCGGCAGCGCCAATTACCGCAATCCGTCTCATGTTGCGCCCTCGGCTCAGAATTTCATGTCTTCGAAGAAGTTCTTCACACCGTCGAACCAGCTCTTGGCCCGCGGCGACTGACTGGAACCCTCTTCCTCAAGAGTCTGACGCAGCTCCTCTAGCAGCTCGCGCTGACGCTTGGTCAGATTCACCGGGGTTTCTACCACCACACGGCACAGCAGGTCGCCGGCCGAACCGCCACGCACTGGCGTAACGCCCTTGCCACGCAGGCGGAACAACTTACCGGTTTGCGCCCCTTCCGGGATCTTCAACTTGACCCGGCCATCCAGGGTCGGCACTTCCAGCTCGCCACCCAGCGCCGCGTCGACGAAGCTAATCGGCACTTCACAATAGAGATTTTTGCCATCACGCTGGAATATCTTGTGCTCACGCACCGAGACAACCACATACAGGTCGCCTGCCGGCCCACCATTGACGCCAGCCTCACCCTCACCAGCCAGACGGATACGGTCACCGGTATCAACACCAGCCGGGACCTTGACCGACAGATTCTTTTGCTTCTCGACGCGACCGTTGCCGTGACAATCCTTGCACGGATCGGTGATCATCTTGCCGGTACCATGACAGCGCGGGCAGGTCTGCTGCACCGAGAAGAAGCCCTGCTGCATACGCACCTGACCATGACCACCACAGGTGGTACAGGTTGTCGGTGTGGTGCCCTTCTTGGCGCCGCTACCATCACAGGTTTCACAGGCAACCAGCGTCGGCACACGAATGGTTACCGTAGTACCACGCACAGCCTCTTCCAGGTCCAGCTCCAGGGTGTAACGCAGGTCACTGCCGCGCTGAACACTGGAACGACCACGACCGCCGCCACCACCAAAGATGTCGCCGAACACGTCACCAAAAATATCGGAGAAGTTGGCACCGCCGCCAAAGCCGCCCGCACCACCGCCCATATTCGGATCCACGCCGGCATGACCATACTGGTCGTACGCTGCGCGCTTGTTGGCGTCGGTCAGAACTTCATAGGCCTCGGTCGCCTCCTTGAACTTCTCTTCCGCATTCTCGTCATCCGGGTTGCGATCCGGATGGTATTTCATCGCCAGGCGGCGATAGGCCTTTTTCAGCTCGGCCTCGCTGGCGCCCTTTTCGACACCCAGCACTTCGTAATAATCACGCTTGGACATGTGTTCGATTTCCCTCAGAGAGACACTCGGCACAAACGGCAACGCGGGAGAAGCTCCCGCGTTGCCTGGCAGAGTGGTCTGACTGCACGCGAACGTACAGCCCGAACCGGTTCATCAAGGACTTACTTGTTGTCCTTGACCTCTTCGAACTCGGCATCGACCACGTCATCGGCATCATTGCCGGACTCGGCACCTGCCGCCCCTTCGGCCTGACCCGCCTGAGCCTGCTCCGCGTACATCTTCTGAACCAGCGGACCGGATGCTTCAGACAACGCGTTGATCTTGGCCTCGATCTCTTCCTTCTCACCGGTCTTGATCGCCGCTTCCAGATCAGTCAGCGCAGTTTCAATGGCCGCCTTCTCTTCGTCAGTCGCCTTATCACCCGCCTCGGTCAGCGTCTTGCGAGTAGCGTGGACCAGTTGATCGGCCTGATTGCGCACTGTCACCAGCTCTTCAAACTTGCGATCTTCCTCAGCATTGGCCTCGGCGTCGCGCACCATCTTCTCAATTTCATCGTCCGACAGGCCGGAGGACGCCTTGATCACGATGGACTGCTCTTTGCCAGTCGCCTTGTCTTTGGCAGACACGTTGAGAATACCGTTAGCATCGATGTCGAAGCTGACCTCAATCTGCGGCACACCACGCTGCGCCGGCGGAATGTCAGCCAGATCGAAGCGACCCAGTGACTTGTTCTGAGTCGCCTGCTTACGCTCACCCTGCAGCACGTGAATGGTCACGGCCGTCTGGTTGTCGTCAGCAGTCGAGAACACCTGCGACTTTTTGGTCGGGATGGTGGTGTTCTTCTCGATCAACGTGGTCATCACGCCGCCCATGGTTTCGATACCCAGCGACAGCGGGGTAACGTCCAGCAGCAGCACGTCTTTCACGTCACCAGCCAGAACCGCACCCTGGATGGAAGCACCGATGGCAACCGCTTCGTCCGGGTTAACGTCCTTGCGCGGCTCTTTATTAAAGAACTCGGCAACGGTTTTCTGAACCAGCGGCATGCGGGTCTGACCACCGACCAGAATCACGTCGTTGATGTCAGACACATCCAGCCCCGCATCCTGCATGGCGATGCGGCAAGGCTCGATGCTGCGCTTGATCAGGTCTTCAACCAGCGACTCCAGCTTGGCACGAGTCACCTTGACGTTCAGGTGCTTCGGACCGGACGCGTCTGCAGTGATGTACGGCAGATTAACGTCAGTTTGCTGGCTGGAAGACAGCTCGATCTTGGCCTTTTCGGCCGCCTCTTTCAGGCGCTGCAGGGCCAGCGGATCGTTGTGCAGATCAACGCCGTTTTCTTTCTTGAATTCGTCTGCCAGGTAGTCGATCAGACGCATGTCGAAATCTTCACCACCCAGGAAGGTGTCACCATTGGTAGCCAGCACTTCGAACTGGTGCTCACCATCAACTTCGGCAATTTCGATAACGGACACGTCGAAGGTGCCACCACCCAGGTCGTACACAACGATGGTGGAATCGCCACGCGCCTTGTCCATGCCATAGGCCAGAGCGGCTGCAGTGGGCTCGTTGATGATCCGTTTGACTTCCAGACCGGCGATACGACCAGCATCCTTGGTGGCCTGACGCTGACTGTCATTGAAGTAGGCCGGAACGGTGATAACCGCTTCGGTAACCGGCTCACCAAGGTAGTCCTCGGCAGTCTTCTTCATTTTCTTCAGTACTTCAGCAGACACCTGCGGCGGAGCCATCTTCTCGTCATTCACCTGAACCCAGGCGTCGCCGTTGTCAGCCTTGACGATCTTGTACGGCACCAGCTTGATGTCCTTCTGAACGACGTCTTCTTCGAAACGACGACCGATCAGGCGCTTGACCGCGTACAGGGTGTTCTGCGGATTGGTAACCGCCTGACGCTTGGCCGACTGGCCAACCAGGGTTTCACCATCGTTGGTGTAGGCGACGATCGACGGAGTGGTACGACCACCCTCAGCGTTCTCGATCACCTTGGCAGAACCGTTTTCCAGAATAGAGACACAGGAGTTGGTGGTCCCCAGGTCGATACCGATAATCTTGCCCATATGTTTCTCTCCAAGTCGTGCTACCGCGCTCAGTCAGCGGCATTGTTTATCTGTGCATGAGCCCTTGATGGGGGCTGCAAAATCAATTTCAAGCCTGCTCGTCAATCGAGGGTGCCGCGCCAGCCGCAGGCGCCTTGCTGACAACTACCATGGCCGGACGCAGCAGACGCCCACTCAGGGTGTAGCCCTTCTGAAACACCTTGAGCACGGTATTGGGCTCAACGGCGGTGCTTTCTTCCATCGCCATGGCCTGATGCAGCTCAGGATTGAAGGGTTCGCCCTCGGGCAGAACCGGCACTACCTGGAATCGCGCCAGGGTGTCGGCAAACATCTTCAGGGTCAGCTCAATGCCTTCGCGCATCGGCTTGATCGCCGGATCATCCGCACTGGAAAGCTCCAAACCGCGCTCCAGACTGTCGACGATCGGCAGCAGGTCATTGGCAAAACGCTCCAGCGCAAATTTGTGCGCCTTCTCCACATCCTGCTCGGCCCGACGACGTGCGTTCTGCACGTCGGCAGCAGCCCGCAGAGCCTGATCCTGAGCGGTAGCCAGCTGTTCCTCCAGACTTGCTACACGCGCTGCAAGATCGCCCTCGGGAGTCGCAACGGTCTGATCAACCATGTCGTCCTGATCCTGCAGATCCGGTCTCTGTTCCTCTGCCATGTCTTTCTCCTGTCATAGGCTGGGCGTGTGTTTGCGCGCAATCGCTGTACACGCAGTCAATATCGAACGACCGGTGCAACCGATCGGGTCTGGCAACCTATATGGGGACTGTCCACACGGCTTCAAGGGTCAATTTGCACAGGGATACAACAGAGGCGGGAGGGACTTGTCGTCCCGAAGCGAACTACTGTATAAACAACCAGAACAATTTTCTTCAGGAGCACGCGCCATGCTGGTCCATCTCGCGGTCAATAACTACGCCATCGTCGACAACCTTGAGCTCGAACTGGGTGGCGGCATGAGTGTAATTACCGGCGAAACCGGGGCCGGCAAATCCATCATGCTCGATGCACTCGCCCTGACTCTGGGCGACCGGGCAGACAGCGGCGCGGTGCGCCCCGGTGCGGACAAAGCCGACATTCTTGCCACCTTCGACATTCGCGACATCCCGGAAGCCCGCCAATGGCTTGCCGAACGCGACCTTGCACAGGACGACGAACAGGTCATCCTGCGTCGGGTGATCACCGCTGAAGGTCGCTCGCGCGGCTACATCAATGGCTCCCCCTGCCCCCAGCAGGATCTGCGCGCCCTTGGTGAAATGCTGATCGACATACACAGTCAGCACGAACACCAGTCACTGCTGAAAACCGATACCCACCGCCGCCTGCTAGACGAATACGCCGGCGCCGGCGAGCTGGCGCGCCAGGTGCAGCTTGCCGCCCAACGCTGCCGTCAAACGGAAAAAGCGCTGCGCCAGGCCAGCCAGCAGAGCGAAGATCAGACAGCACGCCAGCAATTGCTCACCTACCAACTGGACGAACTGGACAACCTCAGCCTGCAGGATGGCGAACTGAACGAGCTGGAAGCAGAACAGCGCCAACTGGCCAGCGCCGACCAGATCCTGCATTCCTGCCAGCAGGTCATCAACATCTGCAGCGAAAACGACTCCGGCAGCGTCCTTGAAGCGCTCACCGCCAGCCTAGGTAGGCTCGACGCATTCAAGACTCACAGCAGCCAACTGGGCGAAGCCAGTGACCTGATTGCCAGCGCGCAGATTCAAATTGAGGAAGCCGTTGGTGAGCTGACCCGCTACCTCGATCACTTCGAGGCCGACCCGGAACGCCAGCAGTATGTGGAGGAGCGTCTGAGCGCCATCTTTGAATTGGCCCGCAAGCACCGCGTCCAGCCACAGGAGCTGCCCGCGCTGCAGCAACAACTGATCGACGAACTGGAAGGCCAGCAACAGCAAGCCGCCGACGCCGAGCGCCTGCAGGAAGAACTGATTGCCTACCAGGCCCACTTTCGCCAACTGAGCGAAAAGCTATCAGCGCAACGCAGCAAGGGCGCAGCCAAACTCGCCAAGGCAGTAACCCAGGAAATTCAACGCCTCGGCATGCCAGGCGGACGCATTGAGCTGCAGCTGACTCCGCTGGACGCAGACAGCTACCCAATTACCGGACTGGAGACCGTCGAGTTCCTGGTCAGCGCCAATCCGGGGCAACCCGCCAAACCGCTGGCCAAGGTTGCCTCAGGTGGCGAACTGTCTCGTATCAGTCTCGGCATTCAGGTCATCACCGCGCAGACCTCACGCGTCCCGACGCTCGTATTTGATGAGGTGGATGTCGGCATCGGCGGTCCAACCGCCGAAATCGTCGGACAATTGCTTCGCCAGCTCGGTGCTCGCGGCCAGGTACTGACCGTCACCCACCTGCCACAGGTCGCCGCACAAGGCCATCAGCACTTGTTTGTACGCAAGCAGCAGACACGCAACAGCACCCGCACCTGCATCGACCAGCTTGACGACAACGCCCGCGTACAAGAGGTCGCCCGCATGCTTGGCGGCGTCGACCTGACCGACGAATCGTTGGCTCACGCCCGCAAACTGCTTAGCGTCACGCACTGAATAGCCATAAAAAAACCGGGCAGAGCCCGGTTTTCTAGCACGAGATCAGCGCTTACTTACCGCCGGCCTTGCGTACATAAAGCACCAGATTATGGTCGACCAGCTCATAACCGTGCTCTTTGACAATCTCGCGCTGACGCCGCTCGATTTCAGGGTCGAAGAACTCGACCACTTCGCCAGAGTCGACACAGACCATGTGGTCGTGATGCTCACCATCAGCCAGTTCAAACACGGCGTGGCCGCCGTCGAAATTGTGGCGCACTACCAGTCCGGCAGCTTCAAATTGCGTCAACACGCGATAGACAGTAGCCAGGCCAACGTCTTCGCCCGCCTCCATCAACGCCTTATAGACGTCCTCAGCGCTCATGTGGCGGTCGCTTGAACCGTCGAGCATTTGCAGGATCTTAACCCGAGGCAGAGTCACCTTCAGGCCAGCTTTGCGGAGTTCTTGATTTTCAACCATGTCACTATTCTCGTTCAGCGCTTCGCAGGGCGGGATGAGTCGGGTATGATCGTGGCAATACAGCCATTCCAAAGATAGCGGATGTTAGCACGTGACGCGAAAAAGCTTTAATCGAATCCTTTTCATGCTGTTATGCAGTGTCTCTATCGGTCTTCTCGGAGGCTGTGGCTTCGTCCCCGGCATCTACAAGATCGACATCCAGCAAGGCAACGTAGTCACTCAGGAAATGGTTGACCAACTACGCCCTGGCATGACCACCCGCCAAGTGCGCTACATCATGGGCACCCCGCTGATTCAGGACACCTTTCACCCCAATCGCTGGGATTACCTGTACAGCATGGAGTCCGGCCACAGCGAGCGTGTACAGGAGCGCATCAGTCTGAACTTTGAAGACAACCGTCTGGTTGGTCTGTCCGGCGACTTTATGCCGGGTCAAAGCCAGGACGAGGAAATCATGAGTTCTGACACCGTCGAAACCTACCCGGTTGATCTCGGCCCGCCGCTCGGCACCGGCGAGTAAGCGACAATCCGGGGAAGCCACCCGCGCTTCCCCGCTCTACTCTTCTCTACTTCCTACTCTTCAGCTTTTGCAGCCTTGGCCTTGGCCGCGCGCTGCTTACGAACTTCTTTCGGATCGGCAATCAGCGGACGATATATCTCAACCCGCTCTCCCGATTGCAGCACGCGCTCAGCAGGTTTAGGCACGGCCTTGCCGAAAATACCCAACGGAGCGCTATCGATATCCAGCTCGGGAAAGAGCTGATCGAGGCCCGACATTCGCACTGCATCAAGCACGCTGGTGCCCTCTGGCACATTGAGCGTCACGATCTTTTGCTTGTGCGGTAGCGCATAGGCCACCTCCACCACCATGGTCTGCTCAGCCACCCCAAGTCTCCTTGGCGCGCTCACAGAACGCATCCACCATCGCGTTGGCGGCCTGATTGAACAACGGCCCCAACGTCGCCTTGACCAGAGCTCCGGCGTATTCGAAATGCAGGTCCAAAGTAATCTTGCAGGCGGAATCGCCCAGCGCCTTGAACTCCCAGGCACCACGAAAATCGCTGAACGGGCCATCCACAAGGCGCAGCGTGATGCGCTCCCCCGGCACCAGGGCATTGCGGGTAGTAAAGGCCTGACTCATACCGGCCTTGGCAATGTCCAGACGGGCACACATCTCGGTGTCGGTCTCACTGAGAACGGTCGCACCGGAGCACCAAGGCAGAAACTCTGGATAATGTTCCACCCGGTTAACCAGGTTATACAGATGGCTCGCAGGGTATGGCAGCAGAGCCGAGCGCTGAATGTGGGTCATGCAATCTTCACTTGGTCAGTTCGGTAACGAGGATAATCAGGATCCCCGTCGGGGCCACATAGCGTAACAGCGAATAGATCAGCGGGAACAGGCGACGATGCTTGAGTGCCAGCTCATCACGAAATACCTCGCGATCCAGCACCCAGCCCGCAAACAGTACAAACAGCAGCCCGCCGAGCGGTAGCATGATACGACTGGTCAGATAATCGATCGAGTCAAAGAAGGTCATCCCGCCTTCGCTGGTCCAGCGGAACAGGTGCCAGCCATCGGCGTCGGAGACAAAGAAGCGGGCGTCAGCCAACAGGTTAAACGACAACACCGTGCCCAGACCAACCACCCAGCACAGCAGCGCAATTACCGTCGTGATCCAGACCCGGCTACGGCCGGTGCGCTCAACCCAGAACGCGACCGCCGGCTCCAGCATGGAAATCGCAGAACTCCAGGCCGCGACGGTAACCAGCACAAAGAAAACCACGCCGAACAGGTTGCCACCGGCAATATTGCCAAAGGCGATTGGCAGCGTGACAAACATCAGGCCCGGCCCCTCATTCGGCTGCAGGCCCGCCGCAAAGACCACCGGGAACAATGCCATGCCCGCCGTCAGCGCCACGATAGTATCGAGCAACCCGACCGTCAGGACGGTTGACCCGATCGACGCCTTGCGCGGCATATAGGCACCAAACACCATGATCGACCCGACACCCACACTCAGCGTGAAAAACGCATGGCCCATCGCAGCAAGAATGCCATCCGGCACCTTCGCCAGATCAAACTCAAAAAGGAAGTGCACACCTTCCATGAAGTGCCCTGTTGCCAGGCTGTAGCCCAGCAGAGCCACCAGCAGCACGAACAACATTGGCATCAGGATACGCAACGTGCGCTCCAGCCCGGCCACCACACCGCGTGCGATAACCCAGCCCGTCAGTAGCATGAACAGCGAATGCCAGACCGTAAGCCGCACCGGATCACTGACCAGACTGTCAAAACGCTGGCCAGCCCCATCACCATTGATGCCGGCAAACTCGCCGCGCAGCATCCCGACGATGTAATCCAGTGCCCAACCCGCCACAACACTATAGAAAGAGAGAATCAATAACGCGCCGGTCATCCCCATCACCGCGGCCCACGACCAGGCCGAAGACGCATTCGAGTAACGCGCCAGTGTTTTCAGGGTATTGACCGGACTCTGTCGCCCGCGACGCCCCAACAGGGTCTCGGCCAACATCACCGGCAAGCCGATCAGGCAGATACAGATCAGGTAGACCAGAACAAATGCCCCACCGCCATACACACCCGTCATGTAAGGGAACTTCCAGATATTGCCGAGGCCTACGGCAGATCCCGTCGCCGCAAGAATGAAGACCCAGCGGCTAGCCCAGATCCCGTGGATGGAGACAGTGTCTTTGCTCATGAAAATTCCCGGAGTACCCGAAAAAAGGAACGCATTGTCCAGATTTTAACCAACCACCACAAGGTCAAATCCCTGCGACCAAGAAACGCAGAAGCCTGCAAATCCGTCGATACACTATAGAAAACTACAGGTATACTGGCGCGCCTATGAGCAAGCAAAAGAAATCTCCGGCCAACAGCGGCACCATCGCGCTGAACAAAAAGGCCAAACACGACTATTTCATCGAGCAGCGCTTCGAAGCCGGCATCGCCCTGACCGGCTGGGAAGTAAAGAGCCTGCGCGAGGGTAAGGTGCAGCTGGTTGACAGCTACATCCTGCTCAAGAACGACGAGGCCTTCCTGCTCGGCGCACACATTACACCGCTGAAAACCGCCAGCACCCACGTGGTTGCCGACCCAACGCGCACACGCAAACTGCTACTGCACGCCCGCGAGCTGGACAAGCTGGTCAATGGCGTGCAAGCCAAGGGCTTCGCGTGCGTACCGTTGGCGCTCTACTGGAAAGGCCATCTGGTCAAATGCGAAATCGCTCTGGTACGCGGCAAAAAGGACTTCGACAAGCGTCAGTCCGAGAAAGAGCGTGACTGGGATCGTGAGAAGCAGCGCGTCGTCCGTGAAAACCATCGCTAATTTTTTTTCGAACCCCGGTGAACTTTCCAGCAACCGGCCCGTCATACCCTATGACAGGCTGGTCTGCTCCACCAGTCGGTTTATGGTTTAAAGCATGTAACGCCCTATACCCTGCTAGTCAGGGTATTTTTTTGCCTGCAGCATGGACGCTGTTACTGCGGGAACCTTTCGCGTACAATCGCGTCTTAGTAACAGACCTGAAAGATTTGGGGCCGATTTGGATTCGACGACGGTTACAAAACTTGAGGGGCATGCCGAGCTGGTAGCAGAACTCGTAAATTCGCTGCTGCAAACTTATAGTTGCCAACGACGACAACTACGCACTAGCCGCTTAAGCCGGCTAGCGGTCACCAGGGGATGCCTGTAAACCCGAAGTTGACCGACAGATAGAACAGGATCGCCGCCAAGTTTGCTGTAGACGTAACGGCTAAAACTTATACAGCTCGCTCCAAGCACCCTGCCACTCGGGCGGCGCGGAGTTAACTAAGTAGAGATGGCTAAGCATGTAGAACCGATAGCGGCGGACTGGCGGACGGGGGTTCAAATCCCCCCGGCTCCACCAAATATACATCTAAGGGCGTCCACGGACGTCCTTTTTTGTGCCTGAAACAACCTAAAATCAATAACTTACGATACATAGACATCCATGGGAAGCCATGCTTCCTGGCATTCCACATGGTATTCCACGCCCTCCTCTGGTATTTCTTGGAATACCAAGCCACTGATGGAATACCAAGAATGGGCGCCAAAGCTGTACGCCTCACCGAAGCCAAGATTAAAAACGCAGCAACCAAAGCATCCGACTACGTGCTAGGTGATGGCGACGGCCTTCAGATACGAGTGAGAAGCAATGGCTCTAAGCTGTGGAATTTCAACTATTACCATCCCGTAACCAAAAAACGCATCAACATGGGGTTGGGAGCCTACCCAGAGACGAGCCTTGCTCAAGCTCGAAAACTGACTGTTGATGCAAGGCAGCTAATTGCCCAAGGTCTCGCCCCCAAAGAACAGCGTGACAACGCCAGGCAGCAACTACGCGCCGCCAGCGAGCACACCCGGAGAAAGGTAGCTGAAGCCTGGTTCGATCTAAAAAAGGAAGGCGTCACCCAGGCATACGCTGAGGACATTTAGCGCTCATTGAATGGCAGCTACACACCATGACTCGCCCAGCGGAAGCTGCTACGACATGCTGGGCTGACATCGACTTTGAGCGTAAAACCTGGACGATTCCAGCCAAGCGCATGAAAAAGCGCCGCGCACATATTGTGCCTCTTACGGAACAGGCATTAGCCGTTTTAGAGGCTGTGCGACCCTATAGCGGTCACCGGGAGTTTGTGTTCCCTGCCGACCGCAACCCACGCACCCATTGCAACAGCCAGACCGCTAACATGGCATTGAAACGCATGGGGTTCGAGGGGCGGCTCGTTAGCCATGGCATGCGCTCGATAGCCAGCACTACCCTGAACGAACACGGGTTTAATCCTGAGTTAATTGAGGTAGCTCTGGCTCATGTGGACAAGAATGAAGTGAGGAGCACCTATAACCGTGCTGACTACGTAGAGCGCAGAAGACCGATGATGGCCTGGTGGAGTGCGCATATCCAGAACGCCGCCACCGGGAGCCTATCTGTGGCGGCAGACACTCCCCGCAATGTTGTGCCCATTAGAAGTTAACTGTCTGCTTTCGCCCCGCAACAGTTCCGACGCTGCTGGCACGCCATTTGTGCGAACCGTTTCCCTCACCCCAAAACCTCAAGCAGATGCACCGCATAGGCCCCCTGATCCTTGATCGGTTTCAGATCAGCCTTGAACTTGATCCGCTTCGGCTCATCCAGCCGACTGGCCAGTTCACGATATACACTGAACTCTGCGTCCAACTCAAAAACCCCATAGGGCTCGCACTGGATAGAATGGCCCATTGGCCCACCCTTGGTGCCCACCACTGTCACCTTCCCCACGTCCTTACCGGCCGCTTTGAATGTATGAGCACCGAGCACAACTGCTTCGAGCTCAATGTGAAGGCCGCCGGCACGGAGCAGCTGTATTGCTTCGTCACTAAATTCCACGTCTACCTTCCTTTCCAATTCGTCAGAACGAACAACGGTTATACAGGGCCCCTCAGCTGCATCGTCAAGCGCTGCTAATCAGCACCAAACGGCGCTTGGGAGTCTGAATCAATTCGTGAAAATCTGAGGGGGGAAACCGTCGCTGTATCGACGGATCTCACCAGTCAGTAAATCCTTTTGAAGGATTTTTGAATCGCCCCGGATTTCTTAGACACTTTCCAGGCTCAGTAAATGTCGCTTCTCAAACTCTACCGGCGACAGCTGGTTGTTGAAACCGTATCGGCGTTTTGGGTTGTAAAACATCTCGATGTAGTCGAACACATCAGTACGAGCATTCTGCCTGGTGCTGTAGATTTTTCGCCTGATTCGCTCCCGTTTCAGCAGCTGGAAAAAGCTTTCCGCCACCGCATTGTCATGGCAGTTGCCACGTCGACTCATGCTGCTAAGCAAGTTGTTGGCTCTCAGAAAACTCTGCCAGTCGCCGCTACTGAATTGGCTGCCCTGATCTGAGTGAATCATCACTTCCTGCTTTGGCTTGCGGCGCCAAACGGCCATCAGTAAGGCATCAATAGCCAAGTCGCTGGTCATCTGCGGCTTCATTGACCAACCGATTACCTGCCGCGAGAACAGATCGAGCACCACCGCCAAATACAACCAGCCCTCATAGGTGCGGATGTAGGTGATGTCCGTGACCTAGACCTTGTTGGGTTCGGTGACATTGAATCGACGATCCAGATGATTCGGTGAGGCCACTGGAGGCTTACCACCATAGCGACCCGGTCGACGGCGATACCCTGTCTGCGAGCGCAGCCCTTCCAAGCGCATCAGTCGATGCGACACGATGCTTCTCCAAGCTCACGCAAGTCGTCGTGGATTTTGCGGTAGCCGTAGACGCCACCGCTCTCTAGCCACGCGTGCTTGATCAGGCCAAGCACGCGTTGGTCTTCCTTGGCTCGTGCCGACTTCGGTTCAGCCAGCCATGCGTAGTAACCGCTGGCATGTACTTTCAGGGTCAGGCAAAGGCGGCGAACGGAGTAGTCTGCGGATAGCTGACTGATGAGGGCGTACTTCAGTCGCACTCCTTGGCAAAGTACGCGGCGGCCTTTTTTAAGATGTCTCGCTCTTCGGTCACGCGCTTGAGTTCGGCACGCAGACGACGTAGCTCAGCTTGCTGGTCATCCTCTTGCCCGCGTTGCTTTTCGGGCTTGCTGTGGCGTTTAACCCAGGCATACAGGCTGTGGGTCAACATGCCCAAACGAGCAGCTACCTCAGCCACCGGTAGACCTCGTTGGATCACCTGTTTGACTGCTTCGATTTTGAATTCTTCGGGATAACGCGGGTTGCTCATCGCAGCTTTGGATGGGCCGTATTATGGGGCCTGGAGGTGTCTACGAAACTAGGGGCGATTCAGACATTGACCTACCGGGGCCTCGCATGATCGGCACCTTTATTACGACTCTCGTATTACCGCAGATCAACCCGATCAACGAGGAAATGCGTGAGCACCTTGAGGTGATGTTCAGTAACAGCGCCGGGAGAGCTCAGAGCTAAGAATACGCCGACCTGTATACGGGGCTGCAAAAGGTGGAACAGGTCGCCGGGCGAGTGATACGAACAACCAAAGATCAGGACGCGGCCTACCTGCTGGATGACCGCTTTGGTCAACGCACGGTGCGCGATTTGCTGCCACGCTGACGGAATTCAGTTCACGATGCATGGGACACCCACGTGGAAGCCGAATAGTTGTAATGAGAATTAATATCATTTAAATTCTCCCCCCATCCATTAGCCTCCGTTTGAATTGCCTGCGATGCCTACGCGTGACTCCTCATCCGATCGCTACCTGAGCGATCTGTACACCGACAACCGAGGCTGGCTGCAGCGTTGGTTGCAGCGCAAGTCGGGCTGTTCGCAACGGGCGGCAGATTTAATGCAGGACACCTTTGTTCGCTTTATCACCCGCCCCAACGCCGAACCGCCGCGTGATGCCCAGGCGACGCTGATGGCGATCGCAAAGAACCTGCTGATTGACCATTGGCGCCGCGCCCGTCTTGAGCAGGCGTATCTGGATGCATTGGCAAGCCGTCCGGAAGCGGTTGCGCCCGGGCCGGAAGAGCATCAGCTGATTATCGAGACCTTGTTGCAGGTAGAGCGTTTGCTGGATGGGTTGCCCACATTGGCCAAGCAGGCCTTTCTGATGTCGCAGCTGGACGGCATGAAACAGGCCGAGATTGCCGGGGCACTCAGTATTTCTATCAGCAGTGTGAAGCGCTATCTGACCCAGGCCTTGACCCAATGCTACTTTGCCGAGCGGCCCTAACATGCGCACCACCCTCCTCTCCCAAGACGTAATCAATCAGGCAGTCATGCACCTGCTGGCCTATCGCGAAGCCACGGACCCTGAGCGCTATCGCGCTACCGTGATAGCTCAGTGGTGCCGCAGTCATCCGGATAACCAGCGCGCCTGGCAGCGAGTTGATGATATCAATGCGCGCTTGCAGCCGCTGCGTGGCCAGCCAGTCAAGGCGCTGGCACAGAGTCTGGATGCGCCGGGATTGTCTCGCCGCGATCTGCTGCGCGGGGGCGGCGCACTGATGCTGGTTGCAGCGGTTGGCAGCCTCGCAGTGCAGCGGCAGCCCTGGCAACGCTGGCAGGCCGACGCTCGCACCGGCAGCGCAGAGACCTTCAGCCTGCGCCTCGATAACGGCACCGAGGTGTTGCTGAACGCACGGACCACGGTGCACCAAGAGGTGTATCAGGGGCGCCTGCGGCTCTGGCTGCTAGAGGGTGAAGCCTTGCTGACCAGCCATCGCTTCCCCACCCGTGACGGCAACGCCATGCCGCTGGAGGTGATCACTCGCGAAGCGGTAATCACACCCATCGGCACACGTTTCAGCGTTAAACAGCAGTCAGGACAGACGCGTGTCGCGGTGCATCAGGGCGAGGTCAAGGTCAGCGGCGAGCCTTCGGCGTTCCATCTGCAGGCCGGAGAGGCGGCTGTGCTTCAGGCTGATGGCTATAGGCTGGAGCCCGTGGTGGCTGGGGAGGATGCCTGGCGCAATGGCCTGATTGTGGCCAACCGCATGCCCCTCGGGCACTTTGTCGCGCGCCTCAACCATTACCACGCGGGCCTGATTCAGTGCGCCCCTGCCGTCGCAGCGCTGGAGGTATCCGGCACCTACCCGCTGGACCGCTTGGATGAAGTGCTTGCCGCTCTGCATGCGACACTGCCGCTGGAAGTACAGCGCATCGGGCGGATCTGGATTCGCTTGAGTGAACGGGCCGCTAGCGCCTGATTCGTACAGCTCCAACACCGACTAAAAAAAGTATCCACCCTGCTGAGCTGATTTTGATTCTTATTCGTTAATGAGAATGAAACTCACAAATTAGTCAGGGATCAACATGCCAGCACTGCATCACTACGCGACTCAATATCCACCAGTGCGTAAACTCTTGTTGGCGACCGTGATCGGCCTAGCGATAGGCTCGCCGCAATGGGTAGCAGCGCAGGACAGTGGCGCTGCGTCAGCACAGACCTCCCAGAGTGGTCGCTTCACCCTGAATGTGCCGGCCGGCGATATGGCCAGTGCGCTGAACGCAGTCGGAGAGCAGACCGGCGTAGTGCTCTCGTTTAACGCTGGCCAGGTCGCCAGCTATCGTTCAAGTGGCCTGCAGGGTGAGTACAGCGTACAGCAGGCTCTGACAACACTGCTTGCAGGCAGCCCGCTGCAGGTTATCGCCCAGTCAGAAGGCGTGTTCCTGATCCGCATTCCGGACGAGACCGCCGCCCAGTCCGCTATGCTGCCGCTACTGCTGGTGCAAAGCGATTCACTCAACCCCGACGTCAAGGTACTGCAAGGGGGCGAATTGCGAGACGGCCTGCGTTCGGACCTGGCAGAAAGCGTCAGCGTGCTGCCCTCGGTGCGGGTCGATAATACTGCCAGCTCCAGCCTGCGCCAGGGTGACCTGAAACCAGCCGAATTTTCTATTCGCGGTGCTGCGGCCTATCAGAACAAGATCGAGCTGGACGGCGCGTCCATCGACAATCTGCTGGACCCTGCCACCAAGGAGCGCGCAGACAACTACACCAGTGTTGCCGGGCATTCCCAGGGGCTATTTATCGATACGGACTTTCTCGACCGTATCGAGGTGGTTGATGTCAACGTTTCGGCTGCTGATGGCGGTTTTGCTGGTGGCATCGTACGCGCCCAGACGCGGGCCTACGCTGGGCGCGATAGCCTGACCATCAGCCACCGGATGACCAAAGACGCCTGGACCGAGTTTCATGTTGATCCGGCGCAGGAAGGTGAATTCAGCGATGGCGCCGTGCAGCTGCCCACTGGGGTGCCGGGCGAGCTGCAGCCCAACTTCAGGAAAAGCCAGACCAGCATTAACGGCACTACCCGTGTCGGCGATATCGGCATCTTCGCCGGCATCAGCGAAAAGCGCTCGCGTATCAAACAGATGCAGCTGTCCAGCATGGATCTTGATTACCTCTCCGAGACCGGTCGTATTTTCCGGCCGAGCGAAGAGCGAGCGCTGGAGAGCCATTCGCGCTATGCCGTGGTGCGCATGGATATGCTGGAGCGCGATTATCTGCTTAACGCGTCACTGGCTTACAGTGATTACAGCGAAGATAGTTTTCTGATCAACTTTAGTGATTCAGACTTTGAAAGCCAGCATCACGGCTTGAACCTCAGCGTCAACTTTGCGCGCGACCTTGGCCCACGTCGAATGGAGCTGAACCTGCGCGGGGCCATCACGGCGGACCACCGCGAGTATGGCGAGAACGTCATGCATCAATACGACAACACCGCGTTTTATGGTGGTGGTAGCTTTGTCGGAGGTTATGGGGAGCTTGAAAACAGCCAGCGCACGCTGGGCAGTACTCTGCGATTTACTCAGCCTCTGGGCGCATCAATGACCTGGCAGTACGGTGGTGAGTTCAATTGGATTGGCTACCGTCAGGATCGCGCAAACAACTTTACCTTTAATCGCTACCGGCTTGATTTTAGCCAGCCACTCCCCCCGCAAGAGAGCCCCGGCTCCTGGTCGCCGACTGACCAGTACCTGTACCGTAACCTTGTCTACCAGGCCGGCGAGCTGAATTTCAGCAACCTGAACGCAGCGCTGTTCAGCGAACTGACTGGCGAGTATGGCCAGTTTGGCTGGCGTACCGGGTTGCGCGCCGAGCGCGATGGCTGGCTGGGCAATACCAATTTTGCACCGCGGCTACTGCTGGAATACTTCCTTGATGAAAGCCACGAGTACCGCATCAGCGCAGGCGCCAACCGCTATTACGGCAAGTCGTTCCTGTCTTATCGGCTGCGTGAGAAAGAGCGCAGCATGGTCACCATCCTGGAGCGAAATGATCCAAACGAGGAGCTGTCTGCGGTTGCTGTAGATCAGCGGTGGAGCTATACCGACCTGAAAACGCCTTATGATGACGAGTACAGCTTGGGCATCAGCGGCCCGCTGGGCGCTGGACACGCCGGCTTGCAATTTGTCCATCGGCGTGGGCGCGAGCAAGTGCGCACCTTTTTCAACAGCGATACCGACGTCTATCGTTTCACCAATGGTGGCAGCAGCGAGACCAATCAGGTTGACCTGATCTGGCAATCCAACCCGCTCAATTGGCGTAACGCGCGCTGGAGCCTGCTGACCACCGCGTCCTGGATGGACAAAAGCACCGACTCGACCTATATCGATGGCGCCGGCGGCTACCTGGCATCCAGCCGCGGCGAAACTGACGTTATTTTTGAAGGCCGTCGCATCAAGCGCAACGAGCTACCCGGCGGCGACATGGCCACACCGGTCACCGCCAACATCGATTTGATCACCCAGGCTTTTGGCGATCGTCTCTATGTGCGCAACAGCCTCACTTACACCGACGGGTATGAATCTGTGCGCGACCTTGGGCTCGACGCAGCGACCGGGCTTGACAAGTATGAAGTCGATACCCAAAGCAGTACCCTAAGCTGGGACGTTAGCATGGAGTACCAACTGCTCAAGGGCGACTCATCGCCCTATGTGCGAGTGGATGTGGCCAACCTGACCAACAACAGCAACGTGACTCGCTCTGAGGAGGGAGTACAGCTGTTCGCGGTTGGTCGCCAGTACTGGCTGGAACTGGGATACCGATTCTGATGCGACTATGCCTTGCACTGCTGTTCTGGGTCGGGGAAGTGCTCGCCGACCCAACGCTGGTTGAGCGTTACCGTCAGGGGCAAGAGCACTGGCCCGCCGCCACTCTGGATGCAGGCATTCAGGCAGAGCCCCTCGCGGCCCTGCCCACAGAACCACCCTGCCCGGCCAGTAATCCATGCACGCAGGCCAGTCGGGTGCTGGGTAAGCAGCTGTTCTTTGAACGACGCTTGTCTGGCTCCGGCCAGCTGGCATGCGCCAGTTGTCATGACCCCGATCTCGGCTGGGCCGATGGCCGCCGCCAAGCGATCGGCCATAATCGACAGGTGGGTACCATGAACAGCCCGACGGTGGTCAACAGCGGCTATCTGCAACGGCTGTTCTGGGACGGTCGCGCCAACAGCTTGGAACAACAGGCTATGGCCAGCTGGCTCAACCCAGTCGAAATGGCGGGCGATCCGGATGTGGCCATCGCCACACTGCAGCGCCTTCCCGGATACGCCGAGCTATTCACCAACACCTATGGTGATGCAACCATCAGCAGAGAACGTATCGTTAACGCGATCGCCAGCTTCAGCCGTTCGTTGACGCTGACCAACACCCCCTTTGACCAGTTCATGCGCGGCAATACCGACGCGCTGGACGAGCAGGAAATTCGCGGCCTACATCTGTTTCGCACCAAGGCCCGCTGCATAAACTGCCACAACGGGCCGCTGCTCAGCGATGAGTCGTTTCATCACCTCGGCACCTCATTCCATACCGTTGGCAATTTCAAGGGCCGTTACAGCGTAACCGGTGATGCAACCGACGTTGGCGCCTTTCGCACGCCACCATTACGAGGTGTCGGCAAGACAGCGCCCTATGTGCACACCGGCATGGCTATCGATCTGGATATGCTGCTGTCGCTATACAACATGGGTTGGTGGCAGAACGCAGAGATCATCGGCACTGGAGATGAAACGCCGCAGGCCCAGCTGTCGCCGCTGATCAAGCCGCTGGGGCTCAGCACCGGCGAGCTGGCTGACCTCAAAGCCTTCTTGCTATCACTGACCGGCGATATGCCGTACATGGCACCAACGGCGGAGCTGCCGTGACACCCAGTCGCGACCAATCAGTAGTTACTCCGTGTGGTTAAACGCTTGAATCGCGCCTAGTTTCGTAGCCACCTCTAGGTCTCATAATACGCCCCACCCAAAGCTGCGATGAGCAACCCGCGTTATCCCGAAGAACTCAAAATCGAAGCGGTCAAGCAGGTGACCGAACGGGGGCTGCCAGTGGCTGCTCGTTTGAACTCGGCCGCATTCACCTGCGCGTCCACGACTCAGGCCGAGCGACGCAGCGGGGTGACGTGTTCCTCGCGCGCCAGTTCAAACTGCAGGATGCCGTCTTCGATCGGCTCCTCCAGCAGCATCTGCGAGTCGCGTTCAAAGTGCATCATGACCTTCCACGGCAGTTTGCTGCCCTGGCGCGGCAACAGGTCCTTGGCCCGCTGCACATAACCTGAGGCGAGGCTGTCCAGTACGCCGCCACCGGTGGTGCAGCCTTCCACATCGCGAGGCATCACCACGTCAAGATTTCGCTCTTGCATATGACTGAACAGGCGGCAGAGATACTGACCGGAAAGATCTGACTTCAGCGTCCAGGGTGCGTTGGTGTAGCCAAAAATCCACGCCATGTTGGGGACGTTCTGCAGCAACAACCCCTTGTAGGTCATCGAGTCGCTGAGCTGTCGCGGCTTGCCGTCGATACGCAGCTGGATACCGCCGAGCATCTGCAGATTCAGGCCGGTCGCGCTGATGATGATATCGGCGTCAAGCTGCTTGCCAGACTTCAAGCGAATGCCGGTTTCGGTGAAGGTCTCGATATGATCGGTCTCAACCGAGGCCTTGCCATTACGCAGCGCCTTGAACAGGTCACCATCAGGTACCGCACACAGCCGCTCGTCCCAGGGCATGTACTTGGGCGTGAAGTGGGTCATGTCGAAATCCTTGCCCAACTGGCTGCGGGTACGCCAGAGCAGGAAACGGCGCATGGTCTTGGGCCAGCGGCGGCAGGCTTCGTAGAGCCAGCGTTGAATACGGATATTGCGGCTGCGGGCAAAGTTGTAGACCCACTTCTCCGGCAGAAAGCGCTGCAGCACGGCAGACATCTTGTCCAGGCCGGGCACCGAGAAAATATAGCTTGGCGAGCGCTGCAGCATGGTCACGTGGGCAGCCTTGTCGGCCATCGCCGGAACCAGCGTCACCGCTGTCGCCCCACTGCCGATGACCAGCACCGTTTTACCGCTGTAGTCCAGATCTTCGGGCCAATGCTGCGGGTGAATGCGCAGCCCCTGATACCGCTCCTCGCCGGGGAACGTGGGTAGGAAACCCGCATCGTGATTGTAGTAACCGGTACAACTGATGAAAAAGTCACAGGTGAAACGGCGTTTGGCCCCCGTCGCTTCCTCTTCGGCCTCCAGCGTCCACAGGCGATGTTCACTCGACCATTCGGCGCTGAGAATTTTCAGACCGTACTGGATCTTCTCGTCGACCTTGTATTGCTTTGCCGTGTCGGCAATGTACTGGCGAATGGAGGGGCCGTCTGCCAGTACTTTCAACTCATTCCAGGGACGAAACGCATAGCCGAAGCTGAACATGTCGGAGTCCGAGCGGATGCCGGGGTAACGGAACAGATCCCAGGTTCCGCCCAGATTCTGCCGGCGCTCGAGGAGTACCAGTTTCTTGTCGGGAAAGGCACGCTGAATGTGGCAGGCCGTGCCGATGCCTGACAGACCCGCGCCAGCAATCAGAACGTCGAAATGCTGTGTGCTCATGTTCAATCTCCGCCATGATTTATTCTTGTGCTGCCAATACTGCGCACGAACACGACGCATATCTTGATCCTGCGAGACATTCTTTTTACCCTGCGAGACATGACCGCCGTAGTGAGATCGACCGGAATGAAGGGCTACTCCGAGCTGATGCAACAGCTCGGGGTCGATCCACGCGCCATGCTGGAGCGACACGGCCTGCCACTCGACCTCGGTGAAAACCACGATGATATGGTGCCGCTGGAGCCGATCATGGCGCTGATGGAAGACAGCGCCCGCCTCACCCGCCGGGCTGATATCGGCCTGCAGCTGGCCGCCTTTCAGGACGTTCAAGTGCTCGGCCCGCTGGCCGCCGCCATCCAGAATTCAGCCAGCGTGCGCGAAGCACTGGCAACCACCTCACGCTTTATGTTCATCCACAGCCCAGCGCTGATTTTCAGCGTCCTGGAGCCTGCCCGAAGCAACTCGCGCGGCATCGAACTGCGGATGGAAATCGCCCTTGCGCAGGTCACACGGCAGCGGCAGACCATCGAACAGTGCCTTGGCGTGCTGCACCGCATGGTCAAGTTCTTCGCGGCCAGCCAATACCAACTGCTCGCCGTCAGCCTGCCGCACAGCCCGTTGGCAGACGAGCAGGCATACCGCCGTTTTTTCAACGCTCCGGTAGCGTTCGACCAGCCGCATGCCTCACTCTGGATCTCGCCACAGACTCTGGAAAGCGACCTGACCGGGGTCAACGCCAGCCTGCGCACCATCGCATTGGACTATCTGCAGCGATACTACGGCGACCAGACCCAATCAACCACCGAGCAGGTTCAGCGCGCGCTGCGCGCCACCCTCAGCACCACCGGCGGCAGCAAGGACGCGATTGCGGCCCTGCTGTTTCTGCACCCACGCACCCTGCAACGTCGGTTGAGCGCAGAACACCAAACCTTCGATGCCATCCGCGATAGCATCAGGCGCAGCGCAGCCGAACACTATCTGTGTGAAACCCATATCCCCCTTGCCCAGATCGCCGACCTGCTTGGGCTGGCGGACCAGTCGGTTCTCACCCGGATGTGCCAACGCTGGTTTTCAGCGCCCCCATCGTCCATCCGCAAGGACGCCGACAGACTGCGCATGCGTCTGCCGCAATAGCGCGGTCACAGGGGATTTCGGCAGGGACAGATCAGCGGTTTGCGGTTCAGCAACCTGGCGAGGCTGCCACCTCATCAAGGCGCCTCAAACACCCGCTTCGCCGCGTTGGCCCTTAACCAGTCACGGCACTGCTGATAATCCGGCATCACCCGCTCCACCTCGCGCCAGAAGGCCTGCGAGTGGTCGTGGCGGGTCAGGTGGCACAGCTCGTGGACTCGGCTCGTAGCGCGTCACCTTCTCCAGCAGCGTCACCGGCGCAAAGTTGCCCGCCTCGACCTTCAGACGGTAGTTGCGGCCTAGCTCGTGACAGTCAGCTACCGCCCATGACGTTCCCGTCGATACCGGCAGCCGACTTCAACATTTTCAAGATCACTAGCGCAAACGCCCGGCTCTTGGTTTCGTTATCCAACACCTCCAGCGAAAGCTTCTCGTGATCAGTCATGGCGTCGAGCACGGTATCCAACACCCGCTTGGGAAACAGGCCATGCATCACCTGCTCCACGGAATGGCTATTCACTTGGGCCATCACATCCTCTTGTCGGCTGATGCGCTTGGCGATGCCGCTGAGAAACTCCAGCTGGTCTTCATCACTCACCTCCGCGCCGAAGATATCGTTCAGCGCTTCGATGATTTCTGACAGGCGTTTCTTCTCTGGGTCATGGGGCTTGCCGCTGCCCAGCCCGGTGGCCGGGTCGAGACTGTATTCGCCGCCCTCTTCACTCAGGCGCAGCTGATGCTCGGCGCGTTTGGTCAGGCGGTAGTGGGTCAGTTGCAGCTCGCCCACGTCCACGTCTTCCTGATCCAGTCGGTCTACGCGCAGCAGCGGGTGCAGGTGCTTGGCATACACGCACAGCTGCTCCAACTCGTGATCTTCGTAAGGGATGATCTGTGAGAGAAACTCATACAACCGCACGAAGCTCTGCAGGTTCTTCTTGAACAGGTCGAGCTGATCCACCTGCTCGCCCGCTTCCTTGAGCGCCGCCTCGGCCTTTTTCAGGCCGGCGCTATCGCCGTTCTTTTCAGCAGTGCGCTTGAAGTCGAACGCCTGCTGGCGGGATTCCTGGGCCAGCTTGTAGCGCTTGGCAAAGCGCTCCTTGGCCGGCGCGCAGTAGTAGCTGAGTTTGCTGGCCGCTGCCTTGGGGTCGAAGAAGGCCATGGCGAATGCCTCCACCTCCTGCCAGTAATAGATCCCTTCGGCATCCAGTTTCTTTTGAATGTCATAGATGAGCTGCGGATCGGTTACGTCGGTCAGTTCGGCCTTGGTGTAGTACGGCAGAAAGGCGTCGAGAATGTCCTGTGCATCGTTGAAGAAGTCGAGGATGAAGGTCGGCTTGCTGTCACCAAAGGTGCGGTTCAGGCGCGACAGGGTTTGCACGCAGTCCACGCCTTGCAGCTTCTTGTCCACGTACATGGCGCACAGCTTGGGCTGATCGAAGCCGGTCTGGTACTTGTTGGCGACAATCATCACGTTGAAGTCCTGGGTGTCGAAGGCTTCCGCCAGATCACGGCCGTTCAGACCGGGGTTGAGCAGGCTGCTGCTTTCGGTTACTTCTTCAGGAATCACCTCATCCGGCAGCACACTGCCGGAGAAGGCCACCAGCGGGTGCACATCGGTATAGCCCATCTGCTGCACATACGCATTCACCGCCAGCTGATAGCGCACCGCTTCCTGCCGGCTGCTGGTGACCACCATGGCCTTGGCCTGCCCGCCCAGCAGGTGACGGATATTGGCGCGGAAGTGCTCGACGATCACCTCCACTTTCTGGCTGATGTTGTACGGATGCAGGCGCACCCAGCGCGCCAGCTTCATGCGCGCTTTTTTCGAGTCCACTTCCTCGTCGTCGCCGTCCGGGTGGGCGATCTTCCAGGCGGTGCTGTAGGTGGTGTAGTTCTGCAGCACATCGAGGATAAAACCTTCCTCAATGGCCTGGCGCATGGAATACAGGTGAAACGCCTCGGGCTTGTTGTCCGCACTCGGCGGCAAGGTCGGATCAGGTACGCGACCAAACAGCTCCAGGGTCTTCGCTTTGGGCGTGGCGGTGAAGGCGTAGTAGCTGATCCGCTCGTTGGGCGCACGGGCAGCGACGGCGGCGTCCAGTAGCTCTTCGGCGCTGATTTCTTCGACGTCCCCTTCGTTTCCAACAACATCATCGCTGCCAAGAATCTGCTTGAGCTTGCTGGCCGAGGAGCCGGTCTGCGAGGAATGCGCCTCGTCGGCGATCACCGCATAGCGGCCGCTGGCTAGCTTGGGATACTTGTCCAGGGCATCGAACAATGCCGGAAAGGTCTGGATGGTGACGATGATGATGCGCGTCTGCTCGGCCAGCGCCTCGGCCAGTTGCTCAGACTTGCTCTGGTTACCGATATCGCGGGTGATGCACTTAACCACGCCCTGGGCGTGCTCGAACTGGTAGATGGTGTCTTGCAGCTGCTTGTCCAGCACGGTGCGGTCGGTAATCACAATCACGGAGTTGAACAGGCGCCGGCCCTCGGCATCGTAGAGCGAGGCCAACTGATGCGCCGTCCAGGCAATCGAGTTGGACTTGCCCGAGCCTGCGCTGTGCTGGATCAGGTAACGCTTACCCGGCCCCTCATTGCGGGTGGTCTCGATCAGCGTGTTGACCACTTCCCACTGGTGGTAGCGCGGGAAGATCAGGGTTTCCTTGGTGACGCGCTTGCCGTCGGCATCTTCCTTCACGCTCTTCTGCAGGTGCAGGAAGCGGCCCAACACCTTGAGCCAGGCATCGGGCTGGAACAGGCGCTGCCACAGGTAGCCGGTGGCGTACTGGCTGTCATCCGGCGCGGGCGGGTTGCCCGCACCGCCGTCGAGGCTGCCGAGGTTAAACGGCAGGAAGAAGGTCTCCTTGCCCGCCAGTTTGGTGGTCATCGCCACCTCATCCTGGCTCACGGCAAAGTGCACCAGCGCGCCACGCTTAAAGGTCAGCAGCGGCTCGGATTTGCGTGTCAGCGGATCTTTTACCGGGCGGTCATAGCGGTACTGGCGCTTGGCGTTTTCCACGCTCTGCTTAAACTCGCTTTTCAGCTCCAGCGTGGCGACGGGGATACCGTTGACGAACAGCACCAGATCAAGGCGTGGGTTGTACTCGCCCTCGCGGTAGTGAGGAGAATACGACACCTCCGGCACCACGCGCAGGCGGTTGCACTGGTAGCGCTTGAGGGTATCCGGGTTCATACCGTGGTCGGGCTTGAAGCTGCAGACCTCGATCTTCACCCCCGGCAGCTTGAAGCCATGGCGCAGCACATCCAGGGTGCCGTCCTGCTCCAGCTCGCGCACCAGCTTCTGTACCAGCACCGCTTCCGGGTTGTTCGGGTTGGCCTTGGCGAACTTGTCCCAACGCTCCGGCCAGGCCTCTTTGAAGTAGCCGAGAAAGTCCTCGGTATACAGCGCCGTGCGCCGGTCATAGCCGCTGGCCGGGCCGGTGAGCCAGCCTTGGGCGACCATGGCGGTGATGATGTCCTGTTGAAACTGATATTCCTTGCTGTCCGCCATGCCTACCCCTAACCGCCATTCCTTGAATTGAAGATCGAGCCGCTTTTCTTACATATGAATTTCCTTATGTAAGAATGAGTGCCTCATCTTTACATATAACCGTTGTTGGACACCCGTTGGTCTGACTCTGCGACATCCTGCGGCGGCTTCAATAGCACAAAGTGCTCAATCAGGCGCACCATCAATTCTTTCTGCTCGGGCAAACTCTCGGCCACCAGCAAGGCCAGCGCCACCAGGGTATTGTCGTTGATCAACTGCTCTACCGGCCGCGCCAGCAGGTGCTGGTTCAGTTGCAAATACCAGAGAAACAAAAATGAGCCACTACGTTTGTTGCCATCGGCCAGCGGGTGATTCTTGATGACGAAATAGAGCAGATGCGCCGCGCGGCTGGCCACATTGGGGTAGAACCACTCACCGGCAAAGCCCTGTTCTATGGTGGCAATGGCCGAGGCCAGCCCCTCGCCACGCAACTGGCCAAACAGGTCGGTGGCCTCGCCTTTGGCCATCAGCGTGGCTTTCAGTTGCGCGATAGCTACCAGCACATCATCCAGCGCCAAAGCGCGCATGTCGGTCTGACTCGTGTTCTGCTCCTGCAGGCTTTGCTCATCAAAGCCCTGCAGCAAGGTCCAGCTGCGGGCGTAGTCACCGATCACCTGCAGCACCTCCCGCCCCTGGTCATTGACCAGTTGCTGGTTAGCCAGGGTGCGCGACAGCAGGCTCACCGCCTGCTCAAACTCAATACCGCGCTCGGCTAAACGCCGCTGATTGAGCGTGTAGCCTTCGACCAGATGCTGCCTGAGCACCCCGGTTGCCCACTGACGGAACTGGGTTGCCCGTACCGAACTCACCCGGTAACCCACCGAGATGATGGCATCGAGGTTGAAGTACTCGACCTGATAAGTTTTGCCGTCAGCCGCAGTTGTTGCTTTTTTTGCAACAACTGCCTCGCGCTGCAACTCGTTGCTGTCGAAGATATTTTTCAGGTGCCGCGAGATCACCGACTTGTCCCGCGCAAACAGCTCGGTCAATTGTTGCAGACTCAGCCAGACAGTTTCGTGCTCCAGCGCGACTTGCAGCTGCGCCTGTCCGTCGGCCGAGGTAAACAGCTGAATCTGCTGGCTCACGGCCGGCTGGAACTGGGCTTCCTTGCTGTCTGCCATTTAGTGGGCCTCTGCTACGGCTGATTCGGGTGCTTGGGTGCTGACCGATGACTGCCAGCCGCGCACATCGATTTTCCCGGTGACGGCGGCAGAGATTAGGGCGGAGCGGCGTTCTTGGAGCAATTGAGAAAGCCTCATCGCATTGTCAATTAGCTCGTCAAACTCATCGACTTGCCGACCCAAGAATTCGACTATGCAATTTTGCTCATCTATAGACGGTAAAGGCGTTGGCGTTTCTGCAATTGTTCGCAGTGAAAGATTGTAAATAGTCGTCCCGGTAAGCTGGCTTTCAAAGAAACGCTTAATCTGCCCTGAGGAAAACAGATACAGGCAAAATCTTGGAGAAAGTGATTTAGCACAATTTATGTAGGCTGCGCTTTTCCCTAAGATCACAGGCTCGCCACTGTAAAGCGCAAGATTTCCTATAGTGCCATTTATAGAAATAAGAATTGTGCTCGAATCGAGCAGCACTCGATGCTTTAAAAATTCTTGGCGATTAACTTGCCGAGTTGCTGGGGTGATACAAATCGACCCACCCACAAGATTATTCCCATTGACAAAAAAATAATCACCCGCATCGTCATACTCTGGAGTGGAGTGCAAGCCATCACCAATCTTGGTGCTGTGGTATTTGAGGCGAGAAACACTCCAATGCGCCGGCACTTCGCCCAACCACTCCACGCCGGAGTCTTTCATCGGCACCGTCGGGTCGAGGCCTTTGGTGACGGCGTGGGAGATTACGGCCTGGCGCTTTTCTTTGAGCAGTTCGATCAGGCGCTGCTGCTCTTCGATCAGCGCGTCGATGCGAGCGGTTTCGTGGTCGAGGAAGCTTGAGAGCAGGTTTTGCTCTGGAAGTGGCGGCAGGGCCACAGGAATATTCTTAAGGTCGTCCCAGCCGATAGCAGATCGATGCGCAAGAATGCCATTTCCAAACGACTGCGCAAAAGCCTGAAACTCTTTCTCCTCAAAAATCCGCAGAGCAAATCGCTCTTGAATAACGTCATCTTTTGGGTCAAGAACGATATAAACCGGGCTGCATATGCCATCCAGCGGCGAGAGCCCATATGAGCCTATTCCATAGTTCATGCTATTTATGACTAGATCGCCTTTCTTGACGATCTTGCACTTGGAGAGGTCATCGGGCTTTTTATTGCCTACATCGCCTTTGTCTTCGTATCTAATAATTCCTATATTCGCCATCAGCGAAAGATACTGGGTGACCTTTACAAGGTCGTTTTTCTCTACGCACTCATCGACAATAGCTCTGCAGGGCACGACCTCCCAATGAGCAGGAACATCCCCTAGGCGATCAGATCCAGAATTTTTATACGCTGGATAAGGTGGAAAACTCATGCCGACAGCCCCTCAATCATCTGCTTGATGCGGTCGGTGCAGGCTTTCAGATCGCGGTCGATCTCTTCCAGCGGACGCGGCGGCTGAAACATATAGAAGTGGCGGTTGAAGGGAATCTCGAAGCCGACCACGCCGACTTCGCCGTCCTGCGCATCGGTCTTGCTTTCGTCGATCCAGGCATCCGGCAAATGGGGTTTCACTTCGCGCTCGAAGTAGTCGACCACCGATTCGCCCAGCGGCACGTTCTCGTTATCGCGCAGGCCTGTGTCCGGCTCAGGTTTGCCCTTGGTGATGCAGATATCCGCCTCGGGGTCTCGCTCGCTAAGGGCGTTGAGGATGGCTTTCAGTTCGGGCGTGCTGGGCGATACATTGTGAGCGCTGAGGGTCTTTTTCAGCAGCTTGCTGAACTGGTCGCGGTTGCGGTGCAGCGCGCTGGCGTCCATGGCTTGAAGGGCGGCGACCAGTTGCTGCTGTGCCGCCGCGTCCATTTTCTGAATAGCCTTTTCATCCAGCACTTTTTCAATACGTTCAGCGTTAGCCTGAAAGTTCAGGCGCAGCGGGCGTTCGACGGTGATGCGCCGGTAGCCAAAGGCTTCGACCGGGAAGATCTTGCTCTGCGGGGTTTGCTCAAAGCGGCCATACAGGCGCACCAGATCACTGATCTGCTCGTCGGTAATGTACTGGCGCTTGCTGCCGAGAGATTTGCGCATCTTGGCAAAGTGCTGGCTGCCGTCGATCAACTGCACCTTGCCCTGGCGCTTGGCGGCCTTATGGTTGCTCAGCACCCACACATAGGTGGCGATGCCTGTGTTGTAGAACATGTCGGTGGGCAGGGCGATGATGGCTTCAACCAGATCGTTCTGCAGCAGGTAGCGGCGAATCTCCGACTCGCCGGAACCGGCGCCGCCGGTAAACAGTGGCGAGCCGTTGAGGATGATGCCGATGCGCGAGCCACCTTCACGCGGGTCACGCATCTTGCTGACCAAGTGCATAAGGAACAGCAGCGAGCCATCAGAGACACGCGGCAGGCCGGGGCCGAAGCGGCCGTTGAAGCCTTTCTCGCTGTGCTCGTCGGTGATCTGCTTCTGTACCTTCTTCCACTCCACGCCAAACGGCGGGTTGCTGAGCATAAAGTCAAAGCGGTGCTCGGGGCCGGCCAGTTGATCGTTGGACAGGGTATTGCCCAGTTTGATGCTGGTCACGTCCTGGCCCTTGATTAGCATGTCTGCCTTGCAGATGGCGTAGGACTCAGGGTTCAGCTCCTGGCCGTGCAATGACACAGTGACCTGCTGGCTGATGGACTGGATGTACTCGTCGCCCTCGGACAGGAAGCCGCCGGTGCCGGCAGTCGGATCATAGATGGTGACGATGCTGTTGGGTTTGAGCTTATCGTCCTGCCCGGTGATTACCAGCGAGGTGGTCAGGTGCACGATATCGCGCGGGGTGAAGTGCTCCCCAGCGGTTTCGTTGGAGCTTTCCGCGAACTTGCGGATCAGCTCTTCGAAGATGATGCCCATGCCGAAGTTGCTGATGCGCTCGGGGCTCAGGTCGGTGGCAGCAAAGCGCTGTACCACCTGATACAGCAGGTTGGCGGCAGAAAGCTGCTGCACGAAGTCCTCAAAGTGGAAGTGCTCGAAGATCTCGCGGGCATCCTTGCTGAAGGACTGCACATAGCTCATCAGGTCAGCGGCGGTCTGGGTATCGGACAGCGTGCCCAGGGTCAGCTTGGAGGCATTGAAGAACTGCTGCCCGGCCGCACGCAGCAACAGACGCTCGCGCACCAGATCAGGCCGGCCTTCCTGCGCATGGGACTCACTGATCACCGCTTCCTTGGTCGGCTCCAGCACACACTCCATCCGCCGCAGCAGCGTAAACGGCAGAATAATGCGACCGTATTGGGACTGCTTGAAGTCACCGCGCAGCAGGTCGGCAATCGACCAGAGAAAGGCGGCGGTCTGGGAATGGTTTTCCGTGTTCACGCAACTGCTCCTTGGGATACGCGCAAAATCGCAGTGTAACTTAAATGGTCGCGGGCAAAGCCGGTGGGTAGGCAACACGCCGCGCAGCAGCGGATGGCCGTGCTGAGCAGAATCCCATCTCTAGATCAGTTCTGCTCATTATCGGTTACAGCGCGGGGCATGCTGCCAAGCTGGGTAAGCCAGGCGCATCGTTGATGAGGTATCTCCAGCTTACGGCAGAGACGTTAACTCTAATCGACGCAGTGCTTGCGCATAAACTCACAGCGGCGCAGCGGCAGGCGTTTGCCCCGAGCTGATCGCCCAGCCGCACCTCAACCAGCAGCTGATTGCGCGCTCAGCATCTGGCTGATCGCATCGTGCAGGCGTGCGGTGTCTAGCGGTTTGTGCAGCAACAGGGCGCCGGTGCTTTGCGCCTCGCGCAGGCGATCGGGGGCGGTATCGCCGGTGATGATAAAGGTGGGCGGCAGGACGCCGAGGCGCTCACGCAGGGCTGCCACCACATCAGCGCCGGTCTGACCGTCACGCATGCGCAGAGTAGCTGACGCTTTCCAGTTTGCACCGCTGCGATGGCTGCCGGAGATCAGGGTATGGTCGCCTCACGCCGCCAGCGTGAAACTTCATGTCGGCGTAGATAAAACCTGCTTCGCCATACACGGAAATGGTCCGCTTCGCATGCCAGCAGTAAGCGGTCAACTGCGCCAGCGGATTGTCAGCATCCACCGGCCTAATATTCGCTGCCGAGCACAGAGCAACAACCAAGCAAGCGCCGATACGGGGTCGCGTGTCCATATACCCTCTCCCGCGTTCATTCCGGGAAAGGGTACGACCTGTCAGGCAAGACACCTATAACTCATAAGGACTAGCATCCACCGTGGGTAGACCCAACGGGCAACAGCTTGATCGTCGCGGGCAGCGGCTCAGGTAAGCTGCCCGGGCTCGCGGAAGTCGTCGCGCTGCAGCAGCTCCCAAGGGTCAACGAACTGGCCGTTCAGCTCTACCCAACCCATATAGGTCGTACTGCAGGACCAGCCAAGCAGACGCTGCAACTCCTCCGGAAACTGCCGCACTCGCTCCAGCGGCAGGGACAGAAAATGGTTTTCTTCCTGCCGCAGGATCGCCAGATCGTAGGCCATGGTCAGGCCTGTACGCGGCGTACTGGTACGGTTCTCGCCACCGCCGTGATAGGTCGAGCCGACCCACAGCAGCGCGTCACCCGGCTCCATCTCGGCTTGCACCGATTCGGCCTCGGTCGGCATGCGCTCGTCATCCCAGCGATGGCTGCCGGGAATCACATGGGTAGCCCCGTTCTCCCGGCTGAACGCCGACAACGCGACCATGATCTGCAGGCGCGCCTCGCGGCCATATTGTGGGTGCCGCCAGAGCCAAACGCCGTCGTCCCGGTGCAACGGCTGCTTGCCCTGCCCCGGTCGAATCTGGATCGCCTGGGTTACGCCAACCTGAATATCCGGCGCGACCTCGTGCCGCACCTCGCCACTCCAGCCACTGATCGGCGTCTGCAGAAGGGCTCTGGCGCTCTGCAGAAACAGCGGGTTCAGCGCCAGATCCACCATGTATTTGCTGCGGGCAAACAAGCGTGACAGCCGCCCAGTCTGAGCACCCGCAAAGTAGGCGTCCTCGCCGCCCGGCGTGCCCTCCAGCAGCGGCAGCAAATCCTGTCGCAGCCCGCGCAGGATACGTGGTTTCAGAAACCCGCGGATGATGACACCGCCGTCCGCACGGATGACCTCAACGATCTCGTCAATCGACGCGGTGTTAGGAAGATAACGTAAACTCATAATCGCTCCTGAAGCGTTGGGTGATTGCTGATTAAGCCCCGTTTCGGCGCAGCGCCCGGGGCGCAAGCGCAAACGCAGGCGCAGATAACCGCCAAAGTGACCAGTCCGGTCATGGTGCCACGGACGCCGCGCTAACCACGCCGCGGCGGGAAAACAGCACCAGACCAGCCCCATCGGCCTGCAATGCCGTCAGGCCAACACCATCGGAGCGCACGTCAAGCTGGAAGCTGCGCCCCCCATCCAGACTGCGCGCCAGCAAGCCATCAAGCCCGATGACATCCACCCGGCTGCCGCGCGCCGCAATCCCGGTAATCGAGCTTTTGCTGCCCAGCTCAATGGTTTTCCACACCTGCCCATCGGCACTGCCGAGCATCAGGGTGCCGCGCTGACCACCAACCAGTAGGCGCCCGTCTGCCAACGCCGCACCGGTCCAGAAACTACCGCTGTAGCCCGTATCGAGATAGCGCCAGGTCAACCCGCGATCGTCTGAACGCAATACCTTGCCGCGCTCGGCAGCGGCGTACAGTCGCCCCTGCGCGTCCGTAAACAGGCTCATCAAGTTGAGGTCGGCGCGCCTGGCCCCCGGAGGCGGAGGAAGACTCTGTTCCTGCCAGCT
The DNA here is from genome assembly GCF_963677335.1 of Halopseudomonas oceani. NCBI lineage: Bacteria > Pseudomonadati > Pseudomonadota > Gammaproteobacteria > Pseudomonadales > Pseudomonadaceae > Halopseudomonas > Halopseudomonas oceani. Next base: position 1,117,438 of record NZ_OY781932.1, on the reverse strand, counting down.
GCGTCCGCCGTCACGGGTAATCAGCACCTGCGACCAGAGGCCCACGGCTACGCCGTCGCGCTGATCGAAGAAGTGCACGGCGAACAGCGGGCGATCATCATCCGGCGTCAGCCGCTGGACGTGCCAGTGCTCACCGCCGTCTTCGCTGAGCAGAATGCTGCCCCAGTGGCCGACCGCCCAGCCGGTCTGGGCGTTGATGAAGCTGACCGCAGTCAGCGGGCTGGACAGCGGCACCGCAGACGCCTGACGGAAACTCGCGCCATCGTCATCGGACAGTAGCACAACGCCATGGTCACCCACCGCCACAATGCGCTCACCGGCGCGGGTGGCTGCCAGCATGGTCGCCTCGCTGGCGATCTTGCTGGGCGCAGCAGGGACCGGCTCCAGCGCACCGGCAGTGAACGACGTGAATGCCAGCACGGCCGCCAGCAACAGGGGTATCGGATTCATCCAGAACTCCTTAATGCAGCAGCGCATCACTAACCCGCAACGGCGTGCGCCGCGGTGCAATGCGCTCCAGCAGCACGGCAAATGCGGGCAGCACCGTCATCGCCATGACCATGTTGACGATGAACATAAAGGCCAGCAGCAGCCCCATGTCCGCCTGAAATTGCAACTCGGAAAACGCCCAGGTGGCGACCCCGATGGCCAGCGTGATGGCGGTAAAAATGGTCGCCACCCCCACCTCCAGCAGTGCATGCTCCGCCGCCTTCACGATCGGCTGGCCGTGACTCAGGTGCAGCTGCAGGCGGTTGTAGATGTAGAACGCGTAGTCCACGCCGACTCCCACCGCCAGCACCATCACCGGCAAGGTGGCGATGGTCAGACCGATCTGCAGCTCCTTCATGAACCAGTAACCGATGAAGGTGCCGATGGTCAGCGGCAGGCAGCAGGTCAGCACCGCCCGCCAGTCGCGATAGACCAAGAACACCAGCAGCGCGATAGCCGCGTAGACATACAGCAACATCGGCAGCTCGCTCTTCTCGACCTCTTCGTTGACCGCCGCCAGCACCCCGGCGTTACCGGAGGCCAGACGTATGCGAATACCTGCTGCCGAATGCTCGGCGCGGAACGCCTTAACCGCGTCGATCACCGTACTGATGGTCGCCGCCTTGTGGTCAGCGAGGAACAGATGCGCCGCGGTCATGCTGCAGTCCGCGCGCATCAGGCCCGGCTTACGCGCCACTTCGTTGGCCAGGGCTGAGTAGTTGAGCGGATCGACCGGCACCACGTTCATCTTCGGGTTGCCTTCGTTATAGCCCTCGTTGTACTGCCGCATGGCAGTCGAGAACGACTGCACCGAGAGCACGCCCGGCACGCCCTGCATGGCCCAGACAAAGCGATCCTGATACTGCCCTAGCGCGACCTGCTCACAGCCGCCGACGTCCTGCTCAAACACCACACTGAGCCAGTCGAGTCCGATGTCGTAGCCGCTGGCGATGGCGAGCGCGTCTTGATTGAAACGCGCCTCACTGCGCAGCTCCGGTGCACCCGCCTGCAGCGAGCCAACCACCCGGCCGTGGCTCTGCCAGACCGCCACCCCCAGCAGCAGCGCGGCGACCGTCAGCACCCACCTTGCACGCGACCATTGAGCAAGCCCGGCGACGCCGCGCAGCCAGTGGGCGCGCTGCTGGCGTGACCGCTCGGCAATCTGTGCGTAGTCCGCGCCCAGAGTCAGCATTGACGCCACCAGCGGCAGCATCAGCAGATTGGTAATGATCTTGTAGCCGACCCCCAGCGAGGCAGTGATCGCCAGCTCGCGCACCATCGGAATCGGGATCAGCCAAAGGGTGATGAAGGAAACAAAAGCGGTAACCAGTGCCAGCACGCCCGGTATCAGCAGCCCGCTGAAACTCGCCCGAGCAGCGTCGTAGGTACTCTTGCCCAACGCAATCTCGCGCACAATGAAATTGATCTGCTGAACACCGTGGGAGACGCCAATCGCAAACACCAGAAACGGCACCAGCACGGCCAGCGGATCAAGGCCAAACCCCAGCAAGCGCAACGAGCCAAACTGCCAGATCAACGACGCTAGCGAGCAGCCCAGCGCCAGTAACGTCAGGCGAATCGAGTGGCAGTACCAGTAGACTGCCAGACCGGTCAGCAGCAGTGCCAGCAGGCAGAACTCCAGCACGCTGACCGCGCCTTCGGCAATGTCGCCAACCTGTTTGGCGAAGCCGATGATCTGGATCTCGAACGCCGCATCCTCGAAGCGCTGCCGCAGCTCGGACTCCAGCAGCCGGTTGAAGGCCATGTAATCCAGCCGCTTGCCATCAGCATCAAACTCCTTGAGCTCGGCGCTGACCATCGCGCTGCGCTGATCACGCGAAACCAGCGTGCCGACAAAACCGCCCTGCGCCGTGGAGTGCGCGATGGCGGATATCTCCTCGGCACCGAGGTGCTCCGGCGTAACCGTGCCTGGTACCAGCGGGTCGGCGCGAAAGCCCTCTTCGGTGATCTCGTTAACGAAGGCGTTGGGCGTCCACAGCGACAGCACGCTGGCGCGCTGCACGAACGGCAGATAGGTCACGGTCTGGGTCACGTCGTAGAGTCGCCGCAACCCGTCGCTGCTCCAGATATCGCCGTCGCGGGCGCGCACCACCACAATCAGGCGATTGGCGCCGAGCAGATCATCGCGGTAGGTCGAGAAGGTGTCGATGTACTCGTGGCCGATCGGCAACTGCTTTTCAAACCCGGCGTCCATCCGCAGCTGCAAGGCAAACCAGCCCATCACAACGGTAAACAGCGCCAGCAGCCAGAGTACCGCTTTGCGGTACTCGAACAGTCGGCATTCCAGGCGCGACAGCAAGCCACGCGGCGTCTTGGATTGCGGTTCAGTCGGCATCGTCTGGCCCTGCATCACAGACTGCGCGACAACACGAGCCCGACATAGTCACGGTCTTCCAGCAACTGGTCATAGGGCGAATCGCCCCCACTGAACGTTGCGTAGTTGAGCGTGACCTGCCAGGTGCCCGGGTTGCGCACGAAGTTCAGGTACAGATTCATGCTGCTGGCGCCGTCCATATAGGGCGCCGCCAACGTCGGGGTACGGCCCTTGAGTGAGCGCGAATAGAACACACCCGGCGTGACCTGCCAGCCCGGAATCAACGTGCCGTCGTAGGTCAGACTGAGGTCAGCGCTGATACCAGAGGTGGTGCCGTTCCCTTGCGCCGTCGGCAGTACGGCTGGGTCCAGCATCCATGTGTTGACGCCGGCGGAGACCAGCTCGCCGTTGTACTCATCCTCAAGGTCCGGATACTCCACCACCACCAGCTCGGTCAGCACACTACCGGTGCTGGCACCGGTCAGATCCAGCAGCCAGCCGCTGTTCGATGGCACCATGCTGTACATACCTGTCAGGTGCCACTGAAACTTTTTCTCGTCCTGCCAGCACTCGCCCTGCTTACCCGTACAGCCGAAGGTCGGGTTGAGCGCAACGGCATCTTCCGGGCGATACGACAACTCGGTGCCCACTGCCCAGTCGCCGACCGGGAAGTTGGCGCTGACACCATAGAGCATACGGTCTTCGGGATAGACCCAGGTCGGCGCGAAGGTGGTCTGATCGATGAACAGCGATGGCAGCTTGTCGTGGTAACGCAGCACGTAAAAACCGAGGTTGAGGTCGGTATTGGCCGGCTGCCAGTTGAGCGAAAGCCCCCACTGACCGCTGTCCCGCGCATCACGCTCACGGTAGCCGTAGGCCTGCATCCCTTCGCCCAGCGCATTGGTGGTAGACCAGTAACTGCCTACCGGTGGCATCTCGGTCTTCTCCCAGCCGAACTGGTAGTAGGCCTCGAAGGTCACGCCCGCGCCCAGCCCGCCAGCGAGACTGAAAATCGGTGCCGGCAGCAGAGCCTCCTTCAGCTGTGTGCCCGGCGTCGACAGCGCCATCACATCGTAGCCGTTGGTTTCGTTGATGCCGCCGGAAGCGAACAGGCTTTCTCCCCAGTTGATCGCCTGATTGCCCAGTCGCGCACGCAGGGGCCGGCCACCCACATAGAAGCTCTTGCTGACCCACAGGTCGAGCAGGCGCGCCTTGAATTCAAGCTCATCCCGGGCCGCATCGGATAGGCCATCACTGTCTACCCCCGGCGGCCGATCCCAGCCCAGCGTGCCGCTGGTGCGGGTGGCGGCGAAGTCGCGCTTCCAGCTGCCGCGTACCATCACCGTGTAGTCATCGGGCAGGCGCAGCAACAGCTCGTGAACGCCCTTCAGGTAACCGGTGTAGAGATCGCCCTTGGCGTAGTTGAGGTTGCCCTGATCGCCGATGCCAGCAACCGGCGAGAGGCAGGCATCCGGCACCGAGTGGCCGTGGGCGCCCTGGGTCACCAGACCGCAGGAAGGGGTATCGGTGCGCATACCAGCACCAGCGGAGATCACCGAGTCAAAGGCACCGCTCACTTCGCCAAGCTCGAAGGTGAACGCCGCGCTCTGCGCAGACGCGCCAAGCAGCGCGATACCGGAGAGAGTGAAAATGAATTTATGCATGTTCAAGTCCTCGATTCGGCTCAGCGTTCGCTGATTACGCGCAGGTTGTCGGAGGTGTAGAACGAGCGTTTCAAGCGCGGGTTATTACCCTGTTCGGTCAGCCAGCGGTGATCGGTGCCGGAGCCCAGCGGGCTGTTATCGAACATGTAGCGACCATCAATCAGGTTGTGCTGAGCAAAGGCCTCCACGTCACAGCCACCAGTCTCGTAGACCGGAATTAGATAGCCCTCGCGCACCTTGGCGACCCGATCCTGGGCGTCATAGTCCACCGCAGCGAGCGGTGCCCAGCTGTCTTCATCCAGATAGAAGAGGCGTTTCGGCGCGGAGTGACGCATGCCTTCACGCACGCGCGCCTCGACCACCCAAACCCGATGCAGTTCGTAGCGGCGATGACTCGGCGCAATAAAATCGCGCTGCGCCACATCCTCGAAGCGCGCCTTGAAGTCGTAGAGTCCGAACGAGTTGTACGGCACCAGCAGCTCCTGCTTGCCGACCAGCGTCCAGTCGAAACGGTCGAGCTGACCAGTAAACATTGCAATCTCATCGACGTTGTACTGGTTATCCAGCCCGATCTGCGGCGCGTCGTAGGAATACGAGGGCATCCGGCGCACCCGGCGCTGGCCGGGGAAGTAGTAAAAGGTTTCCGAGTCGGCACCGGCACGGACCGACAGCACCGCGGCCTGACCGGCCAGCGCCGCAGGTTCGAAATAGGCGAAGTAACCCGCCACTTCCAGCCGGTCGTAGTCAGAGAACAGTCCGTTGGGCTGCTGCGCCCAGGGGAGGAAACTGATCTGGTCGGTCAGCATCTTCAGCCAGTCGTCGCTGCCACGGCGCGGCGAGAGTGCGGCCTGATTGCGCGGCATGGCGAAAGCCAGCCCGCGGTAGCGCATTTTCATGTTCCACATCGCCTCCACGCCGTTGCTCGGCATGGGGAAGGGAATGCCCGGCACATGGGCCTCCTGCAAGGCCAGAGCACTGTCATCGAGTTGCGCGAAGCCGACGTTCTGCCGCGTGTTCTGCGCCACGAACGCGGGCACATCGCAGCTGCGCCGGGTCTGGTAGACGTCCATGCGATAATCCGGCAACTGCTTGAGCAGCTCGACGTGGCCCGGCAGCAGCTGCGCGGCGTGCTCGGCCTGGTTCTCTGCGCTCACCGAGTACAACGGCTGGTCGCCCCGGTGCACCCAGTGCGCTGCCCGCAGCTCGCCGTAGACCCAATCACCACCCTGCGGCCCCGGTGGCGTCCAGGCCGGGATTACCCCGTCGGCCGACGCTGCCGGGTTGGCTCCGATTGGCGTAAGACTGCTGCCCAGGGCATCGGCGCCATGCTCACTCGCCCATGCGGCCCCCATCACGTACATGCCCAGCCCAAGCGCAATGCACCCTCTTGCAGCGTGCATCACCACAACCCTCATCGACCGCTCTGCAGCTAAAGGTTTCATCAGATAGTCCTCTTTTTTAGCGCAAAGGCACCCGCACGCGGTGCCCGACAACGCGCATTTCTTGTGAAGGTAATTGCCAGGCAGACCGGGACTGGCGCCGGTAAAACGTGATCAGCTCACGGGAGCAGCCCGTGCCTTAGCGCGAGCCAGCGCGCCGTAGGCGTAGTACAGCAAGGCGAACATGCAAGCCCAGGTCAGCAACGCGATATTGAAAAAGTTCAGCACCACGTTGGTCGCCTCACCCGGGATTTCGTAAAAGTCGTAAATCAACGCAATCACCAGCATGCCGACCATCACCAGCAGCACCGATAGCGCCTGTGTACGTTCGCCATAAGCCAACAAAAGACGGGCGAAATGGATCAGGTAACCGGAGAACAGCAGCCCCATCAGTACGTAGAAGTAGGGCAGCACACCGGCAAAGGCGTCGATGCGCAGCAGAAAGGTCGCAGGGATACTGATGACAAAGATCAGCACATCGACCAGCGCGCTCGGCCTGAACCCTCGCGTAACGGCCATCAGGCCGAGAATGGTAATGATGGGGATGCCGAAGCCCCGGGAAAACGCATCGAGAAACATCGAGATTTCATAACCCAACGGGTAGCCCAGCGCCTGAAACAGCAGCATGTTGGTAGCCGACACAGCGACAATCAGCCATTCGACTCCGAGCAGATAGTTCTTGTGGCGACGGATGAACAATATTCCGTAGACCAGCATGGTCAGCGCCAGCACCAGGCAACTAAGTGACAAAATCAGACTTCTTGCATCCATGAAAATACCCTGCATTTCTATGGTTTGAGCCACCGCGAGCGGCCGCTGACTCGGTTAGCAGAACTCACTCTTCGACGGCTTCCTCACGGCTCAAATACTCGACTACCGACTGGCGATCCGTGTCCCCCAGCTGCATGGCGACACTGCGCATCCACGGGCCGTGAATTGCATCCTGCTCGCTGTTGCCACGCCTGCCGCTGGCGTAATTGCGCAGCTGACGGTCCAGATAGGCGGCGTCCAGCAGACGCAGATTGGGAGACTGCAAGTAGGCATTCCCCCGGGCATCCGGCCCGTGGCAGTAGGCGCAGGTGCCCTGGTACAGCGCCGCCCCGCGACCCTGCGGTGCCAGCGCTGGCGACTCAGCTGTCGCTAGCCCCGCGTAGTGACGCGCCAGCCCCTCCAGCGCGGATTCAGGCACTGCAGTCAGCGCTGAGCGCATCAACACGCCCTGACTGTCCTGCGCGTCGTAACCACGCGCGCCGACCTTGAAGCTGCGCAGTTGCTGCCACAGATAGCTGAAGTGCTGACCCGCCAGCCGAGGCGCACCGAGCGCCGGGTTACCTTGCCCCTGAGCGCCGTGACAGGCCGCGCAGGCTGCCAGCTCGGCGCCATCCGGCGCGGCCTGCGCCCAACTGTTCAGGCCGCAGACCAGCCCCAACACAATTACAGAAGCACGCATTCTCATGGGCCAACCGACTCCTTGGCGGGCAGCACTTGCTGCTGGTTGATGCGGTCAATCAACTGCGCTCGCACCGCGTCCACATCATTGGGCACATCATGTCGCCAGCGTTGCACCTCAGCGGCGCTATAGGGCTCAAAACCCTGCGGCAACTCTGCCGCCGCATAGCGTTCCAGCATCCAGTTCAACACCCGCGCCAAGCTCTCGTCGGTCAAGCCCGAGAGTGACGAGCCCGGCACCTGAACCAAAAACTCACGGCCACCCTCCACACCGAGAAACAACCCCAGTTGCCCCGGAAAGGCCGGCACCTGTCGCTGCGGGTTGCCCATGCCATCCGGCAGATGGCACCCCTGGCAATTGAGCATGTAGTCGAACTCGGCAGGCTCAGTGGCATGGCCGAACTGAGCAGCCAGCAGCAGTGCACACCATGGCAGCAGACGTTTCATTGCTTACTCCCGCACACCGATCACGACCGACAGCGAACAGTGATATGGCATATCGGCCAAGCTGCCCGAACACCAGTTGATGTCATTTGAACTCTGCGGTCGATACAGCGGCGTGTCGCCCTCGTCACGCTGACACGCGCAACGCCCGCAGCTGCTCTTGCCGCAACAGTCGTTGTAGGAGATCACGTAGTCCTTGCCATCGGCCGGGTTGCTGCAGGTACCAATCCAGGTGATGTCCGAGCGCACGGTGCCGGGAGGGCATGAGTTCACCGAACCACCGCAGCAGCCACACAGGAAGCCGTCTATGGCGCAGTGACGCCAGTAGTCGCAGCTGTTAGGATCGCCGCTCTCGACCAGTCCGCCGGTTGTTTGCGCAAAGGCGTTACCGCGAAACACCGGTAGCAGCGTTGTTGCCCCAGCGCCGATCAGCAGGGTGCCAAGGCCGCCCAGAAACCCGCGCCGCGAACTGCTCTGCGCCACCCGGCGCGACAGCAGTTCAGCCGCCTCATCAAACCATCGAATTGCCATAGTTAGTGCACCTGCTGAAAAAGAGCGGAGTCAGCCTGCTCGGCTGCCCTGAGCGCCTGCATCGAGGCATGGCCATGTATCTGCGCTTCGAACAGGCTATCCAGATGCTCGCGCGAGTTAACCAATCCGTGGGCCACAACCGTACCGTGCGCATCAATCAGCACTGCGTAAGGCAGCTTGCTGATCTGATAAGCCATGCCTACCTCCCGCGACAGCAGATAGGGGAAGTCGTGCAGCCGCTGCGCGCTGATAAACGCCTGATGGGTCTTTTCATCGCCATCACTGGCAAGCACCACTCGCACCTGCGCACGCTGCTGATCGCGGATCGAGCGCAACGCCGGCAGCAACTGCTTGCAGACCGGACAGCTGTCGGAGAGAAAGAACAGCAGCGTCAAACGCTCGTTGCGATCACCACCGCCCAGCTGCACACTACCGCCGTTGAGGCTGGGCAGCTCAAACACCGGTGCCTTCTCGCCAGCCTTGATGGCCTTGCCAAGCGACAGCGCACCGACCGGCTGCAACCGTTGGTGCAGCAGCCCGACCTGCCGCGCCAGCGCCCACACCGCAACCGCTAAACCGATGGTCAGCAGCCAGGACAGCAGTGCCGAGGTAATCAATGCATGAGTCAGAGCCATTACAGCCTCCGCAGAAGTGAGTGATTGGAAATCAGCTGATTGGCCAACGCATACAGCAGTGCACAGCTCACGCCAGCGCCCAGCAACGAGGCCAGGTCAAACCAGCCAAGCGTGCGCGGTGCCACCGGCCAGAGCAGCATTGCAGTCAAACCACACAGCAACAGGTTACGTAGCACCAGAGCGGCACTAGGCGGCTGACGCTGCTTGCCCGGGTTGCAGCCACAGTCATCCAGTGCTGCATCTGCGCGCAGCGTGAGCGCCAGCACCAGTGTGTAAATGACGAGTAACAACAGCGCCGGCAGCGCAGCCAGCGGCTGCTGCAGGCTGTACAGCAGCCCCAGCGCGGCCAGTAGCTCCAGGACCGGCAGCAGGCGTGAAAGCGCACGTTGCAGACGCATAGGCAGCGACAGACCAAACACCCGGGCGTAGCCCTCCAGTGCCAGTGCAAAGCGCGCCTGATCCGTCAGCTTGTGCAGTGCCGCTACGGCGAACAGCAACGCCATGGCCAACATGATGGTCAGATGCACCAGCGGATCGTGTAGCCAGCCGAGCGTTACCATGGTGTGACCTTATTCAGATAGCCGAGCGGCAAATCCCCAATGCTGCGTAGGTGCTCGCCATTGTCGGCGTCATACAGGTTGATACCCTGACGCATCAAAGGCATGAGACCCGCCTCACCGCTGGTCAGATAGATCCAGGCGGTGAACAACGCCGGCATCGGCACGATCCAGTCCAGGCTGTACAGCCGCGGTTGCGCCCCCTGACTGACGCCGATCGCAGAGCTGTGCGCCTCCAATTCGATACGCGCAATGCGCTGCTCACTGCGCACGTCGTAGACCCAGACCTCGGTGCCCGGCTTCTGATAGTTCTCCGGCACATCCTTATGCATCAGCACAAAAAGCCGGCCACTCGCTTCGTGTACCGCGGTGCCATGATTGCCCGCCACACTCCAGCCGTCCGCCCGCTCGGCATCGCTGACCAGCGACCAGCGCTGGCGCCGCTCGGCCCCAGCGGCGGTCATCTGCAGGCCCCAGGCGTAATTCTGCTGAGAGACGAAATACCAGGTATCACCCAGCCGCGAAGCAGGCGTCAGCAGCAGATCCTCAAGTGGGTCGAACAACGGCGCGGTGCGCTGCTGCAGGGCCACACCACCCTGCTCATCCAGCCGCAGGTGAAAGAAGCCCCCGTTGCCGCAGATCGCGTAAAAGTCACGCGGCCCGGCCGGGTAGAGTGAGGCGCAGCCGGGAATGGCTACCTCAGTAACAAACCGGCGCTGTTCGACATCAACAATGGACACCGAGGCTGCGGGCGTAAAGTTCAGCACCAGCATAAAACGCTCGTCGTCAGACAATACGCTCAGGCCTGCCGAGAGCATTCCGGTCATGCGCTTTGGAGGGATCGAGATCTCTGCCTTCGGACTCAGCGTGCGCGCGTCATAGACCGTCACGACGTCTTCGCGGGTGCCACGTACGCCACGACTGAAGTAGATCTCGGCGGCATATAGCTCAGCACGACTGTGCGACATGACAAGATCACCCGGCCATGTGCCGGTATTCAACTGCCCAAGGTGACGGCCGTCCTCAGCAAACAGATACGCGCGACCATCAAGCATGGTGGGTGCGTTGTTGCCCCAGACCCAGAACCAACTCTGCCCCTGATAGTCATCCAACACCTCGACATAAGACTGCTCAGGCACAAAGCCGTCGTCGCTTTGCACTGCAGCAGCCCCCAGACACAGGCCGCAGCACAGCAGGTACCCCAGCGGTCGCATCAATGTTCGCATAAACGAAATTCCATACCCTTTTGCCCAAGACAGATTCCGAGCTTCGAGAACGAGAATAAGAAGCGAAAGACGGGGACGCTTGACAAGCGATGACAGCATTTCGGACAGTAGATGACAGCCCGCTTGCGCGACCAAAGCAGTAGCCGAACAACCAAGTAAGCGGCTTTGCAAATCGGCAGGCTGTCTCTAAGACAGCCCGGACAATAAGGGTTGGCACGACGCTGTCTGCTGAAAGCCCATAGCCCGTCAAGAGGTTAGGCTGATGACTTCACAACACTTGCATACCATCTACGCGGAGAATTTTTTTCGACGCAATGCGGCGGTATTCGCCCCACATTTGCAGAAGGTTGGCCTGAGCGAAGCCATTCTCAACTCGCCCGAGCTGGAGATACCGCTACATCAGTACGTCGCACTCTGGGAGCAGCTCGGCCTGCATGAGTCCCCGAATATCGGTCTTGAACTGGGCATTCAGGCCCGTTGCAGTGACTACGGACTCTACGGGCACACCGCTCGCAGTGCATCAACCATGATTCAGGCGCTGCGGATCTTGAGCCACTTTATTTCCGTGTTGATGCAGGGCACTCGCGGGGATCTGGATATCAACGACGAGTTCCTGTCACTCAGCTACCAAATCGCCGATCCACTAATCATCAACCGTCGTCAAGACGCCGAATTCACTGCGGCCTCAGCACTTAGCCTGATTCGCGAGCTTACCCAGCAGCCCGAGCTATGCCCAACGCGCGCACACTTTGAACACCCCGCGCCCGCGGACCTTGGCGCGTATCAACGCATCCTCGGTTGCCCGATCCACTTCAATCAGCCGGACAATCGGCTGTACTTCCCGCCCACGCTACTGGACACGCCGATAAAAACCGCTGACAGCCGCCTTTTTCAGTTGCTCAGCCCGCTACTGGAAGAACAGCGTGCCGCGCGCGAAGCGGATACCGATTTGCTCAGTCAGCTGCGCTTCCAGATCGCCAGCCACCTGAGCACCCACGACTTCAGTATCGAACGTATCGCTGAAAGCATGAACATCGGCGTGCGCACCCTGCAGCGCCGGCTGGCAGAGTATGAGCTGGACTACAGCCACCTGGTAGAGGACGTCCGGCGGCCGCTGGCAGAGAACTATGTTGCCCGCTCAGAGCAGAGCTTTACCGATATCGCGCTGTCGCTCGGTTACTCGGAAGCCAGCGCATTCAGCCGCGCATTCCGCCGCTGGACCGCCCTCAGTCCCCGGGAGTTTCGGCAACGCGCGCGCAGCTAGGTCGAAGGCAGGCAGAGGCAATATCCGTAGCTCTTGGGTTGCCCGCGCATGAACCTATGAAGAGCCGCAGAAACGGGAGGACCGCATCGACACAGCGGCGCGCAACACAGTGGTTGCAGAGAAGCCCTGTTGGAGATCCTGACAGCAGCATGCGTGCGTCACGGCAGTCACCTCCATTTGTTTATCATTGTTGTAGCCCTGCATCGTGGCATGAACATCAGCCTCATGACTTGGCATATAACAACAACCGGTGCCTCTGCCGCCCCTCTCATAAGCGCCCGTCACAACCCTGAAAAAGTAACCGCGAGCTGTCTGTCTCGCCCAAATCAGCCAACCGGTCGTCATTAAACAGACGTTAATTCGCCACTAAATTGCAACACCCGCCCGGCGCTGCTAGATTCCCTTCATCACCCACAACACGGAAACCTGAGATATGAAACGGATTCTCATCGGTACACTCTTCGCAGCCGCCTCTTTCAACGCATTTGCAGTTGCTCCGGGCGGCCCCGGTTGCGGCTGGGGCAACATGCTGTTCGAAGGGCAGAGCGGTCTGCCTTCCCACCTGGTAGCCACCATCACCAACGGCACCTCCGGTAACGCCACCTTCGGCATGACCTCTGGCACCAACGGCTGTGACACCAGCGGTCGTCTGACTTACAACGGCAAGCCGATGCTGGTTCTGGGCAGCATCATGAACGAGCTGTCCGAAGACGTCGCTCGCGGTGAGGGCGAAGCGCTGACCACCTACGCCGTCGTTCTGGGCATTCAGCCGGAAGATCGCGACCACTTCGCCGCCGTCACCCACGCCCACTTCAGCGAGATTTTCCCCAGCGCTGATGTCACTGCCGAGCAGGTTCACGCCGCCACCCTGAGCGTTATGCGCCAGGATGCTGTTCTGTCCAAGTACGCCGAACAGGCCTGATCGCAGCAACACCTGACAGAAGGCCGGAGCGCAAGCCCGGCCTTCTGTCTTTGTGCGTGCCGTGCTGACTCCCTCCGATGAGAGCCTCCATGCTCAGATGTCTGGTTCCACTGCTGCTCGGCAGCCTCTGCCTGCAGGCGCAGGCCAAACCGCAGCTCACCCAAGAACAACGCGATGCCCTGGCCAGTGATCGCTTCTGGCTGACGCTGGGCCACTACCAGCCCGCTCGCTGGAGCGGCTGGCGTAGCTATGTAGACGACAACGCCTTTTTCCTCGCCAGCAACGGCGCTGAATCACCCGCAGCCGAGCTGAGTGCGACCCTCGGCGGTCTGTACGCCAGCGCTGCACTGGGCAACGACCATGTGCAATGCCGCTATCCCTCACGTACCCGCTGGCTGCGTGAACAGCTGAACCTGAAAGACCTGCCGACACCGAACTGCAGCGAGTACAACGAGTGGTACGAGGACATCGCGCCGTACTCCACCGTGCTGGTGTTTCCAGACGCCTATCTGAACAGCCCGTCATCGATGTTCGGTCATACCCTGCTGCGTATCGACTCACCGGAAACCGCCGGTAGCGGCACCAGCCTGCTGACCTATGCACTCAACTTCGGGGCCATGGTCGAGAACATGGACAACGGCGTGCTCTACGCCTGGAAAGGGCTGGCCGGCGGCTACCCCGGACAGTTCTCGCTGCTGCCCTACCGCGACAAGATCAGCGAATACAGCCGACTGGAAAACCGCGACCTGTGGGAGTACCAACTTGATCTGAGCCCGGAAGAGACCGCGCGCATGGTCGAGCACGTGTGGGAACTGCGTCAGGTCCGCTTCGACTACTACTTCTTTGACGAAAACTGCTCGTTCCGGCTGCTCGAGCTGCTGGAAGTGGCCCGGCCGTCGCTGCGCCTGACCGACCAGTTCCCCCTGACCGCCATCCCCGCCGATACCGTGCGCGCAGTGCGTGAGGCCGGGCTGATCACCGACGTGAACTACCGCCCTTCACGCGAACGCGAGCTGCTGGCCCGCGCTGCGCCCCTGACCGCTGACGAAGCACAGTGGGTGACCGTGCTGGCCGGTGACAGCACCCAGCTGCAGAGCAGCACCTTTGCGGCATTGCCGCGCGAACGTCAGGCACTGATTCAGGAAGCCGCCTACCGGCTGGCGCGCTACGAGGCCAGCGGCAAGGCACGAGACTCGGCCGATGCCGCCAACAGCTACGCCCTGCTGCAGGCCATCAATCGCAACCCGCCACCGGCGCTGAACATCGAGACGCCGACCTATCCCGAGTTTGGGCACGAGTCCCGCACCTGGCAGCTGGCCGCAGGCAGCCGCGAGGACCGCGCCTTCGCCGAATACGGATTGCGTATGGCCTACCATGATCTGGCCGACAATCTGGCAGGCTTTCCGCTTGGCGCGCAGATCGAAATTGGCGACTTGAAACTGCGCCAGTACGAGGGCAATCACTGGCAGCTGGAACAGCTGGAGCTGGTCAACATCCGCTCGCTGACACCCCGCAGCGCACTGCTCAAGCCGTGGTCCTGGCAGGTTGCCACCGGCTGGGAGCGGGTCGCGGGCGAGAACGGCAAACGCCGGCTGGTGCCGCACCTCAACGGCGGCGGCGGCTTTGCCTGGCAACCGTGGGACAGCGTGCTCGGCTACAGCCTGGCCACCCTGCGGCTGGAACATCATCGTGACTTCGATGCACCGCTGAATGCCGCTGCCGGTTTCAACCTGGGGCTACTGTGGCGCAATCCGCTGGGCAGCCTGCTGGCAGAAGGCCGCGGCGACTACTTTGACAACGGTGAAGTGCGCCGCAGCCTGGCCCTGGCCCAGCAATGGGAGCTGAGCCGCAATCTGGGCCTGCGTCTGCAGGCCTCTCGCGAGTTCAGCCAGTTCAGCGCGCCGCAGACCGAGTTCGCCCTGCAGCTGCGCTGGTATCACTACTGACAGCGGGGCCACAGGGCCCCGCCGACTCACGCCCTGGCCTTGGCTGCCGCCAGATAGCTGGCCAGACGACTGCCCATCTCCTGCCCCAGCGCCTGCAAGCCGCTCAGCGGCCGCACCATCACTTCAAACTCGACGATCTTGCCGGCCTCGTTGAAGCGCACCATATCGATGCCCTTGAGCTGACGACCGTTTACCTCGGCGCTGAACTCCAGCACCACATTCAAGCCATCGGCCGTCGCCAGCTGGCGGTGATAGGTAAAGTTCTCGAACACCTGCAGCACCGTGCCGAGGATGGTCGCCACCACCTCGGCCCCCGGATATGGCGAGTGCGCCATCGGCGAACGAAACACCGCACCGGCGTCCAGCAGGCTGGGCAGGTCGCTCAGATCCTTGCGCTCAACCATCCGGTGCCAATGCTCAAGGCTGGCCGCCGCTGCGGGGTGGAGTTGCAGTTCAGACATGGAATTCTCCTTTGGCGCTGGCACCACACCAGCAAACTTATCATTGTTAAGATCGAGCCAAAAAATAACCGGCAACCTGCTAGCGCAAGCACCGGTGAACGGGCAAGTTACGACGCAATCTTAACAACGTCAAGATGACGCCATGCTAGGATGCGCCCACAGCGTCATCACCGCAGCAGAGATATCGGCTCCATGGCAAAACCCGCAAAACGCGCCCGCGACGCCTACCACGTCGGCAATCTGGCCCCGCAACTGCTGGCCGCAGCCCGCACGCTGCTGGAGGAAGTCGGCCCGACCAAGTTGTCGCTACGTGCGGTATCAGAGCGAGTCGGGGTCAGCGCAACGGCGGCCTACCACCACTTCCAGAACCGCAACGAGCTGATAAGCCACCTTGCCGCGCAGGGCTTTGCAGAGCTGGCAACGGCGCTGCAAAGCGCTTACAGCAGCGGCTCAGGGCTCGATAAGGTGCGCGGCGGCAGCCTCGCCTACCTGCACTTTGCCCGCAGCAACCCGGCGCTGTACCAATTGATGTTTGGCCCGGAGTTCACCGACGAAACCCTGATTCCGGCACTCCAGCGCGAACGGCTGGCGGCCTTTGGCGAGCTCAAGCGCATGGTGGCCGAGACCCTCGGGCAAGCGCTGGACAGCTCTGACGTACGCAAGGCGTCTGTCGCCGCGTGGTCCTACATCCACGGACTGACCTCGCTGGTCATTCACGGCCTGCTACCGGGTGCCGCAGGCAACAGCGACGAGCACTTTGTCGATCGCACACTGGAAGGCTTTACTGCGCTGGCAATCAGTTGCTCCCCGCCCATCAAATAAAAATTGTCGAATTCAAACTCAATTATTATTGATTTGTCTTTAGGCAAGCCGCGCCGCACACTCATACCCGCTTGCCTGCCAACGCCCAAAACCACACCGCTGCTCCCCGGCTGATCTGGTTGCGGCGCTGGGCAGGCGGCCTTTCATACTGCCCTGCTGCCTGTAGTCCACGACCATGAATGACCATACCCAACTCTCCCTGCCCGCCAGTCGGCAGGGCGCGCCGCTGCTCGGCGGCCAACTCGCGACCCGTCCGCGCGAATTGCTGCGCGCAACCGTTGGCGCAGCGCTGGGCCTTAGCCTTAGCGTCTGGCTCTGCCAGCAGGTATTCGGTACGGCGGTAGCGACGCTGCTAATCGGCCCGGTCGGTGCCTCAGCCATCCTGCTGTTTGCCGTACCGTCCGGCGCTCTGGCCCAGCCCTGGTCAATCCTCGGCGGCTACCTGACCTCGGCCGTGGTGGCCACCGCCGTCGCCCAACTGGGCGGGCACAGCCTGCCGATGGCCTCGCTCGCGGTCTGCCTGTCGCTGCTGGCGATGTTTATGCTGCGCTGCCTGCACCCACCCGGCGGCGCGGTAGCGCTATGCGTGGTGCTGGCAGGGCCGGCACTGCAGGCGCTGGGAGAAAGGGCCATTCTTCCAGTCATGCTCAATGCGATATCGCTGCTGACGCTGGCTGTGCTTTACAACAACCTTACCGGTGTTCGCTATCCCAAGCGTGCGGCGCCGAAGATCGACCTGCATCGCTCAGGCAACAGCCACACTGCGCTGCGCAGCGGTATTACCGGCGATGACCTGGACACGGCGCTGGAGGGCTTCGGTGGCTTCGTCGACCTGACCCGAGAGGACCTCGGCCAACTGATTGAAAGAGCGGAAAGTGCCTCACTCCAGCGCCGGGCCGGTGCAATCAGGGCCGCTGATATCATGACCCGCGAGGTGCACTGGATCAGCCCGGAGGCAACCGTGCGCGAGGGGCTGGATTTGCTTGGCGCCCAGCGCCTGAGGGTTCTGCCGGTCGTCGACAGCGAGCAGCGTCTGGTCGGCATAGTGACGCTGGTTGACCTCGCCAGCGTGCTGGATCGCGGCCGCTTTCGGCTGCTGCGCCGTCGGCTCGGCGAACGCGCGCCCATCAGCGAAGTCATGACCGCGCAGGTCACGGCGGTCCCGGCTCAGGCACCGATCACCGACCTGGTGCCGCTCCTGTCCGAGCGCGGCCTGCACGCGCTGCCAGTGCTGGAAGGGGAAACGCTGGTTGGTCTGGTAACCCAAACCGACCTGATCAGTGCCTTGCACCGCCGCCTGCTGAACCAGCGCGACTGAGTTAGAACACCGGATTCCAGCGCTGCGACCAGTCGTGGTCGCCGCATGCGGCCTCGCGCAGCAGGTCCAGTGCTTGCTGCAACCCCGCTCGGTCACGCTCGCGCGAATACACCAGCCAGGTCGGAAAGCTGAACTCCGGTGCCTGCGGGACCCGCTCCAGCACGCCACTGTCGAGGTAGCTCTGCACCACCCGCGTACGGAAGTAGCCGCTGCCGCCACAGCTGAGCAGGTACTGCAGCGCCAGCGGACCGAGATTGAAGCTGAGTTCGGCACTAGCCCGGTCGGGTAGTGCCCGGTCGTGCTGCTGGCGGAATGCGTCGCCCCAATCGACGTAGATATAGGGCTCCGGGTTACTCGGCAAACAGACCTGTATCAGCTTTTCTTCCAGTAACTCTTCCACCTGCAAACCGGGCCAGTAGGTCGGCTGGAACACCAGCGCGGCGTCCAGCGCCCCTTGCTCCAGCTTGCGCTGCAGCTGGGTGCCGTCGCCCACCTCTGCGTACACTGCGTGGCTGTCCAGACGTTTGCGCAGCAGGCTGACCCAATGCAGCATCAGCGGGTTGCACAGGCTGGGCTCACCACCAACGTGCAGCACGTTATCGATGCCGCTGAGCAGCGGCAGATCACGCTGCGCCGCATCCCAGGCCTGCACCATGCGATTGGCATAGGCAATAAACAGCTCGCCGTCACGGGTCAACCGCGCCCCGCCTCGATTGCGTACAAACAACCTGCAATTGAGCTGGGATTCCAGACTTTGAATCCGCGCGGTAACCGCCGCCTGAGTGACATGCAACTGCTCAGAGGCCGCAACCAGACTGCCACTGCGAACGACTTCCAGAAAAGTGCGGGCCAGGCTGATATCCATCGGTCATCTCATTCAGGGGAGGGTATTGCGATAGTGCCGAATTGTCCGCTGTCGCGCGAGCCGCAGCCAATCAATGCAACCGACATTAAAATGTCGAAAATGCAAAAACCCCCCCATTTATCGTCAACCACTTGTCACCTCCTGCTATAACTAAGACACTGTGCACCGTAAACAAGGAGGAGTATATGAAACACTTACGGATCAAGCTTGGTGCTACTGCGCTGGCAGCAACCTTGAGCGCGCTGCCACTAACAGCCAGCGCCAGCGATGTTGGTTTCGGTGTTGGTATCAGCTATATCTTCGGCCAGGGGCCAGCCGTCGGTATCAAGGCGTTTTCGGACGATGAAGCTGACCGGGCTGCGGCAGTATTGGGTCTGGACTACGTCTTCGCCAACGGCGGGCTGCGGCCAAATGTCGGGGTCGCCTATCTCGGCAACGACTACTACGGCGACGCTAATGTGGGCTACAACTTCGGCAACAGCCGCTTCGACTTCGGTGTCGGCGCCGGTTGGTCTGACGCCGATAACCAGTCAAGCAACCATGCCAGCGCCCCTGGCTCGCCGCAACGGCCACCTGAACCAGGTAATGGCAATGGCGAACCACCGCCACCACAGCAACCTTAAAATCCCGGTTAGCTGGCAACGCCCAGAGGTCGCAGTCGCGGCCTCTGGGTCATCAGTCCCCTTCCTCTTCAGCACAATGAATGCTGACGCTGATCAATAACCGCGCTTCGCCTCTCCGCTAAGCTCGCCGACTTTCTGTCGACCTTGCGGTACTGAATCATGCCCCACGCTCCCGAACTGCTGGCCCCCGCCGGCACCCTCAAAGCCATGCGCTACGCCTTCGCCTACGGCGCCGACGCGGTCTACGCAGGCCAGCCGCGCTACAGCCTGCGCGTGCGAGAGAACGACTTCCACAACCCGGAGGTCATGGCTGCCGGCATCCAGGAAGCACACGCACAAGGCAAAAAGTTCTATCTGGCCAGCAATATCGCCGCGCATAACAGCAAGGTGGCGACCTACCTGCGCGACCTCGAACCAGTCGTGGCTATGGGGCCGGATGCGTTGATCATGTCGGACCCGGGGCTGATCATGCTGGTGCGCGAGCGCTGGCCGGAGCTGCCGGTGCACCTCTCGGTGCAGGCCAACGCAGTGAACTGGGCGACGGTGAAATTCTGGCAACAGCTGGGGCTGGAGCGCATCATTCTGTCGCGCGAGCTGGCGCTGGAAGAGGTTGAGGAAATCCGTCAACGCTGCCCGGATGTCGGCCTGGAAGTGTTTGTGCACGGCGCACTATGCATCGCCTACTCCGGGCGCTGCCTGCTGTCCGGCTACTTCAATCACCGCGACGCCAATCAGGGTGCCTGCACCAATGCCTGCCGCTGGCAGTATGACGTAAAGCCCGCGGTCGAAACTGCCGAAGGCAATATCGAGCCAGTCGCACAGCCGGTGCAGATCATCACCCAGCACGACAAACCCGATGAGCCGATGGCCATTGAGGAAGATGAACACGGCACCTACATCATGAACTCGAAGGATCTGCGCGCGGTGCAGCACGTCGAACGCTTCGTGCAGATGGGCGTGGATTCGCTGAAGATCGAGGGCCGCACCAAATCGCACTTCTACGTCGCCCGCACGGTGCAGGTTTACCGCCAGGCGATCGATGACGCGGTCGCCGGACGCCCGTTCAACCTCGGCTTGATGGACGACCTGGAAAGCCTGGCCAACCGGGGCTACACCGAAGGCTTCTACCGCCGTCATCCACCGGGCGTGTACCAGAACTACGAGCAAGGCGCCTCGCGCATGAGCCGTCACCAGTTCGTCGGCGAACTGGCCGGGGAAGATCGCGACTGGATCGAGATCGAGGTGAAAAACCGCTTTGCCATCGGCGACCAGCTGGAGCTGATGACCCCACAGGGCAACCACAGCTTTGTACTGGAAACCCTGCAGGATCGTAACGGCAACGCCATTGAGGTGGCGCCGGGCAACGGCCACCGGGTGCGTATTCCGCGCCCGCCGCTGGCCGATCTGCAGTACGCGTTGCTGATGCGCTGGCTGGCGGCTTAATCGGCTGTCAGGCGGCTAATGACATCCGCTGTCGTCGTTACCTCGCCAAACTCGTAGGCGATGGTGCTGAGCGAGATACGTTGAATCTCCTCGGCACTGATCGCGCCAAAGCCCAGATCCGGGTAGTCCATCGCCGCATTGGCGTCGCTCAGGACAACCGCCTTGTATTCCCGATGCACGCCGTCGCGGATGGTGGTTTCGCAGCAGACGTTGGTCACCGTGCCGCAGATGATGATGGTGTCCACATCGCGGGCGCGCAGCACAGTGTCCAGGTCGGTACCGTGGAAGCCGCTGTAGAACAGCTTGTCGATGACCACGTCACCCGGCTGCGGCGCCAGCGCCTCGATCACCTCTACATTCGGCTCACTACGGGCCAGAATTTCGTCCACGTTGGGGTATAAATCGCGCATACGGCCGGTGTCACTGCCATCGCCACGCACGATATGACGCAGGTAGATTACCGGCACGTCAACGCTGCGAGCGGCATCGACCAGCGCCTGAATCGGCTGAATAATATTAGCTGTGTTTGGCACATAGAGAGCGCCGTCCGGTTCGCAGAACACCTTCTGCATGTCGACGACGATGACCGCAGCGCGGCGCGGGTTGAGGTTCCAGCGAACCAAGGGTTTGCTCATTGAAGGCTCCAGCTAACGGGAATGCATGAGCCTCGACCACAGCAAGGAGCGTACCGTCTGGTCCGCGCTAAAGCGCCTGCCCCCTGCAGCCCCTAACCAGCTTGAGCTCTGGAAACTCTGGCTCTTCTGGCAGCGCCGTCAACCTGCACCGTAGCAGGGCATCAGACCACGGATGCACCTTCGGCGGACAGCGCCTCACGCAGATAATCGATCAACAGGCGCACCAGCAATGACGCCTGCCGGTGTTGCGGATACACCGCCCAAGCGGTATTGCCCGGCAACTGGAAGGCGTCCAGCACGGCGACCAGCTTTCCGCTCGCCAGCGCGTCCTCGACAATGAAGGTCGGCAGCCTGGCGATGCCCAGCCCGGCGATGGCGGCATCACGCACCAATTCCCCATTGTTGACCCGATAGCGCCCCTTGACCGCAACCTGCTGCAGTCGGCCGGCCAACCGGAACGGCCACTCCACCGCCGCGCTGTGACCGTACAGTACACACTCGTGGCCAGCCAACTCGGCAGGCGTCTGTGGCACCCCGCGTGCTGCCAGGTAGGCGGGGCTCGCGCAGGTCACCATGCCCAGCGGCATCAACGGGCTGGCAATCAGACTGGAGTCAGCCAGCGCACCAATGCGCACCGCCATGTCGAAGCCCTCGGCCAGCAGATCGATGGTGCGGTCGCTCAAATCCAGCTCGACCGAGACCTCCGGATAGCGCAGCAGAAACCCCGGCAACAGCGGACTCAGGTGCTGAATACCGAACGACACCGGCGCGCTCAGACGTAGTGCCCCGCGCGGGCTGCTGCGCTGCGTGACAATCAGTTGCTCGGCTTCAGCCACCTCCTGCAGGATGCGCTGCACCCGCTCCAGATAGGCCTGACCAAGCGCCGTGGCACTGAGCCTGCGGGTTGAGCGGTTAAGCAGGCGCACGCCGAGCCGCTCTTCCAGCGCCGCCACGCGCCGACTGACCAGCTGCTTCGACAGGCCCAGACTGTCAGCCGCGGCGGTAAAGCTGCCCATCTCCATCACACAGGCAAACATCTGCATGTCTTCAAGCTGACTCATTGTCTACCCTGCGTTGACAGTCAAACACGGAAAAGCACCTTAATCCGTTAAATTATGGACAGTATGATCTTCCCATCAACCCCTCTGATGGAGGACAGACCATGACCCAGCAAATGACTCTGCGTCGCGCAGACGAGCGTGGCACGGCCGAACACGGCTGGCTCAGCTCGCGCCACAGCTTTTCTTTCGCGTCCTACTACGATCCACGCCACATGGGCTTTTCCGACCTGCGTGTGATCAACGACGATCGGGTGGCACCCGGTGGCGGCTTTGGCACTCACCCGCACCGCGACATGGAGATCTTTTCCTACGTGCTGGGTGGCGCGCTGGAACACCGCGATACCCTGCACAACGGCTCGGTGATCCGTCCGGGCGACGTGCAACTGATGAGCGCAGGCACCGGCGTAGCCCACAGCGAGTACAACGCCAGTCAACGCGATCCGGTGCACTTCCTGCAAATCTGGATCGTGCCGGCGCGCACCGGTCTGGCCCCGCGCTACCAGCAACGCCACGTCAGTGAGGCCGAAAAACGCGGCACGCTGCGGCTGGTCCTCAGCCCGGATGGCGCCGGAGACAGCCTGAAAATTCAGCAGGACGCACGCGTCTACGCCGGCCTGTTTGACGCTGATGAACAGGCCAGCCTGCAGCTGTCGGCCGAGCGCTACGCTTACGTGCATCTGGCCCGCGGCCAGCTGCGGGTCAACGGCCAGCGGCTGAAAGCGGGAGACGGACTGGCCCTGCGCAAGGTTCAGCGGCTGGACATCGATCAGGGCAAAGGGGCCGAGGTGCTGGTGTTCGACCTCCGCCCAGAGGCGTTGCCGGGCGGCTGATGCACCCGGCAGACAAAGCGCACGGGTTCAGTCCTGTGCGGCCTTGAGCAACGTGTTGTAGAGCTGATCCTTGAGATGGGCACGCTGTTTTTTCATCTGCTGGAAGGTGGTGTCCTCCACCGGGGATTCCCGTTTCTCCAGCCGCATGATCTCCCGATCCAGACTGGCATACTCATGCAATTGCTCTTTGAAGTGGGCATCCGCCTCGGCCAGTTGGTCGATCAGATCGCTGTACTGGGGAAACTCCCCATGCAACTCGTGGTTCGCAATACCCATCGCCTACGCCTCCGTTGATTGATCGGAACACTCCTGATGAGCCTAGCCGATTCAGCCTAAAGCGCCCAACCAGCGCCAGCCAAGGACCGCAACAGGCAACAGCAACGCGGTAAGCACGCCGAGTGAGCCCATCGCCAGTGCGGCGAACGCAGCGCACTCATCGCCTTCTTCCAGCGCCCGAGCCGTGCCCACCGCATGCGCATTCATACCGTAGGCCATGCCCCGCGCCGCCGGGTGATTGACCCCGGCGAGCTCCAGCAACGGCGGCAACATGACGGTGCCCAATACACCAGTCAACATCACCAGCACGGCGGCCAGCGCCGCCAGCCCGCCCAGTTGCTCGGCCAGCGGCATGGCAATCGGCATGGTTACCGATTTGGTCGCCAGGGTCATCAGCACCGGCAGGTCTGCCCCCAGTAACCAGGCGGCCAGCAAGGTCAACGCCACGCTGGCGCCGCCACCGACCAGCAGTGTCACCAGCACCGGCCAGAGATTGGCGCGAATACGCCGCAAATTCCGATACAAGGGCACCGCCAGCGCGACCGTGGTGGGCCCCAGCAACCAGGCGATGGGCACAACAGCTTCACGGTAGGCGGCATAATCCAGCTGCAACAGGCGGATACCGGCAATGATCAGCAGCATGGTGATCAATACCGGCTGCAGCACCAGCCAGCCGGTGCGCCGGTAGAGCCAGAGCGCAAACACAAAAGCCGCCAGCGTCAGCGCGATGGCGGTCAGTGGCGCATGGACCACCTGCAGCAGCGCGTCAGTCACCTTCCCGGCTCCCGGTCATCAGCCGCTGCATCAGCACGCCGCACAGCGGAATGCACAGCAGCAGCGACACGACCAACCCCGCGCTAATCGCAGGCAGTTGCGCCAGCAGCACATCACCGCCGAGCAGAATACCGGTCGCCGGAATCGCCAGCATCAGTGGTAGATAGCCGAGCAATGCCGCGCTCGCCTGCTCCAGCCACTCAGGAATCCGACCCAGCAGCACCAGCAACGCCAACAGCAGCAGCAAACCGATGACCGGCGCGGGCAGCATAGGCAACCAGACAGCCTGCAGTAACGCACCAACCGCCTGCATCACCACCAGCAAGAGCAACCCCTTCAGCATTCGCTGGTCCGCCGACGAAACAGCGGCCGCGGCTCAATCGCCGAGCGCCCATAGAGCACGCTCATGCCGCTCAGCCCCTTGATGGCATCCTCGACAGATTTGTCTTCGCGCACGGCAAAGGCATCAAAGCCGCACTGGCGCATGTGGCTGAGCTGATCACGCAGCACATCCCCCACCGCGCGTAGTTCGCCGGTCCAGCCGATGCGGGTGCGCAGCAGGTAAGCCTGGCTGTAGCCACGGCCGTCGCGAAAGCTCGGGAACAGCACGGCAATCAGCGGTAGCACCGCCAGATAGGGCTGCAGCCGCTCGGCCTCGTCATCGGGTTGCAGGCAGACCGCGTCCGCGCTGGATTCAAGGCCACTCAGCACCGCCTCGGACTGGGATTGCAGCCAGCCGTCCAGACTGAGAATCCGAGGACCATCGGCGGGCTCCTCACCGGTCAGCGCCAGCGTCCATAGGTCCTCATTCACCCGTTCAGGCCCATGCTCGGTGAGCCGTATCAGATTGTTCATGCGCGCACCTCCTGCGCCGGATACACCCGCGCCTTGAACGGGGCGAGGCCGATACGCGCGACGGTATCGACAAAGCGCTCGGTTCCAACCCGCTGCTCGCGGTACACCTCGGCCAGTTGGGCAATCACCTCGGGCACGTCCTCGGCACTGAAGGCCGGACCGATAACCTTGCCCAACGTGCTCTGCTTGCCCTGCGCCCCACCGATGGTGAGCTGGTACCACTCGCTGCCGTTTTTATCGACGCCAAGAATGCCGATATTGCCAATGTGATGATGACCACAGGCGTTCATGCAGCCGGAAATGTTCAGGCTGATCTCGCCCAGATCCTGCAGCAGCTCGGGGTCGGCAAAGCGCTGCTGGATGGCCTGCGCCACCGGAATGGACTTGGCGTTGGCCAGCGAACAGTAATCGCCGCCGGGGCAGGCAATCACGTCGGTCAGCAGGCCGATATTGGGTGTCGCCAGGCCGAACTCGCAGGCCTGCTGCCAGAGCGCGTACAGGTCTGCCTTGGCGACATCCGGCAGCACCAGATTCTGTTCGTGGGCGACCCGAATCTCGCCGAAGCCAAAGCGTTCGGCCATCAGCGCCACCTGCTCCATCTGCTCGGCAGTCACGTCACCGGGCGGCATGTCGGCGCCGGGCTTGGTCGACAGCGTGACCGACACGTAGCCCGGTTGCTTGTGTGCGTGGGTGTTGCGCTGCACCCAGCGGGCAAACCCGGCGTCGCGCGCCAGCGCGCTGCCAAATTCCAGGTCCACCGCTGGCTGCGGCGGGTAGCTCGGCGGCTGAAAGCTGGCGGCGACGCGCTCATACTCGTCGCGGGTCAGCTCGGCGGGACCATCCTTGATGTGCTCCCACTCGGCCTCGACCTCGCGGGCAAAAGCGTCGATGCCGAGCGCCTTGACCAGAATCTTGATGCGCGCCTTGTACTTGTTGTCCCGGCGGCCGTGGCGGTTATAGACCCGCAGCACCGCCTCGACGTAGGACAACAGGTGCTGCCAGGGCAGCGCCCGACGGATCGGCTGCGACAGAATCGGCGTACGCCCCAGGCCGCCGCCGACCATGACGTCGAACAGCATCTCACCCGCGGCATCCCGGTACAGATAGAGCCCGATGTCGTGCATCATCACCGCCGCACGGTCTTCGCTGGCCGAGCACAGGGCAATTTTGAACTTGCGCGGCAGGTAGAGAAACTCCGGATTGATCGTCGACCACTGGCGCAGAATCTCGGCCAGCGGCCGCGGGTCGAGCACCTCATCGGCAGCCACCCCGGCAAAGGCGTCGGTGCTGATATTGCGCACACAGTTGCCGGAGGTCTGAATCGCGTGCATGTCGACCGCCGCCAGCCGGGCCAGAATGTCGCCCACCTGCTCCAGCTCGATCCAGTTGAACTGAATGTTCTGACGCGTGGTGAAGTGGCCGTAGCCGCGGTCAAAGTCGCGGGCGACGCCCGCCAGCGCGCGCAACTGATCCGCCGACAGCGTGCCGTAGGGGATAGCGACTCGCAGCATGTAGGCATGCCGTTGCAGATACAGACCGTTCTGCAGGCGCAGCGGCAAGAACTCCTCCTCGCTCAGCTCGCCGCTCAGCCGCCGGCTGATCTGATCACGAAACTGGGCGACCCGCTCGGCAACCAGCGCCCGGTCATACTCATCGTAGTGGTACATGCTCACCTCTCGGCAGGCGGCAGTTCCCGCAAGCAGCAGGCCTCCCGCACAGGATCATCTAGGCGGCTACTATGCGGATGCAGCTGAACCCATACCAGCCTCAGATCCGGCAAAAAAAACCGTATCAGTTGTACTGAAAGCGCTGTTTTTCTTAAAGCGCAAGGCAACACCGCATGCGGTTGCAGTGCGGCTGTTGACCAAATACTTGAAGGATTGAGTGTGCACTGGGTTTCGTCCCGTTTACGCGGGCGAGTAGCGCAGGTTTGGCGGGAAGAAGAGCGGCAGCCTGTTTGAGGCTCGCAGAGCCGAGTTCTGCCGATCCCCGTCAAACCGAGCAACACAGCGAACCCGAAGGGCCGCGTAGTCGGGTGCCCCTTGGCTCGCCGTGAAGGCGAAAGGCTGATTCAGCAGCAGCTCGCGGGCCCTCGCCTGATGAAAGTCGGCAGGCAAACGAGAGACGCCTAAAGTTAGCCTTAGACCTTTTTGAGTCCTCGCAAAGCCTGCCGTCAGCGCCCATGAAAAGCATACGCGGACACGCCTTTGGCTTAGTCCGCACTACGGCGACGTGCATGCGCAGAAATGGCAAACACGCTACGTCGGCCAGCGGAAAGAGATACTCCATCTGATATGGTTTTTCGCATCCAATCTGAATCTGTTACCGGATCAGCCATCCGCGCATCATCGCCCCAGCCTGAAAATCCAAGAGCCGTGATGCCATGACCAGCCATATCCCCCTGAAAGACCTGACGCCCGCCCAACAGGGCGGACCCATTCATACCCGCAGCTTCAAGGGCCTGTACCGCAACTTGCGCCTGCTGGGAGCCGGCGCCCTGATGCTGCTGTTCTTCGGTACCGCCTGGATCGACTGGAACGGCCAGCAAGCCGTGCTCTGGGACCTGGACAGCAAGCAGTTCCATATCTTCGGCGCGACCTTCTGGCCGCAGGACTTCATCCTGCTGTCAGCCATTCTGATGATTGCCGCCTTTGGCCTGTTCTTTATCACCGTGGTCGCCGGCCGCGTCTGGTGCGGTTACAGCTGCCCGCAGAGCGTCTGGACCTGGATGTTCATGTGGGTGGAGAAAGTCACCGAAGGCGAGCGACACCAGCGCATTCGCCTGGACGCCGCGCCCTGGTCGCTCAACAAACTGCTGCGCCGCGGAGCCAAGCACGGTCTCTGGCTGGCGATCAGCCTGGCTACCGCCATCGGCTTCATCGGTTACTTCACCCCGGTGCGGGATCTGGTCAGCGACTTGCTGAGCTGGCAGGTTGGCGCAACCACCGCGTTCTGGCTGCTGTGCTTTACCGCCGCCACCTACTTCAACGCCGGCTGGCTGCGCGAGCAGGTATGCGTACACATGTGCCCGTATTCTCGGTTCCAGAGCGCGATGTTTGATGCGGACACCCAGTTGGTGACCTACGACGCCGCACGCGGCGAAGCCCGCGGCCCGCGCAAGAAAAACAGCGACCCGGCCGCCGCAGGTCTCGGCGACTGCATCGACTGTACCGTCTGCGTACAGGTCTGCCCGACCGGTATTGACATCCGCAACGGTCTGCAAATCGACTGCATCAGCTGTGGCGCCTGCATCGACGCCTGCAACGGCGTCATGGATCAGATGGGTTATGCCCGCGGACTGATTCGCTACACCTCGGAGCACGCGCTGGCGGGCGGAAAAACACACTGGTTGCGCCCGCGTCTGGTCGGCTACGCCAGTGTCCTGCTACTGATGATTGGCGGACTGGTCTGGGGCCTGCAGGCCCGCCCGGTGGTCGACCTGGACATCAGCCGGGACCGCAGCGTGTTCCGCGCCAACAGCAATGGCGACATCGAGAACATCTACACCCTCAAGGTGCTGAACAAAACCCAGCAGGACCGCGAGTACCGTCTGAGCCTGACGGACGCAGATCGCTTCAAGACGCAGGGCCTCGGTAGCCTGCAGGTTGCTGCGGGCGAGACCGGCACGGTTGCCGTGCGAGTCAGCCGTCGCGATGCAACAACAACCGCCGGCAGCGAGCCGCTGGAATTTGTGGTGGAGGACCTGAACGATGCAACGAGCAAGGTCAGCGACGAGAGCACCTTCGTCTCGCCGCCGGTGCGTTGATATCGCATGAGCGCGCTTGATGGCCTACAGTGGCGAACATCACCCTCAGAACCACAGGACCGGATGAAACGCTACGAAAAGCTGGCCGATGACATCGCCGAGCTGATCCGCACCGGGGTCATCGCCCCGGGCGAAAAGGTCCCCTCAGTAAGGCACGCCAGCCGCACCTACGGGGTCAGTCCATCGACCGTGTTCCAGGCCTACTACCTGCTGGAGGATCGCGGCCTGATTCAGGCCAGACCCCGTTCGGGCTATTTCGTCCACGCGCTGGCCCGGCGCCAGTTGAGCGAGCCGAACATCAGCCCCTACGCGTCCAGCAGCGTTGACGTGGACGTCAGCGAACTGGTGTTCTCGGTCCTTGGCTCGCTCAAGGACCCGGAGATGGTCGCCTTCGGCTCGGCCTTCCCGAGCCCGGATCTGTTTCCGCTGGCGCGGCTGTCGCGGTCGCTGGCCAGCAGCGCACGTGACATGAAACCCCACTCGGTGATTGCCGACATGACCGCCGGCAACCCCGACCTGCGCCGCCAGATCGCCCTGCGCTATATGGTCAGCGGCATGCTACTGCCGATGGAAGAACTGGTGATCACCAATGGTGCGATGGAAGCACTCAACCTGTGCCTGCAGTCGGTCACCCAGCCCGGCGACCTGGTCGCCATCGAAAGCCCTGCTTTCTACGCCACCTTGCAGGTGCTGGAGCGATTGCAGCTCAAGGCAGTCGAGATCCCGGTGCATCCACGCGAAGGGATCGACCTCGAGAGTCTCGCCGACAGCCTGCAGCGCTTCCCGATCAAGGCCTGCTGGTTCATGAGCAGCCTGCAGAATCCGCTCGGTGCCAGCATGAGCGACGCCAAGAAAAAGCAGCTCTATGCCCTGCTCAAACAGCATCAGGTGCCGATGATCGAAGACGATGTCTACGCCGAGCTGTACTTCAGCGCCAAGCCGCCAAGACCGGTCAAGAGTTTCGACACCGACGGGCTGGTGATGCACTGCGGTTCGTTCTCCAAGTGCCTGGCGCCCGGCTACCGGGTGGGCTGGGTGGCTGCCGGCCGCTTTGCCGAACAGGTCAGCCGTCTCAAGTTGATGACCACCATTTCCCCGTCGGTGCCCGCCCAGGCCGCGCTGGCCGACTACCTGCAAAACGGCGGCTACGACCGTCACCTGCGCAAGTTGCGCCATGCGCTGGAGAGTCAGCAGCGGGCAATGCTGGCCTCTGCCGCGCGACACTTTCCGCGCGAGACCCGGGTCAGCCGCCCCAATGGCGGGTACTTTCTGTGGTTCGAATTTCCCGAGCGGGTGGACTCGCTGCAGCTGTTCCAGCACGCGCTGGCGCAGGGCATCAGCCTGGCACCGGGGCCGATCTTCTCGGCCAACCGGCACTACCGCAACTGCGCGCGACTGAACTATGGCCACCCCTGGGATGAGCCCAGCGAGCAGGCCATGGCCACACTCGGCCGACTGCTCGCCGCCTTCTGAGCCGCTGCGACAGCCGGCCGCAGTGCACCGTGTCGCCACACTGACCCAGAGCAATATTCGGCCAATCCGGCAGGCGCAGACTGAGGGCCTTTGTTCTCAGGGAGACGCTGCGCATGAACTGCGACATTGCCATTATCGGGGCTGGCCCAAGCGGCCTGTGCATGGCCCGCGCACTGGCCGAAAGCGGCCTGAACATCGTATTGATCGAGCGCCAGAGCGAGGCCAGCCTGGCCGACCCCGTTTTCGACGGCCGCGAGATTGCCTTGACCCACGCTTCTCAGGCGCTGCTGGAACAGCTTGATATCTGGTCCAGGCTGCCCGCTGAGGACGTTGCCTTGCTGCGCGATGCCAAGGTCATGAACGGCCCGTCACCCTTTGCCCTGCAGATTCAGGCGCGCCACGCCGGCAGCGACCACCTCGGCCATCTGGTTGCCAACCGGGCCATTCGCCTGGCCGCCTGGCAAAGCCTGCAGGCAGCAGGCGGCGTCCACCTGATGTGCGAAACTCAACTGCGACAGGTGCATCAGCATAGCGGCGGCATCGAACTGGTCATGAACGACGGCACTCGACTGGAGACTCGCCTGCTGATCGCCGCCGACAGCCGCTTCTCGGAGACCCGCAGAATGCTGGGCATCGGCGCCCAGATGAAGGACTTCGGCAAGACGATGATGGTCTGCCGCATGAACCACGAAGTCGATCATCAACACATTGCCTGGGAATGGTTCGGCTACGGCCAAACCCTGGCCCTGCTGCCACTCAATGGCAAACAGTCCTCGGTCGTCGTAACCCTGCCACCGCGGGAGATGGAGCTACTCCATCAACTCGACCCGCAGGCGTTTGCCCGCGAGATCGAAAGTCGCTTCGATCACCGACTCGGTGCTATGGAGCTTGCCAGCGGCCGCAACGTTTACCCGCTGGTTGGCGCCTACGCGCGCCGCCTGACCGCGCACCGCAGCGCGCTGATCGGCGATGCGGCGGTCGGCATGCACCCGGTTACCGCCCACGGCTTCAACTTCGGGTTGGGTAGCGTGCAGCGACTCAGCCGCCTGGTAATCGACGCCCACCAGCGCAACCGCGACATTGGCTCAATCGCCCTGCTCGGCCGCTACGAGCGCCAGCAGCGACTGGCTACCTGGCCGCTGTACCAGGCGACCAACCTGCTGGTCGAATGCTACACCAGCGACCAGCTACCCATGCGTCTGCTACGCGGCGCGGCGCTGCGAGCGGCGCAGCAGCTGGTACCGCTCAAGCGCGGTATCGCCCGGCATCTTACGGCTGGCCACTAAGGTCAGCCGCCGGCCATCTGATCTGCTTTTTGCAGCAACCTCTGAGTCTGTTTTGTATTGCCACTGAGCCCTAGAGTGCAGGCGTTATCGCGACATGCGTCGCCTCACTGCTATGAAGGGCCTGAAGATGCAGAACACTGCTGCGCAGAGGTACAACTATCGGGTGGTGCGTCAGTTCACCATCATGACCGTGGTATGGGGCGTGGTCGGCATGGCCGTCGGCTTGCTGGTTGCCTCCCAACTGGTCTGGCCGGCACTCAACATGGACCTGCCGTGGACCACTTTCGGCCGGCTGCGACCACTGCATACCAGCCTGGTGATCTTCGGCTTTGCCGGCAGTGCCCAGTTTGCCGCCAGCTACTACGCTGTGCAGCGCACCTGCCAGACGCCACTGATTGCACCGCGCCTGACCGCGTTCACCTTCTGGGGCTGGCAGGCGGTCATCATCACCATGCTGGTGACCCTGCCGCAGGGCTTGACCACCACCAAGGAATACGCCGAGATCGAGTTTACCGGGGCGGTGCTCATGGCGATTGTCTGGATCGCCTACGCCATCGTCTTCTTCGGCACGCTGATGCGCCGCAAGACCCGCCATATCTACGTTGGCAACTGGTTCTTCGGCGCCTTCATTCTGGTGATTGCGGTGCTGCACACCGTCAACCACGCGGCCATTCCGATCAGTTGGTTTAAGTCCTACCCAGTCTACGCCGGTGCTACCGATGCCATGGTGCAATGGTGGTACGGGCACAACGCTGTCGGCTTTTTCCTGACCACCGGTTTTCTCGGCATGATGTATTACTTCGTGCCCAAGCAGGTCAATCGACCGGTCTACTCCTACCGCCTGTCGATCATCCACTTCTGGGCGCTGATCAGCCTCTACATCTGGGCCGGCCCGCATCACCTGCATTACACCGCACTGCCCGACTGGGCCCAGTCGCTCGGCATGGTGATGTCGCTGATCCTGCTGGCCCCGAGCTGGGGCGGCATGATCAACGGCATGATGACCCTATCCGGCTCCTGGCACCTGCTGCGTACCGACCCGATCCTGCGCTTTCTGGTGGTCGCACTCGCCTTCTACGGCATGTCTACCTTTGAAGGGCCGATGATGGCGATCAAAACCGTCAACGCGTTATCGCACTATACTGACTGGACCATTGGCCACGTGCACGCCGGTGCCCTGGGCTGGGTCGCGATGATCACTTTCGGCTCGCTTTATCACATGATTCCGAAGGTGTTCGGCACCGACAAGATGTACAGCACCGGCCTGATCAACCTGCACTTCTGGCTGGCGACCATCGGTACCGTGCTGTACATCGTGTCAATGTGGGTCAACGGCATTACCCAAGGGCTGATGTGGCGTGCCGTGAACGTCGACGGCTCGGCGACCTACAGCTTCGTCGAGGCGCTGGAGGCCAGCCATCCGGGCTATGTGGTCCGCGTAATCGGTGGCGCCTTCTTCCTGACCGGCATGTTGTGCATGGCCTGGAACACCTGGCGCACCGTACGGCAGGCCACAGCGGAGCAACGTGCAAGCAACAACCTGGCCGTCGCCAGTTAATGTAACGGAGGATAATCCGATGCTGATTGCTGAAATTTCGGGACTGCTGACCCTGCTCGGACTGTACATCGCGGTACAGGTCTGTCTGGCCAACCATCCAGGCGATGAGCTGGAGCAGGCATCCCAGCTACCGTTTGCCGAGGAGCCTGACCGTTTCGACGCCTGAACACGCGCCATGCGGCAACCAGCCACATGGCGCAGAAGGTCGCAGGGGGTGCTAGAATTCCGCGCATGAATCTGACCCGCGACAACCGCCTTTCACTCACCTTGGTGCTCTATCTGTGCACCCTGGTGAGTCTGCTGACCTGTGGTTTCCATCAGGGTCAGATGAGCGGGCAGCATCTGAGCGGTGCCGGGGTGGTGTTCTGCAACCTCGGCAGCGATAGCCTGGGTGTCGATCTCGACGATCAGAAGCAGCACCAGATGAGTGACCTGCAGTCCGGCTGCCCGCTGTGCTCTTCCATCGGCCACGGCAGCGCGGTGGCCATGCATGGCTGGTCGCTCGACTACCTGCCCGCCAGCCCGACCAGTGCGCCCTCCAGCGGCCAATGGGCTCGCCCGCCGCCGCGCTATATCTGGCCCTCAATCAATCCCCGCGCCTCACCCTCCCCGCTCGACGCTGCGCCCCGCGCCGTCTGAGCCCGCCTGCGGCCACCGGCCGTGCGTTGCGTCACACCCCACAACACCCTGACCTGATTTAGGCCCGGCGCCGACTGCGCCGCTTTGGCCACTGTGTGGATGACAACAATGCAACACGCCAACCGTTTTACCCGAACCCCTGTCAGCCTGCGCTGGCAAACCGCTTTCGCCCTGCTGTTTACCAGCCTCGGCGCTACCGCCCAAAGCCACGAAGGCCATGACCATGAAAGCAGCAACGATGTGCTGCAACTGGCGCCCGTGGTGGTGACCGCCGTTCAACAAAGCTCGCCACTGACCATCGTTGCCGACCCCAAGGACGCCCGCCAGCCGGTGCCCGCCAGCGATGCCACCGACTATCTGAAGACCATTCCGGGCTTCTCCGCTATCCGCAGCGGCGGCAGCAACGGCGATCCGGTCCTGCGCGGCATGTTCGGCTCGCGCATCAACCTGCTGGCCAACGGCGGCCAGATGATCGGCGCCTGTCCCAACCGGATGGACGCGCCCAGTTCCTACATCGCACCGGAAACCTACGACCGCCTGACCGTCATCAAGGGGCCGCAGAGCGTACGCTGGGGGCCTGGGGCTTCGGCTGGCACCGTGCTGTTCGAACGTGAACCCGAGCGTTTCGAGGAGCCGGGCAGCCGCGTGCATGCCAGCGTACTGGGTGGCAGCAATGGCCGCTTCGACAAGCTGCTTGATGCCGCCATCGGCAACCAGAACGGCTACCTGCGTTTCGCCGGCAACGACGCCCAGTCCGACGATTACGAAGATGGCAACGGCGATACCGTGCCGTCGCGCTGGAGCAAGTGGAACGGTGATATCGCCGCCGGCTGGACGCCCGATGCCGATACCCTGCTGGAATTCAGCGCCGGCAAGGGTGACGGTGAAGCGCGCTACGCCGGGCGCGGCATGGACGGTACCCAGTTCGCCCGCGAAAGCCTTGGCCTGCGCTTCGAGAAACTCAATCTCGGTCAGGTCAGCAAACTGGAGGCGCAGGTCTACTACAACTACGCCGATCACATCATGGACAACTTCCGCCTGCGCAGCCCCGATCCGACCAGCATGATGCCGATGCCGATGGCCTCGCAGGTGGATCGCCGTACCCTCGGCGGACGCCTGGCGCTGAGCTTCGATTGGGACGCGGTCGAACTGGTATCCGGTATTGACGCCCAGCGAAGCGAGCACCGTGCCCGCAGGTCCAGTTACAGCATGATGACCGGCTATACCGATGCGGACGAGTTCGCCTGGGAAAAAGACGCAGTCATGCACAACTACGGACTGTTCAGCGAAGCCACTTGGCACCAGAGCGACCTGACCCGCTGGATCGGCGGCGCACGGCTGGACCGCGCCTCGGTCAAGGACTACCGGGTGGGTATTCGCAACATGATGGGCATGACCACGCCCAACCCGACCGCCGGCCAGAGCCGCAGCGACACCCTGCCCAGCGGCTTCGTCCGTTACGAACAGGATCTGACCGCCCTGCCGGCAACCGTCTACGCCGGCCTCGGCCACGCCCAGCGCTTCCCGGACTACTGGGAGCTGTTCTCGGCCAGCCTGGCGCCAACCGGCGAGCTGAACGCCTTTGACGGCATCGAGCCGGAAAAAACCACCCAGCTGGACGTCGGCATCCAGTATCAGGACGCACGCCTGCAGGCATGGGCATCGGCCTACGCCGGACAGGTCGACGACTTCATCCTGTTCCGCTACTCGACCATGATGGGCATGCGCCGCAGCCAGGCCTACAACGTCGACGCCCGCATTGCCGGTGGCGAGCTGGGCGTGGCATATGACCTGACCAGCAACTGGAAAACCGACGCCACGCTGGCCTACGCCTGGGGTGAGAACCGCAGCGACGGCCAGCCGCTGCCGCAGATGCCGCCACTGGAAGCCCGCCTGGGTCTGAGCTACGAGCAGAACGACTGGAGTGCCGGCGCACTCTGGCGACTGGTCCGCGCGCAGAATCGGGTGGATGAAGGCGCCGGCAACGTGGTCGGTCAGGACATCGGCAGCAGCGCAGGCTTTGGCGTGTTCTCGCTCAACGGCGCCTGGCGCATGACCGAGCAGGTGAAGCTGAGCGTCGGTGTCGACAACCTGTTCGACAAGGCCTACGCCGAGCACCTGAACCTGGCCGGCAACTCGGCATTCGGCTTCCCAGCCGACCCGGTTTCCATCAACGAGCCAGGCCGCTCGCTCTGGGCCAAGGTCGATTTCGACTTCTGACCCGCGCCCGTTCTGCGCCCGGCCCAAACCGCGCGCAGAACGGCGTCCTCAGTCGCTCAAAAGCAGGGATCAAGGGTCAGCAACAGACGTTGCTGACCGTCCTTCAGGGCCGGACTGCGGTGCACAATACCGCGCTCTTCGTTGCCCACCCAACCGCTGCCCTTGAGCAGCGCCACATCCCCACAGCCCAACTGGCGGATAGCGCCAGGCTCGCGTACAGGATCAGGTTTGCCCAGATCCGGCACCCCGAGACCGCGACGCTCAACCGCCGAATCCGGCAACCACTCGCTGCCGGGGCCAAGGTAGGTGGTCACCAGTCGCACCGGCAGGTTGTCGCAGTGAAAGCGCGGACACATCGCCTTCTCCAGCATGCGCAAGCGCACCGCCACCCGTTCGACACCAAACAGGCAGGCCGTCGCTTCTGCCAGCAGTTGCACATCCGCAACCAGTGGCCCTGCCTGGCCTGGCGCCGGCAACTGCGCAGCCAGCTCACTGGCCAGCGTCTCACCGGGAATACCTAGCCAGGCCGCCTGCCAGCCACCACTACCGCCTTGCGCCAGCACACTGCTGCGCAGCGCCGGCCCAAGGCTTCGCTGCATGACCGCAAGACTGACCGCTTCCTCAAAGATCGCTGCCAGTGCTCCGAGATCACGTCCCATCGCCCAGTGCGCGGGCTCTGTCATCAGTGCGGCATTCATGGGTGCGCTCCTACCGACGCGACCGCGTCATGCGGATGCAGGCTTTCGATATGCCGAACATGGACCGCGGCATGCTGTGCACCGGCAGCACTCAAAGCCGCTCCCAACCGCCGAGCGGCGTCCTCGACGAACATCAGATTGGCCCCATTAAGCGCGGCAAAGGCCTGCTCGTCGGCGCGCTTGACCGCAGTCTGTACCGGGGTCGCCAGCGCCTGCTCAATCTGATCGATCAGCGCCAGCAGGCCCAGGCTCTCCTCTGCTGCCTGCAGGTCCACGGCAACCTTGGCTTCGCTGCGCTGGCTGTGCGGCGTCGCCAGACTCCCGTTGAGCCCAAGCCATTGGCTTACCGCCACCGGTTCGAGCTGCTGCCTACCGGCAAAAGCTTTATCAAAAGCGCTGACCAGCAGCTGCCGGCTGAGCGCAGCCGAGCACGGACAGGTCGAGGAATAGCTGACCGTCAGCTCGACACGCATTCTGAAACAGCCCTCAACCAGCGTCGCCTCCAGCCTCACCGGGTAGGCTTTCCAGCCCGACAGCTGCGGCGTAACCAGCGCCGGTCGCCGACACAGCAGACTGAACTGCAGTACCAGCCGCGCATTGCGACTGCCGCAATCGGCATGGCTCTCCACCATTGCCTGCAACAGCGCCTGCAGCACGGTCGGCGCCAGCGCCCGATCCTGACCCAACCGGTCCAGCAAGGTGTAGAGGCGCGACATGTGGATACCCTTGACCTCGGGCCGCGGCAAGTCCACCTGCAGATCGGCACGGGCATGAACCGTCTGCCGCTGGCCGGTCTCATTCAGGGTAATCGGCAGATCAATCCCCTGCATACCAACCCAATCCAGCGCGGCAGGGTCAGCAGACAGGTCACTCAGGGAAACATCGGGCAGCGCGGCAGTCATCGGCGGATTCCATCAGCAGGCACATAAAAGGATGTTAAGAACGCATTATTGTTACGTTATAACAAATGCATGCGCCTAACAATCCGTGCAAAACCCGCGCGCAGGCAAAAAGAAGCCCGGGTGATGCCGGGCTTCGGATGCCAACGCTGGTGTGTGCCCCACCGGGCGCGGGATCAGACGTCGCTGATATCGCTGGCGTCGTGCCGTTCGGCCACCTGCAGGGCTTCGTCGCCCCACACGCGGTTGACCCGACGGCCACGCTGCACAGCTGGCCGTTCGGCAATCTCGGCGGCCCAGCGGCGCACGTGTTCGTATTCGTGTACCGACAGAAACTCCGCGGCCTCATACAAGCTGCCTTCCACCAGCAGGCCGTACCACGGGTAGATCGCGATATCGGCGATGCTGTACTCGTCGCCAGCCATGTAACGGTTGTCGGCCAGATGGCGATTGAGCACGTCCAGCTGGCGTTTGACTTCCATGCTGAAGCGATTGATCGGGTATTCGAACTTCTCGGGCGCGTAGGCGTAGAAGTGACCAAAGCCGCCACCCAGATACGGCGCCGAACCCATCTGCCAGAACAGCCAGTTCATTGCTTCGGTGCGCTTGCCGTGATCCGTTGGCAGCAGCGCGCCAAACTTTTCGGCCAGATACAGCAGGATGGAGCCGGACTCGAACACCCGGGTCGGCGGGTTGGTGCCGTGATCCAGCAAAGCCGGAATCTTCGAGTTGGGGTTGATGGCAACAAAATCACTGCCGAACTGATCGCCTTCGTTGATGCGAATCAGCCAGGCATCGTATTCGGCATCCGCATGGCCCAGCGCCAGCAGCTCTTCGAACATGATGGTCGCCTTGACGCCGTTGGGCGTGGCCAGCGAATACAGCTGGAACGGGTGCTTGCCGACCGGCAGCGTCTTCTCGTGGGTTGGTCCGGCAATCGGGCGATTGATGCTGGCAAACTTGCCGCCGCTCTCGCTATCCCAGATCCAGACCTTGGGCGGTGTATAGCTGTTGTCACTCATGCGATGTCTTCCTGTGTTCTGAAACCAGACAGCAAAGGGTAGTCGACAGAGCATGTCGAGCCAGGCACACCAGGTCAATGCCGAATTCTCGCGCAGCGATGCCCGGAACTGCCGCCGCATTCCACCACCTAGAACATCAGCCGGGCACCAAAACCCACCAGCAGCGCACCAAATGCCCAGCGCTGCAGCTGTTGCAGGCGCGGCCGCTCGCGCAACATGCCACCCATCAGCTTGCCGCCGGAGACGTAAAGCAGGTCAAAGCACACGCCGACCAGCAGCACAATCAGCCCCAGTAGCGTGAACTGCAGCGCGACGCTACCGGTCTGCGGGTGAATGAACTGTGGCAGCAGCACCGAACAGAACAGCAGCGCCTTGGGGTTGCTGATGTTGGTCAGCAACCCGCGCCGGAACGCCGCGAGCGCGGTCCGCGAACGCTTGGCGCAAGCGTCCTCTGGTACCAGCGATGACGCCCTCCAGATCGAGATACCAAGCCAGATCAGATACCCGGCGCCAAACAGCCGTACCGCGTTGAAGGCCCAGGGCGCCGCCTGCAGCAGTGCCGCCAGCCCCAGCCCGGCCAGCGCGACGTGGGCCGCCCGAGCCAGTGCAAGGCCAGCAATGGTTGCAGCACTCTGCAGCCGCGAGTGGCTCGCTGCGGTCTGCAACAACAGCAGCATGTCGGGCCCCGGTACCAGATAGGCCACCGCCAACGCTCCAACAAAGATCCACAGGTCCGTCATTTCAGGGCGCTCCGGCCATCTCATTGCTCGACACAATGGTAGGGCTGTTGGCACCTGCAGGTCATTGCGAGTTTATGCCGCGCAACGCCTTTTTATGGCATAAAATGCCAGAAAATAGACTATTAAATAGGGAATATGCCAATGCAGCTGGATAACCTGGACAGACGTATCCTCGCAGCCCTGCAGCGCAACGCCCGACTGAGCAACGTGCAGCTGGCCGAAGAGGTCGGACTGTCGCCCTCCCCGTGCCTGCGGCGCGTGCGCCTGTTGGAAGATGCCGGCGTGATTCGCGGTTACCACGCCGAGCTGGATCGAAGCAAAAGCGGCCTGGGGCTGACCGTGTTTGTCGGGGTCAAGGTTGAGCGACACCATGACGCGTCGGCCAACGCCTTCCGGGCGGCGGTCATTGATCTGCCGGAGGTCATTTCCTGCCACGTGGTGTCAGGCGAGTCCGACTTTCTGCTGCAGGTGGTACTGCCGGACCTGGCATCCTATGAAGGCTTCCTGTTCAGCACCCTGCTCAAGCTACCCGGGGTCAGCGACATCCGCAGCAACTTCGCCATCTCGACCGTCAAGTCCCAGACGGCGCTGCCGCTCGATCATCTGCCGCAGGGCAGCCTGAACTGACCCTCGCGCTCAGGCGACGTCTTCGATGCCAGTCTCCTCGCGGCGGCCGTAACGCTCTGCCAGCACCGCACAGACCATCAACTGAATCTGGTGGAACAGCATCAGCGGCAGGATCAGCGTACCCAGCGCGCCGCCGGCAAACAGCACCTGCGCCATCGGCACGCCAGTCGCCAGGCTCTTTTTGGAGCCGGCGAAGATGATGGTGATCCGATCTTCGATGTTGAAACCCAGCCGGCGACCCAGCCAGGCTGTGAGTCCCAGCACCAGCGCCAGCAGCAGGCAACAGGCGACCACCAGCCCCAGCAGGTCGTGCAGCGGTACCTGCTGCCAGATACCCTCAACCACCGCGTGGCTGAAGGCGCCAAACACCACCAGCAGAATGGAGCCCTGATCCACGCTCTTGAGCCAGCCCTTGTTGCGCGCAACCCAGTCACCGATCCAGCGACGGGCGACCTGGCCGGCAATAAACGGCAGCAGCAGTTGCACCACAATCTTGCCGATGGCGTCCAGGGTGTTGGAGTCACCGGCCTGCGTGCCCATCAGCAGCAGCACCAGCAACGGAGTCACGAAGATACCCAGCAGGCTAGACGTTGCCGCACTGCAGACCGCCGCGGCGACGTTGCCGCGGGCAATCGAGGTAAAGGCAATCGCCGACTGCACGGTCGCCGGCAGCGCGCAGAGGAACAGGATACCCAGGTACAAGTCATCACCGACCAGCGGCACCAGCGCCGGCTTGAGCAGCAGGCCGAGCAGCGGAAACAGGATGAAGGTGCAGGAAAATACCAGCAGATGCAGGCGCCAGTGGGTCATACCGGAAATAATCGCCTCGCGCGACAGCTTGGCGCCGTGCATAAAGAACAGCAGCGCGATGGCCGCGTTGGTCAGTCCATCAAAGGCCACGGCGGCCTGCCCCTGCACCGGGAACAGACTGGCGGCAATCACCACCGCAATCAGGCAGAGGGTCATGTTGTCGGGTAGAAAGCGTGGTCTTGCCATGGCGGTATCTCGTTTGTCGTTATCAATGTTGCGACGCGCAAGGCAGCAGTCTAATGTCTTAACCTTCGACCGACTAACGCGATTGGAAAGCACAATGTCGATAAACGGACAAAAGCACCTGAATCTGCGTGCGGTACCTGATCTGCCCGGCCTGCCGCGTCCGCTGTATGCGCGTAGCGAGTCGCTTGCCCGCAGCACCACGACCCACTGGCACAGCCATCCATGGGCGCAGCTGTCCTACGCTATTTCCGGCGTGCTGTCGGTGCACACCCGCAACGGTCGCTTTCTCGCCCCGCCCCAGCGGGCAATTCTGGTGCCGCCCGATCTGCCCCACGCAGTCATCAGCTCGCCCGACACTGAGATGCGCAGCCTCTACATCGAGCGCGACGCCATGCCGTGGCAGGCAGGTCAATGCGCGGTGCTGGAGATCAACCCGCTGACCCGCGAGCTGATCAACCAGTTCGGTCGCATTCCGGTCGAGTACGACGAGAGTGGTGCCGACGGGCGACTGGTCGCGGTATTGCTCGACCAGTTGACCGCCGCCCGCGATACCGGCCTGTATCTGCCCTGGTCGAACGATGCGCGGCTGCAGCAGGTCTGTCAGGCACTGTTCGATAATCCGGAGCTGAACCTGACGCTGGGCGACTGGAGCGGACAACTCGGCTGTTCCGAGAAGACCCTGACCCGCCTCTTCCAGCGCAATACCGGCCTGAGTTTCCGGGCCTGGCGCCAGCGCCTGAGACTGCTCAGCGCCTTGCCGATGCTGGAACGCGGTGAGCGGGTGACCGACATTGCACTGGCCTGTGGCTACGACTCCACCTCAGCCTTTATCGCCGCCTTTCGCACGCAGATCGGCATGACACCCAGCCAGTTTGCCAGCCGTCAGTAAGGATCAGGGCGGGCGCTGCCAACCTGATTAAGACTATCAGCGTCCTGAATACCGCGCTCACTGAGCGCGAATCCTGCGCCGCCAACGGCCCGTTTAGAGCGCGCCACCGGGAATCAGCGTAAGATCTGT
Source organism: Halopseudomonas oceani (assembly GCF_963677335.1). NCBI lineage: Bacteria > Pseudomonadati > Pseudomonadota > Gammaproteobacteria > Pseudomonadales > Pseudomonadaceae > Halopseudomonas > Halopseudomonas oceani. The sequence goes on along the minus strand of NZ_OY781932.1, from coordinate 1,075,632 downwards.
CCCAGTCCATTGGCACCGCGTTGATCCCGGACAATACCAACACGCTAGACAGCAGCCAGTATCCTCCTAAGCTAAGGAGGGACGACCACGTCCAAGCGAAAACAACATCCCGCAGAGGAATGCTTATGAACTTCAAGAATCCGGTCATGATTGCTGCTCTGACCATGGCAGCGCTGTTCGCCAATACCGGACACGCCACATCACCCACCCCGCCACAGCCCACCGCTGAGCCCGGTTATGAGCAACAGGCTGCCAGCGCCGCCCAGCTGCTGCACAAAGCAGTTAACGCCTACCGCGAGGAAGGCAATGCGGCCTTTGCCCGCTTCAGCCGCCAAGGGGAATTCGTTGATGGCGACCAGTACGTCTACGTCGTCGACGAGAACGGTTACATGCTGGCCAGTGGCGGCCCGTCGGCAGCGCTGATCGGTCGTGATATTACGCCGCTGCTGGACCCGGAACTGAAGGAAGCCTTCAACTCGGCTCTGCAGGCGCCGGAATCAGACACGGTTTCGAGCGCCGAATACCGCTGGATGAACTGGAACGACGGCAAGGTGGAACGCAAGCACGTGTTCTATCAGAAGGTCGACGGCAAGACCTTCGCCGTCGGTTACTACCTGCCACGCTCCAGCGAAACCGCGGCGAAGGCACTGCTGGATGACGCGGCTGCCGCGATCGAAGACGATGCAGAGGCTACCATCGCCCGAATCAACCGACTGGACCCCGAGTTCAACCGGGACGACCTGTATGTATTCGTGGTGGATATGGATAGCATGAGCATGGTCGCGCACGGCTACAGCCGGCGTTTGCTCAACATTCATTTCCCGGATCTGAAAAACCGCGATGGCCTGCGCGTCGGTCAACAGATTCTGGATGCGGTAGAGGCCGGTGAAGACAGCGTCACCTACACCTGGCCCAACCCGGTAACCGAGCGGCCGGAAGAGAAGAAGACCCTGATTCGCAAGGTCGGCAACTATCTGGTTGCGGTGGGTTACTACCAAGAGCCGGTAACCGAGTAAGCCTGAACAGGCTGGTGGCGTCCGCCATCAGCCTGCTTGCCGCTAGCGCAGCTGACTGTCCTTACTGGCGCTGCGGTTATAGCCGGAGTCAAACCGGGCGTCTTTCTCCTGCTCTGCCTGGCAGGCCAAACACAGGCGCACACCCGGCAACGCCTGATGACGACGCTCGGCAATCGGCTCCCCACAGTGTTCACAGTGACTCAGGCTTTCGCCCTTGGGCAAATCCTGCCGGGCCCGCTCGACAGCGGAGTCGAGTGTTGCGTCGATCTGCTCCTGTACCGCTCCGTCCTGAGCCCAACCACTGGCCATGATGCCTCCCGCTTTACTCGTCGAAAGCCGCTTGCAACAACGATGGCAGCACTTCGCCTGCCGCGCCAGCCAACAGCCATTCATGCCGACCACCCAACGCCTGCGGCTGCGGGTTGACGTGGACCACCGCCGCCCCGGCACGCAAGGCGACCTCAGGGACCTGTGCCGCGGGATAGACCACGCCGGAGGTGCCAACCGAGAGCAGCAGATCACACTCGGCAGCGGCTGCAAACGCGGCCTCCAGCGCATCGACCGGCAGGCTCTCGCCAAACCAGACGACGCCTGGCCGCACTTCGCCGCCGCAGCGCTCGCAACACGGCGGCGCAAGACGCCGCCCTTCGGCAGGTTCTACCGGTGGTTCGGGCGGCATGCTGAATGGCGCCGCGCACTGGCTGCACCGCGGTTGATGCAGGCTGCCGTGCAGATGGAGTACCTCGGTACTGCCGGCGCGCTCGTGCAGGTCGTCCACATTTTGGGTGACCAGCGTCAGCTTCGGCACCCGCTTTGCCAGCTCGGCAATCGCCAGATGGCCCGGGTTGGGCTGGGTGCTCAGCACCTGCATGCGCCGCCACTCGTACCAGCCCCAGACCAGCTCCGGGTCATCCTCGAAGGCCTCGGGCGTGGCCAAGCGCATGGGATCAAACCGCGACCAGAGCCCGCTCAGCGCATCGCGGAAGGTGGCGATTCCACTCTCCGCTGATACTCCGGCACCGGTGAACACCACCACATGCTGCGCATCACGCACCCGCGCCAGCAAGCCCTGATCAAACGCCATTACCGCGCCTCCACAACCCGTTTCCCTCATCGTGCATCAGGGCCGGCTCAGTCGGCAAATACAAAGCCGGCCAGCGGTACGCCCATCGCAACCTGATGAAAGTCAGTGCGACCGGGGCTGTCAGCAGCAGCGCCTGCCACCACATGCAGCGGCAGCAGATGCTCGGCATCGGGATGCGCCAGCAATGCGCCCGGCACCTGCTGCCAGTCAGCCAGCGCCGCATCGCGCTCGGCCTGCGGCAGCACAATTGCTTTCTGCAACCAGCGATCAAAGGCGCCGATGGCCGGCGCCGGCGTCGCCAGGTTGGCGCGCATCAGCGGGATATTGTGAAAGCTCATGCCGCTGCCGATGATCAGTACGCCCTGCTCACGCAGCGGCGCCAGCACGCGGCCCAACTCCAGATGGGCCTGCGGATCCATATCGGCCCGCAGTGACAACTGCAACACCGGAATGTCCGCCTCGGGCCGCACCAGCTTGAGCGGGATAAAGACCCCATGATCAAACCCGCGATGGTGGTTGAACGCGGTATCAAAACCCGCTTTGCCCAGCAGTTCAGCAACCTCGCCAGCCAGCTCCGGCGCGCCCGGCGCGGGCCACGTCAACTGGTAGGTGTACGGCGGAAAGCCGTAGTAGTCAAACAACAGGCCGGGCACGGCCTGGGTATTCAGGGTAAATACCGGTTCTTCCCAATGGGCGGAGATCACCAGCAGGGCGCGGGGGGCCACATTCAGGTTCGGCAGCAGATTGCGCAACCAGCCCTCCATACCCTGCCAGGTGTCGGCCGGCTCCCACTCCATGAAGAAGCAGGGGCCGGCGCCATGGGGAAGAAAGACCGTCGGCAGTCGATTAGCAGACATTATTCGTCCTCCATTCAGTCAATGATCAGATACGCAGACCCAAGCGGGCATCCAGCGAGAAGCGATCACCACCGCGCAGAAAGATACCGAAGCCAGTCAGCGCCCACAGCAGCGGGTATTCGACGCCGCCATTGGTCCAGAAGAAGCCATTGGCCGTGTGCACAGTCAGCGCTACGCCGAGCATGAAGGTGACCGCCAGCGCCGCCGGACGGGTCAGCAGGCCAAGAACCAGTGCCAAACCACCAAAGAACTCGACCAGACCGGCCAGCAGCGCAAACAGGATCCCGGGGGACATGCCCAGCGAACCTTCAAAGAACTGGCCGGTTGCTTCCAGACCGTAGCCGCCAAACCAGCCAAACAGTTTCTGCGCGCCGTGCGGCATCAGCATCAGGCCAGCGGTAATACGAATCAGCGGATAGCCCAGCGGGGCCAGACGCTCGAAGATGGCAAGGCCAGGGGTAACAGTGTTTTGGTTGCTCATGATGCGTCTCCAGACGTTGCGTTGAGTTGATGGAGAGCAGAGTATGTTGGTTTCCAAATTTACATAAGACTGCAAATAAGGAACCCATGGTTAACGAATCGGAAACCCTGAGCGGCTCACTGGAAGACCTTTACGCCTTCTGCGCCGTCATCGAGTTCGGCACACTCTCGGCCGCCGCCCGCAAGCGCGGTGAAACCAAGGGCAGCATCAGTCGTCGCCTGTCGCGGCTGGAGCAACGGCTGGGCGTTGCCCTGCTGGCGCGCACGCCGCGTTCGGTATCGGCGACCGAGGAAGGCACTGCGTTCTATCTGAAAGCCCGCGACGCCCTGACCTTGCTGGCCGACGCCAGTGCCAGCGCCCGCGCCGCGCAGGACGTGCCAGCTGGCCATCTGCGGCTGACCGCGCCACTGGACCTGGGCGTCGGCGTCCTACCGCCGTTGCTGACACGGTTCCGCGCGCAGCATCCACAGATCGACATCGAGCTGCTGCTGACTGACACCCCTCTCGACCTCAGCGCTCACCGTATTGATCTGGCACTGCGCGCCACGCCCGGTAACCTGCCGGACATGAGCTACCGCGCCTCGGCACTGGTGAACTTTCGCATCGTGCTGTATTGCTCACCGGACTATCTGGTCGGGCGCGAACCGCCGTGCCAGCCGGCCCAACTGGTCGATCACCAGCTACTCGCGTGCCGTGATATGGTCGGCGCCGCCACCCTGACGCTCAATGACGGCCGCGGAAAGGAAACCAGCCTGACCCTCAAGCCGGTCATGCGCACCAGCGACTACGCCAGTGGCCAGCAACTGCTCTGCAACGGTGTCGGTATCGGCCCGCTACCGGACCTGATTGCCCGCCAGAGTCTGGCACGCGGCGAACTGGTGCCGGTTCTTGCCGACTGGCAGGTGGCAACCGGCACCCTTTACGCAATCACTCTCAGCGGCGCTCAGGCGCCCGCCCGAGTCCGGCTGTTCCGCGAGTTTTTGCGCAAAGAATTGGCAACCCTGCAGCAACCGACCTGACCGCTGGCGTCATAGCCATTACACTGGCAAGAGCTGGACTCCCAACACCCAAACCGGACGCCACATGCAGATTGAGCTGATCGAGATTCGTGACCACCTGAGTCGCTTCCCGCCGTTCGACGAACTGCCCGAGGAGCTGCTGGACGACATCGCCCGGCAGGTCGACATTGCCTACTTCAAAGCGGGCACCGACATCCTGACGTTCAATCAGGAAATCCACGAGCTGCACTACATTCGCAGCGGCGCAGTCGATATTTTTCGGCGCAGCGGCGATCTCTACAACCGGCTGGGCGAAGGTGACATATTCGGCCACTTCGGCCTGCTGCGGCGCAACCGGGTACGTTTTCCCGCCCGCGCCATCGAAGACACGTTGATCTACTACATCCCGGGTACATTGTTCGATCAGCTCTGTGAACAGCACGAGCACTTTGCCGACTTTGTTGAGGCCGAGGGTCAGTCACGGCTCAAGGCCGCAGTCGAAAACGGCCGCGCCAGCGAACTGATGAAAATCAAGGTGCGCAAACTGATTTCCCGCCTGCCGGTAACCGCACCGCTAACCACCAGTGTGCAGGAAGCCGCGCAGATCATGACCAGCCAGAGTGTCTCGTCGCTGGTGGTGGTTGACCCCCACAGCCACTGGCCGAATCCGGATCGGGTGCCGGTGGCCGACGCCCAGCATGGGGTGATGGTCGGCATCATCACTGACCGCGACTTCCGCACCCGCGTACTGGCAGAAGGGTTGGCACTGGACACACCGATCAGTGAAGTCATGTCCCCCAACCCGATTACCGTGCAAGGTGACGACACTGTGTTCGAGGCCATGCTCAGCATGCTGCGCAACAACATTCACCACCTACCGGTAGTCAAGCGCCGCCGTCCGATCGGCCTGATCAACCTGAGCGACATCATCAAGTACGAGTCACAGAGCAGCCTCTATCTGGTCAGCGCCATCTATAACAAGCAATCGGTCGAGGAGCTGCAGTCGCTGCTGCCGGATGTGCGCGCCACCTTCGTCCGCATGGCCCGAGATGAGGCCAGTGCACACATGATCGGCAGTGCCATGTCGGGGATTGGTCGCGGTTTCAGCCAGCGCCTGCTGGAGCTGGCCGAAGACGAACTCGGCCCGCCGCCGGTGCCCTACGCCTTCATGGCCCTGGGCTCGATGGCACGCGACGAACAACTGGCCGTTACCGATCAGGACAACGCCCTGGTGCTTGATGACAGCTTCGACCCGGCCCTGCACGACGACTATTTCCTCAAGCTCGCGACCTTTGTCAGCGACGGCCTGGCCGCCTGCGGCTACAGCTACTGCAAGGGCGGCATCATGGCGACCAACCCGAAATGGCGGCAACCGCTATCAGTCTGGCGCAAGTATTTCATCGACTGGATCGAGCGGCCAAAAGCCGAATCATTGCTCAACAGCTGCATCTTCTTCGATCTGGATTCGGTCTATGGCGAGTCGGCCCTGGTGGAAGAGCTGCAGGAACTGCTGGCCGAACGCGCCAGCTGCAACGAGCCGTTCCTCGCAGCGCTGGCACGCAACGCACTGAACCGTACGCCTCCGCTCGGAATTTTCCGCACCTTCGTGATGGAAAAGGACGGCCGCCAGAAGAACGTGATCAACCTCAAGCGCCGAGGTACCGCGCCGCTGACCGATCTGATCCGCGTACATGCGCTGGCCTGCGGCTCGCGGGCGCAGAACTCGTTTGAGCGTCTCGACGCCATCGCGGCCACCAAGCTGATGCCGCCAGAATCGCTGGAGCGCCTGCGCTATGCACTGGAATTTCTCTCGCTGGTGCGTATCCGCCATCAGGCGCTGGATATCGAAGACGGCATCGAACCGGACAACGAGATCGAGCCGGAAAAGGTGCCGACCGCGGAGCGGCACAATCTCAAGGAAGCGTTTCAGGTTCTCAGCAACGCCCAGAAGTTCCTGCGTTTCCGCTACCCGCACCTGCCGGTAACCCGTACCCTATGATTCGTTTCAACCCCGCCGGCAACAGCATCGAAACAAGCGCACCTGACTGGCCCAGCGAATTGGCTAGACTGGCCGAACGCAGCAGCCAACCGGGTTTGCAGGCCTACTACCGTGCCGGCTGCCCCACTGGCGATACGCCGCTGGAACAAGTACCGCTGGCAGCGCTGGATATCGAAACAACCGGCCTGGATGCCCGCCGCGATGCCATCGTCAGCATCGGTCTGATTCCCTTCAACCTGCAACGTATCCGCTGCCGCGAGGCGTTCTATCGGGTGGTCAAGCCAGACATTCCATTGAGTGAGGAATCGATTACCTACCATCGCATCACTCACTCGGATATCCGCCGGGCATCCGATCCGGCCAGCACCCTGAACCTGCTGCTCAAGGCCATGGCTGGCCGCGTCATGGTGGTGCATTACCGGGCGCTGGAGCGCGCCTTCCTTGACCGCGCCGCACGCCAGTATCTCGGTGAGCCGCTGTTTTTCCCGGTCATCGATACCATGCAGCTCGAAGCCCGGATGCACCGCGGCAGCGCTCAACCCAGCTGGCTGGCGCGGCTGTTCGGCCGCAAGATCGAGTCGATCCGGCTGGCCGACAGCCGCCAGCGTTATGGCCTGCCGCACTACCACGCCCACCATGCACTGACCGATGCGGTCGCCACCGCCGAGTTGCTGCAGGCGCAAGTGCTGACCCACTATCAACCTGACACGCCGCTACGCGAACTCTGGTACTGAATCAGCCCTGCAGCGAGCGGATCTTGCCAGGGTTGAGCAACGAGTGCGGATCATTGGCCGCCTTGCTGGCGAGAATCGCCGGACTCAATGAGCCGCCGTGCTTGCCATCTTCGAGCATGAAGGTATGGCTGTTGTTGATCTTGATGCCGAGCGATTCGTGTAGCGCCATGACCTCATCCAGACGCGCATCCGAGCTATAGCGCACCAGCGGCAACCCGGTGATCAACGGCTGCAAATTGCCCAGACGGATGAACTCCAGGTGCGTTAGCACCTCGTCACCCACCACAGCCTTGAGCTCCGCCAATTGCTCCAGCACCCGATCCGCCGCGTAGTTGGTTTGCAGATTGGTAAAGCCCTTATCGTGCTTGAGCGCCTGCAGCGTCGCGTGATTCCAGCAGTGCTCCATCAGCGTCAATCCGCTCGCCTGCGCGTCGGCAAAGGTCTGCGTCCACAGCTGCGCACCGCCGTGCTCGGCCAGCAACTGTGTCAGCGGTTGGCGGCTGTGCGGCGCCACCAATGCCATCACCAGAAAATGCCCGGCCGGCTGGCTGAACGGAATATCGCGGAAGTAGGACGCAGCTTGGCTGTCATACAGCGACAGCTCACGCTTCTCGATACCGGCCGCGTCCAGCAGGGTGCGACAGAAACCGTAGGCCGCCTCGATGCTGGTGAAGTCGAACAGGTACTCGTCCCAATCCCGCGCCGGCGCCAGCGCCAACTCCAGATCCAGCAAAATGCCGTTGGTGCCGTAGGTATGGTGATAGGTGAGCAGCTCATCGCCACGTAACTCAAGCACCCGCGGCGTCGCTTCAATGGTCAGGATACGAATCGCCTGCACCGTGCCAGGGGTCGAGATCGGCCCATAGTTGATCGAGCCGATACCACCAAAGCCACCGGCAAACAGACCACCGATACTCGCCGCCCGATAGGTCGATGGCATACAACGCAGCTCCCACCGTCGCTCACGAACCCGCTGTTCAAGCTCAGCAATTTTCATCCCGGCCTGTACCTGCACCAGCCCATCGCCCAGCCACTGCAATTCGGCGCAGGCAGTCATGTCGATCACTACCCCGCCTTCCAGCGGCACCGCCTGCCCGTAGTTGCCGGTGCCGCCACCACGTACCGTCATGGGAATTCCGAACTCGACACAACGACTTACCAGCGTCGCCAGCTCTGCCTCATTGCGAGGCTTGACCACTAGGTCTGCCAACTTGTCCGCCAATTGTGGTACCAGCATCGGGCTGAACCAGTAGAAGTCTCGCGACAACCGCTTGATATGCACCTTGGAGGTGATCCAGTCCAGCTCAGGGAGCTGTTGCTGCAATGCGTTCAGCGCTTCGGTAGAAATCATTTCGTTATCCGTCCTGTTGGACCCGCGCGCACCGGAGTGCGCATGCGCGCTGTCTGGGTTAGGGCATGACCGGGTTCTGATTGACGAACTCGGTGGTATAGACGTCTTGCAGCGAAACCATGTCGGTATCGACCAACTGGTTTTCCACCAGCATGTTCCAGGTCACCTGCATGCGCGCGTCAGTGATCACGCCGATGCCCTGCGTTGCCGCATCACCGCCAGCCACCATGCCGCTGCTACGCAGGCGCTCCAGTGCAAAGGCCAACTGCTCACTGCTCATATCGGTGTTTTCTTGCTGGATCCGTGCATTGCCTGCGTCCGGGTCGGTGATATAACGCTTCCAGCCCTCACGCGACGCGTCCAGAAACGCCTGCACCTGCTCCGGATGCTGCTTGATCAGCTCGTCGCTGCAGGCAATCGAGTTGCCATAGGGCGGATACCCCTGCTGACCGAGCGAAAATACGTTGAACTCGATACCCTCGCGCTGCAGGGCAAAGGGCTCAGAACTCATATAACCCTGCTGCGCCAGCGAGTTGTCGGCGATGAAGGGTTGCACGTTGAAGGTGTAGGGACGGCTCATCGCGTCGGTGAAACCGAACTGCCGCTTGGCCCACGGCCACCAAGATGAATGCGCGCTGGACGAGATCAGCACCTTGCGACCTTCCAGCTCGGCCAGCGAATTCACATCCTTGTGCGTAATGATCACGGTCGGATCATACTGAAAGCTGCTGCCGACCATCGTTAGCGGAATACCTTGTTGCCGCGCCATCACAGTACCAATGTCATCCTTGATGATGCACTGGGCCTGGCCGGCCGCAAGCAACTGTGCCGAATTGACCTGCGGACCACCCATGCGGATGGTGACATCCAGCCCCTTTTCCGCATACAGGCCATCGGCCAGGGCTTGATAGAAGCCGCCGTGCTCCGCCTGGGCATACCAGTTGGTGATGAAGGTAAACGGCGTCGCCGCCTGCACACTGGCACAGCCAGCTGCGGCCAGCAGCGCTGTCAGTGATGCCATCCGTTTTACCCGGTGCCGCGTGTTTGCTGCTGCTTGCATGACTCATCTCCTGTCGCTTGAACGATATGAACCTGACTAAACTCAGTTACGTGACTCGATGTGGCCGCTGTACTGACTGCGGCCCCAGGTGCTTACCTCGCGCTCAACCCAGCGCGCCTGATGAACCTCGGTGATCGCCTGTGCCCATTGGCTGCTCAATTGCTCCAGCAGCTGCGCGCCCTGCTCCGGCGTCGCCCCGGTGGGATCACCTATAACGCCTGATGGCCCGAAATCGCGTGCGGTCCAGGCTGCTGCGGGGCGGCTACTGGACAACGTCGGGCAAGGAAATGGCGGCGGGTAATTCGCTTCAGCACGCTCCATCCGCAGGGTCTCGGGCGCCAGCTGCATGAGCAATGCGGTCTCACCGTGACCGGCATGCATGCCCAACTGGCGCTCCTGCTCGGGCATGAAGCTGCTATCGAATGTCACACTCCAGGCGGAGCGCGGGATCACCATGAAATCGCCGTGACGCAAGCGCAGCTCACGGGCCGCCATCTCCAGCGGCTGAGGCTGACCACCGTGGGCGTTAACCATGATCAGCTTGCGAAACCCGGCGCGGTAAACCGACTCACCGATTTCCTGAATGGTGTGCAGCAACAGCTCACCGGTCAGCGTCATGGTGCCGGGAAAATGCAGATGCTCGTCGGACTTGCCGTAGGTAATGGCAGGCAGCGCGAAGGCAGGAATCTCGGCAGGCAAACGTTCCAACGCCTTGCCTACAACACCGGCAGCGACAATCGAATCCACCGCGCAGGGCATATGCGGACCATGCTGCTCGATAGCACCAACCGGCAACACAATGACGGTATTGGCCTTATCCGACAGCGCGTCGATATCGGTCCAGCTCAGGTACGGCAGAAAGCGTTCAGCGGGGGTATATCCGTGCAGCATCATGACTCCTTGGTGCCGCCCAGCGGCAGGTAGGCGGTGGCTTCCACTTCGATCAGGACGTCGTCGGTCGGCAGCATCGCGCTGACCTCGACGACCGTAGAGACCGGCGGCTCACCGGGAAAGAAACGCCGGCGCACGCTGCTGTACGCCGGAAAATGGTCCAGGTTGCGGAAGTACTGAACCAGCTTGAACACGTCGCTCATCTGGCCACCCTCGCGCTCAATGATTTGGCGGATGGCATCCAGCACATACCAGCTCTGCGCTAGGATCGGCCCCTGCTTGATATCACTGGAGAACTCGCCAGTCCGGCCGAGGCTATCGGCAATATCGTTCGGAATGTCTTCGAAGCCGCGCACAATCAGTCGGCGGGCAGGGTCTACCGCAATCACACCTGACAGAAAGACGAAGTCGCCCACCCGCTTAGCGGCGGCGTATCGCGCCAGCGGCGCGCCATTGGTTACATCGTTACTCATCATTCACTCCTGAAGCAGCAAAGGTTTAAAGCGCCAGCGTCAGGCGCGGTGAGCGACAACTGCCGCAGCAGATCGCGATGTATTCACTGCGATCCTCATCATCCAGGCACTGGTCGCCGTGTACCGGCTCACCGTCGCACCAGGCCACCACACAGCTGCCGCAGATGCCCTGCTCACAGTTGGTTTCAGGGGCAACACCGGCCTGGCGCAGGGCCGCTAGCATGGAACTGCCGGCTGGCACTTCGATGTCTACTCCGCTATTGCTCAGGTGCAGCTGAAAGCCCGATCGCACAGTGGTCTCGCTGCCCGCAAAGGCTTCTTCATGCCACTGGTCAGCGGGCAAACCGGCACACTGCGTGCGCACCCGCTCCATCAGCCCTTGCGGGCCGCAACAGTAGACGTGAGTGTTGGCGGGTAGCGCAGCAAGCGTGCGAGAAATGTCCAGCGTTTCACGCGGGTTGTGCACCAGCTCAACAGGCCAGCCGGAACCCGCCAGCTGCGCAGCAAAGGGCGAGCCGCCTGAGCTGGCAACAGCAACCACAAAGCTGAACGGCAGCCCCTGCCCTGCGAGCCGGTATGCCATCGCCATCAGCGGAGTCAGGCCAACGCCCCCTCCCACCAGCAGGTGATGCTCGGCCTGCGGCGCCAGCGCAAACAGATTGCACGGCGCGCTGACAGCCAGTTCGCCCCCGGGGCGAGCCAGCGCATGCAATGCCTGCGAACCACCGCGACCCAGCATCTCGCGCTTGACCGCAATGTCGTAGTGGCTCAAATCACCCGGGTTGCTGCACAGCGAGTAGGCTCGGCAATACTGCTCGTTGATTTGAATCTGGACGTGGGCTCCCGCCTCGAACGGCGGCAGCTGGTCACCTTGTGGATGCTGCAGGCGCAGACGCATGACATCCGGCGTAAGCATGTCGGAGGCGGCAATGCGCAGCGGGTTGAATTCGGCTGAAAACATATATTGACCAAATAGACTGTACACTTGGTCAAACTAAATGCATAACACATGCCAGCAGAACGCTGTGGCACCAATTCAGCAGCAGATCAGGGTGCGTGAACGGAGATAATCAGGCGCGCAGACCGGCGCCAGAGAGGACAAACTGGATCAATTCCTGCTCGATTTTTTGTCGCACATCGGGTGCCGTCAACGGCGACTCCAGCAGCATTTCGGCCTGCAGGGTGTAGTCAGAGTAATACTGCGTCAGCGCCCAGATATGCATTATCAACAGCCGACCGTCGAGCGGACGTAACGCCCCCTCGGCTACCCAACTGTTGATCTTGGCGACCTTGGCATGGGTCGCCTCCATTGCGCCCGGCCAGTAGTTCTCCAGCCGCGCCCCGCCACTGAGCACCTCCATGGTAAAGATGCGCGACAGCTCCGGATTCTCCAGCGCGTAGTCCAGCTTGACCCGGACGAACTCGCTCAGCGCCTCGCGCGGTGACTGCTTGGCGTCGCTGTCGAAGACGAAGAAACTGCGCCAGCTGTCAAGCACCATGCCCAGCACCTGCGCGTAAAGCGCTTCCTTGTCTTCGATGTAATAGTGCAGCTGCGACTTTTTGAGCTGCGCCCGTTCGGCGATCGCCTGGGTCGACGCCCCCTGGAAACCGTGCTGGCTGAACTCGGCAATGGCCGCATCCAGAATCTTGCGCATGATTTCCTGCCGGCTCTGCTTGGAGCGCTCCGTCCGCATGTCTACTTTTGCCACAGTTGCACCATTTAAGTGAATTACCGATACCCTTTGCACCATTGTCAGGCCAGCTAGAGCCCTCAAGGACGCAGGCAGGCGCCTATCCTACCCTGCCAGCAACCGGAGCATAACCGGAAACAAAAAAGGGCCGCACGCCGAAGCGGTGCGACCCTTTTACTAAGCAGCCGTATCTAGCGAGGCTCGCTCATCAATCCCTTGATGATGGCGATACAGCCAACCAGCAGCACGATGGTAAACGGCAACCCGGTTGAAACGGCCATCGCCTGCAATGCCGCCAGACCGCCGCCCAACAACAGCGCAATCGCAACCACCCCTTCACCGATCACCCAGAACACCCGCTGCGGCACGGGCGCGTTGACCTTACCACCGGCGGTGATGGTGTCGATCACCAGTGAGCCGGAGTCGGAGGAGGTTACGAAGAACACGATCACCAGCACGATACCGACAAACGAAGTAATCGCGGTCAACGGCAGCTCACCGAGCATGACGAACAGCTTGAGCTCCAGCGCCGCATCCTGCACACCGGTGAAACCGTCGGTGACAAACTGGCCAATGGCAGTGCCGCCAAAGGCAGTCATCCAAAGTACCGATACCAGTGACGGCACCAGCAGTACGGCAATCAGGAACTCACGCACGGTGCGACCGCGGCTGACCCGAGCGATAAACATGCCGACAAAGGGCGACCAGCTGATCCACCACGCCCAGTAGAAGGCAGTCCAGCCCTGAGTAAAGTTGGCGTCTTCACGGCCTACCGGGTTTGAGAGCGCCGGCAGATTGGTGACATAGGCCAGCAGGTTGTCAAAGAAGCCCGTCGTAATCGCCAGGGTCGGCCCGACAATGATAACGAACAGCAGCAGAACAATGGCGAGCACCATGTTGATCTCGGACAGTCGCTTGACCCCCTTGTCCAGGCCAGCAACCACCGAGAGCAGCGCCAGACCGGTGATCCCGGTGATCAGCAACACCTTGGTGACATTGCCGGTGCCGATATCAAACAGGTAATGCAAACCGGCAGTCGCCTGCTCGGCGCCGAAGCCCAATGACGTCGCCAAACCGAACAGCGTGGCGAATACCGCCAGGGTATCGATCACATGCCCCGGCCAGCCCCAGACCCGCTCACCGAGAATCGGGTAGAAAATCGAGCGAATGGTCAGCGGCAGCCCCTTGTTGAAGGAGAACAACGCCAGTGCCAGTGCTACGACAGCATAGATAGCCCAAGGGTGCAGGCCCCAGTGGAAGATCGTCGCCGCCATGCCCAGACGAGCAGCGGCTTCGGCATCGCCGGCAGCAGCGCCGAGCGGTGCCCAGTCGGTACGCAAGCCGTCGTCGCCAACCGTCACGCCACCAAGCGACGAGGAGAAGTGCGACATCGGCTCGGATACGCCATAGAACATCAGACCAATACCCATCCCCGCTGCGAACAGCATGGAGAACCAGCCGAGGTAGCCATAGTCCGGCTTGGCATCCATTCCGCCGATACGCACCTTGCCCAGAGGCGAAACAATCAAGCCCAGGCACAGGATCACAAAAATATTCGCGGCACCAAGGAAAAACCATGCCAGGTTACTAGTCAGCCAGTCACGCAACGCAGCAAAAAGCGGTGCAACTTCAGCCTGTAGCGCGAGGGTCAGCACCACGAACAGCACAACCGCCAGTGCCGAAATGGTGAACACCTTGCCGTGGATATCTAGGCTAAAAACAAAACTGCCGGAAATGTTGTCCTGCCCGATAACGTAATCAGTATCGATCAGGTTGGCGTCGCCGGTCGGTGCCGGGATGCCGTCATGGCCGATCGGATCAGCCGCGGGGTCCTGCTCACTCAATGGTTCTTTTGCCATCTAATATGCTCCGATGCTTCAGTGCGGGCAAATGCCCGAGGACGTACCAGCCGCACTGCATCAGCAGCACAGCGGCAACAATTGACAGCCCAGAAGGGCAACGAGGTGCACACAGCGTGCGCAGCAATAACATCCATTCCGCCCTGGCGGCCGAGTCAATGCGAAGCGTTTTCCGAAGAAAAACAAACCAATGATAGCGATTTGACCCGCATTAGTGAAATCGGAGGAACAATGAGAGACAGAGTCAGGGCCGCAACTCGCCCTGATCAAGCAGGGAAACAGCCCCGCGAAACAGCATCATCACCTGCTCTTCTGCCAGCGCCAGAATGTCGCTGCGCCGCGCAGGCTCGCCCAGATAGTCAAGCGACTGAAACAACATATTGCGGTTAACCATACCGGCAACCCGCCGCACCTGTGCGGCGCTAACCCGCTCGGGAATCAGCTGCAGCTCGCGGATATCCTCGGCCATATCGTCGGCAAACTCGTCCATCTGCCGCTGCAGCTCCTCACGCAGCAGGGCCGAAGGGCCATGCAGCTCGCGCAGGGCAATCAGCACCCGATTGCGGTGCTCATGCACATAGTCGAAATACAGCCGCAGTGTCTGCCGGCAGACTGCTCGTCCTTTGCTTACGCCGGGCTCGCCAACGCCTTGCTCAACCTCGGCCGCCGCCTGCCGACGCAATGCCCGCAACGCCATGCGCAACTCGCGCTTGGACTGCCTCAGCAACTGCAGGCCGAGGTCTTCCATATCGCGGAAGTGACGGTAGAAGGTGTTGGGGTTGAGACCCGCCTCGCGCGCCAGCTCACGCAGCCCCAGGCTGGTGACGCAGCGGCTGCTGGCGGCGAGGCGCTCGGCAGCCTCCAGCAACGCACGCTTACCTGGCGGGTCGGCGTTTTTCTTCAGCTCTGCGGAGGCCACCACCTCAATTGCCCGGTGCAGACCTCAAGATCGCAAGCACCTGACGATTAGACAGTCCATACTCATCCATGAGCGCCCGCAGGGCATCGTTAAAGGCCAGCTCCTGCTGCAACCCGGAATCCTGCTTCATTTTTTCCAACTGTGCCAATTGGGCAGCCAATTGACGTTCGGCGGCGCGAAACTCGGAAAGCTTGCTCATGTCATACCTGTGTGAGTGGGAACAAGAGAACCAAAGACGAGGATACTACACCAGTTCAGCGCAAACGCCGCGTTACAGTGCTGAACCGCGCAAAAGGAACACACCATGGATGAACGCAACCGCAAGCTGGCGATGCCTCCCCGTCAGCTGACGGCGCAGGGCCCTCAACGCCGAGTCGGTGTCGAGCTGGAAATGAACGGCATCGATCTGGACCAACTGAGTGCACTGGTTGCCACCCACGGTGGCTATCAGATCGAACAACCGGGACGCTGCGAGCGACGCCTGACGGGGGATCCGGCCGGTGACTGGATTGTCGAACTGGACTCTCAACTGGTCAAGAAGATCGGCCGCACGCCCCGCCCGGAGGATCCGCGCTCGGCCGAGCTGATGGGGTCGGCCGAGGACGCTCTCATCTGGATGGCAGAATCGCTGGTGCCGGTCGAACTGGTGAGCCCACCGTTGCCACTTGATCGCTTGGACGAAATCAACGAGCTGATCAGGCAGCTGCGCCAGGCCGGTGCCAAGGGCACCAGCGACCGCCTGACCAACGCCTTCGGCATGCAGTTCAACCCGGAGATCCCAGACGCCGACAGCAGCACCCTGTGCGCTTACCTGAAAGCCTTTCTGTGCCTCTACGACTGGATGAACCAGCGTGCCGAGGTCAACCTCGCTCGCCGTATCACAACCTACGTCGACCCGTTCCCCGCCGACTACGTCAGGCTGGTCACCGACCCCGGATACTGGCCCGACCAAGCGCAGCTGATAGATGACTACCTGCTGCACAACCCGACCCGTAACCGTGCGCTGGATATGCTACCGCTGTTTCGCCACCTGGACGAGGAACGGGTGCTCGCCTGTACCCAGGACCCGCTGATCAAGGCTCGACCGACCTTTCACTACCGCCTGCCTGACTGCCGCATCGACGAGCCTGACTGGGACATGACCGAGGCCTGGAACGACTGGCTCGAGGTCGAGAAACTGGCCGCCGATCATGAGCGCCTGCAAGGCTGCTGCAAGGCCTACCAAAAGTGGCAACAACAGGGCCTGGGGCGCCTGCTGGAAAGCTGGCCAAAGGAGCTGGCACGTGACTGGCTGCCAAAGGACACCGCATGACAAAGCCCGTGATTGCCATCACCGGGCCAACCCACGGTGCCGCCGGACCGCGCTTTCTGGTCGCCAGCGCTGTGCGCCACTATGGCGGCATCCCGCTGCAACTCAAGCCGGGCGATGAGGAACGCAACCACCGCTATCAGGGTGTGGTCATTACCGGCGGACACGATGTGGACCCGGTACTCTACGCCGCCGAGCCCGAGGTCAAGCCACGCTATGACAGCGCCCGCGACCGCCTCGAGTCAGCGGTCATCGACCATGCGCTGAGTCAGGAGCTGCCGCTGCTGGGCATCTGCCGCGGCGCACAGCTACTCAACGTACGCTGCGGCGGCAACCTGTTTCAGGACCTCAGATCACGCCGCAAGCTGACCTCCCAGCGCCGCACCGTACTGCCGCTGAAAACCCTCTGCGTCGAGCCAGACAGCCACCTGGCGCGCCTGCTCGGCCGCCAGCGCGCACGCATCAACAGCCTGCACAACCAAGCGGTCAATCGGGTGGGTGACGGTCTGGTCATCAGCGCCAGAGATCTCGACCAGATCCCGCAGGCCGTGGAGGCACCTGGGAGGCGCTTTGTTATTGGTGTGCAATGGCACCCGGAATTTCTACTGTTCCTGCCGCGTCAACGCCGCCTGTTTCAGGCGCTGGTAGCCGCAGCACGAGAGTCACTCTGACCAGGCAGCGAGCGCTGCACACACCCAGTCTGGCGCCAGCCGCTCCTGCTCCAGCCGCGCCAAGCCAAATCGGCCAGCACGCAAATCCCGGAAGAGCTGAGCCTCGGTAGCCGTCAGAGCTGCTGGCTCAGCCATAATAGAGGTAGGCTCCGGCACCATACGCGCCTGATGCCGCAACAACGTATCCAAGTCCATCAGCAGCGGCTTGATATTGGGAAGTTTGCTTCTGGCGTCAGCAAGCATGGTCAGACCTTCAGAGTCGATATCGCCCCAGTAGGCCACCTGTTTGCTCTCCAACCATTTCGCCTGTAGCCAACTCAGATTCTTGCCGCCGCCGAACACCGCAATACAATCATCCAGCACCGGCAAGCCCAGGCCGGACTGCACGTTCTCTACCACCAGAATGCGACCGGCGGGCAGCGCCGTTGTCAGGAGGGTGTCGGTCGACAACTGAAGCAGCGGTAGGCCGCCCAGCGCCGCGCGACTGGACTCGCACAGCGGACGCACCCACAGCCAGCCGCGTGGGTTGGCCTGACAATTGAGCCAGCGCAACAGCCCGCCTGCGTCGCTGATCGCGCCCTGCTGAAGCACATCCAGCATCAGTTCGATAAGGCGCTGATGCTGCTCGACAAACTTGGTGTCCACCTGCACCAGCGGCAGGGCACGCAAATAAGCGCCCCCGCCCATGCTAGGGCGTAGCTGAGGCAGTAGCGCAAGCAGCAGCCCCAGATCGTTATCGCTCAGGCGCTCCAGCTCCTCCAGTTGACTGACCAGCAGCGCAAACATCGAGCGTTGCAGCGTACCGTCCTGCAGCCATGCCACCGACAGGCACCGGCTGATGCGCTGCTGCCAACCTTGTAAGGCCTGCTCAGCCGCCGGGCCAAGCAAACGGGCTAGCATGGCCGGGTCCTGTGCAACCAGATGGGTGGGTACCGGCTGGTTACCCAAGTGCCGATAGGTCGTCTTGCCCCAGCACACCGCGTGCGACGGGGCGAAGTCACGCCACGCCTGCACAAAAGCATTGAAATGCGCCAGCTCACCCAGCGCCGCCGAGCCTTTTGGCGGCCTCAGAGGAATCTTGGCGGGAAACGGTAACTCACCTGTCAGTCGCGCCTTGAGACGCCGTCGGTTGTCCCACTCACGGCGCTGCAAAAGCGCCAAGGCCTGTGCAGGTAACAGGCCCCAGCCCGGCTCAGCCATCGAACTGCACACCCAGCGTGACTGCCTCGTTCTGCAACTGAGCTTCGCGTGCCTGCGCCATGCGCTGGTCAATCTCCTCCCAGGTCAGTTCGCACAGGTGGCTCTCGTGGCTATCCGGGTTGCGCTCGGCAATCAGCAGTGAACGGGCAGACTCTCTGGCGAGGTTAAGGTTCTTGTAGGGCGTAATCAGATTGACGTGAATGTGCAGCTCGCGGAAAACCCGCAGAACGCGCCGGCTGACCGACTCGGCGGTGTTGGAAAAGGCCTCGTCGAGAAACACCGTGCAGTACACCGGTTTATCATGGCCGTCGGGCGTCAGCACATAAGCCAGACTGGCCGCCACCACCATGCCGGCAAAAGATTCTTTCTCGCCCCCGGACTTGCCGCTGGAGGAGTTGAGCACGTCACGCACATCCTCGGTGATGCTGTCGACCTCCTCGGCGTAAAAGGTCATCTGATAGCGTGGATCTAGCAGGCGCAGGCTTTCCAGAGTGCCGGCGGTGCCGGTGGAGCTAGCCTTGTCGAGGATGGCGACTACCTCGGACAGCGACTGAAAGCGCAGCTCGTGCTCATCGCTGTTGATCTGGCTGAGCGCCCGATTGAGCTTGCGCTGAAAGTCCTGCACATGCGGATACTGCTCGCGCCGCGAGCCCAGCCGCAGGTGGCTGCCAACCTTGAACTCGGAACGCCTCAACACTGCGTTGATGGTTTGTAGACGCTCCAGAATCTGCTCGCGCTCGGCGTCCAGCTTGTTGCGGATGCGCGCCAGCGACTGGGTGGCGTGGCGATTCAGGCGTTCACGGAACTGCTCCACCAGCGCCGGAAGGCCTTCACGCTGCAACGCCTGGAGGTGCGTAAGAAAGTCGCCCAGCCCGGCGAGGCCGGTCGGCCAGTCGGCTACCAAGGGCGTCCATTGATCTTTCAGGCGAAAGCCACCCATGATGCCGTTAGCGGTATTCTCAGCGGTGCCCTTGCGCCCACGCTCGGTCTCGATTAACCGATCCAGCTCGCGATCTACAGCAGCCTGGCGCTCACCGTCCTCCAGGGTGACAACACCAACGCGCTGCGCCAGCAAGGCACGCCCCTGGTCGCTAACACCCTGGGCGGCCAGTTCGGCGGCCTGCGTGTGGGACTTTTGCGCACTTTCCAACCGGCCCTGCACTTTGCCCTTGGTTTGTTGCAGGTCACCCAGCCGCTGCCCGCAAGCACTATATTCGTCCTTCGCCTGCTGCCAGCGTACCAATGCCTTGGCCAAGTCGCCGTCGGCCGACTCCAGCGCCTGCAGCTCGGTCTTCAGTGTGCTCTGACGCCCTTCCCAGTAGGGCGCATCCAGTTCATCCCAGTGATAACCCAGCACCCGCTCAAGCAGGCGCTGCCGGCCGGCCACCTCGTCCATCGACGTACGCGCCATGGCCACCTCGCGCTCCAGGTTGCCAACACTGCTCTGCAGGCGGGTTCGCTCGCCATTGAGCAGCGCCAGGCGCGCGGTATTGGAAAACCCAAGGCACCAGCGCCGACGGTCATCCACCCGCGCCTGGTCCTTCTTCTCGAAACGACCGTGCTCGCGTTGCACCAGACCTTCGCGGGTGGTCGAAAAAGGCGTGGCGTCCAGCGCCTCGGTGCTATCTACACAGTGCAGGTCATGCCGGCTCAGGTGCTGCTTGAGCCAGTCGCGGTAGGGGTGCTGACGCCAGACCAACTTGCGCAGAAAGCCGTCATCCCAGAGCAACGGCGGCGCAGCTGAGCCCGCCGCGCGTACTACCTGTACCCGCACATGCAGGCCGGTATGCCGCGCGTTCAGCCAGCGGGTAACCATCGAATAGCCCTGCGCCGGCACCAGCAGCGTGGTGCGCAGGCCACCCAGGGCGCGCTCGATAGCGCCCTGCCAGGCCGTTTCTTCACTCTTCACATCGATCAATTCGCCGATAAACACCAGCTGTTCGGCGTCCAACTCCAGCGCCGCTACCAGCTCATCGCGCAAGCGCTGGTAGGCCGGCTCGATATTGGAATTGGGCCGCGCTTCGATCTCGCGGATCTGCTCAACCGTCTCGCGTAATTGCTGCTGCGCCTGACTCAACTGGCCACTGGCCTCGGCAAAGCGGTTCTGGCTGTCTTCGCGGCTTTGGTCGATAGCCTGCAAGGCGCTGTTAGCCTCGCGCTGGTTTTCGACAAACCGGCTTTGCTGCAAAGCCTCCGGCAAACCCAGCGCACGCATGTCCTGCTGATACTGCGACGCCTTGCGAGCAATATCCTTCAAGCGAGCTTCAGCATGCACCAGCTCCTTGCGCAGCGCTTCGACCTGATTACCGCCGTGTTGCAGATAGGCCTCGTGCCGCAGCTCGACCTGCTGGGCGGCGTCGTCCAGGGCCCGCTGCGCCACCTCAAGCTGCCGTGTCACGTCAGCCAACTCTGCCTCAACGACCGCAATGCGCTCGGCCCAGAGCTGCGCCTGCGCCTCGGCAAAGTAGCTACGCAGGTCATGTTTCTCCAACCACAGCTGCTGCAGCGCCTGCTCCGCGCGCTGGATGCTGGCGGCGAGTTCGGGCAACCGCTGCAAATGTTCAACCTGAGCGCGGGCATCGCTCAGACGATCATGAATGGCCACCAGATCAGCAAACTCGTCGACCACCTCGCGCGCGTCCTCACGCACAGCGCTGGGTTCCAGCACCAGCTCGCGGATCAGGCGGGTCAGGTCATCGATCTTTTTCAGACCCAGCGCCCGTGACAGCAGCGCCGGGGCATTGCGGTTATCCATGTGCAGCAGCTTGCGGTAGAGCTCCTGGTACTCGGCAAAGTGCTCGTCACAACAGGTGATGCGCGGGTCATCACGCAGCCACTGCTTGAGCTGTCGGGCATTGCCCTCGCCAAAGGCATCCAGCATGTCCTTGAGCGCCAAGTTGCGCTTAGCCACCACGTACACCCGGCTGACATCACTCAGTGCGTTGCTGGACTGTGTGGTCCAAAACAGCGCCGCCAGGGTAAGTTCGGCACCGTCATCAGCGCGGTAAAGCGCCCGCAGGCCGGTTACCACTGCTTTGTCCCGTTTGCTTTTGACTCGCGTGCCAGCACCTTCATGGGCCGCGCCGAAGCTACCGCGCATATAAGACAGCAAGGTGCGGTCAGCGCGGTCGCCCTGGGCGGCCGCCACGTTGAAGGTCGCCTTGCCCGCGGGCAACAGCAGCGCCATCAGGCCATCGACGAAGGTGGACTTACCGGTGCCATTGTCCCCGGTAATCAGCGTGCCAAATGGGTCAATACTGGCGCTGTGCAGCCCGTCAAAGGAGCCCCAGTTGTACACCGTCAGCTCGCTGAGCCGAATCTGCCCGTGCTGAAACAGTTCCGCCGCGCTCGTTGCGTTATCCATCATCAATCATTGCCTCCCAGCAGGTCACCCTGGCTGGCACTTGGGGCGGGTGTGTTTGATGGCTTGACCGTTGAGGCCGGCAGCGCAATATCACCCTCCGCGGCCAGTCGCTGATACTCGGCCAGCATGGTTTCAAGGAAGGCGGCATCCACCACATAGCGAATCAGCGGGGTGATTTCAAAGCGGTCGTCACTTCCACGCAGCGGCGCCAGCAGTTTGCGGTCTTTCATGTTTTTCACCGCGCCATTGAGCTTTCTGCGGTCGGCGCTGGCGTGATTGGTCAGCGGCAAAAAGGGCGTGAGATAGGACTCCAGCCGCTCAATGTCCACGGTAATCTTCTGCTCCCCGGCAGCCTCTCGCTCCTGATAATGGCGGCGCAGTACCAATAGCAACAGGGTGTCGTACAGTGACAGGGTGCGCCGGGTGATCAGCGAAACGAAAGACTCGGTGCTGTCGTTGTCGTTTTCGCTGTCTGACTCATCGTTCGCCTCATCGTCGCTATCAAAGCGAGCCACAAAGCCCAGACCCGCGCGCTCATCCAATACAAGACGCAGATACACTTCGGCCAGATGGCGGCGAATCACGCCCTGATGGCGACACAAGGCCTCGTACAACTTGCCCTTTTGCGCCGCGATAATAGCGCCCTGGCGCATCAGGTAGACCAGCACCCGGCGCGCCTCATGGGGCATCTCGGCGCCGTCGCTGGCGTCCTCGGCTCCGCTCTCGCTTAACTCTGCCTCCCCGTTCTCGGCGCTGTCTAGCTGCCCTACCTCGCGCCGGCCCTGCGGCTGCACACCACTGACCATGCTGAAAAAGCTGTTATCCGCGCCGCCCTCGCCGTCATGCTCTGCCATACCTGCTCCTACAGAACCAGTTCATCCAGATTGTCCGGGAACAACTCCGCGCTCAGCAGCAGCGCCGGTACATTGGCGCGCAGCTGCGCACCGCTGCGTTCAACAATGATGACCTGTTCGCTGCGCTCCAGTGTGGCCGCGTTGACCGCCTTGGCCACCCGCACGTAGGCCACCAACTCCTCCAGCCCGGCCTGAACCGGCAACACCTCAAGCAGCCCAGCGATGGTCTGCGGGCCGCGCTGACAGAGCGTCAGATACACCTTTTCTGCCACCTCGCGCACGCGCACCGACTCCAGACTCTGGAGTATCTGTGCACTTGGCTCACGGCTATTGGTCTGCGCTTGCACACCCCGCGTATCGAGTTTCTCTTCCGGGCTGCGCAAACGCAGGCTGTCTGGCGAGAACAGCGTCAGCGCTCCGACCGGCAGATCGAGCCGAGTCTCGCTGCGCAGGCTGCAACCGCCATCCCGCAAGGCCACAGCGGCCTTCTCCAATTGCGCCAGCAATTGCTCCACCGCGCGGTTCTCACTCGCTGCGCCGCTTTCAATGTACGCGCGCAGCCCTTCCTCTGTGCGCCGTCGTACCTGAAACACACGCTCGCTCTCACGGCTCAGTTCGCGCATCAACTGCGCCAGAAACTGTTGCTGCGCGGTGGTCAGTTGCTGGGCGATGGGGCGCGCCAGAATACTGCGCAACTGCTCACTCAATTCGGTATAGCGGTTGTGATCACAGAGCAGCTGGAAGAAGCCCTCGAAGGCACTGCCCGCGTCAGTCGCCGCCAGCAGCGCTTCGCGCTCCATCACCGACAACAACACCTCACCCCGGGTATTGCCGCCCTCAATCAACTGCACGCGCAGGTCTTTATCCAGCTGGCGAATTTCATCCTCGACCCGGCGAAAGTCCCCGGTCAGCACCGAGGCCAACTGGTAAACCTCGCGAATACGCTCGCGCTGCTGTTGCTCGCTCAGCTCACGCACCACACCCGCCTTTAGCTCATCAATCTCGCGCTGCAACTCCGCCTTACGCTGCTCCAGCAAGGTAACGCGCTCATCTACATTCGGGCTGATCGCCACAGCCAGATCACGTACGGCTTCCTGCACAATACGCAGGTGCGATGCGCTGGTGCCGGTACTGCGCTCATCCAGGCTACGACTAAAACGCAGCGCCGTTTCGCAGGCATCGGTCTTGCTCAGTTGATCATCCAGCTCGCGCAGCCAGCCGGCGGCAATCCACTGATTCAGGTAGGTACCGGCCGGCGTTTCAGTCTGCCACTGCCCCAATTCACGCAAGCGCTCTATCTCAGCATCCAGCCGCACTCGCGCACGGCTGAAGGACACCTCACCTTCCTCGCTGAACAGGTCGGCGATAAACGCCAATACATAGGGCGCATTGTCGGCCCGCAGCAGCTTCCACGCAGCGCTCTCACCGTGCAGCCGGCGAAAGCGCGCCTGCAGTTCGTGAAAACTCACCGTGCCTTTCTCATGCTGGCAGGCTAACCACTTCAGCTACCGAGGTCGCAACGCGGTAATCCACCTCGCCCAGCGCCTTGAAATGCGCCTCGCCACAGTGAATTTTCAGGTTCTCTTCCAACCTGCGCTTGTCGGCGTCGTGGGTGGATTTGGTCTCACGAATCAGGTACACCTTGCTGTCCTCCTCCAGCACCACCGCCCAGTCCGGGTTGTAGGGCCCCACCGGGGTCGGGATGGTGAACCAGCGCGGCAACTTGCAGAAGAAGCGAATGTTCTCGGCACCATCCAGCGCACGTGCAGTCAGGTGCTCAATGTGCGAGTCGTATTCAATATAGTCATAGGGTGTTTGCGGGTGCTCACCGGCCTTGGCATGTTGAACCTGGTAAGCCCGGTCCAGCCAGGTTTCCAGCTCCAGCTCATCGAACTGCTCCATGCGGTAATGCTCGCCGGGCAGCTTGATGTAGCGAATATCCTTGACCAGCAATTCGTCCAGTGCCTTGTGGATATAGCGCGCCGCCTCGGTAATAAAACCCTGTGGGTTGTTCCTGAATTCATCAAGACGCCCACCGCGCTTGATGATCGCCAACAAGGTCGCGCGGGTCAGTTCGGTCTGCTCCTGCAAGGCACCGAGCAAGTCCGGCAACTCGCTGTGGGTGGTGACATAACGTGCTTTGGGCGTCTGAATCTTGCGCTCTGCGCCAACGCCGGCCTGGGTGAGACTGGCCTGGGTATGGTCCACCACCAAACTGACCGGCTGAACAGGCGGCATGGTTTGCAGTTTGTGGCCAGCCAGTTCGATCAGCTTTTGCGTATCAAAGGCAATCGCATAGCGGGTTTTCTGGCTGATTTTCGCCCACAACGCCTGAAAGTCCGGGTTCAGCTCCACTCGCTTGTTGTAGGTCACGCTGGTGCGGCTGCGCGCATCCTTGATGCGCCCGGCAAACATAAAGCTGCGCAGTACGTCGATAATCTGGTGCTCAAGCGGCTGATAGGCGGCAGGTACCTGCAATTGAAAGTGCAGATCGTCTGGCTGAAAACGCGCAGTAATGTCGCCCTTGGCATCCAGATAGCCTTCGGCTTTCAGAGCTTGCCAGAGCTGGCGCGAGCCTTCCTGCCCCAGCGGCTCGGGTTCCAATGCGTCGGGGGCTGTGGTCGCAAGTGGAGCAAAGGCGATGGCCGGTACGCGGCCAAACTTGAAGCCGCCGCCAATGTCCTTTTCCATCTCGCTTTGCAGCTGTTTTGCGTACTCCTCGAAGGACTCACTGGCGATCACCGTCAGGCGATTAACCTGTGGATCGTAGACCCGGTCACCATTGGCATCGACAGCCAGGCGCAGACCACGGCCCAGGGTCTGACGTCGTTCACGCTCGGTGCCGAACTCGCGCAAGGTGCAAATCTGGAATACGTTGGGGTTGTCCCAGCCCTCTTTCAGCGCCGAATGGCTGAACAAAAACCGCAAAGGCTCGGCGTCATCCAGCAACCGCTCTTTGTCGCGCATGATCAGCTCATAGACCTCGGCATCGCTGGCGGTGGCACCGGTGGTATCTTTCAGCTCCACCACCTTGCCCTTTTTCTTCACCTCGGCAAAGTAACCATTGTGTACCTGTTGTACCGGGCGCTTGGGTAGCTGGCTGAACTGCGGCCACTCGGCAATCTCCTGGTAGGCCTCCTCAAACCACTGCGCCAGCTTGCCGTTCTGGCGGTTGCCTTGGTCATCGTAGTAGCGGTAGTTGGCCACCTTGTCGATAAAGAACAGCGACAGCACCTTGACCGGCAGACCCCGCTTGAGCAGGTTGCGCTCCTTCTTGAAGTGCTCCTCCACGGTCTGACGAATCTGCTCTTTGAGCACCTCATCCTGAATACCGCCCTGCTCTTGCTCGGGCTCAAGGATCACATTGTTGGCAAAGCGCACGTACTCGGCGCCCGGCTCAGCATAGATCTCGTCCACCACATAACCCTGGTAGCCTGCACGGTTGGTATGGTCAGACAGGTCCAGCCCCTGCTTGAGCTTGACGTTTTTCTCCCGGGTGCCATTGGCGGTGTCTTCAAAAATAGTCACCGTGGCTGAGGGTTTTTTTGCTTTACCCTCGTAGCCGATCTTCACCAACTTGATATAGGTCGAGTTGATATTCTGCTGCGATTGGATAGACGCCACCGAAATCTGCTTGACCAGCTTCAACTCATAGGCCTTCACCGGCCCCAACTGGTAAATCAGATTGTAGGGATTCTTGTGCGTAGCGGAGTAGCGCAGGGCAAACAAGGGTTTCAGGTGATTGATGGCGCGCTGGGCCTTGGCAGTGTTATCCACCGATTGCGGCTCGTCGATGATCAGCACCGGGCGCACATCCTGAATAAATTCGATGGGTTTGGCGCCGGACATCCGGTCCTGCTCACGGTGGATCACCGACAGTTTCTTCAGCGCCTGTGGCGTCAGCGTGGCGTAATCTTCCACATCACCGGCATCACGCTGAAAGGCCTGAATATTGATGATCATGATTTGCAGGGTGTTAGCGGTGGCAAACTGGCGTACCCGTGACAAATCCTTGGAGTCATACAGGTAATGATTAAAGGGCGTGTTGTTATACAGCCCCTTAAAGTGCTCTTTCATCATCACCAGGCTGGACAGCACACCCTCACGAATCGCCACCGAAGGCACCACAATCACGAACTTGCGTAGTCCCAGGTGCTTATGCAGCTCGAAAATGGTCCGCAAATACACGTAGGTCTTGCCGGTTCCGGTTTCCATCTCCACTGAAAAATTGGGGAAGGGATAAGCATCATCGTCGGCAAACAGGCTGGCGGCCTTCTCGATAAAGTGGCGCTCCTGCACCTGCTGCAGGTTGCTCAGCAGCTTTTGCGGGTTGAGGTCCAGGATATTGGCGATGCCCTTCTCACGGTAGGCCTCACCGTCGCGTGACAGACCATCAAACACCGCCAGGGTCGACTCGATGGCGTCCTGCTGGTAATCCAGCTGGGGATTGAACTTGAGTTTCATCTGCGCTCGGCCTGCCAGTTACACGGTTTTGAAATCAATGCGCTCAATGCCGGTCTTGCCGTCATTGAAATGAGCAAAGGTTTTAACCGCATTGGTTTTCAACTGGTCGTTGCCATGGAAGGCCTTGTCCAGGCAGATAAACTGGCTGGGTGCAAGGGTTAGCACCGCGTCGATCAGCGCCTGGTCAATTTGGGTATCCAGGTACACCAGCAGGCTGCCATCGGCCACCGAGAACAGCGCCTGACCGGCCAGACTGATGCGTTCAATGCGTTCGGTCGGCTTGACCCCGGCTTTTAGCAACAGCTCATAAAGCAGGTCTTCCTGGCTGGCATTGGGGTCGACATGATCGACGGCCAGCTCCAACTGCTGAAGTAGCTCGGCATCCGATACATCCTTGCTTGGGGCTTGCCAGGGTTTGAAGTTGCTTTGGTCCAGCTTGAGGACCTTGAAACCGAGATCGGCTTGGCCATCAGTCAAAAAGCTCAGCTCCTCCGAAGCAATGTCCTTGATCCGCTGAGCAGACTTCGCCACGCGATCAATTGCCATAGCCGAGACCGTCGATTTGCGGGCTGCGACTTCAGGCAACTGAACGCCCAAAGCTCTGCGATTCCCTTGGTCTTCAGCGTTGAGTTCGAATACGGCCTCAAACAACGTTCCAGAGCCCGCAAAGAAATCAAGCACTACATCATTGCTGCTCTTGTCCGTTGCAATTTGCAGCATCCGCTTTATGAGACCAACAGGCTTGGGAGTTACAAAAAGGTCGTCACCAGATTCGGCGCCAGCCAAGCTACTAAGTGCTTGCTTAGCATTGCGGGTGCTACCAACTTCTCTCCAGCTCCAATATGTTTGTGGAATAACACCCTGACGCACTTCGGACAGAAACTTCTTAACCCCTGGCCGGTTGTCTTTGTTTTCGCCCCACCAAATACGATTGTCCTTATCTAATTCCCAGAATTTTTCTTCACTCACACGCCAATAGCTTCCGGCTGGCGGCCCCGGAATCACTTTACCTGCGGGGGTTTGAATAGAGTAAAGGCCCTTCGCGTAGTAGTTCCGAGCGGCCAAATCACCAAGCAGCCATGGGCCTCGAGGATCACCATCCGGGTTTTTGTAGCGCTCAATCATTTTTTCGGAGCGGGGTAGAAGGTTTGGCCGCCAAACATCAGCGTTCTTGGCATATAGGACAACGTAGTCATGATCTTCGCTGAAATATTTAGCCGAGTTTTTGGGGCTATCCATCTTGTGCCAAATGATGGTCGCAATAAAATTCTCTTCCCCAAAAATCTCATCGCACATCCGACGCAGGTTCTCCACCTCATTGTCATCAATGGAGATAAAGATCACCCCGTCTTCGCGCAGCAGGTTTCGCGCCAGATACAAGCGCGGAAACATCATATTCAGCCACTTGGTATGAAAGCGGCCTTCGTTGGCGGTATTGGTCGAGAAGGTACGGCCTTCGCTGTCTTTTAGCCCGGCGTATTGCAGGTAGGTGTCCAGGCTTTCGCTGAAGTTATCCGGGTAGATAAATTCCTTGCCGGTGTTGTAGGGCGGGTCGATGTAGATCATCTTCACCTGGCCGTAATAGCTCTTTTGCAGCAGCTTGAGCACTTCCAGGTTGTCGCCTTCGATAAACAGGTTCTCGGTGGTATCAAAGTCCACCGACTCGTCACGGCAGGGCTTGAGCGTTGCGTAGCTGGGCTGCTGAATCAGCCGCAGGCTGTCACGCTTGCCGGGCCAATCCATGCCGTAACGCTCGCGGCGGTTGTCGTAGAGCTCGCTAAACTCGCCCAGCTCGGCCTTGAGCCGTTCAAAGTCTATGGTCTCCACCAGCTCGCCCGCGTCATTGCGGGTTTCGGTAAACACGCCGGGGAAGAGCTGCTTGAGCTCTTGTTTGCGCTGCTGGCTGATATTCATGGATGCGCCGTTCATGGCAGTAGATGCGTCCTGTTTTGACATGCGGTTGCTACTCACTTGACAGTCGCGCTGGCCGCAGCCGGCCAACCGGAAAAATTAGGTATCGGGTTGCGCAGGTTTGCTGGCGGCGTAGATGGTCAGCAGTAGCTCGTCATCATCGACCAACCGATACTCTGGTCGTTTACCACTAAGCGCTTCGCTGGCTTTGATGATCTTGGGCACGCCCTCACCACGGCGCTCAATCAGCGCCTGGCGCCCCGCTTCTTCGCGGGCGTTGTAGTAGCGGCTGAGTAAGTTGACGATGGTTTCATTACGGGTGACGGTGTTTTCCATCAGGCCATCCAGGCTCAGGCTATTGGGCAGAGCGCCGGGGCTGTATAGCTCCAAACGGTCGGCAAACATGTGCAGGCGGATGCGTCGTCCGGTCATGGAATAATCGCGGTGCGCGACGGCGTTAACAATGGCTTCAAACACCGCACCCAGATCGTATTGGGGCAGATCCTGTCGGCCGATGGTTTTTGTGGCCGCCAGGCGCATGTTTTTACGCACAAAGGCCAGGGCATCGTTGATTTGCTGGTCCAGCGGGCCGGTGCAGTCAGCGGCGTCCAACTGGTCATGAGCATCGCGCTCGGTGCCGCTGTAGCACACGCACTGCACATAGGCATTACCGAGCCACTGGGTCGGGTTTGCCGTCAGCAGCAATACGCCGCTGATAGACAGGCCAAGCTGGCCGTGCTCGCTAGCGCTCAGGTGCAGCTTGCGCAATTGGTCAGCTTCTGGGGTGTCGGGGCGCAAAAAACGCTGCAATAAGCTGCGGTCGAGGTCATCCAGCGTGGTCGCGGGTACCAGGGTTTCATCAAAGCGGATCAGCCGCGACTGACTGCGCTGTTGAAACAGGCGCATCAGCACCTCGGGTTTCATCTCTTGCTTGGTGGAACCAACGCGTTGGTAATAGCGCCCATTGCTGGCGTGCACCATGATGCTGCGGGGAATCTCAACATAAATAACCGTTTTCGCCATGCCCGCCCGATCCGGCAATTGCAACAAACGTGTGTGCAGGGGCACCGGCGGGTTGATGGCCTGCTGGCTGAGCGTGACCACCCACTCCTCCACTCTGGCCACTTGCTCGTCAGCAATGCCCAGCACCTCACGGGTTTTGTCATCCACGCCCAGCACGATGCGCCCACCCTGGCTGTTGGCAAAGGCGGCAATCTCAAGCGCCATCTTGTCCTTATGCGGGCCGATAATACGCGTGCCATCGCACACCACCTGTTTGAATTCGATGCTGGAGTCTTCACCCAGGCGGATATGAAACAGCAGCTCTCTGGCCAAGTCCGTTTTGGTCATGCGCTTACCTGCGAGTGGTCGGTCAATGTCCAGCGGATGCTGAACAGGGTAGTGGTTTGGGTGTCGAGTTCCAGCTTGCCGCTGATCTCGTCAAGCAAGGCATCTTCCTGCTGTTCAATCTGCTTTCTTGCTTCGTGGTATTCGGTCAGGGCGTCATCGCGCTGACGCTCCAGACTGCGCAGGCCCTTTTTGGCCTGCACCTTCTCAGCGGTGGAGGCGAGCTGCCGAGCCTGTTTCTTGTAGGCCCTGATCTCTTCATCCAGCTCTTGCACGCGTAGCGACAGCGCTTGGCGACGATCCTCGGCCCAACGTTCGAGCTTGGTCGTCTCCTGCTCAAAGTAGGTTGCCAGTTGCTGCTCGGTAAGCGCCTGCAGCTCGGCCACGGCCTCTTCCAGTAACGGCTGAAATACCCGGGTATCCAACTGCACCGGGGCGCTGTCTATGCGGGCAGGCACGCACAGCAAGTGCTCGGCATTTTCGCGGCTGAGCACCTCACCGTCGTCAGAGACGGCAAGCGCCAGCAGGTGCCGACGCTGGGTATTGGCAAAGGTGAAGGTCAATTGCACCAGCTGCAAGAGCCCAGTCTGACCAATCAGAGGGCGCAGCGCGGCAAACTGCCCAGCCTGGAGGTCTGCGTAATCAAACACCAGATGAGCATCAGGTAGCGAACGCGCCTTGGCGCGCTTAACCAGCTCCCAGGCCAGATAATGTTCGGTGGTTTGCAGGCGAAAAAACTCGGAATCGTTAGCCTGCACCAACGGCCAACTGAGGTCAAAGCGCTGCCCCTGATAGACAAAATGATTACGCTCAACCTGCGCCCCCGGCAGCTCGGCGCGGGCCAAGTCCAGCAGCACCTGCTCGTGGCTGGAGAGGAAGTCCTGGCTGCTGTCGCGCGTGTTCTTCAGGGCGGCCACGACGTCACGGTCAAAATGACTTAACAGGGTTTGCCGAGCATGCTCCTCACGCACCTGGAGAATCGCCTCCATGTCGCTTTGCAGCTGGTCGAAATGGGCCTCAATCTCAGCGTCGGTACGGCAGTGCTGATAGATATCGTAGATACGCCGTTCAATGTCGATATCGTCGGCAATAGCGCCGAGAATCTCGTCGGAGGCGCCAAACACCCCTTCAAACAGCTTGAGCTTGTCGTTCAGCAGTTGGAACACTCGCTGATCGGCGGGGTTCTTGCGGTTAACGAAGTTGACCACCACCACATCGTGCTTTTGCCCGTAACGGTGCACACGGCCAATGCGCTGCTCGACCTTTTGCGGGTTCCACGGTAGGTCGTAGTTGATCAGCACTGAGCAGAACTGCAGGTTGATACCCTCCCCACCCGCCTCGGTGGAGATCAAAATGTCGGCCTGGTCGCTCTTGAAATGCTCAACCAGCGCGGCCTTCATATCGGCTGGGCGTGAGCCGCTGATGCGGCCACTACCGGCATGGCGCCGCAGCCAGGCCTGGTAAATCTGTTTGGAACTGCTGTCGCTATTGCTGCCATTGAGCAACACGGTACGGCCAGCGTAACCGTGGGCTTGCAGATGGCGGTCCAGATACTGCTGGGTACGACAGGACTCGGTGAAAATCACCGCCTTGCGTTGCCCGCCCAGGTTCTCGGTCATCTGCAGCGCGCGCTGCAACACCACTAGCAGAGCATCGCCCTTGGCATTATCGGTGATGCTGGCAGCAAGCTGCTGGTATTCACTCAGCAGCGCGATCTCTTCGGCCAAACGCGCCTGCCTGCCTTGCTCTGGCGGCGGCACTGGGTCGCCATCAACCTGTCCAAACTGGTCTAGCCAGTCGTCAGCTTCCTCCAAATCGCCAAGGCTATCTTCGGTCAGTAATTGCTGGTCGCGCAGCCGTTCAACCATACCCTTGAGCGTCTCGGCGATGGCAAAGCTGGAGGAGGCCAGAATCTTGCGCAGGCCAATGCTCACCAGATGCCGCGCCTGCTGGGAAATCGCCTGCAAATCGGGCCGCTGCAGGTAGTTGGACACTTTCTGGTAGAGCTCCCACTCGGCCTCATTCGGGGTGAAGTCCTGAGTGATGGCGTAGCGGTTGGTGAAGTTGATGCCGCCTTCCTGCTGCACCTGCTTGCGCAGGGTGCGGTGGCACAGCGGCTCGATGCGCTGCTTGAGGTCATCCAGTGCGTCGCCGCTTTTTTGCCGGTTAACGTACAGGCTGCGAAAAGACTTGGCGTCGCCAAAGTAATGCGGGTCGATCACGCTGGCCAGACCATACAGCTCCATCAGGTTGTTCTGGATTGGCGTGGCAGACAGCAACACCCGCGATTCGGCGCGCGCAGTGGCGCGCACAACGTCCTTGGCGCGTTTGTTGCCTTTGGGGTTATAAATGTTGCGCAGCTTGTGCGCTTCATCAAACACCACCAGATGCCAATCAATCAGCCCTACCCGATCTCTTTGCGCGGCCACGTACTCGTAGGAGCAAATGACAATATGGTCTGGCTGATCAAAGGGGTTGACGCGGCCCAGCTGGCGCTGCTCGCGCGCGACCTTGCTGTCGATGATGATGGACGGCAGCTCAAACTTGTCGACTAACTCCTGGCTCCATTGTTTGCGCAGCGACGCCGGGGTCACCAGCAGAATACGTCTTTTGCATTCGGCCCACTTTTGCGCAATGACTAGACTCGCCTCGATGGTTTTCCCCAGCCCCACTTCGTCTGCCAACAGCACGCCCTTGGCCAGCGGCGACTTGAGCGCGAAACAGGCGGCCGCGATCTGGTGCGGGTTTAAGTCAACCCGCGCAGCGGCCATGGTGCGAGATACCTGATTTTCCAGCCGGTCAGTCTGAGTCAGCCAGTAGGCGAAGTAGGCGCTTTGGTAAGGTGTGAAAACGCTCACTTGTGATCTCCGCCTTGCTGCTCAGCATCCAGCCAGCGGTCAATTGCTGCGCGGCCAAAACGCCATTGCTTGCCCAACTTCTGCCCCGGCACGCGGCCTTGCTGCACCAGTTTGTACAGGGTGGACTTGGGCAGCTTCAGATAGGTCGCCAGTTCGTCTAGGGTCATGACTTGACTGGGGTTGGAGTCGCTCACTGTGGGCTCTGGTTTTTAACAGTATTTAGCAGGTAATGGAGTATCGGCCAGAGCATTGCCGCGTGCAACCGTCTGCCGTGGCGCCGGGCATCATTTCTGCCAGCGCTTGCGCGCATGCAGGTAGGCGGCGGTGTCGCCATAGCCCAGACGTTCCGCAATCTGCGCCCGGGTCAGCCCCTGCAGGGCCAGATACTGATCGAGTTCGGCGCGTACCAGATCCAGCAGGTGGCGGTAGTTCAGGCCCTGATCCTGCAGGCGCCGGCGCAGCGTCCGGGTGGTCAGGTGCAAGGCGGATGCGACATCCTCCAGCGAAACCTGCACCCCGTCCAGCAGACCACGACGGACCTGCGCCGCCACCTGCCCGGCCGTACCGCCAAATTGTTGCTGCTGCGCCAGGCGTCGGTCCAGTTCACAACACACCAGCTCAAACATCGCCCGGTTGGCACCGGGATGGGCGCGCTGCATGTCCGCATCGTTAAACCACAACTGATTCTCGGCAGCGGCAAACTCCACGCACTCGCCCAGCACCGGCCGGTAGGCCTCGTAATAGTCCGGTTTCCGGTGACGCAGACACACCCGCGCAGGCACCAGCACTGTTCGCGCCGCAGCACTCATCTGGGTTACCGCCATGTTCATGTAGTGCTCAACCAGATACCGCTCCAGCCCGGCAGCCGCGTGAACCCGAATACTGACACCGGTCATACCGTCGTCCTGCACCCGCCTGACGGAATCCATGGAAGAAGCCAGCGACTGGTAACGGACCCAACAATCCAGCGACTGCTGCGGGGTATCGGCATAGAGACCGAGGCAGGCCAGCACATGCCAGTCCTGCGGTGTGAACAACGAGAACAGATGCAGACCAATTGCCGGATCGTGCTCTGCAGCCCTGTGCCAGAGCTGCTCCAGCGCCACCAGATCGAAATCTTCGCGGTCGCCACGCTCGTGCAAGAAGCGTTGCAGCACCTTGCCAAGCGGGCCGTGATGGAAGCGCTGAATAGACACCTTGGCCGATTCAACTCTGTTTTTGTCCTCTGCGCGCATGTCGGGAAAATCCAATATGGCTTTTGATTGCCAGGCAGTCGAGTTAACAAAACGCCCGCAGAGGTTAGCATGGAAACAATCACAACAAGCCTGAACCCCGCCGTTATCGTCGCCGGGATCTTTTTCTCCTTCATCCTGCTTGAACTCATCGTCGGCCGCTTCTTCCAGCCGGCTGGTCAGCGCCGTGACGCGCTGATCGAGATCATCGGCTCGACCCTGTTACTCGGGGTTACCGTCCCCTTCATCACCTTCGCCAGTGGCGCCCTGATGCAGCAGCTGGCGCCCGAGTGGCAGGGCGCCCTTAGTCAGCTGCCATGGCTCGCCGGCTTTGCCCTGTTCCTGTTGTTTGACGATATGACCCAGTACTGGTGGCATCGTCTGGCACATAAAGTGCCGTTCCTCTACGACCTGCATCGGGCCCATCACTCCGCCCAGTACATGAGCATCCGCATCGTCTACCGCAACAACAGCTTCTACTACCTGCTGATGCCCGGTATCTGGTTCTCCGGCATCCTCATCTATCTGGGCCTGGCACACGTCTACTTCGTTTATCTGATCCTGAAGATGTGCGTAATCTATGGCGCCCACAGCAGTGTGCCGTGGGACGCCAAGCTGTATCAGATCAAGTGGCTGAAGCCGGTCATGTGGGTAGTCGAGCGCACCATCTCCACCCCGTCTACCCACTCGGCTCACCATGGCCTGAGCGCAGAG
Organism: Halopseudomonas oceani; assembly: GCF_963677335.1. NCBI lineage: Bacteria > Pseudomonadati > Pseudomonadota > Gammaproteobacteria > Pseudomonadales > Pseudomonadaceae > Halopseudomonas > Halopseudomonas oceani. Next base: position 1,040,295 of record NZ_OY781932.1, on the reverse strand, counting down.
GACGGCGTCACCAACTACAAGGGCAACTTCGGCAACCTGCTGTTCTTCTGGGACATTCTGTTCGGCACCGCCAAGATCACCCGCCGCCGTCCGCCCAAGTACGGCATCGAGAACCTCGGCCCGGTCAGCTGGACTCAGGAGCTGTTCTGGCCGCTGGTGCGCAAACCAAAAGCCAAACCCACCCCCGAGTTCAACCCCGAGGTCGCCAAATGAGTCGTCATATTGCCCTGATCGCCGGCTCCAGCCAGCAGAACAGCCAGAGCGCCAAGGTCGCCAACTGGCTGGCCACCAACCTGCAAGGCAGGAACTGCAGAACCAGCGTAATAGAACTCGCCCGACAACCGCTGCCGCTGTGGCCCGAGGCTGACAACAACGGCGTTTGGCCGGAGATTTCTGCGATCCTGCGCAGTGCCGACGCCTTGGTCGTCATCAGCCCGGAATGGCACGGCATGGCCAGTCCGGCGCTGAAGAACCTGTTCATGTATGCCGGCCGCGCCGAGCTGGCACACAAGCCGGCGCTGCTGGTGGGTGTGTCAGGCGGACAGGGCGGCAGCTACCCGCTGGCCGAGCTGCGCGCTTCCAGCTACAAGAACTGCCGCCTTTGCTACCTGCCCGAGCACCTGATCGTTCGCAACGTAGAACAGGTCATGAACCCGGACGAGCCCGCCAGCGAAGACGACCAGCGTATCCGCGCTCGCGCCGACTGGGCCATGGGACTGCTGCTCGATTACACCGAAGCGATGGCCCCGCTGCACGAGCGCCACCGCAGCCCGCCAGCGGACTGGATGAACGGGATGTGATCAGTTGGCGGTCGCGCCCAGGTCCAGCCCACTGATCCGCCGCACCGGCGTCTGCACCGCCGCCTCAAACACGCCGGGGCGGCTTTCCAGCAGGCTGAAGTGTTTGCTCGCACGGGTAATGGCGGTGTAGACCAGCTCCTTGGTCAGTACCGGGTTGCGCGCCTCAGGCAGCACCAGCACGGCGTGCTCGAACTCCGAGCCCTGCGACTTGTGCACGGTCATGGCAAACACCGTTTCCACCTCCGGCAGACGGCTGGGCAGCACAAAGCGAATGCCGCCCTTGCCATCGTTGCGCGGAAAGGCGACGCGCAGCGCCTCGGTCTCCGACTGACCGGCGTGCAACGCCGGTTCGCGGATGCGCAACGCAATGCCGATGTCACCGTTCATCAAGCCCAGACTGTAGTCGTTGCGGGTGACCAGCACCGGGCGCCCCTCGTACCAGAGCTTGTCGGCGTGCAGCAGACCGCGACGGCTCAGCAGATCCGCCACACGCTGATTGATGCCTTCGACGCCCCATTCCCCGCGGCGCACCGCACACAGCAGCTGGAAACGGTCGAAGGCGCGCAGCACATCGCCCGCCCAGGCTTGCCAGCAGGGATCATCGGCCATCGCATCCGCGCCCGGGCGCTGCGCCTGTAGTGTGCTCAGATAGGCGCCATAGCCTGGCAGTCCACCCTCGCTGCCCAGCACCAGCGCGGCAAACTCGGGGTCGCGCAGGTCCTGCAGGCGCCGGCTGTGAATATCGGCAAACTGCCCCCGCTGCAGCAGATCGCGCGCAGCAGTCGCGTCGCAGCGATTAACCGCGCGGGCCAGCTCACCGATGCCGCTGTCAGCACCAAAGCGGTGGGAATGGCGCAACATGGCGGTCTGCTGCTCCAGCAGATGGGTCGTCTCGTCACCGGGCTGCAAACCGCTTTCGGCCAGCGACTGACCGCTGACCTGCTGCAACCAGTCCAGCGTGGCCGCTGAGTAGCAACCGGCGTCGGCGCGTCTGCACAGGTCGCCCAGCACCGCGCCGGCTTCCACCGAGGCAAGCTGATCCTTGTCACCGAGCAATACCAGTCGCGCCTGCGGCGGCAGCGCGGCCAGCACGTTGGCCATCATTTCCAGATCGATCATCGAGGCCTCGTCCACCACCAGCACATCCAGCGCCAGCGGGTTACCCGCGTGATGGCGGAAGTGGCGGCTGTCCGGCAGGCTGCCGAGCAGGCGATGCAACGTGCTGACCTCGGTCGGGATGGCAGCGCGCACCACGTCATCAACCGGCAGCGCGCCGACCTGCCGCCCGATCGACTCGGTCAGCCGCGCGGCGGCCTTGCCGGTCGGTGCGGCCAGGCGGATACGCAGCGGCTTGCCCGCTTCCACTGCCGGCGTCTGCAGCAACGCCAGCAGCCGCACCACCGTGGTGGTCTTGCCGGTACCGGGGCCGCCGGTAATGATGCTGAAACGCCCGCGCGCCGCCAGTGCGCAGGCAATGCGCTGCCAGTCCGGGTTCTGCTGACTGCCGGCAAACAGGGTATCCAGCCGCTCAGGCAGATCCCCGGCAACCTGCAGTGGGTGCTGCAGGCGCTGATGCAGGGTCGAAACAACGTGCCGCTCGTGCTGCCAGTAGCGGCGCAGATACAGACGCTGGCCAACCAGCACCAGAGGGCAACGGCCCTGCTCTGGTTGCTGGCTGTCTACCACCCGGCTCGCCTGCAATGCCGCACGCCAGCTGTCCAGCGTAATGCCCGCCAGTACCGCCGACGGCAGCGGCGTATCGATCAGGCTCTCCCCTTCCGGCGGCAGCGACAGGGCAAAATCCGGCTCGGCCAGCGTCGCCGCCAGATCGAGGCAAACATGTCCATGACCCAACTGGTGGCTGACCAGCGCCGCCGCCAGCAGCACTGCCGGGCTGGTTTCCGCCGCCTGCTCCAGCAGAAACCCGGCGAAGGCCCGGTCCAACGCCCGCAGCCAGCCGTTGGCCAGCCAGTCGTCCAGCAGCTGCAGCAGCGCGACGCTGCTGTCCAGCTGCGTTGCGGATGCGGGCAGCGCGCCGAGCAGATCCAGTTGATCACCCTGCATGGTCAATCTCCTCAACCGGCTGGCCGGCGAACAGGCGGTCCAGCGTTTCAATCAGCTCGCGCGGCGGGCGCTGATGGCAGAGGCCGCCGTTTTCCGTTTCCACACCCCGCATGAACCAGTAAAGCGCGCCGCCGATATGACGGTCGTAGTCGTAGTCCGGCAGCCGCGCCTGCAACTGGCGGTGCAGCGCCAGCAGGTAGAACACGTATTGCAGGTCGTAACGGTGCTCCAGCAGCGCACGGCTCATGGCCGCCTCGCTGTAATCGGCCGCCGTTGCACCCAGCCAGTTGGACTTGTAGTCGAGCACGTAATAGCGCCCCTCGTGCTCCAGCACTAGGTCGATATAGCCCTTGAACAGGCCGTTCAGGCGGTCACGCTGCAGCGCCGGACGCGGCTGCCCGTCCAGCGTCATCGCCGTGACCAGCCGATCGATCTGCTGCACGTCGACCTTGCTGGCGGCAAACATAAAGGCCATTTCGCTCTGGTAACGCGACGGCGGCAGCTCACCCAGCGCCAGCTCGGTACCCGGCACCAGACCCGGGCGCTGCAGCAATTGCCCCAGCCAGTCGCTCAGGCAATCACTCCACTCACCCCAGCCACGGCGCTGACAGCGCGGCGCCAGCCAGCGCCGGCAACGCTCGGTATCCTGCAACGCCGAGAAGCCTTCCTGCGCCGCCAGCTCCAGCAGACCATGCAGAAAGGTACCGGGCTGGGGGCCACGGGGGAAGCGGTGAATACTCGGCTGCTCGCCACGACGCAGCGGCACAAAACGGCTCTGGCGCTCGTCGTCGGCAATCCACTCGGCCAGCGCGCTGTCGGTACTCTCGCCGCTGAGCGCCAGCGCACTGTAGGAGCCGATCCACCATGAATCGAAGCGACCGTGCGCCGGGCGGCGGGCATCGACCAATGCCGGGCCATCATCCAGCACCTGCAAGCGCTCGTCACGCGGCTCCGGCGCACCCTGCAGCGCGACCACCTCGCCGTCCGGCTGCCAGCGGGTCAGCCAGTCTTTCAGTTGAATAGATGATTCCAGCGCCGCGCCACCGCCCAGCAGCCAGGCAATCGCGCTGTGATGCAGCACCGACTGCTTGTTGTTGCCGCTTTTGAGGTCAGCCATGCCCAGCCAGCAGGCGTGACGCGCGCGGGTCAGCGCAACATAGAGCAAGCGCAAGTCTTCACCAAGCCGCTCGCGGTCAGCCTCGGCCACCTGGTCGGTGTTCGGCTTCAATACCCAGCCGTCGCGCAGACGCAGCGGCTGATCCGCCCGCACCGGGCGGCTCAGGCAGATAAAGGGCAGGAACACCAGCGGGTACTCCAGGCCCTTGGACTTGTGGATGGTTACCACCTTGACCAGTTCCGCGTCGCTTTCCAGCCGCAGTACCTGCTCATCCGCAGCCCCCTCGTCCGCCTGCCGAATCAGCTCGGCCAGGTGGCGAATCAGCGCCTGCTCGCCATCCAGCTCGCGGGCGGCGCGCTGCAACAGCTCAGCCAGATGCAACAGATTGGTCAGCGCGCGCTCGCCGTCGTCCTGCTGTTGCAGCCGTGCCGGCAGCTCAAAGTCGTGCAGAAGGCGGTGCAGCATCGGCAGCACACCCTGGCGCTGCCAGATACGCCGGTAATCACGGAACTGGTCGACCCGTTGCTCCCACAGGCGCTCGTCCTGATTCAACTGATCCAGCGCCTGCCAGTTGAGGTGCAGGCTGTGGCTGGCCAGCGCCGCGCGCAGCAGGCGGTCGTTGCCGGGCTCGGCACAGGCGCGCAACCAGCGCAGCACATCCTGCGCCTGTTGGGTTGCCAGCACCGAGTCCTTGTCGGACAGATACACACTGCGCACGCCGCGGGCGGCCAGCGCATCACGAATCAGCTGCGCCTCGCGACCGGTCCGCACCAGCACCGCCATGTCTGCCGGGCGCACCGGCGCAAGCGGCTGGTCGCTGCGGGCAAACCCGGCGCTGCCCTGCTGGCCTGCCTGCAGCAGCGCGGTCATCTCGCTGGCACAGCGCTCGGCCATCTCCCGTCGGTAGACATCGCCGCTCAACGGCTCCTCCGATTCCAGCAACCAGGCGGTCAAGGCCGGCGCGGGCTCACCGTTGCAACACCAGACCTCCTTTCGCCCGCGTGCCTGCACCGGCAGAAACGGCATCGGGTTGTCATCACCCTTGCGAAACAGAAAGGCGCCAGCGGCGAAGTTCTGCTCGGCCTGCTCGAAGACCCGATTGACCGCCGTGACCATCGTCTGGCTGGAGCGGAAGTTGGTATCCAGATTCTCGTGCCGCCCGGCGGTGTCGCCACGGGCGCGCAGGTAGGTATGAATATCCGCCCCGCGGAAGGCGTAGATCGCCTGCTTGGGGTCGCCGATCAGCAGCAGCGCGCTGTCCTGATCGTTCTCGGCAACCCGATAGATACGGTCGAAGATGCGGTACTGCAGCGGGTCGGTATCCTGAAATTCGTCGATCAGTGCGACCGGAAACTGCTGACGGATAACCTCGGCCAGCCGGTCGCCATTGGGGCCCTGCAGCGCCGCATCGAGCCGGGTCAGCATGTCGTCGAAGCCCATCTGCGCACGGCGGCGCTTTTCCGCCTCAAAGCGCACCGACATCCAGTCCGCCGCATGACGCAGCGCATCGCTGTCCGGATTCGGCAGCGCAGCCAGCGCCTCGCGCAGTTGCGGCAAGCCGCGCAGCGCCGGGTGATCGGGCACGGCGCCCTTCTTCCAGGCTTCGCCGAGGCCGTCTTCGCTGAGCCGGGCCCAGGCTGCCGGCGGCAGTTCAAGCTTTATCTGTTCCGGCGTCAGCGCCCATTGGCGCAGGGTCTCGAACCAGGGCGCGTAGTAGCGCTTCTGAATCTTGCGCTTGTCGACCACGCCCTGCTCGACCGCCTGATCCAGCAACGCTTCCAGCTCATCGGCCCACTGCACACAGGGCACCTTGAGCGCGGCCAGTTCGGCATCACGCTGGTTGAGTACCTGCTCCAGCAACGCCTGCAGTTCGGTAGCAGGCGCAGCGGCTGTCGGGTCGAACAACCGGCGCGCCTGTGCCAGCAACGCGTCCGGCTGGCCCCAACCGGACTGCACCCAGGCCAACGCACTGCCGTGCAGGTGATAGCAATGCAACCGCCAGTAATCACGCGCGACCTCGGCCAGCAGGTCGCGTTGGTCAGTTTCCAGCGTCTGGGTAAACAGGCTGCCGCTGTCGAAGGCGTGCTCGCGCAGCATGCGCTGACACCAGCTGTGAATGGTCGATACCGCGGCCTGATCCATCCACTGGGCGGCAATATCCAGCTTGCGCGCGGCGCTGGCGTGCTCGGCTTCAGGGATATCCGCCAGCAGGCCAGCGAGAATCGGGTCCGGTTCAGTCAGTTCACCGCGGAACGCCTGCGCCCCCTCTACCAGCCGTGCGCGAATGCGGTCACGCAGTTCCTGGGTCGCGGCCTCGGTAAAGGTCACCACCAGCACATCCGGCGGCAGCAGTTCACGGCTGAAGGCACTGTCGCCATCGCCATGCCCCAGTACCAGCCGCAGGTAAAGCGCCGAGATGGTGAAGGTCTTGCCGGTACCGGCACTGGCTTCAATCAGGCGACTGCCACGCAGCGGGCAGCGCAGGGCCAGAGGGCGTTGGTTGCTCATGTCTGGTCCTCCCCGGCCGGGGTAATCATCAACCATTCATCCTCAATCGCCTGCGCCAGCGGTTGATAGAGGGACTGTGCCCAACCGATAAACTCGTCGTTCGCCTGCAAGCTGGCAAAGTCGGGATAGCTGCGTTGCAGCGCCGGGCTGCCGTCGACCTCGCCGCGACTGAAGTCGTTGCCCTCGTAGCAGAGCCGTGCGGCACCGAGGCGCTTTTCGTCCTTGCCCTCGGTCAGCCAGGCGAAGGCGGTTTCCACGGCGACCGGCAACGGTCGGCTCAGGCCGTGCAGATACCCGAGCAACCAATCGCGCACGATACTGGCGGCGCGTTCCTGCTCCAGCGGCAGCAGCTGAATGCTGGCATCGGCACCGATCAGACAGGTCGTGAGCCGGTGACCAGAGGCCGCAGCCAGCACGTGCTGGCACAACTCGCCCAGCAACTTGCGCCAGCGCAACGCGCCCTTTTTACCGAGCAGGCTGCCGGTGACCAGCTGGACCCGCATCAGGCCGTCCAACGGAGCACAACGGCGCACGCCGGCAAGCCAGCTGACCACTTCGATAGTGGCGTCCGCTGTGCTCGCCACCGCCTGCAACAGCAACGGATTTTCCAGCGGCTGATCCCACAACAGCAGTTGCTCACGGAAGCGCTCAAGCTGTCCGCCCAAGGGCGCAACCAGTTGCGCCAGGGTCAGCTCACCGAAACCGGCCAGCGGCAGGCTGCCGCGCTGCTGCAGGCGGCTGGCCTGCTCAAGCAGCAGGGCCTGCCAGTCATCCTGCAAATCGGCCTGCTGCACCTGCTCCAGCAGCCACTGGCTGAGCTGGTGGCGCTGCAGACCGTCGAGTGCAAAGGGTTCGTCGTCTTCGCTGGTGCCGTGCTGCTCCTGCAGCCAGACCTTCAGCCGGGCGGCAAAAAAGTGCTCAACCGGGTTACGCAGAAAGCGCTGCAGCGCCAGCAGCTCGATGGGCGCCTCCAGCGTGACCGGCGCCAGCGGCTGGTCTGCATCATCGCCAGCACGGGAGTTGTGCAGCTGACGCCACTCGCGGGCATAGCTGAACAGCTCGGAATCGGCGCTGAAATAAGCGCGACTGAACGGCTGCAACGGGTGCTCGACGGTCAGCGCGTGCAACAGATCTGCGCCATCCGCCGTATGCCAGCCGGCGGCCAGATGATCACGCAGCTGGCCGATCAGCACCGACGGCGGCCGTTCACTGTTGTCGCGGATACTGCGCCCGACCCAGCTGATATGCAGGGCGTCGCGCGCTGATAGCAGCGCCTCAAGCAGCAGATAACGATCGTCCTCGCGGCGCGAGCGGTCGCCCGGTCGGTAATCACGGCCCATCAGGTCGAAATCCAGCGGTGGCTGCGCGCGCGGGTAATCGCCGTCATTCATGCCCAGCAGGCAGATGCGCTTGAACGGAATGGCGCGCATCGGCATCAGGGTGCAGACGTTGACCGCACCGGCGAGAAAACGCTGACTGAGCTGGCTCTGGCCGACACCATCGAGCCAGGCCTCGGCCACCACGTTGAGCGGCAGCGCCACGTCCAGCGCGACGCTGTCACACAGCTCCAGCCAGTCGGCCAGCCCCTCGTGCAGCTGCGCCAGCAGCAACTGATCGCGGTCACTCTCGGCGATAAAGAAGTCATCCAGCAGTTGGCGCAGGCGTTCGCCCCACTCACTCGGCACAGTCGCGCTGGCCAACCGCGTTTCGTGGCGGTCCAGTGCATCCAGCAGGCCGCTGAGCGGGCCGATCAGCGCCGCGTCCAGCCCGCCAATCTCGTCATAGGGTTCGATCTGCTGCCAGGCCTCGGCACCGCCGCTGGCGTAACCCAGCAGCATCCGGCGCAGGCCGAAACGCCAGCTGTTGGCTTCCAGCCCGTCTGGCAAACCCAGAGCGGCGCGGCGCTGCTGATCCAGCCCCCAGCGGATGCCTGCGCCCTCGATCCAGCGTTGCAGGGTCGGCAGGTCGGCCTCACTCAGGCCAAAGCGACTGCGCAGCGCCGGCACATCGAGCAGGTCCAGCACCTCACTGACCGGCAGCCGGCTGTCAGGCAAACGCAGCAGGTGCTCCAGTGCAATCAGCAGCGGCTCCTGGCCGCGCTGGCCCTGATCAGCCAGGGTAAAGGGAATCGCCCGCGGGTCGTCGCCACTGTGCTGACCAAACACCGCCTGAATATGCGGTGCGTAGAGGTTAACGTCCGGCACCATGACGATGATGTCGCGTGGTTTGAGGTCCGGGTCGGCAGCAAAGGCGGCCAGCAGCTGATCGTGCAGCACTTCGACTTCGCGCTGCGGGCTGTGCGCCAGGTGAAAGCGGATGGAGTGATCCCGTGCGGTGTCGACCGCCGGCCACAAGTCGCGGGACTCGGCCAGCGGCCGCAGCTGCAGGATGTCCTGCTGCAGTTGCTGCAGCAGCGTATCGCCAGCAGGTGCTTCAAACAGGTCAACCCGGCCACCGGCAATATTGGCGAAGCGTGCTTCGTAACTGGCGCGCTCGTCGTGCTGGTCGAGCAGGTTGATGTAGTCACGGCCCTGCTTGCCCCAGGCGGCCAGCAGCGGATGGGCGTGCTGGTGCAGGGTGTTCTCGTCCAGTTGCAAAGGCGTACCCGGCCGCCGCTGCTGGCGGCGGTACTCGTGGCGCAACAGGTCCTGATCGGCAACGATATCGCCCCAGTGGTACTCACAGGGGTTGAGCACGCAGAGCAGCACCTGAGAGAAGCGGCCGATCACCGCTAGAGCCTCCAGCGTCTGCGCCGGCAGCGACGAGATACCGAATACGATAACCCGCCGCGGCAGACTGGCTGGCCGGCTGTCACAGTCGAGCAGGTGCTGGACAAAACGCGGATGGATACCCGCCCGGCTGTCGCTCAGGCGTTCAGCGCCCACATCCACCAGCACCGCGCGCCAGAGCGCCGGCTGCCAGCGTTCCTCGTCATCCAGAGGCCGCGCGCCGGTTCGCGCCAGGCCGATATGGTCGCGCCCGGCGGCCCAGTCATTCAGCCAGTCGGCCCGGTAGACCTGATACTGATCGAACAGGTCGGCCAGCCGCACCGCCAGTTGGTAACGCTTGCGGCAATCGTGGTCATCGGCGAGAAAGCGTTTAAGCGGGGCGAAGTCGGGCTGATCCTGCAGTGCGGGCAGCAGCCGCATCAGCCGCCAGGTCAGCGGCTGCTTGTCGAGCGGCGATTGCTCGGGCACGCTGTCGCGCCCCAGAACGCCACGGTAACTATCCCATAGAAACCGCGCTGGCAGCTGCACGTCCAGCGCCGCCGCGATGCCGCAGCCGCCCTGAGCAGGGTCGGCAGCCAGCGCCATCTGCAGCCACTGGGCAATACCGTTGCTCTGCACCAGGATGACTTCGTTTTCCAGCGGCGCCAGCGGGTGCGCCCGCATCCAGTCCACCGCCAGCTCACGCAGGGTCTCCAGGCGGTTGCCGTGGATGATCATCAAACCGGGGGCGAGGCCGTTGGCGTCCTGCATGGAAGCTCCTTATAGGTGAAGAGACCGCAGTCTATCACCGGGCAGCGACAGGCGCGGTCGCAGCTTAAACCGCAAGTGGTTGAGAAGCGTTGGCGAGGCAGGCAGCGCAAGGCAAAGATCGCCGATAAGCGATCGGAGTCGCGCTCGACTTTACGAATTGTAAATGAGCACTTCGATCGGACTCGCGCCCGAGGCGATCTTTAACGCAGCGATGGCAACGCAGGTAGCTTCTCAGCGACTAGCTAGACCTGGCTGCCGAGAAAGCGCCTCTCCCACGGCGTAATTTCATCCATAAAGCTCTGCAGCTCCATGCGCTTGCTGGCGAGGAAGCCGTCAACAAACTCGGCGCCGAACAGCTCACGCGCCAGCGTGCTGCGATCCAGCCGCAGGATGGCGTCGTGCAACGTGCCGGGCAGGGTCAGCTCGTCCGGTGCCTCGAACTCGCCTTGTGCCGGAGCAGATGGCTCGCACTGGTTGTCGATGCCATACAGGCCCGCAGCCAGTGAGGCTGCCACACTCAGATAGGGGTTGGCATCGGCGCCGGGCAGGCGGTTTTCGACACGGCGCGCTTCCGGGCCGCTGGCCGGAATGCGCAGGCCGGCGGAGCGGTTGTCGTGCGACCAGCACAGGTTGTTTGGCGATGCGTACGCGTGGCAGAAACGCTGGTAGGAGTTGATGTAGGGCGCCATCAGCAACGTCAGCTCGCCCATGCACTGCTGCAGGCCACCAATGAAGTGCCCGAAATGCGCCGTGGCCTCGCCGGTGTCTGCATCGGTAAAGATATTGTTGCTGCTCCCCTGCTCCACCACGCTCTGGTGGATGTGCATCGAGCAGCCGGGCACGCGCGCCAGCGGCTTGGCCATGCACACGGCAATCAGCCCGTGCTTGAGCGCGACTTCATGCAGCGCGTGCTTGAACAGGAAGGTCTGGTCGGCAATCAGCAGCGGATCACCATGGACAAAATTGATCTCGTACTGGCTGACGCCCATCTCGTGCATAAAGGTATCGCGAGGAATGCCCAGAGCGGCCATGGTGTCGGCCAGCTCGTCGAAGAACGGCTTGAGGCCGCTGCTGGTGCTGACACTGAACGCGCCGTAACCGGCTTCGCGGCGGCCATCCAGCCCCACCGGCGGCTGGAACGGCTGGGTGTCGTCACGGTTGGGCTCGAACAGGAAAAATTCCAGCTCGGTCGCCACCACCGGCGCCCAGCCCCGCTCGGCGTAACGTTCGACTACACGGCTCAGCAGCGCTCGAGTCGACAAGCCGGACAGCTGGCCGTCCAGCTCCACGGCTTCACAGATGGCTATTGCACGAGGGCGCTCAATCCACGGCAGCACGTGCACCTGATCCAGCAGCGGGCGCAACACCAGATCGCCATCGTCGCTGCCGTAATACTGCGCCTCCGGGTAGCCACCCATCACGCACTGCAGCAGCACCCCACGCGCCAGCTGCAGCCGACGATCCGCAAGAAAGCCTTCGCCGGTCATTACCTTGCCACGAGGAATACCGTTCAAGTCCGGGGTGACACACTCAACATCGCCAACACCGGCAAGGCGTTCGGCAAGGGAACCAAGGGATACGGGGGCATTCATGGAGCGCTACCTGTGTTTACTCTGGCCAATAGGGCGTGCCCGGATCATACCCCATCCGCAGCAAAACGAGGCGAAGCCGATGAAGAGGCATGGCGCTGGTGAACACCCCTTGAAACAGAACGAACGTTCATTCATTATTGTGGCTGCCGACCAGTCACACCGTCTCGCGCACTGCGCCGACTTACAAAACCTGACTCAGCCGACCAAACAACAACAATGAAGGAGCTCGGCATGTTCCAACAGCATCTCCGCGCCTTAGCTATCTGTGCGTTTCTAGCCTTTGTCAGCGGCTGCCTGTCCGACGGCGGCGGAAGCAATGACGAGACGCCGCCTGCAGGGCCCGCGGCCTCCCGAGCAACTCCCGCCTATCTGCAGGCCGTCGGCCTCGGCGTTTCCGATCTCGACGCCGCTGTCGCTCTTTATCGAGACGGGTTGGGAATGACCGAGCGTGAGCGCCTGACGCGTGACAACCGCATCGAAGTCGTCATGGAGTCTGCCGACAAGCGCGGCGCGCTGGTCGTACTGATGGAGTTCACTGACGGCGTCGGCCGCAACGTGCAGCAAAACCCGGGCAAGCTGGCGTTCTACGTCAAGGACCCAACAACTTTTGCTACGGCCTTTGCCACCGCAGGCGGGCGCATTGTTGTACCGCCGGCTCCGCAGCCGAGTGTCGGCGGTGTAATCGTTGGTTTCGGGCGAGACCAGGACAACAACCTGATCGAAATCGTCGGTGCCAGCGACGCCACCCACTCGTACCTCAGCGCCGTCGGCATCGGTGTCTCTGACCTGGAAGCGGCCCGCGACTTCTACGCCAACACCTTCGGCTTCGAACAGGACCAGTTTCTTTCCATTCCCGGTCAATATGACGAATATATTCTGACCTCACCCGTGCCCGGCAGCTCTGCGCTGGCGCTGATGCACTGGACCAACGGCGCGCCCTATGACTATCAGAACAACCCGATCAAGCTGGAACTGGCCAGCGCTGACCCGGCACAGCTAGCCGAAGCCATTGCCGCAACAGGCCAGCCGGTAAACCTGGCGCCTGCGCCCAGTACCGATACGGACCTGAACGGCGCCCTGGTTGGCTATGCCGAAGATGCCGATGGCACCCTGCTGGAGCTGCGCCGCTCAATCCGTCCTTACCTGGCCGGCGCCGCCATTGGCGTCGCGGACCTGGACGCCGCCGTCACCTTCTACCAGGATGCCCTTGGCATGCAGGAAGTAACGCGCCGTACTCGCGACAACCGCGACGAAGTGGTATTGCGCTCGGCTGACAACAAGGGCTCGCAGCTTATCCTGATGGGCTTTACCGACGGCGAGCCGCGAGACTACGACCGCAACCCCGGCAAGCTGGTGTTCTACGCCCGCGACCCGAACACCTTTGCGCAATCGATCCGCAACGCTGGGGGCGTGATTCTGGTCGACCCCGTGGATCAGGGGCCAGCCCTAGGCAATGCGGTCGTCGGCTTTGGCCGTGATCTGGACAACAATCTGATCGAGATCGTCGGTGACGACACTGCGACCGAATCCTGGTTCGGCGCCTTCGGCATCGGTGTCAGTGATCTGGCCGCAGCCAAGGCCTTCTACGCCGACACGCTGGGCTTCAAGGTCTCGCTGTTTTTGCCGATTCCCGGCCAGTACAACGAGTACATTTTGCAGGGCTATGGCGGCTCGGCACTGGTATTGATGAACTGGACCAACGGCAGCCCGCGCAACTACACCGACAACCCGGTCAAACTCGAAATCGGCAGCCTGTCACCGGAAGGTTTTCTGGAAACCATCGACGAAGCGAGCCAACGGGTTGACCGGCAGGTGACCGAAGACCCAAGCCGCAACGACGAGCCGGTCGGCTACGCCCGCGATGCCGACGGCACCGTGCTGGAGGTGCTGCTCGCGCCTTGGGGACAAACAGCGCCGTGACGAAAAAGGCCAGCTTTTCAGCTGGCCTTTTCTTCTACCTCACCGACTCAGAAGCTCAGTGCGCGATCGCCCTGCTCGTCCTTGATCCGGGTGGGCAGGCCCATTTCGTTCAGCAGGTTGATGAACGGCTTGGGATCCAGCTCTTCGACGTTAACCATCTTGCCCGCATCCCACGCGCCCTGCGCGATCAGGATGGCAGCGGCAACCGGCGGTACACCGGCAGTGTAGGAAATCCCCTGACTGCCGACTTCAGCATAGGCTTCGGCGTGATCCGCTACGTTGTAGATGAACACTTCCTTATCCTTGCCGTCCTTCTTGCCTTTGACCACATCACCGATGCAGGTCTTGCCAGCATAGTCGGGGGCCAGTGACGACGGATCGGGCAGCACGGCCTTGACCACTTTCAGCGGAATCACTTCCAGGCCTTCAGCAGTGGTCACCGGCTGCTCAGACAGCAGGCCGAGGTTCTTCAGCACGGTGAACACGTTGATGTAGTGCTCACCAAAGCCCATCCAGAACCGCACGTTTGGCACACCCAGATTCTGCGACAGCGAGTGCACTTCGTCGTGACCGGTCATGTAGCTGGTTTGCGAGCCCACTACCGGCAGATCGTCAGTACGCTTGACCTCGAACATCTTGTTGCTGGTCCACTGGCTGTTCTGCCAGGACCACACTTGCCCGGTGAACTCGCGGAAGTTGATTTCCGGGTCGAAGTTGGTTGCGAAGTACTTGCCGTGGCTGCCAGCGTTGATATCGATAATGTCGATTTCCTCGACGCTATCGAAGTACTCGTTCACCGCAACAGCAGCGTAAGCGTTGACCACGCCCGGATCAAACCCCACGCCCAGCACCGCAGTAATGCCCTTCTCAGCGCACAGTTCCTTGCGCTTCCACTCGTAGTTGGCGTACCACGGCGGCGTCTCACAGATCTTGTCCGGCTCTTCGTGAATGGCGGTATCCAGGTAGGCAGCACCGGTCTCGATGCAAGCCTGCAGTACCGACATATTGATGAAAGCCGATCCGACATTGATCACCAGTTGCGACTGTGTCTTGTCAATCAACGCCTTGGTGGCCTCGATATCGAGGGCATTCAGGGCATGGGCTTGCAATTCACCGGCAACCTTGAGGCTGCCCTTTTCCTTCACGCTGTCGACGATGGCCTGACACTTCTCAGCGGTACGCGACGCGATATGGATGTTACCCAGCACGTCATTGTGCTGGGCGCATTTGTGTGCGACCACCTGGGCCACACCACCGGCACCAATAATCAGAACGTTTTTCTTCATTTCTCTTCCTCGAAACGCCTCCTTGGAAAGGCTGGGTAGGTTATGCCTCAGGAGAGGCTGTCCAGGTAATCCTGGAATCCGAACTCGCGCACCAGTTTCACCGAACCATCAAGCTCCCTGATCGCAATGGCGGGCATATTGACGCCGTTGAACCAGTTCTTCTTGACCATGGTGTAACCAGCCGCATCAATAAAGGACAGGCGATCGCCAATCTTCAGCTCGCTGTCAAAATTGAATTCGCCGAAGATGTCGCCGGCCAGGCAAGACTTGCCGCATACCATGTATTGATGCGGGCCAGCGCAGGGCTCCATCTTGGCCTCCTGACGGTAGATCAGCAGATCGAGCATGTGCGCTTCGATCGAGCTGTCGACCACGGCCAACTGCTTGCCGTTGTAGAGGGTGTCGAGCACTGTCACTTCGAGGGAAGTGCTCAGGGTAATCGCGGCCTCGCCGGGCTCCAGATAAACCTGAACCCCGTAGCGCTCGGAGAACGCCTTGAGGCGGGCGCAGAAACGATCCAGCGGATAGTCTTCGCCGGTGAAGTGAATACCGCCGCCCAGACTGACCCAACTCACCTGCGCAAGCAGGTGGCCGAAGCGTTCTTCGATCTGTCCGAGCATCTGGTCAAACAGGTCGAATTCGCTGTTCTCGCAGTTGTTGTGAATCATAAAGCCGGAGATCAAAGGCAACACCGCCTCGATCTTGGCTGCGTCCCACTCGCCCAGACGACTGAACGGACGGGCAGGATCAGCGATCAGAAAGTCTGAGCTGCTGACCCCGGGGTTCAGGCGCAGGCCGCGTACCTTGTCGGTCGAGGCGTCACAGAAACGGTTCAGCTGACTGATGGAGTTGAAGATGATCTTGTCCGAATGGGCCAGGACTTCGTCGATCTCGTCATCGGCATAGGCCACGCTGTAGGCATGTGTCTCCCCCGGGAACTTGAGCTTGCCGAGCTTGACTTCGTTCAGGGAGGAGGAGGTAGTGCCATCCATGTACTGACTCATAAAGTCGAACACGGACCAGGTAGCAAAGCATTTGAGTGCAAGCAGCGCCTTGGCTCCGGAGTGCTCACGCACGTAGGCGATCTTCTCCATATTGCGTTCGAGCTTGCTCTTGTCGATGAGATAGTACGGCGTCTTGATCAATTCGTTCATACCCTCCAGCTAACAGCGCCCGGTAACCGGGCAAGCGAAAGCGCGAAATTATAAATTAACGCGCCAGCGGTCGATAGGAAAAATCGCCCCACTAAGCCTAGCCCCCGATTGCTGCAGTTTCACTTCAACACAACAATAAATGCAGATAACGCATAGATTTTAAAATAAAAATGCATTGGCCATATATCGCCAGTCCCTCCTATAGTGTCTCAATGCTGGCTTCGCCGGCTATCAAGAACAATTCCGCCGCATGCACGGCGACGACACACGGAGACACCCCATGCGTTCACGCAATGTCATCCTCGGCCTCGGCGCCGTGGCCGCCAGTATCAGCCTGGCTGTCGGTGCTACCCCAAACCCGGCCACCGAGCTAACCGCCGCCAGTAATCACGCGGTCCTGGAGCAACTTCCCTTTGCCGACCAACAGGCCTTTGCTGATGCCCAGCGCGGCTTTGTTGCCCAATTACCCGACGGCAAGGTCACCAACGACGACGGTTCGGTTGCCTGGGACATGAGCGAATATGCGTTCCTGAACAACGAGACCGCACCCGATACCGTCAACCCCAGCCTTTGGCGCCAGGCACGACTAAACGCGATTCATGGCCTGTTCAAGGTGACCGACGGCATGTACCAGATCCGCGGCATGGATCTGGCCAACATGACGATCATCGAAGGTGACACCGGCCTGATCATCATTGATCCGCTGCTGTCTCCCTCCACCGCCAAGGCCGGCCTGGAGCTGTACTACCAGAACCGTCCGCAAAAGCCGGTTGTTGCGGTGCTCTACACCCACAACCACGTCGACCATTGGGGCGGCGTAAAGGGCGTCACCAGCAATGAGGATGTGGCCTCCGGCAAGACGCGTATCTATGCGCCCGTCGGCTTCATGGAACACGCGGTCTCCGAAAACGTAATCGCCGGGCCGGCGATGAGCCGCCGGGCCATCTACCAGTTCGGCGCCATGCTGCCACCGGGCGAACGTGGCCACGTCGACACCGGTCTGGGCAAGGCGCTGTCCAAAGGCGAGCGCACGCTGATTGCACCGACCGATACCGTGCCGGACAACAGCACCCTGACCATTGACGGCGTGGATATCGAGTTTCTGATGGCTCACGGTACCGAGGCCGAGTCAGAAATGATGATGTACTTCCCCGCGTTCAAGGTACTGGATACCGCGGAGATCACCAGCCAGCACATGCATAACGTCTATACCATTCGCGGCGCAGCGGTGCGTGACGCCAGCGCATGGGCGCACTACATCGACCTGGCGCTGGAGCGTTTCGGTGACCGCGCCGATATCGTGGTTGGTCAGCATCATTGGCCAATCTGGAGCCAGGAGGATGCCAAGCGCTTCCTGTCGGTGCAGCGCGACATGTACAAGTATCTGCATGACCAGTCTGTGCGCATGATCAACAAGGGCTACCTGCCGGGCGATATCGCCGAACAGCTGAAACTGCCAGCCAGCCTTGACCAGCAATGGTACGCCCGCGGTTACTACGGCACCCTGCGCCACAACGCCAAAGCCATCTACCAGCGCTACATGGGCTGGTACGACGCTAACCCGGCCAACCTTAACCCGCTGCCACCGGTGCAGAACGCGGCGAAGACCATTGAATACATGGGCGGCGCCGACAAAGTGATCGAGCAGGCACGCAAGGATTACGACAACGGCGAGTATCGCTGGGTCGCCAGCGTCATGAATCAGGTCGTCTTTGCTGACCCGAGCAACCAGGCCGCGCGTGAACTGGGTGCAGATGCGCTAGAGCAACTCGGTTATCAAGCAGAAGCCGGCACTTGGCGCGGAGCTTACCTGATGGGCGCTCAGGAACTTCGTAACGGCACCCTGCCACCGACGGTCGGCTCATTGTCGCCGGACGTGCTGCAAGCACTGGATACCGGGATGTTCTTCGACCTGATGGGCGTTCGCCTGGATGCAGCCAAGGCCGAGGGCAAACACTTGGTAATCAACTGGCAGCTGACAGACACCAACGAGAACTACCGTCTGAACCTGGAGCATTCGACGCTGACCTATCGCGCCGATACTCAGGATGACAACGCGCAGGCAACGGTCAGCATGACCCGCGATACGCTGGACCAGATCCTGCTGCGCCGCACCACCTTCCCGGAAGCGGTCAAGGCTGGGCAAATCAGGATCAGCGGTGAGCCGAATGCCTTCTTCGGTCTGCTGCAAATGCTGGAAGTGCCTTCCGGTGACTTCCCGATCGTGACTCCGGTCAGTAACTGACCTTTTAGCCCCGTTCGTACCTTGACGAACGGGGCTCTTTTTTTACGGCTGCTGCAGCGAACGCAGCAAACGCTCAGCAAAAAATCCCCGCTGCTCATTCAGGTCGAACAGACCCGGCGCAAACAGCCAGGTTTGGGTCACGCCCATTAACTGGGTATAGATCATCAAGGCAAGCTGTCCGGCCGATTGCCCCTGTGGAATCTGCCCTTGCTCCTGCGCGGAACAGGCCAGCGACGCCAGTGTTTCTATCATGCTTTGGGTCAGTCGCCGCTCACGCTCAAGCGTGCTCTGCATCGCCTCGGTCAGTTCCGTTTTATTCAGCAGAATCTCGAAGGATTGGCGAAACCAGGCGTCCTCGACCAGTAGCGCAAACCAGCTGCGGACAAATCCGCCGATTCGCTCCAGCGGAGACAGGCCACCGCTGCGCGCCTGCGCCACCAGCTTCTCCAGTGGCTCCTGCGAGTAGGCCAGTACCGCCTCGAACAGGTCATCCTTGTTCTTGAAATGCCAGTAGATCGGGCCACGACTGAAGCCGGCTTCGCTGCCGATCATCGCCAGCGTGGTGTTGGAGTATCCGTTGCGGCTGAATAACGTCAGTGCCGCTTCGATGATTTTTAAACGGGTTTTTTCCGCGTCTTCTTTGGTTCTGCGCATGGGTGTTCCAGAAGTGCTGCGGGAGCAGGCTCCCGCAGCAGTCAGACTCCTCAGAGGGCGCCGTCGGCCGCCATCTGCATGTACTCGGTATCAAACCGCAGCTTGATGTTAGCGGTATCGCCGAGGGTCTTGCCATTGGGCATCTCGATCCCGACGAAATCCGCAGAGTCAGCCCCTTCGCCCAGCAGCCCCTTCTCGAACGAGAAATGACGGACACTGTCCATGGCGTCATAGGCTTCGTCGCTGGCAATAAAGGTCAGCGCATCCGCGGGTTGCCAGAACATCTTCATACCGGCCAACTGTGCCTCGTAACCAGCCTGATCGGTCGCCGACGCTTCGCCAAGGAAGGCACGTGCCTTCTGCCCGGCTTCACTATCGGTACCCATCTCAGCCATCAGCTCAAACCAGGCCCCAACCAGCGCCTTGCCGAGTGCGGGGTTGTCGCGCAGGGTTTCGGTGTTGACGATGGTCAGGTCCTTGATATGGCCCGGAATCTGGCTGGAATCAAATACGCGATTGGCACCCGGCTGACTGAGGATTTCGTCCAGCAGCGGGTTCCAGGTCACCACATTGCGCACGTCATCCGTGTTGTAGGCGGCCACCATGTCCGCGTCGCTGGTATTGACTACGGTAACGTCACTCTCGCTCAGACCAACCGAATCCAGCGCTCGGGCGAGCAAATAGTGGGATACCGACAGTTCAACCAGATTGACCTGCTGGCCCTTCAGATCCGCCACACTGGTGCTGTCCTTCATGACGATGCCATCGTTGCCGTTGGAGTAATCACCGACGATCAACGCAGTGGTATCCACACCGCCCGCCGAGGGAATGGACAGCGCATCCATACTGGTTGCTACCACACCATCAAACTGACCAGCACTGTACTGGTTGATCGACTCGATATAGTCGTTGATCTGCACGATCTCGACACTGATGCCGTATTTATCGGCCCACTTTTTCATCAACCCTGACTCATCGATGTACTTCCACGGAATCCAGCCAGCGTAGATGCTCCAGGCCAGCTTGAAGCTGTCCTTTTCCTCTGCCTGAGCGGCTGGTACGACGGCAACCGATGCCGCCAGTGCAATCACGGCGCCTGAAACAACCTGCTTGAAACGTCGTGCAAATGGAACGGACTTTTTCATGGTTCAACTCCATATGGTTCTAGTTGGCAATGATGTGAAGGCTTGGCAGTAACTCCGCAGCAAGAACCGCGCCGTCACCGGCGCGGAACCGACTTAAAAGAACTTCAGGTAGCGCTGTAGCTCCCAATCGGAGACGTGGGTGTGATACTCGGTCCACTCCTGACGCTTGAAGCTGACAAAGCTGTCGAACATCGCATCGCCGAATACCGCGCGCGACAGCGGGTCTGCTTCGAAGGCATCGACAGCCTCACCGAGGTTTTGCGGCAACAGCTCAATGTCCATCTCTCGCACCTGCTGATCGGTGTAGTTGTACATGTTCTCGCGGTGCGGGTTACCCGGGTCCAGGCCTTCGCGAATGCCTTCAAGACCGGCAGCCAGCATCATCGCGGCGCCGAGATAGGGATTGCAGGCAATATCGGCCGCACGACACTCGACCCGGCCACCCTGTGACGGAATACGCAGCATGTTGGTGCGGTTGTTGTTGCCGTAGCAAACGAATACTGGCGCCCAGGTAGAGCCAGACATGCTCCCCTTGCGCACCAGACGCTTGTAGCTGTTGACCGTCGGCGCAATCACCGCGCTGATCGCCTTGGCGTGCTTCATCACACCGGCAATAAAGTGATACGCCATCTGAGTCACGCCGCAGCCGTAGGAGTCTTCACCATTCGCCGGATCAAACAGATTGCGCCCGGTTTCACGATCCGCCAGCGACATGTTGTAGTGCGCGCCGCTGCCAGTGCGGTTAGCCGAGGGCTTGGGCATAAAGCTGGCAAAGCCGCCATGCTTGCGCGCAATCTCGTTCGCCATCAGACGGAAGAACACCAAGCGGTCAGCCATGCCGAGGGCATCGGTATAGGTAAAGTCGGTTTCAAACTGGCCGTTGGCATCTTCATGGTCAAAGGAGTAAACATCCCAGCCCATGGCATTCATGGCTTCGACCAGCTCTCCGACGATGGGCATGTTGTCCATCAGACCGCGCGGGTCGTAGCAGGGTTTGGCCAGCGTATCGCGGGCGCTGATAGGTTCGAAGCCGCCGTCCTCTGAATCGCGAAACAGGAAAAACTCGGTCTCGATACCCAGGTTGAAGGTCAGCCCCATGTCCGCCGCCTGCGCGACCTGACGCTTAAGGATATTGCGCGAGCAGGCCTCAAACGGCGCGCCGTCCAGATACAGGTCACTGGCGAACCAAGCCAGTTCAGGATTCCACGGACAGATGGTGGCAGTCGCAGGATCAGGCATGGTCGCGACTTCATTATCGCTGATGTCCTGTGGAACACCGTCCAGCGCAGCGCCAGTGTAGAGCTCCGACCCTTTCATCATCCGCCCCAGATGATTGAGCGGAACAAACTTGCCCTTGATCACCCCGTGCAGATCGACGTAGCCACCCAGAGCGTACTTCACGCCCTTCTCTGCAAGGGACTCTTTCAATTGTTCACTGCTCACATGCTGACTCATGTTGATACTCCGCTGATTCTGTCCGCAACCGCTGCGGCGCTTGGTACGAATCTTTCATTCAACATACATGCCAGCATGCATATTTAATTGATAAGCAGACTCAATCAGCTCCCATCCATTACCTCTATGAGCCAACCAAGAGATAGCTATATGTCGACATATCAAGCAGTTAAGAAGCAATTCAGCGTTGGAGACTGGCCTCTTCAGAGCGGAGACATACTGCGCGACGCGCATCTCTGTTACCTGCAGGTAGGACAGCTAAACGCACACCACGACAACCTGGTCATCCTGCCGACGTACTACGGCGGAACACACGCAGGAAATCTGCCCTTGATTGGTGCAGACGGGCCACTGGATCCGGAACGCTACTGCATCCTAATCCCGAACTTGCTTGGCAACGGCCAATCCAGCTCGCCTTCCAACGCACACCACAGTCAACGCGGTCCTAATTTCCCCAAGGTCAGCCTGTACGACAACGTTGCTTTGCAGCACAGACTGGTTGAGGAGCACTTTGCAGGCGCGGAAGTGGCACTGGTGGCCGGCTGGTCAATGGGCGGCATGCAGGCTCTGCAGTGGGGGTGCCTTTACCCCGATCAGGTAAAACGCGTAGCCAGTATTTGTGCGACCGCCCGTTGCTGGCCACACAACCAGGTGTTTCTGGAGGGAGTCAAAGCAGCGCTGACCTGCGACGCTGCATGGGAGCACGGCCGATACATCAAGCCACCAGTTAGGGGGCTGAAAGCCTTTGGCCGAGTCTATGCTGGCTGGGCCTACAGTCAGGCTTTCTTTCGAAAGGAGCTCTATCGAGGACTTGGGTTTGACTCGATAGAGGCACTGCTGCAGTGCTGGGAGGACGACCACCTTGAGCAGGACGCCAACAACCTGCTGAGCGTCCTGCATACGTGGCGGCATGGTGATGTCAGCGCGAACGCTGTCTGGGATAGCGACTTCAGTGCAGCATTGAGAGGAATTAAAGCCAAGTGCCTGATCATGCCAGGCAGCACTGACCTCTACTTCACTGCTGAAGATGCCAGCACCGAAGCGAAGCAAATACCCAATGCGAGGTTTAAACCGCTGGAATCAGATTGGGGGCATTGCGCCGGGGCACCTGGGCGTAACCCCGCTGATACCGCGACGATCTTGGCCTCTCTGGCAACGTTAATGGCTGGAGAGTGAAAACCGGTATTTGTCGGCGCCGTCGGCACCTGGCGCGCCTGCAGCAGGGCACAACGTCGATAGCGCAAGCGTGAAACCCACCGCTGCGTCGGGGCCATTTTCCGCCCGCGCATTTCCACCCGCACAAAGAAGAACACCCCGACCATATCTGATCGGGGTGTTCGGTATAGGCGCTTGACGATGACCTACTCTCACATGGGGAAGCCCCACACTACCATCGGCGATGCATCGTTTCACTTCTGAGTTCGGGATGGGATCAGGTGGTTCCAATGCTCTATAGTCGTCAAGCAATTTGTTGCTGCCCGCTAGGCGTGCAGCTTAAAAAGCTTGGATCTGTGACAGAAGCTAAGGTATTTGCAATCTCGCAAGTTCGCGAAGTTGTTTAAATCTGTTGGCTCGATAACACCAGATTGCTTGGGTGTTATATGGTCAAGCCACACGGGCAATTAGTATTGGTTAGCTCAACGCCTCACAGCGCTTACACACCCAACCTATCAACGTCGTAGTCTTCGACGGCCCTTTAGGGGAGTCAAGCTCCCGGTGAGATCTCATCTTGAGGCAAGTTTCCCGCTTAGATGCTTTCAGCGGTTATCTTTTCCGAACGTAGCTACCCGGCAATGCGTCTGGCGACACAACCGGAACACCAGAGGTTCGTCCAACCCGGTCCTCTCGTACTAAGGTCAGCCCCTCTCAAATCTCAAACGTCCACGGCAGATAGGGACCGAACTGTCTCACGACGTTCTAAACCCAGCTCGCGTACCACTTTAAATGGCGAACAGCCATACCCTTGGGACCGGCTTCAGCCCCAGGATGTGATGAGCCGACATCGAGGTGCCAAACACCGCCGTCGATATGAACTCTTGGGCGGTATCAGCCTGTTATCCCCGGAGTACCTTTTATCCGTTGAGCGATGGCCCTTCCATACAGAACCACCGGATCACTAAGACCTACTTTCGTACCTGCTCGACGTGTTGGTCTCGCAGTCAAGCGCGCTTTTGCCTTTATACTCTACGCACGATTTCCGACCGTGCTGAGCGCACCTTCGTACTCCTCCGTTACTCTTTGGGAGGAGACCGCCCCAGTCAAACTACCCACCATACACTGTCCTCGATCCGGATAACGGACCAGAGTTAGAACCTCAAAGTTGCCAGGGTGGTATTTCAAGGTTGGCTCCACGCAGACTAGCGTCCACGCTTCAAAGCCTCCCACCTATCCTACACAAACAAATTCAAAGTCCAGTGCAAAGCTATAGTAAAGGTTCACGGGGTCTTTCCGTCTAGCCGCGGATACACTGCATCTTCACAGCGATTTCAATTTCACTGAGTCTCGGGTGGAGACAGCGCCGCCATCATTACGCCATTCGTGCAGGTCGGAACTTACCCGACAAGGAATTTCGCTACCTTAGGACCGTTATAGTTACGGCCGCCGTTTACCGGGGCTTCGATCAAGAGCTTCGCCGAAGCTAACCCCATCAATTAACCTTCCGGCACCGGGCAGGCGTCACACCCTATACGTCCACTTTCGTGTTTGCAGAGTGCTATGTTTTTAATAAACAGTTGCAGCGGCCTGGTATCTTCGACCGACGTGGGCTTATGCAGTAAATGCTTCACCCTCATCGGCGCACCTTCTCCCGAAGTTACGGTGCCATTTTGCCTAGTTCCTTCACCCGAGTTCTCTCAAGCGCCTTGGTATTCTCTACCTGACCACCTGTGTCGGTTTGGGGTACGATTTCTAGTTACCTGAAGCTTAGAAGCTTTTCCTGGAAGCATGGCATCAACCACTTCGCGTTCTAAAGAACACTCGTCATCAGCTCTCGGCCTTAGTGACCCGGATTTACCTAAGTCACCAGCCTACAACCTTAAACACGGACAACCAACGCCGTGCTGGCCTAGCCTTCTCCGTCCCTCCATCGCAGTAACTAGAAGTACGGGAATATTAACCCGTTTCCCATCGACTACGCCTTTCGGCCTCGCCTTAGGGGTCGACTCACCCTGCGTCGATTAACGTTGCGCAGGAACCCTTGGTCTTCCGGCGAGGGAGTTTTTCACTCCCTTTGTCGTTACTCATGTCAGCATTCGCACTTCTGATACCTCCAGCCAACTTCTCAATTGACCTTCACAGGCTTACAGAACGCTCCTCTACCGCTCATCTTACGATGAACCCGTAGCTTCGGTGTATGGTTTGAGCCCCGTTACATCTTCCGCGCAGGCCGACTCGACTAGTGAGCTATTACGCTTTCTTTAAAGGATGGCTGCTTCTAAGCCAACCTCCTAGCTGTCTAAGCCTTCCCACATCGTTTCCCACTTAACCATAACTTTGGGACCTTAGCTGACGGTCTGGGTTGTTTCCCTTTTCACGACGGACGTTAGCACCCGCCGTGTGTCTCCCGTGCTGACACTCACTGGTATTCGGAGTTTGCATCGGTTTGGTAAGTCGGGATGACCCCCTAGCCGAAACAGTGCTCTACCCCCAGTGGTGATACACGAGGCGCTACCTAAATAGCTTTCGAGGAGAACCAGCTATCTCCGAGCTTGATTAGCCTTTCACTCCTATCCACAAGTCATCCGCTAACTTTTCAACGGTAGTCGGTTCGGTCCTCCAGTGCCTGTTACGGCACCTTCAACCTGCCCATGGATAGATCGCCCGGTTTCGGGTCTATACCCAGCGACTAAACGCCCTATTAAGACTCGGTTTCCCTAC
>NZ_OY781932.1:905000-1010000 GCF_963677335.1 Halopseudomonas oceani | reverse complement strand
CGACACGCTATCCACGCTGTTTGACCAGGCCAACCTGGGTGCCAGCACCTTGCATGCGGTCATTAACAGCAGTCAGGACGCGCAACGCTTCACTCGCCTGAAGGTTGGCCAAGTACTGGAGTACCAGACCGATACGGACGGCCAGCTGACCGCAATGCGCTCCAAATTGAGCGACCTGGAAACCATCCGCATCGATCGGACGGCCGACGGCTACTCATTCAGCAAGCAGGTTATCGAACCCGAAACCCGTGAACGCTACGTTCAAGGCACCATCAACAGCTCGCTGTTTCTCGCCGCGCAGAACGCAGGCCTCAACCACAACCTGACCATGCAGATGGCCAACATCTTTGGCTATGACGTCGACTTCGCCCGCGACATCCGCCAGGGCGACAGCTTTGAGGTCCTATTCGAAGAGCTGCATGTTGGCGACAAGACTGTCGGCACCAACAATATCCTGGCCGCTCGCTTCACCAACCGCGGCAAGACGTACACAGCCGTCCGTTACACTGACCACAATGGCTACGCCAGCTACTACCGCGCCGACGGCACCAGCATGCGTAAGGCCTTTATTCGTACACCGGTTGATTTTGCCCGCATCAGCTCCCGCTTCAACCCCGGTCGCCTGCATCCGGTACTCAACCGTATTCGAGCCCACAAGGGCGTCGATTACGCAGCAGCAACCGGAACACCAATCAAGGCTACCGGTGACGGCCGCGTGGTTTCAGCAGGCCGTAAAGGCGGCTACGGCAATGCAGTTGTCATCCAGCACGGCCGCAAGTACCAGACCCTGTACGGCCACATGAGTCGCTTTGCCAGTGGCATCACTGCCGGAACCCACGTCACACAGGGACAGATCATCGGCTATGTCGGCATGACCGGCCTGGCAACCGGCCCGCACCTGCATTACGAGTTCCGTGTTGACGGTCGCCACGTTGACCCTCTGAGCGTGCAGCTGCCCGCTTCTGACCCAATACCGAGCAGCGAGCGTACAGCCTTCCTCGCGACCAGCCAGCAGCTGATGGCGTCGATGGATCAGTCCCGCGCCACCCAGCTCGCCACACTGGATCAGTAATGCCCTCCTTGTATGTCGGTATCATGTCAGGCACCAGCCTGGATGGTATCGACATCACCCTCTCCCGGTTCCGAGACCCCCATCAGGCCGAATGTCTGGACGCGCTATGCGTGCCGATGCCAGCGGATCTGCGCCAGCAGTTGCTTGACCTGTGCAGCCCCAGCAGCGACGAGCTTTACCAGGCCGGGATCGCGGGCAACGCCTGGGCGCGACTGGCAGCAGAAGGCGTACAACAACTGCTGAACCAGAATCCGGTATGTCGCGAGCAGGTGCGCGCTATCGGTAGCCACGGCCAGACCGTTCGCCACCATCCGGACCAGGGATTCAGCTTGCAAGTCGGAGCGCCGTCATTACTGGCGGAACTTACCGCCATCGACGTGATAGCGGACTTTCGCAGTCGCGACCTCGCAGCGGGGGGCGAAGGAGCGCCGCTGGTCCCTGCGTTTCATCAGTGGCTGCTGACTAGCCCGACTCAGACTCGCACCTTGGTAAACATTGGTGGATTCGCCAACCTGACGATTCTGCGGCCCGGCCAAACAGCTGCTGGCTTTGATTCGGGACCGGGCAACGCGCTAATGGACAACTGGGCTCAGCGTCATATTGGCACCCCTTACGACGCCGATGGCGACTGGGCCAGCCAGGGTCAAGCACACCAGGTGCTGCTTGATCGTATGCTTGCCGACCCCTACTTTGCACGGACCGGCCCCAAAAGCACCGGACGCGAATATTTCCACGAGGCCTGGCTGGCCGCACACCTGAAGCACACCCCAGGCGTATCTGCTGTTGACGTGCAAGCCACTCTCGCCACGCTCACTGCCACAACGATCGCCGACAGCCTACAGCAGGTCGCACGCGATACGAACGAGCTATACATTTGTGGCGGCGGCGCGCGCAATGCACACCTGATGAGGCTCCTGCAGCAGCGGCTGCCTGCACAAAAGGTTCAGTCGACGGACGCGCTGGGCGTCAGTCCGGACTGGATGGAAGCAATGGCATTTGCCTGGCTGGCATGGAGGTTCGATCAGCGACTGCCGGGCAATCTGCCCAGCGTAACCGGTGCACAGGGAGAGCGCATCCTGGGGGCGCTCTACCCCGCCTAGTCAGATCGAGAAGGAAGACCCGCAGCCGCAGGTGGTGCTGGCATTGGGGTTATTGATGACGAAGCGTGAACCTTCAAGCCCTTCCTGATAGTCCACCTCTGACCCAGCCAGGTACTGGAAGCTCATTGGATCAACCACCAGTCGCACGCCATCGCGCTCAACAATGGTGTCATCTTCAGCCAACTCGTCATCGAAGGTGAATCCGTACTGGAAGCCTGAACAGCCGCCGCCCGTCACGAAAACACGCAGACTCAGACTGTCATTCCCTTCTTCTTCAATCAGTGAGCGCACCTTACTGACCGCGTTATCACTGAAAATAAGCGGGGAAGGGATAAAGACTTCAGCAGACATACAACCTCCGGCGGCCACAGCCGCAGCACAACAGGGCGGCCATTATCCGTTTTCCCGAGGTTTTTGGTCAACTATTCTCCGTTTCCAGCTGGAGAACCGGGTCAAGCTGCACCGCTTGCGCCTCATCGGCCAAGTAGTTGAGCTGACCATTGATCTGCGCGCCCATGACCATCTCCATGTAGCGATAGTAAAGGTCGCCGCTTATGCGCGCCTTGGTATCGAGTTCGAGATGCTCCAGCGCATGCACATCCCCGACCACCTGGCCATTAATAACCACATGAGGTGCCTTGATCACGCCCTCGACATAGCCGTGCTCGCTGACACGAACCAGGCCTTGCTCAGCCTCAATGTTACCGATAATGCGCCCATCAACCTGCAACGCGCCATCAAAGCGCATGTCGCCTCGAATCTGAGCCTGCTGAGCAATGATGGTGGTCTTGCCGCTGAATTGACTGATATCGGCCTTTTTGTGCTTGTCGGATCCCCACATCAGGGTGCTGCTCCTGTAACCGTCCAATCGAATACCTGCTCAACCAGGGTGTCATCGTCACGGGTCGCAACAAGCGTGACCTGCGCTGGCTCAAACCCCTCGGGAAGCGTTATAAAAGCCTGCTCGCTGCGCGCCGGCACCACCTGAAAGTAGCGGAAGTTCAGGTCCAGACTATCGCTACCCAACGCTGGGGACAACTCGGACAAAGGCAAGGTCTCAGCCTTGCCGTCGCGTTTGCCCGCGACACTGATCGCCAGCTTGGCCTGCAGCGTGTCGCCCTCGTCGCCCACCCGACTGACCATGACTTTATAGCGAAAAGTGTCGTCAGCATCTGTGGCCTGCAGCTCAAAAGCCTGGATCCGCAACCCCGGTGCCATCGCATTGGGCGCCAGCACACCCTGATACTGAGCCAGACTTTGCTGCTGCTTGAACAGCTGCGCTTCCAGCTCATGAATGATCTGCTGACCTTCCTGTACCGAGTCACGCGCCACCAGCAGGTCGACCTCCATCTGGTGATAACGCTGACGGGCATCTTCCAACTCTCTGGCCAGTTGCGCCTGACTCTCAATCAGCGCCTGACGCTCCAGCTCAAGCGGCTGCTGGTGTTGCATCGCGGCTTCCCAGCCCTGCCAGGCGCTGACCGGGATCGAGATCAGCAAAAGAATGACCATCCCGCGCCGCCAGCGCCGCTGCATCCGACTTTCGCGCGGCTGCAGCGTGACATGGTGATCTCGAAACGAGTGAGAGCCGGCGCGCTTTGACCAGCGCATCAGGGCATCAGCGCGGGCTGCTGCAGACCGGCGCGCTCGTCCAGCCCGAACAGGATGTTCATATTCTGTACCGCCTGCCCGGAAGCGCCTTTGGTCAGGTTATCAATCACTGACAACACCACCACCAGGTCCCCACCCTGCGGACGGTGCACGGCGATACGGCATACGTTGGCGCCACGCACGCTGCGGGTTTCCGGGTGGCTGCCAGCCGGCATCACATCAACAAAGGGCTCATCTGCGTAACGCTTTTCGAACAGCGCCTGCAGGTCCACACTGGTATCCGCCACACGCGCGTAAAGGGTGGCATGAATACCGCGAATCATCGGCGTCAGGTGCGGCACAAAGGTCAGACCAACAGGGCCACCGGCAGCCAGTTGCAGACCCTGGCGAATTTCTGGCAGATGACGGTGACCCGCAACCCCATAGGCCTTCATGCTTTCACCCGCCTCGCAAAACAGCGAACCAACATTCGCGCCACGACCTGCGCCACTGACGCCTGACTTGCAGTCGGCGATCAGCGTCGCCGGATCGGCCAGCCCCGCTTCCAGCAACGGAATCAAACCCAACTGGGCCGCGGTCGGATAGCAGCCGGGGACGGCGATCAGGCGCGCACTCCGAATGGCCTCTCGGTTAACCTCGGGCAGACCGTACACCGCTTCCGGCAGCAGGTCCGGCGCGCCGTGCGGCTGGTGATACCACTGGGCCCACTCTTCGGCGTCACGCAGACGGAAGTCCGCGGACAGGTCGATCACCTTGACGCCGGTTGCCAGGAGTTCACCCGCAAGCGAGTGAGCGACGCCATGCGGAGTAGCAAAGAACACGACGTCACAAGCGCCGAGGGCAGCGACATCCGGCACAGAAAAACGCAGGTAATCGTAGTGACCGCGCAGATTGGGATACATATCTGCAACGCAGAGGCCTTCTTCAGATCGCGACGTGATGACCTCGACATGCGCTTCGGGGTGCTGGGCCAACAGCCGCAGCAACTCAACACCGGTGTAGCCGGTTCCGCCTACAATGCCTACTTTGATCATCATCACATCCTGAATTGCGTTTGAATTATTGGTAACCTGCGGCCAGCCTGCGCAACGGTGCCGCAAAACGGTCCCCTATGATAAAAGCGCTGGCGGAAATTACCAGCGCTGACCCGGCGCCAGCCAGCTTACAGGAGAGACGCGTGTACCTCTGGATAAAAGCCTTTCACATCATGGCCGTGATTACCTGGTTTGCCGGCCTGTTCTACCTGCCCCGCCTGTTCGTCTATCACGCTCAGGCCGAAGACGAGATCAGTCGCGAGCGTTTCAAGATCATGGAGCGCAAGCTGCTGCGCGGAATAATGAACCCCTCCATGATCATCGCCCTGCTGCTCGGTGGCTGGATGCTCTATCTAAACCCGGGCTGGCTAAGCCAGGGCTGGATGCACGCCAAGCTGACGCTGGTCACCCTGCTGGTAATCTACCACCACCTCTGCGGTCGCATTCGAACCCGCTTCGCGGCTGACGCCAATACTCGCTCACACGTCTACTACCGCTGGTTCAACGAGGCTCCAGTGCTGGCTTTGGTGGGTATTGTTATTCTGGTTGTAGTCAAGCCCTTCTAATCCGCCCTCACGGCCCTGTCCTGCGCCCAGGCGCGCAGGGCTTGCAGCTTTTCGGCCATGACGACTGACAGTGGTGAAGTCCGACCAATTGCCGCCAGTATGTCGCGCCCGCCCAGCAGCTCCCCACTGGCTGCAGTCGCATAAACCGCCGACACCACCGCCTGTTCGATCTCCGCGCCAGAAAATCCTTCACTGGCCTGCGCCAACTGCTGCAGATCGAACTGACTCGGATCAAGGTCGCGCTTGGCCAAGTGAATGCCGAAGATTTCGGCACGTACGGCCTCATCCGGCAGATCGACAAAGAACAGCTCATCGATCCGCCCCTTGCGGATCAGTTCCGGCGGCAGTTGCGACACATCATTGGCGGTCGCCACCAGAAAAACCCGCGATTGCCGTTCCGCCATCCAGGTCAACAGGCTGCCCAGCATACGGCGCGAAACGCCACTGTCACTCTGATCTGCGGCAACACCCTTTTCGATTTCATCGATCCAGAGAACGCAAGGCTCAAGTGCATCCGCCAACTGCAATGCCTCGCGCAGATTTTTCTCTGTTTCCCCAATGTACTTGTTATACAGCCCAGCCATGTCGAGCCGCAGCAACGGCATCCCCCACAGGCCGGCGACAGCCTTGGCAGCCAGGCTCTTGCCGGCACCCTGCACGCCGACCAGCAAGACGCCGCGCGGCATATCCTGAACGCTCCCCGCGCTGCTGAACACTGCCTGCCGGTCCGCCAACCAGGCTTTCAGTTTTTGCAAGCCGCCCACCTCGCCAAAGCGGGCAGTTTCCTGCTCATAGCTGAGCACGCCATCCAGGCCGAGCAGCTCGAACTTCGCCTTGTTCAGGTTCGGCAGGTCGCTCTGGTCAATAGCGCCGTCGTCGATGATCAGGTTGCGGGCCAGTCGACGCGCCTCATCATGGGTCGTGCCGCGCAGGTTGCGTACCACCTGCTGCAACGTGCGGTTATCAGTACGCACCCGCTGACCACGGTTGGCCTCGCTCCAGCGGATCGCTTCCTCCCGCACAATCGCGGTGAGCTCTTCTTCGGACGGCATGCTCAATTGCAGCCGGGCCGCCAGCCGGCCGAGTTCCGGCGGCAGAGTGACACCGTGACTGATCAAAATCAGCGTCGGACCCGTCACTCCCGGGTTCATGGCAAGAGTCTTCAACTGCCGGACGATGCGCGGCGAGTCAAGGAACGGGTGCAGATCGCAGAACACATACAGCGCGTTCTCGCCAGACTCTCGCACCACATCAAGCGCAACACCTGCATCGCGGGTATCCCGCTCCGGGTCAAGGTCAGCACCAAAACCGAGCCGACTCAGACCATCCAGATGATTCCAGGTGTACCATGTCTGCGCGCGTTGCACGGCCAGCGAGCCGATGGTTTCAAGCACCCGCAATTCCTGCCAGGACTCAATGACGATCAACCGGACACGCGAATCCAGCACCAACCCAAGGTCGTGAATATCGTTTTTCAACCAACGCCTCCTCTGCTGCGCAGCGCGCCATGCTACGCACTTCCCGATAGTGCCAATCCGTTTGCCTGCGTTACACTGCCGATGATGCGGTCACCGACCGCGCCCTAAGCAAACCAAGGAGCGCAGCGTGGATTGTCTGTTCTGCAAGATCATCGACGGCAAGATTCCGTCCAAGAAGATATACGAAGATGATCAGGTCTTCGCCTTTCACGATATCAACCCGCAGGCGCCAGTGCACTTTCTGGTGATCCCGAAAAAGCACATCGCCACACTGGACGACGTCACCGAAGACGATCGCGCCGTTGTCGGTCACATGGTCTATACCGCACAGAAACTGGCGAAAGAGCTGGGCTGCGAAGCAGGATACCGTACCGTGTTCAACTGCAATGAACAGGGTGGCCAGACCGTATACCATATTCACCTGCATGTCCTTGGCAAACGCCAGATGACCTGGCCGCCGGGCTAAGCCGCAGAGGGCAGGAGGAGCCACCATGAGCACTCGACACTACAGTTTCATCGACCGCCTGCTGAACCAGGCCGACCAGTCACTGCGCACACTGATTCCCGGTGCAGCCCAGGCTCAGCGCCCCTCACCTGCCCAGCACCTGGCCAATGTGCCGCTGGACGATGAGGAACGTCAGCACATCGCCGGACTGATGCGAATAAACCATACTGGCGAGGTGTGCGCACAGGCGCTTTATCAGGGCCAAGCGCTGACCGCCAAGCTGCCCGAAGTACGCGACAAGATGGAGCACGCTGCAACTGAAGAGATTGACCACCTGGCCTGGTGCGAGCAGCGCCTCAAGGAGCTGGGCAGTCGCACCAGCGTGTTCAATCCGCTGTTCTACGGCATGTCGTTCGGCATTGGTGCAACCGCCGGGCTGATCAGCGACCGCATCAGCCTGGGCTTCGTCGCAGCAACCGAACAGCTGGTCGAACGCCACCTGGACGATCACCTGACCCAGCTGCCGGAGGAAGACATCAAGTCACGCGCCATTCTGGAACAGATGCGCGAAGACGAGATCGAACATGGTCACCAGGCACTGGAAGCTGGTGGCGCGGTATTCCCGGAGCCGATCAAGCAAGCCATGGTGCTGCTCTCCAGGGTAATGACCAAGGCCACTTACAAGGCCTGATTCATTGCTCGCACGGTATCGGGGTGGCGCAGATGCAACACCCCGAACAACATGACCTGCACCAGATGCACGCCCAGCGCACCGGTTTTTTTCAGCTTGCCGAACGTCAGCAGACATTCCAGCACATGCACACCCAGCACGATCAACGCGATCATCTGCAGACGCTGTGGATTGGGTACCGGGACGAGACCAAACAGGCTGAGGATGACCGTCAGCCAAAAAACCAGCATCAACAATTTGCCTACCAACATGGACGCACGCATGAAAACTCCCTGCTTGTTGTTATAGAGGAGCCCGATGGTAGCGCACCATGGTCAGCGTGAAAGGGCCCAGTTCGCCAACAGACTGGCCGTCGAGCGCCATAAAGAAAACGGGCGCGCAGACTGCAACGCCCGCAGACAGCAGATCAGTCGATTTCGACGATTTCGTAGTCGTGGGTCACTTCCACACCGGCGCGCCCCATCAGGATCGAAGCCGAGCAGTACTTCTCGGCAGACAGCTCGACCGCGCGCTTGACGTGCGCTTCCTTGAGGTTCTTGCCCGTTACCACGAAGTGCAGGTGGATCTTGGTGAAGACCTTGGGTTCAACGTCAGCGCGCTCGGCGGCCAGTTCGGTGTGCACATCCCGAATATCCTGACGGGCCTTCTTGAGGATGCTGACCACATCAAAGCTGGCACAGCCACCCAACCCCACCAGCACCGTTTCCATCGGGCGGATACCCATATTGCGCCCGCCTGCTTCCGGCGGGCCATCCATCACTACCGTGTGGCCGCTGCCGGACTCACCAAGAAACATGACCCCATCGACCCACTTGACCGTTGCTTTCATCACCCACTCCCGCCGGAAATTCGCTCAGAGGCCGCGAGAATACCACAGCCACCTGCGACAGATGTCCGCACTGGTCATACGGGTAAAAACTGGACATAATTCGTATCAGTCTCAAGCTGAGGCTCACATGGATGCGCCGCATCTTGGATACGCGCGACTACGGCCAGGACACGCTTTTAATGGTTTCAATCAACCTGACTCCTAAAATAAAAAACATCGATGCTTTTCTCGCCCACTGCCATCGCAGGCGTTTTGCTACACGTAGCACGCTGATCCATGCGGGCGACCAATCAGACAGTCTCTTCTATATCGTCAAGGGCTCGGTCACGATCCTGATCGAAGATGAGCACGGCCGCGAAATGATCATCGCCTACCTGAACCAGGGCGATTTTTTCGGCGAAATGGGGCTGTTCGATCTGTCACCGGCGCAGCACGACCGCAGCGCCTGGGTGCGCGCCAAAACCGAATGTGAAGTAGCGGAAGTCAGCTACAGCAAGTTCCGTGAACTGACCCAGCGTGATCCCGAACTGCTCTACGCCGTCGGCCGACAAATGGCTGAGCGCCTGCGCAAAACCACGCGCAAGGTTGGCGATCTGGCGTTTCTCGACGTGACTGGACGGGTTGCTGGCACCCTGCTTGAGCTGTGCAAGCAGCCTGACGCCATGACCCACCCCGATGGCATGCAGATCAAGATTACCCGCCAGGAAATCGGCCGCATCGTCGGCTGCTCCCGGGAAATGGTTGGCCGCGTGCTGAAAAGCCTTGAGGAACAGGGCCTGATCGACGTCAAAGGCAAGACTATGGTGGTGTTCGGCACCCGCTGAACCACCTCCGTGGCCGGTGGCGCACGCCCCCGGCCGCTCTCTGCAGCCCCCACACTGCTCATGTACAATCGCTCACCTGGCCAATCCAACACGAGGTGAACATGGGCTTGAACAACGAGTGGATGCAACGCGACATTTCGGTGCTCTGGCATCCCTGTACCCAGATGAAAGACCACGAGCACATGCCGGTCATCCCGATTCAGCGGGGCGAAGGCATCTGGCTGCATGACTTCGAAGGCAACCGCTACATGGATGCTGTCAGTTCGTGGTGGGTCAACATCTTTGGCCACGCCAACCCCCATATCAACCAGCGCATAAAGGACCAGCTCGACTCCCTTGAGCACGTGATTCTCGCCGGATTCAGCCACACCCCGGTGATCGAACTGTCCGAGCGTCTGGTGAAAATGACCCCTGCGCCGTTGACCCGCTGCTTCTATGCTGACAACGGTTCCTCCTGCATCGAAGTGGCGCTGAAAATGAGCTTCCATTACTGGCTCAACACCGGCAAGCCGCAGAAGAAGCGCTTCGTCACCCTGACCAACAGCTACCATGGCGAAACCCTGGCGGCCCTGGCCGTCGGTGACGTCGCGCTGTACAAGGAAACCTACCAGCCGCTGTTGATGGACGTGATCACCGTCCCCTCCCCCGACTGCTACTACCGAGAGGAAGGCGTTAGCTGGGAGGAACACAGCCGGCAGATGTTTGCGCACATGGAAAAGACCCTGGCCGAGCAGCACGAGGAGATTGCCGCGGTCATTGTCGAGCCGCTGATCCAGTGCGCTGGCGGTATGCGCATGTACCACCCGGTGTACCTCAAGCTGCTGCGCGAAGCCTGCGACCGCTATGGCGTTCACCTGATTCACGATGAAATCGCAGTCGGCTTCGGCCGCACCGGCAGCCTGTTTGCCTGCGAGCAGGCCGATATTGCCCCGGACTTCCTCTGCCTCTCCAAGGCGCTGACCGGCGGCTATCTGCCAATGGCCGTGTGCATGACCAACGACACCATCTATCAGGCGTTCTACGACGACTACGAGAGCATGCGCGCCTTCCTGCACTCGCACAGCTATACCGGCAACCCGCTGGCTTGCGCCGCAGCACTGGCAACCCTGGACCTGCTGGAACAGGGCAATGTGATCGAGGCCAACAAGGCGCTGTCGGCACACATGGCCAAGGCCACCGCCCACTTCGTCGACCATCCGCATGTAGCCGAAGTCCGCCAGACCGGCATGGTGCTGGCCATCGAGATGGTCAAGGACAAGGCGACCCGAGAGGCCTATCCGTGGCAGGAGCGCCGCGGCATCCGGGTCTATCAGCACGCACTGAAAAATCAGGCAATGCTGCGCCCACTCGGCAGCGTGGTGTACTTCATGCCGCCCTACGTGATCACGCCGGACCAGATCGACCACCTTGCCAGCGTTGCCTGGGAAGGTATCCAGCTGGCCACCCGGGACTGATCGCATGCGCGTATCCCGCTTTTATCTGGATCGCCCGCTGGCGGCGGGCGAGGTCATTCTCGACGGCGACGTTGCCCACTACATCGGCCGAGTTCTGCGTCTGGCGCCCGGGGCACCGGTGCAAATCTTCAACGGCACCGGCCAGGAATGGCCGGGCGAAGTCAGCGCGGTGAGCAAACGCGAAGTGACCATAACCCTGCAGCAACCGGTGCCCGGCACACCCGAGTCGCCGCTGCATACCCACCTCGGGCAGGCGTTATCCCGTGGCGAGCGCATGGACTGGGCCATTCAGAAGGCGGTCGAGCTGGGCGTCAGCGAAATCACCCCGCTGTTCACCGAACGCTGCGAGGTCAAGCTGCAGGGCGAGCGCGCCGACAAGCGCCAGGCTCATTGGCAGCAGATCGCCGTCAGCGCCTGCGAACAATGCGGCCGCAGCACAGTGCCGGCAATCCATCCACCAATGGCACTGCAGGACTGGCTGTCCGGGCTGCAGGTCGAGGTCAAGCTGGTCCTGCACCACCGCACCGAGCAGGATCTGACCAGTCTGCCGGCACCCCGCTCAGCCGCTCTGCTGATCGGCCCGGAGGGCGGCCTGAGCGCTGGCGAGATCGTGCAGGCTGAGCAAGCGGGGTTCCACGCTGCCCGTTTCGGCCCGCGGGTACTGCGCACCGAGACTGCCCCGGTGGTCGCGCTGACCATGCTGCAGCACCTCTGGGGAGATGTCTGAGCGGGCGCGGTGCGCCTGCCAGAACTCGCCGGCCAGCCCCTCCAGTCGCTGCACCAGCGCCATCAGCTCGGCGGCATGCTCATCGTTTTCGGCCATCGCCTCTAGGTTGGTCACGCTGCCCAGGCGGATACGTTGCAAACTGCGGCTGATTTCGTCACTGACACTGCTTTGCTGCTCCACCGCCGCGGTAATCTGCGCACTGGCCAGCGCCAGCCCGGCAAACAGGGATGCACCCTGCCCTGCAGTAGCGCGGCGCAGTGGTAAACATCAAGGAACAAGCAAGTCTTTCAGATCGTCGGCGCACATGGGGAAGCCCAGTTTGAAGCCCTGCCCCAGCGTGCACCCTTCCTGCAGCATCAAATCGACCTGACTCAAGTGTTCGATTCCCTCGGCAACGACCTCCAGCCCCAAGCTGTGGCTCAGCGCGATGATCGCTCTGCAGATGGTGAGTTGCCGGGTATTTTCGTGGGTCTCGTGCAAAAAGCTGCGATCCAGCTTGATGATGTGCAGCGGAAAACGATTAAGGTAGCCAAGCGAGCAGTAGCCGGTACCAAAGTCATCCAGCGCAATACGCACGCCCATCTCGGCGAGTTCACGCAGGCTGGCGAGCACCCGCGAATCGTGATCGATCAACAGACTTTCGGTAATTTCCAGCACCAGTCCGCTGGCGGCGTATCCAGTGGATTTCAGAATATCCCGTACACGCTGTACAAAATCCGCTTCCTGCAACTGCCGGCCAGACAGATTCACCGAGCAGCGCAGCGGCCCGACCCCATCGAGTTGCCAGCTTTGCGCCTGGCGGCAGGCCTGCTCCAGTACCCAGTAGCCAACCCGCACAATCTCGCCTGATTCCTCCAGTACCGGGATAAAGGCGGCAGGCGAAACGGATTCGCCCTCGTGGGACCAGCGCAACAGTACCTCGACCGCCACTGGTGGCTGATCTGGCGTACGCAGATCAAAGATCGGCTGATAGTGCAGGGTAAACTCGTCTCGCTGCAGCGCCTGCAGCACATTACTTTCCAGCCTCAAACGCTGCCGCGCCCGCTGCTGCATCGACTGGTCGAACCGCTCGAAGCGCGCCTTTCCCGACTCCTTTGCGCCGTAAAGTGCCAGGTCGGCGGCCTGCAAGGCGTCCTCCAGTCCCTGCCCCGGCAACAGCGGGGCAACACCGATACTGGCGCTGACCACCAGGCAACGCTCACCAAAACACAGCGGTTCACGCAGCGCCGAGAGCACCCGCGTTGCTACTGTCTCGGCATCCTCAGCGCACGCCAGATCATCCAGCAGCATGACAAACTCATCGCCGCCAAAACGGGCGAGCTGATCGCCAGGCCGCAGGCAGGTGCGCAGCCGCTCTGCCACCATCAGCAATACCCGATCACCGGCGGCGTGGCCGAGGCTGTCGTTAATCAGCTTGAAGCGGTCCAGATCGATAAACAGCAAAGCCGCGTGACGCGCACCAGGGCGGTTCAGTTGGGCTGCGGTGCGCTGCAGCTGAATGTTGAGCTGGTGTCGATTGATCAGCCCGGTCAGCGGATCGTGCCGTGCAGCATGCTCCAGCTCACGCTGAAAGCGCTGGCGCTCGCTGATATCGGTCTGCGACCCGGCCAGTCGGCGACAGCCGGAGACATCCACCTCAACCACCCCCCGGGTCAATACCCAGAGATAGCTGCCGTCGCTGCGACGCATTCGATACTCGTGCCGAATCCAGGGCGAGCCACCTTTGAGGTGCTGCTGAATCGCCGCCTGCAACTCAGCCTGATCGTCCGGGTGCACGCGCTCAAACCAATGCATCGAACGCTGCCCGACCTGCGCCTGAGTCAACCCAAGCATGCTGGCCCAGCGCTCGGAGACGTACAGCTGATCATGCTGAAGATCCCAGTCCCAGATACCATCGTTGGCACCGCGCAGGGCATGGGCGTATCGGGCTTCGCTGGCTTCCAGGGCACGGTGCTCGGCGTCGATATAGGCATCAGCGGCCAGGCTCATATCAAAAAAGACAATCTTCAGCAGACTGTCGAAATCCGCCAGCCTTGACTCCTGTTCCACGCTCAGATCGTCGAACCAGTTGCCGAGCATGCGACTCAGGTACAGCCGATACGCGCCCAGATACCACTTGAGCTCAACCCCAACCTGTTCGTGTATGTGCCCGATGCGCACACGCTCTTCCAGATAGCGCTGGTCAATCTCGCCACAGAACAGGCGGCTGTAGTAGCCACGCTGGCTGTGCTTCAGGCGCTCGACCAAGCCGTCGCCGCGGAGAATCGCCTGCGTTTCCGGATACTGTTTCAAGCGCTCATAGAGCGCCTCAACAAATTCATGGCTGGTCCGTTCGCCAAAACTGGCAACCCGGCGTAAGCGCTCGCCATCTGCGTCGGTCCAATCGAGAAAATGCAGCCGCTGTTGCAGGCCGCAGGCATCAAGCCCCAGCTTGTCGAGTACCGGTTTAAGCACGGTTATCAAATCCATGACAGTGAATGGGCAACCCTCCAGACGGCGGCCGACTGTTGTTATGCGGGTTTGTCCAGGCAACAAAAAAGGCGCTGCAGCCCCAAGCTGAAAAAGCTCGGGGCTGCAGCGCCTTGTCTTTCAGGCCCTTGCGTCCTGACCGGCAAAGCCGTCTCTTTGTAAAGAAACACGCTACCCTAGAGCCCATCCTCTGACAAGCTTTGCAATAGCCCTTGCAAGCGATGGCGGAGCGCCGCCAACTGGCGCGAACGAAAGGCGTGACGCGTCTGCTCCAGCGTGGCAATAGCATCTTCCAGAACAAAGCGCACGCGGCTGCGCTCGCTCAGTTGGTCAGGGGCAAGCCAACGACATAGCGGCGCTTCACTGCAATCCTGCGGCTGGCAAATCAGCTCACAATCAAGCCCGGCCTGCTGAAGCGCCTTAATAATCGGATCGCGCTGCTGAGCCGGAGCAGCAACAACCACTTTGGATTCATCGGTCATGGCAGATCAGAAGAAGAAGTAAGAGTGATGTCAAATTGTAATCAACACCGCATTGAAAGACATTAACAGAGTCAAAAAAACGACACATTTGCTGATCTGTATCAATGCTACCACCCCCCTGCGCGACGCCACACCAATTGACCCGCCCCTGCCCCTTGGGTAATGTTCAGCCGTTTGAATCACCGCCGGATGAGGTAACGCATGGCCCGGAAGAAAACTGCCGTAGATTTCGAGCAGTCGCTAGGCTCGCTGCAGGCACTGGTAGAACGCCTGGAAAGCGCAGACCTCAGTCTGGAAGAGTCGCTCAGCGCCTTTGAGCAGGGCGTCGCCCTGACCCGCGAGTGCCAGCAAGCACTCGCGCAGGCTGAGCAGAAGGTCCAGCAGTTGATCGAAAATAATGGCGAGCTAGGCACCGAGCCTTTTGACGGCACTGGCGAATGAGCGACTTTCAGCAGTACCTCGAATCCTGCCAGCAACGTATCAACGCCTTTTTGAGTAGCCAGCTGGATACCCCTCAGCCTCGCCTCGATCGCCTCTACAGCGCCATGCGCTACAGCGTCGTGATTGGCGGCAAACGGATGCGGCCGCTGCTGGCCTATGCGAGTTGCGAGGCCGCCGGCGGCAAGCCGGGGCAGGCAGATCACGCTGCCGGGGCCGTCGAGCTGATTCACGCCTACTCGCTGATACACGACGACTTGCCCGCCATGGACAACGACGACCTGCGCCGCGGTCAGCCCACCTGCCACCGTGCCTTCGATGAGGCCACCGCGATACTTGCCGGTGACGGCTTGCAGGCGCTGGCCTTTGAGCTGCTGGCATCTGCGCCGCTCTCGCAGGCAGAAACCCGCCTGCGCATGGTCCAACTGCTCGGCCACGCCGCCGGCCCGCAAGGTATGGTTGGCGGGCAGGCAATCGATCTGGGCGCGGTCGGCGAAAAACTGGATCAGGCCACGCTGGAATCCATGCATCGGCACAAAACCGGTGCCCTGATTCGCGCCAGCGTGCAATTGGGCGCGCTGGCCAGCGAGCGCATCAACCCCGCCCAACTGGCCGCCCTGGGCCGCTATGCCGACAGCGTCGGTTTGGCGTTTCAGGTGCAGGACGACATCCTCGATATCGAGAGCGACACCAGCGTGCTGGGCAAGCAGCAGGGCGCCGACCTGGCCCGTGACAAACCGACCTACCCGGCACTGCTCGGGCTGGACGGTGCCCATCGCCTGGCCGCTGAGCTGCGCGACCAGGCGCTCACCGCCGTCGCTGAGTTCGGTCCTGCGGCAGAGCGCTTGCGCCAGTTGGCTGACTACACCGTTCAGCGCCGCTTCTGAGATACCCCTGCGCGCAGTTGGGCTATTGCCCTGCATCGGTTAAACTGCGCCCTTGTTTTCCCGCCACCGACAGTGGCACCCAGAGCCTTGTTTGATGCCCAGCACTTTCCACGAAATCCCGCTCCATCGCCCCAGCACACCGCT
This sequence comes from Halopseudomonas oceani, assembly GCF_963677335.1. Classification (NCBI taxonomy): domain Bacteria; kingdom Pseudomonadati; phylum Pseudomonadota; class Gammaproteobacteria; order Pseudomonadales; family Pseudomonadaceae; genus Halopseudomonas; species Halopseudomonas oceani. The sequence goes on along the minus strand of NZ_OY781932.1, from coordinate 993,749 downwards.
GCTGGACTGTGTCGACGACACCGAGTCGCTGCGCGCGCTCGACGAAAGTCAGCTGCCAGAACTGGCCGATGAACTGCGCGCCTTTCTGCTCTGGAGTGTGGGCCAGACCGGCGGTCATTTTGGTGCTGGCCTCGGCGTCATTGAGCTAACCATTGCATTGCACTATGTCTACCACACGCCGGATGACCGCCTGCTGTGGGACGTAGGCCATCAGGCCTACCCGCACAAGATCCTCACCGGCCGCCGCGAACAGATGGCCAGCCTGCGCCAGAAAAACGGCCTCGCGGCCTTCCCGCGCCGCAGCGAAAGCCCCTACGACACCTTTGGCGTCGGCCACTCCAGCACCTCGATCAGCGCCGGCCTGGGCATGGCTATCGCTGCCGGGCTGCAGGGGCTGGACCGCCGCACCGTCGCAGTAATCGGCGATGGCGCGCTGACCGCAGGCATGGCTTTTGAAGCACTGAACCACGCCTCGGAAGTCGAGGCCAACATGCTGGTGGTGCTGAACGACAACGACATGTCGATCTCGCGCAATGTCGGCGGCCTGTCCAACTACTTGGCCAAAATTCTCTCCAGCCGCACCTACTCGCACATGCGTGAAGGCAGCAAAAAGGTACTGGCGAAGATCCCGCCGGCCTGGGAGCTGGCACGCAAGACCGAAGAGCACGCCAAGGGCATGCTGGTGCCGGGCACCCTGTTCGAGGAACTGGGCTGGAACTATATCGGCCCGATCGATGGCCACGACCTGCCAACCCTGGTGCGCACCCTGAAGAACATGCGCGAGCTCAAGGGCCCGCAGTTCCTCCATGTAATCACCCAGAAGGGCAAGGGCTTCTCGCCCGCCGAGGCGGACCCGATCGGCTACCATGCGATCACCAAGCTGGAACCCAAGGCCCCGAGCAATGGCGTCAGCAAACCCAAGTTCTCCAACATCTTTGGCCAGTGGCTGTGCGACATGGCCGAGCAGGACGAGCGCCTGATCGGCATTACCCCGGCAATGAAGGAAGGCTCGGATCTGATCGCCTTCTCCGAACGTTTTCCCAAGCGCTACTTCGATGTTGCCATCGCCGAGCAGCACGCTGTCACCCTCGCAGCTGGCATGGCTTGCGAAGGTGCCAAGCCGGTGGTTGCCATCTACTCGACCTTCCTGCAGCGCGGCTACGATCAGCTGATCCACGACGTTGCGGTACAAAATCTGGATGTGCTGTTCGCCATCGACCGAGCCGGCCTGGTTGGCGAGGACGGTCCGACCCACGCCGGCAGCTTTGATCTGTCGTACCTGCGCTGCCTGCCGAACATGCTGATCATGGCACCGGCCGACGAGAACGAAACCCGTCAAATGCTGACCACCGGGTTCCTGCACGAAGGCCCGGCCGCCGTGCGCTATCCGCGTGGCACCGGCCCCGGCGTACCGATTGATCCGGCACTGGAACCGTTGCCAATCGGCAAGGGCGCGGTAACCCGCCGGGGTGAGCAGGTCGCCATTTTGTGTTTCGGCACCCTGCACCAGCACGCCAGCAAGGCCGCCGAGGCGCTCAACGCGACCGTGGCCAACATGCGCTTCGTCAAACCGCTGGACACCCAGCTGATTGCAGAGCTAAGCGCCAGCCATGACCTGCTGGTCACCGTCGAAGAAAACGCCGTCATGGGCGGTGCCGGCAGCGCAGTCAACGAGTGGTTGCTGGCCGAAGGCATCAACCTGCCGGTGCTCAACCTCGGCCTGCCCGATCTCTATGTCGAGCACGCCAAGCCCGCTGAGATGCTCGCCGAGTGCGGGCTTGATGCAGCCGGCATCGAAAACGCAATCCGTACCCGTCTCAGCCGACTTGGCTGAGACTTGACCCGCCGGGCCGAAAGCCCTAGAGTCCGCCCCACTTCCAGTCGCCTGGGTGCCCGAGGCTGCTCTGCAGCCCGGGTGAAACGGGAAGTCGGTGCAAATCCGACACTGCCCCCGCAACGGTAAGGAATCGCAGGCCTGCCCTGCCAGTATCATCGACAACGCCACTGTGCTCAGCATGGGAAGGCGATGATGCTCTGATTCCGAGTCCGGAGACCGGCCCAGCGCGAGTACAGCCACGGCACTGCCGTGCCCGCTGTCTGCTGAGGTGTCGCGGAGGGCGTCACCGGTCAGCGTGCAGTCGCCGCGCCGTGGCCTGCCTCCTGACTTCCCGCCCTCCTCAAAAGCCGAACTTTTGAGGAAACCAATGAACAAGTCACTGCTGATCATCCCCGGCCTGTTAGCCTGCGCTGTTGCTCAGGCCAACGATGCTCTCAATCTGCCTGAAACCATCATCACTGCGTCCCGCCTTGAGCAACCACGCGAATCGGCGCTGGCAGCCAACACCGTCTTTGACCGGGACGACATCGAGCGCCTCCAGGCCCGCAGCGTGCCGGAACTGCTTCGCCGCGTTCCGGGTGTTCAGCTAAACAGCAATGGCGGCGTGCTGTCGTACTTCGTTCGCGGCGGCAAAACTGACCAGACCCTGGTACTGGTAGACGGACAACGTATCGCCTCAGCAACCACGGGCGGCGCGCGGCTTGATTACCTGAACATCGACAATATCGAGCGCGTCGAAGTGGTACGCGGTCCGCGCTCGGCGGTCTACGGCGCCGACGCCATCGGCGGCGTAATCCAGATATTCACCCGGCAGGGTCAAGCAGGCCTGCAGCCAACCATTCGACTGGGAGTTGGTAGCAACCACACATTCGAGCGCAGCATTGATATCAGCGGCGGCAACGACAATAGCCGCTTCATCCTCGGCGCAACCCTGAATGAAACAGAAGGTTTTGACCTCACCGAGGATAACCTTGGCAACGACCGCGATGATGACGGCCAACGCACCAAGAGCTATTTCGCCCGCTTTGATCACGCCTTCAACGAGGACTGGAGCGCAGGTCTCAGCGTCAACGAACAGAATGGCAAAAGCGAGTTTGATGACGCCTACGAGTTCAACCCGGCCAACCCGGAAAACCAGTTCCGCGTACGCGGCTATGCTGCCTACCTGCAAGGCCAGCTGACCACCAGCTGGCGCAGCCGCCTGGAGCTGGGCAGCAGCGAAGACCGTAACAAAACCGTCGGCTCTCGCTTCAATGACGGCCAGATTAAAACCGAGCGTCACTCTGTCAGCTGGTTGAACTACATCGACCTGTCTGCTGACCAGCAGCTCAACGTAGGGGCTGACTGGCAACGCGACAAACTGGACTCTACCAACGCCTACACCAAGGACCGTCGCGAAAACATCGGCCTGTTCGCGCAGCACAGCTGGACTGGGGAAAGCATCAGCACCGAGCTGGGCGTGCGCCACGACGACAATCAGCATTTTGGTGAGCACAACACCTGGAACGCCGCACTGGCCATCCCCAGCGGAGACAGCCAGCAATGGATTGTCAGCTATGCAACCGCCTTCCGTGCACCGACGTTCAACGACCTCTACGCGCCGCCGGGCTGGGGTGGCAACCCAGACCTGGACCCTGAACACTCTCGTACCTTCGAGCTGCAATGGCGTGGAGACTTGCTGAACAGCCAGTGGGAAGCCTCTCTTTATCGCACCGACATCAAGGATCTGATTGTCTGGGACTCCAGCACGTTCCAGATGAACAACGTCGACGAAGCGCGCATCAACGGCCTGGAGCTGGCCATGAGCACCGACGTCATGGGCTGGGCCTCGCGGACCGCCGTCAGCTTCATCGACCCACGTGACCGCCAGACAGGCAAAACCCTGCAACTGCGTGCAAAACGCACACTGACCAGCGACCTGGATCGTCAGTTTGGTGACTTCGGCGTGGGCGCAACCTGGGCGCTGTTCAGCGAGCGCTTTGCCGATGCTGCCAACAGCAGCACGCTGGCTGGTTACGGCACGCTCGACCTGCGCGCCAACTGGCAGGCGACCGCCTCAACCCGCCTGGATCTGAAGGTCAGCAACGTGCTCGACCGCGACTACCATCTCGGCATGTACCAGCGACCCACCGCCCCCTTTCCGGCGCCGTCGACTGACTACAGCTACAAAGAACAAGGCCGCGCGGCACTGCTGAGCGTGACCTGGACCCCGCAGCTGTAAGCACCACCCACAGCCAGCGCCGTGCCAATACCCCCCGCCCCGTGCGGGGGGTATTGGTGCCGGCATCCGCCCCTCACCCGCATGAACTCCAGCACAGCCCGTCGCTCCAACTTGCCGCCCGGCCCCGCTGATCAGGCATAATGCGTCCTTGTCCGAACCGGAATTCGACGCCCTATGTTTTTTACCAACGAGCGACTGCAGTTCTTCCGCCCGCTCACCAGCAAATACCGCGAACAGATTGTCGAGTGCCTGCGCCTGCTGCACGAGCGGCTGTACAGCGCCCGGGCCGATTACGGCGAATCACTCAAGCGCGAACAAGTACTGGATATCTTCAGTGAAGCGCTGGAACGCGCGCCGCTGCTGGAAAGCGACGACGAAGACGCCAGCCGCTTCAAGAGCAACCGCGAGCAGGCCAGCTGGATTCTCACCAGCCTGATCGAAAACGGCTGGCTGGAACGTCAGGTGGATCAGGCCACCTTCCAGTCGACCTACCCGTTCAGCCGCATGGGCCGGCTGTTTGCCCAGTCGCTGGCCGAGGCGCACGGGCACAACACCCGTACCCGCCACCGCAACACCCGCAACACCCTCAACGCGCTGTCGGCGTTTGCCGAGCACGGCGAGGTGTATGACCTGCTCGATGCCCACGAATACGCCGAGCGGATCATTGCCGACTTCACCGACATCATCGCGGAGCTGGAAGAGCGCAAGCGCCAGCTGGTACGCGAGGTCGAAGCGCAGCAACTAGTCCAGCAGGCCAGCGATCAGTTCTTCGACTTTATGGAGCGGCGCTTCCAGCCCGATCTGGCGGTGCGCCTGTCGGCCGACAGCGTCGAGAAGCACCGCGAACGCATTCAGGATGTGATCAGCCGCATTCGCCGCAAGCCACGCGAGTGGAAGGCCGAGGCCGAGCGCGAGCTGCGCCGCCTGGCGCCGGATTTGCTGGTGGACGAACGCAGCTCGATTCTCTGGCAGTTGCTGGACGGCATCGAAGGCTGCCTGCGCAACGCCGCCGACATCATGCTGCCAGCCCTTCGCCGCACCCTGCAGAGCTTCACCCAGCGCGCCGATATCATCATCCGTCAGCTCAGCTACCTGCACAGCCAGAAGCACAGCGACATCGTCGGCCTGTGCCGCGAGCTGTCCGCCCTGCCCGCCGAAGAGCAGGCCAAGCGTCTGAGCGCCGCCGGTGAGGAGATGGCGGTGGTCAATCTGGCGCTGGTCGATCCCGGCCAGGTGAAGCTGCGCGAACGCCGCGAGCGCCCGCCGGTGCACAGCCTGATGGAAACCCTCGACGCGCCGGAAGACGACACCTTGCGCACGCTGGCAGTCAATCAGTTGCTCGACAAGGCCTTCAACGTCAACGCCAGTGGCCTGCGCAGCTACCTGCGCGCCGCCCTCGGCAACGGCAGCCAGCTCAACACCCGCGACCTGCCGGTCAACAGCGCCAACGACCTGCTCGCACTCAGCCATGTGATCGCGCTGGCCAGCGCCGAGCACGCCGCCAGCGGCCTGCGCGTGCGCATCGAGCCAAGCGGCGAGACCATCAGCAACGAAACCTATTTTGATCGCCGTGACGGCTTCATCATCGATCTGGAACATGACGAACATGCGTGACGCGCTGGACCACCACCTCAACGAACGCGGCCTGAGTGCCGAGGACTTTTCCGAGCTGATGATCCGCCTGCTCGACCGCGGCGTGCTCTGCCGCGACGAAAGCAACCGCGAGGCCGAGCTCTACGACCGCTACCTGCAGGCCGCCGACCTGGTCGAGGACTATCTCTCGGTGCTGCGCATCCGCGTGCTGCATGAGCCGCGCTTCAACCTGGTCCGCGTATTCCCGCCGGGCGCGGAAGTGCCCGGCCTGGTCGACGCCGACGACAGCTTCGGCAGCGGCCTGCGCGAGCGCCTGAACCAGCAGGAAGTGGCGCTGATTCTGGTGCTGCGCGCCGAGTACGACAAGGCCCTGCGCGAAGGGCAGGTCGACGAGTTCGGTCAGGTCATGCTGTCGCTCGAAGCGCTCAACCTGAGCAGTCGCAACCTGCTCGGCCGTTCACTGCCGGAACAGCAGAGCGAACGCCGCAACCTGCTGCGCCGCCTGCGCCAGCTGCGGCTGATCCGCAGCCCCAGCGATGCCGAACTGGACAGCGGCGAAGCCTGGCTGACCATCCGCCCGGGCATCATCAGCCTGGTCACCGACAGCGCGCTGGCCCAGCTCGCCAGCCCCGAGATTGAAAACAGCGAAGACCAGCCGTCCGCCGAGGAGAACAACGGATGTATCTGAAGCGTTCGATTACCGTCAACTGGGGCAACCTGCCGGTCGAAGAACTGGAATACGGCCCGGTCAACCTGTTCTCCGGCGGCAACGGCTCCGGCAAGACCACCGCAGCGGATGCCCTGCAGACGCTGATGACCGCCGCCCACGACAACCTGTTCAACTACAACCCGGGACAGGACGAAACCACCCAGCGCGGCCGTGGCGGCAAGCAGGTGCGCACCCTCGCCTCCTACGTGCTCGGCTGTGACGACGGCGCCTACGCCCGCCCCTGGGATACCGACGGCTACATCGCCGGCGTCTTCCACCCGACCCGTGGCGAGACCGCCGAACCCTTTACCGCGGTGATCGGCGTGCGCGCCCACCTGGACGCCGCCGGCAGCAGCCGGCAGGCGCGGCAGGACGAACTGCTGCTGATGATCATTCCCGGCGAAATGCTGTCGCTGTCGCACTTTCTGCGCGAGCAGGATGACGGCCGCCACGTGATCGCCGTGACCGAGCTGCCCGGCCTGCTGCGCAAGCAGTTCAGCGCCCAGCAGATCGAAGTCTACGACCGCAAGAGCGCCTATCTCGCCCGTCTGTACGCGGCCCTGCGCGGCCGCCGCGATGCACTCTCAACCCGCGAAGCCAAGAACGCCGCGCGCACCTTTGCCAATTTCATGGCCTACAAACCAGTTAAATCCATCGACCAGTTTGTCGCCGAGGAAGTGCTGGAGCCGCGCGAGTTTGGCGACACCATCAAGCGCATCCGCGAGCTGCTGCGCACCGTGCACGGCATGGAGCAGGAAGCAGCACGGGTGCGTCAGGCGGTGGAACTGCTGTCGCTGACCACCAGCCAGACCACCCAGTATCTGGACAGCTGGCTGGAACGCACGGGGCTGGAGTACGCCGCCGCAGCGCAGGCCTGGCAGAACAACCAGCAGGGTTATCTGGCCGCCAAGCAGGAACAGCAGCAGCTCGCCAGTCAGCTCGAAGCGCTGCAGGAAGACCAGCGCCTGACCACTGAACGTCTCGGCCAGGCCCACCACGAACTGGTGCAACTGGAAGCTCGCCGTCAGGGCATTCCGGCGCTGCAGAACAAAGATCAACTGGAACAGCGTCAGCGCCAGCTCAGCGAACAACTGCGCAACGCTGTGCCCGGCCTGCTGACCCAGGCCCATCAGCGCGACCGCAACCTGGTGGCGCTGCAATCCGCCAGTGCATTGCTGACCCAGCACAGCCTGAGCCAAGCCATTCCACAACTGGCCAGCCGCGGCTGGCGCGATACCAGCGCTGCGGTACTGGCCGCCGAACGCGAACCGGTCGCCGACCTCAATCAGCTGCTGGCCCGCGACTGGATCGACCTGACCCCGCTGGACGCCGGCCTCGACGCCATTCGCAGCCAGCAGCGTGCGCACAACCAGCTGGCCGAGCGCCTGCGCGAGCAGGACAGCGAAGGCGCCAGCCTGCTCCAGCGGGTCGACCGGCTGGTGCAGGAACGCACCAGCGCGCTGAACAATCTTGATCGTCAGGTCAGCCAGATTCGCCACCAGATCAGCACCCTGCAGAGCAGCCGCGTGACCTACCCCGCGTATGTCGAGGAAGCGCTGCTGGCGATCCGCAAGCAATGCCCGCAGGCCGACCCGCGGGTACTCTGCGACCACGTCGAGGTACTCGACCCGGATTGGCAAATGGCCATTGAGGGCTACATCGGCGGCAGCCGCTACGCCATTCTGGTCGAGCCCGAATATGAAGCCGAAGCGATCCGCATCGTGCGCCAGATGAACAGCCGCGAACGCAACCGCGCGCGGGTGATTCAGGGCAGCAAGGCCAAGCAGGACGCCGAACGCATCAGCCTGCCGAACGATTCGATCCTGCAGGTCATGCGCTTCAGCCATCGCGTCGCCGAATACTACCTGCAGGCGTCATACGCCACGGTGGCCCGGGTTGCCGACGCCGGTGCCCTGCGCCAAACCCGCCGCGGCATCACCCGCGACGGCATGGGCTCGGGCAACTACGCGCTGTTTCGCTGCGACATCGACGACAGCCAGCTGGTATTCGGCGCCGCCGCCCGCGAACGCAACCTGCGCGCGCAGGAGCAGCGCCTGCACGATCTGGATCTGCAGCAGCATCAACTGCGCCGCGAACTGGAAGCCCTGCGCGAACTGGCCCGTCAATTAGGTCAGATCGCGCCGCTCGACTACGCCGCCCGCGCCAGCGAGCTGCTCGATAGCCAGCGCCAGCTGCGCGAAGTCGAGCAGCAACTAGAAGCGCTTGATCTGGGCGCGCACCACGATCTGGAATCCGAACAACAGCGCGTGACCCTGCGCCATCGCGAGCTGGAACTGCACGGCAAGGAGCTGGACGTGCAACTTGGCCGTCTGCAGGAGAAGCAGGTCAGCATCGGCCAGCGCATTACCCACTTCGCCGACCAGAGCGATGCCCTGCTCGACGCCCGCGACAAGGCCGAGCAGTATCTTCTGGATGCTGCCGCCCAAGTACCGGGGCTCGACCCGCAGGCGCGGCTGGAACAGCTCGACACCATGCTCGAACAGCGTGGCGGCCAGTTCGACTTCATTGCCGACGCCCAGGCGCTGACCAGCAGCCTGCACCGTCAGGTTGCCGACCTGCAGCGCGCCATCGAGCACTACAACGAGCAGGCCCAGCCCGCCGATCAGGTACTCGCCGACACCCCGGCCGAACTGCACAGCCTGGCCTTCTTCCGCCATGTCGGCGCGCTGCATCAGCAGCTCGACAACCTGCACAACCGCCTGCGCAACAACGTTTTGCTGGCCAAGCAGGAACAGCTCGCGAGCCTGCGCGACAGCTTCAACACCACCTTCGTCAGCGACCTGTGCCACGAGATTCATCAGGCCATCAACGACGGCCGTCGGACGCTCGAGCAACTGAACAAGGAGCTGGAGCACCACCGCTTCGGTGCCGACCGCGAGCGCTTCCAGTTCGACTGGGACTGGCTGCCCGAGTACAAGGCCTACTGGGATTTCTTCCGCGAACTGATCCAGATGCCGAACCTGGGCGACGGCACCAGCCTGTTCGACGACGCCCTGTCCGAGCGTTCGGCCGCGGTGCGCGATCAGCTGCTGGCGTTGCTGCTTGATGGCGACGAACAGCAGGCTCTGCGCGAACTGGAGCGCATCAGCGACTACCGTCGCTACCGCCGCTACGACATCCTCAAGCACCCGGAAGGCAAGTCGCCGATCCGACTGAGCGAATACGGCACCGGCTCCGGTGGTCAGCTGGAAACCCCGGCCTACATCATCCGCGCCGCCGCCGTGACCAGCGCTTTCCGCTTTAACGAGGGCGACAGCCACCTGCGCATGGTGATCGTCGACGAAGCCTTTATGCACATGGATGAAATCCGCTCGCGTGAAGTCATCGCCTACCTGACCGAAACCCTCGGCCTGCAGCTGATCTTCATCATGCCGACCAGCAAGGCCGGCCCCTTCCTGGAACTGGTCAGCAACCAGTTCGTGTTCAGCAAGGTGCCCAGCAGCCAGCCGGTCGGCGAGCTGAACACCCGCGTACTGCTCGACCGCCAGCAGCTCAACCGCGAACGCGTGGCCGAGCTGTGGGCCCAGCACCGCCGGGTGATTCGTCAGCAGGGTGCGCTGGAGTTTATGGAAGACGTGATCTGACCCGTGCATGCGTTGCCGGCCACCCCGGCAACGCATTGCACCGGCAGATGCCAAGCACCGCACATTCCCCCCAATAGTCGATTGTCCAACCAGCCACCGCCCCGCAGGATCAGCGCAGGAACACCTGCAGCCAAAGGGAAATGGCATGTCCGGCAAACCCGCCGCCCGACTCGGCGACCCCACACAATGCCCGCAGACCGGCCACGGCAGCCAGCGCCTGATCAGCGGCGCCGCTGACGTACTGATCAACGGCAAGCCCGCTGCCCGTCAGGGCGACACAAGTAGCTGCGGCAGCCCGCTCACCAGCCAACTCATCAGCGACGTCCTGATCAACGGCCGCCCCACCGCCGTGCTCGGTAGCGTTGGCGCCCACGGCGACTCCATCACCGCCGGCTCCCCGACTGTTCTTATTGGCAATCAACCCGGCAGCGCCGAGAGCCGCGCGGCTCAAGCCATGATCATCACCGGCCTGGTACGCGCATTGCGGGCGCTTTTTGACATTCCAGTGCAGCCCGGCGCCAGCAACGCCGTGCCGCTGGAGCGCGAGGAAGAAGAGGAGGAAGAAGAAACCGAACTGCCGCAGAAGCAACGCATCACCCTACGCGTCGGCATGTTCTTCGACGGCACCCTCAACAACCTGCCCAATGCTTCGCTCACCGCCCAATGCCGCCGCGAAGACCTCGCCCAACTCGGCCCCGACGGTCTGGAGGCCGTCACCCGCTTCTGCGAATCCCACGGTTATAACGACAGCAACGGTGACGGCTTTTTTGATCAACGCCCGGATAACAGTTACGGGAATGAGTTAAGTAATGTGGCGTTGTTGTTCCGTCTCTACAAAGACGACTCACAGAGACAAATAGAATCAGACGCCACCCAAGCTAGCGTAAAGGTCTATATCGAAGGCGCCGGCAGCAAAGTGGGCGAAGAGGACGCCACCATGGGCATGGCGTTTGGGCAGGGTGAGACTGGCGTTGTTGAGCGGGTTGAACAGAGCCCTACACTTCTGAGAAGAACGATCGACAATATCTACCGACATAATCCGCAGGTCATGATTGAAGCCATCGAGTTCGATATCTTCGGCTTCAGCCGCGGTGCTGCGGCGGCTCGCCACTTTGCCAACGAGGTGCTGAAAACCGGTGGAGGCATTCTCGCAAAACACCTGGATACCAAGAAACCAGCGTTCGCTCCCGGTTTCTCCATCGAAGAAAACATAGGCAACAACTTTATCGGCCTGTTCGATACCGTGGCGGCCATCGGCGCACCAGCTCAAGGACACCTCAGCGTCGGCGACGACTATAACCCGGGCGTCAATCTATACCTGCCGCGCGGCTGCGCCCGCAAGGTGGTGCACCTGACCGCAGCCGATGAACACCGCCATAACTTCAGCCTGAACCGGGTAGGAGAAGCCCATGAAGAACTGGTGCTACCCGGCGTACACTCCAACCTCGGCGGCGGCTACCCAACGCTCTCCTATGAACGCCTGGTGATTGGTAGGCCGGTCTTCTTCCTCAGCAATCACTACCCATTGGATGGCCCGGCACGCCATCAGCTGATCCGTTCCCGCGCCTGGCGGGTCAGGCAGCAAGAGGAAGAGCGCTTCCGGGCGCGCGGACTGCCTGGCGACGGCCGCTTTGAGCGGTATGAGGAGCTCGTCGGAAAAAACCCTAATACACGGGTACTGCTGACGCTATCGATTGTCCGCAGCGTCAGAGGCGAGCTATCCCGCGTATCCCTCAAAGTAATGCATTCCAAGGCAGCGAGTTCGGGTGTTCCGCTGGATACCATGAACGATGCTGACAAACGCTTCACCATCCCGCCGGACCTCAAGCCAATAGCAAACAAGGTCTACGCCGCTTGCATGATGGGATGCAGCCCCATACTGAGCGAGCAAGAAAAGCGCTTTTTGCATGGCCGCTATATCCACAGCTCGGCCAACTGGGTACCGGTGCGCGGGTTTATGGCCAACAAACCACGCCATGATTTTATCCGCGCCGTCTATCCAGACGAACCACAAAACGGATACCCAGTATGATTAGGCAAACTCTCCTCTTGTTCACGGCTTTTATCCTCAGCGGCTGCCTAAACAGCAAAGCTGCTGGACCTTTTCCGCCTATACCAGACCTGCCCTACCGCACTTGGCATGTGGGGCTACTAGCCCCTGACTATATGGAAGCCTGGGTAGAGCAAGTAGACCTTACGGATGTAAATGACCTGATGTATGAGGACGTTTTCGGCGGTGTGGCCTCGACAAGTACACCTAACAACAACGCGGGCGAAGCACACGGCTGGCCCGAAAACCCCGGCCCTGGCTCGAACTTCCCCATGACGGGAATAGGCCTCCCTGAAAAGATTACGGTGCGCTGGCAATCCCTAGCAGAACCAAAGGCCTACCGAGCATCATTCGATGTATCGGCCGCAACAAGAGCAGAAATGGTTAGACCGAGACAGGCCTACTGCGCATGGCGGGATGAATACGAAACCCAGTACCGGGACACCATTGCCATCGGAGTCGCGCCAGGAGGGGTTGTTAGGGCCTGGTTACTTGGCCCCTGTCTCGACTCTATCGAAATCGCCCACGTCCAAGGCGAAATAAACCCCGTCGGCCCCTACAACGGTGAATCCAACGGCGAGTTCTACCGCCCACCCAGCCCCAACGCCCAGCACTATATCGACACCCACGGTATCCCGTTTGGCAGTTGGTAACCGTGCTCAACCCTTCTTGCCTGGGCGTTGATCCTTGACCAGCAGCAGGTTGTTTTCCCGTCGCAGGGTGAACAGACCAATACCTTCCACCAGCCCACTGAACTTGCTGTAGCCATAGTTGCGCGGGTCAAACTCCGGCATCTGTTTGGCCAGCTGGCTACCCACCGGGCCGAGATTGGCCCAGCCGTCATCATCGGAGGCCGCTTCGATTGCCTGACGCAGCAGCGTGCAGAGCTTAGCGTCCTGTCGCAGCTCCTGAGCAGAGCGACGCTGAATAACCGTTTCGGCGTTCTCCGGATGCTGGGTAAAGATTTCGGTGTAGATAAAGCGGTCGCAGGCGGCAACAAAAGGCTTGGGCGTTTTCTTCTCGCCAAACCCATACACCACCTTGCCCGACTCACGCAGGCGCGCGGCCAGACGGGTGAAATCACTGTCGCTGGAAACAATGCAGAAGCCACCCAGGTCTGCCGAGTACAACAGGTCCATGGCGTCGATAATCATCGCGCTGTCGGTCGCGTTCTTGCCGGAAGTGTAGGCAAACTGCTGGATCGGCTGAATAGAGTGCTCCAGCAGCGACGCCTTCCACTTGCCCAGACTCGGCGTAGTCCAGTCGCCGTAGATACGCTTTACGCTCGCCACACCCAACTTGGCCACCTCGGCCAGCAACCCTTCAACAATCGCCGGATTGGCGTTGTCGGCATCAATCAACACGGCCAACCGTGTTGGCTCCATCTGCGCTGCCATAGCCTAACTCTCCTGTACAGGTAGCGATCATCTTGGCAGGCAATAGGGCTGGTGAACAACCCTGTCTAGAAACGCACCAACCCGCACAACTGCTCTACTCCACCAATAATCGCCGGCGTCGGGCGGACCAGCAGGTCACTGTCGAGTACATGGAGGCGGTTGTGCTGCACCGCGCTCATTCGCGGAAAACGACGCCAGTCGTCAAGCCAGCCTTCGGCGGTGACGCCCTGATCGGCCAGCGCGATGATGATGTCGGGGTTGGCGGCCAGCACGCCTTCGCGGCCGACTTGCGGGGCGAGGCCGGCAAGGTCGGCGAAGACATTGTCAGCACCGCACAGAGTCAGGACATCGGACAACAGCTGGTCACCGGCGACGGTGTAGAGCGGGTTGTCCCAGAGCTGCAGGAAGACCTTGGGCCGGGTTTCCGACGGCGCTGCGCGGAGTCGGTCCAGCTGGGCGCGGAAGTCGGCTTCCAGCGCTTGGGCTTCGACTGACTGATCAAGCAGTTCACCGAGCCGCAGGGTCATGCTGGCGATGTCATCAAGCCGTTGCGGGTCGAACTGTTCGACGCGAATGCCCCAGCCACGAAGACGCTCAAGCAGTTCGGGGGGATTGCCTGAGGTCCAGGCGAGGATCAGATCAGGCTGGACGGACACGATCCGCTCGGCAGAGAGGCTCTGATAGCTGCCGACGGTTTGCCGGTCGCTCAGCTCGGCAGGCAGCTGACCGTCATCCAGCACACCAACCAGCCGGGCACCAGCGCCCAGCTGCAGGGTCATGTCGGTCAGGAAGGGAGCCAGGCTGACGATGCGCTCGGCAGCCTGAACGGGAAGTGCGTTGAGCGATAGCGCCAGCAGTAGCGCCAGCAGTTGGCGCACTCAGTCGACCCAGGCAGCCGGCGGGCGATACAGCAGCATAACGCCAAGGCTGACGATCACCAGCAGCACCAGCGGGATGACCTCACCCACGCAGAAGTAATGCACCAGCGCAATCAGCGCCGGTAGCGCGGCGGCAGCCAGACCCAGACTCTGGTTGCGGTGCAAGACTGCCCAAGCACTGGCGGCCTCGTCGCTCTCACCCAAGCCTTCGGCGCGAATAAGCGCGCGTTTGTAGAGCCGGAAGCGCCAGAGGGTCAGCATCAGACTGGCCATGCCCACGCCAAACAGCGGGACGGCAGCATCGTCAAACAAGCCGGTCCAGTCGCCCAGCACCACAACCAGCAGGATCGGCAGTAGCAGAACGGCCAGACTCAGCATCCGCCAGACACTGCGCAGTGCGCGCCAATGGGACTTGGGATCAAACATCGCCAGACTCAGCCTCGGCTTCTGCCTGATGCAGCTGACCGAGCATATGGCCCAACTTGCCAGCCTTGGTTTCCAGATACTTGGTGTTGTGCGGGTTCTTGCCGAATTGCAGCGGCAGACGTTCGGCGACCAGTACGCCAAAGCCCTGCATGGCCTTGACCTTGCGCGGGTTATTGGTCAGCAACTTGAGGCTTTTGATGCCCAGATGATCGAGCATCGGCTTGCAGATGCCGTAATCGCGCTGATCCGCACCAAAGCCGAGCAGTTCGTTGGCTTCAACGGTATCGGCACCACCATCCTGCAGGTGGTAGGCACGGATCTTGTTCATCAGGCCAATGCCGCGGCCTTCCTGACGCAGGTACAGCAGCGCGCCGCGGCCTTCCTCAGCAATGGCCTTGAGCGCCGCTTCCAGCTGGAAGCCACAATCGCAGCGCAGGCTGAACAGGGCGTCGCCGGTCAGACATTCGGAGTGCAGACGGCCAAGCACGGGCTCGCCATCGGACACATCGCCCATCGTCAGCACCACATGCTCCTTGCCGGTCGCTTCTTCCAGGAAGCCGTGCATAGTGAACGTGCCCCACTTGGTGGGCAGCTGGGATGACGCAATAAAGGTGACAGTCACACCGGTCTCCTGTACGACCTTTGCAAAAAAGGGGCCGCTATATTATCAGCTGAAGCGGCTGCGGGCGATCTGCAAGACGCCTTGATAGCCGTGGTGAATGCCCTGATCTGAGCGCCAGGGAGTCAGTATTTGCGCTGGAGCAACAGCAGGTTGTCCTGTTCATCCATGCGGACACGGCTCAACCAGCTCATCCCCAGCAGCACTTCGAGCGGGAAACGGCCCTCCAGCACCAATGCCTGCACATTGCTCAACTCAATATCGCCCACTTTCACCCGGGCCAGATTAACCTGATAGCCTTCCACTGCGCTCGACGCCGTCGCCGCCCGAACCGGAGTACCATCCATTCGATAATCAATACCGAGACGTCGCGCCTGGGCGGAACTCATTGAAACACTGGTCGCCCCGGTGTCGACCATAAAGCCCACGGCTTGGCCGTTGATTGAGCCGGTAATCCGATAGTGCCCGCCCTCGCCGCGGGGGATGCTCACCTGCTGCCGCTCGGCCTGGGCAAACCCTTCGGTATATTCACGCTGCAGACCGAACTGGCGCGTCTGACCATCCACTCTCAGGGTTGCAGTCCGGCTGTCGGCGGCGATCAACTCGACCCCGTTCACCGGCGGCCTGCCCACTCGCAGCATGTGCCGCTGGCCATCGATATTAACCACTGCCGCGTTGGCGAACAGCCCGACTACCCGCACCTGGGTTGCCGCCGATACCAGCGAGGTCGCCGCCAGTCCAACGCCCAGCAGTACAGCAGAGAGAGAAGCGATACGGCCCATCCGGAGTTTCCTTTGTGCGACAGCCAGCGAGATTTACACCATAGCCAACAGGGTTTCAGCCAGCAACAGCACCAGCAACGCCATAAAGCCCGCAATGATGTCGTCGAGCATGATGCCGAACCCTCCGCCAACCTGACGATCAACCCAACGAATCGGCCAGGGCTTCCATATGTCGAACAGGCGGAATAACACAAAACCGGCCAGCAACCAGAGCCAGCCGGTCGGCGCCAGCCAGAGCGCAATCCACAGCCCGACGAACTCGTCCCAGACGATGCCACCGTGGTCGTGCACGCCCAGGTCTGCAGCGGTCCGATGGCACAGCCAGATGCCGAGCAGGGTCGACAGTACGATCACCAGGCTGTAGCCGCCTAAGGGCAGTTGCTGCCACAGCAACACAAAGGGCAATGCCGCCAGCGTGCCCCAAGTACCCGGCGCAGGGCGAATCGCGCCGCTGCCGAAACCAAAGGCCAGAAAATGGATCGGGTTGCGCCACACCGAAGGTGGCGTGGTCTCGCGCGCGTCAGTCATCCGTGCTCCTGAAATGTTGATATCCCGCCGGGCCGTCGACGTTCTGCGGGCCAAGACCGAGGTCCAGCTGAACCCCCTTGCCGCCCTGCACCTCGCCGATCACGCTCACCGCAAGCCCGGCAGCACGCCATTGCTCCAACCACCGGCGGGCAGCGCGCGGCAAGGTGAACAGCAAAACGTAATCGTCGCCACCGCGCAGCATCCAGTCGAGCCGCTGCCGTTCGGACCAGCTGCGCAGCGCATCCGACATCGGCAGCTGCGGCCCATTGATCAGCAGCCGCACGCCGCTGGCTGAGGCGATATGCGAGGCGTCGGCCAGCAGCCCGTCAGACACATCCAGTCCGGCGCTGGCAACGCCCCGCAGCCGTTGCCCCAGTGCCACCTGCGGCATAGGCCTCCAGAAACGCTGGTACAGATAATCCTGTGCTGCCATCGGCAATCCCACTGGCAGCTGATTGCCCAGCACGACGTCAAGGCCGGCAGCGCCATCGCCCAGGTTGCCGCCAACGCAGAGCAAGTCGCCGGGGCGAGCGCCAGATCTGGTCAGCGCCTGGCCAACGGGTACCTGGCCAAGCACGGTCACACCGATATTCAGCGGACCACGGGTAGTGTCGCCACCAATTAGATTGATCCCAGCGTCACGGGCCGCGTCTGCTAGCCCGCTGGAAAACGCCTGCAACCAGCCGGGCGTCGCCTGCGGCAAGGTCAGTGCAAGAGTAAAACCAAGGGGAGACGCGGCCATCGCCGCCAGATCGCTGACCGCAACCGCCAGAGCACGGTATCCCAACTCGGCGGCGGGCCCCTCTTTAGGGAAGTGCACACCCTCGACCAGGGTGTCAGTGGAAACGACCAGTTGCTGCCCAGCAGCAGGCTGCAGTACCGCGGCATCGTCACCGATGCCGAGGACGGTAGCGCTGGCCTCGCCAGCCCGCTCCAGACGCGCAGTGCGAAAGTAACGGGCAATGAGTTCAAACTCGTCCAGCGCCATGGCCGGTCGATCAGCGCCCCTTGCGGGCAGCACCGACTTCGGCCGCACGCAGACGCGGCGCCAGCTTATCGAGAATGCCGTTGACGTACTTGTGACCGTCAGTCGCACCAAACGACTTAGCCATCTCGATGGCCTCGTTGATAACCACCCGGTAGGGTACGTCGATGCGCTTGAGCAGTTCATATACGCCGATGCGCAGCACGCTCAGCTCGACCGGATCGACATCCTTGATATCGCGATCCAGCACACGGCTCAGCTCGTCGTCGATATCGCCGAGGTTGCGCGGCACGCCGGTCAGCAACTCGTGGAAATAGGCGCTATCAACCTTGCTGAAGTCGTTATCAGTGCGAAACTGCGCTTCAATATCCGACACCGGCAGATCAGCCATGTGCCAGGAATACAGGGCCTGCATCGCCAGGCTACGCGCCTTGCGGCGGGCCGACGCCTTGGGGCGACCGGCAGCGCCAGAACTCTGCTGAGCGTCCATCAGGCCTCCAGCTGCTTGATCACGCTGACCATTTCGTAGGCCGACATGGCCGCTTCCGCGCCCTTGTTGCCAGCCTTGGTGCCGGAGCGCTCGATAGCCTGCTCGATGCTATCGACGGTCAGTACACCGAAAGCAACCGGGATGCCGTACTCCAGAGATACCGCACCCACGCCTTTGACGCACTCGCCGGCAACGTATTCGAAGTGCGGGGTACCGCCACGAATAACGGCGCCCAGGGTAACAATGGCGTCGTACTGCTTCAGGTCGGCAACCTTCTTGACCATCAGCGGAATTTCAAAAGCGCCGGGAACACGCACGATGGTGATGTCTGACTCCTTGACGCCGTGACGTTTGAGCGCGTCAACTGCGCCCTCGACCAGGCTTTCCACCACAAAGCTGTTGAACCGGCCAACGACCAGTGCATAGCGGCCTTGGCCAGTTACAAAATCACCTTCGATGGTACGGATAGCAGTCATGAACAGTCTCTCTGTATAAAGAACCGGCAGGGCGCCAGGCGCTGCCGTGAATCAAATGGGCGACGAAAACTACCTGCGCTTACTCAACAGCCGGTCAGTCGCAGGGCAAGTATTCTACTACTTCCAGGTCAAAGCCGGATATGGCATTGAACTTCATCGGTGCCGACAGCAGGCGCATCTTGCGCACACCCAGATCACGCAGAATCTGTGAACCGGCACCAACGGTATTATAGGTCGAGGGACGGCGTGGTGCCGACGTGCCGGTACCCAGGTTGCTGACGTGCTCCAGCAATGCTTCGGAATCGACCTGATTACCCAGCATCAGCACCACGCCACGGCCTTCGGCCGCTACCCGGCGCATCGCTTCCTGCAGGCTCCAGCGACCAGCCTCCGGTACCAGAAACAGGTCACGCAGCGGGTCGACGTTGTGGACGCGAACCAGGGTCGGCTCTTCCGGCTCGATGTCACCCAGCGTCAACGCCAGATGCACCACATCGGCGGTACGATCGCGGTAAGCAACCAGATTAAACTGGCCCAGTTCACTGCTCAGCACTTTCTCGTCCGCCCGCTCGACCGTGCGCTCGTTGAGCAGCCGGTAGTGGATCAGGTCGGCAATGGTGCCGATCTTGATGTTGTGCTGTTTGGCGAATTCTTCCAGCTCAGGACGACGAGACATGCTGCCATCGTCGTTCATGATCTCGCAGATCACCGCCGACTCGCCAAAACCCGCCATGCGCGCCAGATCGCAGGACGCCTCGGTATGCCCGGCACGCGCCAGCACGCCACCAGGCTGCGCCATCAGCGGGAAGATGTGCCCGGGACTGACGATATCATCGGCAGTCGCTTCAGGTGCGGCGGCAGCCTGTACGGTGCGCGCACGATCAGCCGCAGAAATACCAGTGCTGACACCAACAGCGGCCTCGATGGAGACGGTGAACTTGGTGCCGAAACCGGAACCGTTGCGCTGCACCATCAGTGGCAGCTTCAAACGCTCGCAGCGCTCCAGGCTCATCGGCATGCAGATCAGACCACGGCCGTAGCGCGCCATGAAGTTAATGTGCTCGGCCTGGCAGACCTCGGCGGCCATGATCAGGTCGCCTTCATTCTCGCGGTCTTCGTCATCCATCAGGATGACCATCTTGCCAGCGCGAATATCGTCGATCAGTTCTTCAATGCTGTTCAGTTTCATCCGGCCCTCCAAGGGCTGGTTATATCAAGACTTGAGGAACCCGTTTTCCGCCAGAAAGGCCATGCTGATGCCAGTAGATGTCGGCTCGGCGGCTTTTTCGCCCAACAGCAGACGCTCCAGATAACGGGCGATCAGATCCACTTCCAGATTGACGGTGGTGCCGGGCTGGTAATCGCCCATGACGGTTTCCTGCAGGGTGTGCGGAACGATGTTGAGATGGAAGACCGCGCCTTCCACCGCGTTGACGGTCAGGCTGGTGCCGTCAACAGTAATAGAGCCTTTGTGGGCAATGTACTTGGCCAGCTCGGCCGGGGCTTCCACGCGGAAGTGCCATGAGCGAGCGTCCTGCTGCAGCGACAGCACCTTGCCGACGCCATCGACATGACCGCTGACCAGGTGACCACCTAGACGGGTAGTCGGTGTCAGCGCCTTTTCCAAATTGACCCGGCTACCGGGCTTGAGGGTGGCAAGCGCGGTGCGGCGAATAGTCTCCTGGCTGACGTCAGCCCAGAAGCCGTCACCCGGCAATTCGACGGCAGTCAGGCAGACACCGTTGACTGCAATGCTGTCGCCCAGTTTGACGTCCCCGAGATCCAGCTTGCCGGTGCGCACATACAGACGTACGTCGCCGCCCTTGGGCTGCATGCTCTGAATCTGACCAACCGCTTCGATAATGCCGGTAAACATGAATTGCCTCGCTTTCGCCTATGCCGGTCAGGAAACCAGCAGACCCAGACCGTAGACAGCGATGAAGCCGAAGGCAAAGGCCATCAGCAACAAGCCAAAGCTGCGCAGGTAGGTCATGAATGTCAGGCCGGGCATCTTGCTCATGGCGACGATGCCGGCAGCGGAACCAATTATAAGCAGGGAACCGCCCACACCGACAGCGTAGGTCAGCCCCATCCACTCGGCGACGTTCATATGCAGGTCAGCTTTCAGCAGCGCAGCGGTCAGCGGTACGTTATCAATCAGGGCCGACAGCATACCCATCAGGAAGTTGGCCAGCAGGGTCGGCATAACGTCATACAGCGCGGTCAGGTTCTGCAGGGTGCCAATATACTGAAGCATGCCAACCAGCAGCAGCACGCCGAGGAAGAACAGCAGCGTCTCGAACTCGATAACGCGGATGTACTCCAGAATCGGGTCCGCATCGATGTCTTCGTTGAAGAACCGTGCAATCAAAAACATCAGCGCCAGGCCGGTCAGGAAGGTCAGCACCGGCGGAATAGCAAAGAACAGGCTGAGCAGAATGGTGGAGACGATGGTCAGCAGGAACAGCCCGCCGATGACCTGATCCACCCCACGCAACTCGTGCAACTGGTTCTTCTCGATGATCACTTCGTTGCTCATGCCGATCGACAGCAACCCGGCCAGCAGCAGCACCGCTATCAATGCCGGCGCACTGAGCAGCAGCAAGTTGGTGATCTCGACCTTGTCAGCCATAAAGATCATCAGGGTGGTCACGTCACCCGTGATCATCGCGACACCGCCGGAGTTGACCGCAAACACCACCAACGTGGCGAAGCGAAGCATCTTGCGCAGCTCCAGATTGAGGCTCAATACCAACGCCACCGACACCAGGGTGGCGGTGATGTTATCGGCGATGGAGGAAAAGACAAAACAGAATGCGCCGGTCAGAAACAGCAGCTTGCGCTCGGTAATCCGTCCGGGAAGGATGCGATAGATAACGTTCTCGATCAGCCCCTTTTTGTTGAGATAGGCGACGAAGGTCATGGTTGCCAGCAGGAACAGCCAGAGGCTGGCGATATCGGTGATGTTCTCGTTGAGAGCATCCTGCACATGCTCCCGTACCGCATCGCTCGGCGCCGCGATAAACAGCACCAGCCAGGAAAGTGCCCCGAACAGCAGCACCACCTTGGCCTTGTTGACGTGAATGACTTCTTCCAGCACGACCCCCAAAAAGGCCACTACCGCCATTATCCACAGCAGTATCTGCACACTACTTTGCATTGTCTTACACTCTCAGGAAGGGAAAATCGGTCGTGCTGTGATGCGCCAGTCCTGGCCTATTGCGCGCATGTCGACGATGTCTACGTCCATCGCCTCACTCATGCTTTCGAAGGGCAATTGCATCAACGGCCGCGCCTGACTTCCGAGCAGACGCGGCGCCATATACACAATCAGTTCATCAACCAGCCCGGCGCGCCAGAAGGCACCAGACAGGCCGGCGCCAGCTTCCACCAGCACCTCATTGCAGCCTCGCCCGGCGAGGGTCTGCAGCACCGCGTGCAGATCGACTTTGCCGTCTGCACCGGGGACCGCCAGCAGCTCACTGCCAGCAGCACGATAATCATCGGCGGCCTGTTCTGCACTGGTACTTATGACCAATGTCGGCCCCGTTTCTCGGAAAAAACGCTGATCCAGCGGCACCCGGCGCAGACTGTCGATCAAGACGCGCAGCGGCTGACGCGCAGCGGCTGACGCGGCTTCGTCTTCGGGCAACCCCAATTCGGAGGCACGTACGGTCAGCGCAGAATCATCCAGCAGCACGCTGTCGGCACCGCTGACAACCGCCCCACTACGCGCGCGCAGGCGCTGCACATCGGCACGGGCAGCGGGCCCGGTAATCCACTTGCTCTCACCACTGGCCATCGCCGTACGGCCATCAAGGCTCATCGCCAGCTTCACCCGCACCCACGGCAGGCCTTGCTGCATACGCTTGATAAACCCGGGGTTGACCGCTTGAGCCTGTGCCTCAAGCAGGCCGCAACTGACCTCGATACCCGCCTCGCGCAGCCGATTCAGGCCGTTACCGGCAACCAGGGGATTCGGGTCCTGCATGGCCGCAACCACACGGCGGACACCTGCCTTGACCAACGCCTCGGCGCAGGGTGGCGTGCGACCAAAATGACTGCAGGGTTCGAGGGTAACGTAGGCAGTGGCGCCACGCGCCCGGTCGCCGGCCTGCGCCAGCGCGTTGACTTCCGCGTGGCCTTCGCCGGCACGTACGTGCCAGCCTTCGCCGACAACCTGGTCGTCTGCGACCAGGACACAACCAACGCGCGGATTGGGTTCGGTGGTAAAGACACCCCGCTCAGCGAGCATCAATGCTCGACTCATCCACTCCCGGTCAGCCGTGCTCCAATCAGGCATCCGTTTCATCCTGATCGCGGCGCGCAAGCCGCTCGATCTCTTCGCGGAACTGATTGAGGTCCTGGAAGCGGCGGTAAACAGACGCAAATCGGATATAGGCCACTTCGTCGAGCTGTTTGAGCTCGCGCATGACCATCTCACCGACAGCCAGGGCCTTGACCTCACGCTCGCCGGTCGCCCGCAAGCGGTGCTTGATATGACCGATCGCGGCCTCGATCTGTTCGACGCTCACCGGACGCTTTTCCAGCGCGCGTTGGAAACCGGCACGCAGCTTGTCTTCATCAAAGGGCTGGCGACGGCCGTCCTGCTTGATGACACGGGGCAAGACCAGCTCGGCGGTCTCAAAGGTGGTGAAGCGCTCCTGGCAGGCCAGACATTCGCGGCGCCGACGTACCTGATCGCCCTCAGCCACAAGACGAGAGTCGATCACCTTGGTGTCATGTGCGCCACAGAATGGACAGTGCATGCAGGTTTTCCCAGGCGAATAAAAAACGGCCTACATCTTACCTTTTGTAGGCCGCGGATGAAATGTGTCATTACATTTCAACTACCACATTGTCGCACCCGACCGGGCTGCCTGCGTTTCAGCCGCCCGGCGCCGGATCAGAGAGGCTGCCTGATCACCAAGCCGGGCAGGCTGAAACAGCAGCAGAGCCTAAATGGAAACACCGTGTTCAGGCGCTGGCGCTCAGATAGCTATCACGCAACCTGCGCTTGGCCACCTTGCCGTTGTCGTCACGGGGCAGCATATCCACCAGCTCGACACGCCGGGGAACCTTGTAACCGGCCATGTTGCTGCGGATAAACGCCTGAACGGCAGCTTCATCCAGATCCGGGTCGGAGACGGCGACCACCGCCATCAAAGACTCGCCATACTCGGCGTCCGGTATACCGAATACCGCGCAGTCGCGCACCCCGGGCAGGGTGATCAGCACATGCTCGATTTCCGCCGGATAGATGTTCACACCACCGGAGATCACCATGTCGGACTGACGGTCGCAGACATAGAGGTAGCCGTCGGCATCGAGATAGCCGATATCACCCACGGTTGCCAGGTCGTCGAGTCCGGCCTTGCTACGAGCCGCGTCGTTGTTCAGGTAGGTAAAATCCGGCACCAGCGGCTGACGCACGTAGATCACGCCGGGCTCACCGACACCGCACACCTTGCCATCCTCAGCAACGATGCGGATCCGCGTATCACCGATCGGTCGCCCTACGCTACCCGGCTTACGCCGGGCCGACTGGGGGTCTTGCAGGGTGATCATGCCGGTCTCACTGGAGGCGTAGGTTTCAAAAATCACGTCGCCCCACCAGTCGAGCATCGCCTGTTTAACGTCCGGAGCGCAGGGCGCGCCGGTCGAGGCAACAAAGCGCACGGACGAAATATCGTACCTGGCCCGCACCTCAGCCGGCAGACGCAACAGGCGGACGTACATGATCGGCACCAGATAAACGGTTTCGATCCGGTGCTGTTCGATCAGCGCCAGCGTCTGCTCGGCGTCGAAGCGCGGCATGACCACCAGTGTTTCGGCCTGCTGGATCGCCTGCTGGGCATAGGAGGTTGGCGCGCTGTGATACAGCGGCGCGGTCACCAGAGCGCGCGTGCCGGGGGTTATGCCCCAGGCAATCCGGCACAGCTCGCGCATATGCTCGGCCATCTGCGCGCGCGCCTCTGGCGGCGGCGCCAGCCGCACGACCCCCTTGGGGCGCCCGGTGGTGCCGGAGGTGTACGCCATGTGAGCTCGCGGCGTACGCTCGGGACCGGCGTAGGGTGCCTGCTGCGCCAGCCAGCGCTCGTAGTCGCGTGCATCCTCTGCCCCGCCACCAACTACCAGCACATGCACGCCCGCCGGAATGGCACCGTCAAGCGCCGCCAGCAGATCAGCCTCGACAAGCAGCACCTTGGCCGCCGAGTCATTCAGCAAATAAGCCACCTCATCGCTCTTGAAGTGCCAGTTGATCGGACAGTAGTAGCATCCCGCGGTCTGACAGCTCTGAATAGCGTCGATAAATACCGGGCCATTGCGCAGCATCACGGCGATGACGTCTCCATCCTCCACCCCCATGCGCGCAAGACCACCAGCCAGACGCTGCGCGCGCAGGTCCAGCTCGTCACCGCTGCGCTGCAGCTCGCCGCAAACCAGCTCGGCCGTCATATCAGCGCGCTCCAAAGGGCTGGGTAATACGCGCCATGCGCTCCTGTGCCTCGTGGTACTCGCGCTCCAGCGTGCTGACCGCTTCCGCTGTCGAGGTGACCGCGCCAATGCTGCCAACGCCCTGACCTGCGCCCCAGATATCGCGCCAAGCCTTGGTCTTGCTGCTGCCACCGGAGCCGAACTTCATGCTGCTCTTGTCGCCTTCGGGCAGGTTATCCGGGTCCATGCCGGCGTTGACGATACTCGGCTTCAAATAATTGCCGTGCACGCCGGTAAACAGGTTGCTGTAGACAATGTCGGCGGCAACGGTATCCACCAGCATCTGCTTGTAGGCCTCGTCAGCGTTGGCTTCATGGGTGGCAATAAAGCGGGTGCCCATATAGGCCAGATCCGCGCCCATTGCCTGCGCGGCGAGAATTTGCTCACCCTTGGTAATCGAGCCCGAGAGGATGATCGGGCCGTCGTAGAAAGCGCGAATTTCCGACACCAGCGCGAACGGGCTGAGCTGACCGGCATGCCCTCCGGCGCCAGCGCACACCAGGATCAGGCCATCGACACCGGCTTCGATAGCCTTTTTGGCGTGCTTGACGTTGATCACGTCATGGAACACCAGGCCGCCATAGCTGTGAATCGGGCCAACCACTTCATTGGGTGCGCGCAGGCTGGTGATGATGATCGGCACCTTGTACTTCACGCACAGTTCGACGTCGTGCTGCAGGCGGTCGTTGCTGCTGTGCACGATCTGGTTGACCGCAAACGGCGCCACCACAGCATCCGGGTTTGCCGCCTTGTAGTCCGCCAGCTCGGTGGTAATGCGCTGCAGCCATTCGTCCAGCACTTCGGCCGGGCGCGCGTTGAGGGCCGGAAACGAGCCGACAACACCGGCCTTGCACTGGGCAATAACCAGATCCGGGTTGGAGATGATAAACAGCGGCGAACAGATAACCGGCAGGCTCAGATTGCCTTGCAGTACGGCGGGCATACTCATGCGTGCATTCCTTGTAGTTGTGGTTGACCGACTATAGAAGCGCCGCCCTTGATCTACAATGCACACACCCAATGCCCAAACTGTTTACTAATCGGCAACAATTATGGATATCAAAACCCTGCAGTACTTCAGCGCCATCGTCGAAGCCGGCAGCATGAGCGGTGCAGCTCGTCGGCTTGGCACCTCGCGTTCGCATATCAGCCGGCGCCTCAAGGCACTGGAGCAGGATCTGCAGGTGCAGCTGCTGCGCCGCACTACCCGGCGGGTCGAGCCGACCCAGATCGGCTGGGCGTTATATGAACACGCCGCCCGTATTAGCCAGGAGCTGAGCGCGCTGCAATCGACGGTCGACAACCTCGGGCGCAACCTGCGCGGCCATTTGCGCCTGAGCGTACCCTCGGCGCTTGGCCAGCAGATCATCGGCCCGCTGCTGCTGGAGTTTGCCGACACCTATCCGGATGTGACCCTGCAGCTGACCTTCAGCAACCGCATCTTCGATCTGGTAGCCGAGGAAATTGACGTCGCCATTCGCGTCACCAACACCCCGCCGGATACGCTGGTCGCCCGCGATCTGGGCCCCATCGAATGGGTGCTGTGCGCCAGCCCCAGCTACCTGCAACGCATCGGTACACCAGCGGCGCCGGAGGACCTGCTGCGCTGTGATGTCGTGAGCGTCAAGGTGCCGGACCTGCGCCTGCCGCTGGAACTGTCCGATGGCAAGCACAGCCAGCAGCTGACCCTGCGCCCACGCTTGCAGACCGAGGACATGCTGTTCCTGCGGCGCGCCGCGCTGCAGGGGCTGGGTTGCGCTTTGCTGCCCTACTACGCGGTGAGCGAGGAGCTGAATGCCGGCAGCCTGAAAGCCGTGCTGCCTGGCTACCGCGCGCGAGTCGACGCCTGGGGCGATCACCTATACCTGCTGACCGCGCCCAACCTCTATCCAACCCTGGCCACCCGGGCACTAATCGAGTTCCTGCGCACCCGGCTGGCCGACATACCGCTGACACCGCAACACCCGACAGCGAGTGAACTCGCTACAATGCCCGCCTGACTTCAGGAACCCGACCATGACACTCGACGCCCTTACCGCTGAACTGCATCAGGTTCTGCCCGATGCCCAGCTTGTGCCGAGCCGCCTGCCCGGCCTGCCGGAACTGGAGCTGTGGTTGCTCGATCCGCGCAATCTCGATCGTGCCTTCGCTAGCGATGAAACCCGTCGTCTGTTGGAGCACCCTCCCTACTGGGGATTCTGTTGGGGCAGCGGTCTGGCGCTGGCGCGTTGGGTGCTGGATCACCCAGAACAGGTGCGCGGCAAGCGGGTACTGGATTTCGGCGCGGGTTCCGGTGTAGTCGCCCTGGCCTGCCGCATGGCGGGCGCCGAACAGGCTATTGCCTGTGACCTCGACCGCCCCGCCCTGCTGGCCTGCGCACTCAACGCCCGGCTCAATGACATGCAGATCGTGCTGTCTGACAATTACTTCGCCGTTGAAGGCGAGATCGATCTGCTTATCGCCGCTGACGTGCTCTACGACATCGAGAACCGTCCGCTGCTGGACCACTTCGCCGAGCGCGCCGGCAACGTACTGATTGCCGACTCGCGGGTACGTAACCTGACCCACCCGCGTTACCAGCGCAGCGCCATCCTACCGGGGCGTACCTGGCCCGATCTGGGTGAGCCGCTCGAATTTCGCGATGTCAGCCTGTACCAGCTTACCCCTTGACCTTGGCGCCATCGCCACCATATAAGCCAAACTCGATATCACCGCAGCGGAATAGTCCATGTCATCGCCCTATCTGTTCGACGCCACCACCGATACCTTCGATCGCTACGTGCTCGAAAACTCCTTCCACAAACCCGTGTTGGTGGACTTCTGGGCCGACTGGTGCGCGCCCTGCAAAGCGCTTTTTCCTGTACTGGAGAAAATTGTCGACAGCTACGAAGGCGAACTGCTGCTGGCCAAGGTCAACTGCGACGCAGAGCCAGGCCTGACCGAGCGCTTCGGCATCCGCAGTCTGCCGACCGTCGTACTATTCAAGGACGGCCAGCCGGTCGAGGGCTTCGCCGGCGTACAAACTGAGAGTGCCATTCGTGAGCTGCTGACGCCGCACGTCAACGAGCCCGCACCCGTTGCCGAGCAGCCCGGAGAAGATCTGGCCAGCCAGGCACAGGCGCTGATCGATGCTGGCCAGCCGCAGCAGGCGATCACCCTGTTGCAATCGGCCCTGCAGGCGGAGCCGGATGATGCGTTGCTGTTGGTATTGGCTCGCGCACTGCTGGCCGACAACCAACTGGACGACGCCGAGCAAGTCATCAGCGCCGTCCAGCAGCAAGACAGCCACAAACAAACCCTGAGCGCACTCAAGGCGCAACTGAATTTCGCCCGCCAGACCAGCGACATCCCCTCCCGCGAGCAACTGCAAGCACGCCTGAACGCCGACGCAGGTGACAGCGAGGCACGCTACCAGCTGGCCCTGCACGACCTCACCGATGGCCATGGCGACAGCGCCCTGGCATCGCTGCTTGACCTGCTGCAGCGCGACCGCAGCTGGAATGACGGAGCAGCGCAGAAGACCCTGCTGCAGGTCTTTGATCTGCTGGGGGGCGATCACCCGCTCACGGTGCAATACCGCCGCAAGCTGTACCAGGCCCTCTACTGATTCAACCAATCGCTCCCGCGTCGGCGACAGCGCATGACCGGGAGCGATAAATGCGGGGTTGCCTTATCGCAAAAATGAAATAAGATAACATTTTATTTCAACCAGGAGCTTACCCATGCGCCGTACCCTGCTTGCCCTGAGCGTCGCCCTGTCCGTCAGCCAGTCCGTCCTTGCCGAAGAACACCAGCACGCCAGCCTCGGCGCCCATGAGCACGGCGTTGCAAGCCTCAACCTGGTGGTGGATGGCAGCCTCGTGAGCCTTGAGCTCGACAGCCCCGCAGCCAATCTGGTTGGCTTCGAGCACCTGCCAAGCAATGACGAGGATCGCGCTACCGTCGCCCGCGTCAAAGCGGCACTCGAACAGGCTGACACGCTGTTCAGTTTCACCCCGGCAGCCGGCTGCACACTGCAGCAAGTCGAGCTGGAGAGCCCCCTGTTTGCCGCACACGAGGACGAAGACTCGGATGAGCATGAGCATCATGACGATCACGCATCGGGCGAACATGAACAGCATGATGACCACGACGATCATCACGACCATGAACACGGTGAACACGCCGATATCGAGGGCCGCTTTGACTTCAACTGCTCGACTCCCGAGCGACTTGAAGCGCTGACCCTGCCGTTGTTCAATAGCTTTCCGGCGATGCAGCGCATTCAGGTGCAGGCCATCACCACCAGCGGCCAGCATGGCGCCGTGCTGACCGCCGACCAACCCACGCTGTCATTGGACTAAAGCCAACATGACCACACCTCTGCTGCAGGTCACTGACCTGCAGTTCGCCTGGCCGGGCCAGCCGACCTTGCTGGACATTCCGGCCTTCACCCTTCAGCCGGGAGAGCGGCTGTTTCTCAAGGGCCCGTCCGGCAGCGGCAAGACCACGCTGCTCGGACTGCTCGGCGGAGTGCACCAGCCGCAGAGGGGCGAGATCAACGTGCTGGGCCAGTCACTGGGTCAACTCTCCGCCCTGCGCAGAGACCGCTTCCGCGCCGACCACACCGGTTACCTGTTTCAGCAGTTCAACCTGCTGCCGTACCTGTCGGTACTCGACAACGTTACGCTGCCCTGCCGCTTTTCAGCCCTGCGCCGCGAACGTGCACTGCATCAACATCCCAGCCTGAACGCCGCCGCCGAACATCTGCTGCGAGAACTCGGGCTAAGCGATACCACCCTGCAACAACGCAGCGCCAGCGCCCTGTCGATCGGCCAGCAACAGCGCGTGGCCGCCGCCCGCGCACTGATCGGCAGCCCTGAACTGGTCATCGCGGACGAACCGACCTCGGCACTGGATGCCGACAGCCGCGACGCCTTTCTCAAGCTGCTGTTCGACGAGTGCGCACAGATGGGCAGCAGCCTGCTGTTTGTCAGCCACGACACCAGCCTCGCCACGCGCTTTGATCGCGCCCTGTCGCTGGCCGAGTTGAACCGCGCCAGTCAGCCGGAGATATTCTGATGTATCTGCTGCGCCTTGCTATCCAGAGTCTGGCCAACCGCCGTTTTTCTGCCCTGCTTACCGTGCTTGCAATTGCCCTGAGCGTCACCCTGCTGCTCGCCGTTGAGCGGGTTCGCACCGAGGCTCGCAGCAGCTTTGCCAGCACCGTCAGCGGCACTGACCTGATCGTCGGAGCCCGTTCCGGCTCGGTTCAGTTGCTGCTGTATTCCGTTTTTCGTATCGGCAACGCCACTAACAATATTCGCTGGGACAGCTTCCAGCAGATCAGCAGTCAGCCGCAGGTCAAATGGGCTATCCCGTTGTCGCTTGGTGACTCACACCGCGGCTTCCGCGTACTCGGCACCAGTCAGGCCTATTTCGAGCATTACCACTTTGGCCGCAATCGCAGCCTGAGCTTCAGCCAGGGCCAGCCGTTTTCCGATCTCTATGATGCGGTGCTCGGCGCGGACGTCGCACAGGAACTCGGGTATCAGCTCGGCACCGAGCTGGTGCTGGCCCACGGCGCCGGCGCGGTCAGCTTCGTCAAACATGCGGACAAACCCTTCCACGTAGTCGGCATCCTGGCCAAGACCGGCACCCCGGTTGATCGCACTATCCATGTTAGTCTGCAAGGCATCGAAGCCCTGCACGTGGACTGGCAGCAGGGCATGCCCGCGCGCGGCGCCGGCAGGATTAGCGCCGAGCAGGCGCGTGAGCTGGACCTGACGCCGCACGCCATTACCGCGTTTATGCTTGGCCTCAATCGCCGCATCGATACCTTTGCCTTGCAGCGTCAGATCAACGAGTTCACGGGTGAGCCGCTGCTGGCCATCCTGCCCGGCGTTGCCCTGCAGGAACTCTGGGGGCTGCTTAGCGTGGCGGAAAAAGCATTGCTGCTGGTGTCCGTATTTGTCGTACTGACCGGACTGGTAGGCATGCTGACCGCGATTCTCAGTGGCCTGAACGAGCGACGCCGGGAAATGGCCGTACTGCGCTCGGTCGGTGCGCGGCCGCTGCATATCTTCGGCTTGCTGTTGCTGGAGGCTGTCAGCCTGACCATCGCCGGTATCGCTCTCGGCCTGGGCCTGCTGTACGCCGGCATCGCTGTGGCCCGGCCCTGGCTGGAACAGCAATACGGTCTGTTCCTGCCGCTCGGCTGGCCAACCGGCAACGAGTTGGCGCTGCTTGCCGGCATCGTCGGCGCCAGCGTGCTGATGGGATGCATTCCAGCCTGGCGTGCCTATCGACAGGCGTTGCTCGACGGCTTATCCATTCGACTTTAGGAGTCTGCACAGACCATGACCCGCCTCACCCGCCTGCTTGCTCTGACCCTGGGTCTGCTTGCCCTGCCAGCTGAAGCCGCCCGCGAGCTTAGCTGGGAGGAACTGGTGCCCGCCGGTACCGGCTACCTGTACGGGATGCCGCCGGCACGCCATGACGGCCTCCAATCGGAAGATCAGCCCCCTGCCGATCCGTTAACCCAAAGCATGACCAACGCGCCCACAGTCGCAGAACTGGACGGCCAGGAGGTTAAATTGCCGGGCTATGTGGTTCCGCTCAATGTCGACCCAAACCAGCGCGTCACCGAGTTTCTGCTGGTACCCTACTTCGGTGCCTGCATCCACGTACCACCCCCCCCCTCGAACCAGATCGTGCTGGTTCACAGTGAAATCGGCATCGCTCTGGACGCAACCTGGGTGCCGTACTGGATCACCGGCACCTTGCGGGTCGAGCAGAGTGAAAGCGAGCTGGCAAACGCGGGTTATCGCCTGGACGCCAGCGGGATTGAGGAGTTTGCCTACTGAGCCGCCTCCAGCGCCTGCTCCGCCAGCGTGCGAAGCAGGTTGACCTGATTGCGCTGTACCGTTCCGGATGGCTGGAAACCTCGCAAGGTAGCCAGCAACGCCTGCCACTGCTCTTGCTGATACTGCAACCAGGCCACCTGCAGGCGGTCCGCCGATTGCCCTGAAGCCGCCGCCACCCGCAGCCAAAGCTGCAGGGCCTGCGGATAATCCCGCGCCGCTTGCCACAACTGGGCCAACTGACGTTGACGCTCGAGCGTGCTGTCCAGCAGGCGATCACTCAACAACTGCTCAAGCAGGCGGGCTGCTTGCCAGGGTGCGCCCGCACGGGTATGCAGCGCGACCAGTGTTTCCATATCGCCGGGAGTCAGCCCAACACCCGCCAGCTGTGCCAGCCGCATGGTCGCCGCCGCCTTGGCCTGCTGACCGGCCAAGCTCTGCAGACTGGCCAGTTGACGCCAATTGGCCCGATTGTCCGGCGCGCGGGTCAGCAATACCTGCTGCCAGCGCGCGGCCTCAGAGTAGCGCTTGATTTCGTAGTTCATGCCGACCAGCAACTGATACCAGATATCCCCGGCCTCCGGGCGCCGGCGCACCACCTGTTCGGCCAGCGGCAGGGCCTTGCTGAACTCACCCAGCTCGCGGTAGGCCTGGACCAGCAACTCGCGGCTGGCATCGCTTGTCGGCAGTTGCTCCAGCTCCATGACGGCCTGCCGGTAACGCTGCTGTTGCATCAGTAAACGGGCCAGGTTGGCCCGATCCTGCGCTTCAACCTCAGCGCCCAGCGCGTGCTGATTGAGCGACTCGCGCAACCAGTGAATCGCATGTTCGGCATCACCGGCATCAATCGCCATGTAGGCCAATCGCTGCTGTAACAGCGCACGCTCCAGACTACCCTCGGCGCTCGCCGGCAATGCCGCCTGTAGCTGCAGGCGAGCGGCAGCCTGATCACCACCCTGCTCGGCCGCCCGGGCATCATCCAGCGCCCTGTAGACCCTCGGGTCGATCTGCTCGGCCAACACCGGCGCCGCCAGCAGCAAACAGCTGAAAATCCAGGCGCGCATCAGTGCCGCCCCGGAAGAACGAATTGGAACTCCTTGGTTGCCTCCCGCGCGACCGCGATACCGTTTTCCTGCCGAGGCACAAATCGGCTGCGGCTGACCGCTCTGCGGGCAGCGCGGTCGAACACACCGGGCGGCTCGGAACTCAGCACTCTGATGTTCTCGACACGCCCCTCGGCGTTCACCACAAACTGCAGAGTAACCGTTCCCTCGATACCTGCCCTTTGCGCCCGCTCCGGGTACTCCGGCTCGACCAGATTCAGCGCTACCAGCTCTTGTGCATCACTCTCGGGTGCACCGTGCGCCGCAGCCTGAGGCGCCGAATTGCTGCTCGCTTCACTCGGCGCGGCGGCCACAGCAGCGGGTTCCAGCACCGGTTGCGCTGGGGCGGCACTGGTCGTGAGATCGCTTTGCAGTTGCGGGACTTCAATCTTCAACGTCGGCGTTGGCAATGGCGGGGCAACAGGCGTCGGTGGCTGCACTCGCGGCCGTTGTGGCGGAGTCGGACGCTCCGGCGCCTGCTGTGGCTGGTTACGCTCGCTGGGGGTGTCGGCCACGCTACGGGTAACCCCGATACGCAGCACCTCGCGCTCGGGCTGCTCGACCCGCTCTGGCGGCATAACCAGCGCCAGCATCAGACCGAACAGCGCCAACGCCACCAGCAGGGCCAGAAAAAAACTGCCCAGCAGCCGCATCACGGCCCCGCCGTCGCCGCCAGCGCCACATCCTCGACGCCAGCCAGCTTGGCCTGATCCATCACGCGCACCACCAATCCGGTGCGTGCATCACGATCGGCCTGCACTACAACGGTACTGTCCGGCTGATCGACACGCATACGCTCGACGGCCGCACGTACAGCACGGATATCAACAGCCTTACCATCCATCCAGATCTCACCATCCGCGCTGACAGCAATAAGAATGCTCGCTCGCGGCTTGCTCACCGCGCTGTCAGCACTCGGGCGCAACACGTCGATACCGGCTTCGCGCACAAAGGAACTGGTCACAATAAAGAAGATAAGCATGATAAAGACGATGTCGAGCATCGGCGTCAGATCGATACCCGCTTCCTCGTCGCTACCAGCGTGATGTCTGCGCATGCGCATCGGTGCTCTCCTAATCCTGCTGCAGACGATCGGACAGGCGCTGCAGCGCCCTTCGTGCCTGCTGATCCAGCCGCGCCAGACAAAACAGACCGCTGATCGCGATCACCATACCGGCCATGGTCGGGACTGTCGCGCGCGACACGCCGGCGGCCATCGCCCGCGGGTTGCCATTCCCGCTGAGCGACATCACATCAAACACCTGAATCATGCCGCTGACCGTGCCCAGCAACCCGAGCAGTGGACACAGCGCAATCAGCACCCGTACCAGCGGCATGAAACGCGCCAGCTGCGCCTGCGCCTGCGCCAGCCAGGCAGTACGAATATGGCGTGCAGCACTGCTGCGCCGTTCACCGCGCGCCAGCCAACGCTGCTGCAACGCCTGCGCCTGCTGCGGGAACACCAGCGCGAGATACCACAGTCGCTCCAGCATCAACGTCCACAGCAGCACAGTGGCCCCCAGAATGGTCCACAGCACCCAGCCGCCGCTGTCGAGAAACGCTAGCAGGCGCCAAAGCAGATCAGTCACGCGACTCTCCGCCACCCAGATGCAGCGCGATCAACCCTGCACTCTGCTGCTCCAACAACTGAATCAGCGCCTTACTGCGCGCCGCGACCAGGCTGTGCAGAAACAGCAGCGGAATCGCCGCCAGCAGCCCCAGAACGGTGGTTACCAGCGCCTGCGAAATACCGTCTGCCATCAGCTTCGGGTCGCCACTGCCGTACTGAGTAATCGCCTGAAAGGTCGCAATCATACCGGTCACGGTACCTAACAGCCCGAGCAGCGGCGCAACTGCGGCGAGCAGTTTGATCAACCCCTGCCAGCGCTCCAGCGCCGGCGTTTCGCGCAGAATGGCCTCATCCAGCTTGAGTTCGAGGGTGTCCAGCTCCTCCAGCCGCGGCTTGCTGCCGATCACGCTCAGCACCCGCCCCAGCGGGTTGTCGCTGCGCAGCGCGTTGAGGTCGTCGATCTGACGATCCACACCGCGCTGCACCCGCTGCAGCCAAACCAGTCGTGCCAGCGCCAGCAGTACACCCAACACACCCAGCGCGACAATCACATAGCCAACGATGCCGCCCTGCGACAGCCGGGTCAGCAGATCCGGCGTGCGCTGCAGTTGCGCGATGACCTGTCCACCGGCGGGGTCGACCAAAAGATCGGCAGGTGCCTCACGCGGCGCGAGAAAGTCGCCGACCAGCCCGCTACTGCCCGGCTGGCGAGCGGCCAACTCCAGGCTGTTGCTGTCAGGCTGATAAAGCAGATACCCCGGCTCGGCAAGGGCAACGAAGGGGCCGACCAGCACCACCGGCATCGCGGTGCTGAGGCCCTTGCGATCAACCACAGGCGCACTGATCTGCGCCACCTCGCCACTGGCGGTTATGTCCTGCTGCAACCGATACCAGAACTGCTCCAGCGTCTCAACGCTGGGGATTCTGCTGCTTTGCGCCAGCGCTTCCAGTTCGTCTCGCCGCTCGGGAAAACGACGGTTGAGCTGCGAGTCCTGCCACTGCCCAAGGGTATCACCAGCTCCCTGACGGACGACCCCAAACAGCTCCCCAAGATTGCCGCTGCGCTGCGTCAGCTCTTCTCTCAATGCGGCCAACTGGTCACCCTGAGCTTTGAACTGCGCGTCCAGCTGGTCTGCTCTGGCCTGCGCCCGCGCCAGTCGTGTACGGGCCTGCGCCAGCCGCTGTTGCTGCTGATCACGCTCGCGCAGGAATTGTTGCTCACGCGCCTGCATCGCCGCCTGCTCGGCATTGCGGGTATCACGAATGCTCTGCAGCAGCGCTTCCTTGTTCAGCGTCTGTGCCTGTGCCAGCGGCGCGATCGCACAGATCAGCAGTGGAATAATCCACTTCATGGCGTCACCTCCGCACTGACCACGGGCATCGGCAAGCGCAACAACTGCGGCGTCTGCTCATTGCGGGCAATCGCCATGCCCTGATCCAGCGCCCGCCGGTAGCTGGAGGGCAGCACCTGCCACTGCCCCTGGGCGGTGTCCCAATAACCCTGCTGCTGCCCGTCCAGGCTTTGGTAGAACAGCATCAGCCGACCAACACGCAGGAACTCGACGACCCGTTGTTGCTCGCCTTCGCCCAACGGGCCGCGCCAGGCCTCCAGCGTGCGGCCGTAATCACTCTCGATCTGGTAGGCCTCCAGGACCCGGCGATACAACTCGGCAACGCTGACCTCCGGCTCAACCAGCAACGCTTGCAAACGGGCGATCCGCTCCTCGCGCTCTTCCAGCAGGAAAGGCAGATCCAGTGCAACAAAGGCATCCAACGACTCGATCATGCGCCGAATCAGCGGCACCATCTCGCGCTGGGTGTCGGCAACGCTGTCAATCTGTTGTTGCAGACTGGCGATCTCGGCCGCCTGGGTCTGGACCAACTGCTGCATCCGCTCGCTGTATTCGGTCAGCGCCTCTGCCTGCGTGCTGGCCTGCCGGTATTCGGTGAGCGCCGCGCGGGTAGCATCGTCGAGCAGGTCAATGCGCTGCTGTGCTGCCACCGCTTCGCTGGTCAGCGCCTCGCTCTGCTGCTGCGCCTGCTCCAGCAATTGCTCGGCCTGCAGACTCAATGGCAGCAGCAACAGTACCGTCAGCCATACTGATTTCATCCCTCTCCCCTCAACACGCGCTGGCAGCGCCAGCCAGACATAGGAGCGACATTGTCTTTGCTGCGCCGTCCGCGAGCAACCATGACGACTATGCAATGCTGCGTCAGCCTGCCGCACCCGTTCAGACCGGCAACTTGCTCCAGATCAATAGACCGCTGCAGCCTTGCTCGTAAAGTGACACCTGTCCAACACATTAGGAGACTGAACATGTCCGCTTTTGCATCCCGCCTCGGCCTCGCAGCGCTCTTTGCCCCCGTCCTGCTGGCCGCCTCGGTAACCGCTCAGGCCCACCAGGCAGGCGACATCATCGTCCGTGCCGGTGCCGTTACTGTTGACCCGAAAGAGGATAGCAGCCGCGTCAAGGTTGGCGGTGTAGCCCAGGCCGGCACTGCCGCCACCCTCAATAGCGACACCCAACTGGGTCTGAACCTAGCGTACATGCTATCCGACAACTGGGCTGTTGAAGTGCTGGCTGCCACTCCGTTCGAGCATGACATCGGCACCAAAGGTCTGGGCGGTCTGGAGCTGGGCTCCACCAAACACCTGCCGCCGACTGTCAGCGTGCTGTACTACCCGATGGCCAGCAGCTCCGCCTTCCAACCGTACGCGGGCCTGGGCATCAACTACACTTGGATGTTCGATGACAAGCTGAGCAGCGAAGCAGAAGCCGCAGGTTTCAGCGGCCTGGACCTGGATGACTCCTGGGGCCTGGCAGCACAGCTGGGTATGGATTACATGCTGAGCGACAAGGTAATGCTGAACGCCCAAATCCGCTACATCGACATCGAAACCACTGGCACAACCTACTCAGGCCCGACCAAGGTCTCCGTTGATGTCGACATCGACCCGCTGGTTTACATGGTCGGCCTGGGCTACAAGTTCTAAGCCCTGATCTCGATCTCACTCACGGCTGCACTTCGCCCTGGGATCCTCCGTGATCTCAGGGCTTTTTTAATTAAGCAATTCGGGTAGGCCGATACGCCAGGTGCGTGGTTTGATACCAAAGGTGTAGAGCAGCCGGCGTCCGCTGAGTACCGCATTGCGCGGCTCCAGTGCAGCCGCAGGCTGCGTTTCAAAGGCGACCGGCTCGATGCCGGGCTCACGCTCGATCTGTCCGCAGGAAACTAGCTCCTGCGCCAGCGTCCGGGCAAAGCTGATCCAGCTGGCCATTTCACCGCTGGCGTAATGGTAACAACCGTAGAGTTCAGCGGTGCAATCCAGCTGTTTCAGCGCACTCAACACCACTCGCGCGGCATCCGCCACCGTGGTCGGATTGCCCCGCCACTCCTCTGCCAGCACCACTGTCTGCTCACTGCATAACTGGCTGACCAGGCGCTGCAGCATCCCGCCTTCCGAGGCATCCAGAACCCAGCTGAAACGCAGCAGCAGATGACGGCGACAACGCTGCTCAAGCAGGGTGTCAAGCGCAGCCTGCTGCTCACCATGCAGACCAATCGGCTGCAACGGGTCCTTCTCGGTATAAGGCTGTCCCTTGCTGCCATCAAAGACGCGGGTGTTGGACAGCATGCACAGCAACAGGTCACGCTGACTGCACTCGGCAATCAGTTGTTCCGCGAACCGGGTATGCTGCGCCAGCGCCTCGGCGGCAGGCGCCAGCACTTGAAACTGCTGATGGTAAAAAGACAGATCGACAACCGCATCCGGGCTCAAGTATTCAAGCCAACCAGCGATCTCTTCGGGCTGCCACTGCGCGGGCTCATCATCCAGTGTCAGGAATTCGATATCTTCCACTGCCGCCTGCACGTTCAGTGCGCGTCCAAGGAGTGACGACTTGCCCAGCAGCAACACCCGCATCCGCATGCTTTGATGACCCTTACACCTGATTACCCGAGACAGCCTGTATTGTGCAGGCTCGGGTCGATTACGTCACCTGTCGAGTTAGGGGAAGCACTGACTAATTCCACCCATCCTCTGCGAATTGCACCAGTAAAACCGCCGTTCGCCGTCACGCCTTCATTTGCAGCTGTACTGGCAGCCACAGACCGGCGAACGAAGCGGCAACAAACTTCAGGTATAGGTAATCAGATCACGGTGCTGCAGCCCATCCAGGTGCGGGATGCTGTTGAAGCTGCTCAGCCGCATGTTGTGCTGATTGAAAACACACTGAATGATCCCGGTATTGCGCGTCTGCAGATTCAGCTCAACCATGGTGCGGCTGGGCGCCTCAAGCAGCTGACGCACCAGCATGGCAATCGCTCCGCCGGAACTGACTGCCAGAACCTTGCTGCCCTTGAAGTTTTGCACTATGTGCTCTCGCACGGTGAGGATACGGTCTTCGAAGCTGGCCCAGGTTTCTGGCAGATCGCCCTGCAGCGCCCCTTCCGACCAGAGCACGATGCCCTGCTTCAAGCGCTTGAAGAAATCGGCCACGGAGGGTTTTTCCGGCAATGCCTGCTCCGGGTGCTGGGCGAGAAAGGCGTGCAGAATAGAATGAAAGTCGAACTCGTTCAGCTCGGGAAATACCTGAAAATTGGTGGCCTCGATCCCCATCCCCGCGCAAATCCCCTCCGCGGTTTCACGGTGGCGCACCATATCTCCAGTCAGAATATGGTCAAACTGCAGCTGCTGGGTAGCAAAGTACTCGCCCAGCATACGCGCCTGCTGGTGCCCCTTTCCGGAAAGCTGATCGTAGTTGTCGCTGCCAAATGAAGCCTGACCGTGACGAACGAAGTACACCTCTGACATCTTGATACCCTTGTGCTGTAACCCGCAGCCCGGCATCAACAGCGACACAGGAGCTTTCACGAGCCATAAAAAAACCCGGCAGACCGGGGATACCAGGATCCTAGGTCATGCCGGGTCGCGGCGACAGCTACATTCTAGAAAGGAATGTCATCATCAAAGCTGTCGTAATCCGGCGCCGACTGCTGCGGCGCTGCCTGCTGCGGTTGCGCGGCAGCCTGCGGCTGAGCAGCGGGGCGTTGCGGACGGGACTGTCCCATGCCTTGCTCACCACCACCAGCCTGACGGCTGTCCAGCAGCTGCATCTGGCCCCCCATATCAACAACAACCTCGGTGGTGTAACGCTTGACGCCATCCTTTTCCCACTCACGGGTCTGCAGGCGACCTTCGACGTAGAGCTTGGAGCCCTTACGCGCGTACTCGCCAACCACCTCGGCGATACGACCAAAGAACACCACGCGGTGCCATTCGGTACGCTCCTGCATCTGGCCGGTCTGTTTGTCTTTCCAGCTGTCTGAGGTCGCCAGAGTGACGTTGGCGACTGCATTGCCGTTGGGCAGGTAGCGCACTTCCGGATCACCACCGACATTACCGATCAAAATTACCTTGTTGACGCCTCTGGCCATTCCACTCTCCTGATATGCCTGGGTGATCAAACGGGTGCTGCGACCCGGTCCAACGCCTCACGATCCAGCAATTTGCTGTCAACTTTCAAGTAGGCGGCCGCTTCGTCGGCAACAATCACGACGTCGGTCACACCTGCAACAGCAAGCAGGCTGGCGGCCAGGCCGGCGTCCTGCACCCGATCGGGGGACACGGCCAGCCGATAGCTGGTTACGTAAGGCGGTTCGCGCATGGTAACACCAATAGCCAGCCACGACAGCGCCAGCAGCCCGCATCCGACGAATACCCCGCCAAGCCCGAAATGGGCAAACAGCCAGCCGCCAAACATGCCGCCCAGCGCGGCACCGGCAAACTGGCTGGTGGAGTACACCCCCATGGCCGTGCCCTTGCCGCCGGCCGGTGCAATCTTGCTCAACAGCGAGGGCAGCGTCGCCTCCAGCAGATTGAAGCCGACAAAAAAGAGAATGATGCAGGTTACCAGCCAGGGCAGCGAATGCTCAGTCAACCAGAACAGCGGCTGCACCAGGGCCAACAGCGCAACGGCACCGAGCAACACCCGTTTCATCTGACGTTGGCGCTCAGCATAGATGATGAACGGCACCATACCGAAAAACGACAGCAGCAGTGCCGCCAGGTAGACCCACCAGTGCTCTTCCTTGGGCAAACCGGCCTCTCGTGCCAACGCCAGAGGAATAGCCAGAAAGGTTGCCATCAGGATCGCGTGCAAACAGGCAATGCCGTAGTTCAGACGCAACAGTTCGGGGTTACTGATTGCCGGCCAGAGCGCACCGCCAACGATGCCTGCATCCCGGTGACGCTGGGTTTGTTGCGGTGTAGGCACCACCAGCAATACGAGCGCAATGCCAACCAGTGCCAGCACCGATGTGGACATGAACACACCACCCAGCCCGGCCAGCCGCGCCACGACAGGGCCCGCTACCATCGCCACGGCGAACGCGAGGCCAATACTCATGCCGATCATCGCCATGGCCTTGGTCCGATGCTGCTCGCGAGTGGAGTCGGCTACCAGCGCCATGACCGCCGCGGCAATGGCGCCCGCCCCCTGCAAAATACGGCCGGCAATGACCTGCTGAATGCTATCGGCGCCGGCTGCGAGCAAGCCACCGGCAGCAAACAGAAGCAGACCGACAACAATAACCGGCTTGCGTCCGACCCGATCCGACAACATGCCAAAAGGGATTTGCAGAAACGCCTGGGTCAGACCGTAGGCACCAATTGCCATGCCGATCAGCAGCGGGGTGGCACCCTCCAGTTGCTGACCATAGGTGGCCAGCACCGGCAGCACCATGAACAACCCCAGCATGCGGAAGGCAAAGACCAACGCCAGCGATACCGAGGCACGGCGTTCCTGCGGACTCATTGAGTCGACCTGATGCATGACAGCTCCGGGTAAAAGCGCGGATTTTATCACGCCTTTCTAATAACCGGGACGACCATCCGGACAGAGCGTATCGCCCCCCACAACTTTGCCGCCGGGCCTGCGCAGCACGTATACTTGTCTGCTTTGTCGGCTGCGAGGTGAGAGTACTGTGGATACCATCCAGATACGTGGTGCGCGCACGCACAACCTGAAGAACGTCGACCTTGATCTGCCGCGCGACAAGCTAATCGTGATCACTGGCCTGTCCGGCTCCGGCAAATCGTCACTGGCTTTCGATACGCTCTACGCGGAGGGTCAACGCCGCTATGTCGAGTCGCTGTCGGCCTACGCGCGGCAATTTCTGTCGATGATGGAAAAGCCCGATGTAGACCACATCGAAGGCCTCTCCCCGGCAATCTCGATCGAACAGAAGTCCACCTCGCACAACCCGCGCTCCACTGTTGGCACCATCACCGAAATATACGACTACCTGCGCCTGCTGTTCGCCCGCGTCGGCACCCCCATGTGTCCGGACCACAATTTGCCGCTGGCCGCCCAGACCATCAGCCAGATGGTTGACCAGGTTCTGGCTCTACCCGAAGGCAGCAAGCTGATGCTGCTGGCACCGGTCATGCGTGAGCGCAAGGGTGAGCACCTGGCGCTGATCGAGGAACTGCGTGCCCAGGGTTTCGTCCGCGCCCGCATCGACGGCCGCATCCATGAGCTGGACGAAGCGCCGGCACTGGACAAGAAGCGCAAGCACACAATCGAAGTGGTGGTTGACCGCTTCAAGGTCCGCGCGGACCTGCAACAACGGCTGGCCGAGTCATTCGAGACCGCCATCGGGTTGGCGGACGGCATTGCCATTGTCGCCCCCATGGACGGTGAGGATGGTGAAGAAATCACCTTCAGCGCCCGGTTTGCCTGCCCGGAATGCGGCCACTCGATCAGCGAGCTCGAGCCGCGCCTGTTTTCCTTCAACAATCCGGCCGGGGCCTGTCCCGGCTGCGACGGCCTCGGCGTAAAACAGTTCTTTGACGCCCGTCGCCTGGTTAACGGCGAGCTGACCCTTGCCGAAGGCGCTATCCGCGGCTGGGACCGCCGCAACGTCTACTATTTTCAGATGCTCAGCTCACTGGCCGAGCACTACGGTATCGACCTCGACCAACCGTTTGAGAAGCTGCAGGAGCCACACCGCAAGCTGATCCTGAGCGGTACAGGTAAGGACAACGTGCCCTTCCGC
Organism: Halopseudomonas oceani; assembly: GCF_963677335.1. Classification (NCBI taxonomy): domain Bacteria; kingdom Pseudomonadati; phylum Pseudomonadota; class Gammaproteobacteria; order Pseudomonadales; family Pseudomonadaceae; genus Halopseudomonas; species Halopseudomonas oceani. The sequence continues at coordinate 951,079 of NZ_OY781932.1, read as the reverse complement.
TACCTCAACGATCGTGGTGACGTGGTCCGTCGCGAGCACCCCTTCGAAGGCATTCTGCCAAATCTGGAGCGCCGCTACCGCGAAACCGAATCACAGAGCGTACGCGAGGAGCTGGCCAAGTACCTGAGCACCCAGCCGTGCCCGGACTGCCACGGTACCCGTCTGCGCCGCGAGGCCCGCCACGTGATGATTGATGGGCGCAACCTGCCCGGCGTCACCACGCTGCCCGTTGGCAGTGCCGCCGAGTACTTCGAACAGCTCACGCTCGACGGCAGTCGCGGCGAGATTGCGGAGAAAATCCTCAAGGAAATCCGTGCTCGTCTGATGTTTCTGGTCAACGTTGGCCTCGACTATCTGACCCTGGATCGTAGCGCCGACACCCTCTCCGGCGGCGAAGCCCAGCGGATCCGTCTGGCCAGCCAGATCGGCGCGGGCCTGGTGGGCGTGATGTACATCCTCGACGAACCTTCCATCGGCTTGCACCAGCGTGACAACGAGCGGCTACTCGCCACCCTGGTACACCTGCGCGATCTGGGCAACACCGTTATCGTTGTCGAGCATGACGAAGACGCTATTCGCCTTGCCGACTACGTCGTCGATATCGGCCCTGGCGCCGGCGTTCACGGCGGCCAGGTGGTTTCCCATGGCACGCCACAGGAGGTGATGGATGATCCGGCCTCGCTGACCGGCAAGTATCTGTCCGGCAAGGTAAAAATTGCCGTTCCGGCGGAACGCACACCACTGCGCAAGGATTGGCTGCGCCTCAAGGGTGCCTGTGGCAACAACCTGCAGAAGGTCAACCTGGACATACCGGTCGGACTACTGACCTGTGTGACCGGCGTGTCCGGCTCGGGAAAATCGACACTGATAAACAACACCCTGTTCCCGATCACCGCCACAGCCCTGAACGGAGCGACCACACTGGAGACCGCGCCCTATGGCAGCTTCGACGGGCTCCAGCATCTCGACAAGGTTGTCGACATTGACCAAAGCCCGATCGGCCGCACCCCGCGCTCGAACCCGGCAACCTACACCGGCCTGTTCACCCCGATCCGCGAACTGTTCGCCGGCACCCAGGAAGCCCGTTCGCGCGGGTACAAGGCCGGGCGCTTTTCGTTCAACGTCAAGGGCGGGCGCTGCGAGGCCTGTCAGGGCGACGGCCTGATCAAGGTAGAAATGCACTTCCTGCCGGATATCTACGTGCCTTGCGACGTCTGCAAAAGCAAGCGTTACAACCGCGAAACCCTGGAGATCAAATACAAGGGCAAGAACATCCACGAAGTGCTGGAGATGACCATCGAGGAAGCGCGCGAATTCTTCGATCCGGTTCCCGCTCTTGCCCGCAAACTGCAGACCCTGATCGACGTCGGACTTTCCTATATCCGCCTTGGGCAATCCGCCACCACGCTGTCCGGTGGTGAAGCCCAGCGGGTCAAACTAGCCCGCGAACTGTCCAAGCGCGACACCGGCAAGACCCTGTACATTCTGGACGAACCAACCACGGGTCTGCACTTCGCTGATATCCAGCAACTGCTGGACGTGCTGCACCGTCTACGCGATCACGGCAACACCGTGGTGGTTATCGAGCACAACCTCGATGTAATCAAGACCGCCGACTGGATTGTCGACCTGGGCCCGGAGGGCGGCTCGCGCGGTGGCCAGATCATTGCCGCCGGCACACCTGAGCAGATCGCCGCCGAACCGGCGTCACATACCGGCCGCTTCCTAGGACCGCTGCTGGAGCGGGACCGCGCCTGAACCTATAGCTGGAAGTGTGCGACCAGCTCCAGCTGACTGCCCGCCATCAGCTGCAGCCGCTGGCCGCAGTCGCGGGTGTGAGCAGCTGTATCACGGTTTTCACCCATCATATCCTGCAGTTGATGCATATGCTGGTTCACTTCCGCCGTAGTCGTTGCCTGCTGTTCCGCCGCAGTTGCTATCTGAAACGCCAGGCTTTGAACTGAATGCAGTGCCCCATCCAGATCGCCAAGACGGTCAAGCACGCGCTGGGTTTCCTGCTCGAGAGACTGCGCCTGCGATGACGCCTGTTGCATGCGGCCCAATGCCTGCAGCGATGACTGGTCCAGCGCCCCAACGATGGCAACCACCTCTTCAGTCGCAGTCCGGGTGCGCAACGCGAGCTGGCGTACCTCGTCGGCAACCACTGCGAATCCGCGTCCCTGCTCGCCTGCTCGGGCAGCCTCAATCGCTGCGTTGAGCGCAAGCAGATTGGTCTGCTCCGCAATCCCGTTGATCACCTGCAAAACCGCACTGATCTGCCGGCTGTCGTCCGCCAGGGTATGCACCACGGCGTCTGCGCCTCGCAGCCCCCCCGAGCAATTGATCCTGGCGCCCGATCATGTCCTTCAACGTGTTCTGCATCGCGCCGAATACCTCGCGGGCACCGGCAGTGCTTTCGGCGCTAGCGGCTGCGGAGCTGGCAATCTCCTGCACCGTCGCCGACATTTCGTCCACTGCGGTAACCACCATTTCTACCGCCTGCTGCTGTTGCCACAGTCGGGCACTCGTGCGCCCAGCAGCATCAAGAATGTCATCACTGGCGCCCCCTACAGCCTCGCTGGAAGCACGCAGTTGCTGAACCACTTCGCGCCAGGCTGTCGCCATATCATGCAGGGCCTGCAACAGACCGCCCGACCGCACTGGACCACCAGCCGAATGAAGCTCCCCCTGTGCAAGGCTCTTGGCAAGGCCGACCATCTCCACCGGCTCGCCACCCAGCGGGCGCATAACGCTACGGCTGACCAGCAAGGTTGCCAGGATCACCGCAACAACAGTCGCGATCCCCAGCAGCAAAACCTGCCACATCAGGGCACGAACCGGTGCGTATGCCTGGCTGGCATCAACTTCCGCGATCAGCGCCCAACGCTGGCCATCAAACTCAAGCGGTGCGTATGCCTTCAACGCCAGCGCACCATCCAGCCCCGGCTCGCTTACACGTCCCGCCTCTCCCGCCATGGCTCTCGAGACGGCCGCGCCGGCAACAAGCTCGCCGCCGTCTCCGGCGCGAGCAACGCGCATACCTGAAAAGCGAACCGAATCGGACCGCAGCCGCCCATCGCCGCCGACTAGATAGGTCTCCCCCTTTTCGCCCAATCCCTGGCGGGAGTGCATCAACGCGTTCAACGAATCGAGCGGCAGCTCGAGCACCAACAGCGCCTGCAACTGATCCCCCGTCCCGACCGGTGCAATCAGATACTGAGTAGGTTCACCGCTGACCGGGTCGGTAACGAGGTCACTGATATGTATTTGCCGGTCGGACAGCCCCGACGTAACGGCCCGACCCAGGGGCGTAGTCGCCCACTCGGAGCCGGTCAGCAGCGCTTGATAGTCTGCGCCACGCGCGACACTGAAGAACACCAAGCCATCCGGGCTGACAAGCTTCAGATCACGGTACCCATAGGTATCGATAAAATACTCGAATGTCGGCTTGTCATAACTGCTGGCACTGACCAGAGAAACCGCGTCCAGCCCCAGATAGCTGTTACTCAGCGTCCGACTCAAGGTGTCGAGCTGATTGCGGCGCTCATCCCAGCCGGCTTGCAGTTGATGCTGCTTGATACTGGCAACCGCCTGCAACGTATTAAGCGTCTGGTCGCGTAACGCGGCGCTGGCCTGCGAGTACACCGTCGCCGCCATTACCATTACAGGTACCAGCCCGATGATCAGGTAGGTCATTGCCAACTTGAAACGCAGGGACATGATATGCCGCTCCACAAGGATGAACTCTGGGGAACAACAAGCAAAAATCGTGCAACTTTATTTACAGGGCGTAAAACATACTAAACTTCCGACTTTTGCCTGCGCCCTTGCATGAACCTGCTCAGCCGAAGCACCAATAGCGCGCATTCGGAGCTCTCGTGGTGCAATGAGCGACGAACTGCAGGCACAAAAAAACCGGCCTGAGCCGGTTTTTTTGTAGAGTCTGATACTTACTCTTCAGCTGCTGCCGCTTCAGGGCGGTCAACCAGCTCAACGTAAGCCATCGGGGCTGCATCGCCAGCGCGGAAACCGCACTTGAGGATGCGAACGTAGCCGCCCGGGCGGGTTGCATAACGCTTGCCCAGATCGTTGAACAGTTTGCCGACCGCAGACTTGCTGCGAGTACGGTCAAATGCCAGACGACGGTTGGCAACGGTGTCTTCCTTGGCCAGGGTGATCAGCGGCTCGGCAACGCGACGCAGCTCCTTGGCTTTCGGCAGAGTAGTTTTGATCAGTTCGTTCTCGAACAGCGACACTGCCATGTTCTGGAACATGGCCTTACGGTGTGCGCTGGTCCGACTCAGGTGACGACCACTTTTACGATGACGCATCTCTCAATTCCTCGGTGTCGAGACGATCAGGCCGAAACCTTATCGTCCTTCTTCAAGCTTGCAGGCGGCCAGTTGTCCAGACGCATACCCAGAGACAGACCACGAGAGGCCAGAACGTCTTTGATCTCGGTCAGAGACTTCTTGCCCAGGTTCGGGGTCTTCAGCAGCTCTACTTCGGTACGCTGGATCAGATCGCCAATGTAATAGATATTTTCAGCCTTCAGGCAGTTGGCCGAACGGACAGTCAGCTCAAGATCATCCACCGGGCGCAGCAGGATGGGGTCGATCTCATCTTCCTGCTGCTCTACCACCGGCTCCTGGTCGCCCTTCAGATCAACGAAGGCAGCCAGTTGCTGCTGGAGAATGGTTGCAGCGCGACGAATCGCCTCTTCCGGATCCAGGGTGCCGTTGGTCTCGAGATCGATGACCAGCTTATCCAGGTTGGTACGCTGCTCGACACGCGCACTCTCTACCACGTACGCAACGCGGCGTACGGGAGTGTAAGTGGCGTCCAGCTGCAACCGACCGATAGAGCGCGTCTCGTCCTCATCGGACTGGCGCGCGTCGGCCGGCTCATAACCACGACCACGAGCTACGGTGAGCTTCATGTTCAGTTCGCCATTGTCGGACAGCGTGGCGATCACGTGTTCCGGGTTGACGATTTCGACTTCGTGGTCCAGCTGAATGTCGGCGGCAGTAACAACACCCGGGCCTTTCTTGGAAAGGTTCAGGGTTACCTGATCGCGACCGTGCATATTGATCGCCAACCCTTTCAGGTTGAGCAGGATCTCGATGACGTCTTCCTGAACGCCTTCGATGGCGCTGTATTCGTGCAACACGCCGTCGATTTCGGCCTCTACCACGGCACAGCCGGGCATGGACGAGAGCAAAATGCGACGTAGCGCATTGCCCAGGGTGTGACCGAAACCACGCTCCAACGGCTCAAGAGTGATCTTGGCGCGCGTGGGTGAAGTTTCCTGAACGTCAATGTGACGCGGTGTTAGAAACTCGGTAACCGAACTCTGCATGTGGGGCACCTTTATGCTGTCTGTCGCTTACTTGGAGTACAGCTCGACGATCAGGTTTTCGTTGATGTCGGCGTACAGGTCGCTGCGTGCAGGCAGGGCTTTGAAGACACCTTCTTTCTTGCCGGCGTCTACATCTACCCACTCCGCACCACCGCGTTGAGCAGCCTGCTCCAGTGCGCTGTTGATGCGCAGCTGGTTCTTGGCTTTTTCACGGACAGCAACTACGTCACCCGGGGAAACCAGGTAGGACGCGATATTGACAGTCTTGCCATTAACACTGATGGACTTGTGGGATACCAGCTGACGTGCTTCAGCGCGAGTAGCACCGAAACCCATGCGGTAAACAACGTTGTCCAGACGACGCTCGAGCAGTTGCAGCAGGTTCTCACCGGTAGCGCCTTTCAGACGGGCAGCTTCCTTGTAATAGTTGCGGAACTGACGCTCAAGAACGCCATACATACGACGGACTTTCTGCTTCTCGCGCAGCTGAGTACCGTATTCTGAAAGACGACCGCGGCGCTGACCGTGAACACCCGGAGGGGTTTCCAGTTTGCACTTGGAGTCGAGAGCGCGCACGCCGCTTTTCAGGAACAGGTCAGTACCTTCGCGACGAGACAGCTTGCACTTGGGACCAATATAACGAGCCATTTTACCGTCTCCTGATTAAACGCGACGCTTCTTGGGCGGGCGGCAGCCGTTGTGGGGAATAGGGGTGACATCGGTGATGCTGCTGATCTTGTAACCACAAGAATTCAGTGCACGAACTGCCGACTCACGACCTGGGCCGGGGCCTTTAACGCAAACGTCGAGGTTCTTCAGGCCATACTCAAGAGCAGCCTGACCGGCGCGCTCAGCAGCTACCTGGGCAGCGAACGGAGTGCTCTTACGGGAACCACGGAAGCCGGAGCCGCCAGAAGTTGCCCAGCTCAGGGCGTTACCCTGACGGTCAGTGATGGTGATGATGGTGTTATTGAAAGACGCGTGGATGTGGGCGACCCCATCAACGACCGTCTTTTTTACTTTTTTACGTACACGAGCAGCTGGCTTAGCCATATCTGTAGATTCCCTCGCAATTACTTACGGATCGGCTTGCGCGGACCCTTACGGGTGCGGGCATTGGTCTTGGTGCGCTGACCGCGGACCGGCAGGCCACGACGGTGACGCAGGCCACGATAGCAGCCGAGATCCATGAGGCGCTTGACGTTCATATTGATCGCGCGGCGCAGATCGCCTTCAGTGGTGCTCTTGGCGACTTCATTACGCAGGGTATCAATCTGCTCTTCGTTCAGATCCTTGATCTTGACACTGGGCTCAATGCCAGTGGCGGCACAGATCTGTTGTGCCTTGGTCTGACCAATACCAAAGATATAGGTCAGAGAGATAACAGTGTGCTTGTTATCCGGGATGTTGACGCCTGCAATACGGGCCATCCAATTTACTCCGTCTGACAGCTACCTGACTCAACCCAAAGAGGTTGCTCGAAAAAGGGTGCAGTAGGGTAGCGCTAACAAAAACAAAATTCAACCACCTGACCAAAATTTGGCCAGGTGGCGGTTATCCTGAGACGTAGTCTTAATTCAGAACCGGGAATTAACCCTGGCGCTGCTTATGACGGGGCTCAGCACTGCAAATTACACGTACGCAACCGTTGCGACGGATAACCTTGCAGTTACGGCAAAGCTTCTTAACTGATGCTGCAACTTTCATAGCCGACTCCTATAACCCGAATACTCAGCGGAGCATGCCGCTGCCGTAACCCTTCAGGTTAGATTTCTTCAAAAGAGACTCGTACTGCTGAGAAACGAGGTGCGATTGTACTTGGGACATGAAGTCCATAACAACCACTACGACGATCAGCAGCGAAGTCCCACCCAGATAGAAGGGCACATTCGCCGATACCACCAGAAACTGCGGCAGCAAGCAGACCGCGGTCATGTACAGAGCACCGAACAAAGTGAGACGAGTCAGCACGCTATCAATGTAACGAGCCGATTGCTCACCGGGGCGGATACCCGGAATGAACGCACCGGACTTCTTGAGATTTTCCGCAACATCCTTCGGGTTGAACATCAACGCTGTATAGAAGAAGCAGAAGAAGATGATCCCTGCACTAAACAGAATGATATTCAGCGGCTTACCCGGCCCAATAGCCTGAGCCAGAGTCTGCAGCCATTCCATGTTGTCACCCTGGGCAAACCAGGTACCCAGCGACGCCGGGAACAACAGAATACTGCTGGCAAAGATCGCCGGAATCACACCTGCCATGTTGACCTTGAGGGGCAAATGACTGGTCTGAGCGGCAAATACCTTGCGACCTTGCTGACGCTTGGCATAGTTGACCGTAATTCTGCGCTGGCCACGCTCGACGAAAACGACGAACGCGATCATGGCAATGGCCACCAGACCAACACCAATTAGCGCAAAAATGTTGATGGTACCCAAACGGGCACCTTCGAAGGACTGACCAATGGCTGCTGGTAGACCGGCGACAATACCGGCAAAAATCAGCATCGAGATGCCGTTGCCGACACCCCGCTCGGTGATCTGCTCACCAAGCCACATCATGAACATCGCGCCAGCGACAAACGTGGTAACAGCAACAAAATAGAAGCTGAAACCGGTGTCAAACGCAACGCCCTGACTGGCCAGGCCAACGGACATACCGATGGCTTGTACGCATGCCAGCACCAGCGTTAGATAACGCGTGTACTGACTAATCTTCCGGCGTCCGGACTCCCCTTCCTTCTTCAACTGCTCAAGCGACGGCGTTACCGCGGTCATCAGCTGCATGATGATGGATGCAGAGATGTACGGCATGATGCCCAGAGCGAAGATACTCATCCGCTCCAAGGCACCGCCGGAGAACATGTTGAACAGGCTAAGGATCGTCTCTGAATTCTGATTGAACAGATCGGCCAGACGATCAGGGTTTATCCCGGGAACCGGAATATGCGCCCCGATACGGTAAACGATGATCGCGAGGAACAGAAAGCGCAGGCGCCCCCAGAGTTCACTCAAGCCACCTTGATTCATTCCAGAAAGAGCGCCTTGCTTAGCCATTTAGTCCTCGATCTTGCCACCAGCTGCTTCGATCGCTGCACGAGCACCTTTGGTGACGGCCAGACCCTTGACGGTAACCGCTTTGGTTACGTCGCCGGACAGCACGATCTTGGCTCGTACAAACTTGTTGCCAATTACGTTGGCATCTTTCAGCGCCTGCAGGTCGATGACCTCAGCGTCAACTGCGTTCAGTTCGCTAGTGCGAATCTCAGCAGTGACCATAGCCAGTTTGGAAGTGAAGCCAAACTTCGGCAGACGACGGTGCAGCGGCTGCTGACCACCCTCGAAACCGGGGGCAACAGTGCCACCGGAACGCGAGGTCAGACCCTTGTGACCGCGGCCAGCGGTCTTACCCAGACCGCTACCGATACCACGACCGACGCGCAGCTTTTCACGGCGTGCACCCGGTGCGGAACGCAGATCATTCAGTTTCATGTCTTATTCCTCTACCCGAACCATGTAGGAGACCTTGTTGATCATCCCACGAACCGACGGAGTGTCTTCGACTTCGACGGTGTGGCCGATGCGGCGCAGACCCAGACCCTTAACGCAGGCCTGGTGCTTCGGCAGACGACCAGCGACGCTCTTGAACAGAGTCACCTTGATTTTTGCGTTTGCCATGTCCGCTTACCCCGTGATGTCTTCGACGGTCTTGCCGCGCTTGGCCGCTACAGACTCAGGAGACTGCATCGACTTCAGACCCTTGTAGGTAGCCTGAACGACGTTAACCGGGTTGGTGGAACCGTAACACTTGGCCAGTACGTTGTGCACGCCAGCCGCTTCCAGGACGGCGCGCATTGCACCACCGGCGATAACACCAGTACCTTCAGAAGCCGGCTGCATGAACACCTTGGAGGCGCCATGAGCTGCACGAACCGGGTACTGCAGAGTGGTACCGTCCAGATCTACCTGGATCATGTTACGACGAGCCGCTTCCATAGCTTTCTGGATGGCGGCAGGCACTTCACGTGCCTTGCCGCGACCGAAGCCCACGCGACCTTTGCCGTCACCGACAACGGTCAACGCAGTGAAAGCGAAGATACGGCCGCCTTTTACTACTTTGGCAACGCGGTTCACCTGGACCAGCTTCTCGATGTAACCTTCGTCGCGCTTTTGATCGAAATTAGCCATAACTCTACCCTTAGAATTCCAGCCCGCCTTCACGAGCGGCATCGGCCAGCGCTTTTACGCGACCATGGTACTTGAAGCCGGAACGGTCGAAGGCGACCTGAGTTACACCGGCGGCCTTGGCACGCTCAGCAACCAGCTGACCTACCTTCTTGGCTGCTTCCATGTTGCCGGTACTACCAGCACGCAGTTCAGCATCCAGAGTGGAGGCGCTGGCCAGCACTTGGCTGCCATCTGCCGAGATAACCTGCGCGTACATGTGCTGCGAAGAGCGGTGCACGCAGAGACGAACGGCTTCCAGTTCACGCAGCTTCAGGCGCGTACGGCGAGCGCGACGGAGACGAATAACTTTTTTATCGCTCATTTGCTATGCCCTACTTCTTCTTGGCTTCTTTACGACGCACTACCTCATCGGCGTAGCGTACACCCTTGCCCTTATAGGGCTCCGGACGACGGAAATCACGGATTTCCGCTGCTACTTGGCCGACCAGTTGCTTGTCGATGCCTTTGATAATGATGTCAGTCTGGCTGGGGGTTTCAGCAGAAACGCCCTCGGGCAGCTGGTAGTCGATCGGGTGCGAGTAACCCAGAGCCAGGTTCAGAACCTGACCTTTGGCCTGGGCCTTATAACCAACACCGACCAGCTGGAGCTTACGCTCAAAGCCTTGGCTGACGCCGATAACCATGTTGTTGACCAGGGCGCGGGTAGTACCGGCCATAGCCATGTTCGGGCTGCCGGCACGGGCTGCAAAGCGCAGCTCGCCGTCTTCCTGAACAACTTCAACAGTTGGGTGCAGGTTCAGATTCAAGGTGCCTTTAGCGCCCTTGATCGACAGTTCCTGACCGTCCAGTTTTACTTCAACACCCTGCGGCAGCTTGACAGGGTTCTTAGCGACGCGAGACATCGTGACCCCCTATCAGAATACGGTGCAGAGAACTTCGCCGCCGATACCGGCAGCGCGAGCAGCGCGATCAGTCATCACACCTTTATTGGTGGAGACGATGGAAACGCCCAGACCGCCCTTGACCTTCGGAAGTTGGTCAGCGGACTTGTACTGACGCAGGCCGGGACGGCTTACGCGCTTGAGCTCTTCAATTACCGGCTTGCCTTCGAAGTACTTGAGTTCGATAGACAGAGTGGGCTTGACGTCGCCAACTACTTCGTAGCTCGCAACGTAGCCTTCTTCCTTAAGTACCTTGGCGACAGCCACCTTCAGCTTTGCCGAAGGCATGCTGACGCTGGACTTCTCAGCCATCTGGGCATTACGGATACGGGTCAGCATATCTGCCAACGGGTCCTGCATACTCATGGGCTATGTGCTCCTGAAACTGAGTAATAAAAGTCTGGTTTACCAGCTGGCCTTGACCAGGCCGGGCACATCGCCGCGCATTGCTGCTTCACGCAGCTTGATGCGGCTCAGTCCAAACTTGCGGTATACGCCGTGCGGACGACCGGTGACGCGGCAGCGGTTACGCTGACGGACCGGGCTGGAATCGCGCGGCAGTTTCTGCAGGGCAACTTGAGCTGCCCAGCGATCTTCAACGGAAGCGTTAACGTTACCGATGGTGTCCTTGAGAGCTGCACGCTTTGCAGCAAACTTGGCAACCAGGCGGGCGCGCTTGGCTTCGCGGTTCTTCATACTGACTTTTGCCATTGTCCTGACTCCTAGTTACGGAACGGGAAGTTGAACGCGCGCAGCAGCGCACGACCTTCGTCGTCGGTTCGCGCAGTAGTAGTCAAGGTGATGTCCAGACCACGCAGGGCATCGATCTTGTCGTAATCGATTTCCGGGAAAATGATCTGTTCCTTGACGCCCATGCTGTAGTTGCCACGACCGTCAAAGGACTTGGCATTCAGGCCACGGAAGTCACGAACGCGCGGCAGGGAAATCGACAGCAAACGATCCAGGAATTCGTACATCTGCTCGCGGCGCAGGGTCACCTTAACGCCAATCGGCCAGCCGTCACGAATCTTGAAGCCTGCAATGGACTTGCGAGCATAGGTCACGATGCCTTTACGGCCAGTGATCTTCTCGAGGTCAGCCAGTGCGTTTTCGATGACTTTTTTGTCACCAACAGCTTCGCCAAGGCCCATGTTCAGGGTGATCTTGGTGATTTTCGGCACTTCCATCGCGTTCAGACCCAGTTCAGCCTGGAGCTTCGGAGCGATAGTAGTGCGGTAGGTTTCTTTCAATCTCGCCATGGTAAGCACCTAGATTCTCAAGCGTCGACGGCTTTTTGGGTCGACTTGAAAATACGAACCTTCTTACCGTCTTCGACCTTGAAGCCGACGCGATCGGCTTTGTTGGTCTCGGGGTTGAAGATTGCCACGTTGGAGACGTGGATCGGCGCCTCCTTCTCAACAATACCGCCCTGTGCACCAGCCATCGGGTTCGGCTTGGTGTGGCGCTTGATAATGTTGACACCGGAAACCAGCAGGCGGGCATCGTCACCAACTTTCAGGACTTTGCCGCGCTTGCCCTTGTCTTTACCGGCAATGACGATAACGTCGTCGTCGCGTTTGATCTTTTGCATGACCGGGCTCCTTACAGCACTTCGGGCGCGAGGGAAACGATCTTCATGAACTGCTCATTACGCAGTTCACGAGTCACCGGCCCAAAGATGCGGGTACCGATCGGCTCATTCTTGCTGTTGAGCAGAACGGCAGCGTTGCCATCGAAACGGATCAGCGAACCGTCAGTACGGCGTACGCCGTGACGGGTACGCACGATGACCGCGTTGAGCACCTGGCCTTTCTTTACTTTGCCGCGCGGAATCGCTTCCTTCACGGTCACTTTGATGATATCGCCAATGCCGGCGTAGCGACGGTGAGAACCGCCCAGAACCTTGATACACATAACGCGACGTGCACCACTGTTGTCAGCCACATCCAGCATGGATTGAGTCTGAATCATAACTTTCTCCGACCCTTAAATAATCCGCTAAGTTGCGCGGGCTTAAACTTGCGCCGCGCGCTCGTCGATCTGAACCAGGGCCCAGCTCTTGGTTTTGGCCAAGGGGCGGGTCTCACGAATGGTCACCAGATCGCCGATGCGGCATTCGTTGTTCTCATCGTGCGCCTTGAGCTTGGTAGAGCGCTTCACGTACTTACCGTACAGAGGGTGCTTTTCCTGACGCTCGATGAGCACAGTGATGGTTTTATCCATCTTGTTACTGACAACACGGCCAGTAACGGTACGAACTGTTTTGTTCTCGGCCATGATCAGTTACCACCTTTCTGATTGAGCACGGTCTTGACGCGAGCGATGTCGCGCTTTACCTGGTTCAGCAGATGCGATTGACCGAGCTGACCGGTTGCCTTCTGCATGCGCAGGTTGAACTGATCGCGCAGCAGGGTGAGCAGCTGCTCATTCAGCTGCTCAGCAGATTTTTCATGAAGTTCTGTCGCTTTCATTACATCACCGTCCGCTTAACAAAGGTGGTAGCGAGAGGCAGCTTGGCTGCGGCCAGTGCGAATGCTTCGCGGGCCAGCTCTTCGGAAACACCTTCAATCTCGTAAAGGACCTTACCCGGACGAATCTGGGCTACCCAGTACTCGACGTTACCCTTACCTTTACCCATCCGCACCTCGAGAGGCTTCTTGGAGATAGGCTTGTCCGGGAAGACCCGAATCCAGATTTTACCGCCACGCTTAACGTGACGAGTCAGGGCGCGACGAGCCGCTTCGATCTGACGAGCAGTCAGACGACCACGACTTACGGCTTTGAGAGCGAACTCACCGAAGCTCACCTTGCTACCACGATGCGCCAGACCACGGTTGTGGCCGGTCATCTGCTTGCGGAACTTCGTACGCTTAGGTTGTAACATGTGCGTACCCCTTACTTAGCAGCTTTTTTCTTGGCCGCGACGGCTTTGGTTTCTTCCGGGAGACCACCAATGATCTCACCCTTGAAGATCCAAACCTTCACACCGATCACACCGTAGGTGGTGTGGGCTTCAGCTGTCGCGTAGTCAATGTCGGCACGGAGGGTGTGCAGCGGCACACGACCTTCGCGATACCACTCGGTACGGGCGATCTCGGCGCCGCCCAGACGGCCGCTAACCTGGATCTTGATACCCTTGGCACCAATACGCATGGCGTTCTGTACAGCGCGCTTCATGGCACGACGGAACATCACACGACGCTCGAGCTGCTGAGCAACGCTTTGTGCAACCAGGGCACCGTCGAGCTCCGGCTTGCGGATCTCTTCGATGTTGATGTGCACCGGCACGCCCATCTGGCTGGTCAGTTCCTGACGCAGCTTCTCAACGTCCTCACCCTTCTTGCCAATCACGATGCCCGGACGAGCGGTGTGAATGGTAATGCGGGCTGTCTGCGCCGGACGCTGAATATCAACGCGGCTGACAGAGGCACTTTTCAGTTTTTCCTGAATGTACGCACGTACCTTCAGGTCAGTGTTCAGATAGTCCGCATAGTTGCGGCCGTCTGCATACCACACCGAAGTGTGTTGTTTAACGATACCGAGGCGAATGCCTACCGGATGTACTTTCTGACCCATTTGATCGACTCCTACTTGTCAGCAACCTTGACCGTGATGTGGCAAGACCGCTTGATGATGCGATCAGCACGGCCTTTGGCACGTGGCATGATGCGCTTCAGAGAGCGACCTTCGTTGACAAACACGGTGGAGACCTTCAGGTCATCCACGTCTGCGCCATCATTGTGCTCAGCGTTGGCAATAGCCGACTCCAGCACTTTCTTGATGACGGCAGCGGCCTTCTTGTTGCTGAATGCCAGCAGGTTCAGGGCCTCATCCACCTTCTTACCGCGGATCTGGTCGGCGACCAAACGCGCTTTCTGGGCAGAGAGTCGGGCGCCCTTATGAGTAGCGGCTACTTCCATCTTCTAACCCCTTAGCGCTTGGCTTTCTTGTCTGCTACGTGACCACGATAGGTACGCGTAGCAGAGAATTCGCCCAACTTGTGACCGACCATGTCTTCGGTAACGATAACCGGCACATGCTGACGACCGTTGTGTACAGCGATGGTCAGACCGACCATCTGCGGCAGAATCATGGAACGGCGCGACCAGGTCTTGATCGGCTTACGGTCGTTCTTTTCTACTGCCACTTCGACCTTCTTCAACAGGTGAAGATCGATAAAAGGACCTTTCTTCAGAGAACGCGGCACTGTCGTATCCCCTCTAATTACTTGCTGCGGCGACGGACAATCATCTTGTCAGTGCGCTTGTTGGACCGAGTCTTGGCACCCTTAGTCGGGAAGCCCCACGGGGAAACCGGATGACGACCACCGGAGGTACGACCTTCACCACCACCATGCGGGTGATCTACCGGGTTCATGGCAACACCACGAACGGTCGGACGAACACCGCGCCAGCGCTTGGCACCAGCCTTACCCAGCGAGCGCAAACTGTGCTCACCGTTGGACACTTCACCCAGAGTCGCGCGGCATTCGCCAAGGACTTTGCGCATTTCGCCGGAGCGCAGACGAACGGTGACATAGGCACCTTCGCGAGCAACCAGCTGGACAGCGGCACCAGCACTGCGAGCTACCTGAGCGCCTTTACCAGGCTTCAGCTCGATCGCGTGGATAGTGCTACCTACCGGAATGTTGCGCAGCGGCAGAGTGTTACCGGCCTTGATCGGCGCATCGGCACCGGAGACCAGTTGATCGCCAGCAACAACGCCCTTCGGGGCGATGATGTAGCGACGCTCACCGTCGGCATACTTCAGCAGAGCAATATGAGCGGTACGATTCGGATCGTACTCGACGCGCTCTACAACAGCGGGGATACCGTCCTTGTTGCGACGAAAATCCACGATGCGGTAGTGCTGCTTGTGACCGCCCCCACGATGACGCGTGGTGATGCGGCCGTTGTTGTTACGACCACCAGACTTGCCTTGCTTCTCCACCAGAGGCGCGTAAGGAGCACCTTTGTGCAGGTCAGCGTTAACGACCTTAACGACGAAGCGGCGGCCAGCGGAAGTAGGTTTACATTTAACAATAGCCATGATGTACCCCTGTCTTATTCAGCGCTGGCGAAGTCGATGTCTTGACCGGGCTGCAGGCTAACGTACGCCTTCTTCCAGTCATTACGCTTGCCCAGGCCGCGAACGGTTCGCTTGGTCTTGCCTTTTACATTCAAGGTCGAAACAGCCTTGACCTTGACGTTGAACAGCTGCTCAACGGCTTTCTTGATTTCCAGCTTGGTCGCAGTAGTGTCTACTTTGAACACGAACTGGTTCTGGCTGTCAGCCAGCACAGTTGCCTTTTCGGAAACATGCGGGCCAAGCAGTACTTTGAAAATGCGCTCTTGGTTCATCCCAGCATCTCCTCGAACTTCTTAACAGCAGGTACGGTAATCAGCACCTTGTCGTAAGCGATCAGGCTAACCGGGTCGGAACCTTGAACGTCGCGAACGTCGACGTGCGGCAGGTTACGTGCTGCCAGGTACAGGTTCTCATCAACGCCTTCGGTAACGATCAGCACGTTCTGCAGATCGAGATCCTTCAGCTTGCCAGCCAGAGCCTTGGTTTTCGGTGCATCAACAGAGAAGCTCTCGACAACCACCAGGCGATCCAGGCGAACCAGTTCGGACAGGATGGAGCGCATAGCACCGCGATACATCTTGCGGTTCAGCTTCTGCTCGTGATTTTGCGGACGGGCAGCAAAAGTAGTACCACCGGAGCGCCAGATGGGGCTGCGGATAGTACCGGCACGGGCACGGCCGGTGCCTTTCTGACGCCAGGGCTTCTTGCCGCCACCGGAGACGTCGGAACGATTTTTCTGCTGCTTGGTACCCTGACGAGCACCAGCCATGTATGCAACAACGGCCTGGTGAACGAGGGTCTCGTTAAACTCGGTAGCAAAGGTCAGATCGGAAACTTCGATCGCGCTTGCACCAGCTACATTCAGATTCATGGTAACTCCCCCTTAACCCTTGGCCTTGACCGCCGGGCGAACAACGACGTCGCTGCCGGTAGCGCCAGGCACGGAGCCCTTGATGAGCAGCAGATTGCGCTCAGCGTCTACGCGAACGACCTCGAGAGTCTGGACGGTCACCTGTTCGGCACCCATGTGACCAGACATCTTTTTGCCCTTGAATACACGGCCCGGGGTCTGACATTGACCGATGGAACCGGGTACACGGTGGGATACAGAGTTACCGTGAGTTGCGTCCTGGCCGCGGAAATTCCAGCGCTTGATGGTACCGGCAAAGCCTTTACCCTTGGATTGACCAGTTACATCCACCTTCTGACCGGCTTCGAACAGGGCTACAGTGAGCTCTGCCCCAGCTTCATACTGGGAACCGTCTTCGATGCGGAATTCGCAGACCTGGCGACCAGCCGCAGTACTGGCTTTGGCAAAATGCCCAGCCATTGGCTTGGTAACGCGGTTGGCGCGACGCTCACCCACAGTGATCTGAATGGCTTGATAGCCATCAGTCTCCAGGGTCTTAACCTGAGTGACGCGGTTCGGTTCAACTTCTACAACCGTAACCGGAATGGAAACACCATCTTCAGTGAAAATGCGGGTCATACCGCATTTCCGGCCGACTAAACCAATAGTCATTTTGTAAACCTCATGAGTGCACGGGGCTATTACCCGCTATGGCCGCCCAACACAGGGCGTTACACGACCTTTAGCCCCCGTTTTGGGGCTATCAGCCGAGGCTGATCTGAACCTCAACGCCAGCGGCAAGGTCCAGCTTCATCAGCGCATCGACAGTCTTGTCGGTGGGCTGAACGATATCCAGCACCCGCTTATGGGTACGGATTTCGTACTGATCGCGCGCGTCTTTGTTGACGTGCGGAGAAATCAGTACAGTAAAACGCTCTTTGCGCGTCGGCAAAGGGATCGGACCACGCACCTGAGCCCCAGTACGTTTCGCGGTATCCACGATTTCCTGGGTAGACTGATCGATCAGGCGATGGTCAAAAGCCTTCAACCGAATACGAATCTGTTGGTTCTGCATTTGACCAGAAACTCCAAGTAACTGTTTTCAGGCACACCCAACTTCAGGTACGCCTGTCCAAGGGAGGCGCAATTCTACTGATGCGCTTCCCCACTGTCAACCAAAAGACAAAAGCCCCCGCTGAGCGGGGGCTTTTGCTTTTACTTCAGACCATCACTCGATGATCTTGGCTACCACACCGGCACCAACGGTACGACCGCCTTCACGGATCGCAAAGCGCAGACCGTCCTCCATCGCAATCGGCGCGATCAGAGTGACGTCCAGCTTGACGTTGTCGCCAGGCATTACCATTTCAACACCTTCCGGCAGCTCGCAAGAACCAGTCACGTCAGTAGTACGGAAGTAGAACTGCGGACGATAGCCCTTGAAGAACGGAGTGTGACGACCGCCTTCATCTTTACCCAGCACGTACACTTCAGCCTCGAAGCGAGTGTGCGGAGTGATGGTACCCGGCTTGGCCAGAACCTGACCACGCTCAACGTCTTCACGCTTGGTACCACGCAGCAGAACACCAACGTTCTCACCAGCACGACCTTCGTCCAGCAACTTGCGGAACATCTCAACGCCAGTACAGGTGGTCTTGGTGGTTGCCTTGATACCAACGATCTCGACTTCCTCACCAACCTTGATGATGCCACGCTCAACACGACCGGTTACTACAGTACCGCGACCGGAAATGGAGAATACGTCTTCGATCGG
The DNA here is from genome assembly GCF_963677335.1 of Halopseudomonas oceani. Classification (NCBI taxonomy): domain Bacteria; kingdom Pseudomonadati; phylum Pseudomonadota; class Gammaproteobacteria; order Pseudomonadales; family Pseudomonadaceae; genus Halopseudomonas; species Halopseudomonas oceani. Next base: position 932,876 of record NZ_OY781932.1, on the reverse strand, counting down.
CATCAGGAACGGCTTGTCGATCGCACGCTCCGGCTCAGGAATGTAGGCATCCAGAGTCTCAACCAGCTTGCGAACGGCAGTAGTACCGATCTCGTTGTCGTCTTTGCCTTCCAGCGCCATCAGAGCAGAACCGATGATGATCGGAGTGTCGTCGCCCGGGAAGTCGTAGGTGCTCAGCAGGTCGCGAACTTCCATCTCGACCAGCTCCAGCAGCTCTTCATCGTCAACCATGTCGGCCTTGTTCAGGAACACGACAATGTAGGGAACGCCTACCTGACGGGACAGCAGGATGTGCTCGCGAGTTTGCGGCATCGGGCCATCAGCAGCGGAACATACCAGGATCGCACCATCCATCTGGGCAGCACCGGTGATCATGTTCTTCACATAGTCAGCGTGACCAGGGCAGTCAACGTGCGCGTAGTGACGAGTCGGAGAATCGTACTCTACGTGCGAGGTGTTGATGGTGATACCGCGAGCCTTTTCTTCCGGCGCATTGTCGATCTGATCGAAAGCGCGGGCAGAACCGCCATACACTTCTGCACACACGCGGGTCAGCGCAGCAGTCAGAGTGGTTTTACCATGGTCAACGTGACCGATGGTGCCTACGTTCAGGTGCGGTTTACTACGTTCAAACTTTTCTTTTGCCACGGTTGATAACCTCTTTAATTAGCCTAGGTTCAAGTTAGCCTTGCTTCTTGATGATCGCTTCGGCGATGTTCATGGGTGCCTCGGCGTACTTCGAGAACTCCATGGAATAGCTCGCACGCCCCTGGGACATGGAGCGGACATCCGTGGCGTAACCGAACATCTCACCAAGCGGAACCTCAGCGCGGATCACCTTACCGGAAGGAGTATCTTCCATACCCTGTACCAGACCGCGACGACGGTTCAAGTCGCCCATTACGTCACCCATGTAATCCTCAGGGGTGACTACTTCGACTTTCATCATCGGCTCCAACAAAACAGCACCACCCTTCTGAGCCAACTGCTTGGTGGCCATGGAAGCAGCGATCTTGAACGCCATTTCATTAGAGTCGACATCATGGTAGGAACCGTCAAACACGGTTGCCTTCAGGCCAAGCAGCGGATAGCCGGCGAGAACGCCGTTCTGCATCTGCTCCTCGATACCCTTCTGGATGGCCGGGATGTATTCACGAGGAACCACACCACCGACAATTTCGTTGACGAACTCCAGCTTCTCGTCATTACCCTCGGCCGGCTCGAAGCGGACCCAGACGTGACCGTATTGACCCCGACCACCGGACTGACGGACAAACTTGCCCTCAATCTCGCACTTGTTGCGAATCGCTTCGCGGTAGGCGACTTGAGGTTTGCCGATATTCGCCTCAACGCTAAACTCGCGCTTCATGCGATCTACCAAAATATCCAGGTGAAGCTCACCCATACCGGAGATGATGGTTTGCCCGGACTCCTCATCGGTGCGCACACGGAAAGACGGATCTTCCTGAGCCAATTTACCCAGCGCAATCCCCATCTTCTCTTGGTCAGCCTTGGTCTTGGGCTCGACGGCAACAGAGATCACCGGCTCAGGAAACTCCATGCGCTCAAGAATGATAGGCTTGTCCTGCGAGCATAACGTGTCACCCGTAGTGACATCCTTCATGCCAATCAGAGCCGCAATATCGCCAGCACGAACTTCCTTGATCTCTTCACGCGCATTGGCGTGCATTTGCACCATGCGTCCGACGCGCTCCTTTTTACCCTTGACCGAGTTCAGCACCGCATCACCGGAGGTCAACACCCCCGAGTAAACGCGCGCAAAGGTTAAGGTTCCAACGAAAGGATCGGTAGCAATCTTGAAAGCCAATGCCGCAAAGGGTTCATTATCATCCGCATGCCGCTCATCAACCTTTTCTTCGTCATCAGGGTGAACACCCTTGATGGCGACAACCTGATCAGGTGCAGGGAGATAGTCGATGACCGCATCAAGCACAAGGGGCACACCCTTATTCTTGAACGATGAACCACAAACCGCAGGAACAATTTCGCAGGCCAGCGTACGCTGACGCAGACCCGCCTTGATTTCCTCGACGGAAAGCTCACCTTCCTCGAGATACTTATTCATCAGGTCTTCGTTGGCCTCAGCAGCCGCCTCGACCATTTTTTCGCGATACTCGCTGGCGAGATCAAGCAGCTCTTCGGGAATTTCTTCCTCGACAAAGCTCATCCCCTGATCCGCATCATCCCAGCGAATCGCCTTCATCCGCATTAGGTCAATCTGACCGGCGAAGTTTTCTTCCGCACCAATTGCGAGCTGAATCGGCACAGGCGTATGCCCGAGACGCTTCTTGATCTGCTCAACAACACGCAGGAAGTCGGCGCCCTGACGATCCATCTTGTTCACATAGACGATTCGCGGGACGCCGTACTTATTGGCCTGACGCCATACGGTCTCGGACTGCGGCTCGACACCCGACGTACCACAGAACACCACGACAGCTCCATCAAGCACCCGCAGCGAACGCTCGACTTCAATCGTGAAGTCAACGTGGCCGGGGGTATCAATGATGTTGACGCGATGCTTGTCGTACTGCTTCTCGGACCCCTGCCAGAAGGCAGTGGTCGCAGCAGAAGTAATGGTGATACCCCGCTCCTGCTCCTGCGCCATCCAATCCATGGTCGCGGCACCATCATGGACCTCGCCCATTTTATGGTTCACGCCGGTGTAGAAAAGAATCCGCTCCGTGGTTGTGGTTTTGCCCGCATCGACGTGCGCGCAGATACCAATATTACGGTACAGATTGATCGGGGTTGTACGAGCCACATCAGTCTCCTGAGCCGTTTAGAAGCGGTAGTGAGAGAACGCCTTGTTGGCCTCAGCCATACGGTGGACGTCTTCACGCTTCTTGACAGCGGCACCTTTGCCATCAGCAGCATCAGCCAGCTCACCGGCCAGACGCAGAGCCATGGACTTCTCGCCACGCTTACGGGCAGCATCAACCAACCAGCGCATCGCCAGGGCGTTGCGACGGGAGGGACGCACTTCAACCGGAACCTGATAGGTGGCACCACCTACACGGCGAGATTTAACTTCCACGAGCGGAGCGATGGCGTCGAGAGCCTTCTCGAACAGCTCGACCGGATCTTCGGTCTTGGTACGCTCTTTCAGCTTGTCCAGTGCACCGTATACGATACGCTCGGCAGTGGACTTCTTGCCGCTTTCCATTACGTGGTTCATGAATTTCGCGAGAATCTGGCTGCCGTACTTAGGTTCTGGCAGGATCTCACGTTTTGCCGCTACACGACGTCTTGGCATGATAAGCCCTCAAACGGTCTTCAGGTTAGCCCGGGACTGTAACGATCTGGTTACGCCCGACCTTACTCTTATCGACTCGGATAAATGAATTAGGATTACTTCGGACGCTTGGCGCCGTACTTGGAACGACCCTGCTTACGGTCTTTGACACCGGAGGTATCCAGAGAACCGCGAACAGTGTGATAACGCACACCCGGCAAGTCTTTTACACGGCCGCCGCGAATCAGAACGACGCTGTGCTCTTGCAGGTTGTGGCCTTCACCACCGATGTAAGAAGAAACTTCGTAGCCGTTGGTCAGACGAACACGGCAGACTTTACGCAGAGCCGAGTTCGGCTTCTTCGGCGTAGTGGTATACACGCGAGTGCACACACCACGACGCTGCGGGCAGTTCTGCAGCGCGGGTACGTCGCTCTTTTCAGCAACGCGCTTACGCGGCTTGCGAACCAGCTGGTTGATTGTTGCCATCTAGCAAACTCCACTGATGTCGGTAAGACATAGTTAATAAAAAATGGCAGGACGAAGCGCCCCGCCAATTTTAGGGGTACGGAATTCTATAGACCCCGCCCCCTGTCGTCAAGGCGCCCAACCCACGGGGGCTGGGCCTTCCTTTAACCTTCGCTCGAGTTCAGCGCGTCGGACAGAGCCTGCTCGACTTCGCTTGCGCTGACCTTGACCGGCTTGTCTGCCATACGCTGACGCTTGCGCTCGGCGTGATAGGCCAGACCGGTACCGGCCGGAATCAGGCGACCGACGACGACGTTTTCTTTCAGGCCGCGCAGGTGATCGCGCTTGCCGGTGACGGCAGCCTCGGTCAGTACCCGCGTGGTTTCCTGGAAGGAAGCCGCAGAGATAAACGACTCGGTCGACAGCGACGCCTTGGTGATACCCAGCAGAACACGGTCGTACTTGGCCGGGAACTTGTCCTGCGCTACCAGCTCTGCATTCTCTTCCAGCACCTGAGTCAGCTCGACCTGGTCACCTTTGATAAAGCTGGAGTCGCCGGACTCGGTGATCTCGACCTTGCGCAGCATCTGACGAATGGTGACTTCGATGTGCTTGTCGTTGATCTTCACGCCCTGCAGACGGTAAACGTCCTGGATCTCGTTGACGATGTACTTGGCCAGAGCGCTGACACCCAGCAGGCGCAGGATGTCATGCGGGTTGCTCGGACCGTCGGAGATAACTTCACCCTTGGTAACCTGTTCACCCTCGAACACGTTCAGGTGACGCCACTTCGGAATCAGCTCCTCGTACGGATCGCTACCATCGGTCGGGGTAATAACCAGACGACGCTTACCTTTGGTTTCCTTGCCGAAGGAAATCGTACCGCTGATCTCCGCCAGAATGGACGGTTCTTTCGGGCGACGCGCTTCGAACAGGTCAGCAACGCGCGGCAGACCACCGGTGATGTCGCGGGTCTTCGAGGTTTCCTGCGGGATACGAGCAACAACGTCACCCACGTTCACCTTGGCACCGTCGGACAGGTTGACCAGTGCGTTAGCCGGCAGGAAGTACTGCGCCGGCACGTCAGTGCCCGGCAGCAACAGCTCCTTACCATTCTCGTCAACCAACTTCACGGCAGGACGGATGTCTTTACCGGCAGCCGGACGATCTTTTGGATCCATGACCTCAATGTTGGTCAGACCGGTCAGCTCGTCAGCGGTACGCTTGATGGTGATACCTTCGTCCATACCGAAGAAAGCAACGGTACCGGAAATCTCGGTCACGATCGGGTGAGTGTGCGGATCCCACTTGGCGACGATGGCGCCAGCGTCAACCTTGTCACCTTCCTTGACCGAAATAACGGCACCGTAGGGCAGCTTGTAACGCTCACGCTCGCGACCAAACTCGTCGGCAATCGCCAGCTCGCCAGAACGGGAAACCGCAACCAGCGCACCGTCAGCACGCTCAACGTGTTTCAGGTTATGCAGACGGATGGTACCGCCGTTCTTAACCTGAACGCTGTCGGCAGCGGAAGTACGGCTCGCCGCACCACCGATGTGGAACGTACGCATGGTCAGCTGGGTACCCGGCTCACCAATCGACTGAGCAGCGATAACACCAACCGCCTCACCGATGTTGATCAGGTGGCCACGTGCTAGGTCACGGCCGTAGCAAGTAGCACACACACCGTAGTGAGTGTCACAGGTGATCGGCGAACGAACGATTACCTCGTCGACGCTGTTCTTCTCGAGGAACTCAACCCACTGTTCGTCGATCAGGGTGCCTGCTGCAACGATGGTCTCATCGCTGCCCGGCTTGAGAACGTCACGGGCAACCACACGACCCAGTACGCGCTCACCCAGCGGCTCAACAATGTCACCGCCCTCAATGTGCGGAGACATCAGCAGACCCTTGTCGGTGCCGCAGTCAGGCTCGGTGATAACCAGATCCTGAGCAACGTCAACCAGACGGCGGGTCAGGTAACCGGAGTTCGCGGTCTTCAGTGCGGTATCAGCCAGACCCTTACGAGCACCGTGGGTCGAAATGAAGTACTGGAGTACGTTCAGACCTTCACGGAAGTTCGCGGTAATCGGCGTTTCGATGATAGAGCCGTCCGGCTTGGCCATCAGACCACGCATACCTGCCAGCTGACGAATCTGGGCAGCGGAACCCCGCGCACCAGAGTCAGCCATCATGTACATGGAGTTGAACGACTCCTGATCAACCTCTTTGCCTTCGCGATCAAGCACGCGAGTGGTCTTGAGGTTGTCCATCATAGCCTTGGAAATTTCGTCGTTGGCCTTGGACCACAAGTCGATGACCTTGTTGTACTTCTCGCCCTGAGTTACCAGACCGGAAGCGTACTGGTCTTCAATTTCCTTAACTTCTTCGGTGGCCTCATCAATGATGCGTGCCTTTTCGTCAGGAATGACGAAGTCGTTCACGCCAATCGACGCACCAGAGATGGTGGAATAGGCGAAACCGGTATACATCAGCTGGTCAGCGAAGATCACGGTTTCCTTCAAACCCACCACGCGATAGCACTGGTTGATCAGCTTGGAAATCGCTTTTTTCTTCAGCGGCTGATCGACCATTTCGTACGGCAGACCTTTGGGCAGAACCTGGAACAGCAGCGCGCGGCCGACGGTGGTGTCGACGATGCGAGTCTCGGTGGTCCAGCTCTCATCCTTGTGCTTGACGGTTTCGGTGATGCGCACCTTGACCATCGCGTGCAGTTCTACCTGACCACTGCGGTACGCCATCTCAACTTCGTTGACGTTGGAGAAGGCCATGCCTTCGCCCTTGGCGTTGATGCGGGTACGGGTCATGTAGTACAGACCCAGAACCACGTCCTGGGACGGCACGATGATCGGCTCGCCCGACGCCGGCGACAGGATGTTGTTGGTCGACATCATCAGCGCACGCGCTTCCAGCTGAGCCTCAAGGGTCAGCGGAACGTGAACAGCCATCTGGTCACCGTCGAAGTCGGCGTTGTAGGCCGCACAGACCAGCGGATGCAGCTGGATTGCCTTACCTTCGATCAGAACCGGCTCGAACGCCTGGATACCCAGACGGTGCAGAGTCGGCGCACGGTTCAGCAGAACCGGGTGTTCGCGAATGACCTCAGCCAGGATATCCCAGACTTCCGGCAGTTCGCGCTCGACCATCTTCTTGGCAGCCTTGATGGTGGTCGCCAGACCACGGTGCTCCAGCTTGCCGAAGATGAACGGCTTGAACAGTTCCAGCGCCATCTTCTTGGGCAGACCACACTGGTGCAGGCGCAGGGTCGGGCCTACCACGATCACCGAACGACCGGAGTAGTCAACACGCTTGCCGAGCAGGTTCTGACGGAAGCGACCCTGCTTACCCTTGATCATGTCAGCCAGCGACTTCAGCGGACGCTTGTTGGTGCCGGTAATGGCACGACCGCGACGGCCGTTGTCCAGCAGAGCATCAACCGACTCCTGCAGCATGCGCTTTTCGTTGCGCACGATAATGTCAGGAGCAGACAGGTCAAGCAGACGCTTCAGACGGTTGTTACGGTTGATCACGCGGCGGTACAGATCGTTCAGATCGGAGGTCGCAAAGCGGCCACCGTCCAGCGGAACCAGCGGACGCAGGTCCGGCGGCAGCACCGGCAGAACGGTCATGACCATCCACTCCGGCTTGTTACCGGAGCCATCGAATGCTTCCATCAGCTTCAGCCGCTTGGACAGCTTCTTGATCTTGGTCTCTGAAGTGGTTTGCGGAATTTCTTCGCGCAGCTTGCCAATTTCGTGAGCCAGATCCATGGAGCTCAGCAGCTCGTAGACAGCTTCGGCACCCATGCGCGCGTCGAAGTCGTCACCGAACTCTTCCAGTGCTTCGAAATACTGCTCATCGTTCAGCAGCTGCCCCTTATCCAGGGTCGTCATGCCCGGTTCGATCACGACGTAGCTCTCGAAATAGAGCACGCGCTCGATATCACGCAGGGTCATATCCAGCAGCAGGCCGATACGGGACGGCAGCGACTTCAGGAACCAGATGTGAGCAACCGGAGAGGCCAGTTCAATGTGGCCCATGCGCTCGCGACGCACTTTGGCCAATGCGACTTCAACGCCACACTTTTCGCAGATGACGCCGCGATGCTTGAGGCGCTTGTACTTGCCGCACAGGCACTCGTAGTCCTTCACCGGGCCAAAGATCTTGGCGCAGAACAGGCCGTCACGCTCCGGCTTGAAGGTACGGTAGTTAATGGTTTCCGGCTTCTTAACTTCGCCGTAGGACCAGGACCGGATCATCTCCGGGGATGCCAAGCCGATTCGAATGGAATCGAACTCTTCAATCTGTCCCTGGGACTTGAGCAGGTTCAATAAGTCTTTCAAGGCCTATACTCCTCGCAGTGTCTCAAGGGCGGCGCTCGCCGCCCGAGACGTGGGCAGTTGGTGGTTATTCGGATTCCAGTTCGATATCGATACCGAGCGAACGGATTTCCTTGACCAGTACGTTGAAGGACTCGGGCATACCGGCCTCCATGCGGTGGTCTCCGTCCACGATGTTCTTGTACATCTTGGTTCGGCCGTTCACGTCGTCCGACTTCACTGTCAGCATTTCTTGCAGCGTGTAGGCGGCGCCGTATGCTTCCAGAGCCCAGACCTCCATCTCCCCGAAACGCTGACCACCAAACTGCGCCTTACCACCCAGCGGCTGCTGGGTAACCAGACTGTAGGAACCGGTGGAACGTGCGTGCATCTTGTCATCAACCAAGTGGTTGAGCTTGAGCATGTACATATAACCAACGGTCACCGGGCGGTCGAATGCATTACCGGTACGGCCGTCCCACAGGCGCATCTGACCGCTGTCCGGCAGATCGGCAAGACGAAGCATATGCTTGATCTCGCTTTCCGCCGCGCCGTCGAATACCGCGGTAGCCATCGGCACGCCGCCGCGCAGGTTTTTAGCCAACTCGATAATTTCCTGATCGCTCAGGTCATCCAGGCTTTCCTGACGACCGCCCACCTTGTTGTAGACCTCGTCGAGGAACTTGCGCAGATCAGCGATCTTGCGCTGCTCTTCCATCATCCGGTTGATCTTCTCGCCCAACCCCTTGGCCGCGAGGCCGAGGTGAGTTTCGAGGATCTGACCGACGTTCATACGCGACGGAACACCCAGCGGGTTAAGTACGATGTCGACCGGCGTGCCGTTCTCGTCGTGCGGCATATCTTCGATCGGCATGATGACCGAGATAACACCCTTGTTACCGTGACGACCCGCCATCTTGTCACCCGGCTGGATGCGACGCTTGATTGCCAGGTACACCTTGACGATCTTGAGTACGCCCGGCGCCAGGTCATCGCCCTGCTGCAGCTTGCGCTTCTTGTCTTCAAACTTCTCGTCGAGCAGCTTGCGACGATCAACCAGGTAGGCCTGAGCCAGCTCCAGCTGTTCGTTCAGCGCGTCTTCGCTCATACGCAGCTTGAACCACTGACCACGCTCGATACCAGCCAGAATGTCGGCGTTCAGCGCAGTGCCCTTCTTCAGGCCAGCACCACCTTCAACGATCTGACCGTCCAGCGCAGAGGCCAGACGCTCAAAGGTCGCGGTTTCAACGATGCGGAACTCTTCCTGCAGATCCTTGCGGATCTCGTCAAGCTGCTCCTTCTCGATGGCCAGCGCACGCGTGTCGCGCTCCACGCCATCACGGGTGAAGACCTGCACGTCAATGACGGTACCCTTGGTGCCAGTCGGCACGCGCAGGGACGTGTCCTTCACGTCAGACGCTTTCTCACCGAAGATTGCGCGCAGCAGCTTCTCTTCAGGCGTCAGCTGGGTTTCACCTTTAGGTGTTACCTTGCCGACCAGAATGTCGCCCGGGCCTACTTCAGCGCCCACGTAGACAATACCCGCCTCATCCAGCTTGCCGAGTGCTGCTTCACCGACGTTCGGGATGTCAGAGGTAATCTCCTCCGGCCCAAGCTTGGTGTCACGGGACACACAGGTCAGTTCCTGAATGTGGATAGTGGTAAAGCGGTCTTCCTGTACAACGCGCTCGGACACCAGGATGGAGTCCTCGAAGTTGTAACCGTTCCAAGGCATGAACGCGACGCGCATGTTCTGCCCCAGGGCCAGCTCACCCATGTCGACGGAGGAACCGTCAGCCAGGATGTCCTTGCGGGCAACCTTGTCACCTTTCTTCACCAGTGGACGCTGGTTGATGCAGGTGTTCTGGTTGGAACGGGTGTACTTGGTCATCACGTAGATGTCGACGCCCGCTTCACCGGCTTCGACTTCGTCGTCGTTGACGCGGACAACGATACGGCTGGCGTCGACCGAGTCGATCACACCGCCGCGACGTGCGGTCACACAGACACCGGAGTCACGAGCAACGTTGCGCTCCATACCAGTACCGACCAGCGGCTTCTCGGCGCGCAGAGTCGGAACGGCCTGACGCTGCATGTTCGAACCCATGAGTGCGCGGTTGGCGTCGTCGTGCTCGAGGAACGGAATCAGCGAGGCAGCAACGGACACAACCTGACGCGGAGAAACGTCCATCAGGGTGACGTCTTCCGGCGCCTTGACGGTGAATTCGTTCATGTGACGAACTGCAACCAGATCATCTACCAACTTGCCATCAACAACTTTCGCGCTCGCCTGAGCGATGACGTGATCAGCTTCTTCAATAGCAGACAGGAACACGATCTCATCGGTGACCATCGCGTCTTTCACCCGGCGGTACGGGCTTTCCAGGAAGCCGTACTGATTGGTGCGCGCGTAAGTTGCCAGCGAGTTGATCAAACCAATGTTCGGACCTTCAGGGGTCTCGATCGGACATACGCGACCGTAGTGAGTCGGGTGTACGTCGCGGACTTCGAAGCCTGCGCGCTCGCGGGTCAGACCGCCCGGGCCAAGAGCCGATACACGACGCTTGTGGGTAATCTCGGACAGCGGATTGTTCTGATCCATGAACTGGGACAGCTGGCTGGAACCGAAGAATTCCTTAACCGCTGCAGCGACCGGCTTGGCATTGATCAGGTCCTGCGGCATCAGGCCTTCGCTTTCGGCCATGGACAGACGCTCTTTGACCGCGCGCTCAACACGGACCAGACCGACGCGGAACTGGTTTTCGGCCATTTCGCCAACCGAGCGAATGCGGCGGTTACCCAGATGGTCGATATCGTCCACCACGCCCTTGCCGTTACGGATGTCGACCAGGGTCCTGAGCACCTCGACGATGTCTTCCTTGCTCAGGACGCCGGCGCCCTCAATCTCTTCGCGACCGATGCGGCGGTTGAACTTCATGCGACCGACCGCAGAAAGGTCGTAACGATCGCTGCTGAAGAACAGGTTCGCGAACAGGGTCTCGGCAGCATCCTTGGTCGGCGGCTCGCCAGGGCGCATCATGCGGTAGATTTCTACCAGCGCCTCGAGCTGGGTGGTAGTGTTGTCAATACGCAGGGTATCGGACACGAACGGACCGCAGTCGATCTCGTTGGTGTACAGGGTTTCCAGGCGAGCAACCTGCGCCTTGGCCAGCTTGACGACCAGGTCGGCTGTGACCTCGGTGTTGCACTCAACCAGAATCTCGCCAGTCGCCGGGTGAACAACCGGCTTGGCGATGGTGCGGCCAATCAGGTAGTCGAACGGCACTTCCAGGCTGGTGATACCGGCCTTCTCGAGCTGATTGATGTGGCGCGCTGTGATACGGCGACCCTTCTCGACGAGAACCTTGCCCTTGGCATCCTTGATGTCAAAGGTGGCAATCTCACCACGCAGACGCTGCGGCACCAGCTCAAGCATCAGGTTCTCGCCCTGAACCTCGAATACGTTGGTGTCGTAGAACATGTCCAGAATTTCTTCTGTCTGGTAGCCCAGAGCGCGCAACAGAACGCTGGCCGGCAGTTTGCGGCGGCGGTCGATACGAACGAACACACAGTCTTTGGGATCAAACTCAAAGTCCAGCCACGACCCGCGGTAAGGAATCACGCGAGCTGAGTACAGCAGCTTGCCGGAGCTGTGGGTCTTGCCACGGTCGTGGTCGAAGAACACACCCGGACTACGGTGCAGCTGGGAGACGATAACGCGCTCGGTACCATTGATTACGAAGGTACCGTTCTCGGTCATCAGGGGGATCTCCCCCATATAAACTTCCTGCTCCTTGATATCTTTGATGGCCTTGTTTGAGGACTCACGATCAAAGATGATCAGGCGCACTTTAACGCGCAGCGGCACCGCAAAGGTAACCCCGCGCAAAACACATTCCTTGACGTCGAAAGCCGGCTCGCCAAGGCGGTAACCGACATATTCGAGAGCCGCATTACCCGAATAGCTGATAATGGGGAAAACAGATTTGAAGGCCGCGTGCAGACCGATATCACGGACCTGCCCCTGGCCGGCGTCAGTCTGGAGAAACTCCCGATAGGAGTCCAGCTGAATGGCCAACAGGTAGGGCACATCCATCACATGCGGCAGTTTGCCAAAGTCCTTGCGGATACGTTTTTTCTCAGTATATGAGTAAGCCATCAGCGTTCCCCAGCTTGGTCACCTGCTTGATTGGCCTCCCCGCTACGCGGGAAAACCTGAAAATGCGTGCAAGCCCTGAGTCTTGCTCACCCCTTTGGGGGTGCGGGCGTTGTACGCCAGTTCGGCGCGATACAACGGAAAAAGGCCGGTGGCACACAGGCCACCAGCCATCAATCTGATCAGATAGAACCAGATTGTCGACGCAAGGCGCGAGCTTACTTGAGCTCGACCTTGGCGCCTGCTTCTTCCAGAGCTTTCTTGGCAGCTTCGGCTTCTTCCTTGGAAGCAGCTTCCTTGATGGTGCCCGGAGCGCCGTCAACCAGTGCCTTGGCTTCTTTCAGACCCAGGCCGGTCAGTTCACGAACTGCCTTGATGACGTTTACTTTCTTCTCGCCAGCTTCGGTCAGAACAACGTCAAACTCAGTTTGTTCTTCAGCAGCGGCAGCGCCACCAGCAGCCGGACCTGCAGCAACAGCGGCAGCAGCAGATACACCGAACTTCTCTTCCATAGCGGAGATCAGTTCGACAACCTGCATTACGGACATTTCGGATACGGCGTTGATGATATCTTCGTTGGTCAGAGCCATGACTCTAAATTCCTGTATTGGGGACGGCTGAGCCGTCGAAAAAAAGCGTTAAAGAGAAGCTGTAGGCACCTATCAGGCAGCCTCGGCTTCCTTCTGATCGCGGACTGCAGCCAGAGTACGAACGAACTTGCTGGTAGCGCCTTGAATAACGCTCATCAGCTGTGCGATTGCTTCGTCGTAAGTCGGCAGAGAAGCCAGCTTGTCGATTTCACCTGCTGCAAGGAAGTTGCCTTCGAACGCAGCTGCTTTGATCTCGAACTTATCCTGATTCTTCGCGAACTCCTTGAACAGACGAGCAGCAGCGCCCGGATGTTCGTTGGAGAAGGCAATCAGAGTCGGGCCTACGAAAGTCTCGTTCAGGCACTCATAATCAGTGCCTTCGATCGCACGGCGCAGCAGAGTGTTACGTACAACACGTACGTAAACACCAGCTTCGCGTGCTTCCTTGCGCAGACCAGTCATAGCAGCAACGGTCACACCGCGGGCATCAGCCACAACGGCAGACAGCGCACCTTTGGCAGCTTCGTTGACTTCAGCGACGATGGCTTTTTTGTCTTCGAGCTTAATTGCCACGGGTTTTACTCCTGGATTTACCATTGACCACTCTTGCGAGCGGCGTGTTTTGGTGTCTGATCCAGCCTGCACTGAACCGGGAGCACCATCTGCGTAGGTCTAGGGGATCACTCCCGGAATTTAAGGCTCGCGCCACCTACGGTCTTGGACAGCCCCCACAATGCAGGGACCCCAATAAGAAAGGCGCACCGCGCAAGCGGTGCGCCTGATACATCAGATGTTCAGGGAAGCCTGATCGATCTGTACGCCCGGACCCATGGTGGTGCTCAGGGTCACGCGCTTGAGGTAAACACCCTTGGAGGTCGAAGGCTTGGCCTTTTTCAGGTCGGCCAGCAGCGCCTCAACGTTCTCTTTCAGCGCGACGGCGTCAAAGCCGACCTTGCCAACGGAACAATGGATGATGCCGTTCTTGTCGGTACGGTAGCGAACCTGACCAGCCTTGGCATTTTTGACGGCAGTAGCAACGTCGGCAGCAACGGTACCAACCTTCGGGTTCGGCATCAGGCCACGCGGACCGAGAACCTGACCCAACTGGCCGACGACACGCATGGCGTCTGGGGAAGCGATGACAACGTCGTAGTTCAGATCGCCAGCCTTCATTTCGGCCGCCAGATCATCCATACCAACCTTGTCAGCACCCGCTGCAAGCGCAGCTTCAGCATTGGCACCCTGAGTGAACACAGCAACACGGACAGTCTTGCCAGTACCATTAGGCAGCAGAGTAGCGCCACGAACGACCTGGTCAGACTTACGCGGATCAACACCCAGATTGACAGCGACGTCAAAGGATTCAACGAACTTGACGTTGGACACTTCAGCCAGAACAGCTGCTGCTTCTTCAAAGGTGTAAGCCTTGTTGGCCTGTACCTTTTCGGCGATTGCCTTTTGACGCTTGGTCAGCTTAGCCATTACACACCCTCCACGTTAAGGCCCATGCTGCGCGCAGAACCAGCGATGGTGCGCAGTGCAGCTTCCAGATCAGCAGCGGTCAGATCAGCCTCTTTGGCCTTAACGATCTCTTCCAGCTGAGCGCGGGTAACAGTACCCACTTTCTGGCTGTTCGGACGCGGAGAACCGCTCTTCAGGCCAGCGGCCTTCTTCAGCAGAACGGCAGCGGGCGTGCTCTTGGTTTCAAAAGTGAAGCTACGGTCACTGTATACAGTAATAATCACAGGCGTCGGCAGACCCGGCTCAACGCCTTGGGTCTTGGCGTTGAACGCCTTGCAGAATTCCATGATATTTACGCCGTGCTGACCCAGTGCCGGACCTACCGGCGGACTCGGGTTAGCCTGACCGGCTTTGACTTGCAGCTTGATATAAGCCTGAATCTTCTTTGCCATTGTCTTTCTCCGAAGGGTAATAGCGCCTCGCGGCTTCCCGGTTAAAAACAGCCCCTGACATCGACAACAAAGCCCCGCAACACGCCAGGCGCTGCAGGGCTCAGGAAATCAGGAGAGATCAGCCTTTTTCGACCTGACCGAACTCTAGCTCCACTGGTGTGGGGCGGCCAAAAATAAGAACAGCCACCTGAACACGGCTCTTCTCATAGTTAACTTCTTCGACAACTCCATTGAAGTCGGCGAAAGGACCATCAGTAACACGAACAACCTCACCCGGCTCGAACAGAGTCTTGGGTTTCGGCTTGTCAGTGCCATCCGCAACACGACGCAGAATTGCCTCAGCTTCTTTATCGGTAATAGGTGCCGGCTTGTCGGCAGTCCCACCAATAAAACCGAGAACACGCGCAGTATCCTTGACCAAGTGCCAAGTACCTTCATTCATTTCCATTTGAACGAGGACATAGCCCGGAAAGAACTTACGCTCACTCTTGCGCTTCTGACCGTTGCGCATCTCCACCACTTCTTCGGTGGGGACCAGAATCTCGCCGAATTGGTCTTCCATTCCGGCCAGCTTGACGCGCTCTTGCAGAGAGCGCATTACATGCTTTTCGAAGCCCGAATAGGCATGCACTACGTACCAACGCTTAGACACGGAGCACCCTTAACCAATGAACTGAGAGACGATCCAACCCAGCAAGCTGTCCAGCCCCCAGAGAATCAGGGCCATAACCAGAACCACCGCAACCACAATCATGGTTGTCTGCGTAGTTTCCTGCCGAGTAGGCCAAACGACCTTGCGTATTTCGATACGCGCTTCTTTCAGCAGCGACCAGAACGCTTTGCCCTTACTTGTCTGCAGAGCAACAAAGCCCGCAACCAGACCAAGAACAACGAGCGCGATCGCGCGATACAAAACAGGCTCGGCAGAGAAATAGGAATCCCCGAAAACGCCGACGGAGACAATTAAAGCCACAACAACCCACTTGATCACGTCGAAGCGGTTATCGTTAAGCTCTGCCTTAGCACTCATGAATCATCAAGTCCTGTTTTGGAAGCCAGATTAAAATCTGGCAGGCCAGGAGGGAATCGAACCCCCAACCTGCGGTTTTGGAGACCGCCGCTCTGCCAATTGAGCTACTGGCCTGTAATCGCAGTCGAGCCGGCAATACTACCGGCCCGACAGTTCAAGATCAATCGATATTATTCGATGATCTTGGCTACTACACCGGCACCAACGGTACGACCGCCTTCACGGATCGCAAAGCGCAGACCGTCTTCCATCGCAATCGGCGCGATCAGAGTGACGTCCAGCTTGACGTTGTCGCCAGGCATTACCATTTCAACACCTTCCGGCAGCTCGCAAGAACCAGTCACGTCAGTAGTACGGAAGTAGAACTGCGGACGATAGCCCTTGAAGAACGGAGTGTGACGACCACCTTCATCTTTACCCAGCACGTACACTTCAGCTTCGAAGCGAGTGTGCGGAGTGATGGTGCCCGGCTTGGCCAGAACCTGACCACGCTCAACGTCTTCACGCTTGGTACCACGCAGCAGAACACCAACGTTCTCACCAGCACGACCTTCGTCCAGCAACTTGCGGAACATCTCAACGCCAGTACAGGTGGTCTTGGTGGTTGCCTTGATACCAACGATCTCGACTTCCTCACCAACCTTGATGATGCCACGCTCAACACGACCGGTTACTACAGTACCGCGACCGGAAATGGAGAATACGTCTTCGATCGGCATCAGGAACGGCTTGTCGATCGCACGCTCCGGCTCAGGAATGTAGGCATCCAGAGTCTCAACCAGCTTGCGAACGGCAGTAGTACCGATCTCGTTGTCGTCTTTGCCTTCCAGCGCCATCAGAGCAGAACCGATGATGATCGGAGTGTCGTCGCCCGGGAAGTCGTAGGTGCTCAGCAGGTCGCGAACTTCCATCTCGACCAGCTCCAGCAGCTCTTCATCGTCAACCATGTCGGCCTTGTTCAGGAACACGACAATGTAGGGAACGCCTACCTGACGGGACAGCAGGATGTGCTCGCGAGTTTGCGGCATCGGGCCATCAGCAGCGGAACATACCAGGATCGCACCATCCATCTGGGCAGCACCGGTGATCATGTTCTTCACATAGTCAGCGTGACCAGGGCAGTCAACGTGCGCGTAGTGACGAGTCGGAGAATCGTACTCTACGTGCGAGGTGTTGATGGTGATACCGCGAGCCTTTTCTTCCGGCGCATTGTCGATCTGATCGAAAGCGCGGGCAGAACCGCCATACACTTCTGCACACACGCGGGTCAGCGCAGCAGTCAGAGTGGTTTTACCATGGTCAACGTGACCGATGGTGCCTACGTTCAGGTGCGGTTTGCTACGTTCGAACTTCTCTTTAGCCATCGAGAGATCCCCTATTCGTGAGAGCAATGCGCGTGTCACGCGACCATTAAATAAAAGGCAGATATTCGCATATCTGCCTTGATATTGGAGCTCATGAGCGGATTTGAACCGCTGACCTCACCCTTACCAAGGGTGTGCTCTACCAACTGAGCTACATGAGCTTACAAACCATTACATCGTCAGACTGGAGCGGGTAGCGGGAATCGAACCCGCACCATCAGCTTGGAAGGCTGAGGTTCTACCATTGAACTATACCCGCCAAGTAGCCTGACTACGCGAAATCTGGTGGAGGGGGAAGGATTCGAACCTTCGAAGGCTAAGCCGTCAGATTTACAGTCTGATCCCTTTGACCGCTCGGGAACCCCTCCGTAAAAGAGGCGCCATTTTCATCACTTGGCGACCCTCTGTCAACACTTTTTATCAGCAAAAACACTTACTTGAAGATTCTTTTTTGCGGATAGACCAAAAGCCAAAGGCTGTCAGGCCGTGAAGCGGGCGCAATTCTATGGGATGTTGCCCGCGTTGGCAACCGCTGAGCACGCCTGATATTGATGCTGCATATCAGGGAAGTCTTCGCGCAGGCGCAGCAATAGTGCCTGCCCAACCAGCCTGCGTGCCGACGGCGGGACTTCAACGCTAAATTGGCTGCGCAACTTCTCAACCGGCTTGATCTCGACATCGTGGCCATCCGCCTGCAGCTGAGCCTGACGCGCAGCAGCGTAGTCTTCACGACTAAACACTCCGAGGGAGATATTACCGGCGAGCGGCCCTTTAGTTATGACGAAGCTGTCTATGCCCTGCTCCTGCAGCAGCGACAGCTTGGCCAGCGCCCCAGCCGTTCCGCCCGCCACCGGCATCACCAACCAATAGTCACTACTACTGACCAGTTCGTCTTCTATTAAGGAGGCACTGACATCCAGGGCCAGCAGCCGCTGGCGCAACTGCTCCGCCTCGCTACGATCGGCAAACACGCCAAGGCGAATACACAGTGCCGCTGGCGCATCGCCAGGCGCATCAGCACTCGACTCCCGCTCGCCTTCCGTTGATGGCGATGATGAAGCGCCTTCCGACACCTGTGACACCGGTTCCAACTGGGCCGCCTGCGCAGGCATAGCCTCCAGCTCTCGGTCTGGCGCAACCCCTCCAGACTGCAACTGCCAGAGCGCATACAGAATGTTAAGCAGCAGCAGAAAGAGGAATAGCGAGCGCATCAATCGATCTCCATTGGACACGCCAAGGCAAGACCATCAAACACCAGATCATTGATGATATGGCAACTTTGCGGCAGGGCCTCTGCCATTCGCTCAGCATCTCCGCCGGTGAGGATGACGACCATTTCCTCGCCCAATGTCTGTCGCGCAACACGAAGCTGCTCCCGGACGAAACCGACGAGCATCAGATCGCAACCGAACTCCACCGCCTCAGCGGTACTTGCACCCGGCTGCGGCAGCGCCAGATCACCGCGTAACGACTGGTCATAGCGAATCAGGCGAGTGTGTCGCTTAAGACTGCCGCGTAGTAGCTTGCTACCCGGCGCGATATACCCACCCAGGTGCTGACCGGACGCATTGATGAAGTCGACGGTGACGGCAGTCCCCAGATCGATCACGACACAGGCTCGACGACAAAGGTTATAGCCGGCAACAAGTGCCAACCAGCGATCCATGCCCAGCCGGGTAAAGTCTTCATAGCCATTACGCACTCCAGCCAGCTCCTTGGCGCTTCGCGCAAGCACCGGATGGAGCTTCAACCAACTGGTAAGCTGATCCATAACCACCTGGTTTTCTTCGGCGGAACGCACGCTGACCAATCTGCATCCATGAATCTCTCGCTCCTGACCACCAAGCAATCGCTGTAGCTCGACCAAGTCCGGCGCCATATCACGATCACGCACCCGGCCCTGCCGATCCAGCAGGCGCCACTTGATCAGGGTATTGCCGCAGTCCAACTCAAGAAGCATGATTCAACCTCAGACTCACTTCACCACCACTGATTTCAACGTCACCGCTTTCGGTACGTAGCAATAGCGCGCCGCGTGCATTGACCCCGCCATCAATCCCAAGCAACTCGTTACTACCTGAAATAACTTTTACCGCCTTTCCTGCCCAGGCGTTGCGAGCCATCCACTGCTGCCGAAATGGCGCAAACCCCTGCTCATGAAACAACTGCAGTGACGGTGCCAGGCGCTTGAGAAAAGCGGCGATCAGCTCGTTCCGATCAAGCGTTGCGCGCTGCCCCGAGCGATACAGCGAGACCCATGACTGATCGATGGTGGCGGCAGCATCAAGCAATACATTGACACCAACGCCAATCACCACCACCGCCTCCCCTGTCAGGTCGCCGGAAATTTCGAGCAGAATGCCCGCCAGCTTTGCCCCATCCAGCAGGACATCGTTGGGCCACTTGAGCTGGCAGCCTCGGTAGCCAGCATCTTCGAGCGCCTGCACCAGACACAAGCCTACCAACAAGCTAAGCCCCTCCAGTCCCGGCCCGCCAACCGAGACCGGCTCCGCCAAAGAGAGGTAAATGTTCTGCGCGAACGGACTGGCCCATTGCCGTCCACGGCGGCCACGCCCGGCCACCTGCTGCTCAGCCAAGACAATCAACGGGCGTGCCTGACCCGGAGCCTGCACACGCTGAGCCTGCACACGCTGAGCCTGCGCGTTAGTCGAGTCGACCTGCTGATAAACCAGCCATTGCCAGCGACTGGCAAGCTCCTCCGGCAGCCGCGACCGGATCAGTTCGGCATCCAGCAGTCCGGCACCGGGCGGCAACCTGTAGCCCTTGCCGCGCACCCGCTGCAACGGATAGCCGTCGTCCTCAAGCCGCTTCAGCGACTTCCAAACCGCCGCCCGGCTGACGCCCAAGGCCTCACCTAGCGCCTCCCCGGAATGGAAGCGCCCGTCGGCTAGCAATGCAAGTATCTCGCTGAGCATGGTTGGCTGCACCTGTGGCAATGGACGGCACATGATACCGTCGGCAGCCGACCCCCGCTATCCTCAAGGCCTGCGCGACCAGAACGAACGCCGCAACTCCTCGTGCGCATCCGCCCGACTGATGCCGACATCCTTAAGCTCAGCCCCCGTCATAGCTGCCAGCAAGCTGCGCTCATATCGCCAGCGCCGCCAACGGCCAACCAGACGCCAAGCCCTTCCAGCCAACCGACCAACCCGGCTGTTTGCAACAGAATAAGTAAACATCGACACACCTCCAGCTCGCACTGGAGAAATTGTCATCAACGCAATAACATCAATCCAACAAATGATTTTTATGCAAAACATGCAGGAGGCTGATAGTTGGCCAGTTACCCGACCATCGATAGCGAACTACTTCGCACCTTCGTTGCTATCGCCGACCAAGGCGGCTACACCCGAGCGGCCGAGCAGGTCAACCGCACCCAGTCGGCAGTGAGCATGCAGATGAAGCGGCTGGAAGAGGATGTGGTACAACGCAGCCTGTTTCAGCGCAATGGTCGCCAGATGCTGCTTACCGCCGAAGGCGAGCTGCTGCTCGGCTACGCCCGCCGCATACTGAGACTACAAGGCGAGGCGCTCAACAGCCTTCGCGCGCCCCATATGGTCGGCCTTGTGCGCATCGGCACTCCCGATGATTACGTCACCCGTTTTCTACCTGGCGTACTCGCCCGCTTTGCCCAGGCTTTCCCTCTGGTACAGGTGGAGATGCACTGCGAGCCGTCATTTCAGCTACTTCAGCGCCAGGATCTCGACCTGACCATTGTGACCCGGGAGCCGGGAAAGGAAATCGGCCAACTGTTGCGCCAGGAGGAAGTGGTATGGGCTCAAGCGGAAAACGCCATGCTGCACGAGTGCGCCACACTACCCTTGGCGATGTTCAATGCCGACTGTTTCTGCCGCAACTGGGCCTGCAATGCACTCGACACCATGAGCCGTGATTACCGGGTCGCCTACAGCAGCCCAAGCCTCTCGGCCATTTTCGCCGTAGTCGGCGCAGGCTTGGCGGTCACCGCTCAGTTGCGTAGCCTTATCCCCACTGAAATGCGCATCATCGGAAAGGAAGAAGGACTTCCGGACATGCCCATGGCAAGCATCGTCCTGCTGCGCAACCCTCGCAGCAAGTCACCCGTTACCGAGTGCCTTGCTGAGCATATCGCCGACGGCTTCCGCCAGCACTAGCCCCAGTAGAAGGTACTGGGGCTGGTGACATCCGGGCGGAACAAGTGGCCGACGTCCGGTACCGCGAAGCAACGATCACCTCGCTGTGGCTGCCATCCATTGTATTCCGCATGAGTGATGCCGACCTCCCAAAGCTGAGGGGCATCCCAGCCGCAGGGACGCAATTCAAGGCGAACTTCAGCGCCCACCAGACTGATCGATTCAACCTGCAGCGGTAAATTCGCGTGCTCAACCGGATGCAGCTGCAGACGCACCTCGTGGGGCCGCAGATACAGCTGCGCCGCGCCACCAACAACCGCCTCGGGCAGATCAACCCAGGCCTGTCCCTGACTGAGACGCTGACCGGCCAGATCACCAGCGATGACATTCACGTGACCAAGAAAGTCAAACACGAACTGGCTTTCAGGTCGGGCATACAACGCCTGAGGCTGATCGACCTGCTCAATCTGCCCTGCACTCATGACGACGACCCGGTCAGACAACTCCAGCGCCTCTTCCTGATCATGGGTGACGAACACACTGGTGAAATTCAGCTCATCATGCAGATTCCGCAGCCACCGACGCAGATCCTTGCGTACCTTCGCATCCAAAGCACCGAAGGGTTCGTCCAGCAACAATATCTGTGGCTGCATGGCGAGGGCCCGGGCGAGAGCGATTCGTTGTTTTTGCCCACCCGACAGCTGAGCAGGATAACGCTCGGCCAGATGGGACAGCTGCACCATCTCCAGTAGCTCACCAACCCGCTTGCGGATTTCCGGCGCAGAAGGACGCTGACGACGCGGCAACACCTCCAGCCCGAAGGCAACATTCTGAGCAACCGTCATGTGGCGGAACAGCGCATAGTGCTGAAAGACGAACCCGACTTTGCGCTCGCGCACATGCAGACCAGTAACATCATCGCCGTGAAACAGGATACGACCCGCGTTGGCGCTTTCGAGCCCGGCGATAATCCGCAGTAACGTCGTCTTGCCTGAGCCGGACGGCCCCAACAAACCGACCAGTTCGCCGTCTGGAATATCCAGGGAGATGTCGCGTAGCGCACTAAATGCGCCAAAGGATTTATCGATGTTTTCTAGAGTAATACTCATCAGTGTGAATCCACCTGTACCGCCGGCGTCGCCTGCAGGCGAGCCTGACGCCATTCGATCATGCTTTTGACCAACAGCGTCAGCAGCGCTATGCCGGCCAGCAGCGAAGCGCTGGTGAATGCCCCCACTGCGTTGTAGTCTTGATACAGAAGCTCAACATGCAAAGGTAGCGTGTTGGTTTCGCCGCGGATGTTGCCGGAGACGACCGACACCGCGCCAAATTCACCAACTGCACGGGCATTGGTCAATACAACGCCGTATATCAGCGCCCACTGGATGTTTGGCAAGCTAACCCGCCGGAACAGTTGCCAGCCGCTAGCCCCCAACACAACACCCGCTTCTTCCTCCTCGCGCCCCTGTTGCTGCATCAAAGGGATCAGCTCACGCGCGACAAACGGGCATGTCACGAATACAGTGACCATGACAATCCCCGGCCAGGCAAACATCAACTGGATGTCGTAATCCATCAGCCAACCACCGAGCCAGCCGTTGCTGCCATAAAGCAACAGATAGAGCAGACCAGCGACAACCGGCGACACCGCAAAAGGAATGTCAATCAGAGTAATAAGAGCTTTGCGCCCGGGAAACTCGAAACGGGTAACCAGCCACGCCAGGAAGATGCCGAACACCAGATTGATCGGTACCGTCAGCGCGGCGACAAGCAACGTCAGACCAATCGCGCTCAGCGTGTACTCATCCACCAAATTGGCCCAGTAGGTTTCAACGCCGGCGGAAAACGCCTGCACAAAAATAATGGCCAGCGGCACAACCAGCACCAGGCTGACAATCATTAGCGCCAGACTAATCAGTAGCCACTTCACCCACGCCTGGTCTGCGATGCGCAGCCGCGCCTGCTTATGCATATCGACGCCTCACCGACCGTGCAGCCGACGCAGATAGCGCGCCTGCCAGATATTGATGGAAAACAGCAGCACCAATGATGCAATCAACACAACGGAGGCAATCGCACTGGCCGCAGCGTAATCGAACTCCTGCAAGCGGATGAAGATCATCAGACTGGTAATCTCGCTGACGTAGGGCATATTCCCTGCCATGAAAATCACCGCACCAAACTCACCCAAACTACGGGTAAATGACAGTGCAGCGCCGGTCATTAGCGCCGGCCACAGGGCAGGGAAAACAACACGGCGAAACACCGTGAGATCGGAAGCGCCCATGGTCACGGCAGCCTCTTCGTCTTCCGGCGCCAAATCCTCAAGCACCGGCTGAACGGTTCGAACCACAAACGGCAAACTGGTAAAGGCCATTGCAACAATGATCCCCAGTGGCGTAAACGCGACCTTGATGCCCAGCACGGCCAGCAACTGACCGTACCAGCCATTCTCGGCAAACAGCGCTGCGAGGGTAATACCGGCAACAGCGGTGGGGAGAGCAAACGGCAAGTCAATCAACGCATCGATGATGCGCTTGCCCGGAAACTCGTAGCGCACCAGCACCCACGCCAGCAACAGCCCAACAAAGCCGTTGAACAGCGAAGCAAAGAAGGCGGCCCAAAGCGTTACTTTGTAGGAAGCCACCACACGCTCATCTGTGATGACAGCCCAGTACTGTGACCAGGACATGTCCGCTGTTTGTACAATCAGGCCCGTTACCGGCAACAACAACACCAGACTGACGAACAGCAGAGAGATACCCATACTGAGCGCAAACCCAGGCAGCACGCGCTTACCAGGGCTTGCATTGAACAGCGACCAACCACCAGAACGTGGACTCATATTGCTCATTTAGCGGCGCTGCAACTGATCCAGCTTGCCGCCACTGGCAAAGTGAACAGTCATAGCGGTTTCCCAGTCGCCTGTGATCTGCTCAATCGGCAGCAGCTCCAACTCAGGGAAACGATCAGCAAACTCAGCCTTTACTGCCTCATCGTGGACACGGTAATTGAAGCCGGCGATCAGGCGTTGAGCGTCTTCGCTGTAAAGGTATTCCAGATACGCCCTGGCGACATCAGCAGTGCCGTTGCGCTCGACATTGCGATCAATCCAGGTAACCGGAAACTCGGCAAGGAAGCTGACTTTCGGCACCACAACCTGATATTCGCCCGGCGGATACTGAGCAGCAATGTTGTTGACCTCGGACTCGAATGTGAGCAGCACATCACCGATTCCGCGCTCTATAAAGGTAGTGGTCGCTCCGCGTCCGCCGGTATCAAATACCGCGACGTTGCCGAGGAAATGACGGAGAAAGTCATCAATAGCGGCCTGGTCTTCACCGTAGGTCTTCTGCGCGTATCCCAACGCAGCAAGATAAGTGTAGCGACCATTGCCCGACGTCTTAGGGTTAGGCAGGACAGAACTCACGTCATCGCGTACCAGATCATCCCAGTTCTGAATGTTCTTGGGATTCCCCTTTCGGACCAGGAAAGCCATCGTAGAGTAATACGGCGAAGAGGCGTTCGGCAGGCGATCACGCCAGTCAGCAGGAATAAGGTTGCCGCGCTGATGGAGAATATCCACATCAGTAACCTGATTGTAAGTCACGACGTCCGCACGCAAGCCCTGAATAATAGCCTGCGCCTGTTTCGACGAGCCACCGTGAGACTGCTTGATCTCGACAGTCTTGCCACTCTCTTCCTGCCAGTGTTTGGCAAAAAGCTCGTTATACGATGCAAACAGCTCACGGGCGATATCGTACGAAGAGTTGAGAATTTCCTGATCCGCAGCCTGTGCATTTCCCATTCCGAGACTGCCGGAAATAGCGAAGGCAACGGCCAACCGTCTGATCAACTTGCTGGGAGACTGGAACATCGAATCCTCCGAACGCGCCAAGCGCCTGACTGAATAGGGCGACCAGATTACAGGGCAGGAAAACTTAGAACAACAAGCGGTTTAGACGGATTTGCTTATTCCTTCTAACGCTAAGACATAAGCCTTACCGCAACCCAGGTACGCTATCCGACGCACCGCACGACCGGCCAAGGCGGGCCATTTTCCGCCCGCGCAAAGAAAAACACCCCGACCATATCTGATCGGGGTGTTCGGTATAGGCGCTTGACGATGACCTACTCTCACATGGGGAAGCCCCACACTACCATCGGCGATGCATCGTTTCACTTCTGAGTTCGGGATGGGATCAGGTGGTTCCAATGCTCTATAGTCGTCAAGCAATTTGTTGCTGCCCGCTAGGCGTGCAGCTTAAAAAGCTTGGATCTGTGACAGAAGCTAAGGTATTTGCAATCTCGCAAGTTCGCGAAGTTGTTTAAATCTGTTGGCTCGATAACACCAGATTGCTTGGGTGTTATATGGTCAAGCCACACGGGCAATTAGTATTGGTTAGCTCAACGCCTCACAGCGCTTACACACCCAACCTATCAACGTCGTAGTCTTCGACGGCCCTTTAGGGGAGTCAAGCTCCCGGTGAGATCTCATCTTGAGGCAAGTTTCCCGCTTAGATGCTTTCAGCGGTTATCTTTTCCGAACGTAGCTACCCGGCAATGCGTCTGGCGACACAACCGGAACACCAGAGGTTCGTCCAACCCGGTCCTCTCGTACTAAGGTCAGCCCCTCTCAAATCTCAAACGTCCACGGCAGATAGGGACCGAACTGTCTCACGACGTTCTAAACCCAGCTCGCGTACCACTTTAAATGGCGAACAGCCATACCCTTGGGACCGGCTTCAGCCCCAGGATGTGATGAGCCGACATCGAGGTGCCAAACACCGCCGTCGATATGAACTCTTGGGCGGTATCAGCCTGTTATCCCCGGAGTACCTTTTATCCGTTGAGCGATGGCCCTTCCATACAGAACCACCGGATCACTAAGACCTACTTTCGTACCTGCTCGACGTGTTGGTCTCGCAGTCAAGCGCGCTTTTGCCTTTATACTCTACGCACGATTTCCGACCGTGCTGAGCGCACCTTCGTACTCCTCCGTTACTCTTTGGGAGGAGACCGCCCCAGTCAAACTACCCACCATACACTGTCCTCGATCCGGATAACGGACCAGAGTTAGAACCTCAAAGTTGCCAGGGTGGTATTTCAAGGTTGGCTCCACGCAGACTAGCGTCCACGCTTCAAAGCCTCCCACCTATCCTACACAAACAAATTCAAAGTCCAGTGCAAAGCTATAGTAAAGGTTCACGGGGTCTTTCCGTCTAGCCGCGGATACACTGCATCTTCACAGCGATTTCAATTTCACTGAGTCTCGGGTGGAGACAGCGCCGCCATCATTACGCCATTCGTGCAGGTCGGAACTTACCCGACAAGGAATTTCGCTACCTTAGGACCGTTATAGTTACGGCCGCCGTTTACCGGGGCTTCGATCAAGAGCTTCGCCGAAGCTAACCCCATCAATTAACCTTCCGGCACCGGGCAGGCGTCACACCCTATACGTCCACTTTCGTGTTTGCAGAGTGCTATGTTTTTAATAAACAGTTGCAGCGGCCTGGTATCTTCGACCGACGTGGGCTTATGCAGTAAATGCTTCACCCTCATCGGCGCACCTTCTCCCGAAGTTACGGTGCCATTTTGCCTAGTTCCTTCACCCGAGTTCTCTCAAGCGCCTTGGTATTCTCTACCTGACCACCTGTGTCGGTTTGGGGTACGATTTCTAGTTACCTGAAGCTTAGAAGCTTTTCCTGGAAGCATGGCATCAACCACTTCGCGTTCTAAAGAACACTCGTCATCAGCTCTCGGCCTTAGTGACCCGGATTTACCTAAGTCACCAGCCTACAACCTTAAACACGGACAACCAACGCCGTGCTGGCCTAGCCTTCTCCGTCCCTCCATCGCAGTAACTAGAAGTACGGGAATATTAACCCGTTTCCCATCGACTACGCCTTTCGGCCTCGCCTTAGGGGTCGACTCACCCTGCGTCGATTAACGTTGCGCAGGAACCCTTGGTCTTCCGGCGAGGGAGTTTTTCACTCCCTTTGTCGTTACTCATGTCAGCATTCGCACTTCTGATACCTCCAGCCAACTTCTCAATTGACCTTCACAGGCTTACAGAACGCTCCTCTACCGCTCATCTTACGATGAACCCGTAGCTTCGGTGTATGGTTTGAGCCCCGTTACATCTTCCGCGCAGGCCGACTCGACTAGTGAGCTATTACGCTTTCTTTAAAGGATGGCTGCTTCTAAGCCAACCTCCTAGCTGTCTAAGCCTTCCCACATCGTTTCCCACTTAACCATAACTTTGGGACCTTAGCTGACGGTCTGGGTTGTTTCCCTTTTCACGACGGACGTTAGCACCCGCCGTGTGTCTCCCGTGCTGACACTCACTGGTATTCGGAGTTTGCATCGGTTTGGTAAGTCGGGATGACCCCCTAGCCGAAACAGTGCTCTACCCCCAGTGGTGATACACGAGGCGCTACCTAAATAGCTTTCGAGGAGAACCAGCTATCTCCGAGCTTGATTAGCCTTTCACTCCTATCCACAAGTCATCCGCTAACTTTTCAACGGTAGTCGGTTCGGTCCTCCAGTGCCTGTTACGGCACCTTCAACCTGCCCATGGATAGATCGCCCGGTTTCGGGTCTATACCCAGCGACTAAACGCCCTAT
>NZ_OY781932.1:0-902500 GCF_963677335.1 Halopseudomonas oceani | reverse complement strand
TTTCTCCCGTAGGACGTATGCGGTATTAGCGACCCTTTCGAGTCGTTGTCCCCCACTACCAGGCAGATTCCTAGGCTTTACTCACCCGTCCGCCGCTAACTCCAGGAGCAAGCTCCCTTCATCCGCTCGACTTGCATGTGTTAGGCCTGCCGCCAGCGTTCAATCTGAGCCATGATCAAACTCTTCAGTTAAATACTGATTGGGTTTTGAGAAAACCCTAAACTTGGCTCAGCTTTACAAAAAACTCTAGAATTCACAGAGTAACTTGCTTGGCTGATAATCTTTCTGATCATCGAGCACATTCAGCAAGCACCCACACGAATTACTTGATTCAAATTGTTAAAGAGCGATTCGGTCAGCGTTTCCGCCTAACCAAGGCCGCGCATTCTACGCTAACCTCATGTTCTGTCAAGCTTTTATTTGAAGTTTTTAACCGCCTCAAAACCCGCTTGAACAACCCAAAACAGCTTCCGCTTTCCGGGTCAGGGAGGCGCATTCTACAGGATCAAACCCCGCTGTCAACACCTTCCAAACAACCTGATGAGAACTTCTCATCGCACTCGAATTGGCGTCTTTCGAACACCCCTTCCGAGGCGGCGCATTCTACGCCATCTCGCCGAACTGTCAAGCTTCATTTTCAAGCTAACTCATTGATTAATAAGCGCTTTAGGCGAAGCATCCTGCCCGACGAGGAGGCGAATTATAGGCCCGTCAGATTTTCCGTCAAGCCCTATTTTCGCGCAGGCATGAAAAAACCCGGCTCCCTTACGGAAAGCCGGGTTTTGCCCTGCGAGACGCAGGTGTTCAGACCGACAGATAACGACTGATATGGTCCTTGTCGATTTGCTCACCTACCGCCTCATGGACAATCTTGCCCTTGTCGATCACCAGCATCCGGTCTGCTACTGCCAGCGCGAAGCTCAGCACCTGCTCCGACACGACGATGCTGATCTTGCGCAACTGCTTGATCTCGTTAAGCGTGGTTGCCAATTGCTTGATGATCGATGGCTGAATCCCCTCGGTTGGCTCATCCAGCAGCAGAATCTTGGGGTCGGCCGCCAGTGCTCGACCGATCGCCAGCTGCTGCTGCTGACCACCTGACAAGTTGCCGGCCTTGCGATGGCGCATTTCCAGCAATACCGGAAACAACTCATAGATGTCATCCGGCACCTTGCGCCGCCCGGTAACTTCCAGCCCGGCCATGATGTTTTCCTCTACAGTCAGGGTCGGAAACACCATCCGGCCTTGAGGAACATACGCTACACCGCTGGCCACCCGCTGGTAAGACTGCAGCCTGGACAGCTCCTTGCTATTAAAAGTGATCTCCCCGCCGCTGCAGGGAATCATGCCGATCAGCGACTTGAACAGCGTGGTCTTGCCCATGCCGTTGCGGCCCATGATCGCTACCGTCTCATTCTCACCCACGTCCAGGTCGATGCCGTGGATGACCTCACTCATGCCATAACTGACCCGCAGATCACGTACGTTCAGCATGCTCATGCTCCTTTGCAGTTAGTGGCCGAGGTAAACCTCGATGACCTTTTCGTTCGCCTGCACTTCGTCCATCTTGCCTTCAGCCAGCAACTTGCCCTGATGGAGAACGGTCACCCGGTGGGCGATGTCCTTGACGAAGTCCATGTCGTGCTCGATCACAATCACCGAGCGGTTTTTGCTGATCCGCCCGAGCAGTTCGGCGGTCGCCTCGCGCTCGGACACACTCATCCCGGCGACCGGCTCATCCAGCATCAACAGCTCCGGGTCCTGAATCAGCAGCATACCAATCTCCAGCCACTGCTTTTGGCCGTGGCTGAGCAGGCCGGCGCTGGTATCCAGGCGGTCGCTGAGAAATATCTCTCCGGCGACCTCCATAACCCGTGCATTGACCTGTTCGGTGACTTTGAAAAACAAGCTGCCGAACACGTTGCGCCCCTTCGGATACGACAACTCCAGATTTTCCCGCACCGTGAGGTTTTCGTAGATCGACGGGGTCTGAAACTTGCGCCCTACCCCGGCCTTGACGATGTCGTGTTCGACCAGTTTGGTCAGCTCGGTGTCTTTGAATTTGATCGAGCCCGCCGAAGCTTTGGTCTTACCGCAGATCAAATCCAGCAGCGTGGTCTTGCCGGCGCCATTCGGCCCGATCACCACCCGCACTTCGTTGCGCTCAACGTATAGGTTCAAACCGTCGACCGCCTTGAAGCCATCAAAGGACACGGTCAGATCTTCGATGGCCAGCAGAATGGGAGAACTCATGAGCGCGCCTCCTGGGCAACCGACTTGTCTTCTTGACTCACCGCCGCCCGCTTGCGCGAGAACAGCTTGGCGACCTGCGGACGCACGTAGTCTTCATAGATACCGGCCAGCCCCTGCGGGAACAGCAGCACGACTCCGATGAACAGCGCACCCATGAACACGATCCACAGTTGCGGAAAGCTCTCCGACAGCAGGGTCTTGGCCAGATTCACCAGCAGCGCCCCATACACCGCACCGATCAGCGACAGGCGCCCGCCGACCGCACAGAAGATCACCATTTCAATCGAGGCCACGGTGCCGACGAACGACGGCGACATAAAGCCAACCTGCAGTGCGAACATCGCTCCACCCAACGCCGAGAACACGCCGGCCAGGGCAAACACGAAGATCTTGATATTGGCGACGTCGTACCCGGAGAAACGCACCCGGTCTTCCTGGTCGCGCATGGCGATCAGCAATTTGCCGTAGCGACTGTTGAGTACAAACTGGCCAACCAGCAAGCAGGCGATCAACAGAATGCAGCAGAGGAAATAGAGCAGATACTTAGCACTGTCTGGGCGGATGTCCCACCCCAGCATGGTGCGCAGGTCGGTAATGCCGTTGATGCCACCGGTATAGCCCTGCTGACCGATGATCAGAATGGTGGCGATGGAGGCAATCGCCTGGGTAATGATCGCGAAGTACACCCCGCCGACCCGGCGCTTGAACATGGCCGCACCAATCAGAAAGGCAACCAGCGCCGGCACCGTCAGGATCAGCAGCACAGTCAGCGTCAGGCTGTGAAACGGCATCCACCCCAACGGCAGCTCAGTGATCTGGTTCCAGTCCATAAAGTCCGGAATACCCGGGGTACTTTGAATCGCGGTGTTTTCCGGGCTGGATGCTTCCAGCTTGAGGAACATCGCCATGCAATAACCGCCAATACCGAAGAACACCCCCTGCCCGAGACTGAGAATCCCGCCGTAACCCCAGCAGAGCACCAGCCCTACGGCGACAAACGCATAGGTCAGGTACTTACCGACCAGATTCAGACGGAAGATGTCCAGCGTCAGCGGCAGGATCACCATCAGCAGGACGGCCAGCGCAAGCAACTGCAGCAAGCGTTGCCGCCCCCCGAATGCTGCTATCCATTTATCCATTTCAATAACCTCCAGCGCAGGCGTCGCTTAGCGACGCACCTTGCTTGCAAAGAGCCCCTGGGGACGGAACATCAGAATCGCGACCACAGTCAGCAAGGTGATCACCTTGGCCATGGAGCCACTGAGGAAGAATTCGAGAATCGACTGCGACTGGGCGATGCCGAAGGCCGACACCACAGTGCCGAACAGGCTGGCAGCACCACCGAACACCACCACGAGGAAGGTGTCGACGATATACAGGGAGCCGGTTGTCGGGCCGGTCGAAGCGATGGTGGTAAAGGCCGCCCCCGCCACCCCGGCGATACCGCAGCCAAGCGCGAAGGTGAAGCGGTCTACCCGTTGGGTATTGATACCCGCAGCGTTGGCCATCATCCGATTCTGGGTCGTCGCACGCACCTTGATGCCCCAGCGCGAGCGGTACAGCAGAATCACCACCAGCACCGTCATCAGCGCGGTGATACCCATGACGAACAGGCCGTTGAGCGGGATATCGATAATGTCGGTCGGCGCCCAGGAGCCCATCAGCCAGTCCGGCATAACGACGCTGACTTCACGCGGACCAAAGGTCGAACGGTAAATCTGCTGCAGGATCAGCCCCAGCCCCCAGGTCGCCAGCAGCGTATCGAGCGGACGGGCATACAGCCGCCGGATCAATAACATTTCGACCAGATAGCCAAGTATGAAGGTACCGAGAAATGCCAGCACTACGGCCAGCGGGAAGTAAAACTGCTGCATCCAGGGCCAGGTTTCGGTGGCCAGCTTGGATACCATCCAGGTGATGTAGGCGCCCAGCGTAAGAAATTCACCATGGGCCATGTTGATGACGCCCATCTGCCCGAAGATGATCGCCAGCCCGAGGGCCATCAGCAGAAAGACGCAGAACAGACTCAGGCCACTGAATCCTTGCATCACAAAAATGGCCACGAGTTCCTGACTTGAATATCCGCCCATAATTACTCTCCTAGACGGGTGCGGCCACCTGGACCGCACCCTGTTGCATCACTTCAAACGGACGTCTTACTGGTAGCCTTCCGGGAAGGGATTCGGTTCGATCAGGTCGGACTCGTAAACTACGGTGGCCTGACCGTCAGCACCCCATTGACCAACCCGCAGCTTGCTCCACAGGTGGTGGTTCGGGTGAACGCGGACGTAGCCTTCAGGCGCGGTAGTCAGCTCAATATCAGCGGAGGCTGCAGCCACAGCATCAACGTCAAAGCTGCCGGCCTTCTCAACCGCCGCTTTCCACAGCCAAGGGCCGAGGTAGGCGGCTTGAGTTACGTCGCCGATCACGCTGTCTTCACCCCAGCGTGCCTTGAACGCGTCGACGAAGGCCTGGTTGTTTTCGTTGTCCAGCGACTGGAAGTACTTCATCGCGGAGTAGAAACCTTCCATGTTCTCACCACCGATACCCAGTACTTCATCCTCGGTTACCGAAATGGTCATGATGGTTTGACGGTCAGACGTGATACCGGCGGCCTTGAGCTGCTTCCACCAGGCGACGTTGGAACCGCCAACGATGCTGGAATAAACAACATCAGGTTTCTTCAGGCGGATCTTGTTGATCAGCGAGCCGAAGTTGGTATTGCCCAGCGGGTAATACTCCTCGCCAACCACTTCGCCACCCAGCACGTCTTCGATGTGCTTGCGGGCAATCTTGTTGGAGGTGCGCGGCCAGATGTAGTCGGAGCCGACCAGGTAGAAGGTCTTGGCGTCCTTCTCTTCGGCGATCCAGTCAAGACCAGCGATGATCTGCTGAGTGGCTTCCTGGCCGGTGTAAATCACGTTCTTGGATTGCTCCAGCCCCTCATAGAAGGTCGGGTAGTAGAGCATGCCGTTCTCGTTCTCGAAGACCGGTAATACCGCCTTGCGAGAGGCGGAGGTCCAGCAGCCGAAAACCGAGGCAACGCGGTCCTGAACCAGCAGCTTGCGGGCCTTCTCGGCAAAGGTCGGCCAGTCACTGGCGCCGTCTTCCTGGATGATTTCGATCTGGCGACCCAGCACACCGCCCATGGCGTTGATCTGCTCGATGGCCAGCATTTCTGCCTCAACCGAACCGGTTTCGCTGATCGCCATGGTGCCGGTAATGGAGTGGAGAATACCGACTTTGACGGTGTCGTCGGTCACGGCCAGCCCAGTGGTATTGACCTCAGCCGTCGGCATATCTGCCGCACCCGCCATGCTGGCCAGGCCCAGACCTGTGCCCAGCGCCAGACCGATCAGGCCACGCTTCCAGGCTGGCTTGCTGCGTTTTGAGTCTTGCATAGGGTGAATCTCCTTGATGTGGGTAGAACCGGCTGGCAGACCTCTCTCCCCGGCCTGCCTTGCCTGTCATCAAGGCCTACAGCAACCACTGTGCCAGCGCGCCAGAGTGCGCACTGTCAAACCACCATGACGGCCAAAAATCCTTTGCAGATCAATTGACTGCATAGCTGTATCAAAATCTTCCAGGCGCTCGACTGCGGCCAATGTCAAGCAACGGCCAGGGGAAATGACAATCTGCACCTGACATTGTCATGACAATGTCCAAAATCGCTTAGTGACATTGTTAAGCCCGCCCGTCTCAGCGCCTGACAATGCGCTGAACAATTCATTTAAGGCACTGATATATAAGAAATAATAAAAACAAAACAAAGCTGGCACGGCTTCTGCTCAGGGAAAAGCACGGTCCATACACGGGCCCGACTCATCACCCAAGCAGAGGATTCGCTGTCATGGCAGAAACACTGATCAAGATCGATCTGAGCAAGAGCCCTCAGGAGCACGACAACATTCACAACCGCTGGCACCCGGACGTCCCGATGGTCGCCACGGTCAAGCCCGGCTCTGACTTCATCGTCGAATGCATGGATTGGACTGGCGGCCAGATCGGCAACAACGACAGTGCCGAAGACGTGCGCGACGTCGACCTGAGCAAGGTGCACTACCTCAGCGGCCCGATTGCAGTCGAGGGCGCCGAGCCGGGCGACCTGCTGGTCGTCGACATTCTCGACATCGGAGCCTTTGCCGATCAGATGTGGGGGTTCAACGGCGTGTTCGCCAAAGAGAACGGCGGCGGCTTCCTGACCGAACACTACCCGGAAGCGCGCAAGACCATCTGGGACTTTAACGGCATCTATACCAAGTCTCGCCATATTCCGGGCGTGGAATTCATCGGCCTGATGCACCCCGGCCTGATCGGCTGTCTGCCGTCGCAGGACCTACTGGATGAATGGAACAGCCGCGAGCAGGCGCTGATTGATACCGACCCGGATCGCGTTCCAGCTCTGGCCAACCCGCCCTACGCCCCGACCGCGCATGTCGGCCGTGCCACCGGTGACGCTGCCGCCAAGGTCGCTGCCGAAGGTGCGCGCACCGTGCCGCCGCGCGAACACGGTGGTAACTGTGACATCAAGGATCTGACCAAGGGCTCACGGGTGTTCTTCCCGGTATATGTGAAGGGCGGCGGCCTGTCGATGGGCGACCTGCACTTCTCCCAGGGCGACGGCGAAATTACCTTCTGCGGCGCCATCGAGATGGCTGGCTGGATTCATATTCGCGTCAACGTCATCAAGGATGGCTGCAAGAAGTACGGCGTGAAGAACCCGATCTTCCAGCCCAGCGATATGGCGCCAAGCTACAAGAAACACCTGATTTTCGAAGGCATCTCGGTCGACGAGAGCGGCAAGCAGCACTATCTGGATGCGCACGTTGCCTACCGTCAGGCCTGCCTGAATGCCATCGAATACCTGAAGAAATTCGGCTACAGCGGCGCCCAGGCGTACTCGCTACTCGGCACAGCACCGGTGCAGGGTCACATCAGCGGTATCGTCGACGTGCCGAACGTCTGCGCCACCATCTGGATTCCAACCGAGATATTCGACTTCGACATCATGCCGAACGCCGAAGGCCCGACCATCGCGGTAAGCAGTCCGGAAGTGCCAACAGCCCTCTGGAAAGGCTGATAGCACAGCAGTGGCCCGCACCAGCATGGGCGGGCCACATCTTCCAAGTCGCACGTTTGCGGAGCAGATAATGCCTTTATACGATTTTGAATGTACCGACTGCGGCCCCTTCGAAGCGCTGCTGCCGAGCAGTGAGCGGAACCTGCCACGGGCCTGCCCAATCTGCTCGCAGCCCATGCAGCGCCGCATCAGCGCACCGCGCCTGCAGACCCTCAGCGCCCATCAGCGCAAGGCACACGAGACCAACGAGCGCAGCGCTCACGCCCCCAAGGTCAGCCACGGGCACAGTTGTTGCAGCTCCGGTAGTTGCCAGCACACCAAGCGCAAGGAGGGAGAACCTCCTGCCCTCAAACAACAGTCTGGACCACGACGACCCTGGATGATCAGTCACTAGATCAGACGCGGTGCAGACCGCTTACCCAGTCAGCAGTGCAGGGATGACAGGTCGCGTGGATATCAGCCAACGCGGAGGATCTGTTCATCTTGAATGCCATACAGAAACGGACAGCCCAACAGATGATGAAGCGCGAACTCGTCGTCATTCTGGAGATGGCCAAGCTCCTCGAGAAACCACTGGATGCCCCACGCACCATTCAGGGCATCCTGCGTTTGCTGTCTCAGCTCTATGGACTGAACTGTGGACGCGTCAGCCTGCCGGAAGCGAACTCCCAGTCGCTACAGGTGAAGTACTCCTACGGCTTGTCAGTTGATGATCTCAAGGCCGGCCGCTTCAACGTCGACATCAATCAGGGCGTGACCGGCTATGTGATGCGCACCGGATCGATCGGTCTGGTGCCGGACGTCAACGACGAGCCACTGTTTGTGCGCCGCATTACCGAACTGTCGCACCACAGCGGCGGCCGCATGGCTTTTATCGCTGTGCCGATTCTCGAATCCGGCACCCCGATTGGCGTGCTCTCGGTGCAGCGCGAAGGCATGCACGAACGCCCCTTCGACGAAGACATCAGCCTGCTGCGCGTGGCCGCCGCGATGATCGGACAGGTGCTGCGCATCCACCAGTTTGTGGTGGACCAGACCGAGCATCTGGTCAAGGAAAACCAGAGCCTGCGCCACAGCATCGCGGTCGAAGGCATGCTCAAGCAAAGCCTCGCCCACGGTATCCTCGGCAGCAGCCCGGCCTTGATGGACGCGGTGCGCTCGACCATTCAGGTCGCCCACAGCGATGCCCCGGTGATGCTGCTCGGCGAGTCCGGCACCGGCAAGGAAAAATTTGCGCGGATGATCCACCAGCAGAGCGACCGCCGCGAGAAGCCGTTCATCTGCATCAACTGTGCGGCGATTCCGGCAGACCTGCTTGAATCCGAACTGTTCGGCCACACCAAGGGCGCCTTCACCGGCGCGTCACAGAACAAGCAAGGCAAGATCGTCCAGGCCGACGGCGGCACGCTGTTTCTCGACGAAATCGGCGACATGCCGCTGTCACTGCAGGCCAAGCTGCTGCGCGTACTGCAGGAGAAGAAGGTCGACCCGATCGGCAGTCACGACTCCGTCGCCGTGGACTTTCGGGTGATTACCGCCACCCACGTCAACCTGCAGGCCTCGGTCAACCAGGGCGCCTTCCGCCTTGACCTGTTCTATCGCCTGCACGTGGTGCCGGTACACCTGCCGCCGCTACGCGAGCGCCAGGAAGACATCCGTCAGCTGGCCCTGCACTTTCTCAACGAACTCAACCACCACTACGAACGCAACTGGAGCCTGGCAGCCGACGCCTTTGCGGTACTCGAAGGCTTCGACTGGCCCGGCAATATCCGGCAGTTGCAGAACGTACTGGAGCGGGCCTCACTGACCAGCGATCAGGAGCTGATTGATGCCGACAAGCTGCGTCAGGCACTGGCCTCGGAAAGCTCGATAGCAATCCCCGGCAACCGCCAGCCACAGGCCACCGCCGAGGTCGCCGCCCCTGGACCCAGCGACAACGCACCCCGCCAGTACGGGCGCTCCTACAACTGGGTGCAGGAAGACGAGGCCGACCGTATCCGCGCGATGCTCTCGCAAACCAATAACAACCAGTCTGAAGCCGCACGCCGCCTGAACATCAGCCTGCGGCAACTGCGCTATCGGGTCGACAAACTCGGCATCGGGCGCAACTGACTGCAACTCAACCGCAACGAAGGAGTTACCCATGCGTCACGGAGATATTTCCAGCAGTCCTGATACCGTTGGCGTGGCTGTCGTCAACTACAAGATGCCGCGCCTGCACACCCGCGAAGAGGTACTCGACAACGCGCGCAAGATCGCCGATATGATCATCGGCATGAAACAAGGTCTGCCGGGCATGGACCTGGTGGTGTTTCCGGAATACAGCACCATGGGCATCATGTACGACGGCGACGAGATGATGGCGACCGCCACCACGGTACCCGGCGACGAAACCCGGATCTTCAGCGAGGCCTGCAAGCAGGCCAACACCTGGGGCATCTTCTCGCTCACCGGCGAGCGTCACGAAGAACACCCGCACAAGGCGCCCTACAACACTCTGGTACTGATCAACGATCAGGGCGAAATCGTACAGAAGTACCGCAAGTGCATTCCCTGGTGCCCCATCGAAGGCTGGTACCCGGGCGATCGCACCTACGTATCCGAAGGCCCCAAGGGCATGAAGATCAGCCTGATCATCTGCGACGACGGTAACTACCCGGAAATCTGGCGCGATTGCGCGATGAAGGGCGCCGAGCTGATCGTCCGCTGCCAGGGTTACATGTACCCGGCCAAGGACCAGCAGGTGATGATGGCCAAGACCATGGCCTGGGCCAACAACTGCTACGTTGCCGTCGCCAACGCCACCGGCTTTGACGGCGTCTACAGCTACTTCGGTCATTCCGCGATCATCGGCTTCGACGGCCGTACGCTGGGCGAATGTGGCGAAGAGGACATGGGCGTGCAGTACGCGCAACTGTCAGTGTCGCAGATTCGTGATGCGCGTGCCAACGACCAGTCGCAGAACCACCTGTTCAAGCTGCTGCATCGTGGCTACACCGGCATGTACAACTCCGGCGACGGTGACCGAGGCGTGGCAGACTGCCCATTCGAGTTTTATCGCACCTGGGTCATGGACGCGGAGAAGGCGCGCGACAATGTCGAGGCCATGACCCGCAAAACCATCGGCGTCGCCGACTGCCCGGTCGGCGAGCTGCCCCACTCCGGCAAGGAACGCGAAGCCGGACTCTGACCACACCGGGGCGCCCGCACGGCGCCCCGCCCGGAGCGATACGGCCCAACACCATGCCCTTTATCAACGACCTGCTGGCCGAGAACCAGCAACACAACGAGCAGCAAGCGCCGCGCACCCGCGCCCACGCCAGCCGCTTCCTGTTTGAGCCCTTGCGCGTCATGCAGCTGCTGCAGCAGCGCATCATCGGTCAGGACGATGCCCTCGCAGAAATCAGCGACAGCCTGGCGGTGGTCAAGGCCGAGCTGGGCGATCCACGCAAACCACTCGGCGTGTTCCTTTTGCTCGGCCCTACCGGCGTCGGCAAAACCGAAACCGTGCGACTGCTGGCCGAGGCGATTCACGGTCGGGCCGATGCCCTGTGCCGGATCGACATGAACACCCTGGCACAGGAGCACTACGCTGCCTCCCTGACTGGCGCACCACCCGGCTACGTCGGCAGCAAGGAAGGCACCACCCTGTTCGACCGCGAGGCCATCGAAGGCAGCTTCGGCAGACCCGGCCTCGTGCTGTTTGACGAGCTGGAGAAAGCTAGCGACCCGGTCATTCGCGCGCTGATGAATATCTTCGACAACGGCCAACTGCGCCTCAGCGCCGGCAACAGCACATTGGACTTTCGCAACAGCCTGATTTTTTTGACCAGCAACCTCGGCGCCAGCAGCGTGCAACAACTGGAGCAGGGCTGGGCGCGACTGTTGCCACCCCGCTGGCGCAGCAGCCTACAGCAACGGGTACAGCGGCGTGCACTGCAACAGCGTTTTGATCCCGAGTTTCTCAACCGACTGGATCACCGCATTCGCTACCGCTCACTGCACAGCAGCCAGTTGCAGCATCTGGTCGAACTGGCGTTGGCACAGCTCAATCAACGACTGGCCCGGCATCAGGTTCAGCTCGCGCTGGATGCCGAGCTGCGTGACTGGCTTGCAGCCCGCGGCCACGACCACCGCTTCGGCGCGCGCGCCATGGCCCGCAGCTTTCGCCATCACCTTGAACCCGTGGTTGCCAGAGCCTTGCTTAACGCCGAGGTGCCCCCTGTGGGCAGCCTGCTGCGCGCCAGCCTGAACGCGGGGGAGGTGCAGGTCCGGATTGAACCACCACCAGTCTGACAGCAAACAACAGGCACAAAAAAACCCGCCGAGGCGGGTTTTTTCGTTCAACGCAATGCCGTTCAGATGCAGTCTTCAACCGACTTGAGCGGGTAGTGCGCCGGATAGGGCAGCGTGGCAACGCCAGAATCGATGGCAGCCTGGGCAACAGCGGCCGGCACCTTCTCGATCAGACGGACGTCCATCGGCTTCGGAATGATGTACTCACGACCGAACTCCAGGTCGACCCCACCGTAGGCCTGGGAAACGTATTCCGGTACCGGCTCCTTAGCCAGTTCGCGGATGGCGTGAACCGCAGCGATCTTCATTTCTTCGTTGATGCGGGTCGCACGAACGTCCAGCGCACCACGGAAGATGAAGGGGAAGCCCAGAACGTTGTTGACCTGGTTCGGGTAGTCGGAACGACCGGTAGCCATGATCACGTCAGGACGCGAAGCGTGGGCCAGCGCGGGGTCGATTTCCGGATCCGGGTTCGAGCAGGCGAACACAATCGGGTTCTCGGCCATCAGTTTCAGCTCAGCCGGTTGCAGCAGGTTCGGACCGGACAGACCAACGAACACGTCAGCACCTTTCATGGCATCAGCCAGGGTGCGCTTGTCGGTCTCGGTGGCGAAGATGGCCTTGTATTCGTTCAGGTCATCGCGGCCAGCGTGGATCACGCCCTTGCGGTCGAGCATGTAGATGTTTTCGGTCTTGGCGCCCAGGCTGACCAGCAGCTTCATGCAGGCGATGGCAGCCGCACCGGCACCCAGGCAGACGATTTTGGCGTTTTCGATGGTCTTGTCGGCCAGCTCCAGCGCGTTGATCATCGCCGCAGCGGTAACGATAGCGGTGCCGTGTTGGTCATCGTGGAATACCGGGATGTCGCACTGCTCGATCAGAGCGCGCTCGATCTCAAAGCACTCGGGGGCTTTGATGTCTTCCAGGTTGATACCACCAAAGGTGCAGGAGATACGCTTGACGGTATCGATGAAGGCCTGCGGGCTCTCGGCTTCAACTTCGATGTCGAAAACATCAACGCCAGCGAAGCGCTTGAACAGGACACCCTTACCTTCCATGACCGGCTTGCTCGCCAGCGGGCCGAGGTTACCCAGGCCCAGAATGGCGGTGCCGTCAGAGATAACGGCAACCAGGTTACCCTTACCGGTGTATTTGTAGGCGTTTTCCAGATCCTTGGCGATTTCACGCACCGGCTCTGCTACACCCGGGCTGTACGCCAGAGCCAGATCGCGGGCAGTCGCGGTCGGCTTGGTCAGTTCAACGCTCAGTTTGCCTGGACGCGGTTCGGCGTGATAGGCGAGTGCATCAGTTCTCAAATCAGACATGGTCACTATTTTCCGGTCAGGTTGCTCATGCGGACGACGGAGAGTACATAAAACGACACCCCCTCGCAAGGTTATTCACGAGATCAATGTCAAGGACATTCTCTTACAACTTTGAGTCATCTTGACGTTGTCAGTGAGTACTGACCGGGTGTATCTGGGCCGGGTGGCGCAGGCTGGTCATAAAGCGCCGAAAGCCATTCTGCTGTTCGCCGCGATCAACTACCCAGCCGCGCACTTCCAGCTCACGACCAACCCAGCTGCTATCCGGCAGCGCCGTAAAGTGTGCCTGATCCCGGCGCTCCAGCCTGAGCGTCAGCGGGCCGTCCAGATCAATCCAGAGCGCCGGACGCGTCTGGGTAACAGCAACCACCCGGCCGCGCAGCAGTTGAAAACCGCCGTTCTGGAGCCGCCCCACCGACTGCACCGGATCAGACTGCCAGAGCCCTCGCCGGGACTGACGCGCGTCGGCCTCAGCCGCCAGATAGCACTCGGCCAGCGCATCATTGGGCGGAATGACGATCGCATAACCGAGACCGGCCTGCAGCAGCTGCGCCTCAACGCTACGGCCGTGGCTGTCGAACAGATAGCCCAACGTACGGCCGTAATGATCGCGCGGATCAGCCCCGACCTTGAGCTGTAACGGCTCATCGTCGACCAGCGCCAGCAGCTCCCGCCGAGCCGCCTGCGCCCAGGGCTCCGACGCCTTGCC
The DNA here is from genome assembly GCF_963677335.1 of Halopseudomonas oceani. NCBI lineage: Bacteria > Pseudomonadati > Pseudomonadota > Gammaproteobacteria > Pseudomonadales > Pseudomonadaceae > Halopseudomonas > Halopseudomonas oceani. The sequence continues at coordinate 888,837 of NZ_OY781932.1, read as the reverse complement.
GTCACGCCCGATCTCGGGGGTATTGATACCCGCCAGCCGCAGCCGGCGGCCGTCTGCCAGACGCAGGGTATCGCCGTCGGTGACACTTCGGCTGTACACCGTTTCAACCCCTGCAGGCACTGCACAGGATGCTACCGGCGGCTCAGCCTGAACGCAGCCAGCCAGTAAACTGCAGACAAGAAAAAAGGCGCCCACGAGGGACGCCTTCTTTTCGTTCGCCAGAGCCACAAGGGCCTGCATGACGAACTTACTTGCTGCTGACCGCGCCAAAGCGAGCCTTGAAGCGCTCGATACGGCCGCCGGTGTCCAGAACCTTCTGCTTACCGGTGTAGAACGGGTGGCACTCGGAGCAGACGTCCAGGTGGATCGGAGCGCACAGGGTGGAACGGGTCTTGATCACCGCGCCGCAACTGCAGGTCGCTTCGATTTCTTCGTACTTCGGATGCAAATCAGCTTTCATGGTATGTCCTCGGTTGGTTTGTGCCGCCACCGGATCAACCTGATCGGGCACCGCACTCTGAATCTGTTCTACCAGCCAAGTGACTGTATGCCACAAGCGGCGCATACAGAGTGACCGGAAAATAGGCCGGCGATGATAACAGAATCCGTCCCCGACGCAAGCACCATTGTTTTCCGCCCGTCGGTGGTACCATCTGCTGCACGCCCCATGGAGTGATCTGCGTGACCGGACCCATCTTGCAAGTTGCCCTGCCCTCACCGCTGAGACGCCTGTTCGACTACCGCGCGCCGCGGGGAGTCAGTGCAGCCGATCTGCAGGTGGGCCAGCGGGTGCGGGTGCCGTTCGGCAATCGCGCCATGGTTGGCATGATTGCCGGCATCAGTGACCACACCGAGGTGCCGGCCAATCGACTCAAGCCCGCCGAGGCGCTGCTCGATCTGACGCCAGTGCTGCCCAACAGCCTCTGGCGCCTGTGTCTGTGGACCGCACGTTACTATCAGCACGGCCTCGGCGATACTCTCAGCGTCGCCCTGCCGGTCCTGCTGCGCCAGGGCGAACCGGCGCTGGCCCGCCAGGACCAGCTCTGGCAGCTGCAGCCCGGCGCCTACCCCGAGCACCCGGCGGTGCAACGTGCGCCAAAGCAAAAGCAGGCGGTACAAATCCTCGCCCAGCATCCGCATGGCCTGTCCCACGCGCTGATCGGCCAATGGGGGCTGAGCCGCGACACGCTGGTCACCCTTGAGGGCAAGGGCCTAGTCCAGCGCATCGAGCGCTCACCGCACCATGTCGCCGAACCGCTGCCTTTATTAAGGGAGGCGCACCTCACCGCCAACGCCGAACAGCAGGCGGCACTGGACGCGATTCTCGGTGCCGAGGGTTTTCATACCTGGCTGCTGGAAGGCGTAACCGGCAGCGGCAAAACCGAGGTTTACCTGCAAGCGATTGAGCGCTGCCTGCTCAGCGGCCACCAGGCGCTGGTACTGATCCCGGAGATCGGCCTGACCCCTCAGACCCTGAGCCGCTTTCAGCAGCGCTTCAGCGCACCGGTGGTGATTCTCCATTCCGGCTTGAATGACCGCGAACGGCTGGATGCCTGGATCGCTGCCCGCGACGGCGACGCATCCATTGTTATTGGTACCCGCTCGGCGATCTTCACCCCGCTGGCGCGGCCCGGCCTGATCATCGTCGATGAGGAGCACGACCTCTCCTATAAACAGCAGGACGGTCTGCGCTACAACGCGCGCGATCTGGCGGTCTACCGTGGCCACCTGGAACAGGTGCCGGTGATCCTCGGCTCGGCGACGCCGTCGTTCGAGAGCCTGCACAACGTGCAACAGGGCCGCTACCGGCACCTGCGCCTGACCCTTCGCGCCGGCAACGCCAAGGCACCGACCTTCCAGTGCCTGGACATTCGCAGTCGACCGCTGGAAGGCGGCCTCTCCCGCCCGTTGACCGAGCTGGTCGGCGAGCACCTCAAGCGTGGCAATCAGGTACTGGTATTCATCAACCGCCGCGGCTTTGCCCCGACCCTGATGTGCCACGACTGCGGCTGGATTGCCGAGTGCCGGCGCTGCGATGCACGCATGACCGTGCACCAGTCGCCGCCGCACCTGCATTGCCATCACTGCAACAGCCAGCGCCCGCTCGATCGCCACTGCCCCAAATGCCAGAGCGAAGACCTGCGCCCGCTGGGTGCCGGCACCGAGCGCACCGAGGAGTTTCTCAAGGAACGCTTTCCGCACACCGACGTACTGCGCATCGACCGCGAGAGCATGAGCCGCAAGCGCGCCATGCAGGACATGATGGAGACCATCCAGAGCGCCAAGCCGTGCATTCTGGTCGGCACCCAGATGCTCGCCAAGGGACACCACTTCCCCAACGTCACCCTGGTCGCCATTCTGGACGCCGACGGCGGGCTGTTCTCCGCCGACTTCCGCGGCCCCGAGCGCATGGCACAGATGATTACCCAGGTCGCCGGACGCGCCGGACGCGCCGAAAAACCGGGGCAGGTCATCATTCAGACCCACATGGCCGAGCACCCGTTGCTGATCGAACTGACCGAGCGCGGCTACCCGGCGATTGCCGAGCGCGAACTGGCCGAGCGCGAAATAGCTCAGCTGCCGCCCTATCGATTCATGGCGCTGCTGCGCGCCGAAGCCAATCAGGCCAGCGCCGCCGAGGACTTTCTCGATGCCGCGCTGGAGCAGGCCGAGGTACTGATCGGTCAGCACAACCTGGCGGACATCGACCTGCTCGGCCCGGTACCCTCACCAATGGAACGTCGCGCCGGCCGCCACCGCGCCCAACTGCTGCTGCAAGCCGCCCAGCGCTCGGCCCTGCATCAGCTGGTGCACATGCTGCTGCCTTTGCTGGAACAGCACCCGCAGGCGCGCAAGGTGCGCTGGTCGATTGATATTGATCCGCTGGATATGTTTTAGCCGTACAGTAATGGCTTCCACGCTCCACCAGACCGGACGCAACGCGTCCTTGCAGGCATTCCACGCAGAGCGAGGGACGATCAGCGAAAAACCAGCGCCCAGTATCGGCATCGCGCAGCGGTTAAGTCAGCCTTTCGCCTTTTACGGCGAGCCAAGGGGGGCTGCTTGCCCAGCCCCCCTTAGCAATCCCCCGGGGCACCCGGCTACGCGGCCCTTCGGGTTCGCTGCGTTGCTCGATTTATCGGGGAAGCCTCGCCGGCCGCGCGAAAACTCGTCGCTACGCTCCTCAGACAGCCTACGCTTCTTTTCCCGATAAATCTGCGCTACTCGCCCGCGTAAACGGGACGAACCCGGGTGCACACTCCACTATCCGAGCTTTCTGTAAACAACCTTAGATGGCTCCCACGCTCCACGTGGGAGCCATCAGCCCGCGCAAACCACCACAACCGACCACAGGGTTTGGCAAGCCGCCCCATAAAACGGATAATGTCAGGTTTTCACTGGGCACCTGCCGGATACTCCATTAAATGAAGAACCTGATCAGCCAACTGCTTGCCGACGCTGTAGACCGCCTCAAGGCCGACGGCGTGCTGCCGACCGACCTTTCGCCCTCCATTCAGGTCGAGAATGCCCGCGACAAGGCGCACGGCGACTTCGCCAGCAACCTGGCGATGATGCTGGCCAAGCCGGCCGGCATGAAGCCGCGCGATCTGGCCGAGAAGCTGATTGCCGCCCTGCCCGCCCACCAGGCCGTTGCGTCGGTCAACATCGCCGGCCCCGGTTTCATCAACTTCTTCCAGGATGCCGGCTGGCTGGCCGGTCAGCTTGAAACCGCACTGACCGACCCGCAGCTGAGCGTGCGCGCCGAGATTCCAGCCCAGCGCGTGGTGGTCGATTACTCCTCGCCGAACCTAGCCAAGGAAATGCACGTTGGCCACCTGCGCTCCTCGATCATCGGTGACGCCGTTGCCCGCATCCTCGAATTCCTCGGCCACACCGTGATCCGCCAGAACCACGTGGGCGACTGGGGCACCCAGTTCGGCATGCTGCTGGCCTACATGGAAGAACACAGCGTCGACGCCGAAGCCAAGCTGGGCGACCTGGAGAATTTCTACCGCCAGGCCAAGAAGCGCTTCGACGAAAGCGAAGACTTCGCCGCCCGCGCCCGCCAGCGCGTGGTCGACCTGCAGGCTGGCGAACCGTCCTGCCTGGCCCTGTGGGAACGCTTCAACAGCATCTCCCTCGGTCACTGCCAGGCCGTCTACGACCGCCTTGGCGTCAGCCTGACGCCGGCTGACGTACGCGGCGAAAGCGCCTACAACGCCGATCTGCCGGGCATCGTTGCCGATCTGCGCAGCGCCGGCCTGCTGACCGAAAGCGAAGGTGCCCAGTGTGTTTTTCTTGAGCAGTTCAAGAACGCCGACGGCAACCCGCTGCCGGTGATCGTACAAAAGGCCGGCGGCGGCTACCTGTATGCCACCACCGACCTGGCCGCCATGCGCTACCGCCATGCCGAGCTGCACGCCAATCGCGTGCTGTACTTTGTTGACCAGCGTCAGGCGCTGCACTTCCAGCAGGTATTTGCCGTGGCCCGGGCAGCAGGCTTTGTTCCCGCCGACATGCAACTTGAACACATGGGCTTCGGCACCATGAATGGCGCCGACGGCAAGCCGTTCAAGACCCGCGACGGCGGCACCGTCAAGCTGGTCGATCTACTCGACGAGGCAGAGCAGCGTGCTCTGCGCCTGGTCAAAGAGAAAAACCCGGAGCTGCCGGCCGACGAGCTGCGCGCCATCGGCGCCGCCGTGGGGATTGGCGCGGTCAAGTACGCCGACCTCTCCAAGCACCGCAGTAGCGACTACAGCTTCAACTTCGACCTGATGCTGAGCTTCGAGGGCAACACCGCGCCCTACATGATGTATGCCTACACCCGTGTTGCCAGCGTATTCCGTAGGCTGGAGCGCAGCATGGACTCGGTCGCCAATCTGGCACCTCTGGCGCTGATCGAGCCGGCCGAAACCGAACTGGGTGCGCATCTGGCGCAGTTCAACGCCACGCTGAATTACGTTGCTCGTGAAGGTACCCCACACGTACTCTGCACCTATCTGTACGAGCTGGCCGGTCGCTTCTCCAGCTTCTATGAACAGTGTCCGATCCTCGCAGCGGACAGTGAGACCCAGCGCGACAGCCGTCTGCGCCTGGCAGCACTGACCGGCCGCACTCTCAAGCAGGGTTTGAACCTGCTGGGCATCAACACTCTGGAGCGTATGTAAGGGCATGGCAAAAGGACGCAAAGCCCCCCGCCGCGGCGCCAGCCGCGCGCAATCTGCGCCAAAGCGCAAAGGCATTCCCGGCTGGTTGTGGCTGGTCAGCGGACTGGTTATTGGTGTGTTCGTTACTTTCCTGCTGCAACTCGAGCCAGGGCGTGAGGAGGTAAGGCGCGCCCCCGAGCCGCCCAAGCCTGCCAACACCCCAGCGGCACAGCCCAGCACGCCAAAGCCGCAATACGACTTTTACACCCTGCTGCCGGAGTCGGACGTCAATGTCCCCCAGCAGCCTGCCCAGCCTGCTCCGGCGCCGACACCTGTACCTGCGCCCGAGGCCAGCAAGCCGGCCGCCAATGGCCCGTCCTACTATCTGCAGGCCGGTTCCTTTCGTCAGCGCTCCGACGCGGATCAACTGAGGGCGCAGATCCTGCTGCTTGGCCTGGACGTCAAGCTGGAGAACGCCACCATCAACGGAAATCAGTGGTACCGCGTTCAAGTTGGCCCATTCAGCAACAAAGACAGCATGACCCAAGCCCAGCGTACTCTCGGTGGTAACGGCTTCAGCAACCTCCTGCCACAGCAGCGTTGAGCCTTGCGCGCCCGTTTCTCGGGCGCGCTCTTCCTTTGCCTTGAAATCCTGATCAGCGCCCCCAGATCAGGAAGCAAGGCAGCGATCCTGCCGCTTTTTCCCCCACAGCCAACCAGGAGTTGCGCGTGACTACAATCGTATCCGTACGCCGCCACGGCAAGGTCGTGATCGGAGGTGACGGCCAGGTATCCCTCGGCAACACCGTCATGAAGGGCAATGCCCGCAAGGTACGCCGCCTCTACAAGGATCAGGTCATTGCCGGGTTTGCCGGTGGCACCGCCGATGCCTTTACCCTGTTCGAACGCTTTGAAGCCCAACTGGAAAAACACCAGGGCAACCTCGTCCGCGCCGCCGTCGAGCTGGCCAAGGACTGGCGCACCGACCGCGCCCTGCGCAAGCTGGAAGCCCTGCTTGCCGTCGCCAACAAGGACGCCTCGCTGATCATCACCGGCAACGGCGATGTCATCGAGCCTGAAGAAGGGTTGATCGCCATCGGTTCCGGTGGCCCCTACGCGCAATCCGCCGCGCGCGCCCTGCTGATGCACACCGAGCTGTCTGCTCGTGAGATCGTCGAAACCAGCCTCAACATTGCCGGCGACATCTGCATCTATACCAACCGCAACCTGACTATCGAGGAGCTGGACGCCAACACCTGAGGCGACCGGATTCAACCCCATGTCCATGACACCCCGTGAGATCGTGCACGAGCTGGACCGACACATCATCGGTCAGCAGGATGCCAAACGCGCCGTCGCCATCGCCCTGCGCAACCGCTGGCGCCGCCAGCAGTTGCCCGAGGCACTGCGCAACGAAGTCACTCCGAAGAACATCCTGATGATCGGCCCGACCGGTGTCGGCAAGACCGAGATCGCTCGTCGTCTGGCCAAATTGGCCCAGGCACCGTTCATCAAGGTCGAAGCCACCAAGTTCACCGAGGTGGGTTACGTCGGTCGCGACGTCGAATCCATCATCCGTGATCTGGTCGATGCCGCCATCAAGCTGCTGCGCGAACAGGAGATGACCAAGGTTCGCTACCGCGCCGAAGACGCTGCCGAAGAGCGCATCCTCGACGCCCTGCTGCCAGGCGCCCGCCCTGCCACTGGCGACCAGCCGGAGCGCAGCGACAGCAGCACCCGACAGCTGTTCCGCAAGCGCCTGCGCGAAGGCGAACTGGACGACAAGGACATCGATATCGAGGTTGCAGACGCACCTGCCGGCATCGAAATCATGACCCCGCCGGGCATGGAAGAGATGACCAACCAGTTGCGCGACATGTTCTCCAACCTGGGCAAGGGCAAGAAGAAAACCCGCACCCTCAAGGTCCGCGACGCGCTCAAGCTGGTGCGCGACGAAGAGGCAGCACGCCTAGTCAATGAAGACGACCTGAAGACCCGCGCGATCAGCGCCGTCGAGCAGAACGGCATTGTCTTCCTTGATGAGATCGACAAGGTCAGCAAGCGAGCCGATAGCGGCGGCGGTGCTGACGTTTCCCGCGAAGGGGTACAGCGCGACCTGCTGCCATTGATCGAGGGCTGCACGGTGAACACCAAGTTCGGCATGGTCAAGACTGACCACATCCTGTTTATTGCGTCCGGCGCCTTCCACCTGACCAAACCGTCAGACCTGATTCCGGAGCTGCAAGGCCGCCTGCCGATTCGCGTTGAACTGCAATCACTGACGCCGAGCGACTTCGAGCGCATCCTGACCGAACCGGATGCCTCGCTGACCGAGCAGTATCGTGCTCTGATGGCAACCGAAAACCTGAAGATCGAGTTCGCCTCCGACGCCGTCAGCCGCCTCGCGGAAATCGCCTGGCAGGTCAACGAGAAGACCGAGAACATCGGTGCCCGCCGCCTGCACACAGTGCTTGAGCGCCTGCTGGAAGAAGTTTCGTTCAGTGCCGCGGACCTGGCAGCCAAGCACGATGAGCAACCGCTGGTCATCGACGCAGCCTATGTCGACAGTCACCTCGGTGAGCTGGCCGTCAACGAAGATCTGTCGCGTTACATCCTTTAACCCAAGCCGCAAGCTTCAAGCGGCAAGCGAACAGCAGATCGTGCGCGCCATGCGATCTGCTTGAAGCTTGAAGCTTGAAGCTCAGGACTCTGCCATGCCCGCACCTATCCCGACCCGCATCAAGTTGCACAAGGCCTCGCGCACGCTGGAGCTGGGGTATGCCGACGGCAGCAGCTATCACCTGCCTGCTGAATACCTGCGGGTCATGTCGCCCTCGGCCGAGGTGCGCGGCCATGGAAACCCCATCCTCCAGACCGGCAAGGTCAACGTTGCGTTAACCGGCATCGAGCCCGCTGGCCGCTACGCGCTCAAGCTGGTTTTTGACGACGGACACGACAGCGGCCTCTACAGCTGGGACTACCTCTACCACCTCGCCACCGAGCAGGTACAGCGCTGGCAGTCGTACCTCGACGAACTGCACCAAAATGACGCATCGCGCGACCCCGACGTCAGCGCTATCCGCTTCATCCCCTGACAAATTCCCGCCTCAACACCTGTCTGACACATAGATCTGGTTAAGTCGACCCAGTCAAAAAAAGGCGTTAACAGCACACAAGCTGCGTGCTAACGTGTCTCATGAGTGCGACACCAGGAAGCTGGTTCAATTCTTGCTGGACTGCATTCAGAGCGGCTTCCCTGCCTCAGATTGGAGCGTTGAAAATGGGCGACAAAACCAATAACGAAAATCTGGCCAACAAGGCCAGCGAACATATTCTCGGTCCCAACCCAGTGGTTGGTGTACCAGCGCGCGACCTTATCAGCACTGCCCGGATGGTGTTACGGCAAACGGTCAAACAACCCGTCCACAGCCTGCGTCATATCGGCCGCCTGGGCCTGGCATTTACCGACGTGATGCTGGGCCGCTCACAACTTGCCCCCAGCGCCGACGACCGCCGCTTCGTCGATCCGACCTGGAGCCAGAATCCGCTCTACCGTCGCTATATGCAGACCTACCTCGCCTGGCGCAAGGAGCTCAACAGCTGGATTACCAGCTCGGACCTGTCAGCACAGGACATCAGCCGTGCGCAGTTTGTCATCGCCCTGATGACCGAGGCCATGTCACCGACCAATACCGCACTCAACCCAGCCGCCCTCAAACGTTTCTTTGAAACCGGTGGCAAGAGCATCATGGATGGCCTCACCCACATGGCCAAGGACATCGCCCACAACGGCGGCATGCCAAGCCAGGTGAACATGAATGCCTTTGAGGTCGGCGGCAACCTGGCCACCACTCGCGGCTCGGTCATCTTCCGCAATGAGGTGCTGGAACTGATCCAGTACAAGCCGCTGACCGAGGAGGTCTACGAGCGTCCGGTGCTGGTAGTACCGCCGCAGATCAACAAGTTCTACGTCTTCGACCTGTCGCCGGACAAGAGCCTGGCGCGCTACCTGGTCAGCAACCACATGCAGGGCTTCGTCGTCAGCTGGCGCAACCCGACCAAGAGCCACCGCGAGTGGGGGCTTAGCACCTATATCGACGCGCTCAAGGAAGCGGTCGACGTGGTGCTGGACGTGACCGGCAGCAAAGACCTGAGCATGCTCGGTGCCTGCTCGGGCGGCATCACCACCGTCTCCCTGCTTGGCCACTATGCCGCCCTGAAAGAGAAGAAGGTCCACTCCTACACCCTGCTGGTCAGCGTGCTCGATACCGAACTCAAGACCCAGGTTGCGCTGTTTGCGGACGAACGTTCGATCGAAGCAGCACGGCGCATGTCGTATCAAAGCGGTGTGCTCGAAGGCCGCGATATGGCAAGGATCTTTGCCTGGATGCGGCCCAACGACCTGATCTGGAACTACTGGGTTAACAACTACCTGCTGGGCAACGAGCCGCCGGTGTTCGACATCCTGTTCTGGAATAACGACACCACCCGCCTGCCCGCTGCGCTGCATGGCGAGTTCTTGGAAATGTTCAAGACCAACCCGCTCACCCGCCCTGGCGCGCTGGAGGTCAGCGGCACCCCGATTGATCTCAAGCAGGTGAAGAGTGACCTATTCGTCATCGCCGGCCTGAACGATCACATTACCCCCTGGGAAGCTTGTTACAAGTCGGCCAAGCTGATGGGCGGCAAGTGCGAGTTCGTGCTGTCCTCAAGCGGTCATATCCAGAGTATCCTGAACCCGCCGGGTAACCCGAAAGCCCGCTTCTTTACCGGCGGCGATCTCAGCGGCGACGCCAAGCAGTGGCTGGAAACCGCAACCAAACAGTCTGACTCCTGGTGGCAATACTGGCGCGACTGGCTGCATACCCGCGGCGGCAAACGCAAACCGGCTCCGACGGTCCTTGGCAATGAGAACTATCCGGCGCTGGAACCAGCACCGGGTACCTACGTTCACGAGCGCTGAGTGGCGCCCAACAGAGAGCTGTCCATGCCGCAGTCCATTGTCTTTCGCACCATTGAGCTGGACGGTCAGTACCTGCGTACTGCCGTCCGCCCCGGCTCCAGCTCCCTGCCACCGCTGCTGATCTTCAATGGCATCGGCGCCAACCTGGAGCTGGTCTTTCCGTTTATCGAAGCGCTGGACCCTGATCTGGAGGTCATCGCCTTCGATGTGCCCGGTGTCGGCGGCTCGTCGACACCCATGACGCCGTTCCGGTTTCCGGGCCTGGCCAAGCTGGCCGCACGGATGCTGGATTACCTCGACTACTCGCAGGTCAACGTCATTGGCGTGTCCTGGGGCGGGGCGCTGGCACAGCAGTTTGCCTACAGTCACCCCGAGCGCTGCAAGAAGCTGATTCTCGCGGCCACCTCGGCTGGCGCTGTAATGGTCCCGGGTCGGCCGGCGGTACTGATGAAGATGGCCAGCCCACGGCGCTACATTCAGCCATCGCATGGGGTCAGCATCGCCCCCGATATCTACGGCGGGGCATTCCGCCGCGACCCGCATCTGGCAGAAAAGCACGCTTCCAAGGTCCGCTCCTCAGGCAAGCTGGGCTACTACTGGCAACTGTTCGCCGGGCTTGGCTGGACCAGCGTGCACTGGCTGCACAAGATCCGGCAGCCAACGCTGATTCTGGCCGGTGACGACGACCCCATCATTCCGTTGATCAACATGAAGTTGCTGGCCTGGCGCATTCCCAACTCAGAGCTGCACGTAATCGACGACGGCCACCTGTTTCTGGTGACTCGAGCGCAGAGTGTTGCGCCGATGATCATGGCCTTCCTTTCCGAAGAGAAGCAACCCGCCGTGATTCGCCACACAATCCCGGGAAAGCAAACGCCACACCATGGCTGATCGTCTGGCAACACGGGCACGGAAGCCGTAGGCTAGACCCCAAGATACGTATCTGGATCAGGAAAGCTGGATGCCCGACCACCCCCATGGACGATTACCCACCACCACCATTGGGGCTGATGTTTCGAGCAGCCTGCTGGCGCTGCTACGCAGCCTGATACGCCAGCCGTGTCACCACGCCGACTACCTGCGCCGCAGTTTGAGCAAGGTGCTTCAGGCCCTGCAGGGGCGGCTCGATCTCAGCACGCTGAACGACGACCCGCGTTTTACCCATCCCGGCTGGCAGGCAGCCTTGCCTCAGCGGGCACTGCAGCTATGGCAGGCCTGGCAGCTGCCGCTGGCCGACTGGCTCGACGGACTTGAAGTTGCCGAGCACGAGCGTGCGCAACTTCGCTGGCTGTTGGTGCAACTGGCTGCAGCAGCATCACCCAGCAACAGCCTGCTCAATCCCGAGGTTGCCGAAGCGGCCCGCCAAAGCCGCGGCCAGAGCCTGTGCCGGGGAGGACACAACCTGTGGAGCGACCTGGCCAGCGGCCGCCCCTTCGCCCAACCCAATCTGGATACCAGCCATCTGCTGGGGCGAGACATTGCCTGCAGTCCGGGCCGGGTTATCGCTCGCCACGCCGAGTTCGAACTAATCTGCTATCAGCCGTTGACCAATCAGGTACACGATAAACCGCTGCTGATCGTGCCGCCGCCGATAAATCGCTTCTACCTGCTCGACCTGACCCCGGACACCAGCCTGATCCGCTACGCCCTGCAACAGGGTCTGCAGGTGTATCTGATCAGTTGGCGCAACCCCAACCCCAGCCACTGCAATTGGGGACTAGGTCGCTACGTCAGCGCCAGCCAGCGCGCACTCAACGAATGTCTGCTGCATAGCGCCAGCGCGCAGGCGACACTCACCGGGATCTGCAGCGGCGGCCTGATTGCCGCCCTGCTCTGCGCCTGGCAGGCAGCGAGCGACCACACCCGCCAACTCAGCGCGTTCAGCCTGCTGGTGACGCCACTCGACACCCGTCTGCAGACTGACGTCATGCGGCTCAGCGGACCGGCAACCCGACAGCGTCTACGCCAACGGGTCTGGCGCGACGGCTACCTGGACGCCCGCAGCAGCGGTGCCGCCTTCGGCTGGATGCGTCCCGAGCAACTGGTTTGGACGCCCGCCGTTACCCGCTACGCGTTAGGTCAGGAGCTTAAGCAAAGCCCCGTCACCACCTGGGGGCACGATCACACCCGCCTGCCGGCGCAACTGGTAGAAGACCTGTTTGACCTGCTGGATCGCGACCCGCTTGGCCAGCCGGGCAACCTGCAGCTGAACGGCGAGCCCATCGATCTGGGCGCCGTCACTCTGCCCAGCTGGCATCTGGCCGCGCGCCGTGACCACATCGTGCCGTGGCAAAACACCTACCCCGGCACCCGTCTGGGGGGCGAGAAAGTCTTCAATCTGTGCCACAGTGGCCATATTCAGGGGCTGCTGTGCCCACCCGGTCACCCACGAGCCCACTTTCAGCATGGCAACGCAAACGCCGTCTCGACGGATGATTGGTTAGCCTCAGCCAGCACCGTGCAGGGCAGTTGGTGGCCTGCATGGAGCACCTGGCTGAAGCAACACAGCGGCGAGCTGGTTGATGCACCGGTTCATACCGATGGTGGCCACGGCCCTGCGCCCGGCCTTTACGTCCAACAGCAATGAGCAACCGATGAAAACCCGCGACCGAATCCTGCTCTGCACGCTGGAGCTGTACAACACCCACGGTGAGCCGAACGTCACCACACTGGACATCGCCAACGAGCTGGAGATCAGCCCAGGCAATCTGTACTACCACTTCAAGGGTAAGGAAGCCTTACTGGAGTCGCTGGTCGATGACTTTCTGCTGACCACCCGCGCTCTGCTGGTCAGTGCCGAGGAACCCGACGAGGCAACTCCAGAGGACCTCTGGCTGCTGCTGCATCTGCTGTTCGAAGCGATCGCCACGCACCGTTTCCTGTTTCAGGACCTGTCCAACCTGATGGGCCGCTACCCCTACCTCCGCCAGGCCATGTCCCCCTGGCTGGCAGCACTGCGCGCCCGGCTGGATCAGGTACTGCAGGCCCTACGTGACAGCGGGCACCTGATCTGCGATGCCGATGCAGAACAACGGCTGCTCGACGCGCTGTGCCAGACCACCCTGTTCTGGCTCGACTACCAGCGCGTAGCGGGTAACGGCGAGCTTGATGCCGCCAGCGGCGTGCAGCAAATGCTTGGCTTGCTGCGCCCCTGCCTCGACGAGGAAACTGCCGAGTGGATGCAGCTACTGATTGAACGCTACGACTGATCGCCTTTACCCAGGCGGTAAAACGGTTCATCGCGGATTAGGCGCGTAAACAGCCTCCTTCGGTTTACCATTTCATCCAGCACGGTTGCCGCGTCAGCCTTTCGCCTTTTTCTGCGAGCCAAGGGTGGCTGCTTGCCCTGCCCCCCTTAGCGATCTCCCGCCAAGCCTGCGCTACTCGCCCGCGTAAACGGGAAGAACCCCGGTGCCCACTCAACGATCTGAGCATTCGGTAAATCGTCCCGGCTTAGTAAGCAGTAGCGTCATCCGGGAATTGAGTGAAGAACCAATAAAAAACCCCGCAGTGCCGAAGCAGTGCGGGGTCGGGTACGACTGAGTGCGATCAGGCGTCGGTCGGCTTGTCCGCAGCAGATGCTGCAGGAGCCGGAGCAGGTGCCGCCGAAGCAGGCGCCTTCACAGCCGGAGTTGCCTTTGGCTTGGCCGGGGCTTTCGGCTTCGCCGGCGCCCTGGGCTTGGCTGCAGCAGGCTTCGCAGCCGGCTTGGCAGCAGCCGGTTTCGCCGCTGTTTTAGCTGCGGGCTTGGCTGCAGAAGCAGCCCTAGGCTTGGCAGCCGGTTTTGCTGCCGGTTTGGCAGTGGCTTTGGCCGGGCTGGCCTTGGGCGCAACCTTGGTAGCCGGAGCCTTGCCAGAGGCCATGCCCTGAATCAGCTTGGTCAACTCATCGACCTTGTCATTCAGCACCTTCACTTCATCACGTGAGGGCACCCCAAGGCGGGAAACAGCACTGTTGAGACGCTTGTCGAAGGCTTCTTCCAGCTCGTTCCACTTGCCAGTCAGCTTACCCCGGGCCTTCTCGGCCTTGGACTTCGCGTCATCAAGCGGATTCTTGCTGGCTTTCGCCTTACCCTTAAGGGTATCGACCTGCTTGTCGATCTCGGCCTTGGCTTTCTTCTCGGCCGCCTCACCGTCCTTGATCAGGGTTTCAAAGAGCTTCACGCCCTCCTTCCCGACCTTGGCGTAGGCACCCAGACCTGCCAGCCAGATCTGTCGCGAATAGCTTTCGATATCCGCAACCCAACTTGGATCCTTGTCCTTCTTCTTACCCGCCATGGAGCAACTCCTCTGTGACCTTACTTGCTTTGCAGCGACTTGAGTGCAGCACTCAGATCATCCAGCTTAGCAGACAGCTGATCAATATCTTTCTTGCTCGGAATCCCCATGCGACCCAGGGTCGAGGCAACGCGCTCGTCGAATACTTCTTCGACCTTGCTGAAACGACCGCCGGTCTTTTCCTGCACCTTCTCTTTGAAGCTCTCGATGCGGCTGTTGGCGGCTTCAACCTGGCCGGCAACCAGCTCCTTGCCCTGCTTTTCTACTGCTTCACCTTCGCTTACCAGGGTCTTGAAGTAGTCCGCACCTTCTTTACCCGCCTTGGCGTAGGCACCCAGGCCGGCCAGCCAGATCTGATGGGCGTACTTCTTCACGTCAGCAGCAAAACCAGCGGTGCTTTCTTCAATTTTCTTTGCGGTGTTCTTGGCCATGTTCGTAACTCCAGTTCAGTAGATTGGGATACTGCAATGGACCGGTTACCGATCCTTGGAGACGACATTACGCAGCAAAATTAGAAAACACATACTAAAAACCGGGACCGGGCAGAACAGCCAGTCCGCAAAGGGAGGTGCGCAGGCTCTGGACTGGCGGTTACCGCCCGAGCCTGCGACACGATGGCGCAGCGCTTAGCCCAGGTATTTGTCCAGCGCCTTCTGCACTTCGCTCTTCACCATGCCGGCCATCGGGGTGAGCATCATGCCCAGATTGACCTGGACCCGCACGTCGGCGTCGGAAACGGTGATGCACCCGTCGGCACCGCTGCGCTTGAAGGTCAATTGATCACCCTGCCAGCTGCACTTTACATCCAGCTTCTGAACCAGCTTGTCGGCCAGTTGTTGCGCGCGCTGACGCGCTTCTTCCTTGCCCAGGCTGTGTTCGCGGGTAATGTCTACTGTCGGCATCGGCTGTTCCATCCAGTGTTGTTATCAGGGCCCGTCAGAATGCCGTAAATGCAGCTACACGTCATCACCCCTGCCGCCAGCCGTCGCTCAACATCCGCCAACAGCTGTCCGCGGCAATTGAGCAGCGCTTCCGAGGACAAAAAGTGGTTAGAATGGGAGCGAATTTGCCAGCGCAGACGGAATCCATGAGCGACCGACACGACAGCGAAAAAACTACCCACTTCGGTTACCAGACCGTAGCCGAGTCCGAGAAAGCCCAGCGCGTCGCCGAGGTCTTTCACTCGGTAGCAGCCAAATACGACATCATGAACGACCTGATGTCCGGTGGTATTCACCGCATCTGGAAGCGGTTTACCATCGAACTGTCCGGCGTGCGCACCGGCAACCGGGTACTCGACATTGCCGGCGGCACCGGCGACCTGACCCGCCGCTTCGCCAAGCGCGTCGGCCCGACCGGTGAAGTAGTACTGGCCGATATCAATGCCTCCATGCTCAAGGTCGGCCGCGACCGCCTGCTCGACCTGGGCGTCGCCGGCAACGTGCGCTTCGTCCAGGCCGACGCCGAAGCACTGCCGTTCCCCGACAACTACTTCGACTGCATCACCATCGCCTTTGGGCTGCGCAACGTTACCCACAAGGACACCGCCATCGCCTCGATGCTGCGCGTGCTCAAGCCGGGCGGACGTCTGCTGGTGCTGGAGTTCTCCAAACCCAAGAGCGAGCTGCTGTCCAAGGTCTACGATCAGTACAGCTTCAAGTTCCTTCCCCTGATGGGCAAGCTGGTGGCCAACGATGCCGAAAGCTACCGCTATCTGGCCGAGTCGATTCGCATGCACCCGGATCAGGAAACGCTCAAGGCGATGATGGAAGAAGCAGGTTTTGCCCGGGTGACCTATCACAACATGACCGGCGGCATCGTCGCCCTGCACCGGGGCGTCAAACCCTGATGTTGCCGGCCGCACTGCTCAAGGCCGCAGAGCGCAGCATTGCTGCAGCGCTGGCCCGTGACAGTGTCACGGCCAGACGGCTCGGTGCGCTGCAGGGCAAATGTGTGCTGATCTCGGCCCGCGACCCGGAATGGCAACTCTGGCTGCTACCCGCCGAGGGTGAGATTGCCCTGCGCACCGCCAGCGAACTGCCCGCCGACTGCGAACTACACGCTCCCAGCAGCCTGCTTGCACGCCTGCTGATCAGCAGCGACCGCAAAGCGGTGCTGCAGGATCCGGACGTCGAGCTGGTCGGTGACAGCCAGGTCCTGGTCACGCTGCAGAACATCATGGCCGACTTGCAGCTCGACGGCGAGGCCGAGCTGGCTCGCTGGTTCGGCCCGGTTGCCGGTCACGCCATTGGCAGCGCGCTGCGTCGCAGCCACCAATGGGGCCGCGAAAGCCGTGACAGCCTGCGTCAAACCCTGGCCGAGTACCTGACTGAAGAAAGCCGCCAGCTGGTTGGCCAGGCCGAGGCCCGCGCCCGCGCCGAACAGCTGCACGCACTGCGCCTGCAACTCGACCGACTGGAAGCCCGGGTCGCGCTGCTCACCCCTACTGCACCGGACTCGCCCGACGCATGAGACTGACCGCCTTTTCGCGCCTGCTGCGCATTCTGCATATCTTCGCCCGCTACCGCCTCGATCAGATCCTGCTGGCGTTACCGCTACCCTGGCTGGCGCGCCTGGCCCTGCAACTCGGCCCGTGGCGACTGCGCCCCGCCCCGCGCGACCTGAGCCGCGGCGCACGGCTGCGCAAGGCCTGTGAAGACCTCGGCCCGGTGTTCATCAAGTTCGGCCAGATCCTGTCTACCCGCCGAGACCTGTTACCCGACGACATTGCCCTGGAGCTGGCGCATCTGCAGGACAAGGTGCCGCCATTCCCGGGTCCCAAGGCCAGAGCGCGAATTGAGGAGCAGCTGGGCGAGCGCATTGAGGATGTCTTCGCCGAGTTCAGTGATCAGCCGCTGGCCTCCGCCTCGGTCGCCCAGGTCCACGCCGCACGCCTGAAGGACGGTACCGAAGTGGTGGTCAAGGTGATTCGTCCCGGTATCGGCGAAACCATCGACCAGGACATCCAATGGTTGTTTCTTGCCGCCCGCGCGCTAGAACGGCTATCTACCGAAGGCCGTCGCCTGCGCCCGGTCGAGGTGGTCGAAGACTATGAGCGCACGATCTTCGACGAGCTGGACCTGTACCGTGAAGCCGCCAATGCCTCCCAGCTACGCCGCAACTTCGAAGGCTCGGACCTGCTCTACATTCCGCGCATCTACTGGGACTGGTGCCGCCACAAGGTGCTGGTGATGGAGCGTATCGACGGCATCCCGGTCACAGACTTGGCTACCCTCGCAGACCAGCGCACAGACATGAAGAAGCTGGCCGAGCGCGGCGTCGAGATCTTTTTCACCCAGGTGTTCCGCGACAGTTTTTTCCATGCAGACATGCACCCGGGCAACATTTTTATCTCCCGCAAGCACCCGTGGGAGCCGCAGTACATCGCCATCGACTTCGGCATCGTCGGCAGCCTGACGCCCGAAGACCAGAGCTATCTGGCGCGCAACCTGATGGCCTTCTTCAAGCGTGACTACCGCCGCGTCGCCCAGCTGCATATCGATTCAGGCTGGGTGCCTGCCGACACCCGGGTCAACGAGTTCGAAGCAGCCATTCGCAGTGTCTGCGAACCGATCTTCGAGCGCCCGCTGAAAGACATCTCCTTCGGCCAGCTGCTGCTACGCCTGTTCCAGACCGCGCGCCGCTTCAACATGGAAGTCCAGCCGCAACTGGTGCTGCTGCAAAAAACCCTGCTCAATATCGAAGGCCTGGGGCGTCAGCTCTATCCCGAGCTGGACCTGTGGAACACCGGCCAGCCGTATCTGGAACGCTGGATGCGTGAGCGCATGCTGCCGCAGAACCAGATGAAGAACTGGCAGCAACACCTCGAACGCGTACCCGCACTGATCGACACCGCCCATCAGGCGCTGGATAATCTGGCCAAGGCACCATTGCAGGCCCGAGCGGAGCGGCGTCCACGCTGGCCATTGCAGCTGGCCGGTATCGCCCTGCTGGTGTTTGGTGCCAGCGCCCTGGGTGGCAGCGACCCGGCGCTCTGGATCAACGCCGCGCCGGCCCAATGGGG
This sequence comes from Halopseudomonas oceani, assembly GCF_963677335.1. Classification (NCBI taxonomy): domain Bacteria; kingdom Pseudomonadati; phylum Pseudomonadota; class Gammaproteobacteria; order Pseudomonadales; family Pseudomonadaceae; genus Halopseudomonas; species Halopseudomonas oceani. The sequence continues at coordinate 870,425 of NZ_OY781932.1, read as the reverse complement.
CCTGATTGCACTCGGCGGCTGGCTTATTCTGCGCCGCGGATAGTCAGCCCCCGTCATAACTGGCACACTTGCGACATTCAACGAAAGACGACCCGCCATGACCGACTCGACCTCCGCCAGCAACTGGCTCGACAGCATCCACTGGGATGCAGACGGACTAATTCCCGCCATCGCCCAGGACGTGCACACCCAGCGCATTCTGATGATGGCTTGGATGAACCGCGAAGCACTCGAGTTGACCGTACAGGAAGGCCGGGGCATTTACTGGTCGCGTTCGCGTCAGCGCCTGTGGCGCAAGGGCGAGGAGTCCGGCAACGTGCAGAAGCTGCACGAACTGCGGCTGGACTGCGATGCCGATGTGATCATTCTGCAGGTCGAACAGATCGGCGGGATCGCCTGTCACACCGGCCGCGAGAGTTGTTTCTACCGGGTTCTGAAGGACGGCCAGTGGCAGACCGTCGACGCCGTCATCAAGGATCCGAAAACGTTATACGAGCACCCAAAACATGTCTGACACCCTGAGCCAACTGGCCGCCGTACTGGAGCAACGCAAGCAGGCGTCTGCCGACACCTCCTACGTTGCCAGCCTGCACGCCAAGGGCCTGAACAAGATTCTCGAAAAGGTTGGTGAAGAGTGCACTGAGACACTGCTAGCCGCCAAGGATTGTCAGCATAGCGAGGACAAGTCCGACCTGGTCTACGAGACCGCTGACCTGTGGTTCCATTCGCTGGTCATGCTCAGTCACCTCGGTCTCGGTCCGGACGACATCCTGAACGAATTGGCACGCCGCTTCGACCTGTCCGGTCTGGAAGAAAAGGCGTCCCGCAGCAAATAAACTGGGCAATAGGCCCCGGAGGCAAAAATGGGTTTTGGTGGCATTAGTCTGTGGCAACTGCTGATCGTACTGGTCATCGTGGTACTGCTGTTTGGTACCAAGCGTCTGAAGAACATCGGCGGTGACCTTGGTGGCGCGATCAAGGGCTTCCGCAAGGCGATGAACGATGAGGACAAGCCCTCGGTCGAAAGCAAGCCGGGAGAAACGCTCGACGCCAAGTCCGAAGAGCACAAGCAGGACTCCCAGTCCAAGCCGTAATCCGCCGACAGGTCTCGTCTCATGTTCGACATCGGCTTCATGGAAATGCTGGTGGTGGCGGTTATCGCCCTGCTGGTACTCGGCCCCGAGCGGCTGCCCGGCGCCATCCGCACCGTCAGCCTGACCGTAGGCCGGATCAAGCGTGGCTTCTCAGAAGTGCGCAGCCAGGTCGAGCGTGAGATCGGCGCGGACGAGATTCGTCAGCAACTGCACAACGAACGCATCCTCGCCGAGCTGGAAAAACAGGGCCTGAACGCTGGCAGCCCAAGCAATCAAACCCCGACCGCCAGCGGTAACAAGCCCGTCACACAGCCGTCGCAAACTGGCCCGACCGCCGATGAACCCAGCGCCGAGCCCGTCAATGAGCAGCAAGACACCCGCCATGAGCAACCCTGAACTGCCACCCGCGAAGCCGGCCGGTGACATGCCGCTGGTCGCGCACCTGACCGAGCTGCGCTCGCGTCTGCTGCGTATCGTCTTGATCTGGCTGCTGATCTTTGCCGGCCTGTTCTACTTCGCCAACGACATCTACGCGTTCATTTCCGAGCCGCTGCGTGCGCTGATGCCGCCCGGCACCAGCATGATCGCAACCGACGTCGCCTCACCGTTTCTGACCCCGTTCAAGCTGACCCTGATTAGCGCGCTGTTCGTCGCCATGCCGTTCGTCCTGCATCAGATCTGGGGCTTTATCGCTCCCGGGCTGTACAAGCACGAAAAGCGCATTGCCATCCCGCTGCTGGTATCGAGCATCTTGCTGTTCTACAGCGGCATGGCGTTTGCCTACTTTGTGGTGTTCCCACTGGTGTTCGGCTTCTTCACCAGCGCTGCGCCGGATGGTGTGGCGGTGATGACCGATATCAACAGCTATCTGGACTTCGTGCTGACCCTGTTCATGGCTTTCGGCCTGTCGTTCGAGATTCCGGTCGCCACCGTGCTGCTGGTACTGGTGGGCATCGTCGACGTGCAGAGCCTGAGCAAGGCCCGCCCCTACGTGGTGGTCGGTTGCTTTACCGTCGGCATGGTGCTGACCCCGCCGGACGTGATCTCCCAGACCCTGCTGGCGCTGCCGATGTGGCTGCTGTATGAAGTCGGCATTCTGTTCAGCCGCTTGGTCCGCCCGCGTACACCGGAAGAGCAGCAGGACAACCCGCAGGGATGAACCTGCTGCTGCTTGAAGAGACTGATTTCATCGACGCGGACCATGTTCGCCTGAACGGTCGCCGCCTGGCCCACATGCTGGAGATCCAGCAGGTCAGCGTTGGCGACACCTTGCGTGTTGGCCGCATCGGCGGTCTGATGGGTCGGGGCACCGTTCTCGAGCTGGACAACGGCAGCGCGCTGCTGGCCGTCGACTTAAGCGAGTCGCCACCAGCCAAGTTGCCGCTAACCCTGCTGCTGGCCATGCCCCGTCCGAAGATGTTCCGCCGTATTCTGCAGCACTGCGCCACCCTCGGCGTGCCCGAGATCATCCTGCTCAACAGCGTGCGCGTGGAAAAGAGCTTCTGGCAGACGCCGTTTCTGCAGCCGGAGGTGGTGCGCGAGAACCTGCTGCTGGGCCTGGAGCAGGCACGCGACACTGTGCTGCCGACGGTGCGTATCGAAAAGCGCTTCAAACCCTTCGTCGAAGACAGCCTGCCCGGCATCATCGGCGACCGACTCGCGCTGGTCGCCCACCCCGGCGACTACCCCGCCTGCCCTCGCGGTATCGACCAGCCTCTGACCCTGGCTATCGGGCCTGAAGGCGGTTGGATTCCCTACGAAGTCGACAAACTGATCGAGGCCGGCATGCAGCCGGTGCAGCTGGGTGAGCGTATCCTGCGGGTTGAAACGGCGGTCACCGCCCTGATCTCCCGCCTGTTCTGAGCTCCGGTGCTGCCACGCGACGTCTATAGAGGAGGCTGTGAATGACTTGCCTGCTCAAGGTGCTGCTTACCGGCGTATTGGTAGTCGCCGTTGCCGAGCAGGCAAAGCGCAACCCGCTCGCCGTCGCAATCCTCGCTTCCATCCCGCAGGAGCCTGTGCCGGCCCTGACAGCTACGCCCGAGTCAGCGTTGCGCGTGATAAGGGAGATCGCTTTGAGTTAACCCACAACAGCAGCTGCAGCCAAAACGTGCACATAAGCTACTGCTACACCCACACCAGCGGCGCGAATTGGAACCGCAGTGAGTCCACCGCTCCCGGCCGCGCGGAGCGAAACGGTTTTCACGCGCGCTCCGGACGGTATCAAGCACCGATTGGGCTGAAGCTTTGGCAACCCACTGATTACCGATTGCTGAGCACCACTTATCAGTAACCAGACGACTAGATAGCTAAGTGAGCCTCGCTGCAAACCAAGGGTGCCACGCATCCATTTCCACAACACCCAAGAGCCGACTGCATCCAAAGGTACTTTACGACCATAGCAAATTGCCGCTATCTTCAGAGCCGGCACGACGCCTATTACCGGGAATCAATGGATGATTAAGACGCTCCCCCGCGCCGCTCACGGCAGCAACCTCTCGCCCGGCACTCACATTTTGCCTGCAGCTGCTGCTCACTCCTGCCGTTTAAACAGGCTCCCTGCAAGACCGCGCGCTTACCCATACTGGTCCGGCTGAGGCCATTGCTCCGTCTGTCACTTAACAGCCGGGCATAAAACCGCCAATTCCAACACTAATAAAAGGATGCTCTCATGAAGTTGAAACTGTTGTTGATTCTGTTTATCGCAGGCATGGCTACCGGCTGCTCAACGCCGCCACTCACGATCAACTACGCTCCTAGCTCAACCATGTCGGTTGAAGGTGCCATGAACGTTGGGGACTTCCGCTACATTCCCGGAGAGCGCCCGGATATCAAGAGCAATCAGATCAGAAACACCGCTATCGGTAACATCTACTTTGAGAAGAACATCAACGAGTACATTGAAACAGCGCTGTTCACCGAAGCGCGATTCGTCGGCATCGATATGAAGCCCGACTCAACACAGGTTACCGGAGAGATCAAAGAGTTCCTTATTGACGACTTGGGTTACAGTGTGGACTGGACACTCGATATCCGGTATCAAATCGCCGGCTGTTATGACAGGTCTCAACGGCTGCACAAGAACACCGAAAAGTTTGCAAACGTATTTGGCACACTTAACGAAGTGATCAAGCTAAACATTGAGAAACTGTTTGCTGACCCCGAGTTCGTTTCCTGCATCCAAGCGTAGGCTGCATCGCGCGCTCTTTGAGAGACACCGAAAAGAGCGCGCGATGGTACCCAATAGGGCCCCAGCGCCCATTGATGCCGCAGAAGGTCACGATGAAACAAGCCACTGTAACCGCTGCACTGGTTTCTCAACTTGCAGTCACGCTGCCGGAGATATGTCTCTGGAAGAACGTTCAACACGCAAGTACCTCCTTACACAAGCGCGCTCATCGACCTCAACGGTGACGGTTTCAACGATGCGTTGATCTATGCCCAGGGGCCTGACTGATGCGGCTCGGCAGGCTGCACGCTATTCGTCTACAAGGGCGGAGCCAAGGGTTTCTCACTGCTATCGAGAAGTACGGTGGTGCAATTACCGTTGGTGGTGTCTGCACAGAGAAGCGCGGGCTGGAACGACCTGATAGTGCACGCCAGAGGGCAGGGGCAAGTGGTGCTCCGAGCCACAGCCGAAGGCTACCCACTCAATCCGTCGCTGCAGCCGTCGGCGTCAGCGCAAGACCTGCAGGACAGCCGGGCTCTGCTCAACTACAACTAGCCCAGCGCCCGAACCAGCATCGATACCAGCTCAGTCTGCTTGCGGTAACCGTTCTTGCCGAGCAGGTTCTTGATGTGCTGGCGGGCAGTATGTATCGAGATAAAGCGCTTTTTGGCGATATCGTTGGCACTCAGCCCCTGCATCAGGTCGCCCGCCACCGCCGCTTCGGCCGGCGTGCAATCAAATAGCTGTTGCAGTCGCTGAAGGTCGGGCGGCTGATGACTGCCAAAGCTGAACAGCTCAACCAGCACACCGTTGTTCTCAGCGCGCTCCGCGATCAGCGGTGTGAGACAAAGCGCAATGCGTTCATCACCAGCGTTGACGAACAGAGTTCGGGTAGCCAGTTTGCTCTGATGGGAGTGAACGATGCAGGTGCTTATTGCCGCGCTCAACTTACGCGCCAGTGCACGGTCACGGCTTTGCAGGCGCTGGTCACCATCAATGTAAAGTACGCCGCTGCGCGCCAGTAGCGTCTCTGCGGCGGCGTTGGCCTGAGCTACGCTGGCCAGCGCGTTGAACACAATCAGCGGCTTGTTGACGTAATCCAGCGCCAGGGCGAGGTTTTCGTTGTTGTTGCTCGACTGGTACAGCTTGAGGTGTAACGCGACGGCGTTTTCAATATGCGGTGCCAGCATGTTCATCTGCATCAGTTCTGCCGCGCTATAGGGCCCGTGATCCCGATGTCGGTTGGCGATAAATACCACCTTACTGTTGGCATCCCGGCAGACCAGCATGCCGGCACTGTCTCCCATACCAACCTGTTCAGCCCAGGCCCGGCTTTGCGGGCCGAGCAGATCGAGAATGCTGCCGTCTGTCTCGCCCCGCATGAAGGACTCGAACTGGCGCGGCGGCAGCTGCACATAACGACTGATCGCCTCATCGCGCTCGGGCAGATCGCTGTTCATGTACCAGTCTTCAAACCCCTCCGGGTAGCCGAAGGTCCAGCCGTAAATCAACCGTTGCGGTGCCTGAGAAACCCCGAGAATACCGCCCTGCAGGGCCTTGAAGTGCTCACGAAATGCAACAAAGAAAGGGGAGAAGCCAGCGCTGTCGTGCAGACAACGGTAGAGAATGCTGACCAGATTGTTATAGGTCTGCAATCCTTCCCCACTAAGCACGGGAGCTGACAGGTCGACACTCTGATTTGGCATACTTCCACCAATCCGCCTTACGTTGCGGTTCGAGCGGGCTACTCCACCCGTACCAGTTTAATGTTGACCAGATCGTTGCCCTGCATCAGCGTATTGTCATCAACGATGGTCCAGACCTCTTCGTTCTCACCGCTCTTGAAGACCAGATAGCGCTTGCCTGCCGACTCGCGCTCGAAGATCTCGTCAAAACGCGTGCGCTTGCCTTCGGATTCGATGTAGTAATCACCGATAACGATGCGGTCGGCGCCGGCCATCTCAGCAAACGCGTTGAGCACGTCATTGCTGGATCCCGCGCGGCTTTCGTAGACACCCTCGAAGTCGTGACCGCCGCAGGCGCTGAGCAGCGCGACTGCAACCAGCAGGGCACTGTATTTGAACCATTTCATGGAATGTTCCTTGTGCAAAAACCGCAGCGGCGGCGTGTTGACCATCATAACCTGACAGGACAGCGACCCATACCCGCACGGTCCTTCTCGGGCCGCCCCTATAACCCCGATGAATAGCGCGCCACAGAGCATTTGCCGGGGTCCGGAGCCGCCGCCTAAACTCGGTCGTTGATCAAGGCACGTGCCCGGCGCCGTGCAGCCATAAACCCCTTGCAGGAAGACAGCCCCCATGAGTTTCGATACCCCCCTCTACCTCTGCGGCCCGCTGCGCGAGCCCAAGCAGATGCTGGCTGACCAGGAATACAGCGGTCACTCTTCGATTCACGACGATGACATGGCCGAGAAGCTGGGCTTCCGTGCCGGCCCGATCGAAGGCCCGACCCACTTCAGCCAGTTCACTCCGCTGCTGGTCGAACTCTGGGGCCAGGCCTGGTTTGAGCGCGGCTGCTTCTCCTCGCACTTCCAGAATATGGTGGTCGAGGGCGAACAGGTACGCGCCTTCGTCGAGCGCCCGGCTCCGGGCCAGACCCGTGTCCGTTGCTGGGCGGAAAAGGCCGACGGCACGCCGGTCCTGGAAGCCAGCGCCAGCATTGGCGCTGCCCCAGGCGAGAGCCTGTTGTACGAACGCATGGCCAAGCTGCGTGCACCGGAGAAGCTGGTCATCCTGTCTGACCTGCGAGTTGGCATGAAAGGCGCCGTCGACGAGAAGGTGCGCATGGACCCGGACCAGTACATGGGCAAACTCTATCCATTCTCGCTGAACCAGAAGCTGGCCGGCATCACCGAGAATTCCCCTTGGTACTCCGATGGCAACAGCACGCCGTGGGGCCGCGCGGTGATTCCGACCGAAATGGTCAGCGTGCTGGCCGAATACACCAACAAGGATGCCGAATTTCCGGTCAAGCAGCCGGTCATCGGCCTGTTTGCCGACCAGGAAATCCGCATGATCGACGGCCCGCTGCTGGTCGGCGAGGACTACCTGATCCGCCGCGAGATTGTCGCCCTGTCCGAGAGCAAGCGCACCGAGTCCTACTGGGTACTGTCGCGCATCTATGATGCCAGCGGCGAGGTGCTGAAGGCCGAAATGCTGCTCAACCATGCCACCCTCAAACACTCCTACGCCAACTACGAAGCGGAAGCCGCCGCGCTCTGAAACAGGCCCCTCTAAAAACCACCTGAATATGCTCCGGTCCTTGCGTTGGGGCCGGAGCCGGTGGGAGTATCAGCGGTAAGAACGCTCACTGACAGGAGGTTAGGGATGTTGATTCGACTACGCCAACGGGCACTGCTAGCTGCGCTGATAGCCATGCTGTTCAGCATGCCAGCACACGCGCTACGCTGCGGAACCAGCATTGTCGAGGAAGGCGACCTCAAGTTCGAGGTGTTGCAAGCCTGTGGTGAGCCGATCTCCCGCGAGGTCATCGGCTACATAGACAGCGCCCGGGTGAACGACCGTATTCGGGTCATGAACATTGAAGAATGGATCTACCAGATTAACGGCAACTACCAGAGCCTGGAATTCGAGGGCAACCAACTGGTACGCATTACCCGCGTCCGCTGACCCGCGTCAGCGCCGCTGCAAAAACAACAAACGCACTCCCGCAGAGGGTGCGACATACCGTTGAGGATGTCTGTTCATGAGCAAGACTCTGGTTATCGGCAGTACCGGTCAAATCGGACTGCAACTAATGCCGCTGCTGCAGCAGGCAGGTCTGAACGTGGTCGCCCTGACCCGCAACCCCGGCAAGCTGGCCGGCATCGACGGCCTGGAGATTATCGAGGGCGACCTGGAGAGTGACTTCGAGCAGGCTTTCGTCGGCTGTGAGCGGGTCATCTTTACCGCCGGCTCAGGAGCCAGTACCGGGGCAGACAAAACCCTGCTGGTCGACCTGTGGGCCGCCCGCAAGGCCGTTGACTACGCCCTCAAGCACCATCTCAAGCACTTTGTCATGGTCAGCTCGCGGGGCGCTGACAATCCCGACCGCGGCAACTCGCCGATCAAACCCTACTTGGTCGCCAAGTGTTTTGCCGACGAGTACCTGCAACGCTCAGGCGTGCCCTACACCATCCTCCGGCCAGGCCGTCTGACCGATGCTGCCGCCACCGGCTGCATCACCACCCGCCGCCCGGAAGAGGCAGAACGCCAGCACATCACTCGCGCCGATACCGCGCGTATCATTGCTCACGTGGTTAAGACCGGGCAAAGCCGCAACACCATCTACGAGTTGTATCAGGGCGACACTCCCTTCGCTGACCTGATCGCCTGAGCTGCGTGACAGCGTGCCGCACGCGACCGTGCGGCGAGGCTCTGGCATACTCGGCAGCACGCAAGCGAAAGTCACGGTGGAGAGGGAGTTCAGCCAGCTTGCCGGACATTTGCGCCCCTCCCCATCCTTCCTGACTTTCTGCCCAACCTGCGTCGTCAATCAGGGGAGGATCAGCATGCAGTGTTTCAACCATCAACAACAGGCCGCCATCGGAGTGTGCAAGTGTTGCAGCCGTGGCCTGTGCGCTGAGTGCGCCAAAGATCTCGGGCACGGCCTGGCCTGCCGCGACCGACACGAGGCGCAGGTCGAGGCGATGAACATGATCATCGAGAAGAACGCCCGCATCTACGCGGCAGCACCCAAAAACATTCTGATCGGCCCGGTCTTTTTCCTACTGCTGGGCCTGCTGTTTGCCGGCTTCGGTTACTTCAGCGCAGGCGGCATCACCGATCTGCCATTCCTAATGGGGCTGGCCTTCATCATTTTTGCTGTTGTGTCCTTCGTTCGCAGCCGAGCGCTGTTTCGTGACGCCCCATGAGCTGCCAGCGCATTCTGGTTCTTGGCGGCTACGGCAACTTTGGCAAGCGCATCACCGAAGGTCTGGCGGCCACCGCCGGTATTACCCTGATCATCGCCGGGCGCCGCAACGCGCCAGCGCGACAGTTACAGGCCCAGTTGCAGGCGACTGCAAGCGCTCAGCTGGAAACCGCGGAACTGGATCTTCACGCTGCCGACTTTGAAGCGCGACTCAGCGCCCTCAAGCCGGACCTGCTGATACATACCGGCGGGCCGTTTCAGGGCCAGGACTACCGCGTACCCAGGGCCTGCATCGCCATCGGCTGTCACTACATCGATCTGGCCGACGACCGCCGTTTTGTCTGCGACATCAGCCAGCTGGACGCCGAGGCACGTGCTGCCGGGGTCCTGATCGTCAGCGGCGCCAGCTCGGTGCCGGGGCTGTCATCCTGCGTTATCGCCCACCATGCCGAGCAATTCAGCCGGCTCGACGACATCGACTTTGCGATTGCCCCGGGCAATCAGGCTGAGCGTGGCGAAGCGACCATACGCGCCATCCTGTCCTATACCGGACACCCAATCACAGTCTGGCAGGACAGTCGCTGGCAGCAGGTCTACGGCTGGATGTCACTGCGGCGTCTGTGGTTTGACGACATCATCGGCCGCCGACCGCTGGCCAACGTCGATATCCCCGATCTGGAACTGCTGCCGGCGGCCTATCCCGAGGTACGCAGCGTACGTTTTCAGGCGGGACTCGAGCTTGGCCTGCTGCATTACGGCATGGGGTTGATGGCTGCGGTTGCGCGTATCGGCCTGGTTCGCAACTGGGCACGCTGGAGCAAGCCGATTGTCCGCGCCAGTGAGTGGTTTATCCGCTGGGGCACCGATATCGGCGGCATGCAGATCAATCTGCGCGGATTGGGCCACCAGCAACAACCGCTGCACCTGAAATGGCTACTAGGCGCCACGGACGGAATCGGCCCGTATATCCCGACCCTGTCGGCGCTTATCCTTACTCGTCAGCTGATCAGCGGTGAACTAGGCGAGTGCGGTGCCAAACCCTGCATGAACCTGTTCCCCTTCGAGGCATTCGAACAGGAAGCGCAGGGGCTGGCAATCTATCACCGGCTGGAAGTCCACCGTGGATAACTACCTGCTGCTCAAGCTGCTGCACATTCTCGGCGCTACCGTACTGGCCGGTACCGGCAGCGGCATTGCCTTTTTCATGTTCATGGCTCACCGCAGCGGCAATGTCCAGGCGCTGGCGGTAACCACTCGCCATGTGGTGCTGGCCGACTGGCTGTTTACCGCACCGGCTGTAGTGTTGCAGCTCGGGACCGGTCTACTGCTTACCCGCCGACTGGGGTTCAGCCTGACCTCGCCCTGGTTCCTCAGCGTGCTTGGTCTGTTCGTGTTCATCGGCCTGTGCTGGCTACCGGTGGTGGCGATCCAATACCGACTGCGCCAACTGGCGAATGAGGCGCTGGATACCGGTGAGCTCTCTGCGGATTTTCACCACCAGATGCGTTGGTGGACAGCGCTGGGCATTCCCGCCTTTGCCGCCATCCTGCTGCTGTTCTGGCTGATGGTCTTCAAGCCGCTGCCGCTGGTGTGAGCCGATGAGCCGAATCGAACACCTGTTTGCGCGCCTCAGCCTGGCTCTGCTCTGGCTGCTAACCGGTGTGGTCTCTCTGACCGCGGGCCAGTCGATTGGCGTTGAGGTGCTAACCGCTGCCGGGGTTGACCGCACCTTGATCGTCCCCTTGATCTGGGCTGGCAGCCTGCTGGACCTGGCGCTTGGCCTGTGGTTGCTGAGCGGCTGGGCGCTGCGGCTGTGTTGCGCGCTGCAGCTAGGGGTGGTGATCAGCTACTCGATACTGCTCAGCCTGCTTGCTCCCGCGTTCTGGTTGCACCCATTCGGTCCCCTGAGCAAGAACCTGCCGATTCTGGTACTGATCTGGCTGCTACTACGCGACCATGACAAGCGCACCGAGCTGACCTAAGGTATCTTCAGAGTCACTACCGGGAGCCAGCTCATGTTGCCGATCAAAACACTCGAAGGCCACTGTCTGTGTGGTGCCGTAACCCTGCGGGCCGCCGTTAACCACGACCAGGTGGGCGCCTGCCACTGCACGACCTGTCGACGCTGGGGTGGCGGCCCGCTGCTCGCCGTCGAAAGCGATCAGCCCGTGGAATGCAGCGGCGAGCAGCACATTGGCGTATACGCCTCGTCAGACTGGGCCGAGCGCGGCTTCTGCAAGGAGTGCGGCACCCACCTGTTTTACCGCCTGCGCGAACAACCGTTCTACGCCATTCCAGTCGGATTGTTTGATGATCAGCGGGACTGGCAGCTGAACCGGGAAGTGTTCATCGACCAAAAACCCGGGTTCTACTGTTTCGCCCAGCGCACCGAGCAACTGACCGGCGAAGAACTGTTCGCACTGCATGCCGACGACTAGCCGATAACCCCTCCTTATGACCCATCAATCTCCCCCGACGGAGGCATTGACGTTGTCACGGCTTGGGCAGACGCTTGAAGCGACGTAACACCAAAACAACACCAACCAGAAGGGATCACCCGATGTTCAGTCACATCATGCTTGGCGCCAATGATCTGGAAAAATCCAAGGCGTTCTATGACGCCACCCTCGGCGTTGTCGGTTGCAAGCCCGGCTTTGCCGACCCCAAGGGTCGCATCTTCTACATGACCCCAAGCGGCGTGTTCGCGCTCACCAAGCCAATCAACGGCGAGCCTGCCTCCTGCGGTAACGGCAGCACCATTGGTTTTGCCATGGAAAGCCCGGAACAGACCGATGCCTGGCACGCCGCCGGCCTGGCGGCTGGCGGCACCGAGTGCGAGGATCCGCCCGGTGTTCGTGAAGGCAACGGCATGAAACTGTATCTGGCCTACCTGCGTGACCCGGCTGGCAACAAGCTGTGCGCCATGTACCGCATGCCCTAAGGCAAGTCCTTCCCTCGAGCAGTTCGGCGGCTTTCGCAGCCGCCGGATTGCGCACAACCCGCCGCAAAAAAAACAGTTTGTTCCTGCGCCAGCAGCCTGCGTAACATCGCCTAACCAACCGAGGCGATACGCATGAACCATTGGGTCTACCTGATCACAGCCATTGTGTCCGAAGTGATTGCCACTTCCGCCCTGAAAGCCAGCACTGGCTTCACCAAACCGCTGCCATCGGTGGTTGTGGTAATTGGCTATTTGGTCTCTTTTTACTTTCTTTCGCTGACACTCAAGACCATTCCGGTGGGCATTGCCTATGCCATCTGGTCTGGAGTGGGCGTGGTGCTCATATCGGTCGTGGCCTGGCTACTGTGCGGCCAGAAGCTCGACCTGCCTGCGCTAATCGGCATGGGGCTGATCATCAGCGGCGTCATGGTCATCAATCTGTTTTCCAAAACCGCCGGGCACTGAAGCCACTCACTCAGCCCGCCAACAACTTCTCCACCTCTTCGCCAAACGCGGCACCCGGGCGCACATCGACATCCCGCGGGCCGACCGGCTCAGCACATTCCGAACAGACCATCACCGGTTTCATGCGCTGACCGCAGCCCTTGTGATAGTGCTCGATGGGCGCACCACGCTCATCCGCCATCCAGGTATCGCCCCAGCTGACCAGCGACAGAATCACCGGATGCAGCGCCAGCCCCTTGTCGGTCAGCCGGTACTCCTCACGCAGGGGTTTTTGCTGATACGGCACCTTGACCAGCACCCCGTGTTCAACCAGCTTCTTCAGACGATCAGCCAGCAGGTGGCGGGTCAGGCCGATGCGCCGCTCGAAGGCATCGAAGCGGCGTACGCCGAGAAAGCAGTCGCGCAGAATCAGCAACGTCCAGCGGTCGCCCACCACCGCCAGCGTGCGAGACATGGAGCAGGGCTGCTCACCCAGTTCTTCCCAGCGCATGTATTAACCCTCCAGTTGATGTGCTCAGAGTAGCTTGACAAGTTCCATAATGAAACCCACCATCAAGTTAGTTCCAAAAAAGAACCATAGATAACAAGGACCATGCCATGACAGCAACTGCACCCGTAGCCGTGGTGATCGGCGCCGGTGACGCCACCGGTGGCGCTATCGCTCGCCGCTTCGCCCGTGAAGGTTTTACCCTCTGCGTGACCCGCCGCAATGCTGACAGCCTGAGCGAGCTGGTTACTCGGATCGAGGCTGACGGCGGCAAGGCCCACGCCTTCGGCTGTGATGCGCGCAATGAAGACGAGATGGTCGGTCTGTTCGAGCACATCGAGCGCGAGATCGGCCCGGTTGAAGTGGCAGTTTTCAACATCGGCGCCAACGTGCGTTTCGGTATTACCGAGACCACTGCCCGGGTCTACCGCAAGGTCTGGGAAATGGCCGGCTTCGCCGGCTTCCTCACCGGCCGGGAAGCCGCCAAGGTGATGTTGCCGCGCGGCAAGGGCACCATTATTTTCACCGGGGCCACGGCCTCGCTGCGTGGCGGTTCGGGCTTCTCAGCCTTTGCCGGCGCCAAGTTTGCGCTGCGTGCACTGGCCCAAAGCATGGCCCGCGAACTGGGCCCGCAGGGCATCCATGTCGCCCACCCGATCATCGACGGTGCCATTGATACGGCTTTTATTCGCGACAACTTCCCCGAGCGCTATGCGCTGAAAGATCGAGACGGCATCCTTAACCCCGAACATATTGCCGACCAATACTGGGCCATTCATACCCAGCCGCGCGACAGCTGGACCCATGAGCTGGACCTGCGCCCCTGGATGGAAACCTTTTAATTCAGCTCTGGAGAGACGCATGAGCAAGACCATCGAGTTCTATTTTGACGTCGGCAGCCCGGCCAGCTATCTGGCCTGGAGCCAACTACCGGCGATTGCCGAGCGCACCGGCGCCAGCCTGGTCTACAAACCGATGCTGCTGGGCGGCGTGTTCATGGCCACCGGCAACAGCTCCCCGGCGACGGTGCCGGCCAAGGGCACCTATTCGCGGATCGACATGCAGCGCTATGCCAACCGCTATGGCGTCACCCTGAACCAGAACCCCTTCTTCCCGATCAACACCCTGCAGCTGATGCGCGCGGTTACCGCTTATCAGGACACACCGAAGTTCGAGCCTCTGCTGACGGCGATCTTCAATGCCATGTGGATCAGCGAGCTGAACATGGGCGAACCCGCGGTCGTCGGCAAGGTGCTGGTCGAGGGCGGGTTTGACCCGGAAGAGGTGATGACCAAAGCCAGTGACCCGGCGGTCAAGGAGCAGCTCAAGCGCACAACCGAAGAAGCCATCGGCCGCGGCATCTTCGGCGCACCGACCTGCTTTGTCGATGGCGAGATGTTCTTTGGCCAGGACCGCTTGGACTGGATCGAAGCAGCCGCGCGCCGCTGATCCGACTGACCAGCGGCACCTTCGCCGGTGCCGTTGGTCGGCTGCCGTCAAACCCCGCTTTGCAGCCAATTGACGGCCATCTCGGCGCGGCATACATTCGCGCCGATGAGCAGCGTTCTGGCGTCCTGCCCCTGCTCAGGGATTCCCTGTCCCTACCTTTGCGGATCTATCCACATGCTGTCCCTTGCCCTCAAGTGCGTCCTGGGTGCGCTCGCAGTGCTGCTGATTGCGCTGCTGGCGAAGACAAAGAGTTTCTACATTGCCGGCCTGGTGCCGCTGTTTCCGACCTTTGCGATCATTGCCCACTACATCGTCGGCAGCGAGCGGCTGGCCAGCGACCTGCGCAGCACCGCGATTTTCGGCCTGTGGTCGCTGCTGCCCTATGCGGCGTACCTGCTTTCGATTGTCGTGCTGAGCGAGCGCTTCACGCTGGCTGCCACCCTGACTCTGGGGGCACTGGCCTGGACACTGACGGCAGCCATGCTATTGACCGTCTGGACACGGGTTTACCCGATTGCCTGAATACCGGCGCTCAAACCTCCAGCATGAAGGTTACCGGCCCGTCGTTGACCAGGTGAACCTGCATGTCGGCACCAAAGCGACCGGTCGCAACCTGCGGGTGCCGTGTCTGCGCCTGAGCAACCAGATAGTTGAACAGCGCTTCAGCACGGTCGGGCGGCGCAGCGGTGGAGAAGCCGGGGCGGCGACCCTTGCGGGTGTCGGCGGCCAGGGTGAACTGTGATACCAGCAGCAGCCCGCCCTGCACGTCGGTCAGCGAGTCATTCATGCGACCGTCGGCATCGGTGAATACCCGGTATTCGAGCAGTCGCTTGAGCAGTTTGTCGGCGCTGGCCTCATCGTCCTGCGGTTCGATGCCAACCAGCACCAGCAGCCCCTGATCAATCGCCCCGACAATCTCGCCGTCTACCTCGACCCGGGCCTGACGCACCCGTTGCAGCAATCCCTTCATATCACTCGGCCTGCGGCGTCAGGTCGAGCAGGCTACGGGCCATATCACCGGTAGCACGCACCAGCGCGTCGGCAATCCCGGGCTCGGAGGCGGCGTGACCAGCATCGCGAATGATGTTCAGCTCGCTGCCCGGCCAGCGCTGATGCAGCGCGTGGGCGTTGTCCAGCGGGCAGACCATGTCGTAGCGGCCATGCACGATGATGCCCGGGATATGGGCAACCCGGTCCATGTTGTCGAGCAGTTGGTTGGGGGCAAGGAAGGTTTTGTTGGCGAAGTAGTGACACTCGATACGGGCAATCGCATAGGCGCGACGGGCGTCGCTGAAGCGCTCGATCACCTGCGGGCTGGGCCTGAGCGTGGCGCAGCGCCCCTCCCACACCGACCACGCCTTGGCCGCGTGCATGCGACAGATCTCGTCGTCACCAGTCAGCCGACGGTAGTAGGCGGCGACCATGTCGGCGCGCTCTTCCTCAGGAATCAGGCTCAGATAGTCTTCCCAGTAATCGGGGAACACATGGCTGGCGCCCTCCTGATAGAACCAGTGGATATCCTGCTCTCGGCACAGGAAGATGCCGCGCAACACCATGCCCATCACCCGGTCAGGGTGCGCCTGGGCGTAGGCCAGCGCCAGCGTCGAGCCCCAGGAGCCACCGAACAACACCCACTTGTCGATGCCCAGGTGCTCGCGCAGGGTTTCCATGTCGGCGATCAGATCGGCAGTGGTATTGTTGTCGAGACTACCGTGCGGCGTGGAGCGGCCACAGCCACGTTGGTCAAAGGTAACGATGCGATAGACGGACGGGTCGAAGAAGCGGCGGCTTAGCGCATCACACCCGGCCCCCGGGCCGCCATGGATGAATACCACCGGCAGGCCATCAGGCTGCCCGCTTTCATCGGCATAAAGTACATGGGGAGGAGTGACCGCCAGTTCGTGGCGGGCGTAGGGTTTGATCTCCGGATACAACAGCTGCATGATGGCTCCCTGAACCGGCGCGAATGCGCCGTGCTCCTTACGTTGGAAGCCCCAACATTACTGACCCGCGAGGCTGCTGTCACCTATGCGTTTTCTGCTTGCCGCCCTCCTTGCGCTGAGCCTCCTCGGCTGCGGAGCCTCCAGCCCTGACGAACGCCTGAATAAGGCCATCGACCAGCTGCAGAGCGGGATCGAAGAGCGTGACCGCGGTGCCGTCCTTGACCTGCTGCACCCCGAGTTCATCGCCCAGAGTCAATACGATCAGGACTGGGCCGACCGCACCTTGCGGCTGATGTTCTTGCGCAATCAGCGCATCAACGTGCTGGTCACCCAGCAGCGCACCGAGATCGACCCGGGCTACGAACAACGTGCCGAAAGCGAGGCCCGCGTCACCCTGACCGGGGCTGAGCGGCTGATCCCCAACAGTGCCGGCCAGTACGATATTCGTCTGCTCTGGGAGGATGTCGACGGCCGCTGGCTACTGCGCGACATCAACTGGCAACCGGTACGCTGAGATGTCAGCCGGGCCGGACCACGCTGCTCTGGCACGTATCGCCCTTGGTCATATCACCCGGGTCTATCCGCACAGCGGCCCACAGTGGCTGAACCGTGCAGCCGACTGGCAACCGCCCGAGCAGGCCCATCCGCTGTTCTGCGGCAGCTACGACTGGCATTCCTGCGTACACAGCCACTGGCTGTTGGTGAGGGTGCTGAACTGTGCTCCCGAGCTACCCGAAGCCGCCGCCATTCGCCAGCGTCTTGAACAGATCACTGACGACGCAGTCACCGCCGAAATAGCCACCTTCGAGCGTCAGGGTGCGAGCTTTGAGCGTCCCTACGGCTGGGCCTGGCTGCTGATGCTGCAGGCCGAACTGCTGCGCAGCAGCGAGCCACTGGCGCGGTGTGCCGCAGCAACACTGCAGCCGCTGGCAGCCCTGCTAGCTGAACGCTTGCAGGATTACCTGCCACGCCTGCCCTATCCAATCCGCAGTGGCCAGCACAACAACACCGCCTTCGCCCTGCTGCTCTGTCTCGAATACGCCAGAACGGCGCAGGACCAGCAACTGGAGCGCCTGCTTCGCGAGCGCAGCCTGGCGTGGTTTGCCAACGACAGCGACTGCCCGGCCTGGGGCGAGCCGAGTGGCGAGGACTTTCTCTCACCCACACTGCAGCAGGCAGTGCTGATGCAACAGGTAATGGACGGAAGCGCTTTTGCCGCCTGGCTGGATGCCTTTCTGCCAGAGCTGGCCGCACAGCAGCCGGCCACCCTGTTCCGGCCGGTTAACGTCAGTGAACGCAGCGACGGCAAGCTCGCCCATCTCGATGGCCTCAACCTCAGCCGCGCCTGGTGCTGGTTTCGGCTATCAGCCACACGGCCCGCGCTGCTGGCCATGGCCGAAGCCCATCTCACCGCAGCGCTCGGCCACCTTGAGGACGACTACATGGGCAGCCACTGGCTCGCTACCTTCGCCCTGCTGGCACAGCAGGCGGCCAGTGAACACGCGTGACGCAAACGCTCAGCGCAGCTTGGTCTCCCGCAGCTTGAGCATGTAGTCCGGCGGCGCAAAGCTGTCGGCGCGGGCCTGGGCCCAGTACTTCTTGAACAAATGCAGTTCCGCACGGCCATCCAACAGCACGCCCGGTTCAAGAAACTCGAACAACTCGCTGTACGACCGCACCTCGTACCGCGACACCCGCCGAATCACATGTTCAGGGCCTAACTCGCTCGGATGTTTCAGCCCGGCCGCCTCCAGCATATGCGCCAGCGCCAGCACCGTATTGCGGTGGAAGTGGTAGACCCGCTCGCTCTTGTCCGCCACGTCCAGCCGGGCGCTGCGGCTCGGGTCCTGGGTGGCAACACCGCTGGGACACTTGCCGCTGTGGCAACTCAGGCTCTGGATACAGCCCAAGGCAAACATGTAGCCACGGGCGGCATTGCACCAGTCGGCACCGATCGCCAGAGTACGGGCAATGTTGAAGGCCGAGGTGATCTTACCCGCCGCGCCGAGGTGGATCTTTTCCCGCAGATTGGCGCCCACCAGCGTGTTATGTACCAGCAACAGGCCGTCGGTCATCGGCGTTCCGAGGCGGTTGATAAACTCCAGCGGCGCAGCACCAGTGCCACCCTCACCGCCATCCACCACGATGAAGTCGGGATGCTCACCCGTCTCCAGCATCGCCTTGACGATGCCGAACCACTCCCACGGATGCCCGATTGCCAGCTTGAAGCCAACGGGCTTGCCGCCCGACAGTTCACGCAGTCTGGCAATAAACGCCATCAGCTCCAGTGGGGTATGAAACGCCGAGTGAGCCGCAGGCGACACCACATCCTGCCCCTCCGGCACGCCTCGGGCTTCAGCAATCTCGGCGGAGACCTTGGCCCCCGGCAGAATACCGCCGTGCCCCGGCTTGGCGCCCTGTGACAGCTTGATCTCGATCATTTTCACCTGTGGCAGCCGGGCGTTGCGCTCGAACAGCTCGGCATCAAAGCCGCCATCCGGCGTGCGACAGCCGAAGTAGCCCGAGGCGATTTCCCAGACCAGATCACCGCCGGGGCGCAGGTGGTAGCGCGAGATCGAACCCTCGCCGGTGTCGTGGTAGAAGCCGCCCTTCTTGGCTCCGGTATTGAGCGCCAGAATCGCGTTGGCCGACAACGAGCCAAAGCTCATCGCCGAGATGTTGAATACGCTGACATCATAGGGCTGGGTAGTTTTCGGATGGCTGCCAACCCGCACCCGAAAATTGCTGTCCGCGATGTGCACCGGCGCCAACGAGTGGTTCAGCCACTCATAGCCCTCTTCGTTCATTGGCATCAGCGAGCCAAACGGTTTCTTGTCGAGTACGTTCTTGGCGCGCTGGTAGATCACGTTGCGCTGCTCGCGCGAAAACGGCAGCTCATCGGTGTCGGATTGAATGAAATACTGCCGCAGCTCTGGCCCGATCGACTCCAGCAGATAGCGCAGGTGCGCCAGTACCGGATAGTTGCGGCTGATCGTCCGGCGCCGTTGAGTCACGTCCCAGAGCCCCAGCAGCGCCAGCGCCAGCAAGGGCACAGCGAGCACCCACCAGAGTGGTGATAACGCAGTCAGCGCCAGGCTGATCAATGCGCCCAGCACGCACAGCAGCCAGGTCAGATAACGGGTGGGAATCGCGGTCGGTTGCATTCAGTGGTCCTTGTCAGCGAGGCATCAAGCCAGAGGATTGATAACATATCCGCTCCGGCACTGCACGGTCAGCGCGCCGACACGGCCACCTGATCAGCAATACAGGGCGAGACAAACAGCTCGCCACGCCAGGCACCGCGCAGGGTCGCAGCCATCACTACTAGCCAGAGCAGCGCCAACAGGCAGACCAACCCGGTTCCAAGGTGCGAGAAAAAGGCCAGTTGCAGCGTTTGCCCCAGAGTCAGCGTCGCCAGGGCATACACCCCGAGCGGAAAGGTAAAGGCCCACCAACCCAGGTTAAACGGCATTCCCTCACGCAGATAACGGCAAATGATCAGCAGCGCCAGCAACAGCCACCATAAACCCAGCCCCCAGAGCAACAACCCGCCGACTACCCCAAGGCCGTGCGCGACCACACCGACGCTGGAAAGGCCGTGGGCGGCAAAGACCTCTGTTGCTGCCTGACCCAGCAGCAACAGCCCGAGCGCACCAGTCCCCAGGGGCCCCAGTGCCAGCAAGCTGGACGCCGCCATATTGCGGTGCGGCAACTTGTGGACAGCCATGCGCAGCAACAAGATCACCAGAATGCTCAGCGCG
Organism: Halopseudomonas oceani; assembly: GCF_963677335.1. Classification (NCBI taxonomy): domain Bacteria; kingdom Pseudomonadati; phylum Pseudomonadota; class Gammaproteobacteria; order Pseudomonadales; family Pseudomonadaceae; genus Halopseudomonas; species Halopseudomonas oceani. Next base: position 850,220 of record NZ_OY781932.1, on the reverse strand, counting down.
ACCGGCACCGAGCAGGCCCAGAGCACATAGCTGGTCACCAGCACGGCATAGGCCTGCTCCGCTGCCAGCCAGGGAATCAGTACCCCACCACTCGCAGCAGCGACCTCAGCGGCCACCACTGGCAGCAGCCATACCGCAGTCATCTGGTCGATACTGTGCTCCTGACGGGTGAACATCAGATAGGGGATGCCGACACCGCAGGCCAGCGCCAACGCCACATCCAGCCACCACAGAGGTAATGCCAGCGTCATCGCGACCTCGCCCCAGAGGGCGACCCCATGACTCGGCAGGCCATTGATCACGGTGGCCAGCCCCATCGGAATGGTACCGATAAACATCGATACGGTAGCGTGGCCGAAGATGCGTCGCGCCTCATTGAAAAACAGCAGCCAACGGGCGGCATACAGCCCGATGAACAGCGTAAAAAGCAGCAGGTTCAGCAGCCACAGCGCCTGCCCCAGCAATGCCGCGCCCGGCAACGCAAGGTGCGGCAGCGCAGCCGACAGAATGCCAGTGCCCATGGTGACGGCGAACCAGTTAGGGGTGAACTGCCGAACGACCTCCCGTGGGTGGCTCAACTGCCCTAGCGGGCGGCAGCAGGCAGTGTTGAATGGCATACGGGGCATGGCGGCACTCCAGCGGTAAATTCCATTTCATTCTACCGACCTTAAATATCGATATAAGCGCATAATTCCTGTTTCGCTTATCGGTTTTACCGAACACTAAGAATGACTGGCACTCTTTGTGCTTCACTGGCAACAGGCACCACACGAGCGCAGTCACATGATTCGATCCGATACCGCCTGCCAGGCACCCGACCGCAGATTGATCAGTCTGCAGAGCACCTGCCTGATCGCCAACTGGCTGGAGGAGCACAATCTGCCTGTTGAACCGGTCCTGGCGGGTTCCGGACTTAGCTCAGCGGACCTGCAGACCCCGGCTCTGCTGATCACCCCAGAGCAGGAGCAGCAGGTATTCGCCAACACGGTAGCGCTGACCGGCGACCCACTGATCGGCCTCAAGCTCGGTCAGCGCATGCGGGTATCGGCCTATGGCCAACTGGGCTATGCGATGCTGTCGGCACCAACGCTGCTCGATGCCTTGCAGGTCATGCTGGCCTTTCCGGTGTTACTCGGCAGTTACTTCCGGCTGCAACTGGAGACCCTCCCGGATGGTCAGCTGGCGCTGCGCGCCGACCACTATCACGAGTCGCCGGCGCTGCGGCTGTTCAACGTCGAACTCTGCCTGTCCTCCATCAAGGCGATGCTGGATGATGCGCTGGGCGGCCAACTTATGATCAGCGCGGTACACCTGAGCGGCAGTCCACCCGACCACAGTGACCAGTACCGGGACTACATGGGCGACTGTCCTCTGCTTTGCGACCAGGACGCCGAGCGCCTGGTGTTTGCAGCAGGCACGCTAAATGCTCCGTTGCCGCTGGCTGAACCGGTCACCCACTTCGAAGCCAGGCGCCACTGCCAGACGGTACAGGACAGCTTCTGCCCCGAGCCGTCGCCGCTGGTCAGCCAGCTGCGCGCGCAGCTGGAGCAACAGCTGGAAGCGCCACCCACCCTTGAGCAACTGGCCAACCAGCTGCACTGCACCACACGCACCCTGCGGCGCCACCTGCAACGTGCCGGCTGTGGCTATCAGCAACTACTCGATCGGCTGCGCTTCCAGCGGGCCAAGCTGCTGCTTAATCGCGAGCAACTGCCGATCTACGCCATCGCCGAACAGCTCGGCTTCAGCGAGACGGCCAGCTTCCGTCACGCATTCCAGCGCTGGTCCGGCACCACGCCACGTGCCTGGCGGCAGAGTCAGCAGCCACCGCACAGCGCGTTCTGACCCGAAGAAGCGGTCTTTCCCGGTCAAAGCACTGTCCGTTTCGGTCCCTTTTCTGTCCCTCTGCAGCATTTCCCGCGGCCCTGCTGAGCGCCATGATCAATGGCAACCCAGCCACTCGCCACAGGATTTACCATGCAGACGTTCTACAGCGACGATCACCGCCTGCACCACGCCAACGCCGAACTCAACGAAGGTCAGCTCATGCCCTGCTTCGAGAAGCCCTCGCGCGCCGATATGGTGCTGGAGCAGGTGAAACGAACCGGTTTGGGGCCAATCAGCGAACCGCAGGACTTTGGACTGGCGCCGATCAAGCGGGTACACAGCCCGGATTTTGTCGACTTTATCCAAAGCGCCTGGCAACGCTGGAGCGCATTGGGCCGCAGCCACGACATGCTGCCGCTGGCCTGGCCGCTACGGCGCATGCCGCCGCGCTGCCCGGATGACATCGACGGTCAGCTCGGCTATTACAGTTTTGACGTTGGAGCGCCGCTGACCGCCGGCAGCTGGCAAGCGATCTACAGCAGCGCCCAGGTAGCGCTCAGCGCTCAAGCCCAGCTGTGTGCCGGTGCACGCAGTGTCTTCGCCCTGTGTCGTCCGCCGGGGCACCATGCCGGCATCGACTACATGGGCGGCTACTGCTACTTCAACAACGCCGCCATCGCCGCCCAGGCGATGCTCGATCAGGGCGCCCGCAAGGTCGCTATCCTCGACGTCGACTTCCATCACGGCAACGGCACCCAGGACATCTTCTACCAGCGCCCGGACGTGCTGTTCACCTCGATCCACGGCGACCCGCGCAACGAATATCCCTGCTTCGCCGGCTACGCCGATGAACGCGGCGAAGGCACCGGCCTTGGCTACAACTACAACTACCCGCTGCCCGCCGGCAGCGACTGGAATGTCTGGTCGCAGGCCCTGCGCGACGCACTGCGGCAGATCGCCGGATTCGGTGCCGATTATCTGATCGTCTCACTCGGCGTGGATACCTACCTGGCCGATCCGATCTCCAGCTTCAAACTCGACAGCCCCGACTACCTGAAGATGGGCGAACTCATCGCTAGCCTCGGGCTGCCGACGCTCTTTGTCATGGAAGGCGGCTACGCCGTGGAAGAAATCGGCATCAACGCCGTCAACGTCCTTACTGCTTTTGACGCAACCGTCACGACTCAAGGAGAAGCACAATGAAACTGGCAAGCAAACTCGGGCTGATTGCCCCGCTGGCCGCGCTGTCATTCAGTGCGCTGGCCGCCGATCAGGTAAAGATCTACAACTGGTTCGACTACACCCCGCAAGCCACGCTGGACGGCTTCCAGGCAGAAACCGGTATTGTTCCGACCCTGGACACCTTTGACTCCAATGAAGTGCTGGAAGCCAAGCTACTGTCCGGTCGGTCGGGCTACGACGTGGTGGTGCCAAGCGACAGCTTTCTCGCCAAGCAGCGCCAGGCTGGCGCCTTTCAACCACTGGACAAAAGCCTGCTGCCGAACCTAGGCAACCTCAACCCGGACCTGATGAAGGTGCTGGAGGGCAGCGACCCCGGCAATCAGTACGCCGTGCCCTACATGTGGGGCACCAACGGCATCGGCTACAACCCGGAAAAAGTCCGTGCCGTGTTGGGTGACGATGCCCCGGTCGACTCCTGGGCACTGGTCTTCGATCCGGAAAACATGAAGAAACTGTCCGAGTGCGGCGTTGCATTCCTCGACTCGCCGTCGGAGATTCTGCCCGGTGCCCTGCACTACCTGGGCCTGGACCCGAACAGCACCCGCAGTGAAGACTACGACGCTGCCGTCGCGATGATGAGCAAAATCCAGCCCTATGTGCGCTACTTCAACTCCTCCCGCTTTCTCAACGATATCGCCAATGGCGAAATCTGCGTTGCGGTCGCCTGGTCCGGTAGCATCCTGCAGGCCAATTCACGCGCACAGGAAGCCAACAATGGCGTCCACCTTGAGTATCGCATTCCGAAGGAAGGGGCACAGGTCTGGTTTGACCTGATGGCGATTCCGCAGGATGCACCCAATCCCGCTGCAGCTCACGCCTTCATCAACTATCTGCTCAAGCCCGAGGTAGTAGCCGAGATCAGTAACGTGGTGGGCTACGCCAACCCCAACGCAGCCGCGACCGAGCTGGTCAATGAAAGCCTGCGCAACAACCCCGGTGCCTATCCGCCGGCCGATGTACAGGCCCGCCTGTTTACCCTCAAGCCGCTGCCCCTGGCCGCCGAGCGCGTGCGTACCCGTGCCTGGAACCGGATCAAGACCGGACAATAATTCCAGTCTGATTTGAGCCAATAAAAACCCGCAGCGATGCGGGTTTTTTGTCTTCCGCAAAATGTCAGGGACACACCATCGCAGCCGCTGCTCGCGACAGCTCAAGGGTGCGACACTAACGTGAGATATAGGGCTAATGGCGACTGGATCAGCGTTGCGCCATCGGCAAGTCTCCATTTCGCCTTCACGGCGAGCCAAGGGGGGCTGCTTGCCCAGCCCCCCTTGGCGATCCCCCCGGGCACCCGGCTACGCGGCCCTGCGGGTTCGCTGCGTTGCTCGGCTTGGCAGGGGCCGGCAGAACTCGGCTCTGCGAGCCTCAAACAGGCTGCCGTCCTTTTCCCTGCCAATCCTGTGCTACTCGCCCGCGTAAACGGGGAGTGGGTCCGTGCAGTCTTCACATCCTGCAACACCCTGATCGTTCCGACGCCTGCGTGCGGTGAGTCTGACAGGGCCTTATCTTGGCGCCAAAGACTCCCGATCAAACAACAAAAAACCCGCATCACTGCGGTTTTTTCATGCCTGCCGGGATCACACTCCCATCGGCTTAACCCCAATCCAGGCGCCATGCAGGTAGAAGGCAAAGGCCGCCCAGGCGACCAGACCGACCACCACAACCACCGCATCCATCACCGGCTTGCCCTTGCCGTAGCCGACACCCGCCGCGCGATCGCGCTTGCGCGAGACCACAAACAGCGCAGTGGCCCAGGCCAGGAAGCCGCCAAACAGCAGCAGATCAGCCAGCGAGCCGTTGGCGATCAGGTGGGCCAGCGCCCAGAACTTCACGCCCAGCAGCATAGGATGACCAACGCGCGCCTTGATACAGGAGCCGGGAATATAGGTCGCAGCGATGAGAATGAATGCAGGAATAGTCAGCAGCGCAGCCAGATGGCGTGTCCAGACCGGCGATATCCACAGCCAGGTGGGGCTCATGCGGGCCTGGCCGTAGCCGTAGATGATCAATACAAAACCGACAATCGACACCAGCGCGTAGATACCCTTCCAGGCCAATGGCCCCTTGGCGGCAATGAAGGACGCGCGTTTTTCCGCGGCGAACAGGCGGGCGGAGTGCATGCCCAAAAACAGTATCAGGCCCAGAATCAGCAGCAGCATCACGGTACTCCGTTGTTATGGTTTTGGTTCACCGGCCCGATACCGGGCCGGACGCTGCCATCTTACTCCAGCCGAGCCTTCAGGGAACCGCCCTCATCACCCTCAAGGATCAGGGCACCGGTTTCATCAAGATGGAAACGACTGATCTGCTCCAGCGTCTGCACAAAACGGGTCTCCTGCTCGTTCAGCGCTGGCGCACAGGCACGCCGGGTGGTCGCCAGTTGCGTCAGCTGCAGGCTGCGGCCATCGACCTGATAGGCGCCGACGTAGTTGTTGCAGCTGGCGCGGCCGGAGACGCGACCGTCGTTGCCGAAGTTGAGCGTCACCCGTGAGCGATCAATGATGCCGCCACGGTTGATGTCCTCAACCACCCACTCTCCGGCTTGCAGCACCAGCGCCCCGGCCGGCTCACACTCGGGCAGGCTTTCGCCCCGAATGGTCAGCAGGCCCTGATCGCCCTTATTCCAGAAACTGGTCGAGCTGTCATCAGGCGCCTCGTAGCGGGCACCTGAGGCGGTAACCACTCGCTCCAGCAAAAACCGGCCCTGCATTGCCTCAACCAGCGCCTGATCACCCGTCAGAGTAACTCGCACCGGTGTCCGGCCACACTGCAGAATCATCACACCGCGCTGCGGAATCTGCTGCTCAGGGGCAGCAACCTCCGCGGGTTGGCTGTCGAGGCCACTGCACCCCGCCAGCATTGCTGCACTGATCATCCCGGCTGCCAACACTGCCTGCCGTACATTCATTCTGCCTCTCCCTGTGTGATTCAATGCTGCAAGCATAGCCGGTTGGCCCTCCCTATCGGGATGCCTGGATCTCAATCCGGCAAATGAATGCAGCCTTCAAGATAGAGCACCGCGTAGCCGCTGATGCGAACTCGCTCGGCCTCGACCTGACAATACAGACGGCCGCAACGCGCGGATGCCTGTACGGCAACCAACCGGTCACATCCCAGTCGCTCGGCCCAGTACGGTGCCAGCCCGGCATGAATCGAGCCGGTCACCATATCTTCCAGCCCGCCATTGGCCGGCCAAAAATAACGCGACACAAAGTCCACCTCGTGTCCGGGCGCAGTAACCACTACATCGCGCGGTGCCAGCTGGCGGATCAGCTCTGGATCCTGCTCGACCGCGCGCACCTGTCCCTCATCAGCATAAACAGCAAACCACGCCTGACGGCTGACCAACACCGAATCCGGCCTGATCGACAGACCGTCGAGCAACAATGCAGGAGCCTCCTCTACCGGTTCCGGTGCCAGCCGCGGCGCATCCATGTGGATCAGCCCATCGGTTTCACGGCTGAGGCTCAGCTCCCCCACCGCAGCCGCCCGAAAACGCAACACTTGGGTATCCGGGTTCAGCCGGAACAGGACAAACGCGGCAGCCAGCGTGGCATGCCCGCAGAAGTCGATCTCGGCCAGCGGCGAAAACCAGCGAATGGCGTAGCCACCGTCAGCCTGTTTAACCACAAAGGCGGTTTCAGACACATTGTTCTCGGCCGCGATCGCCTGCATCAGCTCTGCCGACAGCCAGTCGGCCAGCGGCACAACGGCGGCGTAATTGCCACCAAACAGGGTGTCGGTGAAAGCATCAACCTGAAAGATCGACAATTGCATGAAGCATCTCCGGCAAAAGACTCAAGCCTACGCCATCACATACGGGGCGTCGCAACACAGTTTGCTCAGCGTTCCGGGGTACAGTTTTGCTAGAAAGCACTGCCCTTGGTACGCAGAAACGCCACCTCCTCCGCTGTGCTTGGCCGGCCAAGAATCGCGTTGCGATGCGGGTAGCGGCCAAAACGCTCGATAATCTCCCGGTGCCGCTGCTCAAAACGCAAGTTGTCTTCCAACCCTGGCGTGCTGAACAGCTTCGTTGCCTGTTCATGCATACGCAACGACTCGCTATGCATGAACGGCATGTACAGGAAAGCGCGCCATTTCACCGGCAACGGCTGGTCCGCGCCTTCAGTCACAGCCTCCTGCGCCAGGACCAGCGCCATCCCATCGGCGGCAAAGGCACGTGGCGTATCGCGCCAGATGTTGCGTGAAAACTGGTCCAGCACGATGATCTCGGCCAGCCGCCCCAGTGCAGTACCACGCCAGTTCATCAATTCACCGCGCACCGCACGTTCGTGCAGATCGCCAAAGCGGCTACGGATCAATTCATCCAGCGCCGGATCCTTTTGCCACCACTGAGCCGGGCGCAGCTCAGCAAACCAGAACGCCAGTACTTCATCCGCCGCCGACATCACCGTCTCCTGGTCAATCACTTCAGAGGCCGAGGCAATTCCCGGCATCTGGATCAGATCAGTCACACCCGGATCGGTTCCCAATTGGGACAACAGTGTAGTGAGTTGCCCACGGTGATGGGTCTGATGATTGAAGAAGTGAGTCAGCGCCAGCCACAGCGGATAGCAACGCGGCTCCGGGTTGACCAGGCTCGTGTACCGCAGCTCACCCGCCAGCCGCGCCGGCGACAGGGTGCCGACCCATTCAATGATCCGCTCATCCATCATCTCGCGCGCACGACGCAGCTCGGCAAACCCGGCATACAGTTCGGTATCGAGCGCCGGAGCAGAGAAAGGCTGATCGGTAAAGCGCCCCATCCACAGGTTATCGGCCAGCAGGATGTGGTTCAGCGTGCCATGAATGGAGCCGAAAAAGGCCCCCCGGGGGGCCCGCCGGTCAGCCTCCTCAAGCGTCTCACACAACGCATAAAGCCGCTGATTCATCCACTGGTTATAGCGCGCGAGGGCTATTAGCTGGGCGTAATGCATGGGCTCTCCTTGATCACGATGCTCCCGGCAGTCGACACGGCTAAGAGCCGTCTGTCCAGACCCTTTTGCCTGTCGTCAGTCAGGGTCATGGAGGAAGCCTCGACACACCACCGCCAGCTTGTTGCCATCCGGGTCGCGTACATAGGTACTGTAAAAGTCCGGATTATAGTGCTCGCGCAGCGCCGGCTCGCCTTCGCTGCGTCCGCCGTTAGCCAGTGCCGCAGCATGAAAGGCTCGTACTGATTTCCAGTCGGGCGCCGTAAAGGCGACCATCACCCCATTACCGACCGATGCGGGCTGGCCATCAAAGGGCTCGCACAGCCAGAGCGCCAGCTCCCGGGCACCGCGATTCTCGTAACGCCCCCAGCCGACCCAACCGTCCCAGTTTTCCTCATCCGGCGTAGACACCCGGGCAATACCGAGCGTCGCCATCACCGCGTCATAAAAGCGCACCGCTCGCGGCAGGTTGTTGGTGCCCAGGGTGATATAGGTAAACATGGCGAACTCTCCAAGCAAAAACCGGGGCTTCAGCATAACCAACTGCGGGGCATCAGGTCGTTTTTTAGACATCAATGGATCATTTCGCTATCATGCTCGACTGCTGAACATTCAGCCCATCACTATGATCATTGCAAATTAGCCAATGATCGACGCTTTTTTTCGCCGTTCACTCCAGTTTGTCGGCTTACTTTCATGCACGCGCACTGCTTCTCAGCAGCCTGCCCGATGCGACCTATTGTTTTTTACAAGAAAGATACAGACGATCCTCTATGCCAAAATCCAATCTTTTAGCCGTTACCTCCATCACACCTGATCAGTTCAACGTCAACCAGCTGCGCCACCAGCGCTTCAAGGTTTACACCGCCAAGCAGCTCGACCAGATTCCGCAGCTGCAGCAATTGAGTGCAGAGCAGCGCTTTGAAATGCAGGTTGTCGCTAGCGTCCTGCCGTTCCGGGTCAATCAGTACGTCATTGACGAGCTGATCGACTGGCAGCAGGTGCCGGCCGACCCGATTTTTCAGCTCACCTTCCCACAACGCGGCATGCTCAAGCCAGAGCACTACGACCGGGTTGCCAATGCCATGCGTGATGAGGTCGGGGCCGCCGAGTTGAAGGCGCTGATCAGCGAAGTCCGCGCTGAGCTGAACCCCCACCCGGCAGGTCAGCTGGAACACAACATCCCCAAACTGGATGGCGAGGTGGTGGAAGGTTTGCAGCACAAGTATCGCGAGACCGTGCTGTTCTTCCCCAGCTCCGGCCAGGTCTGCCACAGCTACTGCACCTTCTGCTTCCGTTGGGCCCAGTTTGTCGGTGACAAGGACCTGAAGATTGCTGCCCGTGAATCCAACCAGCTGCAGGACTACCTGCGCGCTCACCCCGAAGTGACCGACGTACTGGTCACCGGTGGCGACCCGATGGTGATGAAAACCCGCAACCTGCGCGCCTACCTCGAACCACTGCTCAGCGATGAATTTGCCCACGTCCGTACCATCCGCATCGGCACCAAGGCACTGACCTTCTGGCCCCAGCGTTTTGTCAGCGATGACGATGCAGAGGACCTGCTGGCCCTGTTTGCTGAAATCCAGGCCGCCGGCAAGCACCTGGCGCTGATGGCGCACTACAACCACTGGAAGGAGCTGGAACCGGAGGTGGCCCGCGAAGCAATCCGCCGTGTCCGCGAAACCGGCGCGCAGATTCGCGCCCAGGGCCCGCTGCTGGCGCATATCAATGACGACGCCAGCGTCTGGGCAAGGCTCTGGCAGACCCAGGTCGAGCTCGGCATCATCCCCTACTATATGTTCGTTGAACGCGATACCGGGGCACGCCACTACTTTGAGGTGCCGCTGGTCAAAGCCTGGCAGATCTACCGCGACGCCATGCAGCAGGTCTCGGGTATCGCCCGCACCGCCCGCGGCCCCTCCATGAGCTCGCACCCGGGCAAGGTGGAAATCCAGGGCGTCACCGAGATCAATGGAGAGAAAGTCATCGCCTTGCGTATGATTCAGGGCCGCAACCCCGACTGGGTGCAGCGCCCGTTCTTTGCCAAATATGATGAGCAGGCCACCTGGCTCAACCACCTGAAGCCAGCATTCGGCGAAGAACGCTTCTTTTTCGACGAGTAACCCGACGACGCCCGGTGGTTTAGCACGCCGCCCGGCTCTTTTATAATGCGCGCCTCATCCCTTGGGGCGCTGCATGAAACCGCAACTGATTCCCGCCGCCGACATCGACCGGCTAGACACCTGGCAGAAGTACCGCAAGGGCCTGTGCGATAGCTGCAACGCCAGTTGCTGCACGCTGCCGGTAGAGGTTCGGCTGGACGACCTGATTCGCTTGGAACTGGTAGATGAATTCGAACGTGGCGAGCCACTAAAGCAGATCGCCAAACGCCTGCAGAGAGAAGGTGTCGTCGAGCGTTTTCACCAGAAGAGCGGCGTTTTCACCCTTAGCCGCATGAGCAACGATGACTGCCTGTTTCTCGATGCCCGCAGCCGGCGCTGCACTGTCTACGACAGGCGCCCTGCGACCTGCCGCAACCACCCGCAAGTCGGGCCGCGCCCCGGTTTCTGCGCCTACCGACCAAAACCCTGACCAACAGCCACAAAAAAGGCGCCGACCCGACGAGGGGCCGACGCCTGCTCCTTGAGCCCGGAACTTAGTACGGGCAGTTGCCGCGATAACCGGAGATCTGGAAATCTGAAGTGTGGTTCGGACCACAGAGGAACTGCTTGTAGCGGTTGTCTTCATCCAGATGCAGTTTCATCCAGGACACGCCCAAGCGGCCCAATACATCGTTGTAAATGCTGCCACCATTGGCACAGAAGTGGCTGCCACCGTTAATTTCCACAAAGGCCTTGTCGATGTTCGACGGCAGCGAATTGTAGAACGGCGATGCGTGCTGGAAGACCGGCGCGATCACATCCGCCTGACAGGCAAAGATCAAGGTCGGCGCCTGAGCGCGGCTGGCGTAGTAGCTGGAAGTATCCCAGGGTGCCAGCGGAATGGCAGCCTTGATACGGCCTTCGCTGGCCACCCGCAGGGTACCGCCACCGCCCATCGACCAGCCGACTACACCGAGGCGATTGGTATCGATCATTCCGCGCACGGGGCTTGTGCTCCGGCTGTTCTGGCTGATCAGGTAATCCAGTGCGTTATTGATCTGACGTGCACGGCTCGGCGGCTGATCAAAGCCGGTGTTGGTGTCAATGGTCATGACCACAAAGCCGTAGGACGCCAGTTTCGGCCCCCACCAGTCAATCGACGACTCGGCAGAAACAAACCCGGGAATCACCACCACCGCTGCCATGGTGCCGGTAGTACCGGTGGGGTAGTAAATGGTGCCGCCGCCAAAGCCGCTGACCAGGCCGGATACGCGGCTGGAGCGCACGCTGTACTGGCCGCGATCGGCTTCGAGGAAACTGACGGATGGATCCGGGCCGCGCTGGTAGCTGGAACCACCGCCGTCACCAGGATCGGTCGGCGGTGGATTGTTGGCCAGGGCAGACATCGAAAACAGCAGCGCGCCAGCGCTACAAATGGCAAGGATGCCTTTTTTGCTGAATGGCATGAGGTGTAGCCTCCATGAATCGTGCGTGGTTTTTGTTGTTGGGTACATCACGATCCGGCCTGCGCCGTTTCGGACCTCGGGTTGCCTGAGCGCTACTCTAGCGCCGCTCCCGACCAACACCAGCACCCATTCAGGTGACTTACCGGCAAATCCACCCTTTCGGGCGATGGCCGCTCCGGCAGCGGCCAACTAGTATCCTGTCTGCAATAAGCGAATCCCGTTGCCCGCCGCTCGGACCTCAGGTTGCCGCCTACACGAGCCAACGCCGATCAGGGGTCGCTCAGCGATGCCCTGATGAACTCGATCTCGTCAAATAGTCCAGCCATGATTTCCACCCCTGCTGGGTCAAAATGCTTACCCGACTGGGCAAGAATGTAGGCCTGTGCCTTCTCTGCGCTCCAGCCTTGTTTATAGGGTCGCGAACTGCGCAGCGCATCATAGACATCGCACAGCGCAACGATGCGCGCCGAAATGGGTATTTCTTCCCCCTTGAGCCCGCCTGGATAGCCGCTGCCATCCCACTTCTCATGGTGATTGAGCGCAATTTCCGCAGCCAGCTCCAGCAAGGACGATCGACCGCTATCGGCAAGAATGTCGTGCCCGATACGCGCGTGCCGCTTCATGATGTCGAACTCGTCCTCAGTCAGCTTGCCCGGCTTGAGCAGAATATGATCAGGTATGCCAATCTTGCCAACATCATGCATGGGCGCGGCGAGCCGCAACAACTCTACCCAGGTCGCTGGTGCGCCAATCGCCCGTCCTAGCAAGGCGGCAGTTTCACCTATCCGCATAATGTGGTTGCCGGTCTCGTTATCCTTGTAATCTGCCGCCCGGGACAGCGCCCGAATCACCGCCTGGTAACTGTCACGCAACCGCGCAGTGCGCTCCTCGACGCGCATTTCCAGGGTCTCCCGCTCCTGCTGCAGCAGGCGATGGGCGAAACTCAAGTCCAGACAGTTGCGCACGCGCAACAGCAGCTCAGGCAAATCAACCGGCTTGGTCAGGTAGTCGTTGCCACCCAGGTCCAGGCCGCGTCGACGACTCACGGCGTCACCCAACGCCGTTACCAGTATTACCTGCTGCGCACTGCGATCGCGGTCGCGCAGCGCCTCCAGAATGGCAAATCCGTCCGGCGCCGGCATGTCCAGGTCCAGCAGCAACAGATCCCAACTGTTCTGCTGCAACCAGGTCAGCCCCTCGGCAGAATTGCTAAAGCCCTTTACCTGACCAAGACCCATAGTGTGCAGGCTGGATTGGAGCAAGCGCAGGTTGGCCGGGACATCGTCAATCACCACCACGGTCGCACGACGCAAGACGTTACTCAGCATGGCCAGCCTCCCGTTCCAGCAACACGTTCACCAGCGCGTCAAACTCGTCACTGTCCAGAGGCTTGCGCACCAGCCCCTGACACTCACTTACCAGTTCATGGACCGACGCCAAATTCGGTGCATCGGCCAGCAGCAGCACTGGCAACGCCAGGCCCGCCTGCAGCTGACGCAACCGCTGCAGCACCGATACAGTAGAGGAATCCACCACTGCATCATCGATCAGCACCAGGGAAGGAGGGCTCTCCGCGGCCTGCTCAAGCAACTTACCGGCGTTGCCGACCCGAAGCTGCGCCCGCTCCCCGAGCACCTCACGCACCTGCTCAATCAACACTTCATCATCGCTGAGGCAATAGACCAGCGGCCCACCGGACCTAGGCAGGGCTGGCGCCGCGCTCAGCGGCAATTCAACCCAAAACCGGCTGCCGACCCCAGGCTCGCTGTGCAGGCCAATGTCTCCTCCCATCGCGCGGGCGTACTCACGACAGATGGACAAGCCGATTCCAGTTCCCTGAATAGCGGTGTTTTCCCGACCCAGTCGCTGGAACGGCTCAAACAACAGCGCCTGATCCTCGGGCTCGATACCCATGCCCGTGTCCTCGACCACCAGACGCAGGCGAGCGCCAAACACGTCAGAGTACAACCGCACACTGCCCCCGACGGTGTTGTATTTCTTGGCATTCGACAGCAGGTTGATCATTACCTGACGCAGCCGCCGAGGATCCGCCATCACGGTCACCCCCTCGGACGGCGGCACAACCTCAAAGGACAAGCCCTCCTGGCTGATCGCGAGCCGCACCATTTCGGCACTTTCATTCATGATCTGGGCAACATCGGTCGGCATCAGCTGCACGCGCCGGGCATCTACCTGAATGGCTGACCAATCGAGGATGTCACTTAACAGCGTATTGAGGTGCCGGCTTGCCAGCAAGATTTCCTGAACGTATTCCGAGGGTTGCCCACTTTCCTGACTGTCGAGCTCCATCAACTGGGCAAAACCGAGAATCGCGTTCAACGGCGTACGCAGCTCATGACTCATGCTGGAGATGAATCGCGCCTTCGCCAGGTTCGCTGCCTCTGCTTCGTGGGTCGCCGAACGCAAGTCACTTTCAATGTGCTTGAGATCATCGATGTCCACATGAGTACCGGCCAGCAGCAGTACCTCGCCGGTAGCCGGGTCCTGCTCAAGGACACGGCCACGGCTGAGCAACCAGTGATACACCCCCTGAGCATCAGCAAACCGGAATTCCGCAGCATACTGTGCGCGGCTGCGCAAAGCCGACTCCTCCGCGCTCAAGACTCGGGCTCGATCATCGGGGTGAATCCGGGCGCGGAACATGTCCAGCGGCACACGCCCGGCTGGCAGCCCGAAGCGCGCGCCAAAGCGCCCGCGCAGCTCTATTTCCCGGTCACCGACGTGCCACTCCCAGATGCTCTCGGTGGTACTGTCGAGCACCAGCTCAATACGCTGTTGGGCGGTACGATTGAGTTCCTGGCTGCGCTCCAGCTGCAATCCAATTTCATGGGTGTGGCGCGCCATGCCGTCGAGTTCGGCGATTTCCGAGTGCACCGGCTCCGAGCGCCAGCGCTCGGCACCGATGTCTGTCATCATTCGAGATATCCCTTCAATCGGAACCAGCAACCGCTCCGTCAAACCTCGGGCCCGAATCCACAGAAATGCAAAGAACACCACATAGAAGGCGATCAAACCGGCGATCAGCAGCATGCCTATCTGTCGATAGTGGCTCGCCATCTGATTGGTCTGAGCAAACAGCAACTCTTCATCCACGACCGTCAACAATTGCCAGCCGGTTTGCTCGACTTCGGTCCAACCCACCAGTAGCGCCTTGTCATTAAGCATCAACTGCTGCACACCGTTGCTACGTCCCTTCAGCACCGCGGCCAGATCAACTGTTTCCGCGCGCTGAGCCAGGTTGAAGTCATCCGGCTTGAATATTTCCCGGCGAATCGCATCCTGATAGGAGTGCGTGGTCAGCTCACGCAAGCCGAAATCCCGCTCGGCGGGCGCAGGCATGGCCATGATGTTGAGGTCCTGACTGACCAGCATGGCATAGCCGTCCCAGGACACCGGCAGGCGGTTGATCTCGGTCAGAATGCCGTCGACGGTGATGTCGACACCCACCACTCCCTCAAGAAAGTCGCCACGGTAAACCGGGGCGATCGCCGACATCATCCAGCCCTGACCGGCCGGGTCCAGATAGACATCCGTCCAGACCACCCCCCTGCTCGGGTTATGCTCGGCGTCCGCTAGATAGTAGAAGTTGTAGTCCGGGATCACCATGTCGTGCGGATACTGATCCGCGGTGGCAAACCAAGGGTAGATGTGGTTGTAGTTATCCCAGCTATTGAAGTAAACACTGGCAATCAGCGGGTTGCTCCGCTGCACCTCACGCATGACCGGATCAAGCGTCGCCATGCGATGGATCTTGTTCCTGTCCTGCCGAGCCGGCGGCGTTGCGCCCGAGTAAAAAAACGCGCTGCCGCCATTGTCGGCCGGGCTGTAGGTCACGCCACTGTCGATGGTTTTAACAGATACCGGCGGGGCAACCATGGGCACCGTCAATGTCTCCGCCACCAGATTGCGATAGCCATTGGCCAGCGACGCTACCTGCTCAAGACGAGCATTGATCACCCGCGCCTCCAGCCGGGCTGCGCCGCTCAGCTCTGTCAGCGCAGTCTGCCGTAGATAGGCAGTCTGCTCGTCACGAATTTCGGAGTTACTGAACAGGTAGATGGCAATCAGCGCCGCCTCCACCAGCACCAGCGGTACCAGCGCACTGCGAATAAAGGCGCGCCAGATCCACTGCTGCAGTCCGATGTGCCGATTTCCACCCATTATTGTTATCCCCGAGCAAACGATGCGAGAAGGCTTTTTGATGTCAATATAATATCACGCAGACGATTCAGAGCTCCCCCTCAAACAGTAGCCATTGGTCGCACATCCCGCCAACTCGGACCCGCAGACATGAAAAAACCCGCGCCGGAATCCGGGGCGGGTTTTTCAGTCGCGGCGAGGCTCAGCTCTTGCTGGCACGCTTGCGGTCGGTCTCGCTCAGCAGCTTCTTGCGCAGGCGAATCGACTTCGGCGTCACTTCGACCAGCTCGTCGTCATCGATAAACTCCAGCGCCTGCTCCAGAGTGAACTTGACCGGCGGAACCAGCTGAATGGTCTCATCCTTGCCGGAAGCGCGCATGTTGTCGAGCTTCTTGCCCTTGGTCGGGTTGATGACCAGGTCGTTGTCACGGCTGTGGATACCAGCCAGCTGGCCTTCATAGATATCCTGACCCGGCTCCAGGAACAGCTTGCCGCGATCCTGCAGGGTTTCCAGCGAGTAGGTCAGTGCCTTGCCGGTTGCCATGGAGACCAGCACGCCGTTCTGGCGGTGGCCTACTTCACCCTGCTTGACCGGGCCGTAGTGGCTGAAGGTACTGGTGATGATGCCGGTACCCGAGGTCATGGTCAGGAAGCTGTTGCGGAAGCCGATCAGGCCACGTGCCGGGACAACGTACTCCAGTCGAATACGGCCCTTGCCATCCGGAACCATGTTGCCCAGGTCGCCCTTGCGCAGACCCATCTGCTCCATGATCGGACCCTGGTGCTGCTCTTCGATGTCGATGGTAACGTTCTCGTACGGCTCCTGCTTCTCGCCGTCGATTTCCTTGATCACTACCTCAGGACGGGAAATACCCAGCTCGAAACCTTCGCGACGCATGGTTTCGATCAGCACCGACAGGTGCAGCTCGCCACGACCAGATACTTTGAACTTGTCAGCGCTGTCGCCTTCTTCAACGCGCAGAGCCACGTTGTGCAGCAGTTCTTTTTCCAGACGCTCTTTGATGTTGCGGCTGGTGACGAACTTGCCTTCTTTACCGGCGAACGGCGAGTCATTGACCTGGAAGGTCATGCTTACGGTCGGCTCGTCGACGGTCAGCGCCGGCATAGCTTCAACGTTTTGCTGATCGCACAGGGTGTCGGAGATGAACAGCGGGTCAAAGCCGCTGATGCAGATGATGTCGCCAGCCTGAGCTTCTTCAACTTCAACGCGCTGCAGACCGTGGTGACCCATGATCTTCAGGATACGGCCGTTGCGCTTCTTGCCCTGCGCATCGATAGAGGTCACCGGCGTGTTGGTCTTGACCTTGCCGCGGCGGATACGACCGATGCCGATCACCCCCAGGAAGCTGTTGTAGTCCAGTGCCGAGATCTGCATCTGGAACGGGCCGTCGAGGTCAACGTCCGGAGACGGCACGCGATCAACGATGGTCTGGAACAGCGGGGTCAGATCCTCGGCCATTTCTTCCGGGTCCATACCAGCAATACCGTTGATTGCGGAGGCGTAGACGAACGGGAAGTCTAGCTGCTCGTCGGTAGCGCCGAGGCTGTCGAACAGGTCGAAGACCTGGTCGATAACCCAGTCAGGGCGGGCACCCGGACGGTCAATCTTGTTCACGACAACGATCGGACGCAGGCCGGCCTGGAAGGCCTTCTGGGTTACGAAGCGGGTCTGTGGCATCGGACCATCAACCGCATCAACCAGCAGCAGTACCGAATCAACCATGGACATCACGCGCTCAACCTCGCCACCGAAGTCGGCGTGGCCGGGGGTGTCGACGATGTTGATGTTGTAGCCGTTCCACTTGATGGCGGTGTTCTTCGCCAGAATGGTAATGCCGCGTTCCTTTTCCTGGTCGTTGGAATCCATGATCCGCTCGGAATCCAGTTCCTTGCGATCCAGGGTACCGGACTGACGCAGCAGAGCGTCGACCAGCGTGGTTTTGCCGTGGTCAACGTGCGCGATGATGGCGATATTGCGGAGATTCTCGATCACTGTGAGCGTCCTGGGTGATGCGGCGACAGCCGGCATACTGAAAAAAAGAGGGGGGCATTATACAGACCCAAAGGTGACAATGGGTGTTTTTTGTTCAAAACACCCTGCCATTACTTCAATTGCGCCGAGCAGAACAGCTGCCCGGTGATGCTATTCAGCGCTTGCTGCTGCCGCCCGGCCGCAGCACACGTACATTGCCGTGACCTTCATCCAGCAGATATTGGGCATGCAGCTGACTCATGACCCCTTTCTCGCAATACAGCAGATAGGCGCGAGACGGGTCGAGTTCGGCAAAACGACTATTGAGGGTATAGAAAGGAATCGACTGCACTTCCACCCCGTCCAGCTGCAGCGGCCTTAGTTCCTGCTCATCGGGGTGGCGGATGTCGATAACGATCTGGCCGGTCAGTGCCTGCTCGACAATTTCGACCGGCGAGCCGCCTTCCATCATCTCGCCCAGCTCGCTGCACTCGCTGTAGGCGGCATTCTCCACCGCCTGCGACAGCACCTCAAAGTTGAATCCGGCTTCAGCCGCCTCAACCCGCGCCACTGTGGTGCGAATAGCCGGACTGACGGAGATCACCCCGCAGTACTCAGGCATGCTGCTGGAAAATTCCAGCGTGCCGATACGCCGGGCCACATCGATAATGTCCAGCTTGCTGGTGGTAATCAGCGGACGAATGACCAACCGCTCTGCCACCTTGTCGATAACACTCAGGTTCGGCAGCGTCTGACTGGCCACCTGGGCAATGGCCTCGCCGGTGACTAGAGCATCGATGCCCAAGCGGTAGGCTACCCGGTCTGCGGCACGCAGCATCATGCGCTTGAGCACCACACCCATCTGGCTGTTTTCAACGTTCTGCAGAATCTCGGCAACCACCCCTTCAAAGGGAACGCTGACAAAGCGCAGGCGGTGACTGGTCGCATAACGCTCCCACAGGTAATGCGCAACCTGACGCACACCCAGCTCGTGGGCTCGGCCCCCCAAATTGAAGAAGACGAAATGCGGAAGCAGGCCTCGCTGCAGCATCTGATAGCTCGCCACCGTGGAGTCGAAGCCGCCTGACAGCAGGCTAAGCACCGGCTCCATGGTTCCCAGCGGGAAGCCGCCCATACCTTCGTGACGCGCCTGGATCAGATAAATTTTCTGATCACGAATCTCGACATGCACTTCCACTTCAGGATCTTTCAAGGACACACCGGCTGCGCCGCAGCGGGTATTGAGCGCGCTGCCCACCTTGATCGCGACATCCTGCGAGCTGAACGGATGGCTACCCACCCGCTTGCAGCGCACCGCAAAGGTCTTGCCGCGCAATTGATCGCCGACATTGGCCACACAGAGCTCGATTAACTCATCGATGGTGCCGAGCGGATACTCGTGCACCTCGAAGCAATGCGAAATGCCCGGCGTGTTGCGCAACCGTTCGATACAGCGCTGCTGCAGCGCCGGATCAGGCCCCAGATTGACTTCGAGACTGTCCCAGTTCCCGTTGACCCGGGCTTGCGGGTCAACCGCCGACAGCACCTTTTTTAAGTTGCCCTTCAATTGGGCAATGAAACGCTTGCGAACCTGACGGCTCTTGATGGTGATTTCCGGGAAAAATTTGATGATCAGTTTCATGGGGGGCTGGCATATCGTGCGCAAAGCGCTGCATTATACGCGCAGCAGGCGCTCAGCGCTCGGCTAACTGCCGTGCAGACAACGCACCAACTTGGCGCACACTCACCATTGAATGCACCAACAAGGTGCTCCAGAATGGTGCGCATCACCAAGTTTCAGAGCAAAAAGCGCCAAATACGGGGCTCACAGGCGATGCTCCGAAATGGCACACCTTTTGCTCACTTGTAATGCAACCGAGCAGCGGCCTGTCCGCTGGACGTTATATAAGGTGCCAGACCGGCTGTCTGGCAAACGATTCCTTTTGGAGGAAACCATGTCGAAAGCGATGCAACTGATCAACGAGCATGACGTGAAGTGGGTAGACCTGCGCTTCACCGACACCAAGGGCAAACAGCAGCACGTCACCATGCCGGCCCGTGATGTCAACGAAGACTTCTTCGAAGACGGCAAGATGTTCGACGGCTCCTCGATTGCCGGCTGGAAAGGTATCGAAGCGTCCGACATGATCCTCATGCCCGATGACAGCACCGCCGTTCTGGACCCGTTCACCGAAGAGCCGACCCTGATCATCGTCTGCGACATCATCGAGCCCTCCACCATGCAGGGCTACGAGCGTGACCCGCGCGGCATCGCCAAGCGCGCCGAAGAATACATGAAGTCCACCGGTATCGGTGACACCGTATTCGTTGGTCCGGAACCGGAATTCTTCGTCTTCGACGAAGTGAAATTCAAGTCCGACATCTCCGGCTCCATGTTCAAGATCTTCTCCGAGCAGGCTTCCTGGAACACTGACGGCGACTTCGAGACTGGCAACAAAGGCCACCGTCCGGGCGTCAAAGGTGGTTACTTCCCGGTGCCGCCGGTCGATCACGACCACGAAATCCGTACTGCCATGTGTAACGCCATGGAAGAAATGGGCCTGACCATCGAAGTTCACCACCACGAAGTGGCAACTGCTGGCCAGAACGAAATCGGCGTACTGTTCAACACCCTGGTGAAGAAAGCCGACGAAGTACAAACCCTGAAGTACTGCGTACACAACGTTGCCGACGCGTTCGGCAAGACCGCTACCTTCATGCCGAAGCCGCTGTACGGCGACAACGGTTCCGGTATGCACGTTCACATGTCCATCGCCAAAGACGGCAACAACACCTTTGCTGGCGAAGGTTACTCCGGCCTGTCTGACACCGCCCTGTACTTCATCGGCGGTATCATCAAGCACGGTAAGGCACTGAACGCGTTCACCAACCCGTCCACCAACTCCTACAAGCGTCTGGTCCCGGGCTTCGAAGCTCCGGTCATGCTGGCCTACTCCGCCCGCAACCGTTCCGCTTCCATCCGTATCCCGTACGTTTCCAGCCCGAAAGCCCGTCGCATCGAAGCACGCTTCCCGGATCCGGCTGCCAACCCCTACCTGGCCTTCGCAGCACTGCTGATGGCTGGCCTGGACGGCATCCAGAACAAGATCCACCCCGGCGATGCGGCCGACAAGAACCTGTACGATCTGCCGCCGGAAGAGTCCGCGCTGATCCCGCAGGTATGTGGCAGCCTGAAAGAGGCACTGGAAGCGCTGGACGCAGACCGCGACTTCCTGACCAAGGGCGACGTGTTCACCAACGAGTTCATCGACGCTTACATGGAGCTGAAGAGCGCCGAAGAGATCAAGGTTCGCACCTTCGTTCACCCGCTGGAATACGACCTGTACTACAGCGTCTGATCCAGAGACAGGCAACTGTCACCCAAAAAAGGGGCGCCCGGTCGGGCGCCCCTTTTTTACGTCTGTCGCCAAGGCAGACCAAGGCAGTTGCCAGCTTTCCCGGACGGTGCCAGCATGAGCAGATGTCTCAAGGAGAGTACGACAATGCCGCGCAAGCTTATCTTTGCCCTGTGCAGCGCGCTGATCTTCAGCCAGAGCGCCACTGCCGAGATCTATACCTGGACCGATGCCGAAGGCAACACCGTCTACTCGGACCAGCCATCCCCCAATGCCAAGCGCATTGAGATTTCCACGCCCAACGCCATGGATGCACCGCGCCCTGCTCCGACCTATAACCAGAGCAGCAGCACCACCGGCAATGCGGCAACAAGCCAAGGACGCTACCGCCGCCTGGAAATCACCAGCCCTGCCAACGACAGCGGGGTACGGGCCAACGACGGCAATCTGGTCCTCGGCATTGCCATTGACCCGCCGCTGCGAAGCGGAGCGCTGCTTCGGGCCCGAGTCGATGGCACCCTCTCCACCCAGGCACTGCCGGGCGATGGCCAGAACGAGGCCAGCCTGACCCTGCCCAACCTGGATCGGGGGTCGCACCAGATTGAAGCGGTGATCACTGACGCCAGCGGCCAGGAATTGATCGCCAGCAGCCCGATCACCGTCCATGTGCAGCGCACCTCGTTAAACCAGCCCGGCCGAATCAACTCACCCAACCAGGCACCGCGGGCGCCGGCCGCACCGACAGCGCCGAACGTGCCCAAGCCACCCGCCAGCACCCCCTGACCCACCCCCCCAGCGCGAATGACGAGCGCACCAAATCGGTGCATACTCGTCACTCGCGACTCCAATTCGCGCACCGTTCCAATGCGCCCAGCCGATATCCACTAGCCCAACGAACGACTGAAACGTCCGCTCAAGGCCCTCGTCGGCAGCGGGAACACCAGCAAACACCGGGCCTGCGCACGCGCCTGAGCATTCCGGGAGCCACTCGTCACAGAAACGGGCAACGGATTATCCATCTCTCCCGGAATACGCCCCGAATTGGTTCGCTTCTTGCATTTCCTTGCCCAAACGACGGATATAGCCATGCTGCCAGACCGATTTCTACGCCAGATTCTCGATAACCTGACCACTGCCGTGCTGCTGCTGGACAGCGACCTGCGCCTGAGCTTCATGAATCCGGCGGCGGAAATGCTGCTGGCAGTCAGCGGACAACGGGTATATCAACAGCCCTTGCAAGGGCTGTTCACTGATAGCGCGGCAGCCCTCGATTCGCTGCACAACGCGGTTGAGAACGGCCACCCTTTTACCAAGCGCGAAGCCCAGCTAACCCTTGGCAACGGCCAGAGCATGATGGCTGATTATTCGGTCACACCGATCATTGCCGCCAACCGCAACTGGCTGCTGATGGAACTGTATCCACGTGATCGCCTGCTGCGTATCACCAAGGAAGAGGCCCAGCTGTCCAAACAGGAAGTGACCAAGGTACTGGTGCGCGGCCTGGCCCATGAGATTAAGAATCCGCTCGGAGGCATTCGCGGCGCGGCTCAGCTGCTGGCCCGAGAACTGCCGGAAGAGAGTCTGAAAGACTATACCGACGTGATCATTGAAGAGGCCGACCGGCTGCGCAATCTGGTCGACAGCATGCTTGGCCCGTACCGGCCACCCGCGCTGCGACCGATCAACATTCACGAGATCACCGAGCGGGTCTGCAGCCTGATCGAGGCCGAAACCCAGGGCGCCCTGCACATCAAGCGCGACTACGACCCGAGCATCCCGGATGTCCAGGCCGACCGTGAGCAACTGATCCAGGCGCTGCTGAACATTGTCCGCAACGCCATGCAGGCACTCGCCGCCAATGGTCCGCTTGAGCAGGGCCAGATCACCCTGCGCACCCGCACGCTGCGCCAGTTCACGATCGGCCAGACCCGCTACCGACTGGTTTGCCGGGTTGAGGTGATCGACAACGGCCCTGGCATTCCGGCCGACATCGCCGAGAGCATCTTCTACCCCATGGTCAGTGGCCGGGCCGAAGGAACCGGGCTTGGCCTGTCGATTACCCAGAACATTATCAGCCAGCATCAGGGCCTGATCGAATGTGACAGCGTGCCGGGAGAAACCACTTTTACCCTGTTCCTGCCACTGGAACAGGAGGGGGCCGACTGAGATGCAGCCACGCCCCCATGACAACACCAGTGCTGCCCCGACGGCAGCGCGACCTTACGCATTCTTGCCTCTGCGCAATGCCTCAACTGCCTGCCGGTGAAACCGGAACTGGAGAACTGTTTTATGACCCGCTCACAGAATCGTGCCGAGAACGTCTGGATCGTTGATGACGATCGTTCCATCCGCTGGGTACTAGAGAAGGCCTTGCAACAGGAAGGCATGGAGCCGGTCGCCTTCGATAGCGCAGACGCCGCACTGGCACGCCTGCAGCGTCAGCACCCGGATGTTCTGATCAGCGACATTCGCATGCCTGGCACCAGCGGTCTGGACCTGCTGGCGACCGTGCGCGAACGTTATCCGAAACTGCCGGTCATCATCATGACTGCCCATTCCGACCTGGACAGCGCCGTCGCCTCCTATCAGGGTGGTGCGTTCGAATACCTGCCCAAGCCATTTGACGTAGACGAAGCCGTTGCTCTGGTACGCCGTGCTCTGGCCCATACCCACGAGCAGGAGGCGCAGGAAGAAGAAACTCTGCAGACCCGTACCCCTGAGATCATTGGTGAAGCGCCGGCCATGCAGGAAGTCTTCCGCGCCATTGGCCGTCTGTCGCACTCCAATATTACCGTGCTGATCAACGGTGAATCCGGTACCGGCAAGGAGCTGGTCGCCCACGCTCTGCACCGCCACAGCCCGCGCTCGCACAATCCCTTCATCGCCCTGAACATGGCGGCGATTCCCAAGGATCTGATGGAGTCCGAGCTGTTCGGTCACGAGAAAGGCGCTTTTACCGGCGCCGCCGTGCAACGCCGTGGCCGCTTTGAGCAAGCCGACGGCGGCACGCTGTTCCTCGACGAGATCGGCGACATGCCCGCCGAAACCCAGACCCGGCTGCTGCGTGTACTGGCCGATGGCGAATTCTACCGGGTCGGTGGTCACACACCGATCAAAGTCGACGTGCGCATCATCGCCGCCACCCACCAGAATCTGGAAGGGCTGGTGCAAGCTGGCAAGTTCCGCGAGGATTTGTTCCACCGCCTCAACGTCATCCGCATCCATATTCCCAAGCTGGCCGAACGCCGCGAAGACATCCCGGCCCTGGCCCAGCACTTCCTCGCACGCGCCGCGCAGGAACTGGCCGTCGAGCCGAAGACCCTGAAGCCGCAAACCCAGGACTACCTGCGCAACCTGCCGTGGCCCGGCAACGTGCGCCAGCTGGAAAACACCTGCCGCTGGATCACCGTCATGGCGTCCAGCCGCGAGGTATTGATCGAGGACCTGCCCCCGGAACTGCTCACCCAGCACCAGGACAGTGCGCCGGATGGGCACTGGGAGCACGGATTGCGCACCTGGGCCGATCAGGAACTGGCTCGCGGCGTCACCAACCTGCTGGATATCGCGGTACCCGCATTCGAACGCATCATGATCGAAACGGCCCTCAAGCACACCGCCGGCAGACGCCGCGATGCCGCGCAGTTACTGGGCTGGGGCCGAAATACCCTGACCCGCAAAATCAAGGAACTAGGCATGAATGTCGACGGTTCCGACGACGATGAAAGCGAATAAAGTACACCTGCAAGGAAACTGGCACGCTTGATGCTAAATGACTAATGGGTGTATTTGGGGTGACCTCGGTTCAGGCAGGCTGGGGTCGCCTTTTTTTTGAGCTGCAAGCCTCGAGTTGCAAGCCTCAACCCAAACCCTTCCAGCCTTCAGACTAACACCAACGCTCGCAGCACCACGGACTGCTTGCGGCTTGCCGCTTGAAGCTTGCCGCTCCAACCGGGTAGCCTACCGCTCCGCCCTTGCGTAGCCGCCAGCCATGTTTCATATCGCCCTGCTCGAACCCGAAATCCCGCCGAACACCGGCAACATCATCCGCCTGTGCGCCAATACCGGCTGCCAGTTGCACCTGATCGAGCCACTGGGCTTTGAACTGGATGACAAGCGCCTGCGCCGCGCCGGGCTGGATTACCACGAGTTTGCCGCCGTACGCAGTTACCCGGATCTGACCAGTTGTCTGGAACAGGTGCAGCCGAACCGAGTGTTCGCACTGAGCACCAAAGGCACCCGCTGGTTCAGTGAACCCGAGTATCAACCGGGCGACCTGTTCCTGTTCGGGCCGGAGAGCCGCGGCCTGCCAGCTGACGTACGTGAATCACTGCCAACCGATCAGGTGCTGCGTATTCCGATGCAGGCCAACAGCCGTAGCCTGAACCTGTCCAACAGTGCAGCAATACTGATCTACGAGGCCTGGCGCCAGCAGGGGTATGGGGGCGCGCTTTAGCGCGCCCAGCCGCAAGCCGCTCAGTCTGTCCCTGGCATTGATGCTGCCACATGGTATTTAGGGATTAGAGTGTCGTCGCGCCCATGAAAAAACCCGCGCGATTCAACACCGCGCGGGTTTTTCTTGTACCTTGCCGCTTGTGGCTTCCCACCAGGGCCAGCCTGCGGCTGGCGTTAGCGGGTCTTGACGACCACTTTGCCCACCGCCTGACGGGTGCTGAGGATGTTCAGCGCAGCTTCGTACTCGTTCAGCTCGAAGGTCTTGGAGACCAGCGGCTTGAGCTTGCCTTCGCTGTACCAGCGAAACATTTCCTGGAAGTTCTCCAGATTGACCTGCGGCTCACGGGCAGCAAAGGCACCCCAGAACACACCCACGATGGACGAGCCTTTCAGCAGCGCCAGGTTGACCGGGAATTCCGGGATACGGCCGCTGGCGAAGCCAACAACCAGCAGACGGCCTTTCCAGTTGATGCAGCGCACGGCTTCGTCGAACAGGTCGCCACCGACCGGATCATAGATCACGTCAGCGCCCTGGCCGTTGGTCAGTTCCTTGACCGCATCCTTCAGGCTGACTTCGCTGTAGTTGATCAACTCGTCAGCACCAGCGGCCTTGGCGACTTCCAGCTTTTCAGCGCTGGAGGCAGCAGCAATGACGCGCGCGCCCATGGCTTTACCCAGTTCAACCGCAGCCAGACCAACGCCGCCAGAAGCGCCCAGCACCAGCAGGGTTTCACCCGGCTTGAGTTCGCCACGCTGCTTCAGCGCGTGCATGGAAGTACCGTAGGTCATGCTGAAACCGGCGGCGGTAACATAATCCATGTCGGCCGGCATTGGCAGCACGCGCATCGCGTCGGTAGCGACCTTCTCGGCAAAACTGCCGAAACCGGTCAGACCCATTACCCGATCACCGACTTTCAGGTGTTTGACGTTCTCGCCAACACTGGCAACCACGCCAGCCGCTTCACCACCCGGGGAGAACGGGAAAGGCGGCTTGACCTGATACTTGCCTTCGATGATCAGGGTGTCGGGGAAGTTGACGCCGGCAGCGTGGATGTCGATGACGACTTCGTTTTTCTTGGCAACCGGATCAGCAGTCTCTTCCAGCACCAGACTGCTGGCAGGGCCGTAGGCTTTGCACAGTACCGCTTTCATTGTTGTCTCCTTGGCTTAAGCTGAGCAATGGCGACAGTCTAGACGTGAACCCGGCTACAGGGTCAATCACCATGCCCTGAAGTGATAGGTTCGCATAAGGTCAAAGGCACGGCTATTTGGCGCTTAACCGCACCTCGGCTATCCTGTGCGCACTTTAATGGAGTTTCAGTCCGATGCATCGCAACCCCCTCACTACCCTGCTGCTGGCCCTGACGTTAATTGCTACCCCGGTTCTGGCGGAAGAGGAAGCCGCAGCCCCCACAGCCCAATACGTCCAACTCAAGCCCGCCTTCGTTGGCACCCTGGGCGCCGGCCCGCGGATTCAGTATCTGAAGGCCGATGTCGCACTGCGCACTGACGACCCGGCTGCGGTCGAGCGTATCCACTACCATGACGCGCTGATCCGCAACGCGCTGGTCTTCCTGTTCAGCGAACAGCTGCCAGAGAACCTGAGCACGCTGGAAGGCAAGGAAGCACTGCGGGCCAGCGCGCTGGCCGCCGTACAGAAGGTACTGGAAGAGGAAGAAGGTGACCCGTTGGTCGATGACCTGCTGTTCACCAACCTGATCGTGCAGTGACAACTGCGGGGGCTTAGGCCCCCGGTGTATCAGGCCTGCTGACTCAGATAACGATCCACAAAGGTATCGAAGTCGACGTCATCTGCCGCTTCAATCGCTGCCTGCTCCGTCAGTGATGCGGCCGCCTCAGCGGCCATTCGCTCCTGCGCATCGCTATCCAGCGGGCGGGCACGAAAATTCTGGCTGTGCTCCTCGGATTGCGCTAGGGCAAAGCGGAAGAAGCTGTCGCCGTGCTCGGCAATCGCCGCCAGCACCTTGGCCGACGGCGTCAGCGACGCATCCTTGAGCTTGGCGCGCTGAACAGCAACGGACTCCAGAAACGCCGAACCGCCCTGTGACTGGTCAAGCAGTTCTGCGCAGGCGGAAATTCCGTCCAGCAAAGACTCGCCCCAACTGACCAGGCTGCGTTCGCTGCCATTGTCGCTCAACATCAGGCCGGGCTCGCGGCCGCGCTTGACCGCCAGACTGAAGTTACCCGCCGCCTGCTCACACTCGCTGTCGCTCAACTCGGGGCTGTCGTTGATCGCGCAGAACAGCAGGAAACTGTCGAGGAAACGAGCTGTCGCCGGCTCGATTCCGAGCGGCACGAAGGGATCGATATCCAGGCAGCGAACCTCGATGTACTCGACTCCGCGCTCACGCAGGGCATGCACCGGCTTCTCACCACTGTTGGCGACCCGCTTGGGGCGGATCGGGCTGTAGAACTCGTTTTCGATCTGCAACAGGTTGGTATTGAGCTGCTGCCATTCACCGTTGGCGTCATGGGTACCCAGCGCCTCATACGGAGCGTAAGGCAGGCTGATCGCATCCAGCATGCTGTTGATGTAGTTGTCGAGACTGTTGTAGCAGACGTTCAGACCGGACTGGGCGTTGTTGTTGTAGCCCAGGTCGCTCATGCGCAGGCTAGTCGCCCACGGCAGGTACAGACTGTGCTCACCCAGCGGCTGCAGCCGGTGATCTCGACCTTGCAGGAAGCTGGCACATACTGCGGGAGAGGCACCGAACAGATACATCAACAACCAAGCATAGCGGCGGAAATTGCGAATCAGTGCGAAATAACGCTCGGACTGATAGTCCTGCGCGCTGCGGGTATCGCCCTCTTTAGCCTGCATGACCTGCCACAGCTGTGGCGGCAGCGAGAAGTTGTAGTGAATGCCGGCAATGCACTGCATCGCCTTGCCGTAACGCACCGCCAGGCCGCGCCGGTAAACGTATTTCAGAGTGCCAACGTTGGAGGTGCCATACCAGGCAATCGGAATCGCCTCATCGGTGGCCGGCAGACGACAGGGCATAGACTCGGTCCACAGCCGCTCATCGCCCAGTTCGCCATAAGTAAAGCGATGAATTTCGTCCAACTGGCCGAATAGCTCCTCGATCCCCTTGCTGACCGGCGTAATCAGCTCCAGCAGCGCTTCGGAGTAGTCGGTGGTGATCCGTGGATGGGTCAGCGCTGAACCCAGCGCCTGCGGGTGCGGCGTCTGCGCCAGCGTCCCGTCGGCGGAGATACGCAGACTTTCTTTCTCGATACCGTGCTGACAGTCGCTCAGCAACGAGCGGTTCGCGGGTGTCGCCAGCAGGGCGAGGCGTTCACGGAGCAGTGGTGACAAAGCGTCACTCCTTAGGCAATGGATCGACGTACGTCGTCGACCCGTTTAATCAGTATAGAAAGACCGCAGGGCGCCGCTCAGATACGAGCGAAGGTCCCCAGACACTTGGCTACCAGCACGCCATCCTGCCACACCTCACCGTCCACGACGATGGTGCGCGTACCGGTGTGCATCACCTTGCCGGTGCATTCCAGCACACCGCCGGTAACCGCCCGGGTGTAGTTGATCTTGCACTCGATGGTGGCGGTGCTTTCGTGCGGTTCCAGCACACTGAACGCGGAAGCGCCCATCGCCGAATCCAGCAGGGTAAACACCACCCCGCCATGCACCCGGCCGGTGGAGTTGAAGTGCTTATCGTCGATAGGCAGGCGCAGGGTACATAACCCACGCTCAATCGCGGCAAACTCGATGCCTACCAGGGCGGTGAAGGCGCTGCTGCGCTCGGCGGCAAAGGCGGCCAATGCCGGATGCAATTCGCTCATGGGATCATTTCTTCTTCAGATTTTTGGCATTGGCAAAGAGGTTGGCGAAGGTGCCGCCCGCGTCGGCCGGGCGCGCACTGTTACCGCCGGCGTTGCCGCGCGGTGCGCCCTGCCGACCACGATTGCGCTCACCCGGCTGTTGGCGTTCGCCGGCAGGCTGAGGCTTGTCGTCCAGGCGCATGGTCAGGCTGATGCGCTGACGCGGGATATCCACCTCAAGTACTTTAACCTTGACGATGTCACCGGCCTTGACCACGTCACGCGGGTCCTTGACGAACTGGTGCGAAAGCATGGAAATATGCACCAGACCATCCTGATGCACGCCGATATCGACAAAGGCACCGAAGTTGGCCACGTTGGTAACCACCCCTTCCAGCGTCATGCCCGGCTTGAGGTCCTTCAGGCTCTCGACCCCTTCCTGGAATTCGGCCGCCTTGAACTCGGGGCGCGGATCGCGACCGGGCTTGTCCAACTCGCGCAGGATGTCGGTAATAGTCGGGATACCAAAGTGTTCGTCGGTGTAACGCGCCGGTTCCAGCTTGCGTAGGAAGGTCGAGTCACCGATCAGACCGCGGACATCACGGCCGGTCTGATCGGCAATCCGCTCGACCAGCGGATAGGCCTCCGGGTGCACCGCCGAGGCATCCAGCGGGTTGTCTCCGTTCATCACCCGCAGGAAGCCCGCGGCCTGCTCAAAGGTCTTGTCACCGAGGCGGCTAACCTTGAGCAGCTCGCGGCGATTGCGGAAGGCACCGTTGCTGTCGCGGTAATCGACGATGTTCTGGGCGATGCTCGGGTTCAGGCCGGAAACCCGGGTCAGCAGCGCCGCGGACGCGGTATTCAGATCGACGCCGACCGCGTTCACACAGTCCTCAACCACCGCGTCCAGCCCGCGTGCCAGCTTCACCTGAGAAACATCGTGCTGATACTGGCCGACGCCGATTGCCTTGGGCTCAATCTTCACCAGTTCGGCCAGCGGGTCCTGCAGACGGCGGGCGATGGACACCGCGCCACGGTAGGTCACGTCCAGATCCGGAAACTCACGGGCCGCCAGCTCGGAGGCCGAGTACACCGACGCGCCCGCCTCGGAGACCATCACCTTCTGCATTTTCTGCCCGCTGCACAGCTTGATCAGGTCGGCAGCCAGCTTGTCGGTTTCACGCGAGGCGGTGCCGTTGCCGACGGCAATCAGGTCAACCTGATGCTTGCTGCACAACGCCGCCAGGGTCGCCAGCGAGCGGTCCCAGTCATTGCGCGGCGCATGGGGGAAGATAGTGGCGGTGTCGAGCAGCTTGCCGGTGGCACCAACCACCACCACCTTGACCCCGGTACGCAACCCCGGGTCGAGGCCCAGCGTAACGCGCGGGCCGGCCGGGGCCGACAGCAGCAGGTCTTTCAGGTTGCTGGCGAATACGCGGATCGCCTCGTCTTCGGCGGCTTCGCGCAGCTCGCCGAGCAGTTCGGTTTCCAGATGGCCAAGCAGCTTGACCCGCCAGGTCCAGCGCACAACCTCGTTGAGCCAGCGATCAGCCGCGCGGCCCTGATTGACGATGCCAACGGTCTCAGCCACCAGTGCCTCACAGGGATGCATGGTGCCCGGCGCCGGTTCGGCGTCGCCCAGTTCCAGGGCGATGCTCAGCACGCCCTCGTTGCGGCCGCGCAGAATCGCCAGCGCGCGGTGCGACGGCACCTTCTTCAGCGGCTCATCGTATTCGAAATAGTCGGAAAACTTGGCGCCTTCCTGCTCCTTACCTGCCACCACACGAGAAACGACACGACCGTCATCACGCAGCGCGCCGCGCAGGCGCTCCAGCAGGCTGGCATTCTCGGCAAAGCGCTCCATCAAGATGTACTTGGCCCCATCCAGAGCGGCCTTGGCGTCCGCTACGCCCTTATCGGCATCAACATAACCGGCAGCGGTGCTCTCCGGATCCAGCGTCGGGTCAGCAAACAACGCATCAGCCAGCGGCTCCAGGCCCGCCTCAATGGCGATCTGGCCCTTGGTGCGGCGCTTGGGCTTGTAGGGCAGGTAGAGGTCTTCCAGCCGGGTCTTGGTGTCGGCCTCGCGAATATCGCGTTCCAGCTCCGGGCTCAGCTTGCCCTGCTCGGCAATGCTCGAGAGCACCGCGGTACGCCGGTCTTCCAGTTCACGCAGATAGCGCAGGCGCTCTTCGAGATAGCGCAACTGGGTGTCGTCCAGACTGCCGGTTACTTCCTTGCGGTAACGGGCAATAAACGGGACGCTGGCGCCCTCGTCCAGCAGGCTGACGGTAGCGGCGACCTGCTCGGGGCGAACCGACAGTTCACTGGCGATGCGCGAGGCAATACTCTGCATGGGGAGACACTTCCACTCTTGGCTATGACAGGCCGGGCAGTATAACCGACAGATGCGCCCGTGGTCGGCCTTCATAAAGCGGCTGGATGATGGCGTCATAACAGGGTAAAAAGAAACCTCTTGTAACAATGGCCAGCCCGCAAGCTACGGGGGCTGGGTCACAATGCAGGCTCACTCACTCCGATAGGTGATACATGGCTGACGAAGGCGAAAAAATTCTGATTGTCGATGACGATGTGCGTTTGCGACGGCTGCTCGAGCGCTTTCTCGGCGAACAGGGTTACCGCGTTCGCGCCGTGGAAGATGTCGCTCAGATGGACCGTCTGCTGGCCCGTGAAATCTATTCGCTGATCGTGCTCGACCTGATGCTGCCCGGGGAAGATGGCATGAGCGCCTGCGCACGCCTGCGGGCCGAGGGCAACACCACGCCGATCATCATGCTGACGGCCAAGGGCGATGAGACCAGCCGCATCCAGGGGCTGGAGATCGGTGCCGACGACTATCTGCCCAAGCCGTTCAACCCCCGCGAGCTGGTTGCCCGCATGAAGGCTGTACTCCGTCGCCAGGCGCCGCAGGTGCCGGGTGCGCCGAGCACTGACGACGATCAGGTCACCTTCGGTGAGTTCACTCTCAACCTCGCGACCCGTGAACTCAAGCGCGGCGACGAGGTGAACATGCTGACCACCGGCGAGTTCGCCGTGCTCAAAGCGCTGGTACGTCACCCGCGCGAGCCGCTGACCCGTGACAAGCTGATGCAGCTGGCCCGTGGTCGCGAGTGGGATGCACTGGAACGTTCGATCGACGTACAGATCTCCCGCCTGCGCCGCATGCTTGAACCCGATCCGTCCAAGCCGCGTTACATCCAGACTGTCTGGGGTGTTGGCTACGTCTTCGTGCCGGACGGTCAGAATACGTGAAGGGCGGACCCGGCTGGCACCCATTGTTGCCACGTAGTTTCTTCGGCCGCACCATCCTGCTGGTGCTGATTGTCACCCTGTTTTCCCAGGTGCTGACGCTGATCTACCTATTGAGCAACGAGGACCTGCTGGTTGACCGCCAGTACAGCCACGGCACCGCGATGCTGGTCCGCGCCTACTGGGCCAGTGGACCGGATGCGCGCCGCGACATCGAGGAAATGACCGGTATCCGTATCATGGTGCCCGAGCAGGTGCCGCAGGGTGAGGTGCACTGGCCTTACTCCGGCATCTTCACCCATCAGCTGCGTGACGAGCTGGGCGATCAGACAGAGGTTCGGGTGCAAACCCAGGCGCAACCGGCGGTCTGGATTCACCAGCCGATCTACGGCAACTACTGGCTCAAGGTGCCGCTGTACGCCCATCCACTGCGCGGTCAGCGGGTCTGGCTGGTGGTCACCTGGCTGGCGCTCATCGGCATGCTCTCGACTGCCGCCGCCTGGCTACTGGTGCGTCAACTCAACCATCCACTGAAGATGCTGGAACGCGCTGCCCAGCGTATCGGTCGCGGCCAGAGCGTGCGACTGCTCGACACCAGCGGGCCGTCGGAGATTTCCGAGGTGTATCGGGCGTTCAATCAGATGTCACAGGACGTCGAGCAGGCCAACCGCGACCGTACCATGCTGCTGGCCGGCGTTTCCCACGACCTGCGCACCCCGTTAACCCGCATGCGGCTGTCGTCCGAGTTGCTGTCAGACGCCGAGCCTGAACTGACTGACGGCATGATTCGCGACATCGAGGACATGGACGCCATCCTCGAGCAGTTCATGAGCTACATTCGTGACGGCAGCGCCGAGCCAACCGAGGAAGGAGACATCAACGAGCTGATTCGCGAGGTAGTCGCCCCGCTGAACAGCAATGGCGAGGTGGTCAGGCTGTGTCTGGCCGAGGTACCCCACCTCACCTTCCGTCGACTGTCGCTCAAGCGCGTACTGATCAACCTGATCGATAATGCGCTGGTGCATGGCGGCACCGGCGTTGAAGTCTGCACCTACGTCACCCGCGTTGGCGCCGAGCGCCTGCTGACCGTCAGCGTGCTGGACCGCGGCCCCGGGGTAGAGATTCTCGAAAACGATGCCCTGTTCAGCCCCTTCATTCGAGGTGACCAGGCCCGGTCGACCAAGGGAACCGGACTGGGGCTGGCCATCGTCAAGCGAATTGCCGATAGCCACGGCGCACAGGTGCAGCTACTCAATCGGGTCGGCGGCGGTACCGAGGCGCGACTGAGCTTTCCGTTGAGTGACTGAGCGGCGGTGCTGCTCAGCTGGCCCGGCGCAGCAGCCCCGCCTGATCCAGCGCCTGTTCCAGCGCCTGCAGATCGGGGATCAGTAGATCCTGCGGCTCATCGCTCAGGCTGACCTGCTGCAGCGTCCACTCGGTTGCACTAGCCGTTGTCGTCAGATCACCACGCTGCAGCTTGCGGGAACGGGGAATGCCCCAGACCCGCAGCGCAATGAAATGCACCCCGGGCGTACCACCAATGGCGTTGAGAATCAGCGTCCGCGGCGATACTTCCGGGGCGTCTGCGGTGTAGCCCATCAACAGGTCGATATCCACCATCGGCACCTGCTGTTCACGCCACAGGGTCCAGCCGAGGAACCAGTCCGGCCCATGGCTGGCCGCCTCGCTCAGACGGAAGCCCACCAGCTCGGCCACTGCCACGTTCGGCAGCAGCAACGACTGCTCACGCAGCGGTACGATCAAGCTGTTCAGTGTCTCCAGCGCATCAGACGCCATGTCCCCATTCCCTCATGATGATCAATGTTGTTGCTCAACTGGCCGCAGACCATTCCTGCGCCAGCCAGCGTTGCAGCGCGGCTGCCAGCTCCTCGGGTGAACCCTGCCGGTGGCTGAAGCCGGCATCGCGTACCGCATCGGGCATGGTCGCACAGGCCGCACTCTGCGTGTCCTGGGTCCAGACTTCAATACCCTGCTGACGCATACGCCCGCAGGCGGCAACGCCGTCTTCGCCCATGCCACTGAAGATAATTGCACCGCAGGCCGGGCCAAACTGCTGACAGACCATGTCCAGCACCGTCTCAATTGACGGCTGATAAGGGCCGGGCCAGGGTTCATCACTGAGACTCAGCACGCCGTCGCGACTGAAGCCCAGGCGCTGGGCAATCGGCACCACCAACACCTCACCCGCCTGCAGGCGGCTGCCGGGGCGGCAGTTGAGTATCTGCCAGTCGTTCTGCCGGCCAATGATCTGGGGCAACTGCTGTTCAAACCCGGGATCGATATGCTGGGCATAAACAAAGGCAACCGGCAGGTTCGGCGGCAGCGTATCGAGAAAGCGTTTGACCGCGGCAGGCCCGCCGAGGGACGCACCCAACACCCAGATACAGGGAGCACGCTCAGCCGGATTGGGCAGCGGTGTTGCAGCCAGACTCGGAGCCTGGCCCTGCACCGGGGTGCCCAGCATCGGCTGCAGCTTGGCATACAGCCGGCACTGCCAACGCGGATAATCTTCGCTGTCGATGGCAGGAATTTCCCCCGCCCCCAATAACACCGGGACCTCGCTGTGCTCAAGCAGCCACTCGGTCAGAGGTGATTCCTCTGCCAGCTCCAGCAACCAGGCATCGGCCTGAACGAGCGCCAATTGCGCCGGCTGCAACGACAACGGGTCTTCGGCGGATACGACACGGTAGCCGAAGGTGCTCAACACCTGCGCCAGCTGTTGACGCTGGCCCGCGTGGCAGGCCAGCAATGCAATACCGGGTGCCGGCTCAGCCACCACTCTCTACCAGTTGATCAATCACCTCCAGCAGCTGGGCTTCCTGATAGGGCTTACCCAGATAGACGTTGACGCCAATACCAAGCGCGCGCTCCCGGTGCTTTTCGCCAGTACGCGAGGTAATCATCACGATTGGCAGCTTCTCCAGCCGCGGATCGTGACGAACCAGCGTGGCGACCTCGAAGCCGTCCATGCGCGGCATCTCGATGTCCAGCAACATGATATCCGGCGTGATGTCCTGCAGCTTGGCGATAGCCTCGACCCCGTCCTTGGCGGTGACCACTTCCATGCCGTTACGCTCAAGCAGGCGGCTGGTAACCTTGCGCACGGTGATTGAGTCGTCGACCACCATCACCAGTGTCGGTCGCTCCTCTTCGTATTCACCAACCAGCGCTGCACGCTCGGCGGCCAGCTGCTGCAGAGCCTGCTGTGCCTGCTGGGCGCGGATGACCGCAAGCAGATCGAGAATCACCACCACCCGACCGTCACCCAGGATGGTCGCACCGGAAATCCCCGGCACCACCGCAAACTGCTTGCCGAGGCTCTTCACCACGATCTCGCGCGAACCCGCCAGTGCATCGACCTGAACGGCGACGCTGTGTTCGGCGCCCCGCACCAGAATCACCGGCAACGGCAAGCTGTGGCCAGACAGCTTGGGCTGCTGACCGGTTAC
This sequence comes from Halopseudomonas oceani, assembly GCF_963677335.1. Classification (NCBI taxonomy): domain Bacteria; kingdom Pseudomonadati; phylum Pseudomonadota; class Gammaproteobacteria; order Pseudomonadales; family Pseudomonadaceae; genus Halopseudomonas; species Halopseudomonas oceani. The sequence goes on along the minus strand of NZ_OY781932.1, from coordinate 814,146 downwards.
CAGCAAATCGCCGAGATAGCGCAGATCATAGGTCTTGCCAGCGTACTCGAATGGCGGCGCATCCGGCGCGTAATAGGCTTCCAGCTCGTAACCGGAAACCCGTACGATACCCTCGATGGTGTTTAGCGGGATGGCGTAAAGGTCCTCGCCCGAATACACCATTAGCGCGCGGTTTACCGACACGGTAAACGGCAGGCGGATGATGAACGTCGAGCCGTTGCCGGGCTCGGTCGTCAGCGTCATGCTGCCACCGAGCTGCTTGACCTCGGCGTTTACCACATCCATGCCGACCCCGCGGCCAGAAATCTGGGTCACCTTCTCGGCGGTAGAGAAACCCGCTTCGAGAATGTACTGCAGTACTTCCTGGTCGGTGAGATCAGTATCGGCGTCCATCAGGCCGCGTTCGACCGCCTTGCGCCGCACCGCCTCAAGGTTGATGCCGGCGCCGTCATCCTGCAGGGTCAGCACGATTTCACCACCCTCACGCTGCAGATCCAGACTGATTCGTCCTTCACGCGGCTTGCCACTAGCGGCACGCTGTTCGGGCAATTCGATACCGTGATCCACCGCGTTGCGCAACATGTGCTCCAGCGGCCCGATCATGCGCTCCAGCACGCTACGGTCCATTTCCCCTTCAGCGTTGCCGATGGCGATATCGACCTGCTTGCCAAGCTCGCTGGCGACCTGGCGAACCACCCGGCGCAAGCGCGGCACCAGACGCTCGAACGGCACCATGCGGGTGCGCATCAAGCCTTCCTGCAGCTCGGTGTTGACCCGTGCCTGTTGCAACAACAGGGTTTCAGCGTCACGGCTGCGGGTAGCCAAGGTTTCCTTCAGGTCGAGCAAGTCAGACGCCGACTCGAACAGCGAGCGCGACAGCTGTTGCAATTGTGAGTACTGGTCCATTTCCAGCGGATCGAAGTCTTCGTATCCCGGCCCCATCTGGTCCTGGTGGCGCGACAGAATCTGCGCCTGGGTTTCCATATCGAGACGACGCAACTGATCACGAACCCGGTCGATGGTGCTTTCCACGTCTTCCAGAATCTGCGCAACGTCGGTGACCTGCTGCTCAATGCGACCACGGAAAATGGACGTTTCACCCGCCAGGTTGACCAGCTCTTCCAGCAACGCGGCGGAGACCTTAACGCTTTCCTGTGCAGCCGCCCGCTTATTGCCCTCACCGGCAGCCGGCGCATCAGCCTCCATCGCCTGCTTCAGTACGGCGTTGACGTCGGCCAGCGACATGCCGTCGGCGACCGGCGGCTCATCGGCGACAGCAACCGCAGCGGGCGGTATCGAGACCGGTGTTGCCGGCTCCGGCCCGAGAGCTTCGCTACCAGCGGCGAGCTGCGCAACCGCATCCTGCAACGCGGTGAGCTCGGACTCCTGCGCAGTACCGGCAACAAGGGCCCCTTCGAGCTGCTTGGCTTGCTCGGCCAGACCGTGTTGACCAGCTAGACGGGCACTTCCCTTGAGCGTCTGTACCCTGTGCAGCAGGTCTGCCGCAGCGGCGGCATCATTATCCTTGGCTGCGAACAACCACTCGCAGGGCCCCAGCAGCTCCTGGGCTTCTTCGACGAACATCGCCAGCATGCCCTGCATCGGCGGCGCAAGGACCGGCTCGGCCGGCCTGTGCTCCTGCTGCGGGCTGACACTCGCCTCACTGCCGGGCAATGCCGGGACATCCCCGGGGTTCTTGCGGAAGCCATTGATAGCGGCGATCAGCGCAGCACCATCACTGATGGGTCTAGAGGCGACAACCCCTTCGACCATCTCTGCCAGCGCATCGTGGCAGGCATGCAGCAGTGCAATCAGCCCTTCACTGGGCTCATACCGCTGATCACACAAGCCTTCGTAGACGAACTCCATCTCGTGGGCAAGATCGCCAATCGGGCGAATCTCGGCCATCCGTGCGCCCCCCTTGAGGGTGTGCAGGTCACGCTGCAATGCTTCTACCGCCAGCGTGTTACCAGTGTCAGCGATCCATTGCTGCAGGCTGCCTGCGGCGCTATCTATGATTTCCTGCGCTTCTTCCAGGAAGATATCGACCAGTTCGGCATCGGTACCCGCCTCGCTCAGGCTCCAGCTGCCGCCTGTCGGCGCAACCGGGGCGGCCGCTGTCGGTGCCGGCTCGATAGCCAGGCTACCGGGGATCAGCGCTTGCAACGCCTGCAATTCCGCATCGGCGGGCAGCAGGTGTTGGTGGGCCGCAACCTGATCCATCATGCTGATCAAGCGCTCATGGCCAGCCGCCAGCGCATCGACGACCGTGTCATCCGGGCTCAGCAGGCCGGCCTGCAGGCGCTCGTGCACCTGCTCAAGGGTATCGGCCAGTCGCTCCAGCGGCGCCAATTCAACTTCTGCCGCGACCTCGGCCAGAGCGCGCAAACTCGCCGCCAGCTCGTGACTGTCGAACTCGGGCGTAACGCCCGGGGTGCGCATGTTCAGCTCGTCACTGACGTCCAGCAGTTGATCAATGCCCTCAGTCAGGAAAATCGACATCAGGTCGGCGCCAGCGGCCCCTTCCAGGTCAGCCCGACCACTTTCCCGAGCACTCAGTCCCAAATCACGCAGCTGTTCGATACGCTGCAGAAATTCGTCCGATCCGGCGAGCGGCGCCTGCGGCGAAGCGACCAGTTGCTCCAGGCCGGACTCGAACAGGCCGACCGCATCACCCAGCAGCTCAACCAACGCCTGATCGGCCGGGATGAGATTAGCCTTGAAATCCTTGGTGAGTTTTTCCAACGGCGTGGCCAACAGAGCAATCGGCTGAATACCGGCCATATGAGCACTGCCCTTGAGGGTGTGCAGGGCGCGCTGCAGCGAATCGCTCAGGGCACGCGGCGTACCGTAGTCACGGCAGTCGCGCAGATAGGCGTTGATCTGGTCGATATGGTTACGGGTTTCGTTGCGGAAAATCTCCAGCAACACCGGGTCCATTCCAGCGGCCGTATCCAGTTCGGACTCCGGCTCGGCGGCGCCCTCAGCATCGTCGGCAGGCGCGGAGTCAAACTCAACGGGCAGAGCATCCTCCGTCGAGGCCGACATCTCGTCACCAGCCTCGTCCGGCAATACCGGCATATCTTCAAACGGCGGCACCTCGTCTGCGGGCGCGCCTTGCTCATCCAACCCGGAAGAGCCCGACTGAGCCTCGTCAACCGCCGGGGAATCAACCCCCGCATCAAGGCTCAGGTCATCGTCGAGCGTTGCCAACGGCAAGGTTTCGTCATCCGCCGCGGCCACTTCGTCGAGCTCCGGCAGTTCAAACTCGCTCAGATCGACCAGCTCGATGGCTTCGGCTTCGGCTTCGGCTTCGGCTTCGGCTTCGGCTTCGGCTTCGGCTTCGGCTTCGGCTTCGGCTTCGGCTTCGGCTTCGGCTTCGGCTTCGGCTTCGGCTTCGGTATTCAGTGTGTCTGCTTCTGGCTCCAGATCCAGCGTTTCCGGCGTATCCGCGCCTGTAGCGCTGACCTCGGCAGCAGACTCGCCGGCCTCCGGCAACGCTTCTCCGCGGGCCAGTGCTTCCGCTTGCGCAGTCAACTGGGCAACCTCTGGCAGCGGCTGCTGCTGGCCTGCAGCAAAATCTTCAACCAGCCGAGGCATCAACCCGCGTACGGCGTTGACCACCTGGAACAGCGGTGTATCCGCTTCGATGCTGCGATCCAGAACCCGATTCAGCATGTTCTCGACGGCCCAGGCCAACTCGGCCAGCACCCCGGCGCGCACCATCCGACCGCTACCCTTGAGCGTATGGAACCCGCGCCGAACCTCAGCGAGCGCCTTGTTGTCTGCAAGGTCGGCCTGCCATTGCGGAGTAAACTCGGCCAGGGTTTCCAGCACTTCCCCGGCCTCTTCGACAAAAATCTCTATCAGTTCGTCATCAAGCTCGTCATCTTCCGGCTCGTCGGCCGCTGGCTCTGGCTCTGGCTCTGGCTCTGGCTCTGGCTCTGGCTCTACAGCCTGCGGTGCGCCGGCGGCGTCGGCAAGCGGCTCAGGCTCCACCGGCAACTCCGGCGCAACCGAGTCCTGAACCGGCGACAGGGTCGCTGACTCATCGGCAGGCTCGTCTTCTGGCAATGTCTGCGGATGGTAGCCAAGCAGTCCGAGACGCTCTTCCGCCACATCAAGAATGCTGTCGCCACGGCCGCTGTCGTCTTCAGCCAGGCGCTCCAGGTAGTAATCGATACTGGTGATAACGTCAGCCAGCGCGTCCAGAGCGGTCCAGTCCGGTACCAGCTCCCGACCTACCAGTTGCTCGTTGATATAACGCCGGCAAGCCGAAACCGCTGCTGCCGCACGCTCCAGCGGTACCATGGCAAGGCCACCGCGCACACTGGTCAACAGGGCGTCGATGGGCGCCAGTTGGGCGTGATCCCACTGATTGGCGATGAAGGCGTTGATCGCTTCACGGGTTGCCTCGAGCGCGTTACGCGCTTCCTGCACCACTAACTGGTGCACCAGAGCAATGTCCTGTGCCGCGGCCAGGCCCTGCATTTCGCTGTCGCCGCCACCGTCCTGCTCGCTACGCTCGACGCCCAGAATGCCCTGCAGACTGGCCTCGACGTAGAGCATGCCGCCAGCCACATCCATCAACGCCGCATCGGTGATGGCTGACTCGCCAGACGCCAGTCGGGCGACCTGCTCGATCTGTTCAGTCAATACCCGGCGTGGCTGACCAAGGCCCAGCATCGCCAACGTATCGGCAATGCGTTTCATCACCGGCAGGATGTTCTCCAGCCCGTCAAGCTGGCGGCGGTCGCTGCGTACGAACAGATCGAACTGATCCTTCACCTGCATCAGCTCTTCGCCAAGTGCCAATGCGACCGAGTGCATGGCTTCGCGATCCGGGCCAACCAAGCGGTCGCCCACTGCGCGCTGCTCCTCGCTCCAGGTGCCCTTGAGCTGGTAACGCTCTTTCAGGGCATCCAGGCGGGGACTGCCATCGGCACTCTTGGCAACATAAAACAGCAGGTTTCGTAGCAGCTCACGCGGCGGCGCGCTCTCCAAAGCGGTTGCGCCACGCGCCATCAACTGACGCAATTCCTGATCGGCCTGACGCAGCAGCTGACGTACAGCGGCGCTGTTTTCAATGCTGCCGATCTCGAGCCCTTCGGCCACGCCGGCAAAAATCGACCAGAGCTGGGCATAGGGTGCCCCGGCACACAACGACTCCAAGCGAGCAAACACATTGCGCAGATGACGGCTGTTCTGGGCCAACTCCTGACCACGGATTACACTGGCCTGGGCCATCTGCAGCGCCTGACGCAGCTTGCGCAGCTGCCGTACGCTGGCCTCGTCGCTGAGGTCGGCGACGGCGTCACTCCGCGGCTGGGCCTCGCCACCATCCAGCGCCGGGCTGAACACCGCGTTCTCGGACAGTAGCTTGTCACCACGAGCAGTGCGCATGTCGTTGAGCAGCGGCAGCAACACCATAGGCAGGTCTCGGCGACCGGTCTGCACCCGATCAAGGTAGGCTGGCATCTGCAGGATCGCCTGCATCAGGACTTCCAGCGCTTCCCCTTCGCGACTGGCCGAGCCGTTCATCAACGCCTGGGCCAATTGCTCCATTTCCTCGGCAAGCAAGGCCGCACCGTAGAACTCGACCATCTGCAGCGTGCCGTGAACCTGATGGATATAGGTCAGGCAAAAACGCAGTCGGGTCGAGTCCTCGGGGTTTTCGACAAAGGCTTCCAAAGCTTGTCGCGCTTGATTCAGCGTTTCGGATATCTCGCCCTTGACCCAGTCAAGCGCGACATAATCATGCCGATCACCCATATTCACTCCAGACGTCCATTGCTGTCCCGGCGCACGTATGCCTGCACCTGATCATCAGGCAGGCGTTCGAGCAACGGGTTGTTCCAGTCCACGATTTCACCCAGTCCGATCACCAGCAGGCCACCTGGAGCCAGCCGTCTGGCAAGCAGGTTCAACAGGTCGCGACGACGCCAGCGGCGGAAATAGATGAGCAGGTTCTGGCAGAAGATGATGTCCAGGTCCTGAATCGGAGCCTGGGCCAGTTCAAGAATGTTCAAGCGGGCAAAACAGACCCGGTCACGCAGGGCATACGCCACTTCGTGGCGATCATTGGGCAACGGCTGCAGCCATTCGCGGCGCTCCCGTTCGTTCAGCCCGCCGAGTCGGCCGCCCGGATAGATCGCGGTACGACCCTGCTCCAGCGCCTTGTGGCTGATGTCAGTCGCCCAGATGCCGTAGCCCGGAGGATGACCACCAGCCCGTCGAATGCTCTGCTCGACCATGATCGCCATGGAGTAGGCTTCCTCGCCACTGGCGCAGCCGACGCTCCACAGCTGCAGCGGACGCTCCTTGGCCTGCGCCTGCAGCAGTTGATCGAGGTGACGACCAACCACATCAAAGGAAGGGCGATGGCGCATGAAGCTGGTTTCGCGCACCGTCAGACGCTCAATCAGTGCAGACCATTCGACCGCGCCGGCCGCACCGTTGGTCACGTGCTCGAAATACGCCTGATAATCAGCCATATCGAGTTCGCGCATGCGCGCGCTCAGGCTGGTCTGCAGAAAGGTCTTGCGTTGATCGCTGACGCACACGCCCGTGCGCGCCTCCAGCAGCGTTTGCCACTGACGAAACTGCTGCACGTCCATTTCCGGCAGCTGTTGCAACGACCAGTTTTGCGTTGTCTGCACGTATGACCCTCGCACTCAGCGTCTTCGGGCGACGTCTGACGCCGCCCGTTTCAGCTTAGTCGCCCTGCGGCAGTGTGAAACCATCAACCGACTGACGCATCGCCTCGGCCAGTTTCGCCAGTTCACCAATGCTGCGCGCCGTCGTGGTAGTACCTGCAGAGGTCTGCGAGGTAATTTCCTGAATGACGTTCATGGTGTTGGAGATGTGGCCGGCCGAAGAGGCCTGTTGGCGTGCTGCGTTGGAGATGTTCTGAATCAACGCTGCCAGGCTAGTCGATACTTTTTCAATCTCTTCCAGAGCGACACCGGCGTCCTGCGCCAGGCGAGCACCCCGTACCACCTCGGAAGTGGTCTGTTCCATCGAGATTACCGCTTCGTTGGTATCGGTCTGAATGGTTTTAACCAGGGCCTCGATCTGCTTGGTTGCACCGGAGGAGCGTTCTGCGAGGCGCTGTACCTCGTCCGCAACCACCGCGAAGCCTCGACCTGCGTCGCCAGCCATGGAGGCCTGGATCGCCGCGTTAAGAGCCAGAATGTTGGTCTGGTCGGCAATGTCGTTAATCAGGCTTACGATGTCACCGATCTCCTGGGACGACTCACCCAGACGCTTGATCCGCTTGGAGGTGTCCTGGATCTGCTCACGAATGGTGTCCATGCCAACGATGGTGTTCTGTACCACCTCGTTACCCTTGTTGGCGATGGCTACCGAGCGCTCCGCTACCGCCGCCGATTCGGAGGCGTTGGCAGATACCTGGTCAATGGAAACCGCCATCTCGTTTACCGCCGCCGAGGCGCCGGCAATCTCCTGCGCCTGGTGCTCGGAGGCTTCGGCCAGATGCATCGCGGTGCCCTGTGTTTCCTGGGCTGCGCGCTCCACTTCCTGAGCGGTGTCGTTAATGGTACCTACCAGCGCACGCAGTTGGTCGATGGACTCGTTGATGGAGTCGGCGATCGCGCCGGTGAAGTCCTCGGTTACCGTTGCCTGGGCTGTCAGGTCACCGTCGGCCAGATCGCCGATTTCGTCGAGCAGCCGCAGAATTGCCGCCTGGTCACGCTGGGTTTTTTCCAGCGTCTCGTCCAGACGCAGACGGGTATCACGGGTCAACTGGATACCAATCAACAGCAGACAGGTCAGCGCGATGGCCGCCAGCACGTAGCCCAAAATGGTGTTGGCAACACGGGCATCGGCGTTGTCTTCAAATGCTTTTGCCAGGCGGGATGCGTTCTCCAGCAGCGACTGCGAGTCGGTGAAGATGTCGTTGGCAGCAGTCCGTACCTGATACAGCTCCGGGGAGGTCAGCAGAATCTGGTCAACCGAGTCGGATACATAACGGAACAGCGACTGAATTTCCTGCAGTCGGCTGGCTGCCTCTGCGTCAGCTACCTTGGTAATGCCGATACTGGCGTTACCTTCGATCATGCCCTGCAGTACCCGCCCGAACAGGCTGGCATCACGGCCGAAGCTGTCGGCCGCCATAACCGCGTCTTCGTCACCTTCCAGTACCCGGTTTACCGAACCAAGGATACGTTCAGCCAGCAGAGACTGGCGCTGGGCGATAGCGACTTGATCGGCTGGCGCATTGCTCGCGATCAGCACGTCTACCACGTCTTCATACTCGACCTGCAACTGCGGCACCGTGTCAGACAAGGTAGCGGCAACCTCATGCAGCGAAAGTACTGTGGTCTGGCTGGCCAGGATCGCATCAGCGTTGCGACGTACCTTGTCCCAGTCACTCTGCAGCTGTGCCTGCTGGTCAGCCATGCTCGCCGGCATCGGCGGCAGACCGGAAGCGGCGTCGCCCTGGACCAGGAAGTCCCAGCGTTGCTGGAAGTCATTACGTGCGCTCAACAGCAGACCAAAGGCCTCCGGCGTACCGGTGGCCGCTTCGGTTGCCGACTTGGAGATCTGCTGGGACAGAACCCGCAGCTCACCGGCGTGACCGATGTACTCGGTATCACGCGAGCTCTGCGTGTTCAGATACAGGAAGTTGGCGATCAGCAACACCAGCGACAGCAACAGAATGGCGCCTAGGCCAAGTACCGTACGGTTGCTTCGCAAGGAAGACAGCGTCTGTGTATCAAGTATCTTCATATTACTGGCCCCTACCTGGCCTACGGCTGTTTTTTCTGGCTAACATGCTCCGGCGCAAGTGCGGCGCTAACCGCACGTCACACCAATTCTGATCAGATAGCTACGTCAAGAAAGTCCTGATCACGTGCCAGGGCGCGAAAATTGAACACCAGCGCCTCACGCTCCCCCTGGTATCCACCGATCACATACGGCCGCACCCGCGGCTCCAGCTCTGGCAATTCGGTACTGAAGGTACTGACCGGCAAATGCTGCATCCCCAGTACTTCATCGACCAACAGGCCGACAAACAGGTCGTCACGATCCAGCACCAGCACCCGACGCTGCTTACGCCCGCCACTGGTGGCCACACCGAAAAAGCGACTCATATCAACAATCGGCAGCAGACGCCCGCGCACGTTCGCCACACCACGCACCCAGGCCTTGACCCGAGGAAGTGCGGTGTAGCGAGGTTCGTGGAGAATTTCCGTGATTTCACCCATGGCGGCCAGCATGACATGGCCCGCAAGGCGAAAACCGACACCGCTCCAGGTTTCGCTGACTTCGTCCTGCGACGGAAGACCCGCCGCCTGTTGGCGACATTGGCCAGCGAGTTGCTGCAGCAGTTCAAAGGGATGTTGAGTGTCTGACATGCCGTCCCTGTTCTCTTTCTTATCCGGCATCGAAGGTGCCGGCACCTAGCTACCGAGCACGGTTTTCAGCGTCTTGATCAGGATGGACTCATCGACGGGTTTGGTCAGATAGTCCTTGGCGCCCTGACGGGTACCCCACACCTTGTCGGTTTCCTGATCCTTGGTGGTCACGATGATGACCGGGATATGATTGGTTTCCGGGTCCTTGGTCAGCTGACGTGTTGCCTGAAAGCCGTTCAGGCCAGGCATAACGATATCCATCAGCACCGCATCCGGTTTCTCCTGCCGGGCCAGCGCCACACCGTCAGCGCCATTTTCGGCCTTGAGGACTTCGTAACCGTGTTTTTCCAGCATGCCGGTCAGCTTGTACAGCTCGGTCGGCGAATCATCTACTACCAAAATGCGAGCCATCAGACTCCCCCGGGTTGTTCTTCGAATGAGTTAGTGCTCAGGCACCAGCGGCGCCCGCGACGCTACCGCTCTGCGGAACATGGGCACGAATGGCGCCCAGCAGTTCTTCCTTGCTGAACGGTTTGGTCAGATATTGGTCAGACCCGACGATCCGACCCTTGGCCTTGTCAAACAGGCCGTCCTTGCTCGACAGCATGATGACCGGGGTAGCCCGAAAGGCGCTGTTGTTCTTGATCAGGGCACAGGTCTGATAGCCGTCCAGGCGCGGCATCATGATGTCGACAAAGATGATATCCGGGTGGTTGTCGGCAATCTTGGCCAGTGCGTCAAAGCCGTCAACCGCCGTGATCACGTTACAGCCAACTTTCTTCAGCAGGGTCTCAGCCGTGCGTCGGATCGTCTTGCTGTCATCAATCACCATGACCTTGAGGCTCTCGAAATTTTCTTCCATAAGACCAGCCTTTGTTATTGATGGAGGGTCGTTTCAGAAGGCTGCTGTGTGGCACCCCTCGACCAGCCAAATCCCTTTCCGCGTACTTTTAGCATAGATTCCGCAGTCAATCTATAAAGCCGGAGCGGCTCCGAGGCAACACTGCCTACCTGTCCGCACTGGCTGTGCAGACACTCTGGCGCTACACTCGATTCCCCTTCCGAAACAGCCAGGAAAGCACACATCCTATGCGAATCCGCCTCGGTATAGTCATGGATCCAATCAACGCGATCCACTACAAGAAGGACAGTTCTCTGGCCATGCTGCTGGCCGCCAGCACCCGCGACTGGGAACTCTTCTATCTGGAGCCCCAGGACCTCTATCTGGCCAATGGCAAAGCCATGGGCTGCCTGCGTCCGCTGCAGGTTCACGCTAACCCGGATCACTGGTATGACCTGGGTGCACAACAGCAGGCGCCGCTCGATTCGCTGGACGTGATCCTGATGCGCAAGGACCCGCCGTTCGATAACGAGTTTCTCTATGCCACCCACATTCTGGAAGCGGCAGAGCGTGACGGTGTACTGATCGTCAACCGCCCCGCCAGCCTGCGCGACTGCAATGAAAAGCTGTTCGCCACCCAATTCCCGCAATGTGCACCGGATCACGTAGTAACTCGCCGCGCGGACATTCTCCGCGAATTCGCCACCCGGCACCGTGACGTTATTCTCAAACCGCTCGACGGAATGGGCGGTTCAATGATTTTTCGCATAAGAGAAGGCGATCCCAATCTCAGCGTGATCATCGAGACACTGACCCAGCACGGTACGCAGCAGATCATGGCCCAGCGCTACCTGCCGGAGATCAAGGATGGCGACAAGCGGATCCTGATGATCAAGGGTGAACCGGTGCCCTACTGCCTCGCCCGCATCCCGCAGCAGGGCGAAACCCGCGGCAATCTGGCCGCCGGCGGCCGCGGCGAAGCGCGACCGCTGACCGAGCGCGACCGCTGGATCGCAGCGCAGGTTGGCCCGGCGCTGCGTGAGCGTGGCCTGCTGTTCGTCGGCCTGGATGTGATCGGCGACTATCTCACCGAAATCAACGTCACCAGCCCGACCTGCATCCGCGAAATCGACGCAGCCTACGACACCGGCATCGGCGGTCGCCTGATGGACGCCATCGAGGAGCTGCTGCAGGCTCGCTGAGTTGGCAGCACGCCGCCGGGCGCAGATGTTCGGCGGCGTGACGCAGCACATGGACTTTTCCAGTCGCCGCGGGCAGACTGCTGCAGATAGTGACAGCACCCAGCACACGGATCGCATGAACAACGCAGCACCCCCCATTGCCGCCAGCACACCACCGACCGTCACCCCACGTGATCGCCTCGGCTTTGCCCTGTTTCTGGCCGCGGTGCTGCATGCCCTGGTCATTCTTGGCATCACTTTCGACATACCGACCCCGAACGAGCTGTCGAAGAGCCTAGAAATCACCCTCGCCACCCAGCACAGCGAAGCACCACCGGAAGACGCCGACTATCTTGCCCAGATGAATCAGCAGGGCAGCGGGACACTGGATGAAAAGGCTGCGCCCAGCACCACGGAAGAAGCGCCTTTCCAGGACAGCGAGATCAACCAGATCAGTCCGCCACCCCAGGTCAGCGCGCCGCCGCCCGAGCCCGTGCAGCAGAAAACCGTAACCACCACCGCACCCAGCCCGCAACGCGTTGATACCGCACCGCCGACGCCCAAACCGGTACCCGCGCCTGCAGCCCAGTTGCGTTTCGACATGAATGACCTGTCGCGCGAGATCGCCAGCCTGGAAGCCCAACTGGCCGAAGACCGCCAGGCCTATGCCCGCCGCCCGCGCATCCTGCGCCTGAACGCCGCCTCGACCATGCAGGACAAAGGCGCCTTCTACAAAGATGCCTGGCGCCGCAAGGTCGAGCAGGTCGGCAACCTCAACTACCCAGCCGAAGCCCGCGCCAACCGCATTTACGGCAGTCTGCGCCTGCTGGTTCAGATCAACCGCGACGGCACCCTGCGCGATGTGCAGATCCTTGAGTCCTCAGGCGAGCGGGTGCTGGATCAGGCCGCCATGCGCATCGTCCGCCTGGCTGCGCCTTTCATGCCTTTCACCGGCGACCTGATGGACATCGACGTACTGGAGATCATCCGCACCTGGCGCTTCGAACCGGGCGACCGGGTATCCAGCTTCTGACCCACAAGCGAGCGGCCTGCGCGGCAATTCGGGCCTTGCCCTGCCCGGCCTTCGGCTCAATACTATGGCCATGATGCAAACAACCCCCAGCAACCTCACCCATCACTTCCTGATCGCCATGCCGCACATGGCTGATCCGCATTTTGATCACAGCCTGATCTACCTCTGTGAACACAGCACTGAAGGTGCGATGGGCTTGATTATCAACCAGCCCAGCGATCTCAACCTGAGCGATCTGCTCGATCAACTGGCCCCCGACATCACTACCGGCATCGACGTCGCCGTACTCAACGGTGGCCCGGTCGAGCCAGAGCGCGGCTTCGTGCTGCATGGCGGCGAGCGCAAATGGGAGTCCAGCGTCGATCTCGGCCCACTGACGCTGACCACCTCGCGTGACATCCTCTGCGACATGGCCCAGGGTGCAGGGCCGGACAACGTCCTGATCACCCTCGGCTATGCCGGCTGGGGTGCTGGCCAACTGGAACAGGAGCTGGCCGACAATGTTTGGCTGAGCTGCCCGGCCGATCACGGCATTCTGTTCGCGCTGCCCTGTGACGAACGACTGGCCGCCGCGGCGCGCTCACTTGGCGTGGACTGGAGTCTGCTGACCAGCCAGGCAGGCCACGCCTGATGCCAACCACCCACCGCCGCGCCATGGCGTTCGACTACGGCACCCGGCAGATCGGCGTCGCCGTTGGCCAGACCCTGACCGGTAGCGCCGAGCCGCTGACTAACCTGCGGGCCCGTGACGGCGTACCGGACTGGGATCAAATCGGCAAACTGATCCGCGAATGGGAGCCGAACGTGTTGGTGGTTGGCCTGCCGTTGAACATGGACGGCAGCGCCAGTGACATGAGCGAACGCGCCGCCCGCTTTGCCCGCCGCCTGAACGGCCGCTTTCAGCTGCCGGTCGAGACGGTCGACGAGCGCCTGAGTACCTTTGAAGCCAAACAACACCTCAAGTCGCAGGGACGCACACCGAGCAGCTACCGGGACGACCCGGTCGACAGCCTCGCCGCGGCCCTGCTGCTGCAGACCTGGCTGAGCAGCCAGAGCAAGGAGACACCATGAGCACACTTCCCGCGGTCGACAGCCTGCTAAACAGCATGGCCGACCAGTTGCGCGCCCACCTCAGCGCGCGACAGATCAGCGACCCGGCCTTTGTCGGCATTCATACCGGTGGTGTCTGGGTTGCCGACGCTCTGCACGCTGCCGTCGCCCCTGAGGCGCCGATGGGCACGCTGGACATCGCCTTCTACCGTGATGACTTCGAGCAGCACGGCCTGCCGCAACGGGTTCGCCCGTCGGAACTGCCGTTCAGCGTCGACGATCGTCACATCATTCTGGTCGACGACGTGTTGATGACCGGCCGTACCATCCGCGCCGCGCTGAACGAGCTGTTCGATTACGGCCGCCCGGCCTCCGTCACCCTGGTTACCCTGATTGACGTCGACGCCCGCCAGTTGCCGATTCGCGCTGACATTCTTGGCGCCAGTCTGGCCCTGGAGGAAGGCCAACGGGTAAAATTGACCGGACCCGCCCCGCTGCAACTGACCCTGACTGACGCAGCTACCAACTGAGATCGCCATGAGCCTGACGCCGCATCACCTGCAACTCAACCAACAGGGCCAGCTGCGCCACTTCCTGACCATCGAAGGGCTGTCACGCGACCTGCTGACCGAACTGCTCGATACCGCCGACTCCTTCCTCGAAGTCGGTGAGCGCGCGGTCAAGAAAGTACCGCTGCTGCGCGGCAAGACGGTCTGCAACGTGTTCTTCGAGAACTCGACCCGGACCCGCACCACCTTCGAACTGGCGGCCAAGCGGCTGTCGGCCGACGTGCTCAACCTGAACATCTCGACCTCGTCGACCAGCAAGGGCGAAACCCTGTACGACACCCTGCAGAATCTCGAGGCGATGGCCGCCGACATGTTCGTCGTGCGCCACGGCGATTCCGGCGCCGCGCACTTTATCGCCGAGCGGGTCTGCCCGGACGTAGCCGTGATCAACGCCGGCGACGGCAACCACGCGCACCCGACCCAGGCCATGCTCGACATGCTGACCATCCGTCGGCACCGCGGCGACTTCGAGAACCTTTCGGTCGCCATCGTCGGCGACATCCTGCATTCACGGGTTGCACGCTCCAATATGCTCGCCCTGAAAACCCTCGGCTGCCCGGATATCCGCGTGATCGCCCCACGCACCCTGCTGCCCGAGGGCATCGACCAGTATGGCGTACGGGTCTTCAACGACCTGCGCGTGGGCCTGCGTGACGTCGACGTGGTCATCATGCTGCGCCTGCAGAAAGAGCGCATGCAGAGCGGCCTGCTGCCGAGCGAGAGCGAGTTCTACAAGCTCTACGGCCTGACCCGCGAAACCCTCGCACTGGCCAAGCCAGATGCACTGGTCATGCACCCCGGCCCGATCAACCGCGGCGTCGAAATCGAATCGGAAGTCGCCGACGGTCCGCAATCGGTGATCCTCAAGCAGGTGACCTACGGCATCGCCGTGCGCATGGCCGTCATGTCGATGGCCATGACCGGACAGACCACCCAGCGCCAGCTCAACCAGGAAGCGAACTGAACCATGCGACTGACGATTGAAGGCGCCCGGGTCATCGACCCCGCCAGCCAGTTTGATGAAATTACCGATCTGCATATCGCCGCTGGCCACATTCTGGCCATCGGTGCCGCACCCGAGGGCTTCAGCCCCAACCAGCGCATCGACGCCCGCGGCCTGATTGCTTGCCCCGGCCTGGTGGACCTCAACGTTTCCCTGCGCGAGCCCGGCTACAGCCGCAAGGGCAGCATCGCCAGCGAAACCCGGGCCGCGGCCGCCGGCGGCGTGACCACCCTGTGCTGCCCGCCGGACAGCCGCCCGGTACTGGACACCCCGGCGGTGGCCGAGCTGATCCTGGATCGCAGCCAGGCTGCCGGCAACGCCCGCGTGCTGCCCATCGGTGCCCTGACCAAAGGGCTGGAAGGCGAGCAACTGAGCGAACTGGTCGCCCTGCGCGATGCAGGCTGTGTTGCCTTTACCCAAGGGCTGGCGCCGATGGGCAGCAATCGCATCCTGCGTCGCTCGCTGGAATACGCAGCGACCTTCGGCCTGACCATCATTTTCACTCCGCAGGATGCTGACCTGGCCGAAGGCGGCATGGCCCATGAAGGGCCAACCGCCTCCCGCCTGGGCCTTGTCGGCATCCCGGAAAGCGCCGAAACCGTCGCTTTGGCCCGTGACCTGCTGCTGATCGAGCAGACCGGCGTGCGCGCCCACTTCAGCGGCCTGACCAGCGCCCGCGCGATGGACATGCTGGCCGATGCTCAGGCCCGCGGCCTGCCGGTAACCGCCGACGTTGCCGCCTACCAACTGCTGCTGTGCGACGAGGACCTGACCGGTTTCTCCAGCCAGCTGCACGTCATGCCCCCGCTGCGCTCCGCCGACGACCGGCGTGCCCTGCGCCAGGCCGTGCAGGGCGGCGTGGTGCAGGCTATCGCCTCGCATCATCAGCCGCACGAAGCCGAAGCCAAGCGAGTGCCCTTCGCCGCCTCGGCACCGGGCATCAGCAGCGTCGAAATTCTGCTGCCGCTGACCATGACACTGGTCGCCGATGGCCTGCTGGAAATGCCTGCGGCGCTGTCGCGGGTCACCACCGGGCCGGCGGCGGCTCTAGGGCTGTCAGCCGGGCAGTTGAACCAAGGCGGCGTCGCCGACATCACCCTGTTCGACCCGGCCCAGGCCTGCGAAATCGGCCGCAACTGGCTGTCCAGGGGAGCGAACTGCCCGTTCATCGGCAAAGGCGCGCCAGTGGCGGTCACCCACACACTGTACGGCGGAAAGCTGGTATACCAGACACCCTGACGCCGGAGCGGAGGACCGCCCGGCGAGGCACACACTGACCGATTGGAAGGAGTCCGGGCATGGCCGCATTCGGCTTGCGTGGCAAATCACTGCTGGCCCTGGTGCTGGCCTGTCTGTTGGCACTGGTACCCGCCGGCCTGATCGGCTGGTCGGTGCTAAGCGGCATTCACGAGCACTTTGGCGAGGCCTACGCCCGCAACGCAACGCTGCTTAGCCGCGAGAAAATTAGCGCGCCAATCAGCCGCGAGCTGGCGCTGTCCTTGCGCTTTGCCAATTCCGAAGTAACCCGCCAGTGGCTGCTTGACCCGAACGATCCGGCCAAGGCCGATCTGTTCTTCCGGGAGGCAGAGCTGTACCGGGCCGACTTCCGTGATCATGCCTACTTCATCGGCCGCCTGGACAACCTCAGCTACTACTTTAACGGCGGCGACCAGCCCCCCAGTACCGAGCCGCGCTATATTCTCAATCCCGACTCCGACGCCGACAGTTGGTTCTTCAGCTCCCTGCGCAATACCAAGAACTACAACATCAACGTCGACACCAACCCCGAGCTGGATACCACCAAGGTCTGGCTCAACATGGTGGTCAAGGATCACGACGGCAGCGTACTGGCCCTCGCGGGTTCCGGGCTGGATCTGTCCGACTTCATTCGCGACTTCATCACCAGCGATGATCCGGGTGTAACCCCCATGATCATCGACGCCGATGGAGCCATCCAGGCGCACAGCGACCGCAGCCTGATCGCGCTCAATTCCGGTGCCGACGCCAACAAGGGCACCGGCGCCAACCTGCTCAACCTGGTCAGCGACAAGGATCGCGCAGCGGTAGTCGCCGCCATCACCGCAGTCACCGCCGAACCGGGCGCTGTGCGTACACTACCGGTGCAGCTGCAAGGCACCTCCGAGCTACTGGCCCTGACCTTTATTCCGGAACTGAACTGGTATGTGGTCAACGCCATCGACCTGACCACCGCCGAGGTCATCGACAGCACCTGGCTGACCCCGTTGCTGATCGGCCTGGCCGCCCTGCTGCTGCTCATGGTGCTGATCTTTGCGGTTGCCATCGAGCGCCTGCTGCTTGGCCCGCTGCGCCAGCTCAAAAGTGGCGCCCAAGCGATGGCCGCCGGCAACTATGACGTGACCATGCCCGCTGCCCGCGACGATGAGATTGGCGAACTCAGCGACGCCTTCGGCATCATGGCCGAGAAAGTGCGCAGCCATACCCAGGAGCTGGAACAACGGGTTCAGGAACGCACTCAGGATCTGGAACAGGTCAACCAGCAGATGCACGCAGCGCGCAAGAAGATTGAAGACTCGATCGACTACGCCAGTCTGATCCAGCGCTCGATCCTGCCCAACCGGGAGCTGGTTAATGCCCTCGGCGAGCATCACGCCGTGCTCTGGCGCCCGCGCGACGTGGTCGGCGGCGACTTCTACATTTTCCGCAACGAACAGGACCACTGCCTGTTCGGCGTCGTCGACTGCGCCGGCCACGGCGTTCCCGGCGCTCTGATGACCATGCTGGCCCACGCCGCGCTGGACCAGGCCATCAGCGATTGCGGCATGCACGATCCGGCTGCCGTCCTGCGCCGCACCGACCAGATCGTCCGGCACATGCTCAGTGATTCGGAGGAAACCAAGTCGGTGGCGACCAACATGGACGTCGGCCTTGCTTACGTCGACCTCACGGCCCAGCAGGTTACCTTTGCCGGCGCCAAGATCTCCCTGTATCACAGCGACGGCGAAGTCGTGGAGCATCTCCCGGGCGCGCGCCGGGCACTGGGCGACAAGCGCCAGGGCGAGTACCAGAACGCACAGATCGCGCTACAGACCGGTCGCACCTTCTACCTGTGTACCGATGGTTTCCTCGATCAGGCCGGTGGCGACCGCGGCTTCGGCTTCGGCAACAGCCGCTTTGCCGAAATGCTACGCAGCCACGCCAGCTTGCCACTGAGCGAGCAAAGCGCCGCATTCAGCGATACACTGGCCGCATACCAGGGCAATTACCCGCAGCGCGACGACATCACCATGCTGTGTTTCCGTTTTGACTGAGCAACCGCCCGACCGCACAGGAGTTGTAATGGACAATATCGACCTATTCTCGATGCGCGAGAGCTTCAACAGCCAGCAGATCTTGCTGTGTTTCAACGGCCCGATTTCGCGCAGCCTGATTGAAGAGATCGGCAATGCGTTGCGCAATTACCTGGCGGCCGACAGCGCACCCACCTCCGCGGCCATGGACGTATTCGCGGTCTATATCGAAATGACCCAGAACATCAGCCACTACACCCGAGGCAAGGGCTGGAGCGAGCCGGAAGCAGGCGCCACTGTGGTCGTCTCACGCAACCAGGAAGGGCGCTATGTGGTATCGGCGGGCAACCTGATCGAAAGCGCGGATGGCGACAGTCTAGTCAAAGCCATCGACGACCTGGCAAAGCTCGACAAGGCCGGCCTGAAGGCAGCCTACAAGGAGCAGCTTCGACGCCCGCGTGACGGCGAGCGCCCCTCCGGCGCCGGCTTGGGCCTGATCGATATTGCTCGCAAATCCAGCGCCCCGCTGCAGGCTTCCCTGCAGCCCGCCGCCAACGGCCGCAGCTTCTTCAGCCTGCGCGCCGTGATCTGACCGAACCAAGAGCCAAGTAACCATGAATGATTTCAGCATCCCAAGCTCGCAATCCACCCCGGAAGTCCGCAGCGACTGGGCCGCAGGCCAACTGCACATGGCCGGCGATTCCTACCCGGAAAACTCGTTCGACATGTTTCAGCAAGTATTCGACTGGATCGAATCCTACCTTGAGCAGGCCAACGCCGAGCTGAGCCTCGAGTTGCGTCTGCTATACCTGAATACCAGTAGCGTCAAAGCCATGATGGACGTCTTTGACTTGCTCGAAGCAGCTCACCAGGACGGCAAGCCGGTTCAGGTCAACTGGTACTACGACCCACAAAATGAACGCGTCGCGGAACTGGCTGAGGAGTTCAAGGAAGACTGTACGTTCACCTTCAACATCATCAGTCACTCCTGAGCACGCCATGAAAGAGTCAAAAGGGGACCTTGAAACGCAGATCAGCCAGTTGCTGGAGCAAACTGCCTACCAGGACAGTCCTCTCTACGCACCGCTGCGCGAACTGTGGACAGCCCATCAGGACCTGGCACGGCGCATCGACCGGATCAGCCACATCTCTGACGGCTACCAGAGCATGGCCAGGCAGCGAGAGCAATCACTGACCGAGCGCCTCAACAAGCAACTGCGTCAATTGGAAAAGGTCGCCCGCATCTCGGATCGCTACCAGAACATGATGCGCGACCTGAACGAGGCCCTGCGCGAAGCGTCAACCCACGACGCGCTGACCGGCCTGGGTAACCGTCGCCTGCTGGTAGACCGCCTGAAGAAGGAAGCAGAGCGCTATATCCGCTATCAGCGCCCGTTCAGTCTCGCCATGCTGGATGTGGACCACTTCAAGAGCATCAATGACCGTTACGGTCACGAAGTCGGTGACGGGGCACTGGTCGAGCTGGCCCGCGTTCTGGATGCGGAAATCCGCGACAGCGACCTGTGCGGCCGCTGGGGTGGTGAGGAGTTTTTGATCCTGCTGCCGGAAACCGGCAGCGACGAAGCGACGCTGGTGATGGAGCGGGTCCGCACCGCGGTGGAGCGTCTGGGCATTCGAGTACAGGACGAACTGGTCGGCATGACCGTCAGTATCGGCATCGCCCAGCACGGTAAGAACAGCAGCTATTCCGATACCATTAGCCAGGCCGATCACGCCCTGCTTGAAGCCAAACGCGGTGGCCGCAACCGTCTGAGCACAGCAACCAATAACGCACCCGCCGTCAGCGAGTGACGGCGGTAACAGGCCATGCCTCAGAAGCGGCGCGTGCGTGAGGCGACCTCTTCCTCTTCCTCCAGCGATAGCCCGTTACTGAGCTGATCTTCCATCAGGTGCTGGCCGTCGGTCTCGGACCCCAGCTTGATCATCAGACGCAGGTCGTTCGCCGAGTCAGCGTGCAGCAGCGCATCTTCATAGGTGATCTCCCCTGCGCTGTAGAGCTTGTACAACGCCTGATCGAAGGTCTGCATGCCCAGCTCGTTCGAGCGCGCCATCAGTGGCTTGAGCTCGTGCACCTCGCCCTTGCGGATCAGGTCGGCTGCCAGCGGGGTATTGAGCATCACCTCAATTGCCGCGCGACGCCCCTTGCCGTCTGGTGTCGGGATCAATTGCTGGGCAACGATGGCCTTGAGGTTTAGCGACAGGTCCATCCAGACCTGATCGTGCATCTCATTCGGGAAAAAGTGAATGATCCGGTCCAGCGCCTGGTTGGCATTGTTGGCGTGCAGGGTTGCCAGACACAGGTGACCGGTTTCAGCGAAGGCAACCGCGTGGTCCATGGTCTCCTTGGACCGCACCTCACCGATCAGAATCACGTCCGGCGCCTGCCGCAGGGTGTTCTTCAGTGCGACCTCAAACGAGTCGGTATCGATACCAACCTCGCGCTGGGTCACGATGCAGTTCTGGTGCTGATGAATGAATTCGATCGGGTCTTCGATGGTAATAATATGGCCGCTGGAATTCTTGTTGCGATAGCCAATCATCGACGCCAGCGAGGTCGACTTACCGGTCCCGGTGGCACCAACGAAGATGACCAGACCACGCTTGGTCATGGCCAGTTGCTTGAGCACCTCCGGCAAGCGCAGATCTTCCATGGTCGGGATGTTGATCTCGATCCGACGCAGCACCATACCCACCAGATTGCGCTGGTAGAACGAGCTGACCCGGAAGCGACCAATACCACGTGCGCTGATGGCGAAGTTGCACTCACGCTTCTCGGCAAACTCGCGGCGCTGTGCTTCGGTCATCACGCCCAGCACGGTTTCGCGGGTCTGTTCCGGTGAAAGCGGGGTTTTGGTAACCGGCAGAATCTTGCCGTTGACCTTCATGCTCGGCGGTACACCGGCGGTAATAAAAAGGTCGGACGCGCCCTTCTCGACCATCAACCGCAACAGCTTCTCGAACTCCATGCGTTGCCTCTACCTTTCCTTCATGGCGACAGGCACACCGCCGCCGGCACTATTGTTGAACTCAGAACCCGTCAGCGACCTTGGCCTTTTCACGCGCGCTTTCCTTGCTGACCAGCCCCTTGGCGACCAACGACTTCAGACACATGTCGAGGGTCTGCATGCCGAGGTTGCCACCGGTCTGGATCGCCGAGTACATCTGCGCGATCTTGTCTTCACGGATCAGGTTACGGATCGCCGGGGTACCGATCATGATTTCGTGGGCAGCCACCCGACCGCCGCCGATCTTCTTCAGCAGGGTCTGAGAGACAACCGCCTGTAGTGACTCGGACAGCATCGAGCGCACCATCGCTTTTTCTTCACCGGGGAACACGTCGACGATACGGTCAATGGTCTTCGCGGCCGACGTGGTGTGCAGGGTGCCGAACACCAGGTGACCGGTTTCTGCCGCAGTCAGCGCCAAACGGATGGTTTCCAAGTCACGCATCTCACCAACCAGGATAATATCCGGGTCTTCCCGCAGTGCCGAGCGCAACGCTTCGGCAAAGCCAAGTGTGTCACGGTGTACTTCACGCTGGTTGACCAGACACTTCTTCGACTCGTGAACAAATTCGATCGGGTCTTCAATGGTCAGGATGTGGTGATACTTGGTGGAGTTGAGATAGTCGAGCATGGCCGCGAGACTGGTCGACTTGCCCGAACCGGTCGGGCCGGTGACCAGCACCAGACCGCGCGGCACATCGGAAATTTTCTTGAACACATCGCCCATGCCCAGATCTTCCATGGTCAGTACCTTGGAAGGAATGGTCCGGAATACGGCGCCTGCGCCACGATTCTGGTTGAACGCATTGACCCGGAAGCGGGCCACACCGGGAACCTCGAACGAGAAGTCGGTTTCCAGAAACTCCTCATAGTCCTTGCGCTGCTTGTCATTCATGATGTCGTAGATCAGCGCATGAACCTGCTTGTGCTCCATCGCCGGTACGTTGATCCGGCGCACGTCGCCGTCAACACGGATCATGGGCGGCAGTCCTGCCGACAGGTGCAAGTCCGACGCGCCCTGTTTAGCGCTGAAGGCTAACAGCTCGGTAATATCCATAGGGTTCCCCATAACAACCTGCATGCATGTAGAATGCCCGCAGTGTCTATTCCATTGGCAAGGTATTAACGTCCGTAATGTCCACGATAGCAGAGAATATTGCAAACGTTCGTGAGCGCATCCGGCGGGCTGCTGAGGCAGCCGGGCGCCCAGCCGAGGCGGTTACCCTGCTGGCAGTCAGCAAGACTCGCCCAGCCAGCGCCATTCGCGACGCCTGGGCCGCAGGGCTGAAGGATATCGGCGAGAACTATCTGCAGGAAGCCCTGGACAAGATGGCCGAGCTGGGTGATCTGCCCTTGTGCTGGCACTTCATCGGCCCCATTCAATCCAACAAGACCCGCCCCATCGCCGAACACTTCGACTGGGTGCACAGCGTCGATCGCCTGAAGATCGCCCAGCGCCTCTCTGATCAGCGCCCGGAACATCTGCCGCCGTTGAATGTCTGCCTGCAGGTGAACATCAGCGCCGAGGACAGCAAATCCGGCGTCTCGCTGGCCGAGCTGCCGGAGCTGGCTGCGGCGGTCGCTGCGCTGCCACGCATTCGGCTACGCGGGCTGATGGCGATTCCGGCCCCGGCCGAGACCAGCGAAGCACGCCGCGCGCCGCTGGCGGCACTGCGCCAGGCAGCACAAAGCCTGCCGCTGGAACTCGACACGCTGTCGATGGGCATGAGCGATGACCTGACCGAAGCGGTACAGGAAGGTGCCACCATTGTGCGTATCGGCACCGCCCTGTTCGGGCAGCGCCAGTACCCCCACTCCTAACGCATGCAGAACGAGGTTTCCCACATGACTGCACCCGTAATCGGCTTTATCGGCGCTGGCAACATGGCTACCAGCCTGATCGGCGGCATGCTGCAGAAGAACGTCAAGCCGGCAAACCTGATCGCCAGCGACACCAAGGCCGAGCAGTGCGCCGCTCTGGAACGTCAGTTCCACATTCGCACCGCGACCGACAACGCAGTGCTCGCTGCCGAGTGCGACATCCTCCTGCTGGCAGTCAAGCCGCAGGTCATGCAGGACGTCTGCCGCGCACTGCCGCGCAGCCGCAAGCCGGGCCAACTGATCATATCAATTGCCGCCGGCATCACCTGCGGCAGCCTGGAAAACTGGCTTGGCGCCGGTACCGCCATCGTCCGCTGCATGCCCAACACACCGTCACTGCGTGGCCAGGGCGTCAGCGGCCTGTATGCCAACGCCGCGGTCAGCGACGAGCAGCGCGAGCAGGCCGAAAGCATCCTCAACGCGGTCGGTATCAGTGTCTGGCTGGAGGAAGAAAAACTGATCGACGCCGTCACTGCGGTGTCCGGTAGCGGTCCGGCCTACTTCTTCTATCTGATGGAAGCGATGATCGACGCGGGCGAAAAACTCGGCCTGCCACGTGACACCGCCGAGCGCCTGGCTCTGTTCACCGGCCTGGGTGCCGCCGACATGGCCGTGCACAGCGACGTCGACGTGGCCGAGCTGCGCCGCCGCGTTTGCTCGCCGAACGGCACCACCGAACGCGCCATCGAGACCTTCCGCAGCCAGGGGCTGCCGAAGATGGTCGACGACGCCATGCAGGCCTGCGCCGACCGCGCAGCCGAAATGTCCCGCGAGCTCGCCTGAGGATTGACTGCCCATGAACAGCCTGAATACGGCCGCCATCTACCTGCTGCAAACCCTCGGCAATCTCTACCTACTAGTGGTGCTGCTGCGCTTTCTGCTCCAGCTGGTCCGCGCCGATTTCTATAACCCGATCTCGCAGTTCATCGTCCGCGCCACCAAGCCGCTGTTGATGCCGCTGCGCCGGATCATTCCCGGTTACGGCGGGCTGGACTTCGCTTCGCTGGTCCTTGCGCTGGTGATTCAACTGGTGCTGATGGTGCTGATCATCGTACTGATGGGCTACGCGCTGCCGAACATTGTCCTGCTGGTCGCCTGGTCGGCCATTGGCATCCTCGCGCTGTTCGCCAAGATCTTCTTCTTTGTGCTGATCATCAGTGTGATCCTGTCATGGGTTGCCCAGGGCAGCTACAACCCGGCAGTGTTACTGATCAACCAGCTGTGCGAGCCGCTGCTCGCACCGATCCGCAGAATTCTGCCGGCGCTTGGCGGGCTGGACCTGTCACCGATCTTTGCCTTTATCGCCATTCGGCTGTTCGACATGTTGGTGATCGCCAATCTGGCGGCCGCGGCCAGCATGCCACGCGGCCTGACGCTGGCGTTGTAAGCCGGATCGTGGCCTTCTACTACTGGCAGGGCGAGGACTTGGTCCTCGACTGCCATCTGCAGCCCGGCGCCAAGCGCGCCGAGTTTGCCGGCCAGCATGGCGAACGGTTGAAAATCCGCATCAGCGCACCGCCCGTCGACGGCAAGGCTAACGACGCGCTGATCCGTTTTCTCGCCGATGCCTTTGCGGTCAGCCGCCAGCAGGTCAGCCTGCTCAGCGGTCAGACCAGCCGGCAGAAACGTATGTTGATCAAACAACCGCAGCAACTGCCCGAGGATCTGGCTATCAGCCGCGGCTGAATGTTGCACCGGACCAACGCCCTCTTTAGACTGGCGCCTCTATTATTGGCCCTTCGCCTGCCTGCAGCACCCCGGAGCAACCCTCCTGCGAAGTTCGGCCAAGCGACACAGGAACAGGTTACCGATGTCCAGACTACCTGCTGACTCCGTCGGCCTGGTCACCCCCCAGCGCCAGACCTTCACCGACCCTCTGCCCCTGGCCTGCGGCAAGCCGCTGAACAGCTACGAGCTGGTCTACGAGACCTACGGTGAACTCAACGCCAGCGCCAGCAACGCGGTGCTGGTCTGCCACGCCCTGTCCGGCCATCACCACGCCGCCGGCTACCACAGCGTCGATGACCGCAAGCCAGGCTGGTGGGACAACTGCATTGGCCCCGGCAAGGCCATCGACACCAATCGCTTCTTCGTCGTCAGCCTGAACAACCTCGGCGGCTGCCATGGCTCCACCGGCCCCTCCAGCATCAACCCGGAAACCGGCAAGAGCTACGGCGCCAGCTTCCCGGTACTGACCGTTGAAGACTGGGTCCACAGTCAGGCTCGGCTGGCCGACGTGCTGGGCATTCAGCAGTGGGCTGCGGTAGTCGGCGGCAGCCTTGGCGGTATGCAGGCGCTGCAGTGGGCAATCAGCTACCCGGAGCGCGTCCGCCACTGCGTGGCCATTGCCACCGCGCCCAAGCTGTCGGCGCAGAACATCGCCTTCAACGAAGTGGCCCGGCAGGCGATCATCACTGACCCGGACTTCCACAACGGCGACTACGCCGCCTTTGGCGTGATCCCCAAGCGCGGCCTGATGCTGGCGCGCATGGTCGGCCACATTACCTACCTGTCGGATGACTCGATGGGCGCCAAATTCGGCCGCGATCTGCGCTCCGATCAGCTCAACTACGACCTCACCAGCGTCGAGTTCGAGGTGGAAAGCTACCTGCGTTATCAAGGGCAGGAGTTCTCCGGCCGCTTTGACGCCAACACCTATCTGCTGATGACCAAGGCGCTGGACTACTTTGACCCGGCGGCAGCCAACGGCGGTGACCTGGCGCGCACCCTGGCAGGCCTCAAGGCGCGCTGCCTAGTGATGTCCTTTACCACCGACTGGCGCTTTTCACCGGCGCGCTCGCGCGAGCTGGTTGACGGCCTGCTGGCCGCCCGCAAGGACGTCTCCTATCTGGAGATCGAAGCAGCCCAGGGCCACGACGCCTTCCTGCTACCGATTCCCCGCTACATCGAGGCCCTGAGTGGCTACATGAACCGCATCGAGGTGAGCCAATGAACCTGCGCGCCGACCTTGAGATCATCCAGCAATGGATTCGCCCGGGCAGCCGGGTACTCGACCTGGGCTGCGGCGAGGGCCAGTTGCTGCGCCACCTGCGCGACCATAAGCAGGTGCAGGGCTACGGCCTGGAAATCGACCCGGACAAGATCAGCAGCTGTATCCGTCACGGCGTCAACGTGATGGAGCAGAACCTTGACGAAAGCCTCGACAACTTCGAAGACAACAGCTTCGACACCGTGGTCATGACCCAGTCGCTGCAGGCCATGCATTACCCTGACCGGGTGCTGGAAGACATGCTGCGCATCGGTCACGAAGGCATCCTGACCTTCCCCAACTTTGCCCACTGGCGCTGCCGCTGGTATCTGGGCACCAAGGGCCGCATGCCGGTGTCCGAGTTCATGCCCTACACTTGGTACAACACTCCAAACATCCATTTTTGTACCTTCAAGGACTTCGAGCAGCTGTGCCGTGAGCGCAACATCAAGGTGCTGGACCGTCTGGTGGTCGACCAGACCCACCAGAGCAGCTGGTTGAGTGGTCTGTGGCCCAACCTGCTGGGTGAAGTCGCGATCTACCGGGTCAGCCGCTAGTCCACTTTTGAGGAGAACTGCCATGTTTCGTCGTCTCTGCCTGCTGAGCCTGATGCTGCTCAGCCTCAACGTCTTCGCCGGTCCCGAGCCCACCCGCTTCGGTGATCTGGTGGTCTACCACAACGTATTCAACAGCAGTCTGCTGCAACCCGACATCGCCGCCAACGCTGGCCTCAAGCGTGGCCCGACCCACGGTGTGCTCAACGTCGCCGTGCAGCGCGCCGACGGCAGCGCGGTCGACGCTATCCTTAAGGGCGAAGTACGCAGCCTGATCGGCCAGCCGACAACCCTCGACTTCAAGCGCATTCAGGAAGGCGACGCCATCTACTTTGTCGCCAACTACACCGCCACCCAGCGCGGCATCTTGCTGTTCAAGGTCGATATTCAAGCCGAAGAAGGCGCCATGGTGCACAGCCTGAGCTTCCAGCAGGAATTCTTCCCCGATGACCAATAAAACTGCCCTGCCCTTCAGTGAGTTAGTGCTCGCCAGCAACAACAAGGGCAAGCTTGCTGAACTCCAGGCCATGCTGGGTGACAGCATCACCGTCCGCCCGCAAAGCGATTTCACCGATATCGAAGCCGAGGAAACCGGGCTGACCTTCGTCGAAAACGCGCTGATCAAGGCGCGTCACGCCGCCCGCGCCTCGGGCCTGCCGGCGCTGGCCGACGACTCCGGTCTCGCGGTCGATGCCCTCGGCGGCGCGCCCGGCATCTACTCTGCCCGCTACGCAGGCGGTGGCGGCGACGCCGCCAACAACGCCAAGCTGCTTGAAGCGCTGAAGGACGTACCGGACACCGAGCGCGGCGCCCAATTTATCTGCGCACTGGCACTGCTGCGCCACGCCGAAGACCCGATCCCGCTGATCTGCGAAGGTGCCTGGGAAGGGCGCATCCTGCACGCCGCCAGCGGCGAGCACGGTTTTGGCTATGACCCGCTGTTCTGGGTACCGGAGCGCGATTGCTCCAGCGCCGAACTCAGTCCGCAAGAGAAGAACCAGCTCAGCCACCGCGCCCGCGCCATGGCGCTGTTGAAGACCAGGCTGGGCCTGTGAAGCCACAAGCGGCAAGCGGCAAGCGGCAAGCAAACCCAAACGCCAGCACGGACCGCTTGCAGCTTGAGGGGGCAACGCCCCCGTCTTGTGGCTTGCAGCCGCCGCCCCTGGCGGCGTACATCCACATCCCCTGGTGCGTAAAGAAGTGTCCCTACTGTGACTTCAACTCGCACACCAGTCACGATGCCCTGCCGGAAACCGAGTACGTTGACGCTCTGATCGAGGATCTGGAACAGGATCTGCGCTTGCTCGACAGCTTGCCCGCCCGGCCGCTAACGTCGATTTTCTTCGGTGGCGGCACGCCGAGTCTGTTCTCGGCCGCCGTGCTGGATCGCTTCCTGCAGGCGCTGAATCAGCGCGTGCCGTTCGCAGACGATATCGAAATCACCCTCGAAGCCAACCCCGGCACCTTTGAGCAGGCCAAGTTTCGCGACTACCGTCTGGCCGGCATCAACCGCCTGTCGATCGGCATCCAGAGCTTCAACCCCGAACACCTGAAGGCGCTGGGCCGTATCCATGATGACCGCGAAGCCCTCGGCGCGGTGGACATGGCGCGCCGCGCCGGCTTCGACAACCTTAACCTCGACCTGATGCATGGCCTGCCGAATCAGGAGCACGCCCAGGCGATGGCCGATCTGGATCAGGCTATGGCGCTCGCGCCTGAGCACCTGTCCTGGTATCAGCTGACGCTGGAGCCGAACACCGTGTTTTACTCGCGCCCGCCCACGCTGCCCGAGGAAGACATTCTCTGGTCGATTCAGGAAGCCGGGTTGCAGCGCCTGGCCGCTGGCGGCTACGCCCAGTACGAGATTTCTGCCTATGCTCGTGACGGCCGCCGTGCCCGCCATAACCTGAACTACTGGCAGTACGGCGACTTTCTCGGCCTGGGCGCCGGCGCCCACGGCAAGCTGACCAACGCCAGCGGCCAGGTACAGCGCTACTGGAAAACCCGCTTGCCCAAGGACTACCTGAGCCCGGACAAGGCCTATCTGGCCGGCAGCAAGACGCTGGACGCAGACGAGCTGCCGTTCGATTTTCTGATGAACGCCCTGCGGCTGGTCGATGGTGTGCCCAGCGCCTGGTACGCCGAGCGCACCGGCCAGTCGCTGGAGCAGATCGCCGACACCCTGAACCAGGCCGAAGCCAAGGGCCTGCTCGAGCCCTGGGGCCAGCAGCTACGCCCGACCGAACGCGGCCGACTGTTCCTCAACGACTTGCTGGAGATGTTCCTCTAGGCCGCTTGGGAAGGCCGAGTTGAAATTCGCCTCTCCCGCCCTGCCGCGCTGTAAATTACCATCGGTAACATCAATAGCCCTTGCCGCATGAACGTACAGTCAGCAGAATTGACTCAGTCTGGAAACTGATTTCGATCTCGCCAGCCGGTGACTACCCGGCGACGACCACACAACAACCGCGGCCCACGGGCACGCAGCAGATCGAACCCGCACCCAACCCGGAGGCCCGATGAATCCCTTCAGCTTTGCCACCACCGCGCAGATCCTCTGCGAATCCGGTTCCGCCAGCCAGCTCGGCGAGCTGTGCAAGGTCCGCGACGCCCACCGCGTGCTGATTGTCACCGACCCCGGCATCACCAAGATCGGCCTGCTCAGCGGCGTAGTGCCGACCCTGAGCAGCGCTGGCATTGCCGTTGAGGTATTCGATCAGGTCGAGGCCGATCCGCCGGAGTCCGTGGTCCTGGCGGCCGTTGAGCAGGCCAAGGCCATGCAGGCCGAGCTGATCATCGGCTTCGGCGGCGGCAGCTCGATGGACGTGGCCAAGCTGGTTGCCCTGCTCGCGCATCCGAGCTGCACGCAGACCCTGCAGGACATCTACGGCGTCGGCAATGCCCGCGGCCAGCGCCTGCCGCTGATTCAGGTACCGACTACCGCCGGCACCGGCTCGGAAGTGACCCAGATCGCGATCATCACCACCGGCGCTACTACCAA
Organism: Halopseudomonas oceani; assembly: GCF_963677335.1. Classification (NCBI taxonomy): domain Bacteria; kingdom Pseudomonadati; phylum Pseudomonadota; class Gammaproteobacteria; order Pseudomonadales; family Pseudomonadaceae; genus Halopseudomonas; species Halopseudomonas oceani. The sequence goes on along the minus strand of NZ_OY781932.1, from coordinate 784,369 downwards.
GATGGGCGTGGTGTCACCGATTCTGCTGCCGGATCTGGCCCTGCTGGATGCCGACCTGACCCTCGGCCTGCCCGCCCACGTCACCGCCGCCACCGGCATCGACGCCATGGTGCACGCCATCGAGGCCTACACCAGCAAACTGAAGAAGAACCCGCTGTCCGACATGCTCGCCCGCGAGGCCCTGCGCCTGCTGGCCGGCAACCTGGATGCGGTGGTGCAGGACGGTCAGAACCGCGAAGCCCGTCAGGCCATGCTGCTCGGCGCCCTGCTCGCCGGTCAGGCCTTCGCCAACGCGCCGGTCGCTGCGGTCCACGCGCTGGCCTACCCGCTAGGCGGTCACTTCCACATTCCCCACGGCCTGTCGAACGCGCTGGTGCTGCCAACTGTCGTTGAATTCAACGCTCCGGCTGCCGCGCCGCTGTATGCCGAGCTGGCACCACTGATCGTCGGCCCCGGACTGGTTGCCGGTGACGCCGACAGCCTTACCGCCCAGATGATCAGCGCACTGGCTGAGCTGAGCCCGCGCTGTGGCCTGCCGAGCCGTCTGCGCGACGCTGGCGTACCGAAAGACAAACTGGAAATGCTGGCCAAGGACGCCATGCTGCAGCAGCGTCTGCTGGTCAACAACCCACGCGAGGTCACCGAAGCGGACGCGCTGGCCATCTACAACAAGGCTTACTGAGCCAAGCGGAGCATTTATGAGTACGAGCAAGCCCACGCGCAGCGATTACCCCTACCTGCACGCCATCACCACCCGCTGGCACGACAACGACATCTATGGCCACGTCAACAACGTGACCTACTACAGCTACTTCGACAGCGCGGTAAACAGCTGGCTGATCGCCGAAGGCGGGCTGGATATCCATACCGGCGATCAGGTCGCCTTTGTGGTCAGCTCCAACTGCGACTACTTCGCGCCCATCGCCTTTCCTGACGCCATCGAGATTGGCGTCAAGGTCGCGCGCCTGGGCAGCAGCTCGGTGCATTACGAACTGGCCGTGTTCAAACAGGGCCGTGAAGAAGCCTGCGCGGCGGGCCGCTTCGTCCACGTATTCGTCGACCGCGCCAGCAATACCGCCTTCCCGATCCCCAACTGCTGCCGCGCCGCCCTTGAGCGGCTGATGGACCCGATCTGATGCGCCGCCGGTGGCTGTTGCCGCTGCTGCTTGGTCCGCTGCTGCTGGCGGCAGGCCCGAGCAGCGCCGAGCCCCGCCTGCAGAGCCGGGTGGAGAGTTTTGATGTCAGTGGCGCCACCGTCGACACCATCCGCGCCAGCCTGAACCGCAACCGCCAGCACAGCGCCAACCGGGTCAACTGGAACTTCCGCTGGGAGTCCACGCCCGGTCAGTGCCGCATCACCGAAGCGACCACAGACGTCAGCATCACCGCCTACATACCGCAACTGCAGCCCGACCCGCAGCGCACCGCCAGCGTACAGGCACAATGGGACAGCTACCTGCTTGCCCTGCAGCTGCATCATGATGGTCATGTAGAGTTGGCAATGAACGCCGCCAGACAGATCGAACAGGCAATTCAAAACCTGCCGCCCGCGGCCTCCTGCGAGCAACTGCAACAAGCCGCCAACGCCACCGGCCGCCGCCTGCTGGAACAGCTTGCTATCGACGACCGCGAATACGACAAACGCACCCAGCAGGGGACGCTGGAGGGTGCGCACTTCCCGTAGATACCGTCTTCACGTCTGCACGATCCCTCTTCCCGCCAAGCCCCCCCCGGCAGACTGGGCACGGCATGCAGTGCCCCCACGATACCGATTACGCCATCCCACCCGGCGCAAAGATCTCGATCCAGTAGCCATCCGGGTCACGGATAAAGGCGATGTTGTGCATCTTGCCGTCCTGCGGGCGCTTCACGAAGGACACACCCAGCTCCTCAAAGCGCGCGCAAGCCGCCTCCAGATCCGGCACAGCAAAGCCGATATGGCCAAAGCCGCGTGGATCTTCGTTGCCGTTGTGATAACTGAATTCCGGATCGCCTTCGGTGCCCCAATTGTGGGTCAGCTCCAGCATGGCCGGACGACCGAAGGTCTGGTGGGTGCGCTCGACCGGATCGTCAGACCAGGTGTCGAGCGCGTTACTGTCGACCGCGGCCAGAAAATACAGGCTGAACTTGGCCGCCGGAAAATCCAGCTTCTTCACCAGCGTCATCCCCATCACGCGGGTATAGAAATCCAGCGTCGGCTCAGGGTCCTTGATGCGCAGCATGGTCTGGTTGAAGACAAAGCCCTCGGTAGCCGGATCGCGGCTCTCGCACAGGCCCGGGGCGGATTCAAAGTGACGACTCATGGCAACAGCTCCCATTGGGTAGAAAAGGCCAAAGCCTAACACTGAAACGCCCGCACACAGAACGTGCGCGGGCGTCGTATCCGGTCGGTAACGCGTCGCGCTTCCGACCGGCAGTTAAAGCGTCACCGAGGCAGGCAGTGCAAGGCGAAGTGAAGACCAAAAAGCGATCGGAGTCGCGCCCGACCTTACAAAGAGTAAGTGAGCATTTTTGGCCTTTGCTTCAACGCAGCAATGCCAACGCAGGTAGCTTTTATCGGAACTTGCGCTCTTCCCACCATGGGAAAAACGCAGGCTTGTCCGTGCTCGGACGCAACTTGAACTGCGGCGCACGCTTCTCCAGGAACGAACTGACTCCCTCTTTCGCATCTTCGGACTCACCCATAAAGGCAATCGCGCGGGAATCGATGATATGCGCTTCCATCGGATGATCCGCCGCCATCATGCGCCACAGCAGCTGACGGTTCAGCGCGGCGGACATGGCAGAAGTGTTGTCGGCAATCTCACGGGCCAGCTCGCGCGCGGCCGGCAGCAGTTCATCAGGCTCGTGGACGCTGCGCAGCAGACCGCCCTTGAGCGCTTCTTCGGCGCTGAAGACACGGCCGGTATAGACCCACTCGGCCGCCTGCATCGGGCCGACGAGGCGCGGCAGGAACCAGCTGGAGCAGGCTTCCATGGTGATGCCACGACGGGCAAACACGAAACCGAACTTGGCGTTGGTCGAGGCCATACGAATGTCAGCAGGCAGACTCATGGTCACGCCCACGCCGACAGCCGCGCCATTAAAGGCAACGATGACCGGCTTGAGGCACTCGTAGATACGCAGCGAGACAGTACCGCCGCCATCACGCAGGTCATCACCCTCGGGCTGATCCTGACGCTTGTGACGGTTGAAGGTATCACCGCCCTTCTCCAGGTCCGCACCGGCACAGAACGCACGGCCCGCACCGGTCATGATCACCACACGCACCGCATCATCGGCATCGGCAGCATCAAAGGCCGCAATCAGCTCACGACGCATCAGGCCGTTAAAGGCATTCATGCGGTCGGGACGGTTCAGCGTCAGCGTGAGGACACCGTCCTCCACCTGATAATCGAGGGTCTCGTACGTCATTGGGGCTCTTCCTGTTTGTTCAAATGCCGCCCAGTGTAGAACCGGCCAGTCACGGTAACCAGTTGAGTTACCGTGGCGTATGTGAGGGTATTGGTGGGGTGGATGGCAGATAGCAGAAAACCTCATGAGCGTGAGGATTCAGCACTCCGCCGATCAATCTCAACATTAATCCGCACGATCGTGCAGATTAATCTTTGCTGTGCGCGCTGTCGGCTCCGCCCGATACCAACGCCTGCAAGCCCGATAAAACGTACTCGCATCCTTAAACCCCAACTGCTCGCTTACCCGCTCCATGGTCAGGCCCTGCTCTATCAGAGCCTGGGCTAGCTCCCTACGTATCTGGTTGACCAGTTCGGTGTAGCTGGTGCCTTCCTGTTTCAGGTGCCGGTAGAGGGTCTGGCGGCTCATGTGCAGTTGGGCGCAGATGCGATCGAGGCTGAGGTTGTTAGGCAAACTCTGGCGAATACACTGGCTGACCGTGCGGCTCAGGCTGTTGCACTGCTCGACCTGCTGCAGGGTATCCAGCGCGCGCGCCTGGAGCATCTGCCGCAGATAGTCATTGGCGCCAGTGATCGGCGTATCCAGGAAACTGCGCGGCAGTTGCAGACTGTTGCGGCTGGCGTTGAAACACAGGTTGCGCCCGAGCAGTTGCTCGAAGGACTCAATCTGCTGCGGACGCGGGCGCATCAGTTCGCAGCTGAGCGGGGTCACGCTGGTGCCGGTCATTTCGGCTGACCAGCGCAGCAGAGCGCTGAGGCTACGCTCTACCGCGATCTGGGGGTAGGCGCGGTCGGGGGCGAATTCAACTGTCAGCGTCAGCGCGCGTTTGCCTTCGGTCAGCGTCCAGTGTTCCGTGGGGTTCATCAGCGCGATGTTGCGCTGGAATACCGCAAGCGCTTCGTCGGCACGGCGGCAGTGTCGCAACCAGCTGGCGAGCACGCCGTGGGCAGCCGGGTTGTAGTGCTGTCCGATGATCAGTCCAAGCTCGGGCCGTGTGCCGTGACGCTCGGCCAGCTGCCAGAGTATAAGCAGCAGGGTCTCGCTGGCCCGCTGCTCCTGCAGCGGCGCGGCGTTGGTGCGCTGATTGAGCAGCTTTTCACGGTAGATGCCGGCGCCGCGCAATTGCTGCGCGCTGACCACGTTCAACTCCAGCAGCAGGTCGTGCAGATCGAGTACCGCCACGGCCGATACGCTGGTGTGCTTGCCCATTTTGCCTCGCTCCTGAGGACTCTCCTGCCACGACTCTACCGGTCCACCCGCTGCCGTACCAGCACCAACGTGCAACCAAAAGCCAGACTATTTGAGCGCCGCTGCAATGGTCTGCCCAGCGCCCGCTGCCTAGCATCGACTGACCCGATCTAACGAGGAACATGCGATGCACGAACACCAGGTTGATTCGCTGAGCAAGCTGCGGGAGCTGATCCCCTCGCCACCGGCAATGATGCACAAGCGCCTGCAACGCGAACTGGACGACTACTGCCTGACCATCATCCGCCACGCCTCGGTCTGTGCGGTCGGCTTTATCGAAGACGCGCTGGATGTGACCTATCTGGACCTGCGCAACCATCCGGTGCTGCAGGCCGAAGGACACACCATTGTCTTGCCCTGGCCTGCGGGCAAACCGCAGCCGACCCTGCCACCGGCGGGGCTGGCCTGCAGCCTGTATTTCTTCCTGCCCGGCGTGGGCTTCAGTCTGCGCGCCAATGGCCGCTGCGTGCTGCAGCCGAATACGACCGGTGACGTGCTGACGTTTCAGGCCGACGCGCTGTTTCTGCATTGCTCGCGCGCCAAGGTGCGGGCGGATTTCTGGCGGGTGCGCGGCCCTGACCAGCCCTTCGTCGCGGAGGAAGGCGACGCCCTGAGCGAGCGCGCCCTAGCCTTTGTCGCAAAGGCGCCGTATCTGTTGATGCTGACCCAGCAGGGCGAGCATACCGAGCTGTCCCCACGCGGTGACCCTGAAGGTTTTGTGCAGTCCCTTGGCCCCGGCACCCTGCTGATCCCCGAACGCCCCGGCAACAAGGTGGCCTGCACTCTGACCAATATCATTGCCGACGGTGCACTGCGACTGTCGCTGATCCAGCCCGGCAACAGCACGGTGCTGTCGATCGCAGGTCAGGCCTGGGTCACCAGCGACCCAGAGACACTGAAGCCATTGGCGGTGAACAACAAAGCGCCCAAGGTAGCGACCGTGCTGGAGGTAGAGCGCTATCGCTTTCAGCACTGCCCCGAACTGGTCAGTGCCGGGCTATGGGATGCGGCGACCCACCTTCCCGAGAGGGCGATACCGGCATTCTCGAAAATGCTGTCCGAGCACATGAACGGCCGCGGCCTGCTCGGCAAGGCCACCACGCTGGTGGTGGATGCAGTGGTCAAGCACGACCTGCGCAACCTGTATTAACCGGGCATGGCCCGATTGCGGCCAGCGGCCTTGGCAGCATACAGCGCGCGGTCTGCGCGGCTGAGCAACGCTTCGATGGACGGGTCATCCGGCCGCCACTCGGTGAAGCCGATGCTGACCGTGATGTCGGGCAAGCCCGGCTCGCTGGTCCTCGCGGCCAGCAGCAACCGCTCAGCCAGCTCACCGGCCTGAGCCACGGTGGTTGCCGGCAGCAGTACGATAAATTCCTCGCCACCTACCCTGCCGAGCACATCAGCCTGTCGCATGGCATCCTCCATGTGCCGGCAGAATGCCTCCAACACGCGGTCACCGCACTGATGGCCGAACTGGTCGTTGATCGCTTTGAAATGATCCAGGTCGAGCGACAGCACCGAATAGGGCTTGCCGCTCCGCCTGCTGCGCTGGAGCAGGTCGCTGGCGGCTCCCACCACCGCTCGACGACTGCGCACGCCGGTAAGCGTATCGGTCATGGCCAGGTCTTCAAAGCGGCTTCGGATGCATTCGGACATGAGCAACAGGAAACCGATGTTAACGATCACCAGGCCGAAGGCGAAGGTGCCAAGGTAGAGCGCCTGCAACCAGGACACATCGAGCAAGCCCTGCCCATCCTGCGGCTGGAAGATGGCGTGCAGCCAGCGGGCACCAAACACCAGTGTCGAGAACGCGACCCAGAAACCGGTGAAGGGCAAACCCAGCCCGCGTTGCCTCCAGGCGCCTCTGCCGCAGCGTAGCTCTTGCGCAAACACGATGGTATGCATAAGGCTGGCAGCGAACACGTAGCCGGTTAAGCTAAGGTAACGTCCCCGCACGCTTTCTTCGACATGGGTAAAGTAGACCTGCCCGATCCAGGCCACTAAAAACAGCACGACCCAGCCCTTGAGCTGCGGCTGCCGACCGAAATACCTGGCGCTGCCAATCCAGTAGAGGGTGTAGGCCAGCATCGCTGCGGTGTTCTCGACAGTATATGTGAGCCATTGCGGCCCCACACCACGCAGGACAATCAGCATGCCCGACAGTGCCATCAGCAGCGACCCCGTCGCCCAGCAGCGAACGCCTGGAATACGTGGTGTGCTCGCGCGACCCAGCAACAGAAGCATGATGCCTATCACGCCGGTCAGCAGGCAGGCCAGCATAAGCAGGGTTTTGGGGTCGTAGGCGGGTGTCACGTCGATCGGTTCTGCGTCGTCAAATGCATCTCTTCATTATGAACGTTATAGGCAGGCTGCTGGCGCCACAAGTTTTGCCAATGATGACCAGATCGCGTGCGCCGCAGATGCTGTCAGTAGATCGGGCAGCACTGGCTACGAGACCTCACGTTCACCGAAGCGAGCGGGCTGGACTACTCTATCCATAAGGTGCGCCCCCGAAAAGGATAAGAACACGCTTGGCACGCTCCCCGATACACCGCCTCTCTCGTTACTACCGAACCCTGATGCTGCTGGGGTCGTTCATATTTCTGAGCATCGTTGGCCTGACAGTCTGGGTCGGCTGGAAGCAGGAGGAAGCCGTCGAAATAGCCATCGCCCAACAGCGGGTAGACGAAACGGCCATACGCCTGCAGGCCATGATCAAGGCCGCCAACGACACCGTCTCGCAGGCTGTGAGCTGGGCAAACACGTTCCCCCAGCACGCACCCTATCCGGGCAGTGCCGGATTGCGCCGTTCGGTGGAGCAGGCAATCCGGCAGTCCGAGCAGGGCACGTTCACCCTGGATCAGCGTGGCAATCTGCCGGCGCAGGAGCGCTTGGGACAGCTAATTGGCTTGAATTCAGTGCAGCAGGTAGACGCCACTCACGGTGTGTCGCATCTGGACCTGGCGATATCGTTGCTCGACCGCATGGGCAGTAGCCAGGCCACCTCGCCCTTTCTGCGCTGGACCTATTTCTTTTCCGCCAGTGAGGACTTACTAGCGCTGACTCCGTGGGCATCCAGTGCTGAGATGCTGGGCGAATCGCCCGATATCCCGACCTTTCTGCACAGCTCATGGCAGAATTACGACCTTACCAGAATGGCCCTGCCTGCCAACAATCCACAGCGCCAGGCGTTCTGGACTCCCGCCTACCTGGATCAGGTCGGTGCTGGCCTGATGGTCTCCCATGCGCAGCCGGTCTACTGGGGTGATGATTTCGTTGGGGTCGTCGCAGTCGATGTACTGCTCAACTTCCTGCATGAGGAACTACGCAACTTCCCCGATCAGGATGGCACGCTGCTGGTCGCCAACGCCTACGACCAGGTGCTGGCGAGGCGCGACCAAACCATCCAAAGCCACTCCGAGATCACGTCACTGAGCACGCTGCTGCCCATGTTGTCGGGCACGCCAGACGGGGTAAAGCAGCTCGGCGGCTCAGTCCAGCATGACAATCTGATGCTGGTGGACCAGTTGAATAACCCCCACTGGACGGTGCTTTTTCTCCTGCCACGCAACGCGATCACCGAAAGGGTAGTCGCGTCGTTCATGCCACAGCTGCTGCTGGCGCTAATCCTGGTGATTGGCGGCGCACTGGCCAACATCGTCCTTTGGCGCAGGTTTGTAGCGCCAACCATCAGTGTGGCCGAATACGTAGCCAAAACCGCGGATAATACTCCGCCCGATCCTCCCGAGGTGCCGCCGCTCTGGCGCCCGTGGGTTGCAGGCATGGTGCAAGCCTTTGTCGAACGTCGGCGGCTGTTCAACGACCTGGCGCAGGCCAACGCTGAGCTGGAGCTCAAGGTTGCCCAGCGCACACAGGAACTGATGGTCGCCAACAAGCAGCTAACCGCGCAGGCCAGCACCGACCCGCTTACCGGCGCCTATAACCGCCGCTACCTGTTTGAGCTACTGAGCGCAGAATACGCCAGAGCCCGGCGTAGCGCGGCAGCGATCTCGGTACTGCTGATCGACCTGGACCACTTCAAGCGCGTGAACGACAACTACGGCCACGACGCCGGAGATGCAGTCCTGCGTGAGTTTGTGGAACGGGCGCGGAATAGCGTACGCAGTTCGGACCGTATCTGCCGCTACGGCGGCGAGGAGTTCGTGGTATTGCTACCAGACTGTGAAGCAGAAGGCGCTATGGTTCTCGCTGAGCGCCTACGCCTCAGCGTGGCTGCCACTCCAATTCAGCACGCAGGCCACACTATCTTGGTCACCGTCAGCATTGGCGTTGCCATGCTCAGCTCGACTGATACCGAGCAAAGCCTGCTCAAACGCGCGGACCAGGCGCTCTATCGCGCCAAAAATGACGGCCGTAACCGGTCCGTGCTGGACATGGACTGAGCAACCAACCCAGCCGTGCGCTGTGACGTATTCGACAGGTCGAGCCGGCAACTGGTTGATCGTAACCTGAGTGTCATCTGTCTGTCGCACTCTGGCAGCCCTGCACCCCGCTGTCAGATGAATGAGGTCCATCATGCACTCGGTTCGTCGCCGTCTTCACCACCTGTGGCTCTCGCTTGCCCTGCTGCCCGGTCTGGTCAGCGCCCACGCACTGGAGATTCACGGCTCCAATACCATCGGCGCGGCTCTGGCGCCGATGCTGATGACCGGCTTTCTGCAGCAGTTGACCGGCAATGCCGTCAGCGCCCAGCCGACCGGGGTAGCCAACGAGACGATTCTGTCCACCACCCATGACGGCAAGCCGCTGACGGTGCTGGTCGCAGCGCACGGCTCCAGCACCGGGTTTACCGCACTGGCAGCCAACCAGGCGGACATCTGGGCCGCTTCACGACGGGTCAAGGACAGCGAAAACGCCGCTATGTCGGCGCGCGCCGACATGACCAGCCCCGCCAGTGAACACGTGATTGCGATTGACGGACTGGCGATTCTGGTACACCCGTCCAACCCGGTTGAGCGGCTGGACATCGATACCCTAGCGCGCATTTTTGCTGGCGAAATTAGCAACTGGGCAGCCGTTGGTGGCCCGGATCGACCGATTCATATCTATGCCCGCGACGAACAGTCGGGCACCTGGGATACCTTCAAGGAGCTGGTACTGGCCGGCCGCTACAGCCTGACCTCAAGCGCACGCCGTTACGAGTCAAACGATGCCTTGTCGAGTGATGTGAGCAGCGATCCCTCCGGCATCGGCTTTGCCGGTTTTGCCTCGGCCGGTAACAGCAAGCTGCTGGCGATTGCCGACGGCACTGCACCGGCGCTCAAGCCAAGCAAACTGTCGGTCGCCACCGAAGACTATCCGCTGGCCCGTCGGCTATACCTGTATACCGCCGCAGACACCGGCAAGCCGCTGGCCCAGCAGTTCATCGAATATGCTCAGAGCCAGGCCGGGCAGGCGATTGTGGCCGAGTCCGGATTCTTCTCGCAGACGCCCTTTGCCGTCGATCTACCGCCGGATGCCAGTGTGCCCGATACCTTCAAGCGGCTGACCCAGCACTACCAGCGCCTGTCGGTGAACCTGCGCTTTGCCGAGGGACACACCCAGCTGGATAACAAGGCCCTGCGCGACCTGCAGCGCGTCCAGCAATACCTTGCCGACACCGGCAGAACCGGCCGAGACCTGATGCTGATCGGTTTTGCTGACCAGCAGAACCACGAACTGCGCGCGCAAATGATCTCTGAGTTGCGAGCCCTGTCTGCGGCCAAGGCACTGCGGGAAATGGATGTGCAGGTGCAAGGCTATGTGGGGTACGGGCACTACATGCCGGTGGGCTCGGCAGGCGGGGAAAGTGGTGCGCGACGCAATGGGCGGGTTGAGTTGTGGGTGCGGCGGTAAGACGGCTGGGGCGTCTGACATAGGTGCCACGGAACCGCTTGATGCGGAAGCGTCGCCAAACCTGCGTATACATCGCCTCCACCGGGAAGGTCGAGCGGGCCATCCCGGGCAACGCATAAGGCTGCCGTTATAGCACCAGGCCTGCCCACTCCTCGTCATCCCCGCGCAGGCGGGGACCCAGTCAGGCGAAAGTCGCGGGCAACCGTGGGCTCAGTCGACCCGCTCGAACTTGAGATCCCAGACGCCGTGGCCCAGACGCTCGCCGCGCCGCTCGAACTTGGTCACCGGGCGCTCTTCCGGGCGCGGTACGTAACCGGCATCACCGGCCTGGTTACGATAACCGGGGGCGGCACTCATCACTTCAAGCATGTGCTCGGCGTAGTGCTCCCAGTCGGTGGCCATGTGGAACACGCCCCCAACTTTCAGCTTGCGACGCACCTGCTCGGCAAAGGCCGGCTGCACAATGCGGCGCTTGTTGTGCTTCTTCTTGTGCCAGGGGTCCGGGAAGAACAGCAACAGACGATCCAGGCTGCCGTCCGGAATGCAGCGGTTGAGCACTTCGATCGCATCGCAATCAAATACCCGCACGTTGCTCAGGCCGCTGGTCAGCAGACCGTTGAGCAGCGCTCCGACGCCAGGGCGGTGCACCTCAATACCAATAAAATCCTGCTCGGGCGCGGCCGCTGCCATTTCCAGCAGCGAGTGGCCCATGCCAAAGCCGATCTCCAGCGTGCGCGGCGCACTGCGACCAAACAGGGCATCCAGATCGAGCATGCCCTGGTCCAGTGTCAGGCCGAAACGCGGCCAGCCCTGATCAATCCCCTTCTGCTGACCTTCGGTCATGCGGCCGGCACGCATGACAAAACTGCGAATGGCGCGACGCGGAGGGCTATCGGGGTTCGGGGTGTCTGCGCTTTCGGGCAGTTCAGGAGTATCAGACATGGGCAGCTCGGTAATGATTCGAATGAGACGGCGCCCCGCGGGGCGCCTGACAGAAGGATAGCCTGCTCAGCGCAGGGTGCCGTCCAGCGGCGATGAGGCCGAGGCGTACAGCTTGCGCGGCATGCGACCAGCCAGATAGGCAGCGCGACCGGCCACCACAGCGTGGTGCATGGCCTGAGCCATCAGCACCGGCTGATCGGCGTGGGCAATCGCACTGTTCATCAGCACACCGGCGCAGCCCAGCTCCATCGCGATGGTCGCGTCGGAGGCGGTACCAACCCCAGCATCCACCAGCACCGGCACGGTGGCTTCTTCCAGAATGATGCGCAGGTTCCAGGGGTTGCAGATGCCCATGCCGGAGCCGATCAGGCCGGCCAGCGGCATGACCGCAACGCAGCCCATGGCCGCCAGCTCGCGGGCGATGATCGGGTCATCGCTGGTGTAGACCATGACGTCGAAGCCGTCCTTGATCAGCACTTCGGCGGCTTTGAGGGTTTCAACCACGTTCGGGAACAGGGTCTTCTGGTCGGCCAACACTTCCAGCTTGACCAGCTTGTGTCCGTCCAGCAGTTCACGGGCCAGCCGGCAGGTGCGCACCGCCTCTTCAGCGGTATAGCAGCCAGCGGTGTTCGGCAGGATGGTGTAGCGATCCGGCGGTACAACATCCAGCAGGTTGGGCTCGTCCGGATTCTGGCCGATGTTGGTGCGGCGAATGGCAACGGTCACGATCTCGGCGCCCGAGGCTTCGATCGAGCGGCCGGTCTCGTCCAGGTCCTTGTACTTGCCAGTGCCGACCAGCAGACGTGAACGGTAGCGAACGCCAGCGATTTCCAGCGCATCCTGGGTCATATCAGTCATCAGGTTCTCCAGCGAAGGGTTGGGTTAGCCGCCACCGATGGCATGCACGATCTCCACCCGATCCCCTTCGGCCAGACGGGTTTCGGCGTGCTGACTACGCGGCACGATATCGAGGTTCAGCTCAACCGCCAGACGCTTGCCGGTCAGCCCCAGGCGGGCGATCAGCTCAGTCAGGGTAAGCGGCTGGTCGAGGTGATAGGGCTCACCGTTCAAATGAATCTGCATGGGCGGCTCGGCAACGACGGATGGAGATAATAGGGCAGCTCAGCGCGGTCAATGTTGACCGGCGACAAGGGCGCTATGATAACGCCCTTTGCCACCCGCTGACCACGGCGGATCAGAGCGTGCGCCAGACCGCTAGCCCCAGGCACAGCCAGGCCACCAGCCAGAGCACGCCGCCGAGCGGAGTAATCATGCCCAGCTTGCCGATGCCGCTGAGCGTCAGCAGATAGAGACTGCCGGAAAACAGCACGATACCCAGCGCAAAGAGCACACCAGTGGCTTTGAGCAAAGTGCTGTCCGGGCTGCGAAGCAGCAGCAGCGCCACCCCGATCAGCGCCATGGTGTGCCACAGCTGATAGCTCACGCCGGTCTGAAATACATTCAGCATGTTCTCGGACAGTTTGCCGCGCAGCCCGTGGGCAGCAAACGCGCCCAGTGCTACGCCGGTGAAACCACTCAGTGATGCCAGTAACAGCAGCCATTTGGCCATGCTTTGCCCCCTCGGTTTATACTCCGGACCAAATCACTGGCCGGACTCCCATGTTCAAACTCATATTGCGCAAGACCGCCAAGTGGCTCCTGATTGTCGCCCTGCTCAGCCTGCTGCCCGTGCTGGTGTTGCGCTGGGTGCCTGCGCCCGGCTCGATGCTGATGGTCGAGCGCTGGATCAGCCAGCGTGACGACGCCGACTACCGCCGCCAGTACCAATGGCGACCGTACGAGCAGATCCCCGACAGCATGAAAATGGCGGTGATCGCCGCAGAAGACCAGCGCTTTGCCGACCACTACGGCTTTGACCTCAAGGCCATTCGCGCCGCCGTCGAACATAACATGCAGGGCGGCAATCTGCGCGGCGCCAGCACCATCAGCCAGCAGGTAGCGAAGAACCTGTTCCTCTGGTCAGGCCGCAGCTATCTGCGCAAGGGGCTGGAGGTCTGGTTTACCGCCGGCATTGAACTGCTCTGGCCCAAACAGCGGATTCTGGAGATGTACCTGAATATCGCCGAGTGGGACAAGGGCGTCTACGGCGTAGAAGCCGCGTCACGCCACCACTTTGGAATCGGCGCCAGCTATCTGTCCAGCCAGCAGGCCGCGCAACTGGCTGCGGTGCTGCCCAGCCCGCTCAACTGGGACGCGGCCAGCCCACCGCCCCACGCCCTGCGCCGCGCCAACTGGATTCAGCGCCAGAGCAGACAGTTGGGCGGGCGCCACTATCTGGATCGGATGGAAGCAGGCAAGCCGTTGCCGCACTGGCTGACCGTGCGGTATTGGCGCAATCGACTGGATATTTGAGACGACTCGTTGAGACGGCTCGCCGAGCCTGCCTCACACCCTCCGCGAGCGATCTGGCAAGCAGAAGCGCAACGCCGCAGATGGGCGCTTAAGCACCCGCACTACTGCTCAAGGTCGTCGCGCAGACCAAACATGATCGAATGCGCCTGCTCTTCACCAACAGCAACCACCGCGCCCACCTTCGGATAAACCCAGGCTTCCCCTTCGCTGACCGGCAAACGCAGATCCGGGTTGCCGAAGGTGCCCTGCACCTGCGCCAGCGACATCGGCTCGTTGGGGATCAGGCTCAGGCGCACGATCTTGCGGTCTTTCAGGGCATCACCGACTGCCGAGTTGATCGGCTGATCCGGCAGCTCCGGTTGCCAGGCCTGGGCCTGGACCAGACTGTCGGTCTGCTCGGGTGTCAGGCCGATCACCGCCTGCACGCGCCAGCTCAAGTCATCGCTTTCCATCGTATAGCGGCTGACCAGCAACGGCTCACCTTCAGAGCTGATCATCCATAGGGTGCCATGCCCCAGCACCGCTCCCGCATCACCAAGGGTCAGCTGCTGCTCGTGCAGCGGAGTCAGCAGATTGGCCTGATAACGCTCCTGCCATTGCATCGGTTCGGGAGCCTCGGGCCGAGACTGCCAATAGCCAAATGCATAGAAGGCGAGAATCACCACGGTGAACAGTGTGGCCAATCGCACACCCTGACGGCGCGTCATGCGTTACTCCTTGGTTTTATGTTTATTCCAGACAAACAAAAAGGGCATCCTGCGGATGCCCCTTGTTCAATGCAGCAAGCGTCAGACTTCAACCTCGGTTTCAAGATTCTTCTTCAGCTTGTTCATGGCGTTCTTTTCCAGCTGACGGATACGTTCGGCCGACACCTGATACTTCGCTGCCAGCTCGTGCAGCGTGGCCTTCTCTTCGGCCAACCAGCGCTGGTAAAGAATATCGCGGCTGCGCTCGTCCAGCGCCTCCAGACCGGTCAGCAAACTGGTGCTGGCACTGTCAGACCAGTCAGCCGACTCCAGCTGGGTAGCCGGATCGTAGCGCTTATCTTCCAGATAATGCACCGGGGCGTAGGCCGCATCGTCGTCACCGTCCTGCGCGCCATCGAAGCCCAGATCCTGGCCGTACAGACGGCTCTCCATCTCACGGACTTCGCGCTCGGCAACGCCCAGATCAGCCGCTACTGCCTCCACTTCATCCTGTGACAGCCAAGACAGCTTCTTCTTGGCGCTGCGCAGGTTGAAGAACAGCTTGCGCTGGGCCTTGGTGGTCGCCACCTTGACGATACGCCAGTTGCGCAGGATGAACTCGTGGATCTCGGCGCGAATCCAGTGCACGGCAAAGGAGACCAGGCGCACGCCCATCTCCGGATTGAAACGCTTGACCGCCTTCATCAACCCAACGTTACCTTCCTGCACCAGATCAGACTGAGCCAGACCGTAACCGGAGTAGCTGCGAGCGATGTGCACGACAAAACGCAGGTGAGACATGACCAGCTGACGTGCAGCTTCCAGGTCTTCGTGATAGTACAGGCGATCGGTCAACACCCGCTCCTCGTCTACACTGAGAATCGGAATGGCGCTGACGCTTTGAATGTAGGCTTCGAGATTGGCTCCCGGAGCCAAGGTATGAACAGGCTGCAATGCAGTGCTCATGTTCGAACTCCCCAAATAAGAACGGCTGAGTGTATCACCGCAAAATAAGACTGTGAACGTAACCTAAAGTTCAGCGTGGCGGCAAGCGTAACCAGGATACTTCCGGCGGGCGGCCTGTAAACGGGTTATCCCGGCGTTTACTGCCACACCGCGCTCGACGGACAAACTCGCCATTAAACGCCTCGCGGTTTTCGCTTGAGGCTTGCGGCTTGTCGCTGCCTTATTGCGGCTCAATAGCCCTTACATGCTGCCCAACCGCCAGCCAGGCGCCGGCCAGCCCCAGCACCATAGAGCCGAACACCAGCGCCAGGCCGTCACTCCAGGGCATGCCGAACAGGGCGAAATCGCTCTGATAAAGCGATGCCACGCGTTCGACGGTAACATTCAGCCAGGCTAGGCCAAACGCCAGCAGTATCCAGGCCAGCACTCCGGCGAGCAGGCCATAGAGCACGCCAATATAGAGGAACGGGCGACGCACGAAGGCATCGGTGCCGCCCACCAGCTTGATCACCAGAATCTCTTCACGGCGGCTTTCGATAGCCAGCCGGATGGTGTTGGCCATAACCAGCAGCAAGGCGATGATCAGCAAGACGCCAAGGCCACCGGCAAAACGCTCAAACATCGCCAAAATCGCCGCCAGTCGCTCAACCCAGAGCAGATCAATCTGCACCTGTTCAACGCCGTCAATGGCGGCAAGGCGATCACGCAGTGGCTCCAGCGCCGCGGCGCCACCGTCGATACTCAACGGAGTGACCACAATCACGCTGGGCAACGGGTTGTAGTCAAGCTGCAGCAGCGCATCGCCCATGCCCGCGTGCTGCTGGAATTCGGCCAGTGCCAGATCCTTGTCGAGCAGTTGCGCCTGCGCCACACCCACCAACTGACCGATCTGTTCGGTCAGGCTCTGCTGTTTCTCGGCGCTGACGTCATCCGCCAGATACACGGAGATCTGCGCTGCTTCCTGCCAGTTCACCCCCAGTTGCTTAACCTGACCAATCAGCACCGAAAGGCCCATCGGCAGCGCCAGGGCAATGGTCATCACCAGCACCGTCATAGCGCTGCTGAACGGATAGTGACGCACCCGCACCAGCGCCTGACGGGCGCTGTCACGGTGGCTACCGAACCAGCTGCGCAGCGGGTGACGCCAGTCGCGCTGGGAGCGCGCCGCCCCACTGGGTGTCTTGCGGCGGCCGGGCTGGGGTTGCTTGGCGCTGCTCATCAGGACTCTCCATCGGCCAGCAGATGGCCTTGATCCAGCGTCAGGGTGCGGTGATGCAGGCGGGCAATCAGCGGCAGGTCATGGCTGGCGATGATCACGGTCACGCCGACCCGATTGAAGTCTTCAAACAGCGCCATGATTTCCGCCGACAGTTCCGGGTCAAGGTTACCGGTCGGTTCGTCCGCCAGCAGCAGCGCCGGCTTGTGCACCACCGCGCGGGCGATACCGACCCGCTGCTGCTCACCGCCAGACAGCGCGATCGGGTAGCTGTTTTCCTTGCTCAGCAGGCCGACCTTGTCGAGCGCCGCGCGCACCCGGCGCCCTACTTCGTCGGCCGGGGTACCGTTGATGATTAACGGCAGAGCGACGTTGTCGAATACGGTGCGGTCGAACAGCAACTGGTGGTTCTGAAACACCACGCCGATCTGGCGGCGCAGGTAGGGAATGTCGTCACTGCCGAGGTCGCGCAGGTTCTGACCACCGACGTGCACGGCGCCGCTGCTGGGGCGCTCCATGCACATGATCAGCTTGAGCAGGGTGCTCTTGCCGGCGCCAGAGTGGCCGGTAATAAACACCATCTCGCCGGTCCGGATGTGGAAGCTGAGTTTGTCCAGCCCCTGATGTCCGTTAGGGTAGCGTTTGCTGACATGCTCGAAGCGAATCATTTATGGCTTCTGTCCAAACAACGCGGCAACGAAGTCGGGTGCGGTGAAGGGGCGCAAGTCGTCGATCTGCTCGCCCACACCGATGAAACGAATCGGCAAACCAAACTGCTTGGCCAGGGCAAAGATCACCCCGCCCTTGGCGGTGCCGTCCAGCTTGGTCAGGGTCAGACCGGTCAGGCCAACCGCCTGATCGAACAGCTTGGTCTGGGAAATGGCGTTCTGGCCGGTGCCGGCGTCGAGCACCAGCATCACTTCATGGGGCGCATCGGCATCCAGCTTGGCCATGACGCGCTTGACCTTGGCCAGCTCGTCCATCAGGTGGTCCTTGTTGTGCAGACGGCCGGCGGTGTCGGCGATCAGCACGTCGGCGCCACGGGCCTTGGCGGCCTGCAGGCCGTCAAAGATCACCGAGGCGGAGTCAGCACCGGTGTGCTGGGCAATCACGCCGATCTGGTTGCGCTCGCCCCAAACCTGCAGTTGCTCAACCGCGGCAGCGCGGAAGGTATCGCCGGCGGCCAGCATCACCTGCTTGCCTTCGCTCTGCAGCCGCTTGGCCAGCTTGCCGATGGTGGTGGTCTTGCCGACGCCATTTACGCCGACCACCAGAATCACATAAGGCTTCTTGCTGCTGTCGATTTCCAGCGGCTTGGCCACATGCGCCAGCAGCGCTTCCAGCTCACCCTGCAGGGCACGATAGAGCGCCTTGCGGCTGGACACCTGACGGCGGGTCACGCGCTGCTGCAGGGTTTCCATGATCATGGTGGTGGCTTCAATGCCGACGTCGGCCATCAGCAGCCGGGTTTCCATGTCTTCCAGCAGTTCGTCGTCGATTTCCTTTTCGCCGAGGAACAGGTTGGCCATACCCTCGCCGAGGTTGACGCTGGTCTTGGACAGGCCCTGGCGCATGCGCGCGAAGAAGCCCTTGGCCTCCGGCTCGGCGACCGGTTCCGGGGTTTCCTCGACCGGCGCTTTCTGGCCCAGTTCGGAAAACAGCGAGGCAGCCGCCTCACGGGCCGCTGCTTCACGGCCCTCGACGGTATTCAGGTCACCACTGAGCGGGGCTGGAGCATCGGCCTGCGGCTCACTCGGTGCCGGCTCTTCCCGGCGCCGTGCCCAACCGAACAAGCCTTTCTTTTCCGGCTTGGTAGTATTCTGGGCTTCGGGGTTTTGCGGTTTGTCTTTGGAACCAAACATGAAGAGTCACTATCTGAGTTCGACGGCGAATGCTTCGCCGTATTGAAGGTTGGGTTATCCTACCCCACTTCCGCCAACGGCGGTATGACTCAGCAGCAGGCAGTACGCCAGTCTGCATGCAGGGTCACACGATTACCGCGCTGTATAACAGGACACCTGCATGTTGCGCTTGCGTACTCTCCTGCTGTTGCTTCCACTGCTCGCGCCGACGGCCATGGCCGAAAGTCGGCAACCTACCCACAGTTACACCCTCGACAATGGGCTGAACGTCATTATCCGCGAGGATCACCGCGCGCCGGTGGTGGTCTCGCAGGTCTGGTACAAGGTCGGCGGAGTCGACGAGCCACCGGGGCAGACCGGCCTTTCGCATGCACTGGAACACATGATGTTCAAGGGCAGCGAACACCTTGAACCCGGCCAGGCCTCGCGTCTGCTGAGCAGTCTTGGCGCCAGCGAAAACGCCATGACCAACCGCGACTACACCGCCTATTACCAGATGCTCAGCCGCGATCAGCTACCGGTAGCGCTGGAGATGGAAGCCGAGCGCATGCACCTGCTGACCCTGCCCAAGGACGAATTCCTGAAGGAGATCGAGGTCATCAAGGAAGAGCGCCGCATGCGGGTAGACGACAACCCGAACGGGCTTGCCTACGAACGCTTTCTGGCCCAGGCCTACACCGCCAGCCCCTCCGCCCAGCCAGTGATCGGCTGGATGCACGACCTCAACCGCATGCAGATCGAAGACCTGCGCGCCTGGTACAAGGCCCACTACGTGCCGGGCAACGCCACCCTGGTGATTGTTGGCGACGTCTACCCGGAAACAGTCAAGCCACTGGTCGAGCGCTACTTCGGCGCCGTCCCGGCCGGCACCCTGCCGGTGGTACGCCAGCCGCTGGAGCTGGCGGCACCCGGGGAGCGCAGCCTGACCCAGCATCTGGACCTGCAGCTGCCGAGCCTGCTGCTCGGCTTCAACGTACCGTCACTCAATACCGTCAGCGAGCCGTGGGAAGCCCACGCCCTGCGCCTGCTCGATGCCGTGCTGGACGGCGGCTACAGCGCCCGCCTGCCAAGCCACCTGGAGCGCGGCGACGCCATCGCCACCTCGGCCGGCACCAGTTACGACGCCTTTACCCGCGGCGACAGCCTGTTCGTCTTTAGCGGCATCCCCAATGAGGCACGCAATACCGACCTGCCGAAACTGGAAGCCGCCATCTGGAAAGAGATTGACGCGATCAAACAGACGCCGCCAAGCGCAGAAGAGCTGGCCCGCGTGCAGGCACAGGTGGTGGCCGGGCTGGTCTATGCCCAGGACAACATCATGCAGCAGGCCAACCGCATCGGCGAACTGGTGACCGTCGGCCTGCCCTGGAAGCTGGTCGACAACGATATCGATGCGCTGCAAGCGGTTACCCCGGAACAGATCAGTGAGGTTGCCCGTCGCTATCTGGTACGCGAGCGCATGACCCGCAGCTACAACCTGCCCAATGCCCGCGAGGAGCAGCAGCCATGAGCCAGAGCAAACCCTTTTCCGTCCTGCGCTGGCTGATCGCACTGGCTGCCCTCGGCACGATGCTGTTCCTGCTGATGGAACGCACCCCTGACAACCCGCCAGCCGTTGACACGCCTGCCGTTGCCCAAGCGCCGACTGCAACAGCGGCTGACACCGCCAGTGAGGTCTTCGGCTCACCTTTACCGGCACTCAGCTCACTGGAGGAACTGGATCTGGATACCCCGCCGGCGCGCCGCGGGCTGGATCTGCAGCACTGGCAGACCCGACAAGGCACACCGGTGTACTTCATGCACGCCGGCGAGCTGCCGATGCTCGACATTCAACTGCTCTACGCCGCTGGCGCCAGCCGCGACGGTGAGCTGCCCGGGCTGGCCATGTTGACCAACGCCATGCTCAACGAAGGCACCGGCAGCTTGGATGCCGGAGACATCGCCTCGGGCTTCGAGCGTCTCGGCGCCCAATTCAGCAACAGCTCGCACCGTGATATGGGCCTGATCAGCCTGCGCACCCTGACCGCTGCCGACAAGCTGGAGCCGGCACTGTCGCTGTTTGCACAGATTCTGGCCAAGCCGAGCTTCCCGGCCAACTCATTGGAGCGCATCCGCGAGCAACTGCTCGCTGGCCTGCGCTACGCCCGTCAGCGCCCCGGCGCGCAGGCCAGCGAGGCGCTGTGGAGCACACTCTACCCCGACCACCCCTACGGCATCCCGCCGGATGGTACCGAAGACAGCCTCAAGGCCATCAGCCGTGACGATCTGCAGCGCTTCCAGCAGACCTACTACAGCGCCGGCAACGCAGTGATCGCATTGGTCGGCGACATCGACCGTGCCCGCGCCGAGCAGTTGGCCCAGCATCTGGCCGATGCCATGCCGCAAGGACCTGCTGCCGAGCCAACGCCGCCAGCGGAAAAAATCTCCGCTAGCAGCCAGCATATCGACTTTGCCAGCAGCCAGACCCACGTACTGGTCGCCCAGCAGGGCATGAGCAAGGATGACCCGGATTACGCCGCGCTCTACCTCGGCAACCAGATCCTCGGTGGCAGTGGCTTTGGCTCACGCCTGGTTGAGGAGGTGCGCGAGAAGCGCGGCCTGTCCTACAGTGTCAGCAGCCACTTCAGCGCGATGCAGGCGCCCGGCCCGTTCGTGATCTCACTGCAGACCCGCAGCGATCAGGCCGAGCAGGCACTGATGGTGGTCAACCAGACCCTCGACCGCTTCATCAGCGAGGGCCCGACCGAGGCCGAACTGAGCCGTGCCAAGCAGCAGTTGCTCGGCGAGTTTCCACTCAGCACCGCAAGCAATTCGGCCATCGTTGCGCAACTGGCAGCGATTGGCTTCTATCATCTGCCGCTTAATTACATGCAGCTGTTCCTCGACCGCGTGCAGGCATTGACGGTGGATGACATCCGCGACGCCTTTGCCCGCCACCTGCCCGCCAGCGAGCGCGTGGTGATCACCGTAGGGCCACCGCAACAACCCGCAGAATCAGACGACGATGCCGACCAGCCGAGCGCGGCGGCAGAGCAGGAGCCCAGTGCATGAAGTCCAACCAGGCCAAGGCCAGAGTCAGCCAGCTGCGTATCATCGCTGGCGAGTGGCGCAGCCGCCGCTTCACCTTTACCGAACAGCCAGGCCTGCGTCCGACCCCGGACCGAGTGCGCGAAACCCTGTTCAACTGGCTGAGCAGCGACGTGCCCGGCGCGCATTGCCTGGACCCCTTCACCGGCAGCGGCGCGCTGACCCTGGAAGCGCTGTCGCGCGGGGCCGCCAGTGCACTGGCCGGCGACCTCAGTCGTGACGTCGTGCATACCCTGCGCGGCCATCTGCAAACGCTGAACTGCGACCGTGCCGAGGTAGTCCAGCAGGACGGTCTGTCACTGCTGGCCAGCACGCCGCCACGGCGCTTTGATCTGGTGTTTCTCGACCCGCCGTTCCGCCAGGGACTGCTGGAACCGGCCTGCGCGGCACTGGAAGCCAACCAGTGGCTGGCCGACGAAGCGCAGATCTACATCGAAAGCGAACAACCGCCAAGTCAGCTGGCACTGCCCGGCAACTGGCAGCTGCACCGCGAGAAGCGCGCCGGTCAGGTCTGGTACAGCCTGTGGCATCGACAGGATTGAGCAGCTTCCGGCCCTCGCGCTGGCTGCCCGGCGGCCATCTGCAGACCCTGTTCAGCCCGCTGCTGCGGCGCCCACCGCAGCTCGAGCGTGAGCGCGAACGGCTGACGCTGGCCGACGGCGACTTTCTCGATCTCGACTGGTTTGGCCCGGACCATTATGAGCAACCCTGCGTGATTCTGCTGCACGGGCTGACCGGCAGCTCCAGCTCGCTGTACATCCTCGGCCAGCAACAACAGCTGGCCAAACTCGGCTGGCGTAGCGTCGCGGTCAACTGGCGCGGCTGCTCGGGTGAGCCCAACCACAGCGCCCGCGCCTACCACTCAGGCGCCAGCGACGACCTGGCCGAGGTGGTCAATCATGTGTTGTTGCGCTACCCCGGCCGCACGCTCGCTGCCGCCGGCTTCTCCCTCGGTGGCAACGTGCTGCTGAAGTATTTGGGCGAGTGCGCGGACGCCTGCCCGATGCAGGCTGCGGTCGCGGTGTCGGTGCCGTTTCGGCTGGATGAATGCGCCGACCGCATCAGCGTCGGCTTTTCCCGCGTCTACCAGAGCCGCTTCATGCGCGACATGCTGGCCTACGTCAGCAACAAGAAGCGGCTGTTCAGCCATCAGGGCTGGCACAGCGAACACGCCCGATTGGATGCGCTGGGCTCACTGGACGGGATGGATACCTTCTGGGACTTCGACGGCCGGGTCACCGCACCGCTGCATGGCTTTGCCAGCGCCGACGACTACTACCGGCGTTGCAGCAGTCGCTACTTCCTCGGTGCCATTCAGGTGCCTTGCCTGCTGATTCAAGCCGCCAACGACCCCTTCGTCTATCCGCGCAGCTTGCCGCAGCTGAGCGAGCTGGGGTCGCGCACCGAATTTGAACTGCATCAGGGCGGTGGTCACGTCGGCTTTATCGAAGGCTCGCCGTGGCGACCGCGCTACTACCTCGAGCGGCGCATTCCCGACTGGCTGCAGCAACAGCTTCAGGCGTCCGGCAACTCGGTGTAGTAGTCGCGCAGCATCGCCTCAACCCGCGGGCGGGCCGCATCGCTCAACAGACCCAGTTCCTGGGCCAGCACCTGATAGACCGCCCGACGCTGCATCTGCGGAGTCAGCTGAACTTGCGGGTCGGTCAACACCGTGGTGCAGAGGAAATTGGTCCAGCTGTTCATCAGCAGCCAGCTGTTCAGCGCCAGCACCTCGGCGTTGGCGTAGCGGGCGTCGAGAATGCCGGCGTCGATGGTGCCCTGAAAGATCCCCTCAACCGCCTGCAGTGCCCGCCGCGAGAACAGGCGGTAACGCTCGGCCACCTGCGCGTCGCTGGCCAGCAGATGCTCAAGGTCGCGCTGCAGGAAGCGGTAGCGCCACAGCGACTCACTCAGACTCTCGACGTAGCGCGCCTTGTCATCCAGATCGAGCCCGCGGTCTGCCGGCAGCGCCAGACTGTCTTCCAGCTCGCGCTCGTAGTGATCAAACAGCTCGGCAATGATCTGCTGCTTGTTGCGGAAGTGGTAATAGAGGTTGCCCGGCGACATCCCCAGATGAGCGGCGATGTGATTGGTAGTAACAGCGCGCTCGCCCTGCTCGTTAAACAGCTGCAGGCTGGCTTCAAGAATACGGTCGCGGGTTTTCATGGCAATAGATCGGCTTCGTTTGCTGAATATTTGACACTTTAGAGCAATTACTCTAAAAATTACATCCCAGACCACTTGCTGGCGGGAGTCACCACTCCACCGGCAGTCAGAAAACAACAACAGTGGTGAAAACCACCGGTCAGTCCACGGAGGCCCCATGGTAGCCGATATTGCTTATCTGCAAGAGCAACAGCAGTCCATCAGCCGCATGCAGAAGCTGTTCGAGGCGCAACGCACCGCTTTTCGCAAGGCGCCCATACCCTCGGCTGACGACCGCATTGAGCACCTGAAAGCGCTCAAGCAGGCCATCCTGAAACATCAGGAGGCGCTCATCACCGCCATCAACGAGGACTTCGGCCGCCGCTCTGCAGACGAAACCCGCCTGGCGGAAATCATGCCCTCACTGGAAGGCATTCACTACGCCAGCAAGCGCGTACGCCGCTGGATGAAACCATCAAAGCGCAAGGTTGGCCTGGCCTTCCAGCCAGCCAAGGCCCAAGTGGTCTATCAGCCGCTCGGCGTCATCGGCATCATCGTGCCCTGGAACTACCCACTGTTTCTCGCCATTGGCCCGCTGGTCACAGCGCTGTCTGCCGGTAACCGGGCGATGATCAAGATGAGTGAATCCACACCGCGCACGGCCGAGGTGCTGGAGCAAATGCTGAGCGAGATCTTCCCCGAAGAGCAGGTCGCCGTCGTCACGGGCGAAGCCGATGTTGGGGTCGCCTTCTCGAAACTGCCATTCGATCATCTGCTGTTCACTGGTGCCACCAGCATCGGGCGCCACGTGATGCGTGCAGCCGCCGACAACCTGACCCCGATCACCCTGGAGCTGGGTGGCAAATCACCGGCGATCATCTCAGCGGATGTACCGCTCGCCGACGCCGCCGAACGCATTGCCTTCGGCAAGGCGATGAATGCCGGCCAGACCTGCGTCGCCCCCGACTACATTCTTTGTCCACGCGATCGGGTCGAGGCCTTGGCCGAGGCACTGCATCATCAGTTCACCGCGATGTATCCGAGCCTGCTCAACAATGCCGACTACACCCAGGTGGTCAATCCGCGTCAGTACCAGCGCCTGCAGAGCTACCTCAGCGACGCGCAGGAAAAAGGCGCCCGCGTTCTGCCGGTCAACCCGGCCAACGAGGATCTGACCGGCACTCGCATCATTGCGCCCACGGTACTGCTCGATGTCAGTGACGAGATGAAGGTGATGCAGGAGGAGATCTTCGGGCCGCTGCTGCCGATTCTGCCCTACGACCAGCTGGACGCCGCGCTCGACTACATCGCCGACCGCCCGCGCCCGCTCGCCCTGTACTATTTCGGTTATGACAAAGCCGAGCAGCAGCGCCTGATGGAGCAGACCCACGCTGGCGGCATGTGCGTCAACGATGCCGTGTTCCACGTTGCCCAGGATGATCTGCCGTTTGGCGGTGTCGGAGATTCCGGCATGGGCCACTACCACGGCCACGAAGGTTTTCTCACCATGAGCAAAGCCAAGGGCGTGTACATCAAGCAGCGTTACAACGGCGCCAAGCCGATCTACCCGCCCTACGGCGGCAAGCTGCTGAAGCTGGTGTACAAGCTGTTCCTGCGCTAAACGTGCGCCGATGCCACCCGGCAGGCCCACCCTGCCGGCAACAGGAAGAAGACTGATCATGTCAGACAACAATTCACCCGACCTCGACCGGCGCAGCCTGCTCAAGCTCGGCCTCGGTGCCAGTGTGATGCTCAGCACCGCTGGCCTGACCGCTACCCTAAGCGGCTGCAGCTCTGCCGAACCGGCCAGCAACCTCGCCGTACTGCGCGAATCCGACTTGCCCCTGCTCGCGGCGTTGTTTCCAGCCGCAGTCGGCCCGCACCCGGCCTTTAGCGAAAACAGCAACGCCATCGAACTGGCCATCGCCCAGCTTGACCATTCCCTGCATTACAGCTCGCCCTTCGTTCAGAGCGAGGTCTTGAACCTGTTGGGCATGCTCTCGATGCCACTGACCCGCGGCCCGCTGACCGGCATTTGGGGCGACCTGGCCAAGGCCAGTCCGGCCCAGCTTGAGGCCTTCCTGCTGCGCTGGCGCGACAGCCGCTTCGATATGCTGCGCAAAGGCCACAAGAGCCTGCTGCAACTGCTGCACATGGCTTGGTACGCCACGCCTCAGTCCTGGGCCGCCGTTGGCTACCCCGGTCCGCCCATCATCTGATTTCGATTGCAGGGAATTACCATGCCCGTACCCGATCTATTTTTGCAGGGAATTGAGCGCGGCTGGCAGGTCATAGACGCCAGCGCCCTCGACCAGGAAACGACCCTTGAAGCCGACGTCGTGATCATCGGCACCGGCGCCGGTGGCGGCACCAGCGCGGAAATTCTGGCCAACGCCGGCCTGCGTGTGCTGCTGGTGGAAGAAGGCTCGCTGAAAACCTCCAGCGACTTCAAAAATGACGAAGGCAAGGCCTACGCCGAGCTGTATCAGGAAGGTGCCGCCCGGGCGACCGCCGATGCCGGTATTGGCATCCTGCAGGGCCGCACCGTCGGTGGCACCACCACCGTCAACTGGACCAGCAGCTTCCGCACCCCGGACCAGACCCTGGCCCACTGGGCCGAGGCGCACGACGTCAAGGGGCTGGACAGCGCCAGCATGGCGCCCTGGTTTGCCCGCATGGAAGAACGCCTCGGCGTTGCACCCTGGGCAGTCCCGCCGAATGCAAACAACGACGTGATCCGCCTGGGTTGCGAAAAGCTCGGCTACCACTGGAAGGTGATTCCGCGCAACGTCCGTGGCTGCTGGAACCTCGGCTACTGCGGCACCGGTTGTCCGACCAACGCCAAGCAGTCGATGCTGGTCACCACCCTGCCCGCTGCCCTGGAGCAAGGTGCAGTGCTGGTGCACAGCGCTCGCGCCGAGCGCCTGGTATTTGATGGCGACCGCATCAGCGAGGTGGAATGCCGGGCAATGGACGCCACCCTGAGCAAGCCCGCAGGTCAGCGTCTGCGCCTGCGCGGCCGCCACATCGTGCTGTCCGGTGGCGGCATCAACAATCCAGCGCTGCTGCTGCGCTCGAAGGCGCCGGATCCGCACGACCGGGTCGGCAAACGCACCTTCCTGCATCCGGTCAACCTGACCCTGGCCCAGTACGACCGCGACATCCACGGCTACTATGGTGCGCCACAGTCAATTTACTCAGACCACTTTCAGTGGGATCAAGGCACCACCGGCCCGGTCGGCTACAAGCTGGAAGTACCGCCGATGCAGCCGAGCCTGACCTCCACCCTGATGGGCGGCTTTGGCATGCAGCATTTGCACCGCATGGCGTCGCTGCCACAGAGCAACATCCTGCTGGCGCTGCTGCGCGACGGTTTCCACGAACAGAGCCAGGGCGGCACCGTGGCACTGCGCGACAACGGCGACCCGGTGCTCGACTATCCGATCACCGACTATCTCTGGGACGGCCTGCGCCGCGCCTTCCTCAGCATGGGTGAAATCCAGTTCGCCGCTGGTGCCAAAGCGGTGATGCCGAGCCACGCCCACGGCCGCCTGAGTACCAGCTGGGCCGACTACCAGGAACAGGTCGCCAGCCTGAGCTACCGTCTGCACGACGTCCGGCTGGCGAGCGCCCACGTCATGGGCGGCTGTGCCATGGGCGAGGACCCAACACGGGCGGTGGTGGACAGCGCCGGGCGCCATCACCAACTGGAAAACCTGTCGATCATCGACGGTTCGCTGTTCCCGACCAGTATCGGCGCCAACCCGCAGCTGTCGATCTACGGCCTTGCCGCGCGGCTGGCCAGTCAGCTGGCCAGCGACCTCAGCTGACTACGGCGGCGACACCTTAGCGGTGTCGCCGCCGCTCTGCATCTGGGTTTTCGCCGAGTGTTGAGCTACCATCTGCCTCTCGACAACACAGCCGCAGGACTCGATCACGCATGAATACCGTACTCTACCCCGGCACCTTCGACCCCATTACCAAAGGTCATACCGATCTGGTCGAACGCGCATCACGGCTGTTTGATCGGGTCGTCGTTGCCGTGGCAGCCAGCCCGAAGAAAAACCCGGCGTTTACCCTGGAGCAGCGCGTCGAACTAGCCAACACCGTGCTGGGCCACCTGCCCAACGTCGAGGTGGTCGGCTTCTCCTCGCTGCTCGCGCATTTCGTCAAGGAAGTGGACGCCAACGTTCTGCTGCGCGGCCTGCGCGCGGTATCCGACTTTGAGTACGAATTCCAGCTGGCCAACATGAACCGCGTACTCGCCCCGGATGTCGAAAGCCTGTTCCTGACGCCGTCGGAGAAGTACTCCTACATTTCTTCTACCCTGGTACGCGAAATCGCCGCACTGGGTGGCGACGTTACCAAGTTTGTTCATCCGGCCGTGAATGAAGCGCTGATCCAGCGCTATCACGCCTGATCCTGCGGAGAGCGCACGCATGTCTCTGATCATCACCGATGACTGCATCAACTGCGATGTATGCGAGCCCGAGTGCCCCAACGGCGCCATCTCACAGGGCGAGGAAATCTACGTCATTGACCCCAACCTGTGCACCGAGTGCGTCGGTCACTTCGACGAGCCCCAGTGCCAGCAGGTCTGCCCGGTCGACTGCATCCCGCTCGACCCGGACAACGTCGAGAGTCAGGAGGAGTTGATGGACAAGTATCGGATCCTCACCGGTAAGGCCTGACCATGATCAGTCTCAGCGTGCGCACGCTCACCCGCCTGCTCGGCCTCACCGCCCTGCTGGCGCTCGCCGCGCCGCTGCAGGCAGCCGACGGCCCCGGCCGCAACGCCGTCGCCAGCGCTCACCCGGTAGCGACCAACGCGGGTCTGCAAATCATGACCGACGGCGGCAACGCCTTTGATGCGGCTGTCGCCGTCGCCGCCACGCTGGCGGTCGTCGAGCCATACAGTTCCGGCATTGGCGGCGGCGGCTTCTTCCTGCTGCGCCAGCCCGCCAACAGCGAACAACCTTACCGGTTCATCGATGCCCGCGAGACCGCGCCGGGCCGAGCAGGCCGCGACCTTTACCGCGACGCCAGCGGCAAGGTGCAGCGCGATCCGGCGATCAATGGTCCGCTTGCCGCTGGCATTCCCGGCATACCTGCCGCACTGGTCCACCTCGCCACCCATTATGGCCGCCTGCCGCTGGCTCAGTCCCTGGCGCCCGCCATCGATGCCGCCGAAAACGGCTTCACCAGCAGCGAGCACTATCGCACCCTGGTCGGCTACCGACTGGAAGCCATGCAGCGTGACGCCGAGACCACTCGGCTGTTTCTGCGCAATAACCAGGCACCCGAGGTCGGCACGCTGATCACCCAGCCGGAGCTGGCTGAGACCCTGCGCGCCATTGCCAGCGAGGGACGCGACGGCTTCTATCGTGGCCCCGTTGCTGAACGGCTGCTGAGCGGCGTTCAGGCCGCCGGCGGCGTCTGGCAGCAGCAGGATCTGGATAACTATCGGGTCATTGAACGCAGCCCGATCCGCTTTGTCAGCGACGGCTACCAGGTTATCAGCGCGCCGCTGCCGTCGGCCGGCGGCATTGCGCTGGCGGGCATTCTGCAGGCATTGCCCGCCCTGCCGGCCAGCGCCAATGGCTCGATCCAGCAGACCCACCAGTTGGTCGAGCTGATGCGCCGCACCTACCGCGACCGTGCCATGCTGCTAGGCGATAACGACTTTGTGCCCGTGCCGGTGGCCGAGCTGACCTCCAAGGCCTACGCCGTGGCAATGGCCCGGGATATCGACCCCGAGCGCGCCACCCGCAGCAGTGAACTCGGCCCACTGCGCGACTTCCATGAAGGCACCAACACCACCCACTTCTCGCTGATCGATGCCGATGGCAATGCCGTCGCCGCCACCTTGAGCATCAACCTGCCGTTCGGCGCGGCCTTCACCCCGCCCGGCACCGGCGTATTACTCAACAACGAGATGGACGATTTCGCTGCCGACCCGAGCGGCAGCAACGCGTATGGTCTGGCCGGCAGTGAGGCCAACGCGATTGCACCCGGCAAGCGTCCGTTGTCGAGCATGACCCCGACCATGCTGGAAAACGACCGCCAACTCGCGCTGCTCGGCACCCCTGGCGGCAGCCGCATCATCACCATGGTGCTGTTGGGCGCACTGGAAGCCATGCACGGTGAGCCGGTCGAGCGCTGGGTCAGCCGCCCGCGCTTTCACCATCAGTACCTGCCGGACTACATTCAGGTCGAAGACGCCGCCTTCACCGAGCAGCAGCGTCAGGCGCTGGAAGCGATGGGTCATCGGATCGAACCAGTGGGCCGTGACTACGGCAACATGCACGCGGTGTCCTGGGACAAGGCAACCAACCGCGTCTCCGCAGCCAGTGATCCTCGCGGTATCGGCGCCGCCAGCGTGCAGGCGCAGGCGGCACCGGTACCAAGCGAATAACCCGGCAACAAACCAACCGCATCACGACGCAAAGGTGTTCGTATAAAAACCTTTATCTACGAGTTCTGGCGTTTCGGCCTCAAACAGGCCTATGCCTGCCTGTTCGGCGGTTTTTTGTTGCTGGTGATGGTGGTGACCCGCTACTGGTACCCGATTGAAGGGCTGCACCGTTACGACTTCATCTTCCTCGCCGCGATCGGCTTTCAGCTATTTATGCTGGCCGCGCGTCTGGAAACCCTGCGCGAGTCCATGGTGATTGTAGTGTTTCATGTCACCGCCACGATCATGGAGCTGTTCAAGACCTCGGATGCCATCGGCTCCTGGCAGTACCCGGAGGCGTACCTGTTTGGTATCGGTAACGTGCCTTTGTTTACCGGTTTCATGTACAGCGCTGTGGGTAGCTATATCGCCCGCGTCTGGCGCCTTTTTGACTTTCAATACACCCACTACCCGGTGCGCTGGCAGACCCTGGTACTGGTCATCCTGATCTACCTCAACTTCTTTACCCATCACTTTTTCTGGGATTTGCGCTGGGTATTACTGGCGACCACGGTCTACCTCTTCTGGCGGACGCAAATTCATTTCAAGATCAGCAAGACCCATCGCTGGATGCCCTTGCTGCTAGGCTGGTTTCTGGTGGCGCTGTTCATCTGGATTGCCGAAAACATCGCCACCTACGCCAACATCTGGGTCTACCCCAACCAGAAAGAACAGTGGCACATGGTCTCTCTGGCCAAACTGAGTTCTTGGTATCTATTGATGCTGCTGAGCTTTGTCCTGGTGTCGCTGATCAACAACCCGGTCACGCGCGTGCCAAGCAAACCAGTCCAAGGGCGATAGAACTCGAGTTCACCACCCAATATCGGCCAATCGCCCAAGCGAGCGCAGCACGGCTGCTGTTGTCACCAGGCAGAAAAAAGCCGGACCACGATATCGCTGGTCCGGCTTTTTCATACGCATCTGAACGCGAAGGAGACTCAGCCCGTCCAGCCTACCACTTGGGCATAGATAACAAAGCACAGGGAAATGCCGATCCAGATGCCGAACAGCGGCAGGAAAAAACGTACCCAGCGATCCCAGGTGACACCGCCCAGCGCCAGTGTGGCCATAAAGTAGCCCGAGGTCGGATACAGGATGTTCGACAGACCGTCACCCAACTGATACGCCAACACCGCCGTTTGCCGAGTTACACCAATCAGATCAGACAACGGCGCCATGATCGGCATGGTCACCAGTGCCTGTCCGCTTCCGGACGGAATGACAAAGTTGAAAGCCACTTGGGAGATAAACATGCCCACTGCGGCCAGCGTCTCGGGGAAAGAACCAACCAGATTGCCCAGGCCAAATACCAAGGTATCCATTACCTGCCCCTGCTCGAGCATCACCGCAACGGCACGGGCGAGGCCACAAATCATGGCGCCAACCAAGACTTCGCGAAATCCACGGTTGAACGCTTCGCAGATATTGCCCAACGACAGGCCAGCGATCATACCCACAGCCACGCCCATGATGACGAACAGACCCGCCATCTCCATCATGAACCAGCCACGCGTCAGCACGCCCCAGACCATCACCGCGAAGAAACCCAGCGCCGCCATGCCTGCCCAGAACTGACGGGGACTGAAGTGCATCGGCTCACCGATTTCCTCGTTCTGATAATGGCGACGCTTCTCGGCTTCCTTGCTGTCACCGGCCATCAGGCTCAATTCGGGGTTGGCGCGCACCTTCAAGGCATAGCGAGTGATATAGAGTACACCTGACCCGACCAGCAGCAGGAACAGCAGCGAGCGCAAACCGGCGCCGGAGTAGATCGGCACCTCGGCGATCATCTGCCCCAGACCAGTGTTGATCGGGTTGAGCACCCCGGCGGAGAACCCGGCGGTCGTCGCCAGCAGCGCGACGCCCACTGCAGTAATACTGTCAAAACGCAGTGCGATCATCAGCGGCAGGATAACCGGCACATAGACCAACGCCAGTTCCTGGGTGCCAATCAGTGTTGCCACCACCGAAAAGGTCAGCATCAGCACCGGCAGAATAAGCACGGAGCGGTTGGCAAAGCGGCGGGTCAGCTTGTCCACGGCGATGTCGATCACGCCAGTGGTGCGAATGACCATGAACATGCCGCCGATAATGAAGGTGAAAAACACCACCATGGAGGCATCGACCAGGCCCTGCGGAATCGCCAGCATGAACTGCTCCAGGCTGACCGGGGTTGCCTCGACCTGGCGGTAACTCTCGGGGTTGATTGCGACCCGGCCATTCTCCAGGGTCACGCGGTCGTACAGCCCCGCAGGGATAAAGTGCGTCAACACCGCTGCGATAGCGGTAAATACAAAAAGAATGACGTAGATGTGCGGCATCTGAAAACCGACACGCTCTTCTACGACCGCCTCGTCGCTCATATTGCTGTTGTTATCGGCCACGGTTGTTCTCCGCTGGGTAGTTTGATGTCAAGGTGATTTACAACACTGCAGTTGCAGGAAAAAAGGCGACACCTTAACAGTCATGTAGCGCGCACGCGCTCAGATAAACCGAGCTGATGCCGCTTGATTGCGCACAGCTATAAACAATCAACGCCCGCATAGTGCCATCGCCAGACAGACGGCAGAGGTCTTAACACTATTTCATCGTAAAAGCCGAGAGTTTCTTTTTCGATTCCTGTATATTGACCGCCTGTTTTTTCACCCGGCTATCAGAGACTGCCATGACTGATCTATCCCTCTACCGCAATATTGGTATCTTCGCCCACGTTGATGCCGGTAAGACAACTACTACCGAACGTATCCTCAAACTCACCGGCAAGATCCACAAGCTGGGTGAAACACACGAGGGTGAGTCCACCACCGACTTCATGGAACAGGAAGCCGAGCGCGGTATTACCATTCAGTCTGCTGCTGTCAGCTGCTTCTGGAAAGGCCACCGCTTCAACGTCATCGACACCCCCGGCCACGTTGACTTCACCGTTGAAGTGTATCGCTCGCTGAAAGTACTCGACGGCGGTATCGGCGTATTCTGTGGTTCCGGCGGCGTTGAGCCCCAGTCCGAAACCAACTGGCGCTACGCGAACGACTCCAAAGTTTCCCGATTGATCTTCGTCAACAAGCTGGACCGCATCGGTGCAGACTTCCTGCGCGTAACCGAGCAGGTCAAGAGCGTACTGGGCGCCAAACCGCTGATCATGACCCTGCCGATTGGCCGCGAAGACACCTTCTCCGGTGTGGTTGACCTGCTGACCCGCAAGGCCTACATCTGGGACGAAACCGGTCTGCCGGAAAATTACAAGGTTGAAGACGTACCGGCCGACATGGCCGACGACGTCGAAATGTACCGCGAACAGCTGATCGAAATGGCTGTCGAAATGGACGACGACCTGATGATGGCGTACATGGACGGCGAAGAGCCGGCCATCGATGACATCAAGCGCTGCATCCGCAAGGGCACTCTGGAACTAGCATTCTTCCCGACCTACTGCGGTTCTGCGTTCAAGAACAAAGGTATGCAACTGCTGCTCGACGCCGTTGTTGACTACCTGCCGTCCCCGACTGAGGTTAACCCGCAGCCGCTGACCGACGAAGAAGGCAACCCGACCGGCAAGTTCGCCATCGTGTCTGCCGACGAACCTTTCCGCGCCCTGGCATTCAAGATCATGGACGACCGTTTCGGCGCCCTGACCTTCTGCCGCATCTACTCCGGCAAGCTGGCCAAGGGTGACACCATCCTGAACGCCTTCACCGGCAAGACCGAGCGTGTTGGCCGCATGGTGGAAATGCACGCCAACGACCGTAACGAGCTGACCAACGCTCAGGCCGGTGACATCATCGCCATCGTCGGCATGAAGAACGTTCAGACCGGTCACACCCTGTGTGATCCGAAGGACCCCTGCACCCTGGAAGCGATGGTCTTCCCCGAGCCGGTAATCTCCATATCTGTTGAGCCGAAAGACAAAGGCTCCACCGAGAAGATGGGCGTCGCGATTGGCAAGATGGTTGCAGAAGACCCGACCTTCCGCGTTGAGACTGATCCGGATTCCGGCGAAACCATCCTCAAAGGCATGGGCGAGCTGCACCTGGACATCAAGGTCGACATTCTGAAACGTACCTATGGCGTAGAGCTGGTTGTTGGTCAGCCGCAGGTGGCCTACCGCGAAACCATTACTCGCGAAGTAACCGACAGCTACACCCACAAGAAGCAGTCTGGTGGTTCCGGTCAGTACGGTAAGATTGACTACGTCATCCGTCCCGGCGAGCCGAACTCCGGCTTCACCTTCAAGTCCAGCGTTGTTGGCGGTAACGTTCCCAAGGAATTCTTCCCGGCCATCGAGAAGGGCTTTGCGTCTCTGATGGACACTGGCCCACTGGCTGGCTTCCCGGTTCTGGACGTTGATTTCGAGCTGACTGACGGTGGCTACCACGCCGTTGACTCCTCGGCCATCGCGTTCGAAATCGCCGCCAAAGGCGCATTCCGTCAGTCCATGCCGAAGGCTGGTCCGCAGCTACTGGAGCCGGTCATGAAGGTTGACGTGTTCACTCCTGAAGACCACGTTGGTGACGTTATCGGTGACCTGAACCGTCGTCGCGGCATGATCGCAGGCCAGGAAGCCGGTGTAACTGGCGTCCGCATCAAGGCCGATGTACCGCTGGCAGAAATGTTCGGCTACATCAGCACCCTGCGTACCATGACCTCCGGTCGCGGTCAGTTCTCCATGGAGTTCTCGCACTACTCCGCGTGCCCGGCCAACGTTGCCGAAGCCGTGATCGCGAAGGAAAAAGAGAAGCGCGCAGCCAAATAAGGCTCGCGTTACTCGGCAGTAACAAAAAACGCCTGATGCGCTGCATCAGGCGTTTTTTTATGTCTGTGATTTACCGCGAACAATGCGCCACACCGCAGTTGTTCAGGCTGCCTCCGTCAGCGCCGCACGGGTATAGATCATGTCATGCGCGGCGCGCAGGTTGCTGCTAATTTCCAGCAGGTAATGCAGATCGTTGATCAGACTGGTTGCCTGCCAGCCGTCCAGCTCGCCAGCGCGCAGCTGCTGTTGCAGACGCTGCTCGAACTGACTGCGAAACAGCTGCTCCTGATCCAGATAGTCAGCCGACTGCTGCCGATCGGCGGCGCCGGACAATGACTCGGCCTCCCGCCGGGCCTGATCACTCAACAGCAGCATGCCCTGCTCGCGCAGCTGGCGATAACCGTCACGCATGGCCTGACGCGGGCTCTCAAGGTGCTTGCGCAGATTGGTTTGCAGGTGCTTGGCTGCCTTCACCGACTCCACAAGGTCCCGTGCGGCCAGGTTTACATCCATCAGCGCCTGCTGCTGTTCCGGCAGCAGTTCGCAGTCAAGATGCCCGATAAAGTCGACGATGTCGGCGTAAATACCCTTGATATGCTGATGATAGAGCACATCCGCGTCCTCCCGTTCGGTCAGCGGCGGCACCGCCAATGCCTCACCCGGATCCCGTTCGCGAGTCATATCCTGACGGAAACTGCCCGGCAGATACAACGCCGACGCAATAACCTGTCGACTGGTTGCGGCGAGATGAGCTAGCTCCTGCTGCAACACCCTGACCGCCGACCCTGCGTGCAGTTGTGCGGCACCGTCGAGGTAGAGCGCATGGGAACGCGGACGATCCGCCAGCTCCTCGTTAACCGGCTCACTCGGAGGTGGCAGCAGCCGGGTCAGCAGGCGCACCAGCACCGGTATCAGCGGCAGCATCAGCGCCAGCCCGAGCAGATTGAACAGCGTATGGAACAAAGCCAGCTTGAGGGTGTAGGACTCGGCCGCAATACTAAGCCAGCCGGCCAGAGTATCGACCAACTGTGCCAACACCGGCAGCACCGACAGCGCAACAACGCCGGTGACCAGGTTGAACAGAATATGCGCGACGGCCAACTGGCGACCGGCATTATTGGCACCCAGAGCAGCAAGCACAGCAGTCACCGTGGTTCCCAGGTTGGCACCCACCGCCATCGCCAGTGCATTGGTATATTCAAGCTGGCCGCTGGCAAGCGCCGCCAAGGTGATCATCAGGGTGGCATGGCTGGACTGCATCAGTACCGTCGCCAGAATACCGAGCAGCGCGTAGAGCAGCATGCCCTGCCAGCCGCCGACGCTGTAGGCGGACAGGTCGAAGATTTGCTGCATACCATCGAAGCCAAGCTTCATCAGGTCGATACCAAGAAACAGCAAACCAATACCCAGCAGCACCTGACCTGTACCCCGCCAGCGCGCCGCGCTGTTACGCTCGAACAACACGCCGAGCACCAGCAAGGGCATACCCACCTGCGCTAGATCAACCTTGAGGCCAATCAGCGCAATCAGCCAGGCGCCGGTAGTGGTACCCAGATTGGCACCAAAGACAATACCGATCCCCGCCGTCAGACTGATCAGGCCAGCGCTGAGAAAAGCGATACTAAAAAGGGTAACAAGCGAGCTGGATTGCACCAGCGCGGTACTGACCGTACCGAAGGTAAGACTCTTCCATAGCCGGTCGGTGCTGATCGCCAACCAACGCTCCAGTGCACCGCCGGAGAAGGCACGGAAGCCGTCTTCCAAATAGCGCATGCCAAGCAGAAACAGAGCAATACCGGCAAACAGCTGGGCCAGCGACTGGTGCTTGAGGAACAACAGCAGCACCAGAGCCAGCCCGAAGGCCATGCCGACCGGGCGTAGCTTCGCCAGTCGCGAACGAATCAGGCGACTGGTGTTCAATGCATCAGCCACCCCTCACTCTCCAGGGTGGCAACATCAGCGCCGACTCCAACAACAACCCTGCTGCGTCAATCTCAGCGAAGCTCGTCCTGCTGCTGACGACCATAGCCCGCGCGGGTACAGCCCAGGCAGCGCACGAAGGTTTCCTCGGCGGGACGAATGACCAGCTCGCGCCCGGCCTCGGGCACGTTTCCGCCCAACGCACTGAACGGCAGGCTGACCAGAAAGGCGCCGGTACCCAGCACGGTGGCACCCAGCAGCAACGGACGCGCGATAACCAGATCACCGATCATGGCAAAGTAGCCCGGCTCGTCTTGCTGGTAGTTGTTGTAGGAATCGGCAGCCATGACGCTGGCGCTCATCAGCAGGCCGGCGACAAGTGCGGTGGAATGACGTAACAGGCGCATAGTTAATCCCTGGTTGTGGCCCGAAAGGCAATGATCTGGTTGCGTGTCCCAAACTCCTGTGGGCCCACGGCATCGCCTTCATTGTAGGCACAAACCCGGCGTTACGGAACGCACCTGATGAAAATTGCGACACAGCGCAGCTGGAGCGGGCGTTAGCATGCGCAGGGCAAGTCGGTAACTCACCCGTTTAGCGTTGACACTGTCGGCAGAACACGGTGCTACGCTGGCCCAGCCGGCACTCTGAAAGCGTGGTACCGCACTGCTTGCACAGCTCCCCGCCACGTCCGTAAACAAACAACTCCTGCTTGAAGTAACCAGGTTGACCATCGCCGCCAACGAAGTCGCGCAGCGTGGTCCCGCCTTGCTCGATTGCCCTGGCCAGGATGCGCTTGATCTCTTCGGCCAGCCGTTGATAGCGCTGACGGCTGACCCGACCCGCCTCCCGGCGCGGATCAATGCCCGCAGCAAACAGGGCTTCAGTCGCATAAATGTTACCGACCCCGACCACCACTGCGTTATCCATGATGAAGGGTTTAATCGCGGTGCTCTTACTGCGCGACAACTGGTAGAGTCGCTCGCCATCGAAAGCATCGGACAGCGGTTCCGGCCCAAGCTTGCCGAGCAGTGCATGCGGCTCGTCCGCCCGCGCCCAAAGCAGCGCGCCAAAGCGCCTGGGGTCGGTGTAGCGCAGCGCCATGCCCGAATCCAATTCGATATCGACGTGATCGTGCTTGGCCGCCGGCGTGCCTGCCGGCACCAGCCGCAAACTGCCCGACATTCCCAGGTGACCGATCAACGTGCCGCCGCCGATCCGCATCAGCAGGTACTTGGCACGGCGGTCAATACGCTCGAACAGCTGCCCTTCGATCTGGATCGCCAGATCCTCCGGAATCGGCCAGCGCAGGCGACGATCGCGGACGATCAGGCGGGTAACCCGACGCCCCTCCAGGTGCGGCGCAATCCCGCGGCGGGTTGTTTCGACTTCAGGCAATTCAGGCATGTCAGCTCTGCAACCAGTAGGTAATGAAGATCAGCAACAACAGCAACGGCATGACGCTGGCAACAAAGCGCCCGTTCCAGCCAAAAGCCACCTGATACGGTGACTCGCCGCTGTAGCGCGACAGGATAAGCGTCGAAGGACCGAAGGGCGAGAAGATCATCGCCAGCGAAAACCCGCACATCAGCCCTACCGCTGGCGTCATGATCGGCACCCCGAGCAGTGACAGCTGGGCCAGCAGTCCCGCGGTCAGTGATAGCGACACAATCGGTGCCAGCCCCAGCACTGCCAAGGTAATGGTGCTGAACAGGCTGCCAATCGCCAGCAGCACATTGTACTTGGGCTCCTGCGCCAGCCAAGCAGCGATCTGCTCCAGCGGCGCCACCGCGCCCAACACACCACCCAGTAGCGCCGCGCAACCAAAGATGAACATTTCGTTGTGCATGCTGACCATATTGTCGGTCACTTCCTGCAGCACCTGCGCAGGTTTGCGTTCGCGCCACAGCAGGTAGCTGATAACCCCGGCAGGCACCAACACCATCGCCGCCTGCGACGCGCTCAATGTTGTCAGGGACGCCAGCAGGCCGATGGCACCAAGGCCCAGCAGACTACCAATCAACAGCTGCGGCATGCCGTCGGCCTTGCTGCTGTCACCAATATTGTCGCGCAGCGCCAGCAGCCCGCGGGTTTCCCGGCGCCAGCCGACCACAATCATCATCACCGCAGCAACCGCGCCGTAAGGCACCATAGTGCTCCAGGACTGCTCGGGCATTTCCCGCGATATGATGGCGATGGTCACGCTGGTTGGCGCCAGCAGCGGCACCAGGGCAAACCCCCGCAGCGTCGTCACCATGACGCTGCGCAGACCGGCCCGGCGCTGCTCATCGGTCAACGAATAGCGCTTGAGATGCTCGCTCAGGGTCCCACAGAGCAGGTTCATCATGCCGAAGTTGAGAATCGAGCCGATACTGCCGGCGGCCAGCACATAACGCGGATACAGCACGACCTTGGACCCGGATAACAGCGCCTTGTGCAGCTCGCGCAGCTGCGGCAAGCGCTGCGCCAGTAACTGCATCAACCCCAGTGCACCCAGAAAGCTGGTGTAGTAGGCCACCGAACTGGCCAGCTTTGGCCAAAGCTCGGCACCTGGACGCGCTATCACGATGGCCGCCGCCAGCACTGCCAGCGTGCAGATTCCGAGCCAACGTGGATAGGGGTTCAGGCGGGTGAAGAAGCGCAGGAAATAAACTGCAAAGGCGCCAGCCGCGAGCCAGCTCAACCAGTGCTGGTGACTGAGCAGCCCTGCCAGCTCTAGCGCAACACCGAGCGGCAGCAGCGCAGCACTCACGGCAGGTCCTTGCGATAGGCGCCCTTCTTGAATACACCCTCACCAAAACCGATCAGCTTGTCATTCTGATCAAGCAGATCACAACTGGCCATGAATACCTTGTGACCGGCGTTGCGGCAGGTAGCGACCGCCCGCACGTGCGTACCAACCGGCGCGGTCGCGGTGAAGTTGGTGTTGAGTGACAGGGTAATGGCAACCCGGCGATCTTCCGCCGATGCCGCCCAGGTGCCACAGAGCCCCATAGCAATGTCTAGCAGACTGGCGGTGACCCCACCATGCAATGAGCTGGCGTTGTTCATGTGCTTTTCGGTCAGAGTCAGGCCGACAACAGCTCGCCCCTCCGAGTACTCTTCCAACTGGGCACCAAGCTCCTGAAAGAAGCCGGTAACGGTACGGGCAATGGCCTGACGTTCATCTTGATTCACGGGTGCGACACCTTTTATTCACTACACTCGATCTGGCTGGCCACACGACAGTCACGGCGGGCAGGCCTGCCCGGCACGCAGTAACGGCCAGTTTGAAGGGGGCGAGTATGCCACGCACAAGCATGCGCAGACTGTCGCCAAACTTGCACTCCTACAACGCAGGATTTAATCTCGCACCACTTAAACGAAATACCGTTTCGCCATGCGGAACAACGAGCGTACTCCAGGAGGCAAAGCATGTTCAAGCGGATTGGCGTCATCGGCGCCGGAGCCATGGGGCGCGGTATCGCCCAGCTGTTCGCCAGCAGTGGTCAGCAGGTTCTGCTGTTCGATACCCGTGCAGAGGCCATCGACGATGCACTGGCCTTCAACCGTAACCTGCTGCAGCGGGCACAGGCCAAGGGCAAGATGACCGAAGCGGAGCTGGAGGCAACCGTCGCGCGCATGCAACCAGCCGCCAACCTGACCGACCTGGCCGACTGCGACCTGGTGATCGAGGCCATCGTCGAGCTGCTGGAGGTCAAACAGAAGCTGTTTGCCGATCTGGAAGCCATCGTCAGCGCAGACTGCGTACTGGCTACCAACACCTCATCGCTGTCGGTCACCCGCATCGCCAGCACCGCCAAACACCCCGAGCGCGTTGCCGGTTTCCACTTCTTCAACCCGGTGCCGCTGATGAAAATCGTCGAGGTCGTCCGCGGTGAACGCACCGACGAGCGCCACATTCAGGCACTGGTCGCCCTGGCCGATCAGGCCGGTCACTTCCCGGCAATCACCCCGGACACCCCCGGCTTCCTGGTCAACCACGCCGGTCGCGCCTTCGGCACCGAAGCGCTGCGCATGCTCAGCGAAGGGGTCGCGACGCCTTCGCAGATCGACCGCATTCTGCGTGATGGCCCTGGCTTTCGCATGGGGCCCTTTGAGCTGTTTGATCTGACCGGGCTGGACGTGTCCCACGCGGTGATGGAGTCGGTCTACGAGCAGTTCTACCACGACCCGCGCTACACCCCGTCGTTCATCGCCGCCCAGCGCGTCGCCGCCGGCCTGCTGGGCCGCAAGACCGGCCAAGGCTTCTACCGCTACGAAGACGGCCAGAAGATCGAGCCGGCTGAGCAGCAGCCCGAGACCGTGCTGATCACTCGCCCGTTCTGGCTGGAAACTGACGACGACGCACTGCGTAACCAGGTCAGCGAGGTATTGAACAAGGCTGGCGCCACACTGGAAACTGGTACCAAACCGTCGGATGACGCCATCTGCCTGATCACCCCGCTGGGCGATGACTGCAGCACCGCGCTGACCCAACTGGGCCTGCCTGCTGAGCGCACCCTGGCACTCGACAGCTTCGCCAACTGGGACAAGCGCCGCACGCTGATGCGTCAGCCCGCCGCCAGAGCCGAGATCGTTGCCCAGGCCCGTCAGGCCCTCGGCGCCGATGGCGTCCCCGTCGAGGTGATCAACGATTCGGCTGGCTTTGTCATCCAGCGCCTGATCGCCAGCGTGGTCAATCTGGGCTGCGAAATTGTGCAGAAGGGCATCACCGCGCCACAAACGCTGGACCGCGCCATTCAACTGGCGCTGGGCTACCCCAAAGGCCCGCTGGCCTTCGGTGAGTATTATGGCGAAGCCAACATTCTTGCCGTCCTCAACAACATTCAGGCCGTTTACGGCGAGCCACGCTACCGCCCCAGCCCCTGGCTGCGTCGTCGCGTACAGCTGGAACTGCCTTTGACCACACCCGATTTCCAGGAGTAAGAGCATGACTGCCTATATCTATGATGGTTTGCGTACCCCGTTCGGCCGCCACGCCGGCGCCCTGGCCAGCGTGCGTCCCGATGACCTGCTAGCGGAAGTGATTCGTGCCGTGGTCACCCGCAACCCGTTCGAAGGTCAGGACTACGAAGACGTGGTCATGGGCAATACCAACCAGGCGGGCGAAGATGCGCGCAACGTCGCCCGTCACGCCGGGCTGCTGGCGGGTCTACCGCAGGAAGTAGCCGGTGTCACCATCAACCGCCTGTGCGGCTCTGGTCTGGCAGCCATTCTCGACGCCGCTCGAGCGGTAAAAACCGGTGAAGGCGAGCTGTTCGTCGCTGGTGGTGTGGAAAGCATGAGCCGCGCGCCCTTTGTCATCGCCAAGAGCGAGAGCGCCTACAGCCGTGATTTCCGCGCCTTCGACAGCACCATCGGCGCGCGCTTCCCGAATCCCAAGGTCGAGAAGCAGTACGGTGACGACACCATGCCGCAGACCGCCGACAACGTCGCTGCCGATCTGGGCATCAGCCGTGAAGAAGCCGACACTTATGCCGCCCGCAGTCAGGCGCTGTATGAGAAGGCCCGCGCTGAAGGCTTCTTCGCTGAAGAAATCCACCCCATCGAGGTCTCTCAGGGTCGCAAGAAACCGGCCAAGATCGTCGATCAGGATGAACATCCGCGTCCGAGCAGTGACATGGCCGCCCTGTCCGGTCTGCGGGCACTGTTTGAAGGCGGCGTGGTCACCGCCGGCAACGCCTCCGGGGTCAACGACGGCGCCGCTGCGCTGATCATCGGCAGCGAGGCCGTAGGCCAGAAATACGGCGTCAAGCCCCGCGCCCGCATCCTCGCCGGCGCGGTTTCCGGTGTCGCTCCCCGCGTAATGGGTCTGGGCCCGGTCGAAGCCTGCAAGAAGGCGCTGAGCCGCGCTGGCCTGACGCTGGAGCAGATGGATGTTATCGAGATCAACGAAGCCTTCGCCTCCCAGGTCCTCGGTTGCGCCAAGCAGTTGGGTATCGCCTTTGACGACCCGCGCCTGAACCCGAACGGCGGCGCCATCGCTGTCGGTCACCCGCTGGGTGCCTCCGGCGCTCGCCTGACCCTGACCGCCCTGCGCCAACTGGAACGCACCGGCAAGCGTTACGCACTGGTCAGCCTTTGTATCGGCCTGGGCCAGGGCGTGGCGGCGGTGATCGAGCGCGTTTAACGCGCTCGCGGAGCTACAAGCTACAAGCTACAAGCTACAAGCTACAAGCTGAGAACCCCTGCCTCGCCCTGGTTTGGGTTTTAGCTTGCGGCTTGAAGCTTGCGGCTTGAAGCTGATAGCTTCTACCCCCTCATTCCCTGTCAGCGACCCCTTGCATGCAGCTCAACTCCAGCAGCCCCTTTGAATGGCTCGGTTCCGCCATCGGTAGCGTCGTCCGCGTTGTCATCGACAGCCTGATTTGGCTGTTCACCATGCTGAGCAATGCCAGCTCGGACTTTATCAACGGCTTTGCCAGTGCCCTCGGCGTCAACAGCAACCTGCTGAGCATCGCTGCAGTCATTCTTGGGCTGTTTCTGATCTACACCGGCGTG
The DNA here is from genome assembly GCF_963677335.1 of Halopseudomonas oceani. Taxonomy (NCBI): domain Bacteria; kingdom Pseudomonadati; phylum Pseudomonadota; class Gammaproteobacteria; order Pseudomonadales; family Pseudomonadaceae; genus Halopseudomonas; species Halopseudomonas oceani. The sequence goes on along the minus strand of NZ_OY781932.1, from coordinate 740,943 downwards.
CGGGCCTTTATTCGCCGCAAGATCGTGCTAGGCATCATCTGGGTGCTGCTCGGGCTCTGGCTGCTGAGCGCCCTGATCAGGTGAAACGCGCTTGTGTCATCACAGACGCATACTAGTATTTCGGTAGTTTTCGGCTAAAAATCTAAGGAGAACACCATGGGATTCGCATTTTCCAACGAACTGGAACTGACCAGCAGCGCCTTTGCCAACAACGGCGCCATCGCTGCCAAACACACCGGCGACGACGCTGACGTCTCCCCTGCCCTGAGCTGGAAGAACGCACCGGCGGACACCCAGTCCTACGCCGTCATCTGCCACGACCCGGACGCTCCGCTGATTTCCGCCAACGGCACCTATGGCTTCGTGCATTGGGTGCTGTACAACATTCCGGCCAACGTCAGCGAGTTGCCGGAAGCCTGCGGCGACTACACTCAAGGCGTAAACAACTTCGGCAACAGCGGCTACAACGGTCCGCTGCCTCCGGAAGGCCACGGTCAGCACAAATACTATTTCTGGGTCATCGCGCTGGACACCGAGCTCAATCTGCCAGCCGGTCTGACGCTGTGGCAATTGCTGGAGAAGATCGAACCGCACGCCAAAGCAATGAACCGGCTGATTGGTACCTATCAGCGCGGTTGAGCGTCGTTGCGCGGCACCCGCAAGGGTGCCCGCGCCCTCTCGGAAGCCCAACCTGAAAACCACCGCAACGCCCACTTCTCCCCGGTCGATAGCAGCGGATTCACAGCGTCAAGCTTGATGGCCAAACCACTCAGGCGCTGCCTATTATGACCATCATATTGACTCATTCCCGCCGTAACGGAATCCCGCAGATGACCGCATCTACTCCCGCCAGCCACGCCTTTGACCGTGCCATCGCATTAACCGCGGCAGGTGCCAACCTGTTCAAGGGCAACGTCGACGACAGTTTTCAGAACATGGTCGGGCCATTTGGCGGCGTAACCGCTGCAACCCTGCTCAACGGTGCCCTGCAGCACCCGGAGCGGATTGGCGAACCGATCTCGCTGACCATCAACTTCGCCGGCCCGGTACAGCTCGGTGCCTTCGAGCTGGAAGCCATCCCGCTGCGCACCAACCGCTCAACCCAACACTGGCTGCTGCTGCAGCGCCAGGACGGCGAGGTGGTTACCAGCGGTACCGCGTTCTTCGCCACCCGCCGCGAGACCTGGTCCGAGCAGCAACACGGCATGCCGACAGCGCCGCCGGCCGACAGCCTGCCGCGACTGGTACGCGGCGAGCGCAATTGGTTCCGCAACTACGATTTCCGTTACGTTTCGGGCTTGTTTGACCCCAGCCGTGGCGACGGCAACCCCGAGGATGCCCATAGCGAAACCCTGCTGTGGACCCGCGACAATCCACCCAGGCCGCTGGACTTCGCGTCACTGACCGCGCTGGGCGACGTGTTTGCGCCACGCATCTTCCACCGCCGCCAGCGCTTTACTCCCGCCGGCACGGTGTCGCTGACCCACTATTTTCACGCCGACACCGAACAACTGGCACGCGCCGGCGACCGTCATCTGCTCGGTCAGGCCCACGCCACGCGCATGCACAACAATTATTCGGATCAGGTCGCCCATCTGTGGAGCGATGACGGTCAGCTGCTGCTGACCACCACTCAGGTCGCGTATTTCAAGGAGTAAGACCGGAAGATCGCCGGGGCACAGCATGCTGTGCCCGCCCCGATCACCCCTGCAGAGCGACAAACGCCTCACGCAACGGCGCATTCAACAGCGCCCGGGTCTCACGGTAGGCGCGACGGTCCAGCCCGGCCAGCTGTCGGATTTTGGCACGGGCACGCTCAAGCAGTTGCTCGGCCGGCTGCAACTCATCAAAGAAACCGGCTTCCAACGCGCCAGCCGAGGCAAACACCTCGGCCTGCAACACACAGCGGCTGAGCCACTGCGGCGACAGCCGCGCCCGGGCCTGGAGCATGGCGCCCTCTGGCATGGTCATGCCGATAGCGACTTCATTCAGCGACACCCGATAATCACCCTCGGTGCCCAGCCGGTAGTCGGCCAGCAGTAGCATGAACGCCGCCTTGGCCATCGCGTGCCCGTTAGCGGCAACCACCAACGGTGCCGGATAGTCCAGCAACGCCAGCGTCAACCGGTCACCGGCCGCGCGCATGGCGTCACAGGCCGGCCCGCCGGCATCAATCAGCTTGCGGTCATAACCACCACTGAAAATACCAGGACGGCCGCTGATCAGCAGCGCTGCGTCCGCCTCTGCCGCCGTAGCGATAGCGGCCAGCAACTGCTCCAGCATGCTCTCCGATAGCGCGTTAACCTTGCCATCGTCCAGCCGTATTTCAGCGATGCCATCCTGCAGACTGAACTGCAGAGAGGCGTTCACGCCTTCGCCTCGCCGTTCGCTTCATCACGCAGCACCCGGCGCAGCAGCTTACCAACGGTGGATTTGGGCAGTTCGTCGCGAATCTCGACGTGCTTGGGAATCTTGTAACCGGTCAGGTTTTCGCGGCAGTGGGCGATGATGGCCGCGTCGTCCAGACCTGCGTCGTTGAGGCTGACGAAAATCTTGATCGCCTCGCCAGTACGCTCATCCGGCACACCCACTGCGACGCACTCGCGCACGCCGGCATGACGCATGACCGCGTCTTCAACATCGTTCGGATAGACGTTGAAACCAGACACCAGAATCATGTCCTTCTTGCGGTCGACCAGTTTGAGGAAGCCCTCTTCGTCCAGCAGACCAACGTCACCGGTCTTCAGCCAGCCATCGTCGGTAAAGGTAGCTGCGGTCTCATCCGGGCGATGCCAGTAGCCCTGCATTACCTGCGGCCCCTTGATCAGCACTTCGCCCGGCTCGCCGCGCGGGGTCTCGTTGCCTTCGTCATCCACGGTCTTGACCCAAGTGTCGATCACCGGCTGACCGATGAAACCTTCCTTATAGGGGGTCTTGGAGGTCGAGGCCACCACCACCGGTGAGGTTTCGGTCAGGCCGTAGCCTTCGCGAACCACACTGCCGGTACGCTCCTGCCAGCGGCGGGCGATCTCGGTGTTAAGCGGCGCACCACCGGAGTTGACCCATTTCAGGCGGCTGAAATCGACGCTGTCGAACTCCGGGTGGTTCATCAGCGATACAAACAGCGAGTTGATCCCGGTCAGCAGGGTTATGGGGTGACGCTTGAGGTCGGCGATCAAGCCATCAAGATCCCGTGGATTGGTGATCAGGATGGTATGGAAACCGGTAAACACCGAGGCAATGCAGTTCGCGGTGAAGGCGAAGATATGGTACAGCGGCAACGGTGAAACCCGGACTTCACCACCGTAGGTCACGTGACCTTCCTTGAGGATGCTCACCGCCTGCAGCACGTTGCAGAGGATATTACGGTGGGTCAGCATCGCGCCCTTCGACACGCCAGTGGTACCGCCGGTGTACTGCAGCAGCGCCAGGTCGTCCAGCCCGCGCTCAATCGCAACCGGGGGCAATTCATCACCCAGCCGCAACGCCTGCATAAAGCGCACCTCGTCCGACTCGCTGCTATCGAATTGCGGGTTGCTGTAATCGTCCATGCTGGTGACGATCAGGGTTTCGATCTCGGTCTCGTCCTGAATCTTGCGCACCAGCGGAACCAGCTTGTCGAGTACGACGACGGCGCGGGCACCGGAGTCGGCAAACTGGTGGCGGGTTTCATAGGGGGTGTATTGGGGGTTGGTGTTGACGATCACCAGACCGGCACGCAGCGCGCCAAAAATGGCGACGGTGTATTGCAGCAGGTTCGGCAGCTGGATCGCCAGCCGGTCACCCGGCTGCAGCCCGGCGTGCTGACGCAGATAGCGGGCAAAGGCGTCGGCACGCCCGCGCAGCTGGTTAAAGGACAGAGTGTCGGCACCGCAGGAGAACGCCGGCTGGTCGCCATAGCGACTGCAGGACTGGTCCAGGATATCGAAAAGCGTGGTGTGACCCAGCTCGGCCAGCTGTGCGCTGACGGCGTAGTGCTCAGGAGTAGACATCTCATCCTCTTGTTTTTGAACTATTGTTTTGCACTGCGAAACAGAATACCAAAAAGATGCTATTCTATTCGAGGTTAGCTGTGCAATGATCGAGACAGTTAGCGTGCGCCCCGGTAACAAAACAGCAACAGAGTGTCTGCGTGTCACTGTGCAGAACCCCTGATCGTGCTATCGTTCCGCGCTCTGACCATAACAATAAAAGACAGCATCAAATCACGTTCGGCCGCACCCACCGATGGGCCACAAGGTATACAACCCAATGAAAGATGAGTTGGAAGCAGCAGTAAAGGAATCCCCTGCCAAGGACCGCAAGTTCGTCGAAGCACTCTCTCGTGGGTTGGACGTTTTACGCGCATTCAGTCAGGGTTCTGTGGTCATGGGTAACCAGGATATCGCCCGCATTACCGGCCTGCCCAAGCCCACTGTCTCGCGCATGACCTACACACTGACCAAGCTGGGTTATCTGAGCTATTCCACCCAACTGGAAAAGTATCAGCTCGACTCCGGTGTGCTGGCCCTCGGTTACGCCTATGTATCCAACCTGCGCGTACGCCAGCTGGCCAAGCCCTACCTCGACGAGTTTGCACGCAACACCAATACCTCGGTTGGCCTGACCTGTCGCGACCGTCTGTCGATGATCTACGTCGAAAACTGCCGCCCGTCTGAATCCACCTCACTGCGCATGGATGTGGGTGAGCGTTTGCCGCTGGCCACCACCGCCGCCGGCCGTGCCTACCTCGCTGCCATGAAGGAAGACGAGCGCAGCCATCTGCTCGACGCCATCAAGGCGCGCAACCCGGATACCTGGCCCGAACTGCAAGCCTCCCTGCAACGCAGCTTCGATGAGTATCAGCAACACGGCTTTTGCCTGTCGCTCGGCGACTGGGACCGCAACGTCAACGCCGCCGGCGTGCCACTGCATCTGCAGGACGGCAGCCTGATGGTCCTGACCTGTGGTGCACCGTCGTACCTGGTATCCGAAGAGCGGGTCAAAAACCAGCTCGCCCACCAGCTCGCCATGCTGGCGCGGGATATCGAGCGGCTCGGGGTTTGACCCCAGCCACAAGCTTCAAGCGGCAAGAAAAACCCGGACCTGTGTGAGCCGGGTTTTTTATGCCCGCCTGAAACAGCCTCTCCTTCGGTTCGGGGTTCGGGGTTCGGGGTTCGGGGTTCGGGGTTCGGGGTTCGCTTGAAGCTTGAAGCTTGAAGCTTCTCGCTTGCAGCTTGCAGCTGTGATGAATCCAGCGGTCGCTAGCGACCGCTGGATTCATCACCTTAACTAATAAACCGCCATTTCCCCCACTCGGGGCATCGACAAGCGGTTTTATTTTTTGTATTTTGCCTAGCGAAACGCGGTTTCACTATTTCGCATAGTGAAACGCCATCCCCAATCCTGACGGAGGTCAAGCATGTCGGACGTGGTCACTCTGGAGCGCAAAGGCGCCATCGCGGTCGTCACCGTGAACAACCCACCGGTCAATGCGCTGGGTATTGCCGTGCGTGAAGGTCTGCAGCAAAGCTTCAACGCTGCCGAAGCCGATCCTGACGTTAAGGCGATCGTACTGGTCTGTGAAGGCATGACGTTCATGGCTGGCGCGGACATCAAGGAATTCGGCAAGCCGCCGAAGGAACCGAGCCTGCCTGAAGTCGTCAACGGCATCGAAGCCGGCAGTAAGCCGAGCGTTGCTGTCATCCACGGCACCGCCCTGGGCGGCGGTCTCGAAGTTGCCGTCAGCTGCCACTACCGCATTGCCGTCAAGAGCGCCAAGGTCGGTCTGCCGGAAGTCAAACTCGGCTTGCTGCCGGGCGCCGGTGGCACCCAGCGCCTGCCGCGTCTGGTTGGCGTTGCCAAAGCACTGGACATGATCGTCAGCGGCAACCCGATCGGTGCCGTTGAAGCCCACGACCTGGGCGTGATCGACGAACTGGTTGAAGGTGACCTGACCGCCGCCGGTATCGCTTTCGCCGAGAAGCTGCTGGCAGAGGGCAAGGGCCCTCGCCGCACCGGCGAGCGCACCGACAAACTGGAAGGTGTCGACAACGCCGCAGCAGTCGCTGCCAAGCGCGCCGAAATCGAGAAGAAGATGCCTGGCCTGTTCTCGCCCCAGCGCTGCGTCTCTGCCGTTGAAGCTGCCTTCGCTCTGCCGCTGGTCGACGGTCTGAAGCGCGAGCGCGAGCTGTTTGCTGAGTGCCTGGTGTCGCCGCAGCGCGCCGCCCTGGTTCACGCCTTTTTCTCCGAGCGTCAGGCCTCCAAGATCAACGACCTGCCGAAAGACACCCCGGTACGCGACATCAAGTCCGCCGCGGTGATTGGCGGCGGCACCATGGGTGTCGGCATCGCCATCTGCTTTGCCAACGCTGGCATCCCGGTCAAGATCCTCGAGATCAGCTCGGAAGCCCGCGATAAGGCGCTCGAACGCGCCCGCGACACCTACGGCATGAGCGTCAAGCGCGGTAGCCTGACCCAGGACGCGCTGGAAAAACGCATGAGCCTGATCAGCGGCGTGACTGACTACGCTGACCTGTCCGACGTCGACGTCGTGGTCGAAGCGGTATTTGAAGACATGGGCGTCAAGCAGAAGGTCTTCGAAGCACTGGACGCCAACTGCAAGCCGGGCGCCATTCTGGCCTCCAACACCAGCTCGCTGGACCTGAACGCCATCGCCCAGTTCACCAAGCGTCCGCAAGACGTGGTTGGCCTGCACTTCTTCAGCCCGGCCAACGTCATGCGCCTGCTGGAAGTGGTGCGTGGCGAGAAGACCGCCAACGACGTGCTGGCCACTGCCATGGCGATCGGCAAGAAACTGAAGAAAGTCTCTGTACCAGTCGGCGTCTGCGACGGCTTCGTCGGCAACCGCATGGTGTTCCAGTACGGCCGCGAGTCCGAGTTCCTGCTGGAAGAAGGTGGCACCCCGGAACAGATCGACGGCGCCCTGCGCAAGTTTGGTCTGGCCATGGGCCCGTTCGCCATGCGCGACCTGTCCGGTCTGGACATCGGCCTGGCCATTCGTACCCGTCAGCGTCAAACCCTGCCGGCCGAGTTCAAACTGCCAGTGGTACTCGACAAGATGGCCGAAGCCGGCCTGCTCGGACAGAAGACCGGCAAGGGCTTCTACGTTTACGAGAAGGGCTCGCGCACCCCGTTGCCCAACCCGGAACTGCCGGCCATCATGGAAGCCGCTTCGAAGGAGCAAGGCGTCGAACGCCGCGAGCTGAGCGATGAGTACATCATCGAGCGCTGCATCTACGCCCTGATCAACGAAGGTGCCAAGATCCTGGAAGAAGGGATCGCCCAGCGTGCCAGCGACATCGACGTCATCTATCTGAACGGCTATGGTTTCCCGGCCCACCAGGGTGGCCCGATGTTCTATGCTGACGCGGTCGGTCTGGATCGCGTGTACGCCCGCATCTGCGAATTCCACGAGCAACACGGCGCTTGGTGGAAACCAGCCGCCCTGCTGGAAAAACTGGCCAAGGAAGGACGCAAGTTCGCCGACCTGTGATGAATCAAAGCGGCCGGCACTAGCGCCGGCCGCCAGATACCCGTATTACAACGAGGACATACAATGGAAATCCATTACTCCCCCGAGCAGCTCGCCTTCCGCGACGAAGTGCGTGAATTCCTCAAGCAGGAACTGCCTGCCGACATCGCTGCCAAGGTCAAACTGGGCAAGCACCTGCACAAGGCCGACCACGAGCGTTGGCAGAAAATCCTGTCCAAGCGCGGCTGGTACGCGCCGGGCTGGCCGGTAGAGCATGGCGGCACCACCTGGGGCCCGATCGAAAAGCACATCTTTGACGAAGAGTCCGCCGCGTTCGGCGCACCGCGTCTGGTGCCGTTCGGCGTCAACATGGTTGCCCCGGTGATCATCAAGTTCGGTACTGAAGAACAGAAAGCCACCTACCTGCCGCGCATCCTCGACGGCACCGACTGGTGGTGTCAGGGCTACTCCGAGCCGGGCGCCGGTTCCGACCTGGCCTCGCTGAAAACCCGTGCCGTACGCGATGGTGACTACTACATCGTCAACGGTCAGAAGACCTGGACCACCCTCGGCCAGCACGCCAACTGGATCTTCTGTCTGGTACGTACCGATCCGGAAGCCCAGCAACAACGCGGTATCTCCTTCCTGCTGATCGACATGGCCACACCGGGTATCACCGTGCGCCCGATCATCACCCTGGACGGCGACCACGAAGTCAACGAAGTCTTCTTCGACGACGTCAAGGTGCCGGTTGGCAACCTGGTCGGTGAAGAGAACAAGGGCTGGACCTGCGCCAAGTACCTGCTGACCCACGAGCGTACCGGCCTAGCTGGTATCGGTGCGTCCAAGGCCGCGCTGACCAACCTCAAGCGTATTGCTTCCAAGCAGCAGAAGAACGGCAAGCCGCTGATCGAAGATGCACTGTTCCGCAGCCAGATCGCCGAAGTTGAAATGTCGCTGATGGCGGCTGAAATGAGCACCCTGCGCATCGTCGCAGCCGCCTCCGAAGGTGGTGTACCGGGCTCGGAAAGCTCCATCCTGAAAGTACAGGGCACCGAAATCCGCCAGGCCATCACCCACCTGATGCGCAAGGCACTGGGCCCGTACGCGCTGCCCTTCCTGCCGGAAGAGCTGGAGCTGGACTTCGACGGCGAAATGCTGGTCGACGACTACGCTGCCTCCCCGGCATCGCAGTACTTCAACATGCGCAAACTGTCGATCTTCGGCGGATCCAACGAGATCCAGAAGAACATCGTCTCGAAAATGATTCTTGAACTCTGAGGAGGCTGACCGTGGATTTCAAACTGACTGAAGAGCAGCAAATGCTCAAAGAAACCGCTGAACGCCTGGTTCGCGACGTTTACGATTTCGAAAGCCGCAACAAATTCAGCGCCAGCGAAGCCGGTTTCAGCACCGACTTCTGGGCACAGCTGGGTGAGCTGGGTCTGACCGCCATCCCCTTCTCTGAAGAGCTGGGTGGCTTCGGTGGCACCGGCGTTGAGACCATGCTGATCATGGAACAACTGGGCAAGGGCATCTGCCTGGAACCCTACATGGAGTCAGTTGTTCTCGCTGGCGGCCTGATCGGCCAGCTGGGCAACGATACCCAGAAGGAAGAACTGCTGGGTGGTATCGCTACCGGTGAACTGCAAGCTGCCGTTGCACTGGACGAGCTGAACAGCCACTACGACCTGGCCAACGTCACCACCACTGCCACCGAGCAGGGCGGCGAGTGGGTTCTGAATGGTCGCAAGGGTGTGGTCATCGGTGGTCAGACTGCCGGCAAGATTCTGGTCTCTGCCCGCACCGCTGGTGACAGCCGTGACGAGCAAGGCATCAGCCTGTTCCTGATTGATCCGGCTGCCGCCGGTGTCAGCCGCCGCGTCTACGCCACCGTTGACGGTCGCAAGGCCTGTGAACTGTTCCTCGACAACGCCAAGGGCGAGCTGCTGGGCGAAGCCGGCAAGGCCTATGACGCTATCCGCTACCAGAGCGGCCGCGCCATCGCCGCCCTGTGTGCCGAAGCTGTCGGTGCCATGCGCACCGCCTGCGACCTGACCCTGGAATACCTGAAGACCCGCAAGCAGTTCGGCGTGCCGATCGGTAAGTTCCAGGTTCTGCAGCACCGCATGGTCGACATGATCAGCGAACTGGAGCGCGCCACCTCCATGGCGATCCTGGCAGCCTGCCTGGCTGATGACGAAGACAGCGCCGAGCGCAGCGCCAAGCTGGCCGCCGCCAAGTTTGTCATCAACCGCGCTGGCCGCTACGTGGCCGAGCAGTGCATCCAGCTGCATGGCGGTATCGCCATGACCTGGGAGTACAACGGTGCCCACTACGCCAAGCGCCTGGTCATGATCAGCCACCAGTTCGGTGATGACGACCACCACCTGGAAGCCTACGCCGCTCAACTGAGCGCAGCGTAAGTTCCTTCCGGACAGCCGGGTCGGCGACAATCGGTCGCCAACCCGGCATTTTTGTCCAACAAAGCGACAATTTGTACTTTCGGGCGCTCACTCTGCCCGGTATCCTATGCAGCCCTTTTAATGTCATGCGCCCGCGGGCGTCTCAAGACTTGTGGAGGACTAACGTCCATGAAAATCCTCGTTGCCGTTAAGCGCGTGGTCGATTACAACGTCAAGGTTCGCGTCAAGGCCGATAACTCCGGTGTTGACCTGGCCAACGTCAAGATGTCGATGAACCCCTTCTGCGAAATCGCCGTGGAAGAAGCAGTACGTCTGAAAGAAAAAGGCGTTGCTACCGAGATCGTCGCTGTCACTGTCGGCCCAACCGCCGCCCAGGAACAACTGCGTACCGCCCTGGCACTGGGTGCAGACCGCGCTGTTCTGGTCGAGTCCGCCGACGAGCTGAACTCGCTGGCCATCGCCAAGGCGCTGAAAGCCGTTGTCGATAAAGAGCAGCCGCAGCTGGTCATCCTCGGCAAGCAGGCCATCGACTCCGACAACAATCAGACTGGCCAGATGCTGGCTGCACTGTCTGGCTACGCTCAGGGCACTTTCGCCTCTGAAGTGGCTGTTGACGGCGACAGCGTCAAGGTCACCCGCGAAATCGACGGCGGTCTGCAGACCGTTGCGCTGAAGCTGCCGGCCATCGTTACCACTGACCTGCGTCTGAACGAGCCGCGCTACGCGTCGCTGCCGAACATCATGAAGGCCAAGAAGAAGCCGCTGGAAGTCGTCAAGCCGGAAGATCTGGGCGTGAGCACCGCATCGACCGTGACCACCCTGAAGGTTGAAGCCCCGGCTGCCCGCAGCGCTGGCATCAAGGTCAAGAGCGTTGACGAGCTGGTCGACAAACTCAAGAACGAAGCCAAGGTGATCTGAACATGAGCATTCTGGTTATTGCTGAACACAACAACGCCGAGCTGAACGCAGCTACCCTGAACACCGTTGCTGCCGCTCAGGCCATCGGTGGCGACATCGATGTTCTGGTTGCCGGCGCAGGCTGTGCTGCCGTTGCTGACGCTGCTGCCAAGGTCGCTGGCGTCAACAAGGTCCTGCTGGCTGACAACGCTGCCTACGCGAACCTGCTGCCGGAAAACGTTTCCCTGCTGATCGCTGAGCTGGGCAAGGGTTACAGCCACATTCTGGCTCCGGCCAGCACCAACGGTAAAAACTACCTGCCGCGTGTTGCTGCGCTGCTGGACGTTGATCAGATCTCCGAGATCATTGCCGTTGAGAGCGCTGACACCTTCAAGCGTCCGATCTACGCGGGTAACGCGATTGCCACCGTACAATCCAGCGCTGCGATCAAGGTCATCACCGTTCGTGCCACCGGTTTCGATGCGGTTGCAGCCGAAGGCGGCAGCGCTGCGGTTGAAGCGGTTGCTTCTGCCCACGACGCTGGTATCTCCAGCTTTGTCGGTGAAGAACTGGCCAAGTCCGACCGTCCGGAGCTGGCAGGCGCCAAGATCGTCATTTCCGGTGGTCGCGGCATGCAGAACGGCGACAACTTCGAAATGCTGTACAAGGTTGCCGACAAGCTGGGCGCTGCTGTGGGTGCTTCGCGCGCCGCGGTTGATGCAGGCTTCGTACCGAACGACATGCAGGTTGGTCAGACCGGCAAGATCGTTGCACCGCAGCTGTACGTTGCGGTCGGTATCTCCGGCGCGATCCAGCACCTGGCTGGTATGAAAGACTCCAAGGTGATCGTTGCGATCAACAAGGACGAAGAAGCGCCGATCTTCCAGGTAGCCGATTACGGCCTGGTTGCCGACCTGTTCGAGGCGGTACCAGAGCTGGAAGGTAAGCTCTAAGCCGACGGCCTAGAGGCAGCGGCAAGCTTCAAGCCGCAAGAAAACCCCGGACTCGCGAGAGCCGGGGTTTTTTATTGTCTGCTCGTTGTGTGTGGGGCTTTTTTGCGTAGATACCGTCTTCCCGATCAGCGTGCAAGTGCTCTGATCGGGTCGAACGGCTGACCTGATTTCAGTACGCCGTAGATGATGTGCAGCAGCTTACGCATGGCCGCGCAGACGGCCAACCGACCAGTTTTACCGCGTTCAGCCAGCCTCACTTTCATCGCTTTGATGACCGGGTTGTAGGCCATCGCCGACAGCGCTGGCATGTATAGCGCTGCGCGCAATCGGCCTGACCCGGTGCGCGAGATGGTCGACTTGCCTCGGTATATCCCAGATTCCTGCAAACGTGGATTCAGACCACAGAACGCTGCCAGCTGTCTTGCGCTGTCGAATCGCAGAGGGCTGCCCAGCTCTGCCAGCAGCGTGGCGGTGGTGCCATCACTGACACCATCAATGCTCTTCATTAGCCGCTTTTGCTCTCGTAGGTCCGGGTCATTGTCGATGTGGTCGTTGATAGCGGTGTTGATTAAGGCTATCTGGCCGTCCAGGTGCTCCAGATGAATGCGGATGGAGGCTTGGGCTGATTCTGCGCTGACGTCCAGACGGTTGCGCTCCATCTGCGCCAACTCCTTCAGGTCGGCAAGCCGACGCACCAGGCCGCGTAGCTGACGGATGCTCTCTGGCTCGGGCTCCCAAGGACGCAGTTCTTCCAGATGGCGCTGTGCGTAGCGGGCGATCAATTTGGCGTCGGTCTTGTCTGTTTTAACCCGGCGCAGCTCGCTTTGCGCATATTTGGCGATGCGTGCAGGGTTGATGACACAGACCTGATAGCCCTGCTGATGCAGATGCGTCGCCAGCGCTTCGTGGTACACGCTCGTTGCCTCCATCAGCACCCAGCAATGTGGCTCAGCATGCTTCTCTAACCATTGGTCAAATTGCTTGAAGCCTTCGGGGGAGTTCGCCAGTTTGGCTTTGGTGCGGTATTTATCGCGCTCCAGCGGCTTGGCGATGTCGAAGGTGTGCTTGGCAATGTCGATTCCGATAACGCAGGTCATGGGGCCTCCGGCTCTGTTGACAGGCGATCGTCACCACACTCTGTTCTACCTTGCGAATACGTGCTCAGGCGCTCAGCGCCGGCACCAGATACCGTTCGAACTGTCTGAGTGTGTTGGCAGGTGACGGCCCATCTACGAACCAAGCTCTTGAGGCTTCAGGGGCACACCGGCCTGTCACCTGCCGCCCGATGATCAGTCGGGGACCATGGTCACAGGAACCACAGTCAACATACAAGGGGCACAGCATGCTGTGCCCGTGCGGGCTGCGGGGTATCTCGCGGGTGGCGAGTGTCGTTCCGTGCAATCTTCACCCCGGGCACGGCATGCCGTGCCCCTACCGGTCGGCACTGACCTGAAAGGTATCCGACAGCTGGTGCAGCCGCGACGCGGTTTCCTTGACCTGCCCCGAGCTGGCCCGCAGCGCGGTGATCACCTGGCTCATCGAGTGGGTTGCCTCGGCTACATGGCCAGCCTGCCGGCCGTGCTCCTTGCTGTTGGTGTCCATCACCGAGATCACCTCGAACAGCTCTTCGACGGTCTGGTACAGCAAGTCGTTGTCATCCGACGCGCTGGCCGCCTGCTGCAGCTGCAGGTCCACATCAGCGACACCGCGTTCCATCACTACCACGGTTTCCCGGGTCGCATCACGGATGCTGGTAATCCCCTGGCTGATCTCGTCAGCAGCCTTGGCGGTTCGGGCAGCTAGCGCCCTGACCTCGTCAGCGACCACCGCAAAGCCGCGGCCATGTTCACCCGCACGGGCGGCCTCGATGGCGGCGTTGAGCGCGAGCAGATTGGTCTGGCTGGTAATGTCGGTGATCAGCGAGACCATGCCGACGATATCGCCGGTGCGGTTGTCCAGCACCTGCACGCTGGCGGCCGAGCTCTCGACGATATCGCGAATCTTGCGGGTGCCGCTGGTCACCGTGTCGAGCCGGGCTCGCGCCGCTTCGACCACGGAAGCCATGTTGGCCTTCATCTGCGCGGCGGTTTCCGATGCCGCGTTGACTGTCTGCAATTGCGCCTCGATCATGCCGAGCATCTGCTGGATGTTGCTGGTGACTTCTTCTGCGGTGTCGCTGGCCTGCTGATTGCGACCCAGCATCTGCTCGCTGTTCTGCAGCGCGTGCCGGCTGGCCTGCTTGACCCGGCCGACAATGGTGTCAAGGTTGTCGATAAAGCTGTTGATCCAGCGCCCCAGCTCGCCCGTCTCATCCGGCACCAGGCGGCTGGTATCCATCCGCTGACTGAGATTGCCCTCACCCTCGGCAATATTGCGGATAATTTCGGTCATGCGACCCAACCGACGCGCCAACTTGCGCGTCGCACTCTGCCAGAACCACAGCCCCGCCAAACCGAGCACGCCGACATGGGCAACATGCTCCAGCCAACCGGTCAGCCCCAGTTGATCAAAGCCCAGCTGAGCAACAAAAACCAATGCGGCCAGCACCCAGAAGTCCTTCATCAGGCTGTAGCTGAGCGAACGATAGCGGTAGACCTCTTCCAGGTCCGCCTCGCACATCATGCCCCAGCGGTCGGGCGAGCCCGGCAGGCTGAAGGTCACACCCTTGCCGATCACCGGAATATGGCGGTAGTCGGAATAACCGGGGTATTTGACGTAGGTGTTCTCGCCCTTGCGCATGGTCTCGCGCACACCCGGATGCAGCTCGCCGGTGGCCGGATCGGTAAAGCGCACCTCAAACTCGGTGTGTTCGCGCACACTGACCGTACCCCAGGCGGTCTTGATCCCGCTTTTGAGGTTATCGCCGTGGCTGAAAGTGCTGTCTTCAAAGCGCGAGCGCGACAACGCGCGACCCGGCTCGATGGACGGATTGAAGCGCGATTCAACCATGAAGATGTAGTTGTCACCCGACTCCTGATAAATATGCCCTGCTTCGCGCTGGATCAGGTCACCAACGACGTCATTCGGCACCCGCGCACAGACGCAGCCAAGCGCTTCGCCGTTCGGGCCGTGCAATGGCTGGTAGAACATCAGGGTAACGGCATCATGGAAGCTGGAGGTCGACGGTCCCAACTGACGAGTACGCTGATCGACATAGGGACCGTGCAGAAAGCGATGCTGCAGACCAGCCCGAACCGCCTGGGCATCCAGTTGCAACCCGCTGAGCTGGCCCGCGCTGCTCGCCAGCACGGTGCCGTCGGCACCGAGCAGAAACAACTCGGAGGCATCCGGCAGTTTGCTCCGCAACTTGGCCAGCAGCGCCTCGCCGGCTTCTGCGGTTCCATCACTCAACTGCTGACCAATGCCCTGCAGGCCCGCCCACTGGTTTTCACACCACTGCTGCAACAACCGCACCCGCGTTGCCGCCAAGCTATCGAAGATGGACTCAAGCTGCCCGTAACGGTTGCGATTGACCCGGCAGGCCCAGCCCATAGCGAGCTTGCCGGTCGGTCCGAACCACGGCAGCCAGCGGCGCTCGGACTGGGTCAGATTCATTTGATCGCTATTCAGGCTCACGGTGACAACCTCGCTATTTGGAACGAGTTGAGACCAAAGCAATATTCGCACCACAAGAGATAGCGCAGCGCCATCATGGAACGATCAGAAAATCCGCAGTCCTGAACGGCAGTCGCATAGCACCATATAGGTGCTTAAAATGCACAAAATCAGAGCGATAGCACCAAAAAGCAGCGCACCCTGTCCGTCCGGTCAGGTTTTAGGTCGCAATTCCAAATATTGATGTCGCCCGCCAGCACTAGACCAGTGCAACCGGCGACACCGGCGAACCGACTGCGCCCGGCAACCGCAGCGGCGGTGCGGTCAGCAGAAAGCGATTCCGACCGCAGGTGCGCAGATGCTGCGCCAGCTCGGTCAGGTACCAGAGTTCGCCCAGATGGACACCCAGCTTGAACAGACAATGCTCATGCAGCGGCAAGGCAGCACAACAGCCCTGCCCCTCCCGCGCCGGGTAGGCTTCGACCGCGTAATTGTCAGCAATCAGCACGCTCAGACCGCTGTCGGTAATCCACTGCAGCAGCGCCGGATCACGGCCGTCCAGCACCGCGCAGCTGGATTCCAACCGCGCCGCATCAGGTTCACGCCCCATCTCCAGAATCACGTCGGCGAAACCGGTATAGAGACAGACCATGTCGCCGGGCTCGATGACCACACCGTCTGCCTGCATGATCTGCTGCAACCGCGCGTAGTCGACCAGCACCCGCTCACGTCCGCAATGGCGCTCCAGGTCGACCAGTACCGCACGGCCGCTAACAGCCGTCTCGGCCATCTTTTCAATGCCTAGGCGCGTCGCGTTGACCCCTTCCAGCGCGTCCTCATGCCCCTCTGGACCGCGAATATCCTCACCGGCCTTCCAGCCGTTGTAATACAGCGGCTCGGCTACTCCGTCACCGTCGGCGTCAAACAGTCCGCCAACGTGCGAGAGCGCATCCCATTGTGTCGAGTACTGGGTAAACAGCAGCACCGCGTCGTCACTGACCACGTCGGTAAAGCTCGGATTCAGGCGGTGCAGCTCAAAGTTGTAGTTGAGCTTGTCGGCGCGCCCGGCGGTAAAGCGCCGGGGCGGATGACGCAGGCGGTTGAGCGCATTGCCTCCCGGATAGTCCAGCGGCAGGCTGAGGCAGAAGCTGCGGCCCTCGCGCACTTCTGCGGCACCTTGCAGCACCTTTTCGGCGGTCAGCAGATTAAGCCGCCCCAGTTCGTCATCAACACCAAAGTCACCCCAGTTCGAGCCCTCAGGCCGATGTGTCCAGCGCATGCGTCTCTCCTGTTTCTTGTCTGTTGTTCTAATTGTTTGACAATGCCACGCAATGGGAACATGGAACCATCGCGCTGGCGGTCGATCAATGAGCGTGTTGTGTACGCATAATCAGCAAGAGAGACAGCGAACGCTATTCCATAGGGGTCGCGTCCGGACCTAACGCGTGCTTTACTTGCGCGTCTTTTTCCAGCCGTGGCTCCAGCGCGCCCGGCCACCTTCAACTCACGGAGCACAGCGTCAACATGGATTGGCTGCAGGTTTTCATTCTCGCGATTGTTCAAGGCATTACCGAGTTTCTGCCGGTATCCAGCTCGGCCCACCTGATTCTGGTACCGGTGCTGACCGACTGGCCCGATCAAGGGCTGGCCTTCGACGTTGCCCTGCATCTGGGCAGCCTGTCTGCCGTGCTGATCTACTTCCGTCGCGACATTCTCGGCATGACCGTCAGTTGGGGCCGTTCACTGGCCACCCGCCAGCTGGATGACGACGCCCGCCTGGCCTGGGCGGTCATCCTCGGCACCATTCCCGTGGGGCTGGCCGGCCTGCTGCTGAAAGACACTGTCGAGACCGTGCTGCGCTCACCCGTCTATTTATCAATCGGGCTAATCGCCTTCGGCCTAGTACTGGGCTGGGCTGATTGGCGCCACCGCGGCAGCCGCAGCGAGCACCAGATGACCTGGAAAGATGTGTTGCTTATCGGCTGTGCGCAAGCGCTGGCACTGTTTCCCGGCACCTCGCGCTCCGGCATCACCATGACCGCCGCGCTGATGCTGGGCTTCAGCCGCGAGGCCTCAGCACGCTTTTCGTTCCTGCTGTCGATTCCGGTCATCGTACTGGCCTGCGGGCTGGAAACCATCGAGCTGATCGAAAGCAAGGTGGCCGTCGACTGGCTGCACATGGCGGCCGGTGTAGTGCTGTCTGGTGTTAGCGCCTACTTGTGCATCCACTACTTCCTAGCGTTCATCAAGCGGATCGGCATGCAGCCCTTTGTGATCTACCGCATTTTGCTCGGCGTACTACTGCTCTGGGTCTTCCTGTAACCCACGAAGCGCGCCGAACTTGAGCAACAGTCGGCTTGGTTCGGCGGCGCGCAGCCCCAGCTCGCCCAGCCGGGTATCGCGCAGCCAGCTGTGCGCACAGTGAGTCTGCCCCGCCTCGGTGAGACGGCCGCTGAGCAACAGCAGCTCACCTGCGGAGGCCCCCTGCCAGCGCAGCTCGGCCCCGGTCTCGCAATCCAGCAACCAGGTCTGCTCGCAGCCATGCTGGTACAGCAACCTGCCGCTGACACCGGTACAAAACGTCACCGAGTTCGCGCTGCCAGCGGCTAGCCGTACGGTTGCCTGATCGTCCCCGGCAAACTGGTTGAGCTTGACGAAAATCAGGCAACCCGGCTCGGAAAACGGAGCGTGCTCTGAACCCGCCGGGCTGCGCAGATAGCTGCCGGCGGCATAGTTACCAGAGTCATCGCTGAAAACGCCTTCCAGCACCAGAATCTCTTCTCCGGCAGGATGCCGATGGACCGGGAAGCGTGCCCCAGGCAGGTATTCCACCAGGCTGGTCACCTGTCCACTCTCCGGCGCCTCGCGCTCAAGTTGCCAGCGCCTGATCGGTGCTTGTGGTGCAGCTTGCCAGTGCTGGTCCTGCGGCCCCACGCGACAGGGCTGGCATCGATCCATGCGCAGCGGCTGGAACTCAGTCATGGGGCAGGCTCGCCGAGCAACTTCTCAATCTCACTGGCCGGCAGCGGGCGATTGTAGAGATAGCCCTGCCCCAGGTCGCAACCGAACTGATGCAGCACCCGTTGCTGCTCCTCGCTCTCGATACCTTCAGCAATGACCTTCAGCTGCAAGCTCTTGCCCAGCGCAATAATCGCCCGCGCCATGGCACTGTCACTGTCGCTGCCGGGCAGGTCAGTGACAAAGCCTCGGTCAATTTTCAACTTGTTGACCGGCATACGCTTGAGCCGCAACAGCGACGAATACCCGGTACCGAAATCATCAATTGCCAGACCCACGCCAAGGATTGCCAGCCGGTCCAGCAGCAACACTCCGTCATCGTTGAAGTGCATGACTTCGTCTTCGGTCACTTCCAGCTCGAGACAACCGGGATCCAGTCCGTAACGGCGCAGCGCGGCCGCAACGTTCCCAAACACGTCGCCGCGCTCCATCCAGTAACCGGACATGTTCACCGCCATCGACTGCAATGGATACCCCGCATCCAGCCAGTGCCTCAGTTGGCGGCAGGCCTCATCCAGCACGAACTCATCGATATCACTCATCATGCCGGCGTTGCGGGCCACCGGCAGGAACTCGTCAGGTGCAATAATCCCCTGAGTCGGATGCTGCCAGCGCACCAGCGCCTCCAGACCAACCGGTCGACCGGTGCCCAGATCCATCTGCAGTTGGTAATAGACGCGCAGCTGATTGAGCGCGATGGCTTCGTGCAGGTCGGTTTCCAGATTCAATCGCCGCCGCGCCTGCTCGGTCAGCTCCTGAGTATAGAAGGCATAGCCGTTACGCCCACGCTGCTTGGCCAGCGACATCGCCGAATCCGCGTTTTTCAGCAACTCGGCGCCATCTACGCCATCATCCGGAAACAGGGCCAGACCGATGCTCGCGCTCATGTGCAGCAACTGCCCGGACAGTTCGAACGGCGCCTGTAGCAGGTGCAAAATACGCTCGGCGAGCTTGCCCATGTCTGCAACCGCTGCACGCCGCTCGACCAGCAATGCAAACTCGTCGCTGCTCAGGCGCGCGAGGGTGTCACCGTCCTCACACAGCTGCTGCACCCGCTGGGTCACCAGTTGCAGCAGGTGATCTCCGGCACTGTGCCCAAGGCTGTCGTTGACCCCCTTGAAACGGTCCAGATCAATGAACAGCAGACCCAATCCACTCTGCTGGCGGCGAGCGCGAGCAATGGCCGTACTCAGGCGTTCATTAAGCAGCAGCCGGTTGGGCAGCTTGGTTAGTGGGTCATGGTGCGCAAGGTAGTCAATCTCCTGCTGGTTGCGCTTGATCACACTCATGTCGGCAAACACGGCAACGTAATGACTCAGCTCTCCATGATGATCCTTGACGCTGATGATGTTCTGCCACTGGGGGTACACTTCGCCGTTCTTGCGTCGATTCCAGACTTCGCCGGACCAGCGCCCGGTGGCGTGCAGCTGCTGCCAGAGCTGGCGATAGAACGTGCGATCGTGACGGCCTGACGCCAGTATGCGCGGCTGCCGGCCAATCACCTCACCGGGCTCATAGCCGGTGATCTTGCAGAAGGCGTTGTTGACGTCGAGGATCGTCTGGTCCACATCACAGATCAGCATCCCTTCGCTGGTGCAATCAAACATCACCCCGGCCTGGCGCAAACGTTGCTCACGCTCAATCTGCTCGCTGACATCACGCAGCATGCCAACCATCCGCGTGACACGCCCGTCATTGTTGCGAACCGCCCGGCCAGCCGCTTCAATCCAGATCGTGCGGCCATCCGGTTGACGTACCCGATAGCTGAGGTCCAGTCGCTCGGTGTCACCACGTAAGTGCCGCACCAACGCAAGTCTGGCTGGCTCGCGATCTTCCGGGTGCAACAATGCCAGCCAGTCGCTGGGCAGCGGCCCCTGCTGATTCAGCCCGAGGATTTGCCGACCGCGCAGCGACAGATACATTTCACCACTGCTGACATCCCAGTCCCAAAGTCCGTCGTTACCACCAATCAGCGCCAGATTGAAACGCTCCTGACTGCGCTTGAGTGCCTCTTCCTGCTGTCGGCGTCGGCGCAGGTGGTAACGGACCGAGAAGAACAGTAGCCCGCCGGTGACAAGGACAAAGGCAACGCCCTTGATACTCTGCAGGCGCTGCTGCGACTCGGCGTCAGCCATCATAAGCAGCGAGTCGCTGAACAGGACCCAGCCGATGGCGACGACCACGTAAGATAACGTGACCATCCAGGCGCTGGAGTTCGAATTCATACCGGAGCACCGGTGCATTTCATCAACATTTGGAAACTATAGCAGCCATGGCTCGGCGACCTGTGGTCATGTTCATCACTCATCGGTTGATCCATAATCAACCTGATACGGGCTTTTTGCCCGCGTAGTCTAACGAGGTAAAGCAGATTTATGTGGTACAACGGCATACTCAATTGGTCTGGTTGGCAGCTGCTGGCGGTAACGCTGGTTCTGACCCATATCACCATCGTCAGCGTCACCGTCTACCTGCACCGCTATTCCGCGCACCGCTCCCTGGAGCTGCACCCGGCGCTCAAACACTTCTTCCGCTTCTGGTTGTGGCTCACAACCAGCATGAACACCCGTGAATGGACCGCCATTCATCGCAAGCACCACGCCAAATGCGAAACACCGGACGACCCGCACAGCCCGGTTCACAAAGGCTTGCTCACGGTACTGCGCAAAGGCGCCGAACTATACATGGAAGAGGCAAAAAACGAAGAGACCCTGCGCATCTACGGCAAAAACTGCCCGGATGACTGGATCGAACGCAACCTCTACCAGCGCTTCCCGCTGGCCGGCGTTACCCTGATGGCACTGATCGATCTTGCCCTGTTCGGCGTGCTCGGCTTGACCGTCTGGGCGGTGCAAATGCTGTGGATCCCAGTGCTGGCGGCTGGCGTCATCAACGGTCTTGGTCACGCGCTTGGCTATCGCAACTTTGAGTGTCGCGATGCGGCTACCAACCTGGTTCCGTGGGGCATTCTGATCGGTGGTGAAGAGCTGCACAACAACCATCACACCTATCCCAACTCGGCCAAGCTGTCAGTCAAGAAGTGGGAATTTGACCTGGGCTGGATGTGGATTCGGCTGTTCAGCCTGTTCGGCCTGGCCGATGTGCGCCGCACTGCGCCAATTGCCCACAAGATCGCCGGCAAGCAGACACTGGACATGGATACCGCCATGGCGATCCTCAACAATCGCTTTCAGATCATGGCGCAGTACCGCAAGCACGTAATCAAACCGCTGGTGCGCAGCGAGCTCGCGCGCCTCGACGCCTCAATGCACCACCTGTTCCGCCGTGCCAAGCGCCTGCTTAGCCGTGAGACCAGCCTGCTGGACGACCAGCATCAGGCACGCATCCAGACCATGCTGGACCACAGCCAGGCGCTCAAGGTGATCTACGAGAAGCGCCTGGCACTGCAGCAGATCTGGGGGCGCACCAGCGCCAACAGCCACGAAATGCTGCAGGCCCTGAAGGACTGGTGCCATCAGGCCGAGGAAAGCGGTATCAAGGCACTGCAGGATTTCGCCAGCCACCTGCGCAGCTACTCGCTACGGCCGAACATGGCCTGAGTCACAACGCTCTCGGTGCGGGTCGCAACGGCCCGCATTCAGCGCTAGACTCGGCTTCTGCCAGCACGAATAACACAGGTAGCAGCGGATGCGCGCCTTACTGTCATTGCCCCTGCTGCTGGCCAGCCCTCTGTTGCTGGCCGGCAACATCTACAAGTACACCGATGAAAACGGTGTGACCACCTATACCGACAGGCGAGTCGAGGGTGCCCAGGTCATCGTCTTCCGTGACGCCATGGTCGAGAACGTCGACCGTGAGGTATACGTCACCAAGCAACGCCACGCGGGTGGCGAAACCCTGATCGTTCACAACGACCTGTATGCGCCAGTCGAAATTCGCCTGAGCATCAACAACGCGCGCAACATCAGCGGCGCGCCGGCCAGCCCGATCAACTGGGTGTTGCCACCGCGCCAACAAATCCGACTGGTCACGCTGCAGCCTACCGGCAACGGCGAACCGCACTACGACTATCGACTTGAGCACGCACTTGGCGACCCGCGGGCTCAGCAAACCCTGACCCACTATCCACTGCCCTGGCGGGGCGGCCCGTTCCGCATGACCCAGGGCCCGGGCGGACGCTACAGCCACTCCAGCCCCAAGGGCCGGTACGCCTTCGACATTGCCATGCCGGTCGGCACACCCATCGTCGCCGCCCGCGCCGGCCTGGTCGTGAAGATCGAGAACAACCAGACTGGCCGTGGCAGCAACCCGTCCGGCAACTTCGTTCGACTGCTGCATGACGACGGCACCATGGGCGTCTACCTGCACCTCAAGCGCGGCTCGGTCCAGGTCAGTGAAGGCCAGCGGGTCAATCCAGGTCAACTGCTCGCTCTGTCAGGCAATACCGGCAACAGCACCGGCCCGCACCTGCACTTTGTGGTGCAGAAAAATGTTGGCCTGCAGACCGTCTCCATCCCCTTCGAGTTCGCCCAACCGGTCGACAGCCTGCCGAATTTCGCTATCGGCGGCGAACCCTAAGCTTAGGGTCTGTTGACCCTATATCACAGACAACAAAAAACCCGCTCGAGAGCGGGTTTTTGTCAGCAAGCAAAGACCTTATTTGATCTTGGCTTCCTTGTAAGTCACGTGCTTACGTACGACCGGATCGAATTTCTTGATTTCGATCTTGTCGGGAGTGGTGCGCTTGTTCTTGTCGGTAGTGTAAAAGTGACCAGTACCGGCAGAGGACACCAAACGAATCAATTCACGCATGATGATACTCCTTAGACTTTTTCGCCGCGGGCGCGGATTTCAGCCAGAACCGCATCGATACCGCGCTTGTCGATGATGCGCATGCCCTTGGCAGTAGTGCGCAGACGGACGAAACGCTTTTCCGACTCAACCCAGAAACGATGGTACTGCAGGTTAGGCAGAAAACGACGCTTGGTTTTGTTGTTAGCGTGGGAAACGTTGTTCCCAGTAACCGGACCCTTGCCGGTCACTTGACATACTCGAGACATGGTTAACCCTCTCCAACCACTTGCCCAACCCGAACTGGTTGGAAGCCATAAAAGAATCTGTTGTCCAGCCGGGGCGAGTGGATTTAACCCGCCTGAAATACACATTTGCAGGCGCAGCCCCGAGAAGAGCGGAGCTTTATACCAAAAAGCCCAACACCAAGCAACGCTTTTTCTACATCAGGCCTTCCAGGCAAGGCACTTACAACAAGCCCCTTTCCGCCATCGAGACGGGATCTCCATCCCCTATGACAAGGTGGTCCAGCACCCGTATATCGAGCATTGCAAGACTATCGCGCAAGCGGCGTGTGAGCTGAAGGTCCGCCTGACTCGGCTCAGCAATACCCGACGGATGGTTGTGGGTCAGGATCAACGCCGCCGCATTGAGCGCCAACGCACGCTTGAGCACTTCACGGGGATAGACACTGGCGCTGTCGATGGTGCCGCGAAACAGTTCCTCGAAGGCGATCACCCGATGCTGGTTGTCCAGAAACAGGCAGGCAAATACCTCGTGCGGCAGTGCGGCCAGACGACTGCGCAAGAACTGCCGCACAGCGCCGGGCGAGGTTAGCGCGTCACCACGCTTCAGGTCCTCAAACAGATGTCGGCGCCCCATTTCCAGCACAGCCTGCAGCTGAGCAAATTTGGCAGGCCCGAGCCCGGCGTGGGCCGAGAACTCGGTCAGATCGGCCTGCAACAGGGCACGCAAGCTGCCGAACGCCACCAACAGCCGCCGCGCCAGATCCACCGCACTGCAGCCGGGCAGCCCGGTGCGCAAAAAAATCGCCAGCAGCTCGGCGTCAGACAGCGCCTCAGCCCCCTGCGCCAATAATTTTTCCCGCGGCCGTTCCGCCGCTGGCCAGTCGGTAATTGCCATGCACGCTCCCTGTGCTGTCGGATCACTCACAAACACCCACCGGCCGCCCCGCCCACAGGCGCGCGGCGGCCAGTGCTGTGCTATCGTAGCGGGCATTTCGCAGGCTCTCCAAAGGCCCGCTCGCAGCATGAGGGGAAGTTCACAATGCAGTCGTTATCCAACAAGCAGGTGGTACTCGGCGTCAGTGGCGGCATTGCTGCCTACAAGAGCGCCGAACTGATCCGCCGCCTGCGCGACGCCGGTGCTGAAGTACGCGTGGTAATGACCCATGCCGCCCGCGAGTTTATTACCCCGCTGACGCTGCAAGCGTTGTCCGGCCACCCGGTACACGGTGACCTGCTTGACCCGGCCGCAGAAGCTGCCATGGGTCATATCGAGCTGGCGCGCTGGGCCGATCTGGTACTGATCGCGCCGGCCACGGCTGATCTGATGGCCCGACTGGCACAGGGCCGTGGCGACGACCTGCTGACCACTCTGGTGTTGGCCACAGACGCGCCCATAGCCATTGCCCCGGCGATGAACCAGGCGATGTGGCGCGACGCGGCCACCCAGCACAACCTGAACATGCTGCTAGAGCGCGGCGTGCACGTTTTTGGCCCCGGTGACGGCGGCCAGGCCTGCGGCGACGTTGGCCCCGGCCGCATGCTCGAGCCGACCGACATTGCCGCCCGCGCTGCCGACTGCTTCCAGCGCGGCCTGCTCAGCGGCCATCACGTACTGATCAACGCCGGGCCAACCCGCGAAGCAATCGACCCAGTGCGCTATATCTCCAACCACAGCTCCGGCAAGATGGGCTTTGCCCTGGCCGAGGCAGCCGCTGAAGCCGGCGCACGGGTCACACTGATTGCCGGCCCGGTCAACCTGCCGACCCCGGCGCGGGTGCAGCGGGTGGACGTGGTCAGCGCCCAGGACATGCTCGAAGCCTGTCAGGCGGCGCTGCCCGCTGATCTTTTTATTGCCTCGGCAGCGGTTGCCGATTACCGGCCCGATACCTGCGCTGAACAGAAGCTGAAAAAGACTCCGGGCAGCGACGACGGCATGACCCTGAGACTGATCCGCAACCCCGACATTCTGGCGACCCTAGCGACCGGCGCGCAGCGTCCGCGCTGCTGCGTCGGCTTTGCCGCCGAAACCCAGGACGTACTGGGCTACGCCCGCGACAAGCTGCAACGCAAGAACCTCGACCTGATCATCGCCAATGATGTCAGCCAGAGTGAGATCGGGTTTAATAGTGACGACAACGCGGTCACCCTGATCGATCAACAACTGACCACAACTACCCTGCCGCAGGCCAGCAAGCAGAAGCTGGCCCGCGACATCATCAGCCGTCTGGCTGCCCTGCTGGACCAGCAGGACAGTAACTGAGGAGCCCCGATGCACGCGCTGCAAGCCAAAGTAATGGACCCCCGCCTCGGCGCCGAGTGGCCGCTGCCAGCCTATGCCACCGGTGGCTCGGCCGGTCTCGACCTGCGAGCCATGCTGGATGCCCCGCTAGCCCTGGAGCCGGGACAGACCGAGCTGCTGCCCACCGGACTGGCCATTCACATCGCCGACCCGGGGCTGGCGGCGATGATCCTGCCGCGCTCAGGCATGGGCCACAAACACGGTATCGTGCTCGGTAACCTGGTCGGCCTGATCGACTCAGATTACCAGGGCCAGCTGATGGTCTCGTGCTGGAACCGCGGCAACCGCGCCTTTACCATCAACCCGGGGGAGCGTATCGCACAGCTGGTGCTGGTCCCGGTCTTGCAAGCAGAACTGCAGATCGTTGACAGTTTTGACGACAGCCAGCGCGGTGCTGGCGGATTCGGTCACACAGGAACCCACTGACCGCACGAGCGCGGCGTCAGTGCAGGGAGGCTCAAGAATAACGATGAAACTGACCCGAAAAACCAGCGGTACAAAGGGCTTGCCTGCAACAGCTCTGCCAATAGCGCTGTCCGTAGTAGGCATAGCGGCCGCAGCGGCCGTGCTCTGGATTGCCCTTGGCAGCTACGCGACCAAGCGCACCAGCGAACTGGAAGCCAGCTACGCTCACCAGCAGGTCAGCGCACTCAACCAAGCCCTGGCCCAGCTGGACCGCGACCTCACTCGCATCGCCGCCAACCCGCAACTGCAGGTGACGCTAGATCAGCAGCAAAGCACCCCGCTGGAGCGATTGCTGCGCTATCACGGTGCCGACACACTGGCGGTCTACACGCACGCCAGGGGCGGTGCCGAACGGATCGAAGATGACCAGGCGCCGCTGAATTTCGCCGCGCTGGACATGATTCGCCGGGCAGAACACGACCTCCCGGTGCCGATTGAAGCCCACAAGATCGGCAATCGCTGGCTGATTTATGGCGTCAAGCCACTGCGCGCCTCGGAAAACGCACCAATCGGCGGCACCCTGACCGCCGTGATGCAGATGGCGCGCATCACCGCGACCTTACCTGACCTGCCCGCGCAGGTTGGTCAGATAAAGCTGATCCAGCAGTTTCCCAACGCGCCCGAGCAGGTACTGTTCGAGCGCGGTGAAGGAAACGGCGCGACAGTATCGCTGCAGACCAGTAATCCGGCCTGGCGCATTGAGTTCCGGCGTGGCCCTGCGATCTCGAGCGTCAAGCCCAGCATCCTGCTGCTGACCATCGCCGGCCTGATGGCCCTGATTGGCACCCTGCTCGGCATGCTGCTCCTGCAACGCAGTTGGAGTCGCGCTTTGCGCGCCGACGCCAACACCCTGACCCAACTGACCCTTGGCCACAAAGCGCAAGGCATCAAACTGGGACCACTTGAGCCACTGGCGCAGAACATCCAGCAACTGCTCAAGCGAGCGCCCGAAGCCGACAACCCAGCAGCCAACAGCAGCCCGAGTACCGAGCCCAAGCCCAAGCCCCCTGTCAGTCCGTACCAGCAAGACAACGACATACTTGATATCGACATCCTCGACGACGACCCATTCAACATGCAGACACCCGACACCGACAGCAGTAGCCAACACGCTGACATTCCAGAGCTGCCCGCCGAAATCTTCCGCGCCTACGATATCCGCGGCGTGGTAGGCAAAAGTCTGACCGAAGAAGGCGTTTACTGGCTCGGCCGCGCCATTGGCAGCGCCTCGCTCGACGCCGGTGAGCCCAAGGTTGTGGTCGGTCGCGACGGCCGCCTGTCCGGCCCGGCGCTGAGCGAGCGGCTGATTCAGGGCCTGGTCGACAGCGGCTGTCAGGTCGCCGACCTGGGCATGGTGCCGACGCCGGTTGTCTACTTCGCGACCAACACCACCGACGCCAGCTCCGGCGTGATGATTACCGGCAGCCACAACCCGCCGGCCTACAACGGCCTGAAAATTGTCATCGCCGGGCAAACCCTGTCCGGTGAGCAGATCACCGCCCTGCACCAGCGCCTGCAACAGAACCAGCTGCGTACTGGCAACGGTGCCAGTGATCGACTCGAGATTCTCGACAGCTATCTGAACCACATCGTTGAAGACGTCCTCATCGCACGTCCACTGAAGGTCGTGGTCGACTGCGGTAACGGGGTTGGCGGCGTGATTGCCGAACGCCTGCTTGAGGGCATCGGCTGCGAGGTGATTCCGCTGTTCTGCGATGTGGACGGCCTGTTCCCCAACCATCACCCGGATCCGGGCAAGCCGGAGAACCTGATCACGCTGATCGAGACCGTACAGCGCGAAGGTGCCGATCTCGGCGTTGCCTTTGACGGCGATGCCGACCGCCTCGGCTTTGTCACCAACAGCGGCGAGATGATCTATCCGGACCGGCTGATGATGCTGTTTGCCGAGGACATCGTCACCCGCAACCCCGGCGCCGACATCGTCTTTGACGTCAAATGCTCACGCCAGCTGCCCCAGGTCATCAGCCGAGCTGGCGGCCGGCCGATCATGTGGAAGTCCGGCCACTCGCTGGTCAAGGCCAAGATGAAGGAAACCGGCGCCCTGCTCGGTGGCGAGATGAGCGGGCACCTGTTCTTCAAGGAGCGCTGGTTCGGCTTCGACGACGGCCTCTACAGCGCCTGCCGCCTGCTCGAGCTGCTGTCGCTGCAGCCCGACAGCGCCGATCAGGTGATGGCCCGCTATCCGGCCAGCATCAGCACCCCGGAAATCAACCTCACGGTCGGCGAGGAGCGCAAGTTCCAGATCATCGAGGCGCTGACAGCAGAGGGTAACTGGGGCGACGGCGAGGTCACCAGCATTGACGGCATCCGTGTAGACTTTGCCAACAGCTGGGGCCTGATCCGCGCCTCCAACACCACGCCGGTGCTGGTACTGCGCTTCGAGGCTGACAGCGACGCGGAGCTGACCCGCGTGCAGGACCTGTTCCGTCAGCAACTGCAGGCCATCGCACCCGACCTGCAACCCACATTCTGAATCACCACAGGAGACACCAGACCACCATGTTGAGTCGCGACGCCGCCGCCCAGGTTTCACGCGTTCTTACCGAAGCCCTGCCCTATATCCAGCGCTTCACCGGCAAGACCATCGTCATCAAGTACGGCGGAAACGCCATGGAAAACGATGAGCTGAAAAACAGCTTTGCCCGCGACATCGTGCTGATGAAAACGGTCGGCATCAATCCGGTAGTGGTCCATGGCGGCGGTCCGCAGATCGGTGATCTACTCAAGCGACTGAACATCGAAAGCCAGTTCATCGAAGGCATGCGGGTGACCGACAGCCAGACCATGGATGTGGTGGAAATGGTCCTCGGCGGCCAGGTCAACAAGGACATTGTCAACCTGATCAACCAGCATGGCGGCAGCGCCATCGGCCTGACCGGCAAGGACGCCGGCCTGATCAAGGCGCGCAAGCTCAGAGTCAGTCGTCACACTCCGGGCATGGACAAACCCGAGATCATCGACATTGGCCACGTTGGCGAGGTCTCCAGCGTCAACGCCAACCTGATCAATCGCCTGGTCTCCGATGACTACATTCCGGTCATCGCTCCGATCGGCGTTGGCAGCGACGGCGCCTCCTACAACATCAACGCTGATCTGGTTGCCGGTAAAGTCGCCGAGGCGCTGGGCGCCGAGAAACTGATGCTGCTGACCAACATCGCCGGCCTGATGGACAAGGAAGGCAAGGTGCTGACCGGCCTGAGCACCACGCAGGTTGACGCACTGATCGCCGATGGCACCATCTACGGCGGCATGCTGCCGAAGATTCGCTGCGCGCTGGACGCGGTACAGGGCGGTGTCGGCAGCGCCATCATTGTCGATGGCCGCGTGCCCAACGCCGTGCTGCTGGAACTGTTCACCGACACCGGCGTCGGCACCCTGATCACCAATCAGGCACGAGACGAGTAATGAACAAGACCGACTTTCGCTTCAGCACGCCGCTGCGCGTGCGCTGGTCCGAGGCGGACCCCCAGGGCATCGTCTTCAACGGCCACTATCTGAACTACGCGGATGTCGGCGTCACCGAGTACTACCGGGAGCTGCGCGCCGACGCCGGCGTGCAGCCCGGAGAGGGCCTCGATGGCAGCGAGTTTTTCGCCGCCAGAACCCTGCTCGACTACAAGGCGTCAGCGCTGTTTGATGATCTGCTGGACATCCGTCTGCGGATTGCCCGCTTCGGCAACTCCAGCATGAGCTTTGTGGTGGGAATCTATCGCGGGGACACGCTGCTGGTCAGCGGCGAGATCGTCTACGTGCATGCCAATCAGCAGACCCGTCGACCGGAACCTATCCCGGAGTCCTTCAAGGCAGCTGTTCGCCGCTTCGAAACTCGGCCCCCCGAAGAGGCCGGCGCCGCTGTACAGGGCTGACCTGGGGGAAGAATCTGAACTACTGCGGCGGCGGCTCGTCGCCAAGCAGAAGCGACAGCCGCGAGCGCTGGGCGGCGTAATCTGCCTTCACCGCAGCAATCTCGCCCTCAGTGCGCTCGATTCGCTGCTGCTGAAGCCGTGTTTCGGAATCGACGGCCTGCAACTGATCAAGAATGGCTTTATCCACCTTGCGCCCGGCCCGCTCCTGATCGGCCGCCTGCGCGCGCAACTCCTCGCGTTCAGTCTGCAGCTCGGCAATGTTGGCGCGCGCCACCGCAATCTGGTTATCCAACTGCTGGAGCTGACGGGCCTGGGCCCGGTCCAGATCGGCAAGACTGCTGTATAGCCGCAGCAGGGTGGCATCCTCAGCATCCTGTTTTTTCTGGGCTTCCAGCGCCAGCCGACGGGCCTCTCGCTCCTCGGCCGACGGGGCAGCCGGGACGACTTGCTTGACCCGACCATTGCTGTCGAGCACTTCATAACCACGAGCAACAAACTGCGGTGGCACCTGCCGACCAAGCACCACAACACCGTGGTCATCGACATAGCGGTACAGATCGCCAGCAACGCTCAGCGACGAAACCATCATCAGGGTCAGTGCAGCACAGCTCAAGATCCGATTCATCGCAGGCGGTTCCTCGTCCGTTCCAGCCTTCCTTTGCGTAACTTCGAAGCCAGGCTTGCTGGCCAATTGGCAGTATATCGGCCGCCGCAATCAAACCGTTAGCCCATGTTAAGCGGCACCGGCCGAACCGTGATCAGACGCCGAATTCGGCGCGATAGGCCTGCACTGCCGGCAAGTGTTGCTGCAGCTCCGGGTCATCCTTGATGAAGTCCATGACTTGATTCAGGCTGACAATGCTGATGACCGGAATTGCGAAGTCACGCTCGACCTCTTGGATTGCCGACAGCTCGCCCTGTCCGCGCTCCTGACGATCCAGGGCAATCATCACGGCAGCCGGTGTCGCGCCAGCCTGCTGAATGATCTGCATGACCTCACGCACAGCGGTACCGGCAGTGATCACATCGTCAACGATCAGCACGCGACCTTCAAGCGGTGCGCCCACCAGCGAACCACCCTCGCCGTGATCCTTGGCTTCCTTGCGATTGAAGCAGTAGGGCAGGTTGCGGTCGAAGCTGTCCGCCAGCGCCACTGCCGTGACAGCCGCCAGAGGGATCCCCTTATAGGCCGGTCCAAAAATCACGTCGACGCCCGGCAGACCGCTGTGCACCAGCGCCTGGGCGTAGAAACGACCCAGCCGACTGAGTGAGGCGCCGTCGTTGAACAGACCCGCATTGAAGAAATACGGACTCTTGCGCCCTGACTTGAGAGTGAACTCGCCAAATCGCAAGACATTGCGATCCAGCGCAAAACGAATGAACTCCCGCTGATATTCGTGCATCTACACCCTCATCATTAACAAAAGGACCGGGGCTGCTGACGCCGAGGCCATCCGGCGACGCTCGTCGCTTATCCAGAATGACCAAACCACGCGCCTCGTTTCTTGCCCGACAGCTTTACCGGCTGCAACCGCCGGGTTAACGAAACTACAACAGACCCTCAAGCTCGGGTATCATACACGCTGGTTTTTTGGGGGACCATGCATGCGAATCATCAGTCTTAACGTCAATGGAGTGAAGGCCGCCGCCGAGCGTGGCCTGTTTGACTGGCTGCGCACTCAGGATGCTGATGTCATCTGTCTGCAGGACATCCGCGTTACCGCCCCCGAACTGGAGCAGGACCCGTACTGGCTGGACGGCTACTGGCAATATTGCTTCGAAGCCGAAACCCCGTCCCAGGGCGGTGTCGCGATCTACACCCGGGTCGCCCCCAAAGCGATCATCATGGGTCTGGGCTTCGAGTCCGCCGACCGTTACGGCCGCTTCATGCAGGCCGACTTCGACAAGCTCAGCATCGGCTCACTGCTGCTTCCCTCCGGCCGTGACGGCGACGCCGACCTGAACCAGAAGTTCAAGTTCATGGAAGACTTCGCCAACTACCTGAACAAGCAGCGCCGCAAGCGCCGCGAATTCATCTACTGTGGCTCCCTGTATGTCGCCCACCTCAAGCTGGACGTAAAAAACTGGCGCGACTGCCAGAACGAACCCGGCTTCATGGCGCCCGAGCGAGCCTGGATGGACGAGATCTTCGGCAACATGGGCTACGTCGATGCGCTACGCGAAGTCACCCGCGAGTCCGAACTCTACAGCTGGTGGCCCAACAGCGAACAGGCGGAGAATCTCAACCTCGGCCTGCGCTTCGACTACCAGTTCCTGACTCCTGGCCTGCGCCGCTTCGTCAAACAGGCCAAAATCCCGCGCAATGCGCGCTTCTCTCAGCACGCACCGGTGATTATCGACTACGACTGGACCCTGAGCATCTGAGATACTGCAAGCGATGATCTGGGGATACCTACCCTTGTCGCAACAGAATCAGCCGCACAAACGAAAAACACCCCCGGAGCCGATGGCTGCGGGGGTGTTTTTTTGCTTCGCCTATTTAATCAGGCGCCAGCAGAACGGATAGCGGTAAGCCTGACCTTCGTTGGCCTTGATCGCGGCAATGATGGTCAGCACCAGCGCGCCTACCCCCACCACCCACATCAGCAGCAGGCCAATCAGCACCAGTGCCAACAACAGGCAAACCAGCATCAGCAAGGCAACGGTGATCTGGAAATTGAGCGCTTCCTTGCCTTGATCATCGACAAAGGGGTCCATGTCTTTCTTCAGCTGCCAGATGATCAACGGGCCGACCAGGTTGCCGAACGGAAAAATGAACCCCAGCAATGCGGACAGGTGCACAAACAGCGCCCACTGGCGCGCTTCCGGGCCGGGCGTCGCGGGCGGCGGCGTATTGTCAGTCTGGGTTACTGGATCAGTCATCGCAGGCACTCCTTGGCGTAAAAACAGATTTACGCGAGTTTTAACAGAGTTTCCGCTCCCTGCCTACGCCAGTGCCCGCGCCAGCGCGACCGCCGCACAAAAAAGGCCGCCCAAAGGCGGCCTTTTCAGCGCAGAGACGCGAGTCAGTCCTCCAGCGCAGCGCGCTGCAGCACAAACAGCTCCTCGGTGCCCTTGCGTGCCAGCGCCAGCATGGCATTCAGGTCCTCGGCACTGAACGGCGCCGCCTCGGCGGTGCCCTGCACTTCGATAAAGCCGCCCTTGTCGGTCATCACCACATTCAGGTCGGTATCGGCAGCCGAGTCTTCCGGATAATCCAGATCCAGCACCGGCACACCCTGATAGATGCCGACCGAGATCGCGGCAATCATCTGCACCTCAGGCACCTTCTTGATCGCGCCACGCTGCTTCATGGCCCGCAGCGCATCGACCAACGCCACGCAGGCGCCGGTGATCGACGCGGTACGGGTACCGCCATCGGCCTGGATCACATCGCAGTCGATGTACAGGGTGTTTTCGCCCAGCGTCTTCAGGTCAACCGCGGCGCGCAGCGAGCGACCAATCAGCCGCTGGATTTCCAGCGTGCGACCACCCTGCTTGCCACGGCTCGACTCACGCTGCATACGCGAGCCGGTAGAGCGCGGCAGCATGCCGTATTCAGCGGTGATCCAGCCCTGGCCGCTGCCACGCAGGAAGCGCGGCACGCCGGCCTCAACACTCACGGTACAGATGACTTTGGTGTCGCCAAACTCGACCAGCACGGAGCCTTCGGCATGCTTGGTGTAATGACGGGTCAGGGTAACCTGGCGCATCTGGTCGGCGGCGCGTTCGCTGGGGCGTTTCATCATCTGGAATCCTTGTACTGCAGGTGGGAAGACCGCGGAGTATAGCACCCCGACGATACCCCCGGACCGCAGCAAGGCGCTACAATGCCCATCCGCTCACCGACCAGACAGAGGATCCGCATGGTTTACAGCATGACCGCCTTCGCCCGCAGCGAACTCAGCACCGATCAGGGCAACCTGGCCTGGGAACTGCGGTCGGTGAACCACCGCTATCTGGAAGTCACCCTGCGCCTGCCCGAAGCCTTCCGCGAACTGGAGGGTCCGCTGCGCGAACTGCTGCGCAAGCAGCTGGCCCGCGGCAAGGTCGAGTGCACCCTGCGCTTCAATCCGGCCGAGCAGCAGTCCAGCGAGCTCAGCCTGAACCAGCCATTACTCGATCAGCTGATCCGCACCACCGAGCAGCTCAGCGCCCGCCTGCAGAACGCCGGTCCGGTCAACCCACTCGAGCTGCTGGCCTGGCCGGGCGTGGTGATTGGCGAGAAGACTGATCAGGGTAACCTGGTCAAGCAGGCCCGACAGCTGTTCGATCAGGCCCTCAAGGAACTGAAGGAACACCGCGCGCGCGAAGGTGCCGAGCTGAAGCAACTGATCGAGGACCGCCTGAGCAGCATCAGCGAGCGCACCGCGGTGATCCGCGAAATGATGCCGACCCTGCTGACCGCGCACCGGCAGAAGCTGATCGACCGCTTCAACGACGCCAAACTGGAGCTGGACAGCACCCGCGTCGAACAGGAAATTGTGTTGCTGGCACAGAAGATCGACGTCGCCGAAGAGCTCGACCGCCTCGATACCCACGTCGCCGAAACCCGCCGCGTGCTGGACAGCAAAGACGCCATCGGCCGCCGCCTGGACTTCCTCATGCAGGAGTTCAACCGCGAAGCCAACACCCTCGGCTCCAAGGCCATCGATACGCGCAGCACCCAGGCGGCGGTGGATCTGAAGGTGTTTATCGAACAGATGCGCGAGCAGATCCAGAATATCGAGTAAGCCCATACCGCTCCGTTGCGGAGCGGTATCAACGTCAGCGCAGGGTCACTCCAGCGTGACCCGGATGTTGATCGGATGCTCGTCGCAGTTGTGACCGGCACCACCGCGATCAACCACCAGAAACTCCCCTTCACGCTCCAGCACCGACTGGATGGCATGCCAGGTGCCGATGCGGTAGTTGACGCCCTGGCGGCCGTCGGTGATGAAGGCGCGCACCTCGGCCGGATCAATCGCATCGCCCGGCGGCGCCACCACGATCAAAAACTGCTCCTCGTGCAGCGGCATAAACGCCTGACTGCCGAGCGGATGGCGCTCCAGAAAGGTCAGCTCCAGCGGCACGGTGACCGGCTGGCTGACAAAGATGCTGATCAGCACCCGCGGTGATTCACCGGCCACCTCAACCCTGGCCAGATCATGATGGCGACGGGTACGGCCCGCGTTGATCATGAAATGCGCGGAGCTGCGCGCATCGATCACGTCACCGAAGGCCGCGAAGGCCTCCGGTGTCAGGGGCTGGGCCGTCAGCTGCAACACGTCAGCACTCATCTCCTGCTCCTCAACGGTCAAGCGCCGGCAGTTTCATGTGGCGGTTGACGTCCTTGTACAGCAAGTAGCGGAACGGGCCGGGGCCGCCGGCATAGCATGCTTGCGGGCAGAAGGCGCGCAGCCACATGTAGTCGCCGGCTTCGACCTCAACCCAGTCCTTGTTCAGCAGATACACCGCCTTGCCTTCCAGCACATAGAGGCCGTGCTCCATGACGTGGGTCTCGGCAAAGGGAATCGCACCGCCCGGCTGGAAGTTGACGATATTCACGTGCATGTCGTGCCGCATGTCGCTCATGTCGACAAAGCGAGTGGTGCTCCAGGCCCCGTCGGTGCCGGGCATCACCAGCGGCTCGATGTCATTTTCGTTGGTGACGAAAGCTTCCGGCGCGTCGATACCCTCGACTTTCTGGTAGGCCTTGCGAATCCAGTGGAAGCGCACCACAGCGCCGCTGTTGTTGTGCAGTTGCCAGTCGCTGCTTGGCGGAATAAAGGCGTAGCCGCCCTCTTTCATCAGATGCTGCTGACCGTTCAGGGTTAGCGTCATTTCGCCTTCCACCACGAACAGCACGCCTTCGGCGGAGGCGTCGGTTTCCGGCTTGTCACTGCCGCCACCCGGTTGCACTTCCATGATGTACTGCGAAAAGGTTT
The DNA here is from genome assembly GCF_963677335.1 of Halopseudomonas oceani. Lineage (NCBI taxonomy): Bacteria > Pseudomonadati > Pseudomonadota > Gammaproteobacteria > Pseudomonadales > Pseudomonadaceae > Halopseudomonas > Halopseudomonas oceani. Next base: position 705,042 of record NZ_OY781932.1, on the reverse strand, counting down.
CGGCAAAGCCGCTGAGCGGGCGCGACAGCACCCACAGACGGGTACCGGTCCAGAACGGCAGGTGGCTGGTAACGATATCGCGCATCACGCCCTTGGGAATCACCGCGTAGGCCTCGGTGAAGACCGCACGGTCGGTGGTCAGCTGCGTCTGCGGCGGGTGCCCGCCGGTTGGCGCGTAGTAGCTGCGGGGTTCGGATTGCTTGCTCATGCTGACTCCTGGTTCTGTGCGGGATGATGCTCGGCCCAATGGCGGGCGATATCGACACGGCGTGTCACCCAGACCCGATCATGGGATTCGATGTAATCAAGAAAACGCTGCAACGCGCGGAAGCGGCCGGGGCGGCCGATCAACCGGCAGTGCAGACCGATCGACAGCATCTTCGGCAAGTCTTCACCCTCAGCGTAGAGCACGTCAAAAGCGTCTTTCAGATACTGGAAGAAGTGGTCGCCGGTGTTGAAGCCCTGCGGTGAGGCAAAGCGCATGTCGTTGGTATCGAGAGTGTAAGGCACGATCAGGTGATTGTGCAGCGCGCCGGCGCTGTCCGCCTCACGGGTCCAGAACGGCAGATCATCACCGTAGTAGTCGCTGTCATAGAGGAAGCCGCCCTGATCCAGCAGCAGACGCCGGGTGTTGGGGCTGTCCCGCCCGGTGTACCAGCCCTCCGGTTGACTGCCGTAGAGGCGCTGGAAGATGTCCAGTGCACGCTGCAGGTGCTCGCGCTCAACCGCTTCGGGGATGTTCTGGTAGTGAATCCAGCGCCAGCCGTGGCAGGCGATTTCGTGGCCCAACTCATGGAACGCCTGGGCTACTTCCGGATGCCGCTCAAGCGCCATCGCCACGCCAAACACGGTCAACGGCAAACCGCGCCGCTCGAATTCGTTGAGCAGGCGCCAGACACCCACCCGCGAGCCGTACTCGTAGATCGACTCCATGCTCATATGGCGATCATCGAACGCCGCCGCACCAATGATTTCCGACAGGAACTGCTCGGAGTGGCTGTCGCCGTGCAGCACACAGTTCTCACCGCCCTCTTCGTAGTTGAGCACAAATTGAACGGCGATCCGCGCACGGCCGGGCCAACGGGCTTCCGGCGGGGTGCGGCCGTAGCCGATCAGATCGCGTGGATACACAGCGCTATCGATCATTAAGACACCTCTTTCGCTGAAGAAAGCCTGCAGTTCGAGTACGTAGTGCTTATTACGCGCGATAACTGCAAGGCATTTTGATTTTTTGACTCAGACGATTGTATACAATTAATCTACTCTTTTGTGTACATACATGGGCAGGCCAGATTCATGCATATTCGCGTCATCAACCCGAACACCACCCACGCCATGACCGAGACCATCGGCGAGGCGGCCAAAGCGGTTGCCGCACCCGGCACGCGGATCACTGCCAGCCAGCCAGACAGCGGCCCGGTGTCGATCGAAAGCCATTTCGACGAGGCGGTAAGTGCCCTGGGCGTCGTTGAGGAAGTGCGCGCCGGTGAGCGCGAAGGCACCGATGCCTACATCATTGCCTGCTTTGGCGACCCCGGCCTGTATGCCGCTCGCGAGCTGACCCGCGCCCCGGTGATCGGCATCGCCGAAGCCGCGTTCCATGTCGCCAGTATGATCAGCACCCGCTTCTCGGTGGTTACCACCCTGCCGCGCACCCTGATCATTGCCGAGCATCTGCTCGACAATTACGGCTTCCGCCACAGCTGCCGACGCCTGCGCGCCGCCGACATTCCGGTGCTGGATCTGGAAGAGAACCCGGATATCGCACTCGAGCGCATCATCGACGAGTGCCTGAAGGCCAAGCGCGAAGACAACATCGGCGCCATCGTGCTTGGTTGCGGTGGCATGGCCGACCTGACCCCGCAGATCAGCGACGCGGTCGGTCTGCCCGTGGTGGAAGGCGTAACCGCCGCGGTGAAGCTGGCCGAAGCCGTGGTTGGGCTGGGGCTGGGTACCAGCAAATTTGGCGATTTGGCGTTTCCGGGCAGCAAGCGCTTCACCGGACGCTTTGCCGAGTATTCTGATCTGGCCCACGGCTGATCAGGTGACAGCGCGCCCCGCGGGGCAAACACAAAAAAACCGCAGGATCGGATGATCCGGGGAGACAACAATGCACAACACAGCCCACGGGGGAGTCTCATGAACACTGACGCCAGCACGCTCACCGCCGGCAGCCAGCCGAGCAACGAAACCAAGGCCGCCGGCGAGGAGTCCCTCGCGCCCCAGAAGGTTCGCATTATGGGGCGCTTGTCCTATCTGCTGGCCTGGTTTGGTGGTTGCGTTTCCATCGGCACCTTTACCATGGGCTCCAGCGTGGTCGGCAGCCTGAACCTGATCCAGGCCACCCTGGCGATTGCCATTGGCTGCTTCGTCATTGGCGTTGCCCTGGTCTTGAACGGCGCCGCCGGTTACAAATACGGCATCCCGTTCATGGTGCAGGCGCGCAGCGCCTTCGGCTTCGCCGGCACCCGACTACCCGGCCTGGTGCGCGCGGTTCCCGCGATCGTCTGGTACGGTTTCCAGAGCTGGATTGGCGCTGGCGCCCTGAACATGGTGTCCGCCACCCTGTTCGGCTTCGACAATCTGGTGTTCTTCTTTATCGCCTTCCAGTTCCTGCAGATTGGCCTTTCGGTCATGGGCTTTCAGGGCATCAAGTGGCTGGAGAATGTCGGCAGCGCCTTTATCCTCGCCTCGCTGGTCTACATGTTCTACAGCACCGTGCAGCGCTACGGTGACGAACTGTCGGGCAGTCTGCTGACCATGCAGGGCTCATGGGGCCTGCCGTTCTGGAGTGCGACCATGCTGTTCCTCGGCATCTACAGCACCATGATCCTCAACGTCAGCGACTACGCCCGTGAGCACAAACACGGCACCGGCCCCGGCCTGCTGACCACCATTTACTCGATGTCGATTCTGCCCTGCACCTTGTTCATGGGCCTGATCGGGTACATGGTCTCCGAGGCCACCGGCGTCGCCGACCCGATTCAGGTGTTTGCCAACGCGGTCGACAACACCCCGCTGCTGATGACCACCCTGCTGTTCATCGCCTTCGCTCAGGTCACCACCAACGTACTGAACAACGTGGTGCCACCAACCTACGTGCTAATGGATGTATTCAAGCTGAAGTTCCGACCGGCTACCGTGATCGTCGGCCTGCTGGCCTTCGCGACCTTCCCGTGGAAACTGGTCAGCGAAGATTCAGCCGCCGGCCTGCAGGTATTCGTGCAGACCTACTCGGCCTTCCTCGGCCCGATCTTCGCGATTCTGGTGGTGGACTACTATCTGATCCGCAAGCGTACGCTGAATCTGGAGCACCTGTACGACGCCAACGGCCCGTATCAGGGGGTCAACTACGCCGCGCTGATCGCAACCGCCATTGGTGCCGTGGTCGCACTGAACGTATCCAGTGTGTCCTGGTATGCCAGCCTGATCCCGGCCGGGGTCAGCTACTACCTGCTGATGCAATACTGGGGGCCCTGCCAGCGCTTCCGCCGCTGAACCCCAAGGCTGCCGACGGTGCCTGCACCGTCGGCGTCATCAGCCGCGATAGGCGGCGAAGATATCCTGCAAATCCGGCGTGGTCTGCGGCGAGTCGGCAATCGCCAGCGAGCCCTCAATGGCATCCAGGTGCTGCGCCATGAAAGCGGCAGCCGCCTGACCATCCCGAGCTTCCAGCAGCGTGATCAGCCGGCTGTGATCGGTACAATCGCAGCCCAGATTCCCGGCGTTGCCGTACACCGCCAGAATCAACGATGAGCGCGAACACAGCTGGACGACAAAACTCGCCAGCGTCTGATTACCGGCCAGCACCGCCAGCCGACTGTGAAACTCCGCCGAGCACTTGATCGCTGCACTCTGATCGCGCGCCGCCAACGCCTGCTGCTCCTGCTCGGCCAGCGCGCGCAACGCCGCCAGCGCCGCCTCATCAATCTGCCGCGCCAGTTGCCGCATCAGGCCACACTCCACCATCCGCCGCGCATCAAAGACTTCCCGTGCCTCCTCGGCGGACGGCCGGGTGACACTGGCGCCCTTGCCCGGTGTCAGGGTGACCAGCTGATCCATGGCGAGGCGCTGCAGCACCTTGCGAATACCGGTTCTGCTGACCCCGAACACCTCAGCCAGCGCATCCTCACGCAAGCGCGCCCCCGGCTGCAGCCGGTGCTCGATGATGGCGTCGCTGATGGCCTGATAGATTCGATCCTGACGCAATGCGCCGGCACCGGAAGCCGGCGCCGTGGCAGCAGTTCTGTGATCAGCAGCGCGCAACGCTGATGAAATCCGACGTGCGGTCATCAGGGTAATTCCTCGACGGGATGAAAGGACAAAGCGGCGCTATTGTAGCGGTTTCGGCGCAACGGGTGCGGCCGAGTGGCCCACACCCGATAATCAGGCGCGGGCCGGGATAATCAGGCAACAACCTGACTGATGGTGACAACCGGCGTGATATCGGTGTAATTCGCCATGTCCTCATTCAGCGCCTGGCCGCCAGCGGCGAAGGCCGCCTGAAACTGCGCCATATCGGCAAAGAACAAATGCGCGGAGGCCACAAACTGCGGCGCCTGCCCTGCACCATCAGCCAGACACTGATCCACTTCCAGCTTCAGCAACCCGTGCGCATCCAGCTGCTGATGGATCAGTTGAGCGTGCTGTTGCTGGTAATAGCTGTGGTCAAAGCGCGCATTGTCCTGCGCGGGGTAGGAAACGGTGATTCGAATCATGCTGCAGAACTCCATTATTGTTCGAAAGGGCCGGCGGGGGCGCCTGCGAGCAGCACATCAGACACTGCTCAGCCCTACACCATATCACCACTACTGCTCCTGTTGGCGGCTACCACGTGCTTCAAATACGCCCCCATAAACGCAAGCAAGGGTGCTCAGCAGATCGCGCTAGTGCTGACCTATTCGATCCACTGCCGCCAGCACCCGCTGACGGTCTGCCTCGAGCACCATCGCGTGCTCGGCCAGCGCGCGCACCGCGGCACCCAGGCGCTGTGCTGGCTGCAGAAACCGTTCGTCACGCGCGGCCAGCGCCTGCAGCGCCTTGGCCAGCCGCAGCTGCACGTCAACGCGGCCCGCCCCATCCCGCACAATCGGCCCAAACAGGTCATCGAACAGGTCGTCCAGCGTAAGTGCAGGAACCCAGACTTGCGGGTAACAGACCGTATCCGGCTCAGGCTCGTGATAGTCCACCCAAGCCGACAGCAGCCGCACGCCGCGGCTGAGAATGTCGATCGCCGTACCCGGATCATTGACCGCAGGGGACAGCGCCCGCGAGGCGATCTCGGACAGCACCGCAAGGCCGAAACGCGGATCCTGATCAAACGAGCGCAGGTCACCCAGCGTGAAGCACTCGCGCAAGCGCGCCTGAGCGGCCTCGTCGGCGTCGCCTTCAAACCAGAGTAACGGTGACGCCGGATGAACAAAGTTGCCGGGCAGCACCACCACATACAGGCGCAGCGAATGTGCTTCGGCACAGTCAGCCAGAGCGCCCACATCCAGGTGCTGCAGATACAGACTGTGCTGCGGATACAGCGGCGTCGCTTGCCGTGGAATTCCGTTCGGGTCCAGTTGCCTCGCACCGAGACACGGATTGGCGATCCGGTCCACCAGAGCGTTGCTGGTCACGGCCTCGACCCTGGCTGTCGTTTCACCAACCCGGCCAAACCGCGACAGATGATCAATCCAGCGCAGAATCGTCACCACAATCAGCACAATGACCACCAGGGTCACGGCAAACAGCAACACCCGCCCATTCTCGTCGTACGCCTTGGTGCTGAGCGCCACCAGCCCCACCAGACTGAAGAGAAACGCACCGATAAAGGTACCCAGTACATTCTGCGTGGTGGTGTCCTGCATCAGCAGGCGCGTCGCCCTTGGCGTCACATTGGCCGTTGCAGCGCTGTATGCCGCTACCATGACACTCAGCGAGAAGGTCGTTACCGCCAGCATACTAGAGGCAAGGATATCGAGAATGCGGTCAACCGCATCTGCTCCAATGGTGATCGGCAACGTGGTGGGCAACAACTGCTGTGCCAGCACCGAAAGCAGCGCCGCGGCGACCGCAAATACCGCGTACAGGGAGGCGCGAACCCAGAGCGTCCGTGTCAGCTGCGTCAAAAGCCATTGCCATTTCGAAATCATCCCTGCTCCTGTGCTCGGAATTCTGTCTGAGCAGACAGCTTAGCGGAAGCGACAGGTAACCATGACGCCACCGCGCGGAAACCCTATAATTGCGCGCTTATCCACTACGCACCGCAGGAACCCTGTCCGATGACCCACGCCACCGGCACTCTGTACATCATCTCCGCCCCGTCCGGCGCAGGCAAAACCAGCCTGGTCAAGGCACTGATCGAACAGACGCCCAACCTGCACGTATCGGTCTCGCACACCACTCGCCCGATGCGCCCCGGCGAAGCGGATGGCGTGAACTATCACTTCACTGATCGCGACGCCTTTATTCGCCTGGTTGAAGCTGGCGACTTCCTGGAGCACGCCGAGGTCTTCGGCAATCTCTATGGCACCTCGCAGACTGCAGTCGAGCAGGCCTTGGCACGCGGCCACGACATTATCCTCGAAATCGACTGGCAAGGGGCGGAGCAGGTACGCCGCAAGCTGCCACAGGCGCACTCGATCTTTATCCTGCCGCCGTCACGCGAAGCCCTGCGCCACCGTCTGAACTCGCGCGGCCAGGACCACGACGAGGTGATCGACCGCCGCATGGCCGAGGCCGTAGCGGAAATGAGCCACTACGTCGAGTTCGACAGCCTAGTGATTAACGACACCTTCGACCACGCCCTCGATGATCTCAAGGCCATCGTCCGCAGCTACCGTCTGCAGACCGTCGCCCAGCAGGCGCGCCACACCTCCTTGCTGCAAGCGCTCTTGTCAGACTGAAGCATCAGCCAGTACACTGTCAGGTCCTGCGTCCGGAACAAATGCCGGGCGCGCCGATCTGTCAATTAGTTACCTTTCCGGAGTACCCCCATGGCTCGCGTCACCGTTGAAGACTGCCTGGAAAATGTAGATAACCGTTTCGAACTGGTCATGCTGGCCTCCAAGCGCGCCCGTCAGCTGGCCACCGGCGGCAAGGACGCCAAGGTAGCATGGGAGAACGACAAGCCCACCGTCGTTGCGCTGCGTGAAGTCGCCGAAGGCCTGGTTACCAATGAAATCCTCGCCGAAGAAGCCCTGCAGGATCAGCAGGAGCCGCTGTACTCGCTGGAAACTACCGAACTGGCCGAGTAAAAGGATTGCGCAGGCCGGGCATCCCTGAGGTCATCACCCGTCAGCACGGGTGCGGGAGAGCTGCATGTCTGCGATAGAAGTTTTTGCCGACAATCTTGGCAATTACCTTGAGCCGGAACAGGTCAATCTGGTCCGGCGCGCCTATTTCTACGCCGAGCAAGCCCATGACGGCCAGACCCGTCGCAGCGGCGAGCCCTACGTTACTCATCCGCTGGCAGTAGCCAACATCCTCGCCGACATGCACATGGACCATCAGAGCCTGATGGCAGCCATGCTGCACGATGTTATCGAAGACACCGGCATTCCCAAGGATGCACTGGTCGAACAGTTTGGCGACACCGTTGCCGAGCTGGTAGACGGGGTCAGCAAGCTGACCCAGATGACCTTCGAGAGCAAGGCCGAGGCCCAGGCCGAGAACTTCCAGAAGATGGCGTTGGCCATGGCCCGGGATATCCGGGTGATACTGGTCAAGCTCGCCGACCGCCTGCACAACATGCGCACCCTGGGCGCACTGGCGCCGGAAAAACGCCGCCGCATCGCCAAGGAAACCCTTGAGATTTATGCGCCCATCGCCAACCGTCTGGGTATGCACAGCCTGAGCACCGAGTTCGAAGACCTCGGCTTCAAGGCCATGTATCCGATGCGCTCGATGCTGATCGACCGCGCCGTACGCAACGCCCGCGGCAACCGCAAGGAACTGCTGAACCGCATTCTTGAGTCGCTGCAGGCCTGTCTGGAACGCGAGGGCCTGCAGGGCAAGGTGATGGGCCGCGAGAAGCACCTGTACGGCATCTACCAGAAGATGCGCGGCAAGAAGAAGTCGTTCAATGAAATCATGGACGTCTACGCGTTCCGCATCATCGTCGACAAGCCGGATACCTGCTACCGCGTGCTCGGTGCGGTACACAGTCTTTACAAGCCGTTTCCCGGTCGCTTCAAGGACTACATCGCGATCCCCAAGGCCAACGGCTATCAGTCCCTGCACACCACGCTGTTCGGCATGCACGGGGTACCGATCGAGATTCAGATCCGTACCGACGAGATGGAAGAGCTGGCCAACAACGGCATTGCCGCGCACTGGGTCTACAAGTCGAAGGACGAGGTGATCAACGGCAACCACGCCCGCACCCGGCAGTGGCTCAAGAGCGTGCTGGAGCTGCAGCAAAACGCCGGCAACTCGCTGGAGTTCATCGAGAACGTCAAGATCGACCTGTTCCCGGACGAGGTCTACATTTTCACCCCAAAGGGCCGCATCATGGAGCTGCCCAAGGGTTCGACCCCGGTCGACTTTGCCTACGCGGTGCACACCGACATCGGCAACAGCTGCATCGCCTGCCGCGTCAACCGACGCCTGGCGCCACTGTCCGAGCCGCTGGAAAGCGGCGAAACCGTCGAGATCATTACCGCACCGGGCGCCCGCCCGAATCCGGCCTGGCTCAGCTTCGTGATTACCGGCAAGGCCCGCAGCAACATCCGCCACTTCCTCAAGCACCAGCGCCATTCCGAGTCCATCGCCTTGGGCGAGCGGCTACTGGACAAGGTACTGGCCAGCTTCGGCACCCAGCTCAGCGAGATCCCGGAGGCACGCGTCCAGGCCGTGCTGACCGACTGTGGCATGGAGCTAATGGAGGACCTGCTGGCCGACATCGGCCTCGGCAACCGGATGGCCTACGTGGTCGCCCGACGCCTGCTGGCGAGCGAAGGCGGCAGTGAAGAAGAGGCACAGAAGGTCAGCCCCGACAACGACAGCGATAGCGACGAAAAACCGCTGGCGATTCGCGGCACCGAAGGCCTGGTCGTCAGCTTCGCGCGCTGCTGTAACCCGATTCCGGGTGACCCGATTGTTGGCTATCTGTCCTCCGGCAAGGGCATGGTCATTCACCAGGAGAACTGCCGAAATCTGGCAGACAACCGCCACAACAGCGAAAAGATCCTGAACCTGGCCTGGGACAAGGATGTGAGCGGCGAATTTACCGTCGAGCTGCGCGTCGAGCTGGAACACCAGCGCGGCATTATTGCCCAGCTCGCCACCGGCATCACCGTCGCCGACGCCAGTATCGACAAGATCAGCGTCGACGAACGCGACGGACGCGTCAGCGTCGTGCAACTGGTGGTTCGGGTTCGTGACCGCCTGCACCTGTCACAACTGATCAAGCGCATCCGCAACCTCAAGGGCGTGATGCGCATTACCCGTCTCAAAAACTGAATTTCGTCGGAGAACACATGAACAAACAAGTCATCACCAGCGAGCAGGCCCCTTCCGCCATCGGCCCGTATTCCCAGGCTATCAAGGTTGGTAACACGGTTTATCTGTCCGGCCAGATTCCACTGGACCCGGCCACCATGGAAGTCGTTGAAGGCTTCGAAGCACAGGTCTGCCGTGTATTCGACAATTTGAGCGCCGTTGCCGAAGCCGCTGGCGGCACGCTGCAGGACATCGTCAAACTGAATATCTTCCTCACTGACCTGGGCAACTTTGCCAAGGTCAACGAAATCATGGAGCGCTACTTCGAAAAGCCCTACCCGGCACGCGCCGCCATTGGCGTTGCCGCGCTGCCCAAGGGCGTACCGGTCGAGATGGACGGGATTATGGTGGTGGGCTAACGCCCACCCCCCCGAGCTGCAAGCTTAGCCAGTGTCTGTTCGACGACGACACCGTCAACTGTTTTTACGGTTTCCGGGCCGCCAGCAGCTCATAAAAAACCCACGCGATTAAACACCGCGCGGGTTTTTTCTTGCAGCTTGTGGCTTGCAGCTGGCTTCGCTCGGCTAGCCGAGCGAAGCTTTGAGGCTGATCTCGGCATTCAACAGCTTGGAAACCGGGCAACCCTTTTTTGCCTTGCCGGCAATTTCATCGAAGGCCTGCTGGTCGATACCGGGAATCACGGCATTCATGGTCAGTGCCACGGCGGTAATGGCGAAGCCATCATCCTGCTTGCTCAGGGTCACCTCGGCCTGAGTGTCGATGCTGCTGGCTGTGTACCCGGCCTCTCCCAGCAGGTTGGAAAAGGCCATCGAGAAGCACCCCGCGTGCGCTGCGCCGATCAACTCCTCGGGATTGGTGCCTGGCTGGTCCTCAAAGCGCGTGTTGAAGCCGTAGGGGTTGGCTTGAAGGGCGCCACTTTCAGTCGAAATGGTACCTTTGCCTTCCTTCAGCGAGCCTTCCCAGTGAGCCGATGCTGATTTTTTCATCTGCGCCTCCTCTTGAGCGGTTAGCGGATTGTCCTACTCCCCTTGCGACACGCTAAGTGGCCAGATAATTCCCTGCGATCTTTTCTCTAGTGCCCCAGCAGCGCCGCATACCCCTCGCGATAGGTCGGATACTGCGGTGCCCAGCCAGTCTCGCGTGCCAGTGCATTGCTGCAGCGCTTGCTACCGACCCGGGTGCTACCCGGACCATCAGCTCGAGCCTCTGCTCCGACCTGCTCGCGCAACCACTGAACAACCTCATGCAGTGCAGCCGGCTCGTCGTCAACACCCAGATAACAGGGCGCCAGCAGTTCCCGTGCCTCGGCCTGCAGCAGCAGGTGCTCCAGCAAGCCGACCGCATCGTCACGATGAATCCGATTGGTGTACTGCGGCGGCTCGGCTGGCACCGTCATCCCGGCCCGAGCCTGTTCAATCAGCCGGTTTCGACCCGGCCCGTAAATACCCGCCAGCCTCACCACCGACGCCGGCACGCCACTGCGCAGTGCAACATCCTCAGCGGCGAGCAACGCCTTGCCGGTTTCACTGGCAGCCTCAGCGCGGCTGTTCTCACTGACCCACTCACCATCCTGCTGGGCGTAGACGCCGGTGCTGGAAACCTGCAGCAGATGACGGAGATTCTTTTTGTCCTGACCCAGCCAGCCGATCACGTTCTCCAGGCCCTGCACATACAGACGCTGATACAACTCGGCGTCACGCTTACCAGCCGCAGGGCAAAACACCAGGTAATCGACCTTCTCCGGCCAGTCTGCAGGCCGTTCGGCAGCACACAGATCTGCCGCAATGGGCAGCACGCCCTCCGGCAGTCTGGCGACATCACGGCGCAGACCGTAGACCTGCCACCCACGCGCGACCAGACGACTGGCCAGCGCCGAACCCACATCCCCACATCCGGCGATCACTACCCGCGGCATTTGTCTCTCCTGTCCGTCAACTCAAGGCCGACACTGTATCAGCCACCACGCGGGATCTGCAGTATCCTCGGCCACGCTTCGATTGTTTTACTCTATTAACCAAACAGCTATGCTAGAGCCAGTCGTTCAACCTACGTTCCCGTTGCCAGATAGATTGCCAGCCAATGACCCTGACCGAACTCCGCTATATCGTCACCCTTGCCCAGGAGCAACACTTCGGCCACGCCGCCGAGCGCTGCCATGTCTCCCAGCCGACCCTCAGCGTAGGCGTCAAGAAGCTGGAGGAAGAGCTGGGCGTGATGATTTTTGAGCGCAGCAAAAGCGCCGTTCGGGTCACGCCGATTGGCGAGCGCATTGTCGCTCAGGCCCAGAAGGTACTGGAGGAGGCGCTGTCCATCCGTGAGCTGGCGACCGCCGGCAAGAACCAGCTGGCCGCACCGCTCAAAGTCGGCGCCATTTACACCATCGGCCCCTACCTGTTCCCGCATCTGGTGCCGCAGCTGCACAAAGTCGCGCCGGAGATGCCGCTGTACATCGAAGAAAACTTCACCCATGTGCTGCGCGACAAGCTGCGCAACGGTGAACTCGACGCCATCATCATCGCGCTGCCATTCCAAGAGCCGGATGTGCTGACCAAGACTCTCTACGACGAGCCGTTCAGTCTGCTGATGCCAGCCAGCCACCCCTGGGCGGCGCGCGACTCCGTGACGCTGGACGAGCTGGACGACAACAAGCTGCTGCTGCTGGGTGAAGGCCACTGCTTCCGCGATCAGGTGCTCGAGGCCTGCCCCACCCTGCGCAAAGGAGAGGAACAGCACAAGCACACCACGGTCGAATCCAGCTCGCTGGAGACCATCCGCCACATGGTCGCCTCCGGTATTGGCATGACCGTCTTGCCCATGTCCGCCGCCGATGACCGTTATTACAGCTCCGATCTGCTGGTGACCAAACCGTTCAAGGCCCCGGCCCCCTACCGCACTGTCGCCGTCGCCTGGCGAGCCAGTTTCCCGCGTCCGAAGGCGATTGAGCTACTCAGCGACTCGATTCGCCTGTGCTCGGTCGGCCAGCCATCACGCTGATTCAAGGCAGGACAGAGGGTGAGTGAACAGACATCGCTGACCGTTCTCAAAGGTATCGGCCCAGCCCTCGCGGACAAGCTGGACCGGCTCGGCCTGTCGTCGGTACAGGATCTGCTGTTTCACCTGCCGATGCGCTATCAGGACCGTACCCGCGTCACCCCGATCGGCGCGCTGCGGCCCGGGCTGGATGCGGTGATCGAGGGCACGGTGCTTGGTGCCGAGGTGGTTATGGGCCGCCGCCGTAGCCTGCTGTGCCGGATTCAGGACGGCAGCGGCACCCTGAGCCTGCGCTTCTACTATTTTTCCGCCGCGCTCAAAGCCAATCTCAGCCGCGGCAGCCACTGGCGCTGCTATGGCGAAGTGCGGCCCGGCGCTTCCGGGCTGGAGATCTACCATCCCGAGCTGCACAACCTTGACGGCGCCGAGGCGCTGCCCGTCAGTGACACCCTGACGCCCATCTACCCCGCCACCGAAGGGCTATCGCAACAGCGCCTGCGCAGCCTCAGTGACGCGGCGCTGGCCTGGCTTGCCAAGGGCAACCATCTGACCGAGTGGCTGCCGCCGGAGCTGGCCGAGGCATACCAACTGCCGCCACTGCGCGAAGCCGTCCAGTTGCTGCACCGGCCACCGCCGGACATCGACCTCGAGGCCCTGCAGGATGGCCGTCACTGGGCACAGCACCGACTCGCGTTTGAGGAGTTGATGGCGCATCAGCTGGCCATGTTACGGCTGCGCGCCCAGATGCGGGCGCACAAGGCGCCGCCGATGCGCGCAGCCGGTGAGCTGGCTGACCGCTTTGTCGCTCAGCTCGGCTTCCCGCTAACCGGCGCCCAGCGCCGGGTAGCTGATGAAATTCTGCTCGATCTGGCGCAACCAAGACCGATGTTACGCCTGGTGCAGGGTGATGTCGGTGCCGGCAAGACCGTCGTCGCGGCGCTGGCTGCGCTGCAGGCCATCGAAGCAGGCTGGCAGGTGGCGCTGATGGCACCCACCGAGATTCTGGCCGAGCAGCACTTCAACAACTTCCAGCGCTGGTTTGCTGCACTCGGCCTGTCAGTGGCCTGGGTCGCCGGCAAACTGAAGGGCAAGGCGCGCAGCAACCAGCTGCAACTGATCGCCAGCGGCGAAGCGGTGATGATTGTCGGCACCCACGCGCTGTTCCAAGACGACGTGCAGTTCCGCAATCTGGGCCTGGCGATCATCGACGAGCAGCACCGCTTCGGCGTCCAGCAGCGCCTCGCCCTGCGTGACAAAGGTGCTGCCGGCGGCGTATCGCCGCACCAGTTGATCATGACCGCCACGCCGATCCCGCGCACCCTGGCGATGAGCGCCTACGCCGACTTGGATACATCAATCCTCGATGAGCTGCCGCCCGGACGCACCCCAGTCAATACCGTGCTGATTTCCGACAGTCGCCGCGTCGAGGTCATCGAGCGGGTCCGTGCCGGCTGCGCCGAAGGCCGTCAGGCCTACTGGGTCTGCACCCTGATCGAGGAATCCGAGCAACTGCAGGCACAAGCTGCAGAGGCGACCTGGGAGTCACTCTGCGAAGCCTTGCCGGAACTCTCCATCGGCCTGATTCACGGGCGTATGAAACCGGCAGAAAAAGCCGAAATCATGGCCGCCTTCAAGGAAGGTGACTTGCACCTGCTGGTGGCAACCACGGTGATCGAGGTCGGCGTGGATGTGCCCAACGCCAGTCTGATGATCATCGAGAATCCGGAGCGGCTGGGTCTTGCTCAGCTGCACCAGCTGCGTGGCCGGGTCGGTCGTGGCAGTGCCGCCAGCCATTGTGTGCTGCTCTACCACGCACCGCTGTCAGCGCTCGGCCGCGAGCGGCTGGGCATCATGCGCGAAAGTACCGACGGCTTCGTCATCGCCGAAAAGGACCTGGCCCTGCGCGGCCCAGGTGAGGTACTGGGTACCCGACAGACAGGTCTGGTACAGTTTCGGGTAGCCGACCTGGTGCGTGACGCCGATCTGCTGCCGGCCGTTCAGCAAGCCGCCCAGCAACTCGCCAGCCGCCACCCCAGCCATGTTCAGCCGCTGCTTGATCGCTGGATAGCTGAGGGCCAGCATTTTGCACAGGTCTGACTGCAGCTATGCTGCAGATAGACCAAACGCTAGAATCGAACAAGAATCCCGCAATATCGGGGCACCAGCCCGCCTGACCGAGCAAGGAACAGACAATGAGCAACCCGGCCGCTTCCGAGCAATTTGGCGCCAGCCTGCCCGACCTGATTGAAAAGCTCCTGCAACAACAAGGGATTGCCTACCAGTTGCGCCCCGCCAGTGGAGGGTGGCCAGCGTCTCAACAGATTCAGGCCAGCCTGCTTTGTGACAATGTCGGCACCGTCCTGATCCTGATCCCCAAGGACCACCTGTTGGATCTGAAGAGCCTCGGCTCGCTGCTCGGGCGCGAACTGGAACCGGTTCGCAACCGCGAGCTACAGCGCATCCTGAGCAAACACCAGCTAAACCAGCTGCCGGGCTTGCCTATCCTGTTCAACTCGCCCTGTGTCTGCGAGCGTAGCCTGCTCGATCAGCCCGAGCTGGTACTCGACAGCGGCCTGGATGGCTGGTCGCTGGTACTGAACCAAGCGGATGCCCGCACCCTGATGGCCAAGGTCAGCCTGGCCCAGTTCTCAGTCCCGCTGAGTAGCCTGGAAAAGTCGGCGGTCAGCGCCGCCCAGGACGATCAGGACCTGAGTGACGCGGTTCAGAATTTCACGGCCCTGCGCATGAAGCAACGGCTGGAAGAAACGATTGAGATCCCACCGCTGCCGGAAACCGCACAAAAGGTGATGAAACTGCGGGTCAACCCGGATGCGGACGTCGACGATCTGGCTGATGTAGTCGAAACCGATCCGAGCCTGGCGGCTCAGGTCGTCAGTTGGGCCGCTTCCCCCTACTACGCTGCGCCCGGCAAGATTCGCTCGGTCGAGGACGCCATCGGGCGGGTACTGGGCTTTGACCTGGTGATCAACCTGGCGGTGGGTCTTGCTTTGGGTAAAACCTTCAAGCTCCCCAACGACGCGCCGGATCGCGCCACGCCGTACTGGGAGCAGGCCATTTACACCGCCGCCGTGATCGAAGGTCTGGCCAAGGCCATGCCGCGCGAGCGTCGCCCGGAAATGGGCCTGAACTACCTCGGCGGCCTGCTGCACAACTTCGGCTATCTGGTGCTGGCGTATATCTTTCCGCCCTACTTCAAACTGATCTGCCGCCACATTGAAGCCAACCCGCATGTACAGCCACACCAGATCGAGCAACACCTGATCGGCGTCACCCGTGACCAGATCGGCAGCTGGCTGATGCGCTACTGGGACATGCCCGACGAGGTCTGTACCGCTCTGCGCCAGCAGCATAATGCGAACTATCAGGGCACCGACCACATCTATCCGAACCTGATCTATCTGTCACTGGCGCTGCTCAGCGAGCAGGGTATCGGCAGCGGGCCGCGACTCAGCATTCCCGACGCGCTGCTCGAGCGCCTTGGTCTGGAGCGGGAGTCCGCTGACAAGGTCGTCGGCAAGGTGCTGGATGCGCGTGATGCACTGCGTTCGCTGGTGAGCAAGTATCAGGGGACGGCACGTCCGGAGTAGAGCGCAGAGAGGCAGGGGCCCGAGCGAGCCCCTGTCGCGGGAGTCAGGCTCAGTTGACCGCGTCGCGCAGGCTTTTGCCCGGCTTGAAGGATACGGTGTTGCTTGCCTTGATCTTGACCGGAGCGCCGGTCTGGGGGTTTTTGCCGGTGCGGGCGCCACGATGACGCTGCAGGAATGTGCCGAAACCGACGAGTGTAACGGAGTCCTTGTTACTCAGTGCCTGGGTAATTTCGTCCAGTACGGCGTTGAGCACTCGGTTCGCCTGATCCTTGCTCAGGTCTGCCTTTTCGGCAATCGCCGCTGCGAGATCTGGTTTGCGCATATAAAGCCTCATTGTCTGTTGTTTTTGTTGTTGCCGCCGATTCCTCGCGGCGGGCCCTGGCAGACACCTGCGAGCCCGCTCGAAGCGCTCTGGCAAGGCCCGATCAGCATGGCACGACTGAATCAGTTTCGCCAGTCGTCTCAGCCCTCAGAGCGCGCAAAATCACGGTTTTTCCCGACAAAAGGCCAAACTGTCCCACATTGTCGACCGGATCACCCTAGCCAGGCAGGGAGTTCACGGGTCAACTGCAGTTTTTCCGCCACCGCAGTGCCGGTCAGCGCAAAGCCATGCATCTGCCCACTGTCATCGAGATAGAGTGCGCGCATGTCACTGCCCTCACCCGTGCATTGCCAACTGCCGCACTGCGCGGTCAACGGTGGCGCGACGACCAGCGGGCAGGCTGGCGTTTTCACCATGATCGGCATCGCCGGATAACTCAACTCGGTCGGTGTGCCACTGAGGGTTTTCGCCAGCGCCCGCGCAGAGGTCATCAGCGGCATCACGTACATCAGATTAAAACCAGCGACCTCGGCGCAGTCACCCAGGGCATAGATATGTGGATCACGGGTGCGCAGTTGGCGATCCACCTGCACGCCACGCCCCACCGCCAGTCCGGCCGCCTCGGCCAGTGCCGCCCGCGGCGCCAGTCCGATGGCCGAGAGCGCCTGATCGGCAACCAGCTCGACACCCGAATCCAGCCGCACACGCAGCCCCTCACCCTCCAGCCGCATGCTCTCAATGCCGCAACCAAGGTGGAAGCTGACGCCCAGCTCCTCCAGCCCGGCCTGCACCGCAGCGGCGGCCTGCTCCGGCAGCAGTTGCGGCATCAGCCAGGGGTCCGTCGCCACCACGGCGACCTCAAAACCGCCGAGGCGCAGGTCATTGGCAAACTCGCAACCGATCAGACCGGCGCCAACAATCACCACCTTGCGACGCCCCTGCAGCGCCGCACGGAATTGACCGTAGTCGGTCAGATCGTTGATCGACAGCAGCCGCTCGCCCAACGCGTCGCGCCACGGCAGTGAACGCACTTCAGCGCCGGTAGCCAGCACCAGATCACTGTAGGGCTGGCTGCGCCCGTCCACCGTCAGCGTTCGACTGGCCGGATCAATGGCGGTCACCCTGGCGCCTGTCAGCACGTCGGCATTGAGCTGCGCGGCCATGGTTGCCGCGTCCTGCATGCCCAGTTCGTCGGCTTCCTTGCCCTTGGCAAAACCGGTCGAGAGCAATGGCTTAGAGTAGAAGCGGCCATCATCAGCGCTGATCATCAACAACGGGCGCTCGCTATCGAGCTTGCGGAATTCCTTCGCCAGATTGTAGCCAGCCAGGCCTGTGCCAATGATGACCAGAGGTGCGTTATCAGCCACTTGGATTCTCCTGCGGGGCGTGTATTAAGGGAGTGACAGAATCAGCCGATTTCAATCATCTCGAAATCTTCCTTGCCCACGCCACAGTCGGGGCACATCCAGTCCGCCGGGACGTCTTCCCAGCGGGTACCGGGGGCAATACCTTCGTCGGGCCAACCCTCAGCTTCGTCATAAATGAAACCACAGACAATACACTGCCACTTCTTCATGCTTGCTTCTCACGGAGTTCTGAATTTGCTATCTGGGAGGTGCTTGAAAAGCGCTGCCGAAACAGCCCGGTTTTCAACACCTGCTCGCGACACTACCGCAATTACCCTGCAAGTCCAAGACCAGCTCACAGCGCCCGCCGCAGACGGGGTTTCGTGATACCCTTGGCGCCACATCCAACCTGCCTGCACCCCGTAAATACCTGACATGCTGCCTCACTGGTATCCCACCGACCACCATCCCGCACCGCCGGCAAACCCGCTGTTCAGCTGGCTCTGCCATGAAGGCTCGCTGACCCAGCGTCTGACCGACGTCGGCAACCACGACTTCCGTGTCGAACTGCTGCGGCAGGAGCCACAGGCCGCGCGTGCCGACGAGGCGGCCGCACTGGGGGTGCCGCAGGGCGCTACCGTATGGGCCAGAGAGGTGCTGCTGCACACCGCTGGTGCACCTCGCGTCTATGCACGCTCGGTCGCACCGCCCAGCGCACTTGGCAGCTCGGCGGTCGAACTCGACGCGCTTGGCACGACCAGCCTTGGCCACCTGCTGTTCCGCAACCCGCAGATCAGCCGCGGTCCGATCGAGATCAGCCGTTACCCTGCCGAATGGCTGCCCGCCGACTGGCGTAGCGACGGACTGTGGGCACGCCGTTCTCACTTCTCGGATGGCGAGTTGCAGCTGCTGGTGTGTGAAGTATTCTTGCAGGGCTGGCCGGTCGCCGGCACCTGAGTATCTGTCTTCTGACTGGAGAATCGCCTTGCTCGGTCTGCTGATCAAACCCATCGCCCGGCTCAATCCCAGGGCCAACGACTACATCCAGCTGATGCGACTGGACCGCCCAATCGGCACCTACCTGTTGCTATGGCCAACCCTGTGGGCGCTATGGCTGGCCGCCGAGGGCGTCCCGGACATCAGCACTCTGGTGATCTTCGTGCTGGAAGTGATTCTGATGCGCGCAGCCGGTTGCGTGATCAACGACTATGCCGACCGCGATTTTGATGGCCACGTCCAACGTACCCGCGAGCGCCCGCTGGCCACAGGCCGCATCACTGAGCGCCAAGCCCTGTTGACCTTCGCCATTCTGGTTGGCCTGAGTGGCCTGCTGGTGCTGTTTACCAACGCACTGACCATCAAGCTGGCCTTCGTCGGCGTGGCTCTGGCCGCCATCTACCCGTTCTGCAAGCGCTTCACCTTCTACCCGCAGGTCATTCTCGGTGCGGCTTTCTCCTGGGCCATCCCGATGGCTTTTGCCGCCCAGGCCGAGGCCCTGCCGATACCCTTGTGGCTGGTGTTTCTCGCCAATCTGCTGTGGACGGTGGCCTACGACACCGAGTACGCCATGTGCGACCGAGAGGATGACCTGCGCATCGGCATCAAGTCGACCGCAATCCTGTTCGGCGACGCAGACAAGCTGATTATCGGCCTGCTGCAGGGACTTACCCTGGTATGCCTGCTGTTGGTCGGTCTACGCTTTGAGCTGGGTCTGTACTACTACCTCGGGCTACTGGGCATGACGCTGGGATTTGCCTGGCAGCAATGGCTGATCCGCGACCGTGACCGCAACGCCTGCCTGAACGCCTTTCTGGCCAATCACTGGGCTGGCATGCTGGTCTTCATCGGGATTGCACTGAACTACTGGCTGGCCTGATCCAGAGCGGCCGCATAGATGTCACGTCGCCGTCGCGACGTCACACAAATGAAATAAAAATGTTATCTAATCGGCGCATGACTTATAGCTGCAACGAGACGGTAAACCATGTCTGGCAAAAGTATTCTGATCGTCGATGACGAAGCCCCGATCCGCGAAATGATCGCGGTCGCACTGGAAATGGCGGGCTACAACTGCCTGGAAGCAGAAAACACACAGCAGGCGCACGCCTGCATCGTCGACAGCAAGCCTGACCTGATTCTGCTCGACTGGATGCTACCTGGCACCACCGGTATCGAGCTGGCCCGGCGCCTCAAACGCGACGAGCTGACCGCTGACGTGCCAATCATCATGCTCACCGCCAAGGGTGAAGAAGACAACAAGATCCAGGGGCTGGAAGTCGGCGCCGATGACTACATCACCAAGCCGTTTTCCCCCCGCGAGCTGGTTGCCCGCCTGAAAGCCGTGCTGCGCCGTGCCGGCCCGGTCGACAGCGAAGCGCCCATTGAGGTCGCAGGCCTGGTACTCGACCCGATCAGCCATCGCGTAACCATCGACGACGAGGCTGCCGAAATGGGACCGACCGAGTACCGCTTGCTGCAGTTCTTCATGACGCATCAGGAACGCGCGTATACCCGTGGCCAGTTGCTGGACCAGGTCTGGGGTGGCAATGTTTACGTTGAAGAGCGTACTGTGGACGTGCACATCCGCCGGCTGCGCAAGGCACTTGGCGAGAAGTACGAACATCTGGTCCAGACCGTACGCGGCACCGGCTACCGATTCTCTACCAAAGCCTGACAAGCTGCGCACCGCGATACTCTGAAACAGGACGCCGTCGTTTTGAAGAGGACCTTCAGTGGCCAAGAATAGCTTCAGCCGAGTACTCGGCCATGTCCTGCTGCTGGTGCTTTTCTGCCTGCTGCTGGGCTGGGTTCTGGAGCAGACCGCCTGGGTGCTGGTGATCGGCCTCGGCTGTTATCTGGCCTGGACCCTGCGCCACATGTCGCGCTTCTACGACTGGCTCAGTACCCACCCCAACGAACCGCCGCCGGAAGCCCGTGGCGTCTGGGGCGAGATTTTCGACAGCATTTATCACCTGCAGCGCCGCGACAGCAAAATGCGCTCTCGCCTGCAGGCAGTGATCGACCGCATTCAAAGCTCCACCTCCGCCCTGCGCGACGCCGTGGTGATGATCGACAGCGAAGGCCACCTGGAGTGGTGGAACCACGCTGCCGAGCGCCTGCTTGGTCTGCGCACCCCGGACGACAGCGGCCAGCATGTTGCCAACCTGATCCGCGATCCGCGCTTCATCGAGTACTTCGAGCGCGGCGACTTCCGCGACCCGCTGGAAATCCCGGCGCCGATCGACCTCAACGTCCAGCTGCAATACGCCATTACCCGCTACGGACCCGGTGACCGGCTGATGGTCGTGCGCGACGTTACCCGGGTGTACAACCTGGAGCAGATGCGCAAGGACTTCGTCGCCAATGTCTCCCATGAGCTGCGAACACCGCTGACGGTGGTGGTTGGCTACCTGGAGACGCTGCTCGATATGGACGACGAGCTCAACCCGCGCTGGAAACGTCCGCTGCAGCAGATGCAGCAGCAGGCCAGCCGAATGCAGGCCCTGCTGCAGGACCTGTTGTTGCTGGCACGGCTGGAAACGTCGGACAACCCCAGTGAAGAGGAGCTGGTCGATGTGCGTCCGCTGCTGGAGCATATCCGCAAGGACGCCGAAGCGCTCTCCGGCGAGCGCGGTCATCACATCACGCTGAAAATTGAAGGCAACACCCGGTTGCACGGGATCGAAGGCGAACTACGCAGTGCCTTCTCCAATCTGGCCTTCAATGCCGTGAAGTACACCCCAGATCAGGGCGAGGTAACCCTGCACTGGTGGAGCGATGACAAGGGTCAGCACTTGAGCGTGATCGACAACGGCGTCGGTATCGCACCGCAGCACATCAACCGACTTACCGAGCGCTTCTACCGGGTCGACACCAGCCGCGCCAGCACTACCGGCGGCACCGGCCTGGGCCTGGCGATCGTCAAGCATGTGCTGCTGCGCCACCAGGGCCGTCTGCAGATTACCAGCGTGCCCGAACGCGGCAGTACCTTCAGCTGCCACTTTCCGCCCAACCGCGCAGCCTGAAGCGCTCAGGCGCTTGGCGAATAGTGTGATTGGGCGGTACCGGAAGCAATCAGACGGGACAGGTAATCAAGCTTCTCCGGGTCCTGATCGACAAACTTGATCGTTACCTTGATCCACTCGCAGTCCACTTTCGCTTCCAGTGCCGCTACGGCATGGACGTAGCCGTTGATACGCGCGACCGAGCGATCCGCGTCCTGCTCCAGATCCAGCACGCCGCTTTCGAATACCTGCGGCAGCCGCTCGCCGCGACGCACCACGATCAGCGCATCGCGCAGACTAAGCGTCTTGATTACACAGGCAAACTGCTCGCCCGCCAGCCGCAGCTGACCCTGACCACGTACCGATTGTGCGCTGCCGGTCGAGGCTGCTGGCGGAGCCGGCGGTTCAGCCGGGCGGGCAGAGTTGAGCAATGGCGAACTGACCGGCGCGGGCGCCGGGCGGGCAGAGGCTTCCGCAGGGCGCCCGGCTGTCAGATTGGCGACCGAACCGACAGCAGTACCGGCGCTCGGGCGCGGCGCACCGCCGACCTGCAACTGCGCCAACTTGCCGGCTCGGTGCAGCGCTTTCTTGACCTTGGTGATCAACTGCTCGTTGCTGAACGGCTTGCCGACGTAGTCACTGACCCCGGCCTGGATGGCCTCCACAACGTTGGCCTTGTCACCACGGCTGGTCACCATGACGAATGGCACACCAGCTCCCTCGGGCTGCGCACGGAACCACTGCAGTAGCTCAAGGCCGCTCATCTCCGGCATTTCCCAATCACACAGAATGAGATCGAAACGCGTACGCCCGAGCATCTGCTGGGCCTTGCGACCGTTGGTCGCCTCCTCAATCTGCAGTCCGGGAAAGTAGCTACGCAGTGCTTTCTTGACCAAGTCGCGGATGAAAGGCGCATCATCAACGACCAGGACCGATACTTTCGACATAGTGAATTTTCCTGAAGCTCTGCGTCTAGCTTAACGCAGACTGAGGAAAAAGCTGCACTTCGTATTGCGCAAAGTGCCGGTGCGGCGTTCGCAGGACGCCCCTGCGCCACTCACCACCACCGCTGGCTGCCCCCGGGCCCCGCAGAGAAAAAAGCCGGGCACAAGCCCGGCTTTGCTCAGCACAGCACGATCACAACTCGCCGCGCACGGCCTTGAGGAAGATCGCCTGGTATTGCTCGGCGTTGTAGCGCTGAGGGTTGGTGCTGCCGGCAACATCCTTGGCGGACATGGCACCAATGGTTTCAGCCTTGGCATCGTCAATGTTGATCTCAGCCAGGGTATGCGGGATACCCAGCTCGGCACGCAGCTCCAACACCCAATCCAACATGCCATCGTAGTTCTGCTTCTGCAGACCCAGATAGCGGGCAGCACGCGCCATTTCCTCTTCGATAACCGGACGGTTGGCCTGCAGCATGTAAGGCATGACAATCGCGTTCAGCAGGCCGTGGTGAGCATCATAGACCGCGCCCAGGCTGTGCGAGACAGCGTGAATACCACCCAGACCGCGCTGGAAGGCTACCGCACCCATGCTGGAAGCAACCTGCATCTGCAAACGAGCCTGGATGTCGTCACCCTGTTTGGTCGCACGCGGCAGGAAGTCCTTGACCAGACGCATGCCTTCCAGCGCGATACCTTCAGCCATCGGGTGATAAACCGGCGCGCAGAAGGCCTCCAGGTTGTGCGCCAGCGCGTCCATACCGGTAGCAGCGGTCAGCTTGGCGGGCAGACCGACGGTCAGCTCGGGGTCCAGCAGCACGATGGCGGGGACCATTTTCTGATGGAAGATAACCCGCTTGACGTGGCTTTCGTCGTCGGTGATGACCACCGCCTGACCCACTTCCGAGCCGGTACCAGCCGTGGTTGGTACCGCGACCACCGGCAGCATCTTGCTCGCATCGATCGAACCGGGGCCCGCTTCCCACAGGCTGCAGTCCTGATGGGCAATCAGCGCAATCGCTTTGGCTGCGTCAATCGCGGAACCGCCGCCAAAGGCGATGACCCCGTCGTGGTTGCCGGCCTTGAGGGCGGTTACGCCATCGGCTACGTTGCCACCAGTGGGGTTGCCCTTGATGGCGCTGAACAGACCCGCTTGCAGGCCCGCATCGCGACACAGCTGCAGCGCCGCCTCAACCATCGGCAATGCTGCCAGGCCCGGGTCAGTCACCAACAGCGGAGAAGTCATGCCCAACTGGCGGCAGGCTTTCGGCAGTTCGCTGATACGCCCTGCACCCACGCGCACGGCGGTGGGGTAATGCCAGTTCATGCTGTAAGACTTGATCTCCATGGTATCTCCGAATTTCTCAGGTTTTTGTGGGTGCAGGCGTTAGCCTCTGGGGCCCGCCTTCTTTTATCAATCTTCGGAAGCGGGCTGCGCAAGATACAAAATGCGATAATGTCCCGCAACATACTCAAAATAGCGACTTTAGTCCACGTACTCTGCGACAAATGAGCACTTGTCAAAGCCGGCATCAACGTCCATTTTTAGCAAAGTAGCGATACGCTCTAACAAGAGACAAGCAGGGTCACCTGCAACTTACAGCCCGTGAGGAACACCTGATGAAACGTCTGATGATCACTGCCCTGAGTGCAGCCGCGCTGCTCAGCTCCGGCTCCCTGTTCGCCACCGATGGCGAAACCTTGTACAAGACCAAGGCCTGCGTCGCCTGCCACCAGATCGATACCAAGGTGGTCGGACCTGCCTACAAGGATGTCGCCGCCAAGTATGCCGGGCAGGAGGGCGCAGTGGAAACTGTCGCCGGCCATATCAAGAACGGTATCTCTGGCCTCTGGGGGCCGATTCCGATGCCTGCCAACCAGGTGACCGACGAGGAAGCCCGTATTCTGGCCGAATGGGTGCTCAGCCAGTAATAACAAAATTCCAACAAAAAACCCGCCATCAGGCGGGTTTTTTGTTGCCTCAGGCGCCAGCTCACTCGTCAGCCACGTCCTTTTTCACCTCGGCTTCCATCCGCTTCAGGCCGATATGACGGACATCGGTGCCCTTGACCAGATAGATGACGTGCTCGGCGATGTTGCGCGCGTGGTCGCCGACCCGCTCCAGCGAGCGCAGGACCCAGAGGATGTTCAGGACCCGGCCGATGGAACGCGGATCTTCCATCATAAAGGTCACCATCTCACGCATCGCGGTCTTGTATTCCTGGTCAACCGCCTTGTCCTCGCGGGCAACGGCAAACGCCTGCTCGGTGTCCATTCGGGCAAAGGCATCCAGCGACTCCTGCACCATGCGACGTACGTGGTGGCCGATATGGCGACACTCAACATAGCCACGCGGTGCCTGGCCTTCATCCACCAGATCCAGCGCACGACGGGCAATCTTCGACGATTCGTCACCGATGCGCTCAAGATCGACGATGATTTTGCTGATGCTGACCACCAGGCGCAGGTCGCTGGCTGCCGGCTGGCGCCGGGCCAGAATGCGCAGGCAGTCCTGGTCGATATCCAGCTCCATCTGGTTGATGGTGTCGTCCTTCTCGCGGACCTGCTGGGCCAGCTTGGCATCACCCTCTACCAGCGCAACGATGGCGTCGTTGATCTGTTTCTCGACCAGGCCACCCATTTCCAGCAAATGGGTACGGATCTCCTCGAGTTCATCGTTGAACTGCTGGGAAATATGCTGATTAAACGCTTCTTTATCTGACGGCATGGTGCATGTCTCCCTGGGTTAGCCGTACCGACCGGTAATGTAGTCTTCCGTCTGTTTCTTCGACGGATTGGTGAACAGCGTGTTGGTGTCACCGAACTCGATCAATTCGCCCATGTACATGAAGGCAGTGTAGTCAGAAACCCGCGCTGCCTGCTGCATGTTGTGGGTAACGATAACGATGGTGAACTTGGACTTCAGCTCGTTGATCAGCTCTTCGATCTTCAGGGTGGAGATCGGGTCGAGTGCCGAAGCCGGCTCGTCGAGCAGCAGCACTTCAGGCTCGACGGCGATCGTGCGGGCAATGCACAAGCGCTGCTGCTGACCACCGGACATGCCCAGAGCCGACTCGTTCAGACGGTCCTTGACCTCATCCCACAGGGCCGCCCCCTTGAGTGCCCACTCAACCACTTCGTCCAACGTGCGCTTGTTGTTTACACCCTGAATGCGCAGGCCGTAGGCGACGTTTTCGTAGATCGATTTGGGGAACGGGTTCGGCTTCTGGAACACCATGCCAACGCGACGACGCAGCTCGGTCACGTTGACGTCCTTGCCGTAGATATCCTTGCCATCAAGCAGGATCTCACCGTCAACCCGGCAGCTGTCGACCAGATCATTCATCCGGTTGAAGCAACGCAGCAGAGTCGACTTGCCGCAGCCGCTCGGACCAATGAACGCGGTTACCCGGTTACGCGGAATCCGCATGCTGACGTTATGCAGGGCCTGCTTGGTGTCATAGAACAGGGAGAGGCCCGGCACTTCCAGGGCAATGGACTCATTGTCCATGTTCAGCTCCTGCTGAGAGCGGCCCAGCGCGCTCATATCCATAGCATGGGTCTTGGTAGTGTTAGACATAATCTTGCGTCCGCCTAGAAAGAGTGATCAGTTTTCCAGCGCCTTGTACTTTTCGCGCAGGTGGTTGCGAATGGATACCGCAGCAAAGTTGAGCGCGGCAATGACGCCCACCAGCAACAGCGCAGTGGCATATACCAGCGGTCGCGCTGCTTCGACGTTGGGGCTCTGGAAGCCGACGTCATAGATATGGAAGCCCAAGTGCATGAACTTCTGGTCCAGGTGCAGATACGGGTAGTTGGCATTCAGCGGCAAGGTCGGTGCCAGCTTGACCACACCCACCAGCATCAGCGGTGCGACCTCACCCGCGGCGCGGGCCACGGCGAGAATCAGACCGGTCATCATGGCCGGGCTGGACATCGGCAGAATCACCTTCCACAGGGTTTCCGACTTGGTCGCACCCAGCGCCAGCGAGCCTTCACGCAGCGAACGCGGAATGCGGGTCAGACCTTCCTCGGTGGCAACGATCACCACCGGCACGGTCAGCAGCGCCAGGGTCAACGAGGCCCACAACAGACCGCCGGTACCCAGAGTTGGCGCCGGCAGCGCTTCGGGGAAGAACAGCTGGTCGATATTGCCGCCGAGCAGATAGATGAAGAAACCGAGGCCGAACACACCATAAACGATGGACGGGACACCGGCGAGGTTGTTCACCGCGATGCGGATAATCCGGGTCACCGCGCCCTGCTTGGCGTATTCGCGCAGATAGACCGCAGCCAGCACGCCAAACGGAGTGACGATGATCGACATCAGCAGCACCATCATCACGGTACCGAAGATCGCCGGGAACACACCACCCTCGGTGTTGGCCTCACGGGGCTCGTCGCTGACAAACTCCCACAGCTTGCTGAAGTAGTGACCCACCTTCTGCATCGGGCCCATGGCATTGGGCTGGAACACGCGCACAACCTTGCCGAGGCTGATATCGAGCTCACGACCGTCCATCGCCTTGACGTGAATGCTGTCGCGGTTGAATTCCTTGTAGAGCCCGACCAGCTGCCCCTCCAGCTCGGCGTACAGGTCATGCTGCACCTTGCGCTCGGCTTCCAGCTCGGCCTTGCGCTGTTCGGTCAACGCGTTGTCGAGTTCGAAGCCACGCTCGCGCAGACGAATGCGCTCCAACTCGTTGTTGATCTTGCCGATGGCACCGGTTTCCAGTGCGTGGATTTCATCGTAGATCCCCAGTGCGCGGTCTACCGCCTGCTGCAGCGCGGTCCAGGCCTGGTCGCCTTCGGCGATCACCTTACCGTCCTGCTTGACCTGTTGCAGATAGCCGTAGAAGTTGCCCCATTCGCGGCGCTCGATAACGACGATATCCTCAGGATGGCGTTCGTTTTCCAGCCAATCGGCGACAATCCAGCGGAAGTCCGCACCATACAGATCACGGTTACCCACTTTAAGCAGTTCGCGATCCATAAACTCGGTTTTTTCCGGATCCACCGGCAGGCCTGCACCGTGCAAACGCTCGGTCGGCACCTGCTCGCGGGTAGTGACTTCGCCGATCAGGGTAATGGTCGGCTGGCCCGGAATGGTGTACTCCGCCTCGATGACATCAGCCGGCCAGAAGTGGCTCAGGCCGCGCACCGCGATCAGCATCAGCAGACCCAGGGTCATGATCACCGCGATGGCGACCGCGCCTGCATTCATCCAGACCCAGGGGCTGCCCGATTTGAACCAGGTTGTGAAGTTGCCTTGTTTCACTGTCTAGAGTCCTGTGGTCAGAGAGAGGCGTATTTCTTGCGCAGGCGCTGACGAATCAGCTCCGCCGCCGTGTTCATCAGGAAGGTAAAGCTGAGCAGCACCAGCGCGGCCAGGAACAGCACCCGATAGTGCGTACTGCCCACTTCCGATTCGGGCATCTCGACCGCAATGTTGGCCGACAGCGTGCGCATGCCTTCGAAGATGTTCCAGTCCATGATCGGTGTGTTGCCGGTTGCCATCAGCACGATCATGGTTTCGCCAACAGCGCGACCCAGACCGATCATCACCGCCGAGAAGATGCCCGGACTGGCGGTCAGAATGACCACCCGGCTCAAGGTCTGCCAGGGTGTGGCGCCAAGCGCCAGCGAACCCTGGGTCAGGTGACGCGGCACGCTGAACACGGCGTCCTCGGCAATCGAGAAGATGGTCGGTATCACCGCAAAGCCCATGGCCAACCCAACCACCAGCGAGTTGCGCTGGTCGAAGTTGATGCCCATGTCGCGGGTCAGGAACACGCGCATGTCACCACCGAAGAACCAGGCCTCGACATACACGCTCATGGCGAAGCAGACCCAGCCCAGCAAAATAATGACCGGGATCAGCAGCACCGCTTCCCAGCCCTCGGGCACCAGCAGACGGATGCGCGCCGGCAGGCGGCTCCAGCCATAGGCGAAGGCGATAAATACAATCGGCGTCAGAATCAGCAGCGAGACGATACCCGGAAGATTGTCTTCCAGCATCGGCGCCAGCCAGAGACCGGCGAGAAAACCGAGAATAACGGTCGGCAGTGCCTCCATCAGTTCGATGATCGGCTTAACCTTGCGGCGCAACGCCGGCGCCATGAAGTAGGCGGTGTAGACCGCAGCGGCAATCGCCAGCGGAGTGGCCAGCAGCATCGCGTAGAAGGCCGCCTTCAAGGTACCAAAGGTCAACGGCGCAAGGCTCAGCTTGGGTTCGAACTCGGAAGTCGCCGAGGTCGACTGCCAGACATAGTCCGGTTCCGGGTAGCTTTCGTACCAGACCTTGCCCCACAGCGAACTCCAGGAAATCTCCGGATGTTCGTTGTGCACGTCCCAGAAGCTCATTTCGCCACTGTCATGTTCAACCAGCAGGTGGTCGGCGCGCGGGCCAATGGCGAAGGCCTGCACCTTGTCGTCGCCAAGCGGTTCGATCAGCAGATTGTTGTGTGCCGTTGAGTTATAGACACCCAGCTGGCCGGCAGCATCAATAGTAAGAAAGACCTTGCGGCGCTCTTCAGGCTGGATCAGCGCAATGGCTTCGCCCTGCTGCTGATCAAAGTCACGGATCTCGGTCAGCTGAGGATTGCCATTGCCGCGGACCATGAACCACTGCTTCAGATCACCGCTGCTGTCACCGACGATCAACGAGATGCCACCGAGCATCAGGTTAACCGAGGTGACCGACTTGCCAGTACCTTCGACCACCTTGTAGCGGCCGTTCAGCTCACCCTTGTGACGCAGCGCCAGGACATCAATGTGTTGCTCGCCATTAACCACGTACATCCACTGGCGCAGCGGATCAATCAGCAACTGCTTGACCACGCCTTCGGCCGGATTCAACGCCAGCCGCGCTTCGCTACGGGTCTCTTCGCCGGTGATCATGTTGCGTTTGACGCTAACGCTGATCGCCGTCAACTCACGGCCGATGCTGCCAGCCAGCGTCAGGCCATTGCTGTCGGCACTCATGGCCACCTGATCCAGGGCGCGCCCCTGCGGATCCAGGGTGATCGGCTCCTGACCGTAGGGGAACATCAGGCTCGGCGTGATCAGGCGCACATCGTTCGGGTAAGTCACCTTGTAGTTGTGCTGGGCAATCAGCACCTGGCCATTGCTCAGGCCCACGACAAAACGACGGGAATTGGGGGTTTCGACGCTGAAGCTGGTGATCTTCGCATCGACCGGAATCGGTAGCTGCTGCTCCAGTACCGGCTTGCCGTCATGGGTGTTGAAGAAGCTCACCTGACCGCTCCGGGCCACGCGAATCGCCACTTCGCCCTGTTCTTCCATCGCCAGCATCAGCGGCGGATCATCGGGCTGCACCCAGCTTGCGCTGTAACGCTCGCGCTCCTCGATCTCGGCACCGCCAAACAGCGGCAATACCTCGAACAGCAGATAGAGGAAAATCAGCAGGACAGCGACAATGACGCCAAGTCCACCGACCGCAACGTACCAGCGGGTAAAGTGGTCCTTGAAGTGACGCATGGCTCGGTGGCGCTGCATCGCTGGGGTATCAAAATCGACGCGGGACGTCTTGGATGGGGATTGCGTAGTCATGGCGCACACCCTACAGGGTCAATATGACGAATTCATTACAGCCTGGTGACGGCAAAAAGGGGCGTGTCATCGACACACCCCTCCAAGCTCAGGCATCCGTGCCCGACAGCTGCGAACTTAGAAGCCCAGTTCCTGATGGACGTTGTCCACTGCACGCTTGGGCAGCGGCACATAACCGTCTTTGAAGACCACTTCCTGACCCTGCTTGGACAGCATCATCTTGACGAACTCACGCTCCAGCGGAGCCAGCTCGCCATTCGGCGCCTTGTTCACGTAAACGTAGAGGAAACGCGACAGCGGGTAAGTACCGGCGATGGCGTTTTCTTCGTTAGCTTCGATGAACGGCTGGCCTTCTTCTGCTGCCAGCGGGATAGCGCGAACGCTGGAAGTCTTGTAGCCCAGACCGGAGTAACCAACCGCATTCAGCGACTGACTGACCGACTGAACAACGGAAGCAGAGCCCGGCTGTTCGTTAACGCCGCTGCGGAAGTCGCCTTTGCACAGCGCGTGCTCTTTGAAGTAACCGTAGGTACCGGATACCGAGTTACGGCCGTACAGCTGAATGTCGCGATCAGCCCAGGCGCCAGTCAGACCCAGCTTGCCCCAGGTGTCCAGATCCTCACCACCACACAGACGGGTAGCAGAGAAAATACCGTCAACCTGAGCCATGGTCAGGCCTTCGATCGGGTTGTCCTTGTGCGCGAAGACAGCCAGGGCGTCGATAGCAACCGGCACAGCGGTCGGCTTGTAGCCATAGCGCTCTTCGAATGCCTGGATTTCACTGTCTTTCATCATGCGGCTCATCGGAGCCAGGTTGGAGGTACCCTCGGTCAGAGCCGGCGGCGCAGTGGAAGAACCTGCAGCCTGGATCTGGATGTTGACGTTGGGGTACATGCGCTTAAACTCTTCAGCCCACAGCGTCATCATGTTGGCCAGAGTGTCGGAGCCGACGCTGGACAGGTTGCCGGATACACCGCCAACACGCTGGTAGTCTTCCAGAGTCTGGTCAACGGCGGCAAAGCTGGAGCTGGCGGCGACGCCGGCGGCAGCGAAGGTCACAGCAGCGAACAAGCGCTTGAGTTTCATGTCATTCTCCTGTTGAGGTAGTGTTTGCAACACGCGACTCAGTATCAGAGCGGCTTGTGACAACTCTATTCACGAATTATGACAATTGCGTGAACCCCCACAGAACGAACGAGACCGGCGGCGCAAAGCCGTCATACAAAGATTGAGAGGCTGCCGCCAATCCCTTAACATAGGCGGCTTTCCGCTAGGTCCGCGTTCGGCCACGGCCCGGCACAACAAATACAATAGACCACTACCGAGTCTACCAATGCACGAATTAGATACCGATCCCGTGCCACAGGGCGAGCTTGCGCTCAAGATCACCGCCCTGCCGCGAGACTGCAACAGCTTTGGCGACATCTACGGTGGCTGGCTGGTTGCCCAGATGGACACCGCCGGCACCAGCATCGCCGCCCGCATCGCCCGCGGTCGTGTTGCCACTGTCGCCATCGACCGCATGGGCTTCATGGTCCCGGTGCCAGTTGGCGCCCAGCTGGCGTTTCACGGCGAAGTACTGGACATCGGCCGCAGCTCGATCAAGATTCTGGTCGAGGTCTGGAGCGAAGACCTGGCCCATGACGAGAGCCGCAAGGTGACCGAAGCCACCTTCGTCTTTGTCGCGATCGACGACCGCGGCCGTACCCGGGTAATCCCGTCCTGATCAAGGCGGTCACCCGGCGGCCCTGACGGACTGCTGCCACATGTTCCAACGCCTTACCTCCGCGGGCCTGACGCTGGCCTGCGCCATCGACCGTGCAACCAGCCTGCTCGGCCGCGCCGTTTCCTGGCTGACGTTACTAATGGTGCTGCTGACCTGCGCCGTGGTGCTGCTGCGCTACGGTTTCAACATTGGCGCAACGGCAACCCAGGAAGTCGTCCTCTACGCCCACTCGCTGGTGTTTCTCGGCGCTGCAGCCTGGGCATTGCAGCGGGATGCCCATGTTCGCGTCGACATTTTCTTCCGCCGACTGCAAAACCGTGGCAAAGCGTTGGTTGACCTGACCGGCAGCCTGCTGTTTCTGCTGCCAATGTGCCTGTTTCTGGCGTGGAACTGCTGGGACTATGTAAGCATGTCGTGGCAGCGGCAGGAGCGCTCCGCCGATGCCGGCGGGTTGCCGTGGGTCTATCTGCACAAGAGTTTTATCCTGCTACTGGTCGTCAGCCTGCTGCTGCAGGCCGTGGCGCAGCTCCTCAAGACCCTGGCGGTCCTGAGCGGTGTACAGCCCGGGCATCTGCCGGCCAGCCATGAGGAGCACCTGTAATGGGCGGAGAATTCATGGCGATTGCGCTGTTCGTCTGCCTCTGCCTGGCACTGATGGCCGGCTACCCGGTGGCCTTCACCCTGGGCGGCATCTCGCTGCTGTTCGCCGGTATCGGCATCGTCTTTGACCTGTTTGAGCCGAGCTTCCTGGGCGCCTTGCCGAGCCGCCTGTACGGCACCATGACCAATCAGACACTGATGGCGGTGCCGCTGTTTGTATGTATGGGCGTCATGCTGGAAAAATCCCGCATCGCCGAGGATCTGCTCGACGCCATGGCCCGACTGTTCGGCGGGCTGCGCGGCGGCCTGGCCTTCTCGGTCTGCATCGTCGGCGCGCTGCTCGCAGCCAGCACCGGCATTGTTGGCGCCACCGTCGTCACCCTCGGCCTGCTGGCGCTGCCGACCATGCTGCGGCGCGGCTATGACCCGGCACTGGCCACCGGCACGTTGGCGGCGACCGGCACCCTGGGGCAGATCATTCCGCCGTCGATCATTCTGGTGCTGTTGGGCGACGTATTGTCCAATGCCTATCAACAGGCGCAGCAAAAGCTTGGCATCTTTTCGCCGAAGACCGTGACCGTCAGCGACCTGTTCGTCGGCGCACTGCTGCCGGGGCTCCTGCTGGTGCTGCTGTATCTGCTGTATCTGGCGTTTGTCGCCTGGCGCCAGCCAGAAAAACTGCCGGCACCGACGCCGGAGGAGCGTAGCTCCGTATCGATCGCCCAACTGCTGCGCAGCTTGCTGCCACCGTTGCTGCTGATCATGGCCGTGCTGGGGTCGATTCTGGGTGGCGTTGCCACGCCGACCGAGGCCGCCGCCGTCGGGGCGCTGGGTGCCGGCCTGCTGGCTCTGTTCAAGCGCCAGTTGAACATTGGCAAGCTGCGCGAGGTGGCTCAGGCTACCGCCGAGATCAGCGCCATGGTGTTCATGATCCTGCTTGGCGCATCAATCTTTTCGTTGGTATTTCGCGGGTTCGGCGGTGACGAGCTGATCCACGAGCTGTTCCACTCGCTGCCGGGCGGAGCCTTCACCGCCACGCTGGTGGTAATGCTGGTGATCTTCCTGCTCGGCTTTATCCTCGACTTTATCGAGATTACCTTCGTGGTCGTACCGATTGTTGGCCCGGTGCTGCTGAGCATGGGTATCGACCCGGTCTGGCTCGGGGTGATGATCGCGCTGAACCTGCAGACCTCATTCCTCACCCCACCCTTCGGCCTGTCGCTATTCTATCTGCGCGGGGTTACCCCGCCCAGCGTGCCGACCTCGGCCATCTACCGAGGCGTGCTGCCGTTTATCGTCATTCAGTTGCTGATGCTGGCAATTGCGGCCTGCTGGCCCGGTCTGGTGACCTGGCTGCCCACACTGCTTGCGCGCTAACACCGGCACAACCGGGCAGCCGCCCGGTTGGTTGCCTGCCCTCTCTCAATCGCCCTTGCCGGTGGCAACCTCGACCCCGACCCGGTTCTCCAGCAGCGCCGTAGTCGCGGTCTGCACATAGGCCTTGAGCTGCTCATCCAGCTCCGTCGGCACCTGCGGCAACGGCGTCACAGCGGCCTCCGGGCCGAGCTGATAGCGATAGGCACGGGGCTGCTCGCCGCGCGGCTGGAGCACCAGTTGGTCACCCTGCAGCAAACCCACCGTCTGCCCGCCGCCCGAGGGCTTGATCACACCAAACCCCTTGTCCTCCGTCGGCAACGCGAGCAGATCGCGGCCCCAGCACTGCTGCTGCACCTCGCCGCCGAGGCGCCCCATGATGGTCGGCACGACATCCACCTGAGTGCCGACAATGTCATTGCGCTGGCCAAAGCGCTCAGTGATACCGGGCGCGATCAGCAGCATGGGCACGTTAAACCGCAGCAGATCGAGATCGGTCAGCTGGCGCGGCGTACCAAAGCCATGGTCGCCAATCACCACGAACAGAGTGTCCTTGTACCAGGGCTCGTTGCGTACCTGATCGAAGAACCGGCCCAGCGCCCAGTCGGAATAGCGCATGGCGGTCAGGTGCTCGTCGTTAACACCCTGCCCGCTCACGGCATCCACCGGCAGCGGGTCTGGCAGCGCGTAAGGCGTGTGATTGGACAGGGTCTGCAGCAGTGCGTAGAACGGGCGCGTATGATCCAGCGCATTCAGTTCAGTGACAGCTCGGTCAAACATGTCCTGATCGGACACGCCCCAGGTCGGATCGGAAAAGACCGGATTGACGTACTCGTTACGACCAATGAAATGGCGCATGCCCTGCTTGCCGAAAAAGCCCTTCTGGTTGTCCCAGGCAAAATCGCCGTTATAGACATACAGGTCGTCGAAACCGCGCTTGCTCAGCAACTGCGGCAGACCTGAAAACGCATGACCACCCTCCGGCTCCTGCATCAGGTATTCAAAACCGGGCAGATTGGGGAAACAGGCCATGGTGGCGAACATGCCCTGATGAGTGTGAGTGCCGTTGGAGAAGTAACGGGTAAACAGCAGACCCTCTTTACTCAGCCGGTCGAACTCCGGGGTAATCCCCAGCGGCGAACCCAGCGCACCGGTGTAGTAGCCGGCAAAACTCTCCATCAGCACCACCACCACATTGCGCACCGGCAGCACGGTCTCAGCCGGGGACTCGGACTTCCGGCGGACCGGCGCCTGCTCGGCATCGATCAGCTGATCGTTCGCGGTCAGCAGCAGATGACGGGTTACTTCGGTTGCCTTGCTGTCATCCATCAAACCAAGCCAGGCATTGTTGCGGTGATCGGAAAACTGCGCCTTGGCCGCTGAATACAACGTCAGCGCCGGGGTCAGGCCAAGCTGATTGGTAAATGTCGATTCGGTGGTGAAAGCATCGCCCCAGCGCAGCGGTGGCCCCTGCCGCAAAGTGCCGCGCGCCAGCACGGTCGAACTGAGTAGCAACAGCAACAGCACCGAAACCCGCGCCGTCAGCGCCCCCAGCTGACTATGCTGCCGATTGGCGGCACTGTCCGGCAGGCGGGTGTGACGATCCAGCCAGCGGTAGCTGCGGTACATCAGCCAGCTGACCAGAGCCATGCCAAGCAGCAGTCGTACCACCGGGAAGCCATACCAGAGCATGCTCAGTACGGTCGCCGGATCTTCCTGCAGATACTGAAATACCAGTGTGTTCAAACGCTGGTGAAACTCCCGGTAGAAACTCAGCTCGATGGTGCCGAGCAGACACAACAGCAGGGTCGCCAGCGTCAGCCACAAACACTGCAACGTGCGCATGGCCATCAGCCGCGCGCTGAGAACGGTGAGCATCAACGGCGCGCCGACGATGACGACGACCCGCAGGTCAAAGCGCAGGCCGTTGAAAAAGGCCTCCAACAGGTCGCCACGGGTTACTTCCGCAGCCAGCTCCCAGTTCCATACCAGCAAGGCGCCACGCAACAGGGTCAACATCAGAGTCAGCGCTGCCAGCGCACCGACGATGAACAACAGCTGGCCGCGCAGGCCAACCACCGGCCGGCTGGCCGAGGCAGTAGACAGGGTCATCAAACAGTTTCCACAGGCAAGCCCGCTCAGGCGGGCGAGAAAAGAATCAGGCTCCAGACGCTGGTGATCAGCAACAGCGCGAGCATCTGCGCCGCACTGCCCAGATCCTTGGCGCGCTTGGATAGCGGGTGCAGCTCCAGCGAAATACGATCCACCACGGCCTCGATGGCCGAATTGATCAGCTCAACGATCAGCGCCAGCAGCACCACCCCGACCATCAGGGCACGCTCCACACCACTGACCGGCAGCCAGAACGCCAGCGGAATCAACACCACCGCCAGAAACAGCAACTGACGGAACGCGGCCTCAAAGGTAAAGGCCGCACGCAGACCGGCGAGCGAGTATCCCGTCGCCTTGAACACCCGGATGAACCCGCCGCGACTCTTCAGCTTCAACGCATCCGCTGCTTCGGATATCGACTCAGGCTGCATGGCGGCTGTCTCCAGTGCGCCCTTGCAGGCTGTGATAGCAGCCCAGGAAATATTGCCAGTCACTCTCCGGCATGCCCTCACGACGGCGGCGCAACTGGTCGAGATCATGCCGCACCGCACGACTGCGCAGCAGGCGACGACGGCTCTTCTCCAGGTCCAGCAAGGCGACCTCGGCATGGTCGCCGTTTACCCGAACATAGATGTGCTTGGCGTACAGGCAGCCGTGCTGGCGTCGGCCGCCATGCAAGCGCCGCAGTACCACAGCCAGCTGCTGCAACACCGCGCGCCGCTGGGTTGCTGTCGCCGTGCCGGCGTACCACTGCCCCAGACTGACATAACCGCTCAGTTCCTCGGTTACCAGCAGCCCCTGCCAACGCCCCTGTTCACGCCTGGCGGCACAGAACACCAGTTTGGGCACGGGTACCAGGAGCTGCTCGCAGGCGCGCAAGGCCTCCTCTTCCCGCAGCACGGTCGGCCGGCCAAACGGATGCAGCCAGCTACGGTAAATATGACCCGCCTGACGTTTGCTGTAGAGCCTCGGCTGGCCGCGGCCCTGAGCGGGGAGCAGTTTCACGCCACTCTGACCTCCGCGCCGCTGATTGGGCTCCTCTACCCACTCGCCGTCCATATCCCACCAGCGCTCAAAACGCGCCTGAATAAACGACGGTAGACGGCCCTGGGCCGAGATGACCGCGCTCATGCGTCCACCTTGCGCAGGACATAGACCCGCCACATGGCGTAACCCGGCAGAAAATCGTGATGGCTAAGCTCATTGAATCCCGCCTCACGGAATTCGGCTTCGATCACGTCACGCGCGACCACAAAGCGGTTCTGATTCTGACCTGCCCGCCCCTGGCTGGCGCGACGCGCCTCCAGACGGCTGCGTTTCCACGATTTGTAGTTGCCGTCGACCCACAACGAGATGATCAGGGTGTCGCGGGTCACCCGGGCACATTCGCGCAGCAAGGCAAGGCGGTGCTCATGATCGGCCACATGGTGAATCAGCCGCATACAGAAGATGCTGTCGACCGCGTTATCGCCCAGATCGATGTCAAAGGCAGAGGTCTGGAACGCCTTGACCCGTCCCACCACGTCCGCTGGCTGGCCAGCCAGCGCGGTCTGGATCATGTCCGCCGAGTTATCGGCAGCGAGAATCACCCGATTCGGCGCCTCGGCCAGCAGCGGCCAGAAACGGCCGGCGCCACAGGGCAGATCCAGCACCAGGTTGGGCTCACCGGCGTCTTTCAGGGCACGGCGGGCCAGCTGCATGTCACGCCAGTTGGACAGACGGCGCGACAGGCCGCTCTGATGCTTACTGAAATACTGCTGGGAGTGATCCCGGTCGTACTTGTCGGAGAACGCGAGTTCAATTGGCTTGGCTTCAGACATGACGGTGATCCTGATGAGGAAGTTGCCGCCAGACTAGGCGCCAAGGCATCAAGGTCGCGTCAAAGCAATGTCAAAATTTCGTGAAAGAGCCGGACAACAGGACGTCAGCCGGCGTTTGCCGACCGAGCGCAGCCGGGACTCACCCCAGCCGCACCTCAAAACAGCTGCCCCCCGCTGCCGGAGAGTACATGGTTACCGACCAGCCCTGATGGGCACAGATCCGCTTGACCAGCGACAAACCCAGCCCCAGCCCTTCACCTCGGGCCTGGCTACCACGAACAAAGGGTTCGAAAATGTCGCTCTGCTGGTCCGTCGGCACCCCGGGCCCGGTGTCCTCCACCCGGAAGCAGCCGGCACCCAGCAGCAACCGGACCTGCCCCTGCTCGGTGTAGTGCAGCGCATTGCGCAACAGATTCGACATCACCGTCCCCAGCAGCCCCGGATGATACTGGCCAGCGTCCTCTGCCTCGACGATCAGCTCAAAGCTCAGACCCTTTTCAGCGAAAGCGCTATGCCAGCGCTCGGTCTGTTCCTGTGCAACCGACAGCAGGGAGGCATTGCCGGTCATCTTCACCGGCTGGCCCTTGGCCCGCGCCAACAGCAGGAAGGTGCCGACCAGCTCGCGCATTTCCTCCGCTGCACGGGCGATGCGGTCAACCTGCCGCTGCTCACGCTCACCCAGCTGCGCTGCCTCCAGCAGTTCCGTGGAGGTAGCAATAATCATCAACGGCGTACGCAGCTCATGGCTCACGTCTCCGGTAAACAGCCGTTCACGCTCCAGCGAGCGGCGCAGCTGACTGAGGGTCGAATCGAAAGCCTCGGCCAAATGCCCCACCTCATCATCCGGGTAGTCCGGTGCCAACGGCGGCGCCAGCAGCAGCAATTGATCCCGATGGCGCACCTGGCCCGCCAGCCGGATGATCGGGGCGAGAATCTTTTGTGCCATTAGCCAGCCCAGCAGGCAACCGAGCAGGACACTGAGCATGAAGCCGGCAAACACCACCGCGAACAGTACCTTCTCGCGCGCCTCAAACTCGGCCTGTTCTTGCACTAGCACAAACCGCTGAGTACCAATCTGGCGAATGTAGACGTAGGCAGCAAATTCGTCGTCCACCAGCTCGCTGAAGCCCTCATCGAGGTCACGCAGCGGCTGCGGTATTTCGTAGCCAGGCATGTGCGAGGCATACAGCCGGGTCTTGGCATCAAGGCGGGGCGGCAGGCCTTGCGCCAGATCCTGCTCCAGCACGCTGTCCAGCTCTTCGCTCATCTCTTGTGACACCAGGTGCTCTTCAACGAAATGTACAATGGCGACGATCCCCAGCGAAAACACGCCGCTGACTGCCAACGTCATCAAGGTGAAGGCAATTACGATCCGCCGCCGCAGCGGCTGCTTACGGATCATTGCGCTGGCTCCGCCAGGCTGTAGCCAACCCCGTGCACGGTGTGAATCAGCGGCGTTTCAAAGGGTTTGTCGACGATCTGACGCAACTGGTGGATATGGCTGCGCAGGCTGTCGCTGTCGGGCAGCTCGTCACCCCAGAGCGCCTCTTCCAGCACGTTGCGGCGAATCACCGCCGGGCTTTTGCGCATCAGCACTTCCAGTAGCTTGAGCCCAACCGGGTTGAGTTTGAGCGCCTTGCCGGCACGGTTGACCTGCAGGGTATCGAGGTCATAGCTCAAATCACCCACCTGCAGGCGGTGACGGCCACCGCCGCTGCTGCGGCGCAGAATGGCTTCGATGCGCGCCACCAGTTCGGACAGTGCAAAGGGTTTGAGCAGATAATCATCAGCGCCGACTTTCAACCCCTTGAGCCGGTCGTCCAGCGCGTCGCGCGCGGTCAGCATGATAATCGGCGTGTCGCGACCGGCGTCATCACGCAGCCGCTGACAGAGCTGATAGCCGTCCATGCCGGGCAACATGATATCCAGCACGATCAGGTCATAGTGATCACTGACCGCCAGATGCAGACCGGATACACCGTCCTGCGCACAATCCACCGTGTAGCCCTTGAGCTGCAGGTAGTCCATCACGTTGGCGAGGATATCGCGGTTATCCTCAATGACCAGAATACGCATGCAGGCGCTCTCCAAAAAACCACACGGCTTGACGAAATTTTCACAGCGCGTTGACGCAGCGCCGACAGCAAGATCACCACACTGCGACGGTCGATTTCAACCATGGACCGTCACATGCCCCTGCTCAAATCCGCCCAGGCCCGTTTCCTAGGCTTGCTCGCCACCCTCTGGCTCGGTGTTTTCGTTGTCACCCGTTCGATCCTGCTGCTGACCCACCTGGGCGAAGCGCAACTCAGCGCCGGCGGTGTGCTGCGCCTGTACGGCGAAGGAATGATCTACGACCTGACCTTCCTGCTCTACGCCCTCGCGCCACTGGCACTGTACCTGCTGCTGTGTCCGGCCTGGCTCTGGCGCAAGCGCTGGCACCTGCGCCTGCTGCAGGTAGCCATGACCTTCGGCGTTTTCCTGATGCTGTTCACCGCGGTCGCCGAATGGCTGTTCTGGGACGAGTTCGGGGTGCGCTTCAACTTCATCGCGGTCGACTATCTGGTCTACTCCGACGAGGTGATCAACAACATCCTCGAGTCCTACCCGGTCTATCCGCTGCTGGCAGCGCTGACAGTCATCGCCGTGATCACCACCGCGCTGCTGCAACCACGGGTTCGCCGCATCGCTGCAGCGCCCTTGCTGAGCTGGCCGGAACGCGGCATCAGCCTGGCAGGCGCAGTTACGGCCGTCGCCCTGAGCATTCTGGTGGTCGGTCAGGACTTCCCGCGCAGCAGCGGCGGCAACGCCTATCAGCACGAACTGGCCAGCAACGGCCCGTACCAGTTCTTCGCCGCCTTCCGTAACAACGAACTGGACTACACCCAGTTCTACCCGCAACTGCCCGAAACGACCGCCGCCACCACCCTGCGTGATGAGGTCAGTGAAGCCAATGCCCGCTTTGTCGACACCGACCCGATGGGCGTTCGCCGGCAGATCGACAACCCCGGCCAGCCGCGCAAGCTGAACCTGATTTTGGTCACCGTCGAGAGCCTCAGCGCCAAGTACATGGGCAGCGAAGGCGATGCGCGCAATCTGACCCCTAACCTCGACGCCCTGCGCCAGCAGAGCCTCTACTTCAACCAGTTCTACGCCACCGGCACCCGCACCACCCGCGGCCTGGAAGCCATCACCCTGTCGATCCCGCCGACCCCCGGACGCTCGATCGTCAAGCGCATCGGCCGCGAAACCGGGTTTGCCAGTCTTGGCCAGCAACTCGGCGCGCAGGGCTACGACAGCGTGTTTGTCTACGGTGGCCGCGGCTACTTCGACAACATGAACGCCTTCTTCGCCGGCAACGGCTACCGGGTAGTCGATCAGGCCAGCGTGCCTGACGAGGAAGTCACCTTCACCAACGCCTGGGGTATGAGCGACGAAGACCTCTACAACCAGACCCTGAAGCTGGCCGACGCCGATGCCGCCGCGGGCAAGCCGTTCCTGCTGCAGCTGATGACCACCTCCAACCACCGCCCCTACAGCTATCCGGAAGGCCGCATCGACATCCCGTCCGGCACCGGCCGCGAAGGCGCGGTGAAATACACCGACTACGCCATCGGCCAGTTCCTCGCGCAGGCGCGTGAGAAACCCTGGTTCAAGGACACCGTCTTCGTGTTCGTTGCCGACCACACCGCCGGCAGCGCCGGCAAGGAAGACCTGCCGGTGCACAACTACCACATCCCACTGTTCGTCTACGCCCCAGGCCTGATCGACGCCCGCGAGGACAGCCGCGTGGCCAGCCAGATCGATCTGGCACCGACGCTGATGGGCCTGCTGAACATGGATTACACCTCGACTTTCTTCGGCCATAACCTGCTGCGCCCGGATACCGGCCCGGGACGGGCGCTGATCGGTAACTACCAGCATCTGGGTCTGTTTGACGGTCAGGATCTGGCGATCCTCAGCCCGCGCGGCCTGATCCGCCGGCACGACGACGCCATGGGACTGAGCGTGGAAAAGGCGGCGCAGGCAACTGATCCGCTGGTCCGCCGCGCCATTGCCTACTACGAAGGCGCCAGTTACGACTACGGCCACCGACTGCTGGCCTGGCAGCCCTCCAGCAGCCACCCGGTCCGTCAGGTCAGCCAGCGATGAGCAGCCCTGCGCGGGTGTCGCGCCCCTTTCCTGTTGGTCGCTGGCTGCTGATTCCGGCTGCAGTCATGGCGCTGATGCTGATGTTTGACACCAGCGCGCTGGATTTCTGGTTCTCCGACCTGTTCTACGTACCGGGCGACGGCTTCGTCGGTCGCCACAGCTTCTTCCTCGAAGACATCCTGCACGACCGGGTCAAGCAGGCGGTGATTGTCATCGGCGTACTGGCGATCATCGGGTTTGTGCTCAGCCTGCTGCCGACCCGGCTGAGGCGCTGGCGGCCGGAACTGGGCTATCTGGTGCTGTCGCTGGCCCTGGCTACCAGCCTGGTCACCCCGCTCAAGCAGCTGACCAACGTGCCCTGCCCCTGGAGTCTGGTGCAATACGGCGGCACGGAGATTCACACGCCGCTGCTATCAGTCCGCCCCGACAGCAACAAACCCGGACGCTGCTGGCCCGGCGGTCATGCCTCTTCCGGCTTCTCGCTGCTGGCCTTGTTCTTTGCCCTGCGTGACCGCTTTCCGCGGGCCGCCCGCGGCGCCCTGATCGGCGCACTGGCGCTCGGCACCGTGCTGTCACTCGGGCGCACCATGCAGGGCGCACATTTCCTCTCGCACAACGTCTGGACCCTGTTGTTCGACTGGTGCATCTGCCTGCTCTGTTACCGGCTACTGCTGTATCGGCCAGCCGTCGCAGCGCGTAACGTCAGCCAGGCTGGGGAGTTCCGTCATGAAGCCGCGTAATCTGTTGCTCGTGACCGGCCTGCCGCTGGCACTGCTGGGTGTCATCGCGCTGGCCCGACCCGACGTCCTGCGCAGCGACCACGTCGACATGCCGGCACCCACCCTCAGCGCCGGACAGGCGCGTCCGGCCAACTGGGCTGCCCCGATTGATCCGCAGCTGCGTCTGTATCGCATGGCACCCAACCTGTATCGCAGCGCCCTGCCGGACAGCGGGAACCTGTCGACGCTGCAGGCGCAAGGTATCCATACCGTGATCAATTTCTACCAGCGCAACGACGACTGGCTCGACGGCAGCGAGCTGACCGCCATCCACGAACCACTGCACGCCGACCGGGTAACCGACACCGACGTGATCCGCGTGCTGCGCGCGATCCGCGCCGGCCAGCAACAGGGTGGTGTGCTGATCCACTGCAAGCACGGCCAGAACCGCACCGGGCTGATGGCCGCCATGTACCGCATGGTGTTCGACGGCTGGAGCCGCGAACAGGCGCTGGCCGAGATGCTCGAAGGCGGCTTCGGCGACGGAGAG
The DNA here is from genome assembly GCF_963677335.1 of Halopseudomonas oceani. Lineage (NCBI taxonomy): Bacteria > Pseudomonadati > Pseudomonadota > Gammaproteobacteria > Pseudomonadales > Pseudomonadaceae > Halopseudomonas > Halopseudomonas oceani. Next base: position 661,752 of record NZ_OY781932.1, on the reverse strand, counting down.
CTGATGACCGATGCGGTCGGCTACCTGAATCGGGTCGACGTGGAGGCCGTGCGCACGGCGATGGATGAGGGCCGCTGCAGCACCCAGGCGCTGGCACTGTGTCAGGTCAGCGACTGGTGGCGCCGCCAGACAGGTGAGATTGACCAGCGGGTAGCGCAACTGGAAGACTGAGCCGTCAGGGCGTGGATGCTGCCGGGTCTGTCTTGTTCACCAGCCAGACCATCTCGCCCACCACCCGCTCGGCCAACACCGATCCCCAGTAACGGCTATCGTTGGAATTGTCGCGATTGTCACCCAGAAAGAAGTAGTGCCCTTGCGGCACCTTGAATGTCTGGATCGGCTGCGGCGCAGCGGCGTCCAGTTGCTGAATCCGGTAGGACTGGCCGCCATTTCGCTCACGGTAAATCCGTATCCCCTCGCTGTCCGACAGCAGCTCCCGGGGCAGACGCTCGCCGTTGATGACGACGCCGTCCGGGGTCAGCGCGATCACATCACCGGGCAGTGCCATCAACCGCTTCACATACAGCACATCGTGTCCGGGAGGATAGAACACGTAAATCTGACCGCGCTGCAGGCGCGCCGTATCAAGCTGATCGCTACCGGGCAAGGTGAAACCGAACAGGCTGCGATGGGCAAAGCCCCGCTTCTGCGCAACAAACAGATTCCCCTCCATCAGCGTCGGGCGCATCGAGGCAGACGGCACCTGATAGGGCTCATAGAGGAAGGTCCGCGCACCCAAAATACTCACCATCACCGCGAGATAGAGGCCAACCGCCACACTGGCATGATTGAACCAGCGGCGCGGCGTCTGCGGGTCGTAACGCCTCGCAATCATCAGCGCGTGCAGCGGGCAGATCAGGCTGAACAGCAAGGTCAACGCCAGCTCGTAATACCAGTCGATTCCCGCGGTCACCAGCGAGACCAGCAGGTAACCCCAGAACAGGCGGGGCCGGTTGACATAGAGAAACACAAACGGCTGCAGCACGATGCCAAGCAGCACCGTCAGCCAGAGACGGGGTTTCCACGGTGATGACACAACCTCTCCTTGCGCTAGAGACCCGAGCAGGCCATGCCTTGATTGACCATCGCTTTGTTTCAAGGTTGCAGCCGGCGGCGATAAGCCCACTGGAACGTTTGGGTGAATCGGCCGATATCGCTGGCACCGTCGCATTCCTGTGCAGCAAGGACGGTGGCTGGGTCAACGGTCAGGAGCTACGCGCCAACGGCGGTTTTACCTGAACGTCAGCTGTCTGCAGTGCGCTCCAGATGGCATATCAGCAGGCAAAGCAGCAAGACCGGCAGATTGGTCGACACCGGATTGAACGCCTCGATCAACAGCATCGGGGCGAACAAGGCAACGTAGCCAAGCAAGCCGACCAGCCCGAACCCGGCGGCGACTACCGGCCAGCGGCCGAACCAGCCAGACAGAATAAGCAAACCGAGCAACACCTCAGCCGCTCCGGCCAGCGGCGAAATCACCTGTGCGTTCAGGCCCAGACCTGCCGCCTCGACCATCTGCACTTCGACCGGGCTGAGAAACAGCAGCTTGGGCACCAGGCCGTGGTAGATGAAAACAAACGCCAGCATCCAGCGACACCAGCGTGCCACCCTCAACGAGTCCTGCCTACTCATCGACAAAGCGCCCTGCGTGGTCGGCCGCCGGCAAGCGACACAGTTCATAACGACCAAACAGCCGGTAACGATTCAGCGCAATACGGTCATAGAGCCAATCGCGCAGCGGGCGCGGGATCAGCCGAAACAGGCACAGTCCGCGCCACGGCCAGCCGAGCCGAGCCATGACAACAAAGAACGCCGCACTTTTTCCGAAGCAGCGTTCGCCATCAACCACCAGCATGGTTTCAAAGGTATCGGTGGGATAGCCGTGTCGTGCCAACAGTCGCTGTCCGGCCGGTGACTGCACGCTGCAGAGCCGAAACCGGTGATCAATATCGTGCTCGATAATGAAGTTGGCCCAAGCGCTGCACAGTTTGCACACACCGTCGAACAGGATCACGGGTGTTGGCTCGTCCATCTGTGCGCCTGCCCTATTCCCGGCCTGCGAAGCGCACTGGCTCACGAGGCTCGACAATCACCACGCTGCCGGCAATCTTGTCGTGCCAGCCCTGCTTGCGAGCATCGAAGGCCACCCAGAGAAAACCCAGGCAGAGCGGCAGCGCCGACACAAAGTAACCGACATAGCGCAGGATACATTGGCCCAGCGGCAACGGCTCACCGGTACGCGCATCGACCACCCGCAAACGCAGCAGCATCTTGCCCGGTGTACCGAGAAAGCGGCGCCAGAACCAGAGGGTGGCGATAAAGGGCACAACGTAGCTGAGCAACACATCCCAAAAGCCGTGCACCAGGGTTTCATCGACCCAGTAGCTTTCACCGTAGATCAGCGCCAGCGGCACCATCAGCACCACGCCGAAAACCACAGAATCAATCAGGGTAGCGCCGAAACGCAGCCAGAAACCGGCGTATTGGGGTTCACTCATGGTCAGTCCTTTGGGCAAATGAAAATTCCCGAAAGCATATCAGGCCCGACTCGCAAAATGTGCGCTGCGCTGGCGGGACTGAACACGCCGTTGGGTTACAACACCGATCTGCTCGCGGTAAATGCCGAGGGTGGCTGCCCGAACTGCTTGCGAAACGCCGTAGTGTAAGCACTATGGCTATCGTAGCCGCTGGCAAGTGCAACTTGGGTGATTGGCACGCCCTGCAGCAACGGCGTCAGCGACGACATCAGACGCAACTGCTGACGCCACCTGCCAAAGGTCATGCCGGTAGACTGCTGGAAGCGCCGGTGGAATGTCTTGATGCCGACTGCCAGTCTGTCGGCCCACACGGCAGCAGTGCCGGTATCGCCCGGATTGTCCACTAGCGCCTGACACACCTGCTGAATCGGGTTGGCGGCTCCGCCCGTCGGCCACGGCAGGTGCAGCGGCAGAACGGGCTGCGCATGCAACTCCTCAACCAGCAGCTCACCCAGCAGCGCCATCCGCCTGTCGCCGACAGCCGCGTTATCGGCTCGGGTCAGCGCCATGATCAGCTCACGCAGCAAACCCGAGACATGCACCACGCAGTCGGCCGCTGGCAAACGCGCGCACACATCCTCCCGCACGAACAACCCGTGAGCCTGCAACGCGACCGGAACCACCAGCCGGTGCTGCACACCCGCCCGCAACCAGACCGCCGCCGTGGGCGGCACCAGCCACTGCCCGCTTTCGGCTTCCACCCGCAGCAGTCCGCGGTCGGCATAGATCAGGTGCCCCTGCGGGTGCTGGTGTGCAGGTACGACATGGCCCGCAGGGTAGCGAACAGCCACGCCAGATACCGGCCAGGTATCGGCACTCGGATCAAGTGCATGACCACCGTATTCAGGAGAGTGAAAGCCCATGCCCAGCCGATATGTCCATATGGATAAAAAATCTGTCTATTTTTATGTAGATAGACAAATGCCGCAAGCCTAGCATCAGTGACACATCCATTGGGGCTATTCACCCGGTTAGTGCGCGCGTTTGCCCAACGGCAGCTACCGCTGATGGTCGCATGATCGTGCGTGTCGTGACCCGCCCTCAATTCACCTGACCCGGCCATTATCTGCGTGAGCCAGACAACGGGAATCAGGCAGATAACAATTTCGCTGGAGTGCTGTTCATGTTGACCGACCCTTCCCGGAAATACCACGCGGCCTCTCAGGTCGATCTCAGCGACCGCCAATGGCCGTCACGGACCATGACGCAAGCGCCGATCTGGCTGTCCACCGACTTGCGCGACGGCAACCAGGCGCTGTTTGAACCGATGAACCGTGAACGCAAGTTACGTCTGTTCGATACCCTGGTGCGCATCGGGTTCAAGGAAATAGAGCTGGGCTTTCCCGCCGCATCAAGCACGGATTTCGCGATCGTTCGCACCCTCATCGACACGAATCAGATCCCTGATGACGTCACTCCGATGGTCATGACTCAATTGCGCGAAGACCTGATCACCGACACTGTGCGCAGCGTCGCAGGTGCCCGCCGGGTCATCGTTCATCTCTACAACGCAGTGGCCCCCGTCTGGCGCGAGGTCGTGTTCGGCATGAGCGTGCCACAGATCATCGCCATGGTTGAGCACCATATCGCCCTGTTCAAACGGCTGACGGCGGCCCACCCCGAAACCGAGTGGGTATTGCAATATTCGCCGGAGACCTTCTGCATGGCTGAGCTTGAGGTGTCACTCGCCGTCTGCAACGCCGCCATCCGCGCCTGGGACGCCGGGCCACAACGCCGGATGATCATCAATCTGCCGACTACCGTGGAAGTCGCCACCCCCAATGTGTTCGCCGATCAGGTCGAGTGGATGGACCGGCGGCTGGAGCGACGCGAGCACATAACCCTGTCGGTGCACCCTCACAACGACCGGGGCACCGGCGTCGCCTGCGCCGAACAGGCGATACTGGCGGGCGCGCAGCGGGTCGAAGGGTGTCTGTTTGGCAACGGTGAGCGCAGCGGCAATGTCGATCTGGTAACGCTGGCACTGAATCTGTACACCCAGGGCATCGCGCCAGACCTGGATTTTTCCGACATTGCGGCGATTGCCCGGGTGGCCGAAGAGTGCACCGCACTGCCGATTCATCCGCGCCACCCCTACGTTGGCGACCTGGTGTTCACCGCATTCTCCGGTTCGCATCAGGATGCCATCGCCAAGGGCTTTGCTGCGCAGAAGCCCGACGCGCCCTGGCGCGTGCCTTACCTGCCGATTGACCCAAAAGACCTGGGCCGCACCTACGACAGCATCGTGCGCGTCAACAGCCAGTCGGGAAAAGGCGGTATTGCCTTTCTGCTGCAGCGCGACAACGGCATCAGCATGCCACGCCGCATGCAGGTCGAGTTCAGTTCGATCGTTCAGGCACAGGCCGACGCCAGCGAAACGGAGCTGGCCAGCGAGCAGATCTGGGAGCTCTTCGAGCGAACCTACCTTGCCCCGACCCGGGAGCAGTCGCCCTTCATCTATCGCAGCCATCGCCTGTTCGAGCACGCGGACGGCCAAGGCATTGCCCTGGAGCTGGCTGACGCGGATGGTGCCCTCAAGGCTTTGTCGGGGTCAGGCAACGGGCCCATTGCTGCAACGGTCGCGGCACTGGGGCTGCCGCTGCGCATCGACAGCTACGAGGAGCGCAGCCTGGGAGCAGGGTCGGATGCTGCGGCAGTAGCGATCGTAGAGGCCGCCATGCCGAATGTCCCCGGCTCGCGTTTTGGCGTCGGCCGGCACGCGAATATCACCACTGCCTCGGTTCTGGCGGTACTGAGTGCGGCGGCCCGGTTCTCCGACACCCCGGCAGCCAGTTGATCAGGACGCTGCACCTCAGCCGTGCGGCAGCGCCTCTGTGGAACCCGCAATGGCCTTGGCGTAGTGGAAAAACGCATCATCGCGAACCCAGCCAGTCGACTCATAGAGCTGCTGCGCCGATGTATTAGTAACCGCCGTCGCCAATTCCATCCGCACCGCGCCATGCGCCTGTGCCTGCTGGCCGGCCGCCGCCAGCAACAACTCGGCCACGCCCTGACGACGGTAATCGGCAGCCACGAACAGATCGTAGAGAATGCAGATCGGCGCCATATCCACCGAGCAGAAAGTCGGGTACAGCTGGCAGAAGCCGGCCAGCTCCCCCCCAGTGGTCTGCGCCATCAGTACGATGGATTCACCACGCTGCAAACGGGCACGCAGATAGGCGGTTGCGCCGGCGGGGTCTGTCGGTTGTTCATAGAACTGGCGATACAGGTCGAACAGCACGCCAACCTGCTCGGCGTCAGCGGCGGTTGCCAGAGAAATACGGAAAGAAGTCATAGGCCAAAGCCTCGTTGATCGTTTGGAGGTGGGCCCTCAGAGTGTTGCACCAAGCAACCAGCCCCACATCAGCAACACAGCCAGAAAGTTGATGGTAAACACCAAACCACGCAGCCGAATATTACCCGTCAGTATTTGGACAAAACTGTGAACGACGCGCCCCGCCACAAAGATCCAGGCTAGCAGCACTAGGCCAGGATCTACCTTGCCCGTCTGCAGCAGTAACACACAACAGACGTAAAACAGCAGCGGCCATTCAAACTGATTGGACAGGTTGGCGCTGACCCGTGGCTCCCAGGCGGCCCGGCGAGCCAGCCTGCCGGAGCGGGTATCCAGCCCCCAGATCGTCGGCGCCCGCAGCACAGTCAGGGCAACATACAGCAGTGCTGTCCAGCCGACGTGGAACACCATGGGATATAACAACGCACTCGAGTCCATCACTTGCCTTCCCTGCCAGTCCTGACTCAGACCTGCTTTGGCTTCACCGGCGTTTTGCGACCGAGCAGTTGCTCGCTGGGGGCAATTGTGGCGACCCGACGGTAATCATCCAGCATCTGAAACCAGTCCGCCTGAGGCATGCCGTCACGGTGGCGATACAGCTGCGTCAGATCATGACGTACCGCCGCACTGCGGCGCCAGCGCCGGCGACTTTTCTCCAGGTCCAGCAGGGCCACTTCGACCCCATGGCTATGCACCCGAATGAACACATGCTTGGCATACAGGCAGCCATGCTGGAGCCCATGAGCATGGGCTCGGCTCAGCGTAGCGGCCAGTTCACGCAGCATGTGCCGATGTACCGCAGCGCCATGACGCACTGGCGCGTCGCTGGCGTACCACTGATCAAGGCTGACGTAACCACTCAGTGCTTGTGTCACCAGCAACCCCTGCCACTGCCCCTGCACCTTGCGCACCGCAGAGAATACCGTTTCCGGCACCCGAACCCCGGCAGCGCGATAGGCTGCCAGTGCTCGCGCTTCGCGCGCCACCGTAGGGCGCCCGAGTGGATAGCGCACGGAACGACTGAGATGACCGACCTGTCGTTTCAGATAAAGAAGAGAGTCGTTGCCGATAGTCAGGCGCTGTACGCCACTATTGCCATCGCGACGCTGATTGGGGGCTTCAACCCAGTCGCCCTGTTGCATCCACCAGTAGGCGAAATCACCCTGTGGGTAGTGCCGTTCTGCCTGCTTCAAATGGAAACCTCGCTGCCAATACGCTCTGCTGTCCCGTGCGGTGCAAGGACTGCGCCAGAGGTTTGGCTGATCTTGTTATTATCGGGCAGAGTGCCAGTAGCGAAGACATTAGACGGCATCCAGCGAGGTGGTCAACCCGCGAGGGCAGTCGAAGGACAAGCAAAGTGCCCCGCAGGAGTGCGGGGCGGGGCCGTTCAGGTGCGCAGATCGTACATCGCCTTTTCACTGATCGCGTGCCAGGCCTGGATCTTCTCGCGGAACGCCTGCATGGAATCCCACACTTCGCGGTTCAGCGGATCCATCGCGGCGGTCTCTTCCAGCACATCAGCACTGATGTCGCGCAATCGGTCCAGCACCGAGTCCGGCAGCCGACGTAGCTGAACATCATATTCGTCGATCAGGGTGTGCAGCGCGTCGGCATTACGGCGGCCATACTCATCCAGCATGGCCTGATTGGTTGAACGGGCAGCCTCGATGACGATACTGCGCAGGTCATCCGGCAACTCTGCCAGCTTCTGCTTGTTGATGGTCAGCTCCAGCACCGCACAGGGTTCCTGCCAACCCGGGTAGTAATAGAACTTGGCCGCTTTGTGCAAACCAAAGGCCAGATCGTTGTAGGGACTGACCCAGTCGGTGGCGTCGATCACGCCGGTCTGCAGCGAGGTAAAGATTTCGCTGCCAGGCAGGTTGACCGTAGTCGCGCCAGCACGCGACAGCACCTCGCCGCCGAAGCCCGGCATACGGATTTTCAGGCCCTGCAGGTCGTCCAGGCTATTGATTTCCTTATTGAACCAGCCGGCCATCTGCACGCCGGTATTGCCGCACGGCAGCGGCACCACGCCGAGCGGGTCATAGGCCTTCTGCCACAGCTCCAGCCCGCCGCCTTCATATAGCCAGGCGTTCATTTCCTGGGCGTTCATGCCGAACGGCACAGCGGTAAAGAACGGCGCCGCGGCACTCTTGCCCTTCCAATAATAGGCTGCGCTGTGACCCAGTTCAGCGGTGCCGCCAGAAACGGCGTCAAACACTTCAAGCGCCGGAACCAGGGTGCCAGCGGCGAACACCTGAATGGTCAGACGGTCGTTGGACAGCCGCGCCACAGTGTCAGCAAAGTGCTGGGCGGTGGTACCCAGACCAGGAAAGTTCTCCGGCCAGGAGGTCACCATCTTCCAGCGAAAGCGCTGCTCTGCCGGCGCTGCCGCAGTGCCGGCAGCTGCACTGTCATCCTTGCAGCCAGCCAGCGCCGCAGCCCCCAGGCCCAGACCTGCGGCCGTCAACAATTCACGTCTATCCATTCTTTTAGCTCCAAGCTGTAAGCGGCAAGCTACAAGCTGTCCGCGTCTGATTTTGTACTGAATCCCCAAGCGCCGACAGCCGCTCTAACACTCTCACTTCGCACAATGCCTCACGCACGCCCAGACCGCTTGCCGCTTATAGCTTGAAGCTTGCAGCTCCAAGCGCTAAAGCGCCTGTAGCTTGGCATACGCCACCATCAGCCACTTGCTGCCTTCATCATCAAAATTGACCTGAATCCGTGCCTGCGCGCCATGGCCTTCGTAGTTGAGCACTACCCCTTCACCGAACAGGGCGTGTTCGACGCGCTGGCCGAGGGCAAAACCGGTGCTTTCGGTCGCTTCACTGGAGAACAGGTTGCCCTTGGCCGGACCAAAGGGTCGACTGACCTGACTGCCAAGACGTACTTCACGAATCAGTTCCGGCGGAATTTCACGGACAAAGCGCGACACCTTGTTGAAGGTTTCACTGCCGTACAGTCGGCGGGTCTCCGCCCAGGTGATCACCAGTTGCTGCATCGCCCGGGTAATACCCACATAGGCCAGTCGGCGCTCCTCCTCCAGCCGGCCCGGATCTTCCAGGCTCATCTTGTGCGGGAACAACCCCTCTTCTACCCCGGCCAGAAATACCAGCGGGAATTCCAGACCCTTGGCGCTGTGCAGGGTCATCAGCTGGACGCTGTCTTCAAAGCGGTCAGCCTGGGTTTCACCCGCTTCCAGCGAGGCGTGGGCAAGGAAGGCCAGCAGCACGTCGCCTTCCTCTTCCTCGTCGGCCATGTCGTTCTCGAAACCGCGCGCGGCCGACACCAGCTCTTCCAGGTTCTCGACCCGCGCCTGCGCCTTGTCGCCCTTTTCCTGCTCATGGAAGCGCAGCAGACCACTGTGCTCGATGGCGACCTGCGCCTGACTATAGAGCGGCAGCCCCTCGGCGCGCTCGGCCATTTCCTCGATCAGTACCAAAAAGCCCTGCACCGCGTTGGCCGCCCGGCCCGGCAACCCCTTGTTGTCGATCAGATCGCAGGCGGCCTGCCACATGGAGACATCTCGCTCGCGCGCTTGCTGGCGCAGCAGCTCGACCGTCTTGTCGCCGATACCGCGGGTCGGCAGATTGATAATGCGCTCCAGCGCACCGTCGTCGCCGCGGTTGGCCATCAGCCGCAGGTAGGCCATAGCGTTCTTGATCTCGGCACGTTCGAAGAAGCGCTGGCCGCCGTAGATACGGTAGGGAATACCGCTGCGCAGCAGCGCCTCCTCCAGCACCCGCGACTGGGCGTTGGAGCGATAGAGAATGGCCATCTCGCTGCGCGCCAACCCGTCGCGAATGCCCTGCTCGATTCGTTCGACGATAAAGCGCGCTTCATCCTGCTCGTTGAAGCCAGCGTAGAGGGCAATCGGCTCACCTTCGTTGCCGTCGGTCCACAGCTCCTTACCGAGTCGGCCCGAGTTATTGCCGATCAGCGCGTTGGCGGCCTGGAGGATGGTCGCGGTGGAGCGGTAGTTCTGCTCCAGGCGAATCATTTCGGCATTCGGGTAATCGGTCTGGAACTGCTGGATGTTTTCAATCCGCGCACCGCGCCAGCCGTAGATTGACTGGTCATCGTCACCAACCACCATCAAGCTTGGCGTCTTGCCGGCCAGATGCCGCAACCAGGCGTACTGCACCGCGTTGGTATCCTGGAACTCGTCGACCAGAATGTGCTTGAAGCGGGCCCGATACTGCTCGCGCAAGGTCTGGTTATCACGCCACAATTCCAGCGAGCGCAGCAGCAGCTCGGCAAAATCAACCACGCCAGCCCGGCTGCAGGCCTGCTCGTAGGCTTCGTAGATGCGCACCATGGTGCTCATGTACAGATCACCGGCTGGCTGGATGTGCTGCGGGCGCAGACCTTCGTCCTTCTGCGCGTTGATCCACCACTGGGCCTGCTTGGGCGCCCACTGGTTCTCGTCCAGCCCCAACTCACGGATGACCCGCTTGACCAGCCGCTGCTGATCGTCGCTGTCGAGAATCTGGAACTGTTCGGCCAGCCCGGCCTCACGCCAGTGCGCTCGCAACAATCGATGTGCCAGGCCGTGGAAGGTGCCGACCCACATGCCCTGCGGCGCAATGCCGAGCAGTTGCTCGATCCGCGCGCGCATCTCATAGGCGGCCTTGTTGGTAAAGGTGACGGAAAGAATGCTCCAGGGTGAGGCCTGTTCGACCTGGACCAGCCAGGCGATACGGTGAACCAGCACCCGGGTCTTACCGGAGCCGGCACCGGCCAGCACCAGCTGCTGGCCGACTGAGGCGGTCACAGCCTGACGTTGAGCATCATTGAGAGAATTAAGCAGGTGGGAGATATCCATCGCGGCATTCTAACAGCCCGTTGTCCTGCGCCGGAAGCCACGCAGCCATGCCCCGGACCAGACGCCTCGGATGTGATATTTTGCGGCTGAGGGACTGTGCCGCAGGACAGGGCTGGTGTAAGGTGAAGAGCCTGATTCGACTGTAACACCCGACGTAAAACGCATGATAACAATAACAATCACGGGCCAACGGAGCGCAAAACAGCCATGACTGGCAGCCGAGCCGCGTTCAGCCCTATCTCGCAAAGCGATCTGCGCCTGCCGCAGATGGACCAGCTGTATGCCCGATCGCGGTTACCGCAATGGCTACTGCTGTTCACCGCGCTGCTGGTCACGCCCCTCGTCTGGAACCAGGCGTCCGCATTCCACCTGTTCAGCTGGCTGGGTGCCCTCGCCCTGCTGGCGGTGCTGCGCCAGATGCTGGTTCGTCGCTACTGGCAAACCCCCTCCCAGGACCGCCTGCGCCGGCGCTGGAGCTTCTTCTTCCACCTTGGCAACCTGGCATCGGGCCTATGCCTGAGCTGGGTCTACATTGCGCTGACACCGCTCGACAGCTTTGCCCAGCAAGCGCTGACGTACAGCATTGCCGGAGGCGTCAGCCTGTGCGTAGGCGTGCTCTACGCTACCCGTTTCAGTGCTTTTATCTCGTTCCTGCTGCCTGCCTGGTTACCCCCGCTGGCCTGGCTGTTGCACGACGGCAGCGCCAGCAGCAAAGGCTGGGCAACGATGGGGATGCTGCTGTTTTTCTTCATCGTACTGACCGCCGTACTGATCCACCGCATCATGCGGCAAGCGATGATCAGTAACCTGCGCAATGAAAGCCTGCTGGCCAATCTGGGCAGTGCCCACCAGCGTACCGAAGAACTCAACCAGCAACTGACCCGCGAGATCATGCAGCGCCGACAGGCAGAACAGTCGCTGCGTGACAGCCATATCGCACTGGAAGAGCGGGTCCGGCAACGAACCGCCGAGTTGGAAGCAGCCACCCACAACCTGCGCGCCAGCGAAGCTCAGTTGAGTCTGGCCATGGAGGCGAGTCAGTTGGGCCTGTGGGACTGGGACCTGACGACCGACAAGGTCTACCACTCGCGCCTCAAACCGCTGTTCGGCATGCCTGAAGATGCGGTGCCGAGCATGCTGGAAGACCTGCGGCCACTGGTTCATCCAGCCGACCTGACGATGGTCCGCAAGACCCTCGTCCAGCATATGAAGAACAAGACCCACGCCTACCGCATGGAGTACCGGGTACGCCATGCCGATGGTCACTGGCTCTGGGTCGAAGACAGCGGCCGGGCAGTCGAGCGCGACGCCAGCGGTCGGGTTCTGCGGATGATCGGTACCCGCCGCGACATCAGCGCCCGCAAGCTGCAGGATGAACAGGCCCAGCTGTCGGCGACCGTGTTTGAGGCTTCCAGCGAGGGCATCTTCATCCTCAGCCCGGCGCTGGATATTCTCGCGGTAAACCAGGCCTACAGCGTCATCACCGGCTTGCAGCAACAGGACGCCGTGGGCCGCAACATGCTGGAGCTGAGTGGTTCGGACGAGCTGCGTCAGCAATTCCTGCACCTGCAGAGCATGCTCAACAACAAGGATCGCTGGCAGGGTGAAATGACCGCCCGCCGCCGCAGTGGTGAGTCTTTCCCGATTTGGCTGCAAGTCACCGTGGTACGTAACCCGGCGGCGCAGATCACCCACTACGTCGGGTTCTTCGCCGACCTGACCACCCATCGGCAAACCGAGGAGCAGCTGCAGTATCTGACCAATTACGACCCGCTCACCCAACTGGCCAACCGCCGCCGCTTCAGTGAGAACCTGCAGGAGGCGACCGCCCGCGCACGCCAGAGCGACAGCCAGCTGGCGCTGCTGCATATTGATCTGGACCGCTTCAAGCACATCAACGTGACCCTGGGCCATGCCGTCGCCGATGCCCTGCTCCAAGAGGTCGCCCACCGTCTCAGCGCCCTGCTCGGCGACGAACACGGCCTGGCGCGGCTGTCCGCCGACGAGTTCGTCGTCATCGTCGAGCACGCCAACTGCAGCGAAACGCTGGGCACGCTGGCCGACCATATCCTTGAGCGCCTGCGCGAACCCATGCTGATCGCCGATCACGAACTGGTGGTCACCGCCTCCATCGGTATCAGCCTGTTCCCGGCAACCGCACGCGACAGCCTGCAGCTGATTACCCAGGCCAACCAGGCCATGCAGCACGCCAAGCACCTTGGCGGCAACCGGCTGCAGTTCTATACACCGCAGCTGCGCGCCTACAGCCTCGACCGTCTGCAACTGGAAAACCAGCTGCGCAAGGCAATCGAGGAACAGCAGCTAATTGTCTATTTCCAGCCGAAGCTACACCTGGCCAGCGACTGCATCCGCAGCGCCGAGGCCCTAGTACGCTGGCAGCACCCGACACGTGGGCTGATAATGCCCGGTGAATTCATCAGTATTGCCGAGGAAACCGGGCTGATCGTCGCCCTTGGTGAACAGGTGCTGAACGCGGCCTGTGCCCAGGCCAGCCACTGGTGCCATCATGGGCCAGCCTCGGTCATCGTATCGGTCAACCTGTCGGTTCAGCAGCTGCGACAGGAGGGCTTTGCCAGCCGCGTCCGGCAAACCCTGCAACGCCACAATCTGCCGGCCCGCCTGCTGGAGCTGGAGCTGACCGAGAGCATGCTGGCCGAGCACAGCGAGGCGATTGTCGACAACATCAACGAGCTGCAGGCACTGGGTGTCAGCCTCTCGGTCGATGACTTCGGTACCGGTTACTCGTCGCTGGCCTACCTCAAGCGCTTCCCGATCAGCACCCTGAAGATCGACCGGGCCTTCATCGCGGCGCTTAACGACGCGCCCGGCGATGACGCCATTGTCCGTGCGGTGATCGCGATGGCCCACAGCCTGTCGCTGCAGGTCGTGGCGGAAGGCGTAGAGACCGAAGCCCAGCTGCAGTTCCTCAAGGAAAACGGTTGCGACGACGTTCAGGGCTATCTGATCAGCCGACCGATCAACGCCGAGGCTTTTTCCGCCCTGCTCGAGCAGAACCAGCCTCCCCGCGACCTGCTCGATACACTCGGCCGCTAACGCAGCCTAGCGCTGATCCAGCCAGCGGTGACCACGCCGCTCGAGCAGGCTGTCGGCGGCTTCCGGCCCCCAGCTACCTGCGGGATAACGCTTGGGGGAGCGGTAGCAGTCACGCCAGCCGTCAATGATCGGATCGACCCAGCGCCAGGCTGCGCCGATCTCGTCACGCCGCATGAACAGGGTCGCGTCCCCTTCGATGACATCCAGCAGCAGCCGCTCGTAGGCGTCCCAGCGCCGGCGGGTAAAGGCCTCGTCGAAATTCAGGTCCAATTCCACTTGCTGCAGGCCCATACCGCGACCGGGCGACTTGGCCATCAGCGACAGGCGGATTCCCTCGTCCGGTTGCAGACTGATGATCAACCGGTTGTTTTCCGGGCTGTCGCCGTGGTGCGGGAACAGCTTGTGCGGCACCGGCTTGAACTGGATGACGATCTCGGACTTGCGTTGCGCCATACACTTGCCGGTGCGCAGGTAAAAAGGCACACCGGCCCAGCGCCAGTTGTCGATCTCGGCCTGCAGGGCGACAAAGGTCTCGGTGTTGCTGTCGTGGTCGACACTCTTTTCAAAGTAGTAGGCCGGCAGCCGCTCACCAGCGTGCTCACCGGCAGCGTACTGACCGCGCACGGTGCGATCCTGCACGTCCATGCCGGTGATCGGCCGCAGCGCCTCCAGAATCTTCAGCTTCTCGTTGCGCACCGCCTCAGGCTCGAAATGCACCGGCGCTTCCATGGCCACCAGACAGAGCAGCTGCAGCAGATGGTTCTGCACCATGTCGCGCATCGCCCCGGCGCGGTCGTAGTAGTCGCCGCGGTTTTCCACGCCGACGCTCTCCAGCACGCTGATCTGCACATGATCAATGTGCGCGTTGCGCCACAACGGCTCGAACAGCGCGTTGCCGAAACGCAGCGCCAGCAGGTTCTGCACCGCTTCCTTGCCGAGGTAGTGATCAATACGGAATACCCGCGACTCATCAAACACCTGACCGATCTGCTCATTAATCCGGGTCGCGGTCTGCAAGCTTTCACCCAGCGGTTTTTCCAGCACCACACGGGCGTGCTCGTCGGTCAGGCCGACGGCGGCCAGATGCTGCACGGTAGGCGCAAACAGGCTGGGCAGGGTCGCCAGATAGAACACCCGGACCCGCCCGGTGCCCGGCTTAAGGACCTTGGTCAGACGGGGAAAGGCAACCCGCTGGCTGACATCCAGCGAGAGGTAGTCAAGGCGTTCGGCAAATAGCTCCCAGACGCTATGATCAAAGTCACGGCGCGGGACATGCTGGCCAACGTGGCGCTTGACCAGCTTGCGATAGCTCTCAAGGCTGTGCTGGGCACGGGCCAGCGCCAGGATGCGGGTGTCCGGGTGCAGATGACCATCGCGATGCAGGTAATAGAGCGCTGGCAACAGCTTGCGCATGGCCAGGTCACCGGTGCCGCCAAACACCACCATGTCACAACTGATTCCCGCCCGAGCCACGTCAAATCCTCCTGCGCGCCACACCCCGGCCGTTTTTGTAGTATAACTACAAGCGCTACTACACCACGGGTGTTCGAACCATCCCAGATACGGCAGCTTCGCTGCCACTCATTCGCTGCCAGACATGATGCCATCATGAACATGCTCCAGCACATCGCTGCCAACCGCGACCAGCTCAGAAAGTCGGAGCTGAAGGTCGCCGATTTTGTTATGGCGCAGGCCGCGCAGGTGATGCACTCATCGATGGCCGACCTGTCGCAGCAGGTCGGTGTCAGCGAGCCCACCATCGTACGCTTCTGCCGCGCGATTGGCTGCAGCGGATTTCAGGATCTCAAGCTGAAACTGGCCCAGAGTCTGGCTGCCGGTGCCAGCTTCGGTCAGTTCTCGATCAGCGAGGACGACAGCGTGGATGCGCTGTCGCACAAGATCTTCGACACCACCTTGGCGACCCTGATGGACGTGCGCGAACGCCTCGACCCGAACGCCATCGAACAGGCCATCAGCGCACTGACCCACGCCCGCCGCGTCGAGTTCTACGGGTTTGGTGCATCCGGCGCCGTCGCCAGCGATGCTCAGCACAAGTTCTTCCGCCTGCTGGTATCCACCGCCGCCTATTCCGACCCGCACATGCAGGCCATGTCTGCCGTGACGCTGGGGCCGGAGGATGTGGCGGTGGCGATCTCGCAAACCGGCCGCACCAAGGACCTGCTGCACTCGGCCAGCCTGGTGGTGGAAACCGGCGCGACCCTGATCAGCCTGTGCCCGAGCCGCACGCCGCTGGCCGAACTGGGGCAGGTGCACATTCCGATCGACGTGCCGGAAGACACCGACATCTACACCCCGCTGTCCTCGCGCATCGCCCATCTGGTGGTCATTGATGTGCTGGCGATGGGCATGGCCATGCGCCGCGGCCCCGAGCTGGTCAACCACCTCAAGAGCGTCAAGCGCAGCCTGCGCGGCCTGCGCCTGTCGAACAAGGCTAGTCGCAGCGAGCTGGGCGAGTAGCCGCCTCAGGCAGCGCCAGCGAGACCAGCCCAGCGGTCAGCACCAGCACCGCCGACAGCCAGAGGCAGGTCACTAGCCCGTACTGCAGATAGATCCAGCCGGACAACAAGGTGCCAAGTAACCGCCCCGCTGCGTTGGACATGTAGTAAAACCCCACATCCAGCGACACCGCATCGCGCGCAGCCCAGGATACGATCAGGTAACTGTGCAGCGCCGAATTCAGCGCAAACACCACGCCGAACACCAGCAAGCCGCCGAGCAGCACCCAACGCGACTGATCATCCAGCATCAGGCCCAGCGCAATCAGCGCCGGCACCACCGCCAGCGCCAGCGCCCAACCTGCCGCTGCGCGCCCGCCCGGCTGGCGACCACGGCGTCGCCCGGTCAAGGCCGGTGCGCGGGCCTGCACCACGCCGTAACCGATCACCCAGAGCGCCATAAAGGCGCCCACCGACCAGACATCCCAGCCGAATACCGCCGACAGATAGACCGGCAGGGCGACCACAAACCAGATATCGCGCGAGGCAAACAGGCACAGCCGAGCGGCGGACAGCAGGTTGATCGAGCGGCTCTTGGACAGCAGATCACGAAACTTGGGCTTGGCTCGGGCGCGGCCCAGATCCCGGCGCAGCAGCCGCAGGCTGAGCAGCCAGACCAACGCCAGCGCGATAGCCATCGCCAGCACCGCACCCCGGAACCCGAGCAGCGCCAGCAGCCCCGCGCCGAGGAAGAAGCCAACGCCCTTGAGCGCGTTCTTCGAGCCGGTCAGCAGTGCCACCCAACGGTACAGCGCGCCCTGCTGCTCGTCCGGCAGTAGCAGCTTGACCGCGCTCTTGGCGCTCATCTTGTTCAGATCCTTGGCGATGCCCGACAACGCCTGCGCCGCCATCACCCAGCCCACCGTCAGCCAGCCGGTCGGCACCGCCAGCATGCCGAGCGCCAGCACCTGCAATGCCAGGCCGATGTTCATGGTGCGGTTCAAGCCAATGCGCGCGCCAAGCCAGCCGCCGAGCAGGTTGGTCACCACACCGAAGACCTCGTAGAACAGGAACAGCCCGGCGATCTGCAGCGGGCTGTAGCCCAACTGGTGGAAGTGCAACACTACCAGCATGCGCAACGCGCCGTCGGTCAGGGTAAAGCTCCAGTAGTTGCCGGTGACCACCAGATACTGCCGAACCTCCGCCGGCAGCCGCATCAATCGCTCAATCAAGCTTCAGCCTGCCCCACCTTGCGCGCGAGTTCCACCAAGCGGTTGCTGTAACCCCACTCGTTGTCGTACCAGCTGTAGAGCTTCACCTGGGTGCCGTTGATCACCATGGTGCTGAGCGCGTCGATGATCGAGGAACGCGGATCGGTACGGTAGTCGATCGACACCAGCGGCCGCTCCTCGTAACCGAGAATCCCCGCCAGCGGGCCCTCGGCGGCGGCCTTGAACAGCGCGTTGACCTCCTCGACCGTGGTCGCACGTTCGACCTCGAACACACAATCAGTCAGCGAGGCGTTGGCCAGCGGCACCCGCACGGCATGGCCATTCAGTTTGCCGCGCAGCTCCGGGAAGATTTCAGCAATCGCGGTCGCCGAGCCGGTGCTGGTCGGGATCAGGCTCATGCCGCAGGCACGGGCGCGGCGCAGATCCTTGTGCGGCTGATCAAGAATGCTCTGGGTGTTGGTCAGGTCGTGAATGGTGGTGATCGAGCCGTGACGAATGCCCAGCGCCTCGTGGATCACCTTGACCACCGGGGCCAGGCAGTTGGTGGTGCAGGAGGCGGCGGTCACGATCGGATGTGTTGCCGGATCGAACAGCTGATCGTTGACGCCCAGCACAATATTCAGCACGCCCGGCTCCTTGACCGGCGCGCTCACCACCACCCGCCGTACACCCTGGTCCAGATAGGGCTGCAGCGCGGTGCTGGTCTTGTTGGCGCCGCTGGCCTCGATCACCAGATCGCAACCAGACCAGTCGGTATCGGCAATCGCCCGGTTGCGGGTCAGCGGTACTCGACGGCCGGCAATGACAATCGCATCACCATCGGCCTGTGCCTCGTGCTGCCAGCGGCCATGCACCGAGTCGAAGTTGAGCAGATGGGCGTGGGTTGCCGGGTCCCCGCCCGGGTCGTTGATCTGCACGAACTCCAGTTCCGGCCAGTCCCAGGCAGCGCGCAGCGCCAGTTTGCCGATGCGGCCAAAGCCATTGATGCCTACCTTTATGCTCATAATGCGTACCTCCGATTGGCCCGCTCGGGTTGCGGCGGATCCTTGTTCTCAGAATAGCCCCTGCCGCGCCTCAATTGCGCGCCGACGGCTGGCAACAGGCGGCACCGCTGCCAGCCAAACGCGCGCGCTCGGCCTCCAGCCAGCACGGCTGGCTGTGCGCCGCCTGCCTGAGCACCTCGCTCGCCCAGACGGGCAAATCCGGGTGCAGCCGGTAATAGACCCACTGCCCGCGCCGCTCGCCCGCCAGCAGATGTAGTTTGCGCAGCAGCGCCAGATGCCTGGATATCTTCGGTTGTGACAGGGCCAACGCGTCGGTCAGCTCGCAGACGCACAGTTCCGGGCTGTCGACCAGCAGCGCGCAGATGCGGGCGCGGGTGTCATCGGCCAGCGCCTTGAACAGCGCCGGCGGCGTCAGAGGGTCACTCAACATAAAATTCACTTGTGCAATCAGCCTGGGGGCAATATATATGAAATACCGTATATACGGAAAAGTGAATATTTTGTGACGCCAGACAAGGTCCGCCCATGCACAGCAGCGCTGAATCCACCCGCCAACCCTCGCCCATGGGCCGTTTTGAACGCTACCTGACGCTCTGGGTGGCCCTCTGCATTGCCCTCGGCACGCTGCTCGGTGTGCTGCTGCCAGCTCCTATGCAGGCACTGGGCTCACTCAGTGTGGCCAACGTCAACCTGCCGGTCGGCCTGCTGATCTGGGTGATGATCATCCCGATGCTGATGAAGGTCGATTTCGCCGCGCTCGGCGAAGTGCGGCAGCAGACCCGCGGTATTGCCATCACCTTGCTGGTCAACTGGGCGATCAAGCCGTTCTCGATGGCGCTGTTTGCCTGGCTGTTCATCCGCCAGTTGTTTGCTGGCTGGCTGCCCGCCGAGCAACTGGATCATTATGTCGCCGGTCTGATCCTGCTGGGTGCTGCGCCCTGCACGGCGATGGTGTTTGTCTGGAGCAACCTGTGCCGCGGCAACCCGCAGTTCACCCTGAGCCAGGTGGCTTTGAACGACGCGGTGATGGTGATTGCCTTTGCCCCGATTGTCGCGCTGCTGCTCGGTGTCAGCGATATCGTCGTGCCCTGGGATACCCTGCTGCTGTCGGTTGGCCTGTATATCGTACTGCCGTTGGTGATTGCCCAGGCCGCCCGCTACCTGCTGCTGCGCCGCGGCAAGGCGGCCCTGGAACAGGCCCTGACCACCATCGCGCCACTGTCGATGGGCGCGCTGCTGGCGACCCTGGTGCTGCTGTTCTCGTTTCAGGGCGAGGCGCTGGTGCAGCAACCGCTGGTGATTGCCCTGCTGGCCATCCCGATTCTGCTGCAAACGCTGTTTATCGCCGCGCTCGGCTACGGTCTGAACCGCCGCTTCGGAGTAAGCCACGAGGTGGCCGCACCCTCTACCCTGATTGGCGCCTCCAACTTCTTCGAACTGGCGGTTGCGGTGGCCATCGCGCTGTATGGATTCAACTCCGGTGCGGCACTGGCGACGGTCGTTGGCGTGCTGATTGAAGTACCATTGATGCTCTGGTTGGTCAGTATGATCAACCGCAGCCGTCCCTGGTACGAATCCCGCTGAACCCGAGAGGAACCCGTCATGCCCGTCGCCATGGCCCGCCATATTTTGGTCAAGACCGAAGCCGAAGCCGCCGCGCTGAAGAAACGCATCGCCGCCGGCGAAGCTTTCGATGTGCTGGCAAAGAAGTACTCGACCTGCCCGTCGAAAAAGCGCGGCGGTGATCTGGGTGAGGTACGGCCGGGTCAGATGGTCCGCGCCATCGACCAGATCATCTTCAAGAAAGCGCTGAAAGTAGTGCACGGCCCGGTAAAGAGCCAGTTCGGCTACCACCTGGTGCAGGTGTTCTATCGCGACTGAGCATTGCTGCCCGGCGGGTAGTAAATCAGGTTGTGAAACACCGCCGGCACGCTACCCCGATTGCGATAACCATGCGGCTGGTCCGCCGCAAAGCGCACCGCCTCACCCTCGTTCAGCGGCTGCCAGGTACCCTGCACCAGCAGCTCCATAGCGCCGCGCACCACCATCACATGCTCGACCACGCCCGGCCTGTGCGGCTCTGACAGCCGCTCGTAACCCGGCAACAGGGTCAACTCGAACAGCTCAAAGCCGTAGCGCGCATCAAACGGAAACAGCGGCGCGATCAACATGGCATCGGCGGCCGGCCGCTGGCGCAGAGCGTCGGCGCTGCGCAGGGTCACACCGCTCTGTTCGGCCGCCGGCGGCTCCAGAAAGCTGGACAGTGAAGCACCAAAGCCCGAGGCAATCTTCCACAGGGTGGCCACTGTCGGGCTCGACTCACCGCGCTCGATCTGCCCCAGCATTGCCTTGCTGACACCACACTCGCTGGCAGCGCGGTCCAGGCTCCAGCCGCGGTCATTGCGCAACTGCCTGAGGGTAACGGCAAGGTACTGGTTGATTTCCTGCATCAAGGGTCCGGTCGGTTGGGGGCGGCACAGCATAGCAATTTCCTTTTGTGCGTTATAGCGCACAGTGCTAGGATCGGCCAACCGTGCGCTATAACGCACATACCGCCGATTGAGGATCGCCACATGCTGAAGGCCTGGTTCAACCCATCCCACATTGCCGCCGGCTTTATCGCCGTGCTGGTGGGCTATACCAGCTCGGCCGTGATCATCTTCCAGGCCGCCGAGGCCGCTGGCGCCTCGCCGGAGCAGATCAGCTCCTGGCTGTGGGCATTGGGCATCGGCATGGCGGTCACCAGTATCGGTCTGTCGCTGCGCTTTCGCGCGCCGGTACTGATCGCCTGGAGTACGCCAGGCGGCGCGCTGCTGGCTACTGGGCTGCCCGGTTTCAGCCTGAACGAGGCCATCGGCGTGTTCCTGTTCAACGCTGCGCTGATCACCCTCTGCGGCCTGCTTGGCTGGTTCGACCGCATCATGCGCCTGGTGCCCGCATCACTGGCCGGCGCCATGCTGGCCGGTGTACTGTTGCCCTTCGGGCTCAACCTGTTTGGCGCACTGCAGGAGCAAACCCTGCTGGTCGGTGTGATGCTGGCCTGCTACCTGGCCGGAAAGCTGCTGCTCCCGCGCTACGTGATTCCGCTGACCCTACTGGTCGGCGTGCTGGTTGCCGCCTTGGCCGGGCAACTGCATCTGGAGCAGCTCGAGTGGTCACTGGCTCAGCCGGTCTGGACGACCCCCGCACTGTCGATTCCGGCACTGCTCGGGGTCGGCATCCCGCTGTTTATCGTCACCATGGCCTCGCAGAACGTGCCGGGTATGGCCGTGCTGCGCGCCAACGGCTATCAGTTGCCCGCCTCGCCGCTGATGACCACCACCGGGATCACCGGTCTGCTGCTGGCACCCTTTGGCGGCTACACCTTCAACCTCGCGGCAATCAGCGCCGCCATCTGCGCCGGCAAAGATGCGGACGCCGACCCGAGCCAGCGTTTTCGGGCCAGTACCTGGGGCGGGTTCTTTTATCTGCTGACCGGTCTGTTCGGCGCGACCGTCGCCAGTCTGTTCGCCGCCTTCCCGCAGGCGCTGGTGATGGCGATTGCCGGACTGGCGTTGCTGGGCACCATCGGCAACGCGCTGGCTACCGCACTGCACGACGACCAGCAGCGCGAAGCGGCGTTTCTGACCTTTCTGGTGACCGCATCAGGACTGGCGCTATGGGGCATCGGCAGCGCCTTCTGGGGGCTCTTGCTCGGCCTGCTGGTACTGCGATTGTACCGTCGCCACGGCTGAATACGGCGCTCAACGGCGGTCGCAGATGCCACTGTGGATTTCGCTGGTCAGGGTCTCGATCCGCTGGCTGAGTTGGTGCACTGTTTCGGTCAACCGGGTGTTCTGCTCCATCAACTGCAACAGGTGCTCGGTCTGCTCGGCAGCGTGAGCGGCGCGTTGCTCACTGGCCTCGGCCAGCGCTTCGCGGTGCAGCGCATCGGCCTGCGCTGAGGCCTTGTCCCGGTCAGCCTGGCGGGTCTGCGCCAGCAGAATCAGCGGCGCGGCATAGGCCGCCTGCAGACTGAACGCCAGGTTCAGCAGAATGAACGGGTAGCGGTCGAAGCTGACCAGGTCAGTCACGTTGATGGTAATCCACAGGCCGACAATCAAGGTCTGCGCAATCAGGAACACCGGGGTGCCGAAGAAGCGAGCAAAGGCTTCGGCGCGCAGGGCAAACCAGCCATCGCCGAACACCGAGTCAAGATGCATATTCGGGCGGTGGAAACGGAAATGGTGCGTGGCGGGCTTGCCTGTCGCCGCTACGGATTCGGTCTTGCCTTGCTCAGACTTAGTCATCAACTCACTCCTTGGCCAACGGGATACAGGCACTATAGTGCGCAGAGGATAATCTGTTCAGGGTCAATCCACAGGCTTATCGATTCGCCAAGCCCCGGCACAGCCGGATCACCCACCAGCGACGCCACCAGCAGCACGCCACCGGCCAGCTCTGCCTCCAGCGCCAGTTGGTCACCAACCTGCTCACGGCCCACCACCGTGCCGGTCAGTCGGTTACCGGGCATCACGTCGCCCGCCAGCTTCACCCACGGCGCCTTGATCAGGGCAAACACCTCTGCGCCAGGACGCAACCCTAGCCGCTCACTGCTACTGCGGGTAATCACCGCGGCCAGACACTGGCCACCATCCAGCTCCAACTCGGCCCGGTCATTAAGTCCCTCAGGGTGCAGCGCGGCGACCCGGGCAAACAGCTGATTACGCGCGCTGGTGCGCAGGCGCAGCCGGTTCATGACCTGCAGGTAGGGATCAAGACTGTCGTCTTCGCTGAGCCGCGCCAGAAAAGCCGCGTGTTCCTGCTGATAGCGGCGAAAAGCGGCCACCAGTTGCTCACCAGCCGCCGTCAGCCGGGTGCCGCCACCGCCGCGCCCACCCACCGAACGCGCCACCAACGGACTGCCCGACGCCTTGTTCATCGCATCGACCGCATCCCAGGCGGTCTTGTAGCTCATGCCGGCGGCGCTCGCCGCCTTGCTGATCGAACCGGTCTCAGCAATGCAGACCAGCAATTCGATGCGATCCTGCCCCGCCAGCGGTCGACCCTGATGGGAGAACCAGACCTGTCCTTCGAGTTTCATTGCACACTACCCCATACGCTATATAACGAATAATATAACGGTTGTTACCGCCCCCGTTAGCAAGGACTCCCATGCGTCTATCACTGCTCGTCACCACCATTGCCTGCCTGATTGTTGGCAGCCCGCTGCAGGCGGCCGAGGTACAGGTCGCGGTTGCGGCCAACTTTACCGCACCAATGCAGGACATCGCCGCCGCTTTCGAGCAAGACACCGGCCACCGCGTGGTTGCCGCCTTTGGCTCGACTGGCCAGCTGTATGCCCAGATCAGCCACGGCGCGCCCTTCGAGGTCTTTCTTGCAGCCGACGCCAGCACCCCGGCGCGCATCGAACAGGAAGGGCTCGGCGTTGCCGGCTCGCGGTTCACCTACGCCACCGGCGCGCTGGCGCTGTGGTCGACTGACGCCAACCTGATCCACGACGGCGAATCGCTGCTGCGCAGCGGTGCCTTCCGCCATCTCGCCATCGCCAACCCAAAAACCGCACCCTATGGCCTGGCTGCCACGCAGGTAATGCAGCGCCTCGGATTGAGCGACACACTGAAGCCCAAGCTGGTCGAAGGCCAGAGCATCGGCCAGACCTATCAGTTTGTCGCCAGCGGCAACGCCGAGCTGGGCTTCGTTGCACTGTCGCAGATTTCCCGCTACGGCCAGATCACCAGCGGATCAGCCTGGCCGGTACCGGCAGCGCTGTACGAGCCCATTCGTCAGGACGCGGTGCTGCTGACTAAGGGGGCCGACAACCCCGCCGCCACGGCCCTGCTCGCCTATCTGAAAAGCGAGCGTGCTACCGCAGTAATCAGCAGTTACGGCTACGGTCACTGAGCGTGAGCCTGCCGTTCGACGCCGCCGACCTCGCCGCTGTCTGGCTTACGCTCAAACTGGCAGCCCTGACCACTGCACTATTGCTGCTGGTTGGCACCCCGCTGGCCTGGTGGCTGGCGCATACCCGCTCTCGGTTGAAGGGGCCAATCAGCGCGCTGGTGGCCCTGCCGCTGGTACTGCCGCCGACGGTGATCGGCTTCTACCTGCTGGTCGCGATGGGGCCGAGCGGTCCGATTGGCGCACTAACCGAGCGACTAGGGCTGGGCACTCTGGCATTCAGCTTCAGTGGCCTGGTCATCGGCTCGGTATGCTATTCCATGCCCTTTGTCGTGCAGCCCATTCAAAACGCCTTCGAAGCCATCGGCAAAAGGCCGCTCGAAGTGGCAGCAACCCTCGGCGCCAGCCCCCTGGACCGCTTTTTCACTGTCGCCCTGCCGCTGGCCCGCCCCGGCATCATCACCGCCAGCGTACTCGGCTTTGCCCACACCCTCGGCGAGTTTGGCGTGGTACTGATGATTGGCGGCAACATTCCCGAACGCACCCGGGTGGTCTCGGTGCAGATCTTCAACCACGTAGAGGCAATGGACTACGCCAGCGCCCACTGGCTGGCCGGCGGCGTACTGGTTTGCTCGTTTCTGATTCTGCTGCTGCTCAACCGCCGTGGTCAGCTGCGGGTGATGCCGGGGGGACAACCATGATCCGGCTGCAACTCAAACAGCGGCTGGCGGATTTCACGCTCGATCTGGACCTGACACTGCCCGCACGCGGGGTCAGTGCCATCGTCGGCCCCTCTGGCTCCGGCAAGACCACCCTGCTGCGCTGCATCGCCGGGCTGGAACACGCAGCCGAGGCACTGGTGGAGATCAATGGCAGCTGCTGGCAGGACAGCCAGCGCAATATCTGGCTGCCGCCGCACAAACGTGCAGTCGGCTACGTGTTTCAGGAAGCCAGCCTGTTTGACCACCTCAATGTGCAGGACAACGTGCACTACGGTCGGCGACGCAGCCGCGCCCCGGCCAGCGATAGTCAGACAGCGCAGATCATTGAACTGCTGGGCATTGGCCATCTGCTCAAACGCGACACCGTCAGCCTGTCCGGCGGCGAGCGCCAGCGCGTCGGCATCGCCCGAGCCTTGCTCGGCAACCCGCGTCTGCTATTGATGGATGAACCGCTGACTGCCCTTGATCCGCAGCGCAAGGCCGAGATCCTGCCGTATCTGGAGCGGCTGCACGCCGAACTGGCACTTCCGCTGCTGTACGTCAGCCACTCGCCGGATGAAGTCGCCCGGCTGGCCGACCACCTGGTCTTGCTGGACAACGGGCGGCTACAAGCCAACGGCCCGTTGCATGCGCTACTGCCAAGGCTCGACCTGCCCCTGGCCCACAGCGATGACGCCCGCGTTGTGCTGGACGGCGTGGTCAATGGCTATCAGCCACACTACCAGTTGCTTAGCCTGCAACTGGCCGGCGCCCAACAACTGCAGATCATCCACAGCGCGTTGCCGCAGGGCCGCACGGTGCGGGTAGCAATACAGGCAAGGGATGTGAGTCTGGCACTGGACAAGCCGCAGCACAGCAGCATGCTGAACCTGCTGCCGGCAACCATCTGTGCTGTCGAACCCGCCAGTAGCGCTGCACAGGTGCTGATTCGGCTGGATGTGGGAGGGCAACCGCTGCTGGCCAGGGTGACCCGCTACTCGGCAGATCAGCTTGGTTTGGCAATCGGTCAGCAGCTGTGGGCGCAGATCAAAGCGGTCGCTGTACTCAGCTGAGTGCGCCGCCCTGCTTTGCCGCGCGCTGCAGCCACTGCTGCATGTGTCCGCGGTCAATCAGGCGAATCGCGTTGCGACGGGCGAAGGCCCGCGTGTCGTTATTGATGCGGCCATTGCAGACCACAATGGTGGCTTCGGCATCCAGCGCCTGCGCTCGCTCCAGCGCATGCTGCAGCATCGCCGTTTTCAGCGTCGGGCGACGCCAGTACTCGGTCACCAGCAGCGCCCGCAGTTCACCGCGCTGCAACATCAGTTCTGTGTCCTTCGCCGCTCCGCTAACCGATCGATAGCTTTCCCCGTGCAGAGCCAGCTCGACCAGATCACACATCTCCTGCCAGCTGAGCTGCTCCAGCAAGCATTCCGATGTTCCCTCGTGCTGCAGTCGATCCAGTCGCCGCCGACGTGACAAGCGGTTGAACAGCTCCGCCACGCCCGTGCACAGTAATGCCAGTGGCACCAACACTTGGCCGACAAGGGCAAAGCTGTGCAGCAGGGTAACCATCTCGCTGCCGCGCTGGCTTAAGGGCCGAACCGACTGCGCTATATAGTGAAGGGCCAACCAAGTAATGATGGCCAGCAAAAAATAAAGCCACCACGGCACCACGTGCCGGGTCAGCAACACCTGCTCAAGCGGAGAAACAGTCTGACGACGAGGCATCCTTGACTCCTGAAAGATGGCTCCATGCCACCTCAACAAAACGATAGCTGCTGCAACCGATCAGGTAAAGGCGTTACCGACCCAGGCTGCGCTGAGCCAGAATAGCGTCCAGCAGACCGGGGAAACGCGCATCGAGATCAGCCCGGCGCAACGAATTCATATGAGTTGTGCCGACACTTTTGGTCATTACCAGACCAGCGTCACGCAGTACCCGAAAATGATGCGACATGCTCGACTTCGGGCGGCCCCCATCCAGTTCGCCGCAACTGGCTTCAGCAACGTTGGCCAGGCGCTGAACGATTTCCAGCCGCACCGGATCGCTCAAGGCGTACAGCACGCGTTCAAGAATCAGCTCACTGGCAGGCGGGTGTTTGAAGGGTCTCATGCCACCCGATGATACACAGTGGTTTACTTCCGATCTATAGTTCCAATATTATCGAACAATTGAATAAACACATTCTCCCACGCTGCCGGAGGTCATCCATGTCAGCCCTGTTTCAACCTTTTGCCCTCAAGAACATTTCCCTGCGCAACCGCATCGCGGTACCGCCAATGTGTCAGTACTCGGCCACCGACGGCCTGGTCAACGAATGGCATGTCGCCAACTACACCGGCATGGCCCGGGGCGGCGCCGGACTGGTCATCGTCGAAGCCACCGCCGTTTCGCCGGAAGGCCGCATCACCCCCGGCTGCGCCGGTATCTGGAACGATCAACTGGCCGAGGCCTTCGTTCCGGTCGTGCGCGGCATCAAGGCCAATGGCGCGGTGCCGGGCATCCAGATTGCCCACGCCGGTCGCAAGGCCAGCGCCAACCGCCCCTGGGAAGGCGACGACCACATCCCCAATGAGGCCGCCAACGGTTGGCAGACTATCGCACCGTCGGCCATTCCCTTCGGTGCACATTTGCCGAAAGTACCTGAGGCCATGAGCCTGCAGGACATCGAGCGGGTCAAGGCGGACTTCGTTGCCGCCGCCCGCCGCGCCCTGGCGGTCGGCTTCGAGTGGCTGGAGCTGCACTTCGCCCACGGCTATCTGGCCCAGAGCTTCTTTTCATCGCACGCCAATCAGCGCACCGACGCCTACGGCGGCAGCGCCGACAACCGCGGTCGCTTCCTGCTGGAAACCCTGGCGGCCGTGCGTGAGGTCTGGCCAGAGCATCTGCCACTGACCATTCGCTTTGGCGTCATCGAGTTCGACGGCAACGACGAACAGACCATGGCCGAATCGATCGATCTGACCCGCCGCTTCAAGGCGTCAGGTATGGACATGATGAGCGTCAGCATGGGCTTCAACACCCCGACCGCGCAGATTCCCTGGGCACCGGCATTTATGGGCCCGATTGCCAAACGGGTGCGTGATGAAGCCAGCGTACCGGTCTCCTCGGCATGGGGCTTTGGCGAGCCGCATATCGCCGAGAAGGCGGTAGAGGACGGCCAACTGGATCTGGTCATGGTCGGCAAGGCCCATCTGGCCAACCCGCACTGGGCCTACCACGCCGCCCGCGAGCTGAAGGTCGAGCGCCCCTCCTGGGTTCTGCCGGCGCCCTACGCCCACTGGCTTGAGCGCTATTAAGGAAAGCGTTGGCCAAATCCGCATGCTCTCTGCGAGGGCGTGTAGCATTGAGCCGTGTCTCCCTCGCCCCTTGCGCGCGCCGCTTCGGCGCGCTGCAATGGAGAGCAGCCAATCACGCAACCGGATGGGAACAGCATGCAGGACGACAGCTACTACTATGAACCCGCGCAGGGCCACGGGCTGGCCCACGATCCGTTCAATGCCATCGTCGGCCCCCGGCCGATCGGCTGGATCAGCAGCCGCAGCGCCGACGGCATTCTCAATCTGGCGCCATACAGTTTCTTCAACGCATTCAACTACATACCGCCGATCATCGGCTTTGCCAGCATTGGCCACAAGGACAGTCTGAGCAATATCGAGCAGACCGGCGAGTTTGTCTGGAATCTGGCCACCTTGCCGCTGGCCGAGGCGATGAACCAAAGCTGCGCCGCGGTCGCACCGGAGGTTGACGAGTTTGCCCTGGCCGGCCTCACGCCAGCGCCGTCAAACCTGATCGAGGTACCCCGGGTAGCCGAAAGTCCGGTCTCCTTTGAGTGCCGCAAGACCCAGATCATCCAGCTGCAGAGCGCCGCAGGGGATGCGGTAAATACCTGGTTGGTACTCGGTGAAGTCATTGGTGTACATATCGACCGACGCCTGCTGGTCGACGGCGTCTACCAGACCGCCGCTGCCGAACCGATCCTGCGCGGCGGCGGCCCGGCTGACTATTTCCGCATCGAGCCGGGCGCCCTGTTCCGCATGCAGCGGCCGGGCTGAGCCGGACCTTCGGTCGGCGCGGCCCTGTCGCCGCGTCGACGCAACCGCTACAATGCGCGGCTTTGCGCCGCCCCTCGCGGCTGTCCTTTTCGTCCGCTCATTTGCTCAGCCAGGATTTTTCCGTGATCTCCACCGCCAACATCACCATGCAGTTTGGCCCCAAGCCGCTGTTCGAAAACGTCTCCGTCAAATTTGGCAACGGCAACCGCTACGGCCTGATCGGCGCCAACGGCTGCGGCAAGTCGACCTTCATGAAGATCCTCGGCGGCGAGCTGGAGCCGTCCGGCGGCCAGGTCATGCTGGAGCAGAACGTGCGCCTGGGTAAGTTGCGCCAGAACCAGTTTGCTTACGAAGAGTTCAGCGTGATCGATACCGTGATCATGGGTCACGAGGAACTGTGGAAGGTCAAGGCCGAGCGCGACCGCATCTACTCGCTGCCGGAAATGAGCGAAGAAGACGGGATGAAAGTCGGCGAACTGGAAGGTGAGTTCGCAGAAATGGACGGCTACACCGCCGAATCTCGCGCGGGTGAACTGCTGCTCGGCCTGGGTATTCCGCTGGAGCAGCACTTTGGCCCGATGAGCGAAGTCGCCCCCGGCTGGAAGCTCCGCGTACTGTTGGCGCAGGCGCTGTTCTCCGATCCGGACGTGCTGCTACTCGACGAGCCAACCAACCACTTGGATATCAACACCATCCGCTGGCTGGAAAGCATTCTCACGGCGCGCAGCAGCACCATGATCATCATTTCCCACGACCGTCACTTCCTGAACTCGGTCTGCACCCACATGGCTGACCTGGATTACGGCGAGCTGCGCCTGTTCCCCGGCAACTACGACGAGTACATGACCGCCGCCACCCAGGCGCGCGAGCGTCTGCTGTCGGACAACGCCAAGAAGAAAGCCCAGATCGCCGAGCTGCAGACCTTCGTCAGCCGCTTTTCGGCCAACGCCTCCAAGGCCAAGCAGGCAACCAGTCGCGCCAAGCAGATCGACAAAATCCAGCTGGAGGAAGTCAAACCGTCCAGCCGCGTCAGCCCGTTTATCCGCTTCGAGCAGTTCAAGAAACTGCACCGTCAGGCGGTAACCCTGCAGAACGTCAGCCAGGGCTACGACGGCGAAGTGCTGTTCAAGGGTCTGAACCTGCAGATCGAAGCGGGCGAGCGCGTGGCCATTATCGGCCCCAACGGGATCGGCAAGACCACCTTACTGCGTACCCTGGTCGGTGAAATGCCGCCAATGGCCGGTGAAGTGAAGTGGGCCGAAAGCGCCGACATCGGCTACTTCGCACAGGACCACGCCGACGACTTCAAGGACGACTGCACCCTGTTCGAGTGGATGGCGCAGTGGACCCAGGGCGGTGAGCAGCTGGTGCGCGGCACCCTCGGCCGCATGCTGTTCTCCAACGACGAAATCGGCAAATCGGTGAAGGTGATTTCCGGGGGTGAACAGGGCCGCATGCTGTTCGGCAAGCTGATCCTCGGCAAGGCCAACGTCATGTTGATGGACGAACCGACCAACCACCTCGACATGGAATCGATCGAAGCACTCAACCTGGCCCTAGAGAACTACCCGGGCACGCTGGTCTTCGTCAGCCACGACCGTGAGTTCGTCAGCTCGCTGGCCACTCGCATCATCGAGCTGTCGGAAAATGGCGTGACCGACTTCTCCGGCAGCTACGACGATTACCTGCGCAGTCAGGGCGTGCTGGTCTGATCCGACCGGCCGCCAACCACTGCCGGTGATTGGCGGGCGCGCCGCCTGATTACTTCCCACTGATGTATTCGCAGTGCAGACCTGCCATGAAGGCACGTTTGCCCGTCGCCTTTACAGAATTTACACACCCGTCCAGGTCCTTAACTACGGGGCCGGCAGGATACGTACACACTTGGACACACTCTGCACGACACAATCTCATTTGCAAATGATTATCATCCATGGATATTTTCCGATGGAGATCGTGTATGTTTCCCTTCCGCCGCCGCACACTGCTGGCCAGCGCTGTTGCCCTGGTCGCCTCGGCACCCTCTCTGCAAGCCGACGAAGTGGTTACTCTCGACAACCTGGTCGTGACCGCCTCGGGCTTTGAGCAAAAGCTCACCAATGCCCCCGCCAGCATCAGCGTCATCAGCCAGCAAGACCTACAGCAGAAGCGCTACAACAGCCTGGCCCATGCGCTGGGTGACGTCGAAGGCATCGACATCGGCCAGGGCACCGGCAAAACCGGCGGCCTCAACATCAGCATTCGCGGCATGCCCAGCGAGTACACCCTGGTTCTGATCGACGGCCGCCGTCAGAATGCCGCCGGCAATGTCACACCAAACGGCTTCAACGAAACCTCGACCAGCTTCATGCCGCCGCTGTCGGCCATCGAGCGCATCGAAGTCATTCGCGGCCCGATGTCGACCCTGTACGGCTCGGATGCCATGGGCGGCGTGATCAACATCATTACCCGCAAGGTCGCTGACGAGTGGACCGGCTCCCTGACTCTGGACCACACCTTCCAGGAAAACAGCGATTACGGCGCCACCAGCAATGCCAGCCTGTACACCAGCGGCCCGCTGGTGGAAGACCTGCTTGGCCTGCAGCTGCGCGCCAGTGTGTTTGACCGCCAAGAGTCGGATCTCAGCTTCGGCGACGGCAGCGATGTGAGCAAGCGCGGCCCGTCCCCGGTCGATGGCCGCAACCATACCCTGGGCGCACGCCTGACCCTGACGCCTCACGAGAACCACGACTTCAGCCTGGACTTCGAGCGTGGCCGCCAGCGCTACAACAACGACGAATGCCAGTTGGGCACACTGGATGGCCTCAACCGCGCCTGCACCGTGCCGACTACTGCGGCCAACGGCTATGCCGACGAACTGCGCTTTGAGCGCGAGCAGATTGCGCTGACGCACACCGCCCGTCTGGGCGTTGGCACGCTGGATTCCAGCCTGATGCGCAACCAGACCGAAACCATTGGCCGCACCCTGCCCGGCGACCCTATCGGCAGCCCCTCCGGTATTCCCGGCAGCCTGGCCGGTGACGATCGCGAGCTGGAAACCACCAACCTAATATTTGATACCAAGCTGGTCGCGCCGGTCGGCGATAACCACATGACCACCGTGGGTGCGCAATGGTGGAAAGCCGAGATGACCGATGGCATTGCGACCGAGGACTTCGAGCAGAAAACCTGGGCGCTGTTTGCCGAAGACGAATGGATGCTACGCGACGACCTGGCACTGACCCTGGGTGCCCGCTATGACGATCACGATGCCTTTGGCGGCCATATCAGCCCGCGCGCCTACCTAGTCTGGAACGCCGCTGACAGCTGGACTATCAAGGGTGGTGTCAGCCGCGGCTACCGTACCCCGGACCTGAACGAACTGCACGACGGCATCAACGGTATCAGTGGTCAGGGCACCGTGGTCACCATCGGCAACCCGGACCTGGACCCGGAAACCACCACCAGCACCGAGTTTGGCGTGTACTACGACAGCTACGACGGCCTCAGTGCCAATGCCACGGTGTTCCACAACGAGTTTGAGGACAAGATCGCCAGCGGTAACCCGGTTGCCGATCCGCTGTGCGCCGGTAACGCGGGTGGCACCTGCTCACAGCTGGTGAATATCGACGAGGCGGTCACTCGCGGTCTGGAGCTGGCAGCCCGCTGGGAATTCATTCCCGCCTGGACGCTGAGCGGCAATTACACGTATACCGACAGCGAGCAAAAAAGTGGCGCGGACAAGGGTCAGCCGCTGACCAACACACCGGAGCATCTGGCCAACGCCAAGCTCGACTGGCAGACCAACAGCCGCCTGAACCTGTGGCTACGCGGCGAGTATCGCGGCGAGCGTGCGCGTTTCTCGTCCAGCTATGCCAACCTGGCCAACGGCAACGGCAGCTATTCCAGCAACCAGTCGCTGTACGACGCATTGGGTGCGAAGACCAAGGCCTACACCCTGTTCCATCTGGGTGGCTCGTTCCAGGCAACCGACAACCTGACCCTGAACGCAAGCATCTACAACCTGTTCGACAAGGACTTCCTCAAGGGCCAGACCTACACCACCTACACCAACGCTGGCGCCGTGGACGGCACCGCCTTTGGCAGCGACTACATTGTCAGCGGTCGATCGACTACCGGTGTGCTGGAGGAAGGACGCCGGCTCTGGCTGTCAGCCAACCTGACGTTCTAACCGCCAGGCCGGTCGTGCGGGTGCTGCTCAGGTTGGCAGCAGCCCGCCCAGCAGGCTGCTGTCCAGCACCAGTCGGTCGAGCCAGACCAGCTGGTGCACGGCAACAATCAGCCAGAACAGCACCTGAAAGGACACCTTGCGGGTCTTGTGGCGAAACAACTGCTGGGCCACCAGCGCGCCCGGCCAGCCGCCCAACAGTGCGGTTATCTGCAGGGTATTCTCCGGCGTGCGCCAACGCCCTGTCTCGGCGCTGCGTTTATCGAGCCAGTACTGAACAAAGCTGATAACGCTGATCACCCCGTACGCCAGCAGCCACCAGGGCTGCCCCTGGTCCAGCCAGAGTTGCAGACTGCCGACCAGCGGCAGCACGCAGAGCAGCGCCAGCACCACCAACTTGGCACCCCGATTGTGTACCCGATGACGGTGCCGTCCGGTACGGCGCGCGGACCCGCGCGTCGGCGTCGGCGTCGGCGCGCTACGCTCGCGCGGCTTGCGACGAATGGCCGGACGGTCCAGCGCCAGCCCCTCACCGCGCATGTGCTCGGCCCGTCGGCGCCCCTGTTCGTCGGCGATAGCAACAAAGCGCACCACCATGCCGGTGGCTGGACGGGCATCACCACGCATGACCGAAATATGGGCAAACACCCGTTCACTGCCGTCATCCGGCTGGATAAAGCCAAAGCCTTTGACATCGTTCCAGTTAACCAGCTTGCCGCCCTGCTCCATTGCCGCGCTCCTGTTCCCCAGCATTCGTAACAATACTGCCCGGCGCAGCTGCCACAAACCAGACTGATTGCGCGTGACGTCATCATAGCCGGTTTATTTAAGCCACTGACTTTGATTTATTTGTTATGTTATAACGACAAAAAATATTCTGCAGACACCTCTCCAGCCACACGCATCTGCGTTGGCCAGAAATCAAACAGCAAGGAACAAACATGGAAAACCGTTCAGGGGCCGCCAGTTGCGGTCTGTTCGCGCTTGCGCTGCTGGGGAGCAGCGCCTCGGCAAACAACCTCGCAAACACCAACTCAACGGCTTTGCCCACCCTGGTGGTCACCGCCACCACCACCGAGCGCAGCACCGCCGATGCGCCGGCCAGTGTCAGTGTGGTTGCCGGCGATGACCTGCGCAGCAGGCCGGTCAATGACCTGGCCGACGCGGTGCGCAATACCGTCGGTGTCGATCTGGAAGACCTCGGGCTCGGGCGCCGCGGCGTATCCATCCGCGGTATGAATTCCGAGCAAACCCTGATGCTGGTCGACGGCCAGCGCATCAGCGCCTCAGCCTCGGGTATCGCCCACTCGGATTTCGAGCTGGGCTGGGTGCCCACCGAAGCCATCGAACGAGTCGAGATCGTGCGTGGGCCCATGTCCTCGCTGTACGGCTCCGAAGCCCTTGGCGGCGTGGTCAACGTGATCACCCGCGCCGCCACCGATGAGTGGCAGGGCTCGCTCAGCAGCAACGCCACCTTCAGCGACAGTAGCCTGGACGGCGACCAGCGCAAGACCGGTTTCTATCTGGGCGGGCCGCTGGTCGATGGCAAGCTGGGGCTGAACCTGTGGGGCGAATTCCGCCAGCGCGACGCCCTGCATGACGCCGCCAACCCGACGCTCAGCCAGCTCGACGAGCAGGACGCGCGCAGCGGTCACCTCGGCCTGAGCTGGACGCCGCTGGACAACCAGCGCATCGACCTTTCGGTCGACGCCGGCAACGAAGAGCAGGACGGCGACCGCAGCTCCAGCGCCAGCCCGCTATACAAAACCCACTACGACGTCGACCGCCGCCGCTACTCGCTGGCGCACAAGGCTGACTGGAGCTGGGGTGACAGCCAGCTGCGGCTGTACCGGGCGGAACTGGAACGCAAGGCCTATCGCAGCGATGGCGCCGACGCCAGCGGCCCGAACACCTTCACCGACACCGTGCTGGATGGGCGCATCGGTCTTCCGCTGGGCGAGCACCAGTTGCTGACCTTCGGGGCAGAAACCCGCCGCGAAGAACTGGAAGACCCGACCGTCAACCGGGGTGGCAAGGCCGAGCAGGACCACTACGCCGCCTTCGCGCAGAATGAAATCTGGTTCAACGAACAATGGGAGCTGGTGCTGGGCGCACGCGTCGACCGCCACGAGGACTTCGGCTGGGAAACCAGCCCGCGCGGCTATCTGATGTTCCACCCCAGCGATGCCCTGACCCTGCGCGCCGGCGTGGGTCACGGCTTCAAGGCCCCGACCCTGAAGCAGCTTTCACCCGAGTACGAGTCGCGCGCGGCCATGGGTGGGCGCGGCATCATCCGCGGCAACCCCGAGCTGGAGCCGGAAACCAACCAGTCCTTTGAGCTGGGCGCCGAGCTGGACCAGGGCCGCTGGATGCTTGCCGCCACCCTGTTCCGCAACGACGTCGACAACCTGATCGAAACCATCCGTCTGCCCACCTGCGACGTACCGGGCCGCGTCTGCCTGGAGTACGACAACATCGCCGAAGCGCGCCTGCAGGGTCTGGAGTTGAGCGGCCGCGTCAGCTTGCTCGACCCACTTAGCCTGAGCGCCAACTACACCTATCTGGACGCCGAAAACCGGGTCACCGGTGAGCGTCTGGCTGACCGTTCCCGCCACCGCGCCAACGCCAGCCTGGATTGGGACCTGACGCCGACAATCGGCACCCGACTACAGGCCCAATACCACAGCTCGCAATTCCGCTCGGCCAGTGAGCCGGACAGCCCCGGCTATACCTTGGTGAACTGGTATCTGGACTACGCCGTCACCCGCAACCTGAGCCTGCACACCGGTATCGAAAACATCGGCGATGAGCGGCTGGCCAACGACGACCCGGACGACTATGACCGCGTCGACAGCGGCCGCCGTTACTTCGCCGGCCTGACGGTCAGCTTCTGATGCGCGGCGACTACCCAATCCGCCGCAGCCTCTGCGCGCTGCTGTGGTTGCTGGTGGCGGGCATGGCGCAAGCACAAACACAGGGCGCCAGCGTGCTGGTGTTGCACAACAGCTTTGTCTCCAGCGAGAAATTCCAACTGCTGCAACCTCTGGCGGCGCAGCGCGATGTCGCGCTGCAGCACCTGAACGTCGAGAGTGCAGACAGCGAGGCGCTGCAACAGGCGCTGGAGAACAGTGCGCTGGTGGTGTTGGACGTGCCTCGCCCCAGTGACCGTGCACAAGTCAGTCGGGCACTTGAAGCACGGCAAGACCTGCCGCCACAGCTGACCATCGGCGGTGGCCGCCCACTCTGGGAGCAGCTACCACCCAGAGTGGCTGGCCCGCTGGTGGCGCTCTATGCCGCCGGCGGCGAGTCCAACTACACCCGCTTCTTTGCCCTGGCTGCCGCCATTCAACGCGGCGCGCCGGTCACGCCTGAGTTACTTGCCCCGCCCGAGCAGCTGCCGTCTACCGGGTTTTATCACCCGCAGGCACCCGAGCTGTTCAGCGCCCTGGCCGACTATCTTGACTGGGCTGATCAGCGGCTTCCCAATGCCAAGGGACGCATCGCTTACCTGATCCACTCGGGCATGGTCGGAGATATGCTGACCCGCGAGCTGGACCAACTGATCGCCCGCAGCGAGGCCGCCGGCCTGCAGCCGGTCATGTTCTGGTTCGACGGCAACGCCGAGGGCGGTCTCACCTCGTTGTTCGCCGGCCAGTCGATAGACGCACTGGTCAACCTGACCCACATGCAGAACGGCTCGGCGCGCAGCGCCGACTTTCTCGCCCTCGACGTGCCAGTCATCCAGACCCTGCGTTTTCGCGAGGGCGAAGCAGCCGACTGGCCTGATGCGGTCAGCGGTGTCGCCGCACGCACCACCGCGGTCTTTCTGGCTGGCCCCGAGGGCTGGGGCGTCAGCGACCCGCTGGTGCTGTCGGCGACCACCGACGGTGTCGACGACCTGTTGCCCGCGCAGGCCGACGCACTGATCGCCAAACTGCAGCGGCTGGTTGCCCTGCGCCACACCCCAGCAGCGGACAAACGGCTGGCACTGCTGTTCTGGAACTACCCGTCCGGGGAGAAGAACCTCGGCGCCTCCAACCTCAACGTGCCACGCAGCATCGTCTCGATCCAGCAGGCGCTGCAGGCCGAGGGGTATCAGGTAGGCGAGCCAGTCAGCGAGCAACAGGTGATCGAGCATGCCCAGCGCCTGCTCGGCGCCCTGTACGGCAGTGTCACCCCCGAGCAGCTGCTGGCCGACGGGCTGGCCGTCAGCTACCCGGTCTCTGACTACCAAACGTGGCTGGACAGCCTGCCCGCCCGGCGCCAGCAGGCCCTGCCCGCCCAAGGCCCGCCCGAGCAACACCCGGCCGTGCGTGAAGTGAACGGCGAACCGGCATTTATCCTGCCGGCCTGGCAGCTGGGCCACCTGCTGCTGATGCCGCAAATGCCGCGTGGCGGAGAACCCGGCAACTATCACAGCCAGGACAGCACCCCGGATCACCGCTATCTGGCCGCCTACCGCTATCTGCAAACCCGGGCCGGCACGGATGCGCTGATCCATCTGGGCACCCACGGCACCCAGGAGTGGCTGCCGGGCAAGGACCGCGGCCTGGCAGCGGATGACTATCCCTGGCTGGCGGCGGGTGATCTGCCGATCTTCTATCCCTACATTCAGGACAACGTTGGTGAAGCCATCCAGGCCAAGCGCCGCGGCCGCGCTGTGACCATCAGCCACCAGACCCCGCCCTTTGCCCCGGCCGGCCTGTATGACCAAATGCGCGACCTGCACCACCTGATCCACGAGTACCAGCAACTGGACGAAGGTCAGGTGCTGGACACCGTGCGCGAGCAGATCCGCGCCAGCGCCATCGAAGCCAACATGCACGCGGACCTGGGCTGGAGCGAGGAGCAAACCACCGCCGATTTCGACGGCTTTCTGCAG
This sequence comes from Halopseudomonas oceani, assembly GCF_963677335.1. Classification (NCBI taxonomy): domain Bacteria; kingdom Pseudomonadati; phylum Pseudomonadota; class Gammaproteobacteria; order Pseudomonadales; family Pseudomonadaceae; genus Halopseudomonas; species Halopseudomonas oceani. The sequence goes on along the minus strand of NZ_OY781932.1, from coordinate 623,614 downwards.
GCCCTGCACGATCATCTGCACGAGCTGGCGCGCACCGCCATGCCACTCGGGCTGCATACCTTCGGTCAACCGGCGAGCACCGAACACCGCATGATTACCCTGATGCAGCAGTTGGGCGCGCCCTTCTATGCGACACTGGGCACCGATCAGCTGGAGCTGTTTGCAGTCGAGCACGAGGCGCTCACCGCCACCCCGGCCTACCGCGCTGTCGAACAGCTGCTGGATGAACAGGCGAGCGCTGAACTGGCTCCCGAGGTCGCCGCCTTTGCCGAACGCGCGCGCCAGCTGGACCGGCAATTGCGCAATACCGGCGAGAATGAGGCGCTGCTGGCCGGGCTGGCCGGGCGCTTTGTCGCGCCGGGCTCAGGCGGCGACCCGATCCGCAACCCGGATGTGCCCAGCGGCCGCAATCTCTATGCCTTCGAGGCAGACAAGATTCCCGCCCGCGCCGCCTGGGACAGCGGCGCTATCGCCTACCAGCAGCTGGTCGACGCCTTCCGCGCTGAACACGAGGGCGCCTGGCCCGAAAAGCTGGCCTTCAGCCTCTGGTCATCAGAGGCCATCCGCCACCTCGGCGTGACCGAAGCCCAGGTGCTGCACACGCTGGGGCTGCGGCCGATCTGGGATAACGGCGGCCGGGTCACCGCGCTGGAGATCATCCCGGCCAGCGAGCTGGGCCACCCGCGCAGCGATGTGGTGGTACAGGTCACCGGTGTCTACCGCGACCAGTTTGACCACTTTATGCGCCTGCTCGACGACGCCATCGCCCGGCTGGCCGAGCTGGATGAACCCGGCAACCCGATTGCCGCCAACAACCGCCGCATCGCCGCCGAGCTGCAGGCCCAGGGCATGAGCGCCGAACAGGCCGCTGAAGCCGCCGGCTACCGCATTTTTGGCAACGCCCCCGGCGAATACGGTACCGGCGTGCCTGATCTGGCGATGGCCTCGACCGAGTGGGATGACGATGCCGTGCTGGCCGAGCAGTTCCTCGCCAGCAACGGCTACGCCTTTGGTAATCGGCAATGGGGCGAGGCCAATGGCAACACCAATTTGCTGGCATCGCAGCTGCGCGGCACCCAGGCGGCCATCATGTCACGCTCCTCCAACCTGCATGGCGTGCTGTCCACCGACCACCCGTTCGAGTTTCTCGGCGGGTTATCGGCTGCCGTGCGTCACCTCGATGGCGCCGCGCCGCAACTGCTGATCTCTGACCTGCGCAGCAGCGAGACCCGCACCACCGGTCTGGACCGTTTCCTCGCCGATGAGCTGCGCGTGCGTTATCTCAACCCGCAGTGGATCGAAGGCATGCAAGCCGAGGGCTATGCCGGCACGCTGGAAGTGCTGAAGGTCACCAACAATCTGTTTGGCTGGCAGGCAGTGGACCCGTCGACCGTGCGCGACGATCAATGGCAGGCGCTCTTTGACACCTACGTCAACGACAGTCAGGCGCTGGGCACCCAAGAATGGTTCGAGCAGCACAACCCCACCGCCCAGGCACAGATGCTGGAACGCATGGCCGAGGCCATTCGCAAGGACTACTGGGACGCCTCCGAGCAGACCCGCGCGCAGTTGGCCGAGCGCTGGCAGCAGCTGCAGGACGAGTTTGACGTAGCACCCGGTAACCCGGTAACCAGCGCCTTTATCGCCGAGCTGGCGCGCGGCGCCGGCTTCGAGGCGCCAGCCAGCAGCGAGCCGTCGGCAGCGCGTCCCGAGCTGCCCGAGCAGCCCGCTGCCGCCAGCGAACCCGCAGCGACCCAGCCAGTGCAGGGCCAGGTGCTAGAAGCCGTCGGCGAAGAATCCGAACCGGACTACACCGCCTACTGGGCGCTGGCGCTCATGCTGCTGTTGATCGGTGGCGGCGCCCTGCAGCAAGCGCGCCGCCAACGCACTTCCTACAACCTCTGACAAGACTGACTGACATGAGCTTTTTCAACGACATTGAACACCTGTTATACGCCGTTTCCCGCCTGTTTCTGGCCCCGGTCATGTTGCTCATCGCCCTGGCCCTGGCCTACGCTCTGGTGACCCTCGGCGCCTTTGCCGTGGAGGCCTGGCAACGCCAGCGACGTAGCCATCACGCCGCACTCTTCCGACAGGCCAACCACCCGGACGGCACACCGGTAGCCAGCGATGATCTGGAGCTGTGGATCATGCGCCGGCTGGAATGGCTGCACGTGGTCTCCCGTACCGCGCCCATGCTCGGGCTGATCGCCACCATGATTCCCATGGGCCCGGCGCTGCTGGCCTTGGGAAACAACGATGCGCAAGCGGTCGGTCGCAATATGGTAGCGGCCTTCTCGGCAGTGATCCTCGCCCTGCTGGCGGCCAGCCTCTGCTACTTCATGCTTACTGTACGCCGGCGCTGGCTGCTGGAAGACCTGCGCCAGCTGGAGCAGCAGCGTAGCCGCCAAGGGGCAAACTGATGCGCTTTCTGGACGAAGATGACGACGATCCGATGCTCTCGGTGGTCAACCTGATCGACCTGTTTCTGGTGATCATCGGTATGCTGATGGTGGTGATCGCGCAGAATCCGCTCAACCCCTTCTCCGAGGAGCGGGTAGTGGTGGTCGAAAATCCGGGGGAGGACAATATGCGCATTACCGTCAAGGACGGACAGGAGCTGACCCGGTACGAGTCCAGCGGGGAAATGGGCGAAGGTCAGGGCGCACGCGCCGGTGTTACCTACCGGCTGGATGACGGACGTATGATCTACGTGCCGGAAGGCTAAGACTCATCCATTCGGTGCCCGCCCGGCAATCTGCCACAACCGCGCCAGGTCGGCGGCGCGGGCGCTGAGCTGCAGGCCGGCTTCGGCCATGGCCTGCTCCAGACTCAACGGGCCGGGAGCCAGACTGAAGGCGGCACCGATGCCCTCGGCGTAGAGCCGCTGGTAACCCTCGCCAAGACTGCCGGCCAGAGCAATCACCGGCACACCGGCGGCCCTGGCCAGACGCGCCACACCAACCGGGGTCTTGCCATGCAGGCTCTGGCCATCCAGTCGGCCTTCGCCGGTGATCACCAGGTCGGCACCCTCCAACGCCTCAACCAGACCGGCCAGCTCGGCAACCAGCTGCACCCCCGGCTGGAACGCTGCCTTGAGCACCGCGCGGGCGGCAAAGCCGAGACCACCGGCAGCGCCGACACCGGGCTGATCGCGCAGATCCTCACCCAGGGTTGCCGCCATCACGTCGGCGTAATGCGCCAGCGCAGCATCCAGCTGTTCAACCTGCGCCGGGCTCGCGCCCTTCTGCGGGCCAAATACCGCCGAAGCGCCACGCGGCCCACATAACGGGTTATCCACGTCGGCGGCAACCAGCACTTCGACCTGGGCCAGCCGGGTGTCGAGTCCGGTCAGATCAATCTGGCTCAGGCTGGCCAGCGCCGCGCCACCGGGTGTGAGTTCCTGTCCTGCGCGATCCAGAAAACGCACCCCAAGAGCGGCGAGCAGGCCGGCGCCGCCATCGTTGGTAGCGCTGCCTCCAAGGCCCAGCACGATGCGCCGTACCCCCGCATCCAGCGCGGCGCGGATCAGCTCGCCGGTGCCAAAGCTGCTCGCGCTCAGCACATCGCGTCGCGCTGGCTCGACCCGATGCAGGCCGCTGGCCTCAGCCATCTCAATCACTGCCCGCTGGCCAGGCAACAACCCCCAGGTGGCGACGACCCGATCACCCAGCGGACCGGCAACCTCGGTCTGTTGACGCTCCCCCCCGGTGGCAGCCAAGACCGCGTCCACCGTTCCTTCACCGCCGTCGGCCATCGGACAGAGCCGCAGCTCGGCATCGGGATAGACCCGCGCCCAACCCGCCGCAATGGCTTCGGCGACGGCACGGGCGCTCAAGCTTTCCTTGAAGGAATCAGGGGCAATCAACACTTTCATCAGAGCAGTACCAGGCTCAGCAGCCAAACAGTAATGATCCCGGCAATTCCCTGCATCAGGGTGCCGAGCGTTTGTGCACGGTAAGCGGTGCCCACGCTCATGCGACTGAACTGGGTCACGACCCAGAAGAAGCTGTCGTTGGCGTGGGACACGGTCATCGCGCCGGCACCAATGGCCATCACGCAGAGCACCCGGCCCATTTCGCTATCCAAACCCAGCTCCGGCAGCAGCGGTGCAACCAGCGCCGAGGTAGTCACCAGCGCCACCGTGGTCGAGCCCTGTGCCGACTTCAGCGCGGCAGAGACCACAAACGGCATAAACAGACCGATCCCGAGCGCCGACAGGGTCGCTCCCAGATAGTCACCCAGCGGCGTCACCTTGAGCATCGCGCCAAAGGCACCGCCGGCACCGGTGATCAACAGGATCGGTGCGGCCGCATGAATGCCCTCAACGACGCGATCATGAAACTCCTGACGTTTGTTGTCCGAGCGCAATAGTGTGCAGGCCAGAGCCAGGCCAACCGCGAGTGCCACCACCGGCTGGCCGAGGAACGCCAGCAGAGTGTAGACGAAGCCCTCGCCCACCGGTTTGGCCGGCAGATTGGCCAGGGTGCCCAGACAGATCAGGCCGATCGGCAGAAAGATCGGCGCAAAGGCCTTGGTCGCGCTCGGCAACACACCGTATTTTGCACGGATCTGGGCGTAGTCTTCAGCGTCCATCACGTGGGCGCCATTGTCTTCCAGCGGAATGTCCTTGCCGATGAACCGGTTGGCCCACCACATGCCGGCAAAAGCTGTCACCAGCGACACCACCAGACCGACCAGAATCACCAGGCCGAGATTGTTTTCCAGGCCCAGATTACCCGCCGCGGCAATCGGGCCGGGGGTCGGCGGCACAAAGGTATGGGAAGCATAGAGCCCGGTCGCCAGCGCCACACTCATGGCGATCACCGAGACCTTCATGCGGGCCGCCAGGGCATTCTTTAGCGAGTTGAGGATGACGTAGCCCGAATCACAAAACACCGGGATCGAAACCAGATAGCCGATGATCGACATGGTCAGCGTCGGGAAGCGCTCCCCCAGCAGCTTGATCACCGTCTCCGCCATGGTGATTGCGGCACCGCTACGCTCGAGAATTACGCCGATGATGGTACCCAGCACAATGACAATGCCGATATAACCAAGGATGCCGCCAAAACCACCGGTGATCGTTTTGACGATCTCCATGGCCGGCACCTGATAGGCGAAACCCGCCAGCAGCGCAGCGGCCAGCAAGGCAAGAAAGGGGTGTAACTTGAGGCGCGATGTCGCCAGAACGATAAAGGCAATCAGGGCGACCAGAATCAGTACCAGACCCATGCTGAACTCCTTTTTATTGTGTTTGCCGCGATGGGCGGCGATGACAACGGCCATTGTCACCCAGCCTGCGGGACAAAAGCCTTATGCGCACGCACAACAATAGACGGGAATTAGCAATGCATTCTTGTTCGCTCGCCCAATGGTGGTGAGCCTAAAAATGGGCAGATCCGCTCTGGCTTGCGGCCCCAGGGCGCAAGGCGAGCAAACCGGACGCAGAGCGTCCCGATAGGCGCTCCCACGCAGGAGCGTGGGAGCGATCAGTACTCGGATAGTGGAGTGTGCACCCGGGGTTCGTCCCGTTTACGCGGGCGAGTAGCGCAGATTTATCGGGAAAAAGAGTCATAGGCTGTCTGAGGAGCGCAGCGACGAGTTTTATGACTCCCCGATAAATCGAGCAACGCAGCGAACCCGAAGGGCCGCGTAGTCGGGTGCCCGGGGGGATCGCTAAGGGGGGCCGGGCAAGCGGCCCCCCCTTGGCTCGCCGTAAAAGGCGAAAAGCGAGTTATCAGGCAAAAACCCAGCAAGAAAGACAACACCAAACCGGACGCAGAGCGTCCATGCAGGCGTTCCTACGCAGGAGCGAGGGAACGATCATCAACGGAGCAGCAGCCGCCGCCCAGCTACTCCGGAAACAACGCCAACCCAATACTCAACAGCATCCGATCGTTCATGCGATCCAGCTCCAGGCCAGTAATCTCGGCGATGCGATCAAGTCGATAGCGAAGGGTATTGCGGTGCACCTGCAGCTGCGCGGCACAGGCTTGCGCATGACCGTTGTGCTGCAACCAGCTGCGCAAGGTGGCTATCAACTGGCCGTTTGCATCAGCCCGACGCAGCGGCTGAATCGGTGCCAACAGCTGCTGCACCGTCCAGCTGCCCTGCTGCTGATGTAGCAGCACCGCCAGCCGGAACTCCGCCAGACTGACCATCCTTTCGGACACCCGCATCTCCTGCACATAGTCACGCAGGTTGATTAGCGCTTCGGTCGCCTCGCGCAGATCCGCCAGCGATTCAACTGCCTCGGCCAGCAGTATCCGACCCACCGGCCAGTCGCGCTGATCGGCCTGCTCCAGCCAGCTGGGGCGGGGCGCTTGCGGCTTGCCGCTGCGCAGCCAGAGCACCTCGTGCAGCCCCAACGGCAAGATGATGTCGTGCGGGTGGCGGGAGCGCATCTGGGTCACCAGCTGTCCCTGGGAATGCTGATGATCGCTTTCCGCTGCCAGACACAACAGACAGCCCTGTAGTGGCCACTTCCAGCGCATACGCAACCGCTCGGCGTCATCCGCCAGACTGGCCACCGGGTAGCCGCGCTCCAGCAGGTTGACCAGCCAGGCCTCCTGCTGCTGTCCGCGCCAATGCTGTTCGGCCTGCAGCACACTCTGCTCGACCAGCATCTCGGCGGTCATGCGCAGCAACTCGGCAAACGGCCGCACCTGCTCAGGTTCACCGGTAATGCCCAGCACACCGACCAGTCGACCGGCGTGCAGCAGGGGCAGATTGATGCCTGGTTTGACACCCTGGAGACAGGCGGCGGCCTGCGTGTCGAGCGCCACCACCCGCTGATTGGCGAGTACCAGTTGCGCGCCCTCGTGCCGGCTGTCGATGCGCTCGGCGTCACCGCTGCCGATGATCACCCCCTGGCGGTCCATCACATTGACGTTGTAGGGCAGGATGGCCATCGCCCGGTCGACGATCTGCTGAGCCAGATGACGGTCCAGTTCAAACATGGTTGTACTCCTCAGCGGCTGTCATCACCGCGTCATGCTGTGGTCGCATGCTTAGCTCGTGAAGCCAGAACACCACTGACTCGGGAGCTGCCAACATGGCCTTTGATCCGGAATGTGCAGGTGATTTCAACTCCGCCGCGGACCAACGTCGCGAACGCCGTCGCAACGAAGACAAAAAGCGCATGGCCTATCGCCGTGCGATCGAAGACTACCGCGAAAGTCAGGCGCTGCAGGCCTCCTTCAGCGACTTTCCCGAGCTGCTCGGGCAGACCGACTTCCATCGCTCACAGCGCCACTACTGAGCCGCAAGCGGCGGTTCGAAGGGTTCTGCCAGTTGCCGAATCAGGGCCTTCTCCTCGCGCAAGAAGGAGAGGAAGGCTTCGGCCACCGGGCTCAGGCGCTTGCCCCGGGCGTGCACCGCACACCAGCTGCGCTTGAGCGGCAGTTCGCTGATATTGAGGCAGACCAGTTCCCCCTGTCGTATCCAGGCCGCCGCTGCATGCCCCGGCACCAGCGCTACCCCCAGCCCGGCAATTGCACCCTGCACCAGCGCTTCGGTCGACCCAAGCTGCATGGTCTGTCCGAGATGCACCCGCTTGAGCTGAAGAAACTCGTCACAGGCCTTGCGGATGCCCGAGCCGCTCTCGCGCTGCAGGACCATTTCCTCTTCCAGTCTAGCCAGCGGAATCTGACTCTGCCGCGCGAGCGGATGATCCGCTCGCGCCACGGCCACGATCGGGTTGTTGAGGAACGGGAAGAACTCCAGCGCACGGTCCGCCGGCACCAGCCCCATGATCACCAGATCATCGCGGTTGTCGGCCAGGCGCTGAATGATCTGTGCGCGGCTGGCCACGTCCAGGCGGAAGGTAACCTGCGGATAGCGCTGACGAAACGCCGCCAGCAGATGAGGCAGCACGTACTGCACACTGCTCGCCGCCGCCAGACGCAACTCGCCACGCAGGCTGCCCTCCAGCGTCGACAGGTTCATGTCGAGGCTATCGAGACGGTCAAAGATATCGGCTGTGGTCTCCAGCAGCGATTCAGCGGCTTCGGTCAGGTACAGCTTGCGGCCGACATACTCGAACAGCGGCAGGCCAACCTGCTCTTCAAGCTGGCGTATCTGCAGGCTGACCGCCGGCTGAGTCAGCGCCATGGTTTCGGCCGCACGGCTATAGGAGCGGTGCTCACAGACCGCCCGAAACACCTGCAGTTGACGGAGGGTCATTCGTAGCAAGGATTTGCGCATGGTCTACCTTGAATGGGAAGCCGCTTTGCATGGCTTCAGTATATATAAGCAATTACTTATACATAAGCCAAGTATTATTCATTTCACAGAATAGAGGCGTCCGCTTAGGGTATGCGGGAAACATTTTGCAATGTGTCGCGCCGGGACCACGCATTCCGGTCGCGGTACGCAAAATGTTCAACGCATCCACTCGATCACCCACACGAGGAACGCGTACGTGATCAAGAAAATTCTGATTGCCAACCGGGGCGAGATTGCCGTTCGCATCGTCCGCGCTTGCGCGGAGATGGGCATCACCTCGGTCGCGGTCTACACCGATCCCGATCGCTATGCCCTGCACGTCAAGCGTGCGGACGAATCCTACAACGTCGGCAGCGACCCGCTGGCGGGTTATCTCAACCCGCGCCAGCTGGTTAACCTGGCGGTAGAAACCGGCTGCGACGCCCTGCACCCGGGCTACGGTTTTCTCTCCGAGAATGCCGAGCTGGCGAAGATCTGCGCCGAGCGCGGCATCAAGTTCATCGGCCCGGCCGCCGAGGTCATTACCCGCATGGGCGACAAGACCGAGGCCCGCCGCAGCATGATTGCCGCCGGCGTACCGGTCACCCCCGGTACCGAAGGCAACCTGGCGGATCTCGACGAGGCGCTGCGCGAAGCCGAGCGCGTCGGCTACCCCGTCATGCTCAAGGCAACGTCCGGTGGTGGTGGTCGCGGTATCCGTCGTTGCAACAACCGCGAAGAGCTGCAATCGGCCTACCCGCGGGTCATCTCCGAAGCCACCAAGGCCTTCGGCAGCGCGGAAGTCTTCCTCGAGAAGTGCATCGTCAACCCGAAACACATCGAAGCGCAGATTCTCGCCGACAGCTTCGGCAACACCGTGCACCTGTTCGAGCGTGACTGCTCGATCCAGCGCCGCAACCAGAAGCTGATCGAGATCGCGCCCAGCCCGCAGCTGACCCCGGAACAGCGCGCCTACATTGGCGACCTGGCGGTCAAGGCCGCGCAGGCGGTCGGTTACGAGAACGCGGGCACCGTCGAGTTCCTGCTGGCCGACGACGAAGTGTATTTCATGGAAATGAATACCCGGGTTCAGGTCGAGCACACCATTACCGAGCAGATCACCGGCGTCGACATCGTTCGCGAACAGATCCGCATCGCCTCCGGCCTGCCGCTGTCGATCAAGCAGGAAGACGTTCAGCATCAGGGCTTTGCCATCCAGTTCCGGATCAACGCCGAGGACCCGAAGAACAACTTCTTCCCCTCCTTCGGCAAGGTCACCCGCTACTACGCACCGGGCGGTCCGGGCGTGCGGGTCGATACCGCGATCTACACCGGTTACACCATTCCGCCGAACTTCGACTCCATGTGTCTGAAGCTGATTGTCTGGGCCATGACCTGGGAAGAGGCGCTGGACCGTGGCCTGCGCGCGCTGGACGACATGCGCCTGCAGGGGGTCAAGACCACGACCCCGTACTACCAGGAGATCCTGCGTAATGCCGAGTTCCGCTCCGGCGTGTTCAACACCAGCTTCGTGGAAGCCCACCCCGAGCTGCTGAACTACTCGATCAAACGCAAACCCGAGGAGCTGGCGCTCGCCATCGCTGCCGCGATTGCCGCCCACGCCGGACTATGACACTGGCGGCCAGCTGATGGCTTGCCGCTGACGAGGAACAGAGAATGAGCACTACACGCAAAATTACCGTTACCGATACCATCCTGCGCGACGCCCACCAGTCCCTGCTGGCTACCCGTCTGCGTACCGAAGACATGCTGCCGATCTGCGACAAGCTGGATCAGGTCGGCTACTGGTCGCTGGAAGTCTGGGGCGGCGCGACCTTCGACGCCTGCGTCCGCTTTCTGAAAGAAGATCCGTGGGAGCGCCTGCGCACCCTGCGCAAGGCGCTGCCAAACACCCGTCTGCAAATGCTGCTGCGCGGCCAGAACCTGCTTGGCTACCGTCACTACAGCGACGACGTGGTTCGCGCCTTCGTCGCCAAGGCAGCCGAGAACGGTATCGACGTGTTCCGCATCTTTGATGCCATGAACGACGTACGCAACCTCAAGGTCGCCATCGAAGCGGTCAAGGCGGCCGGCAAGCACGCCCAGGGCACCATCGCGTACACCACCAGCCCGGTGCATACCGTCGACACCTTCGTCAAACAGGCGAAAGACATGGCCGCAATGGGCATCGACTCCATCGCCATCAAGGACATGGCTGGTCTGCTGACCCCGTTCGCCACCGGCGAGCTGGTCAAGGCGCTGAAAGCCGAGCTCGACTTGCCAGTGTTCATCCACTCGCACGACACCGCCGGCCTGGCCTCCATGTGTCAGCTTAAAGCGATCGAGAACGGTGCCGACCACATCGACACCGCCATCTCCTCGATGGCCTGGGGCACCAGCCACCCGGGTACCGAGTCGATGGTTGCCGCGCTGAAAGGCACCCCGTACGACACCGGCCTGGATCTGGAACTGCTGCAGGAAATCGGCATGTACTTCCACGCCGTGCGCAAGAAGTATCACCAGTTCGAAAGCGACTTCACCGGCGTAGACACCCGCGTACAGATCAACCAGGTGCCGGGCGGCATGATGTCCAACCTGGCCAACCAGTTGAAGGAGCAAGGCGCACTGGATCGCATCCAGGACGTGTTTGCGGAGATCCCGCGCGTACGTGAAGACCTCGGCTTCCCGCCGCTGGTCACTCCGACTTCGCAGATCGTCGGCACCCAGGCGGTGTTCAACGTGCTGGCTGGCGAACGCTACAAGACCATCACCAACGAAGTGAAGCTCTACCTGCAGGGCCGTTACGGTCAGGCACCGGGTACCGTCAACGAGAAGCTGCGCCGTCAGGCCATCGGCGGTGAGGAGGTCATTGACGTCCGCCCGGCCGACCTGATCAAGCCGGAGATGGACCGCCTGCGCGGTGAAGTCGGCGCCCTAGCCAAATCGGAAGAAGACGTACTGACCTTCGCCATGTTCCCGGACATTGGCCGCAAGTTCCTTGAAGAACGCGAAGCCGGCACCCTGAAACCCGAGCAACTGCTGCCGGCGCCGGGCGAAGGCTCACCGGCCGCAACCAGCGAAGGCGTACCGACCGAGTTCATCATCGACGTGCACGGCGAGTCCTACCGGGTTGATATCACCGGTGTCGGCGTCAAGGGCGACGGCAAGCGCCACTTCTACCTCAGCCTCGACGGCATGCCGGAAGAAGTGGTGTTCGAGCCGCTCAACGCCTTCGTCGGTGAGGGTGGCAGCAAGCGCAAGCAGGCCAGCGAGCCGGGCCACGTCACCACCAGCATGCCGGGCAATGTGGTCGACGTCCTGGTCAAGGTCGGCGACACCGTCAAGGCCGGTCAGGCCGTGCTGGTCAGTGAAGCCATGAAGATGGAAAGCGAAATCCAGGCGGCCATCGCCGGGACCGTCAAGGCCGTTAACGTCGCCAAAGGCGACCGCGTCAACCCGGGCGAGATTCTGGTCGAAATCGAAGCCTGACGTGCAGCTCTGATGCGGGTGGAAACACCCGCTGACATTTAACTGCACCGGTGCCTCCCGGCACCGGTGTCGTCACCAAGAAACTGATCGTCTATCCGTACAGCCCAACTGATGATTGAGACTGCGACATGAATAACGACTCCAGACGCAATGAAAGTGCCGAAGAAGCGCTCAAGCAAATCGTCGACGGCTTCAACCGTTTCCGCAACGAGGTTTATCCCGCCCAGCAGGAACTGTTCAAGCAACTGGCCCACGAACAGATCCCACGGGCCATGTTCATTACCTGCGCCGATTCCCGCGTCGCGCCGGAGCTGATCACCCAAAGCGCACCTGGCGACCTGTTCGTCTCCCGCAACGTGGGTAACGTGGTACCACCCTATGGCCAGATGATGGGCGGCGTCTCCACCGCCATCGAGTTCGCAGTACTGGCGCTGAACGTACAACACATCATTATCTGTGGTCACTCAGACTGCGGCGCGATGAAGGCGGTACTGAATCCGGAAACCCTCGACTCGCTGCCAACCGTCAAGGCCTGGCTGCGCCACGCGGAGGTCGCCAAGATCGTGGTGGAAGACAACTGCGACTGCTGCGACGACAAGCTGACCATGATGACCGAGGAAAACGTCATCGCCCAGTTGCAGCACTTGGCAACCCATCCCTCGGTAGCCTCACGGCTGGCCCGCGGCGAACTGTTTATCCACGGCTGGGTATACGAAATCGAGACCGCGCATATTCGCGCCTACGACGCGGAAACCAATGAGTTCCGCCAGATCGGCGAAGGCCCCGTGCCCATGGCTACACCCCGCGCGCGCTACCCCGGACGCAACACACGCTAACCGACAGGCGCATTACTGCATTTGCCCAATTACGGGTATACTGCGCCGTCTGTTTTAGCGGCAGACCCCACGGGGTCTGCACTCTCCAAGCAAGCCACGCCAGTCCGCTGCCGTGGCTTGTTGGTTTCTGCCGCCACGGCGGCCCTGATGAGCGAGGCACCTACAGATGACCGCACTGGTTGGCGTGATCATGGGCTCCAAGTCCGACTGGTCCACCCTGAGCCATACGGCCGATATGCTTGAGCAGCTGGGCATTCCCTACGAAGTGAAGGTGGTTTCTGCCCACCGCACGCCTGATCTGCTGTTCCAATACGCTGAAGAAGCGGCCGACCGCGGGATCGAGGTGATTATTGCCGGCGCCGGTGGCGCAGCCCACCTGCCGGGTATGTGCGCGGCCAAGACCCATCTGCCGGTGCTCGGCGTGCCGGTCCAGTCCTCCATGCTCTCCGGTGTCGACTCGCTGCTGTCGATCGTCCAGATGCCGGCTGGCGTCCCGGTCGCCACCCTGGCCATCGGCAAGGCCGGTGCGGTCAACGCCGCACTGCTGTCGGCCAGTATCCTGGGTGGCAAGCACCCGCAGTTCGGCAAGGCGCTGCAGGATTTCCGCAGTCAGCAGACCGACAACGTGCTGAACAACCCAGACCCGCGTCAGGCTTGAGGAATCGAATATGAAGATCGGTGTCATCGGTGGTGGGCAACTAGGTCGCATGCTGGCACTGGCCGGCACCCCGCTCGGCCAGCAGTTCGCGTTTCTCGACCCAGCCCCGGATGCCTGTGCCCAGGCCCTCGGTGAGCACATCCGCGCCGACTACAGCGACACCGATCACCTCCGCCAGCTGGCAGATGAAGTGGACGTGGTGACCTTCGAGTTCGAAAGCGTCCCGGCCGAAACCGTCGCCTTCCTGGCGCAGTTCGTCCCGGTCTACCCGAACGCCGAGTCGCTGCGCATCGCCCGCGACCGCTGGTTCGAGAAGTCGATGTTTCAGGATCTCGACATCCCGACCCCGGAGTTTGCCGACATCCAGTCGCAGGAAAATCTCGATGCCGCGGTCAAGCGCATTGGCCTGCCGGCGGTGATGAAAACCCGGACCCTGGGGTATGACGGCAAGGGCCAGAAAGTACTGCGCCACCCCGACGATGTGGTCGGTGCCTACGCCGAACTGGGCAGCGTTCCCTGCATTCTGGAAGGTTTTGTGCCCTTCACTGGTGAAGTCTCACTAGTCGCCGTGCGTGCCCGCGACGGTGAAACCCGCTTCTACCCGCTGGTGCACAACACCCACGAGAACGGCATCCTCAAGCTGTCCGTCGCCAGCACCGCCCATCCGCTGCAGGCACTGGCCGAAGACTACGTTGGCCGCGTGCTCGACAAACTGGATTACGTCGGCGTGCTGGCCTTCGAATTCTTCGAGGTCGACGGTGGCCTGAAAGCCAACGAGATCGCCCCGCGCGTGCACAACTCTGGCCATTGGACCATCGAAGGCGCCGAATGTAGCCAGTTCGAAAACCACCTGCGCGCCATCGCCGGCCTGCCGCTGGGCTCGACCGCCAAGGTCGGTGAAAGCGCGATGCTCAACTTTATCGGCGAAGTACCGGCCGTCGAGGCTGTCAGCGCCATCGAGCACTGTCACCTGCACCACTACGGCAAGGCCTTCAAAGCCGGTCGCAAGGTCGGCCACGCCACCCTGCGCTGCCCGGATATGGCGACGCTGCAAGCGCGCATTGCCGAGGTTGAGGCGCTGATTGCCAACTGAGTCAGGCATCGAGCAGTCAACGAAAAAAGGCGTAGCACCCGGTGCTACGCCTTTTTTATTTACCGCCAGCGCTCGTCTAGCCATCTCCCCGTTGCACGGCACCCTGGCAAGCGAAATGGTTCGCGGTAGTGACCTTGTCCGGCCGCGCCAGCAAGGCGTCTGCACGCAGCGATGCCTTGTTCTGACTGTAGGGGCTTCCCATCCGGTTTGGGGAGCCTTCATGCACCCAGATATCACCCCGCTCGCTCTGTTTGAAGTAAAGCGTATTCGATGAACAGGCGCTGCCAGCCGGCATGTACAACGTTGGCACACCATTGCTGACAGCGATAAACCGGTATTGCTCAGGTGTGCGATTGGAATAACCGTAATAGCCATCGGACAGGCCGGTCATCAGTACATAAGTCGGCTGATCGGCCATCGCCTCAGCGGACAGCGTAACAGCGCACACCAGCAGTGCAGTGCCAAATCGCAGGGTCATCGGAATACGTCCTCTTTCGTCTGGAATCCAGCCAGCAGCCTGCCAGATGAGCTGACGGGGGACATCCCCAATAGTTGGTATCCGGGGGTCAATCCGCCATCAACTGCTCGCGCAGGAATCCCACGACCCGCTGCTCGACCGACAGCCTGCTGAAGTCGTCCCCCAGACTGACAGCGCTCATCGGGTAAAAGTGACCAAAGCCCGGCACCCAAGCCTGCCGACGCACTGCACCGGCGCTGTCGAGGGCCCGTGCGACGGCGCCGCTGCCACGGATGACCCCGGGCAAGTCGTCCTGACCGACCAACTGCAGCAGTGCTGGCGGCTGCGCGGGCAGATGGCCCGGCAGCAGGTATCCCCAGGTACTTCCCGATAGCGACACCACCGCCTTCACCGGGACGTGCCGGCCGTAGGCGGCATTGATCGCCGTAATGGCGCCGGCCGAGAAGCCGCCCAGCGCTATTCGCTCAGGGTCTACGCCATAGCGCGCGGCCTGACTGCGGACATGACTGACGGCGGTTTCCATATCCTCGCTGGCGCTCAGCAGGGCCTGCCAGAACTCGGCACGCAGCCGGTCATCCATCGGCGGCAGACCGATGGCCTGACGCGCGATGTCGATACGGGCAGTGGTCTGCGGGGTGACGGCCAGCGCCTCCGGCATCAGCCGCTCAGCGTCAATCGGCTCGGCCAGCAGCGGCCGCTCGCCCGCCAGTCGGTATTCGATGGAGAAACAATTGAAGCCCTGCCGGGCGAAGACCTGACAGTATTCGGCCATGGAGGAGTCCTGCGCCCCATTTTCAGTGAAGCGCTCATCACCCTTGCTGCCCCGCACGAAAGAGCCGCCAAAAGCCATGATCACCGCCGGCCGCGGCGTGTCTTCCGCGGTTGCCGGGCGGTACCAGTCCATGCGCAGATCCCGTTCGGCGGGCGTATCACCACCGATCAGCCCCCGGCCGTAGACCAGGTCGTAGTCCACGCTGACCTGCTCAGCCGCACTGATCGGCGCGGCCAGCAGCAGGCCGAGGCTCAGCCCCGCCAATACCTGATTAACTCGGGTCATCATGACCTCCTGCGTTCTTGTTGTTGTGCGCTGCCGACCAATACTGAAACGAAAACACCCGGCGTGCACCTTTCGATGCACGCCGGGTGTGTGGCCAGGCTCAGAGGAAGCGCTTGAGCTCGGCCTTGGCGATAGCGTTGCGATGGACTTCGTCCGGGCCGTCAGCGGTGCGCAGGTGGCGCGCATAAACGTACAGCTGCGCCAGCGGGAAGTCGGAGGAGAAGCCACCGGCACCGTGGGCCTGAATCGCCCAGTCGATCACCTGACAAGCCATGTTCGGCGCTGCCACCTTGATCATCGCAATCTGCTTGGCGGCGACCTTGTTGCCGACGGTATCCATCAGATGCGCCGCGTTCATCACCAGGAAGCGCGCCTGATCGATCATGATCCGCGACTCGGCGATGCGTTCACGCCACACGCCCTGCTCGGCCAGCGTCTTGCCGAACGCCACACGCTTGCTCAAACGTTCACACATCAGCGCCAGCGCCCGTTCGGCCTGACCGATCACACGCATGCAATGGTGGATACGACCCGGGCCAAGGCGGCCCTGGGCGATCTCGAAGCCACGGCCTTCGCCCAGCAGCATGTTGCTGGCCGGCACGCGCACGTTATCAAAAACGATTTCCGGGTGGCCGTACGGCGGGTCCATATAGCCGTAGCAGCCCATATCACGCAGCACGGTGACGCCAGGGGTGTTCATCGGCACCAGAATCATCGACTGCTGCTGGTGGCGGTTGGGGTTGTCCGGGTCGCTCTTGCCCATCACCACCATGATCTCGCAGCGCTCATTGGCGGCGCCAGAGATATACCACTTGCGGCCGTTGATCACGTACTCGTCACCGTCACGCTCGATGCGGGTTTCCACATTGGTCGCATCGGAGGACGCCACCAGTGGCTCAGTCATGGCAAAAGCGGAGCGGATTTCGCCGTTCAGCAGCGGGGTCAGCCAGCGCTCTTGTTGTTCCTTGGTGCCGTAGCGAGCCAACACTTCCATGTTGCCGGTGTCCGGCGCGCCGCAGTTGAACACCTCGGACGCCCACATGCCCGGCACGCGCCCCATCAGCTCGGCCAGCGGGGCGTATTCCATGTTGCTCAGACCCGGACCGTGCTCGGCTTCCGGCAGAAACAGGTTCCACAGCCCCTCGGCGCGTGCCTTGGCCTTCAGCTCTTCCATCAGTTGCACGGTAGTGTAGGCGTTTCCGGCCTTCTCGTTGGCGCGGATTTCCTCTTCGTAGCGCTGCTCATTGGGGAAAACGTGCGCGTCCATAAAATCGGAAACGCGCTTTTGCAAATCCAGCGAGCGTTCGGTCTGGTGGTACATGGCGAACTCCTGAGGTGTCAATCATGCGGTTGCGATGGCAGCCGTCCTGAACACAAAATCTCAATACACATGTGTATTGTCAATTGTGTATGGAAATAGATATGACGCAGGCTTCGTCCGACTTATAATGCTCAGCCGAGACATTCACCGGAACCATAAGATGACCACCGCCAGCAAACCCGGTCGCCGCGGTCGCCCTACCGGCCGCGCCGTGCTGACCCCACAGGACTGGTTCAACGCCGCTACCGACGCGATTCTCGAAGGTGGCTTCGACCAATTGCGGGTGCTGCCGCTGGCCAAGCGCCTGAAAGTGACCCGCGGCAGCTTTTACTGGCATTTCGAGGATCTACCCCAGTTCATTCGCCAATTCCTCGATCAGTGGCAAGCCCAGCGTATGAAGGGCTTGCGCTACTGGCAGCCTAGGCTGGACCCGCAGCTGAGCCCCGAGCAGGAAGTGGAACGCGTGCTGCTGCTGATGTTCGAGGGGCCAGCGGTCGAGTTCAAACGCATGAAGGTGGAGTTCGCAATCCGCGACTTTGCCCAGCGCGACCTCTACGCTCGCGACATCGTCGCTGCGGTGGATGAAGCCAGGGTCGAGCAGACCGCGCGGTTGCTGGAACCACTGGTAGCGGATGGCAGCGCCCGCGGCATGGCGATGATCCAATATGCGACCGTGCTTGGCAGCGTGCTGCTGTTCCGCGGTCAACTCGGTGGCGAACGGGCACTGCAGACCATTCGCCAGCAGTGGCAGGCCTTGTTGCAAAAGCCTAAAGTTGTCACTGAGCACGCCGATACTGGGGCGAAGGCGCGCTAAGTTTTCCTGGCTGGACAGCCGGAATACACGCCGACATGATAAAAACGTGCTGTCACGCGCCGGATGCGGGATGACTGCGCACCTGCTGACGCCGATCAGGTGTCGGGCACTCTCAGGAGCGAAGCATGCCGATCCATTCCTGGTTCTATCGCGCTGATTTGCATCAGGGCACCCTGCTGCAAGGTCATCATGACCATGCCCTGATGCTGGTCTCTATCTTGGTAGCGATTGCAGCCTCCTGGCTTGGGCTGCAGGTTGCGGGGCTCGCCCACAAGGCGGCTACCCCGCTGACCCGTCATGGCGCATTGATCAGCGGTGCGGTTGCGCTCGGTGGCGGTATCTGGGCCATGCACTTCATCGGGATGCTGGCATTCAGCCTGCCGCTGGACGTTGAGTACGATTCTCAGATCACGCTGCTGTCGATGGTGCCGGCGGTGGCCGCATCGCTGGTTGCCCTCCATCTGCTCTCCCGTCCGCAGCTGGGCGTTCGGGGTTTGCTGGTTGGCGGCGTGCTGATTGGCACCGGCATTGGCGTTATGCACTATGTGGGCATGACAGCGATGCGCATGAACGCGCAACTGCTGTTTGACCCGCTGTGGTTTGCCGGCTCGATTGGTATCGCTATCGTGCTGGCGATAGTGTCGCTGTTGATTCGCTTTGGTCTGCTTGAAGAGAGCCATACAAGCCTGTTGGTGGCAGCCGTTGTGATGGGGCTCGCCATCTCTGCCATGCACTACACCGGCATGGCAGCCGCCCGCTTTGTCGGCACGCCTGAAGTGGGCTACACACCACAATACAGCCACCAGCAGGATCACGGCCTGTTGATCGCCATCGCGGTTCTGGTATTTGGCACCCTGGTCGGCGCAATCAACGGCATGATTCGCTTCAGTCAGCTCTACCAGCGCGTACAGGCCAGCCAGGAGCAAATCCGCGGTATCGTCGATACCGCTGTCGACGCCATCGTCAGTTGGGACACCAGCGGTATCATTCGCGACGTTAACAATGCCGCAGAGAAGATGTTTGGCTGGCAACGCAGTGACCTCATCGGCCAGCACCTGAACAGAGTACTGTCGGAACAGTCAGCCGAGTTGATGCGCGGATTCCTTGAGGATTTCAATGCCGGGCGCTACCCGGATCGGATTGCTGTCAACATCGAGCGCTGGTGCCGCCGCCGCAATGGCGACATCTTCCCCGTCAGAGTGGCGATGGGGCAGTCCAAAATCGCGGGCGAAGACCAGTTTGTCGGCTTTGTCAGCGATATCACCGAGCGCCGGGAGCTGGAAAACTCGCTGCAGGAGCGTGAGGAGCAGTACCGCAGCCTGATCAGCAATATCCCCGGCGTGACATTCCGCTGCCTGCCTCGCGAAGACTGGCGCATGCTGTTCATCAGCGATGCCGTCGAACAACTGACCGGCTGGCCGACCGAGCGCTTTCTCGACAACGACCTGAGTTTCGCCGACATCATTCATCCCGCCGATAGCGACTTCACCGTCGAGCACGTCATGGCCGCGATTGGCCGCCGCGAAAAGTACAACCTCGAATACCGCATCTTCCACCGCGACGGCCGCATACGCTGGGTTACCGAGTACGCCAGCGCAATCTTTGACGACAACGGCGACCCGGAGTGGATCGATGGGGTCATCATCGACATCACGGAAACCAAGCTGCGCAACGCTGAGTTCGAAGGCATTGTGCATGCCATCAGTCAGGCCCAGGGCATGGCTGAGCTGGATCTGAACGGCTGCATCCGCTTTAGCAATCCGCGCCTGCTTGAGCTATGCGGCTACCCGGCAGAACAACTCAACGACCACCACTACCAATCACTGCTGGGGACCGATCAGTTTACCGAGGCGCAGTGGCAACAGGTACGCCAGGGCAAGTATCTGGCTGGCGAGTACAGCCTGCAACACACCAGTGGCAGCAGCGTCCACGTCCAGATTTACTTCAATCCGATCATGGATGCCTATGGCAATCCCAGCAAGGTGATCATGCTGGTCACCGACCTCAGCGAACGCCACCGCATGGAGCTCGACCTGCTCGAAGCAAAAGACCGCGCAGAGCTGGCCGCCGAATCCAAAGGCGCCTTCCTCGCCAACATGAGCCATGAAATCCGGACCCCGATGAACGCCATCATCGGCTTCAGCGAAGTGCTCCTGAACGAGTCACTCAGCAGCACTCAGCGCAAGTATCTGAAAACCGTCAACCAGTCCGCCCGCTCGTTGCTGGGCCTGCTCAACGATATTCTGGATACCGCCAAGCTGGAGAAAGGGGCGGTGCAACTCGACCTGCAGGATTTCTCCCTGTACGAACTGTGCCAGCAACTGATCAACGCCTTTTCGCTGGAGGCCGGCTACAAGGGACTACAGCTCAATTTCGAGTACCTCCTGCAACAGCAGCACTATCGCGGCGACGCCTTGCGGGTGCGTCAGGTAATGACCAACCTGCTGGGTAACGCGATCAAGTTCACCCAGCAGGGCAGCGTCGGACTGCGGGTAGACAGCGACCAGCAGCAGGTCCGAATCCGCATCAGTGATACCGGCATCGGCATCGCACCAGGCCGCCTGCAACAGATTTTTGAGCCCTTCGCCCAGGCTGATGCCTCGATGAGCCGTCGCTTCGGCGGTACCGGTCTAGGAACCACCATCGCCCACCAGTTGGTCGAGCTGATGGGCGGCAGTATTCGTGTCGAAAGCACACCCAATCAGGGCTCAACCTTCGAAGTTACGCTGCCGCTGCAGCCGCTCGACGATCAGGTAGTACGACTGCACAAGGACAACGCCGGTCGCATCGAGCTGCCACCGCTACGTATCCTGGTGGCGGACGATGTACCAGACAATATTCAGCTGATGGAAATAATGCTGCGCGCAGAAGGCCATCGTGTACGCAGCGCCAGCAATGGCCTGAATGCATTTGAGCGAATCGTCGAAGAAGACTTCGACCTGATTCTGATGGACATGCAGATGCCTGAAGTGGACGGCCTTGAGGCGGCGCGCATTATCCGCCGTTACGAAGCCAATATGGGCAAGCCGCCAACTCCGATCATCGCGCTCACCGCCAGCGTACTGGACAAGGACCGTCAGGCCGCCCGTGAAGCGGGTATGGAAGGCTTCGCGTCCAAACCGGTCGAACGTGCCGCACTCAAGCACGAAATCGCCCGGGTGCTGGGCCTGCTGGTCAGCAGTGGCGAACCAAAGGGCTCTGCCGACCGGACTGGCCCACAACTGATCGACTGGGCCGACGGCGAACGACGCTGGGGCAACCGCAGCGCATTGACACAAGCCATTGAGCGCTTCTTTGCCGAATTACCCGACCGCCTCGAAGACCTTGGCCACGCGCTCACCCAGCAGGATCGTGATCAGGCACGGACGCAGGTTCACCGAATCAACGGCAGTGCCGGCAACCTGTCTCTGCAGATATTGCAGCAAGCCGCTGCCGGACTGGAGAAGCAGCTGCAACACGGCAACTCACGCCAGCTGTCCGCCTGCCATCAAGCGCTGCTGACCGCAGCCGAGCAGACCCGGGCGGCGTTGCCGAACCCGGCACCGCGCAGCACCGCGGCGGCCAATGGTTCGCTCTCGGCCGAAGAACGGCATGAACTGATCGACAAGCTGATCACCGTGCTCAATCGCAGCGAAGTAAATGAACAGGCGCTGCAACAGCTGGCTGGAGTAATGCAGCCCGAGCAACGCCAGGCCCTGGAAAAGGCGCTGGACGACTTTGACTTTGCAACGGCAATCTCGCTGCTGGAAGCCGAGCGCAGCGTTGCCACTACAGAAGATTGATTGTATGCCTTTCAAGGACACCCGCCAGGTTCTGCTGCTGGTCGACGATGAACCCGCCAACCTGCACGTGCTCAAGCACATCCTGCAGGAGCACTACCGCCTGCTATTTGCCCGCGATGGTCAACGGGCGCTGGAGCTGGCAGCGGCCGAGCGACCACAGCTGATTCTACTCGACGTGATGATGCCAGGCATGACCGGCCACGAGGTCTGCGCGCAGCTCAAGAGCGACCCGCACACCAGCGATATTCCGGTGATCTTCGTTACCGCGCTTTCCAACGTCGACGACGAGATCCGAGGCTTCGAGCTGGGTGCAGTCGATTACATCACCAAGCCGGTCAGTGCCCCCATCGTCAAGGCGCGAGTGCGTACTCATCTGTCGCTGGTCCGTGCTGAAGTGCTGCGCGAAACCCGCCTCAACATTGTTCAGGCACTCGGTATGGCCGCCGAGTACAAGGACAATGAAACCGGCCTGCATGTCATTCGGATGAGCCATTTCTCACGGATCATCGCGCTGGAAGCAGGTTTCAACGCGGAGGAAGCCGACGAGCTGTTGCACGCCGCGCCAATGCACGACGTCGGCAAGATCGGCATCCCCGATGCAATACTGCAAAAGCCGGGGAAGCTGGATGACGCCGAATGGGAAATCATGCAGAAACACCCGGAAATCGGTGCGCAGATCATCGGTGAACACGACGCCAGTATGCTGAAGATGGCCCACCGCATTGCCCTCGGTCACCATGAAAAGTGGGACGGCAGCGGCTATCCGGCCGGTCTGGCCGGCAACGCGATACCGATCGAGGCCCGAATCGTTGCGATCGCCGACGTGTTTGATGCGCTGACCAGCGTGCGCCCGTACAAGAAGGCCTGGAGCGTGGAAGACGCTGTGGCATTGATCCGCGAGCAGAGCGGCCGGCACTTCGATCCGGATCTGGTCGACTGCTTCCTGCGTCGCCTCGACGATATCAATCATATCCGCGAGCGCTGGGCCGAGTAGTCAGCGCGCGCGCACTATGGAACACTGCGCGCCAACGCCGGTCCGATAACGGCATTCGATACCAGAGTGGATACTCCCATGCTGCTGCGCTCCGCCATACTGTTACTCGCCTTAGCCCTGCCGGTCCATGCCAGCGAGCCTCTGACCGTCGACTGGCTCGACCTGCTGCCGGCCGAGGACTATCAGGCCATGCTCGATATGCCGGAAATCGATCACGGTACAGGGCTGGATGCAGAGGGCAACTTCAGCAACAGCCTGCGCCAGCGGGACAACAGCCTGCCAGAAGTCATGTATTCGACCAGAGTCGTCGCCAAGTACGATGGCAAGAACCTGCGTATCGGTGGCTACCCGGTGCCGCTGGAAACCGACGATAATGGCCGCTACACCAGCTTCTTTCTGGTTCCCTATGCCGGCGCCTGTATTCACGTGCCACCACCGCCGCCCAATCAGATCATTCTGGTCGAGTACCCGGCAGGCGTTGCCATCGACGATATTTACCAACCCTACTGGGTTCAGGGCACACTGCGGGTCGAGCAGACCAGCAATGAGCTGGCAGACGCCAGCTACCAACTGCAAGCGGCACGCGTTTGGCTCTACGACGGGGAATAAGCCAAGCTACAATCCCCCACCCGGGTGGCCCCTGGCCAGCAGCGAGTAAGCTAAGCTGGACCTCCCGCCCCAGCATTCAGGATAAGACAGTATGCAACTTCTGATTGGGCTGATTGGCCTGTTTTTCATCGTCGCCTTCAGCCTCCGCCGTTGGCTGCTGCGCCGCGAGTCACCCCAGGTACAGGCTGTCGAGTTTGCCGGGGAGCTCTACCGGGTTGGCCTGGCCACAGTGGCCCGGCGCGGGCCGGAAGACGCCGAACAGACTGTCATCGTGATGCCCGGCTTTGTGGAGAACTTCCTCTACTTTACCGAGCACTATCAGGATCCGTCGCTGCAACTCATTCTGCTCACCAGCGCCGACTACCACGTGCCGGTCAACCGGCCCCAGTTCAGCAAGGCCAGCTGGGTCAGCGAACCACAAGCCAGACCCTGCACCATCGCCTACGACGCCGAGGTGCTCAACCAGGCGCTGGAAAACCTTGCCAACGGCAAACAGGTGCGGGTTCACGGGCATTCCCGCGGCGGTGCCGTGGTACTTGAAGCGGCGCGCCAACGCCCGGACCTGTTCGCTCAGGTTGAGGTTGTGCTGGAAGCCCCTGTCCTGCCCCAGGGCAAGCCCTACCGTGACGTCCCGCGCTTTTTCCGCTGGTTCCTGCCGTTCTACCTGTTTGCCTGGCAGCAGCAGCCGATTTCAGCCAGCAATCGTCAGCTGTTTGGCCCGCTCGATGATCCACGCAAGCGCGAGCTGATCATGGCTCTGCCGTTCAATCCGAAGCACGGCAGTACCTTCGTCTGCAACATTCTTGATCTGGCAGACTGGATGCAAAACAACACCCCGGATATCTATCAGCATGTGCGCCGCGGCGCCATTATGGTGCCCTCACGTGACCGTATTCTTGACCCTCGCGCAATGCTCCGCAGCGCACAGCAGGCAGAAAGCCTGCAGATCATCGAAATCGATGGCTGCAGCCACCTGATTACCGCAGACCGTCCCGACTGCATACCGCCACTGGCGACACCGACACCATGAGCTGGCAGTTCGAACCGGTGGGTATCATCCACTCCTGCTTTGCAGAAAAGTTCGCTATTCCACGCCAGCCACTGCTGGCACCGGCAGCAACCGCCAGGCTCGAACTGCTGCCACCCTACAATCAGCCAGAAGCGCTGGAAGGCCTGCAGGGCGTTAGCCATCTCTGGCTGATTTTTGTCTTCCACGCCGCCGCCAGCGGACCACAGCACCTGCGGGTGCGTCCGCCAAGACTGGGCGGCAACCAGCGGATCGGCGTGTTTGCCAGCCGTGCAACCCACCGACCCAACCCGATTGGTCAGTCGGTGGTGCGACTTGAAGGTATTGAGAATGGCCAGTTGCTGCTGTCCGGCGTCGATTTGCTCGACGGCACTCCGGTGCTGGATATCAAACCGTATGTCCCCTATGCCGATGCTATCGATAACGCGATCAACCCGCTTGCCCCGCAGCCGCCCGAGGCCATTGCGGTAACCTGGACCGATGCCGCACGAGAAGAGGCTCAACAGCATCAGGACCGTCTCCGGCAACCCCTCGTTGCCCTGATCGAACAGTGCCTCAGTCAGGACCCGAAACCGGCCTACCAGCAACCGGCACCCGACCGCGAATACGGCGTGCAACTGTGGGACGTGAACGTTCGCTGGCACTATCCTCACAGCGACCAGATCCGCATACTGAGCGTCCGTCAGGCAACACTCACCTGAGATATCCGCGGTAACCGAGTCGGAGCGCGCGCACATCACGCGTCGCCTACCTAGCGGTCACCCTCCCCGGTATCGGCGCAATTGCACCAACATGTTTAGTATCTGACCAGCCCGGGGATATACTTTAGCCAGCGTTCGCCAAAGGAAGGCTTTTCTCACCATGGCCCAGCTTTACTTTTCCCCTATCCTGCTGGGTATCTGCCTGCTGGTCGCCATCGCGCTCTGCGCTACCGCGCTGTATCTGATGGCGCCTGGTGAATCTGGCCCCGGCTTCTGGATGGCGAGCGGTTGGACCCTGATTGGCGGTGTAGTCATGTTTATGGGCTTCGTGGTTACCCGCAGTCCGCTACTCAATGTCCTCGGCAACGCCGCCCAGCTCGCCGGAGAAGCCTTTTTTCTGCTCGGCATTTTCAAGTTCATGCGCCGACCGCTGCCCTGGTGGACACTTCCCGCCAGCGTCGGCGCGATGGTTATTGCCAACACCCATTATTGGCTGGCCCACGGCAACTCCGACCTGTTGATGGGTATTTACTCCAGTATCGCAGGGCTGCTTCCGATGCAGGCAATCTGGTTGCTGCTGCGCGAGCGCAGCGATCCGGAGACCCGACCTGCCCGCTTGCTGGTAGGAGCCAGTCTGCTGCTGTATTCGGCCACCACCCTGCTGCGGGGCACGCTCGCCTACCTCGATTGGTGGCATGACGCTCCCTATGTGCAGCCCTATGCATCCTTTAGCTACCTGTTGTCCTACAACTTTGCCATACCCGCGCTGGTGCTCGGCTTTGTTGGCTGCAGCCTGATGACCACCCAACGGGTGCTGGCACGCAGCAACCGGATGGCGGCTCAGCTCAAGGAGCAGGCCACCCGGGACCCGCTTACCGGCGTTCTCAACCGCCGCGCCTTCCATCAGCAGTTGCTTGCCGACGTCATTCGCAGCCAGCGTTACAACCGCCCGCTTTGCCTGGCCATGTTTGACCTAGATCGTTTCAAGCAGCTCAATGACCAGCTCGGCCACCTCGGGGGCGACGAAGCACTGCAGCACTTTTGCCAGCTTTGCCAGCAGCAGGCCCGACGTACCGATACCTTTGCCCGGTTCGGCGGTGAGGAATTTGTGTTGCTGATGCCAGAAACCGACGCGGCCCAGGCTCGACAGCTGTTGGATCGGATCCGCCAGATGCTGGCCGATCAGCAGTTTTACCACCGGGATCAGAGCTACCGCCTGCAGGTCAGCATCGGCTTCGCCGATCTGGCCACCAGCGGCAGCCCAGACCAGTTGTTGCGCCAGGCCGACCTTGCCCTGTATCAAGCCAAGGAGGCCGGGCGCAACCAGGTGCAACTGTGGTCAGCGCCCGCTTCCGTGGCATACTGACTGGCACCGTAGCAACCTGAGTCTCACCCACGTGTTCAATCTAGGCCACGCCACACTGCTGATTATTGGCACCTTTTTCGTCTGGTGGCTATGGCGTGTCCTTGGCCAACGTGACCGCGCGCTGGCACTGGTACGCCGGCACTGCGAGCGCAATGACTTGCAACTGTTGGACGACAGCGTTGCACTCAGCGGCATACGGCTTGCTCGCCTGAACCGCGGCCGCTACGGTATCGTTCGGCGCTACGCTTTTGAGTTCACTGTAACCGGCGAGCATCGTTACGCCGGACACCTGGATCTGCATGGGACCCGCCAGTTGCATATCGAGCTGGCGCCACACCCCTTCCCAGGCAGAGCAGACGGTGACTCCCCGGTCTACACAGAGCCCGCCAGTGCTAAAATATACAGAATCTATTAGAGCACGATTGTCGATTTACAAAAGGCGAAAAGTGTTCCACGTGGAACCCGGTCAGCCATGCTAAGCCAGATCCCTACTCACCTTATCGCTGGCCCGTTGGGCGCAGGCAAAACCAGCCTGCTCCAGGCAGTTCTCGCGCAACGACCCGCCGGAGAGCGTTGGGCGATCCTGATCAATGAATTTGGCCAGATTGGGCTAGACCAAGCCCTGCTGGGCGCTAGCGCCGACGACGGCGTCAGCTTGAGCGAAATCCCCGGTGGCTGCCTGTGCTGCGTCAACGGCGTCCCGTTTCTGGTCGGGTTGACTCGCTTGCTGCGCAAGGCACGACCTGACCGTCTGTGGATAGAGTGCTCAGGGCTAGGTCATCCTGTCAGCCTGCTGCAACAGCTGGCTGACCCGCCCTGGCAAGGGGTTCTTGATCTGCAGCCACTGATCATGGTGTGCGAAGCCTCTCAGTTGCTCACTGATGAAAGTCTGCCGGCAGTACAGCTACAGGCGCTCCCGCTGGCAGGCCTGCTGATTGCCAACAAGGCGGATCAGCTTGATCACCTACAGCAACAGGCGCTGCAGGCTCGCTGGCCGGACGCAGTGCTGTGCCAGCACGCAGCACTCCCTTTGCATCAACTCCCTGGCGCCTCGGCCAACTCAAGCGCAGCTGCCACGCACGAGCTGCCCACACCGTCGTTACCGACCATTGGCGGACAAATCTGGCGGGACAACGCACCATGGGTGTGGCAAAGCCAGCTAACCCAGGCCCCCTACAGCATCGGATGGCGGGTGACGTCGCAATCGCAGTTTCGCAGAGATGCAGTACAGCACTGGCTGAAGCAGTATCCCTTTCTTCGCGCCAAAGGGGTACTCAACACGGACGCCGGATGGCGCTCATTCAACCTGCTCGGGAATCCGACGCCCGACTCCTGGCAGCAAACGCCGTGGCGCCGTGACAACCGACTGGAACTGATTCTTGCCACCAAGCCGGACTGCGACGCCTTGGACCAAGGCTTGCGGGCTTGCCTGCTGAGCCAGTAAGGTATCCGCTTTGCCCGGAATGACCATGCCACGCGTCGTTGCTCTGCTACTTTTTTGCCTAATCAGCCCCCAGCTCTTGGCCAGTGCCTGCCTGATAGAGTCGACCGATCAGGATCTGCCCGTGCGAATGTGCCAGCAGAACGGCAGCATTCCTCCCGCCCTGTTCGAGCAGCAGTTCTGCCAGCCACAGATTCCTGGCCGGGAATTCAGCATTCAGATGCAGGAAAGTTGCCCTGACGGCGCCTATGGCATCTGTCATGGTGCGCAGACCGAAGGCGTAGGTTATCAACAGGATATCCACTACTACAGCGCTGCCGAAGATGCGCCGATCCTCAAGGCCTACTGCGAGCAGATCAGCCAGGGCCGCTGGGAGCAGCCCTGACTCAGTTCGGCGGTGGGGTTGCCGGAAGTACAGACAGGTCCAGGTTATCCCCAACCCTCAAACCAAGCTTATCCACACTACCGGCCGGCAACTCGAACACCCAGCGCAGTGGTTCCGCTGCCTGATAGACAGCACAAGGCAGATCCGCACAAGGCGGCACCTCAGGGAACACGTGGGCGATACGTCCATCGGCGGCAACAAACACCAGATCCAGACTGATCACCATGTTGTGCATCCAGATGGCTGGCCGCGTGTTTATTGGAAAGTCGAACAGCATCCCGCTGCCAAAGGGCAGACTCTCGTGCCCCATCAAGCCCTGGCGGCGACTGTCCGGATCAGCAACGACCTCCATGGCAAACTCGGTATCGCCCAGCAGGATCGTCTGGGTGGCGCCAGTGACCGGCACGGAG
Organism: Halopseudomonas oceani; assembly: GCF_963677335.1. Taxonomy (NCBI): domain Bacteria; kingdom Pseudomonadati; phylum Pseudomonadota; class Gammaproteobacteria; order Pseudomonadales; family Pseudomonadaceae; genus Halopseudomonas; species Halopseudomonas oceani. The sequence continues at coordinate 594,945 of NZ_OY781932.1, read as the reverse complement.
GTTGCCAGCAGCGCGCCCACCGCAAGAGCATAAGCAATTGATTTCATAAGGTATCTTTCAGAAGGTTCTGATAAACCATGTTGGTCAGGTAGAGCCGATCCTGTTCGCTGATATCGATGAACTCGATCCCGGTAGCAATCTGACTGTCCTGCGACTCATCGGCGCTGACTGCTCTCACCCGCGCACTCACGGTCATGTATACATCCAGCCCAGCCGGGTTGATCCGAAACGAGACCTTAATCACCTCGTCCTTGTTGGCAACCGGTCGCGGAGACAGCAGGCGCGCACCGCCAACGCTTATATCGGTCATGCGGGCCGAGCCTTGCGCTCCCCCATTATCGCGATTGATTGCGGTGACCAGATCGACCGACACCCGCGCGGAGCTGCGGATACGCATCGACTGCACACTATCAGGGTAAGCCAGATGCAGATAAGGAAAGGGAGACAGGTTCGACTTGAGCACCCGGGTCTTGTAAGCAACTGCGTCCTTGCCAACAAAGCCGCGCACCAGAAGCTGCTGGCCTTCCTTGACGAACACCAGCTTGCCCTGACTGGTCGGCGCGGTTACCAGCAGGCTAACCGGCGCGTGAAATCCAATCATCCGTACCTGATAGCGCTCCGCATTGGTGGCGCTCATCGTCTGCAGCTGAATCAGGTCACCCGGAGCCAGCTGAATCTGCTCCAGCTTGGACACCGGCCGCTCCGCGATCTGGGCAGCCGTATTCTCGCTGTTCTGCTGGGCGTTGCGGAACAAGCCAAGCTTGAGCAACTGCAGCAGCAATGGCTTGTTATCGACAACTTTGGAGTGCGGAAAAAGCACCTTGCCATCGGAATCAACAATATTCCACGGCAAGGGCTTGCCGAGGGGAATTTCCTCTTCCGTCAATGGAATAAGCGACACTCAATCACTCCGCTAGATCAACCCGGTCGTGGTCAACAATGTAGCAGTCTAGCCGGGCCTCGGCTATCTCTCGCTGCGGATGACGCCTGTGCCCTAAAGGTAGATGTCTTCGCGGGTAAGAGGTAGCGAATGGCTGCCGTTTGGCAGTGGCTTAACCGCCAGAATCTGGTGAATATCCATCCAGTTGCGCGAGAATCCGTAGGCGCACCCAGCGAGATAGATACGCCATATTCTCAACGCACGCTCATCGACCAGCGCTGCAGCCTGATCCAGCTTTTGCTCCAAATTGTTACTCCAGAGTTCCAGCGTGCGAGCGTAATGCATACGCAGACTTTCCACATCAACGACCTCCAGGCCCTGATCGCTCAACCCGGCGACCGCCATCGATAGATGCGGCAACTCTCCATGGGGAAAGACGTAACGACCGATAAACGCGCCAGCGCCGTGTCCCACTGGTCGGCCATCAACATGGTGAGCGGTTATGCCATGATTCATGACCAGCCCGCCCGGCTTCAGCTGATTTTGAAGAATACGGAAATACTCCGGCAGGTTTGCATGCCCGACGTGTTCGAACATGCCGACGCTGATGATCTTGTCGTAGTTTTCCTTGCCAGCAAGGTCACGGTAGTCGCGCAGTTCCAAATGAACGCGATCACCGAGCCCCTGCGCCGCCACCCGTTCACTGGCCAGTTTGAGCTGCTGCTTGCTCAGGGTAATCCCGTGGACGTGAACGCCATACTCCCTGGCGGCATGTCGAGCCAGCCCGCCCCAGCCGCATCCAACATCCAGCAGCCGCTCCCCACTGTGCAGTCTCAGCTTGCGACAGAGGTGATCCAGCTTCTGGACCTGCGCCTTGGCCAGCGAATCGTCAGGGTGACGGAAGTAGGCACATGAATAAACCATCTCCGGATCGAGCCAGAGCGCATAGAACGCATTGGAGAGGTCGTAGTGATAAGCGATGGCATCAGCGTCGGTCCGACGATCATGCGGCTGGTGCAGGACGTCGCCATTGTCCTGCTCCGGCACCAGCAGACTGCTTAGCCGATCAGCAACCGCGACAGCTTCCAGCACGCTGCCGCGGATATCCAGGCGCTGCTGGACAAAGGCCTCACCGAGCCGGTCGAGACGCGGCGCCTGCAGTTCCTGCAGCAGCGCGGGGTCATGAATCGTCAGTTCAACCCGAGGCGATGGACCAAGATCAACACTGCCACCGTCGGGCAAGCTGAGCCGTAACGGTAGTTTCAATGCACTCAAAGAAGCGGTCAGTTGCGCGAGCATACGGACATCCCCCCAAGCAGAGCAAAACTCCCTTCACTATAGAACAGTCGAGTGAACGCGCTTTGCGCTACTGCTCAAAACCGGGTGCTGACCGCCGCATTTCAGACACTTTACTGCTTCGTCGGGCGTTTCCAGCCTTCGATATTACGCTGACGTGCCCGACTGACGCCCAGGCTGTCGGCAGGTACGTCCAGAGTAATTGTCGAACCGGCGGCAGTCGTTGCGCGGGCACCAACGGTTACCGGTGCGACCAACGCGGTGTTGGTGCCGATGAACGCACCCTCCCCTATGGTAGTCAGGTGCTTGTTGACCCCGTCGTAGTTGCAGGTAATGGTGCCGGCCCCGATGTTTACCCCCGGGCCGACCTCGGCATCACCGATATAGGACAGGTGATTTACCTTGGAACCTTCACCGATATTGGCTTTCTTGGTTTCCACGAAGTTACCGATTTTGGCACCACGCTGCAGATTGGTGCCCGGACGCAGGCGTGCGTAGGGGCCCACATCGCAGTCTGCCGCCAGCACGGCGTCTTCGATATGGCTGAACGCCTTGATATGACTACCTGCGCCAATTCGGCAGTTACGCAGCACGCAGTTGGCTTCGATGATGACGTCATCCTCGATCACCACACTGCCCTCCAGCACCACGTTGATGTCGATACTGATATCGCGGCCAACGGTAACCTCGCCACGCACATCGATACGAGACGGGTCGGCAAGGGTGACACCCTCGGTCATCAACCGCTCAGCCTGCCGACGACGATATTCGGCTTCCAGAACGGCCAATTGAACCCGATTATTGGCGCCTAGCACTTCCGGCTCATCTTCCGGCTGCGCGACTTCGACCGGAATCTGCTCTGCCACCGCCATGGCAACCACATCGGTCAGGTAATACTCGCCCTGTGCGTTCTGGTTGGACAGGCTGTTCAGCCAGCGCGCCGCCTGGCTGCCGGGCAGCGCCATGATGCCGGTGTTCCCCTCGCAGATCAGCAATTGCTCAGCCGTGGCGTCCTTCTGCTCGACAATGGCCTGAACCTGCCCTTGCCCATTGCGCAGAATACGGCCGTACCCCGTCGGATCCGCCATGTTGACCGTCAGCATGCCCAGCGCTTGGGAGCCTGCCTGCTTACTGAGCTGCTGCAAGGTCTCGGCGCGCAGCAGTGGCACGTCACCATACAGCACCAGAATCTGGTCTGCTCCGTCGATTGCAGGCAACGCCTGAGCAACCGCGTGGCCGGTGCCCAGCTGCTCAGTCTGCAGCACCCAGTTCAGGTCAGTCGCATCCAGGCGCTCACGTACCAGCTCGGCGCCATGGCCAATCACCACGTGAATCTTCGTCGGTGACAGTGTTCTCGCACAGTCGATCACATGGCCGAGCATGGGTTTGCCGGCGACCGGATGCAACACCTTGGGCAGTTTGGAGCGCATGCGGGTGCCCTGTCCGGCGGCAAGAACAACGACGTGAAGATTCATCGGGAAATATCCTGTGAAAATGGCAGTGCGCGCATTCTAGCAAAGCTGGAAGCCTCAGGCTTTAAGCCACAAGCCACACAGGTTTATCGGGACAGCCATGCAGGAAAACGCCTGATAGCCGTTGCAGCTATCGGGAAGTAAAAAAAACCGCCCGGCATGGCGCCGTGCGGTTTTTTTACAGTTTGCGGCTTAGAGCTTGCCGCCGGCCTTACCGGTTGTTGAGGGCCGGTCCGCCGTACTTCTTGCGAAGTTCCTGCACTGTCCGCAATTGGGCCGCGGCCTCAGCAAGACGGGCAGAAGCCGAACCGTAGTCGAATTCTGCGCCTTTCTCGCTGAGGGCGAGTTCTGCGGCTTTCTTTGCTTCCAGAGCGGCTGCCTCGTCGATGTCGCCAGCACGGATTGCCGTGTCAGCGAGCACCTTGACCACCTTCGGCTGAACTTCCAGGAAGCCGCCAGAGATGTAAAACACCTCTTCGCCACCGTCCTGCTTGATCACCCGAACCGGGCCCGGCTTGAGGTCTGTCAGCAGCGGTGCGTGGCCGGGCATGATGCCCAGGTCACCCAGGTTACCGTGTGCAATGACCCGTTCAACCAGACCTGAGAACAGCTCTTCTTCCGCGCTTACGATATCGCAGTGCACTGTCATAGCCATTATATCGCCTCGGTCTTGCGCCCCCTTACGGGGGCACACCCATTACAGTTTCTTCGCTTTCTCGATCGCTTCGTCGATGGTACCAACCATGTAGAAGGCCTGCTCTGGCAGGTGATCGAATTCGCCTTTGAGGATGCCACCGAATGCACGGATGGTCTCTTTCAGCGGAACGTACTTGCCAGGTGCACCGGTAAATACTTCAGCAACGAAGAACGGCTGGGACAGGAAGCGCTGGATCTTACGAGCGCGCGCTACCAGTTGCTTGTCTTCTTCAGACAGCTCGTCCATACCGAGAATCGCAATGATGTCCTTCAGCTCCTTGTAACGCTGCAGAACATACTGAACGCCACGAGCAACGTCGTAGTGCTCCTGACCGATTACCAGCGGATCCAGCTGACGGGAGGTGGAATCCAGCGGGTCAACGGCCGGGTAGATACCCAGGGACGCGATGTCACGGGACAGTACGACGGTCGCATCAAGGTGAGCGAAGGTCGTTGCCGGAGACGGGTCAGTCAGGTCATCCGCGGGAACGTATACGGCCTGAATGGAAGTGATGGAACCGGTCTTGGTGGAGGTAATACGCTCCTGCAGAACGCCCATCTCTTCAGCCAGAGTCGGCTGGTAACCTACCGCAGACGGCATACGACCCAGCAGAGCGGATACTTCGGTACCGGCCAGGGTGTAACGGTAGATGTTGTCGATGAACAGCAGAACGTCACGACCTTCGTCACGGAACTTCTCGGCCATGGTCAGGCCGGTCAGTGCAACGCGCAGACGGTTACCCGGCGGCTCGTTCATCTGGCCGTATACCAGGGCTACCTTGTCCAGTACGTTGGAGTCCTTCATCTCGTGATAGAAGTCGTTACCTTCACGAGTACGCTCACCCACACCGGCGAATACAGAGTAACCGCTGTGCTCGATCGCGATGTTACGGATCAGCTCCATCATGTTTACGGTCTTGCCGACACCGGCACCACCGAACAGACCAACCTTACCGCCCTTGGCAAACGGGCAAACCAGGTCGATAACCTTGATGCCGGTTTCCAGCAGCTCGTTGGAGCCAGCTTGCTCGTCGTAGCTGGGAGCAGCGCGGTGGATACCCCAACGCTCTTCTTCACCGATCGGACCTGCTTCATCGATCGGGTTGCCCAGTACGTCCATGATACGGCCCAGGGTCTTGACCCCAACCGGCACGGAGATGTTGGCACCGGTGTTGGCAACGGTCAGACCGCGCTTCACACCTTCAGTGGTACCCATGGCGATGGTACGTACAACGCCATCACCCAGTTGCTGCTGAACTTCAAGGGTCAGACCCTTGTCGGTCACCTGCAGCGCGTCATACACCTTCGGCACGTCTTCGCGCGGGAATTCCACGTCGATGACGGCGCCGATGATTTGAACGATACGTCCGCTACTCATTTGTTGGTTCCTCTAAATGGTTGAAACCGTTACCGTTAAACCGCGGCGGCGCCGCCGACGATTTCCGAAATTTCCTGAGTGATCGCTGCCTGGCGAGCCTTGTTGTAGATAAGCTGCAGGTTGCCAATAAGTTCACCGGCGTTGTCAGTCGCGCTCTTCATCGCGATCATACGTGCAGCCTGCTCACAGGCATTGTTCTCAACCACGGCCTGATAGACTTGGGACTCGATGTACCGCACCAGCAGTCCATCCAGCAGCTGTCGTGCATCGGGCTCGTACAGGTAGTCCCAGTTGCCTGTCTGTGCGTCGCCCTCTTCGGAGGCGACCAGCGGGATCATCTGATCCACTTTCGGCTGCTGGACCATCGTGTTGACGAAGCCGTTGCTGACCAGGTACAGACGGTCGATGCGACCTTCGTTGTAGCCATCCAGCATCACCTTGACGCTACCAATCAGATCGTTCAACGCAGGCTGCTCGCCCAGGTTGCTGATCGCTGCGACAACGTTTCCGCCGTAGCTGCGAAAGAAGGAAGCGCCCTTGCTACCGATCACACAAAGCTCGGTTTCAACGTTGCGGTCACGCCACTCTTTCATGCTGTTGACCAGGGCCTTGAACAGGTTAGTGTTCAGACCACCGCAGAGACCACGATCCGTGCTCACCACGATGTAACCCACCCGCTTGACTTCACGCTCTTGCATGAACGGGTGGCGATACTCCGGGTTGGCGTTGGCCAGATGACCAATCACCTGCTGGATACGCTCAGCGTAAGGACGGCTGGCAGCCATGCGCTGTTGTGCTCTGCGCATCTTGCTGACCGCCACCTTTTCCATGGCGCTGGTGATCTTCTGCGTACTTTTAATACTCGCGATCTTACCGCGAATCTCTTTTGCGCCTGCCATGTCACACCCTTTCAGGTTAGCCCTTGGCCGGGTCGCACGATGCGGGGATCAGCTCACGCTGCTCCCCGCTGTCGGCTTACCAGCTCTGGGTTGCCTTGAACTTCTCGATGCCGGCCTTGATGGCAGCTTCGATGTCGTCGTTGTAATCGCCTTTCTCGTTGATCTTGGCAAGCAGGTCTGCGTGCTCAGACTTGAAGTAGGCGATCATGGCTTTCTCGAAAGCACCGACCTTGGCTTGCTCGACGTCAGTCAGGAAGCCTTTCTCGGCAGCAAACAGGCTGATACCCATCTCGGCGATGGACATCGGAGCGTACTGGTCCTGTTTCATCAGCTCGGTAACGCGCTGACCGTGCTCCAACTGCTTGCGGGTAGCTTCGTCCAGATCGGATGCGAACTGGGCAAATGCTGCCAGTTCACGATACTGAGCCAGTGCGGTACGGATACCACCGGACAGCTTCTTGATGATCTTGGTCTGAGCCGCACCACCTACACGAGATACCGAGACACCGGCGTTGACGGCCGGACGGACACCCGAGTTGAACAGGTTAGACTCCAGGAAGATCTGACCGTCAGTAATGGAGATCACGTTGGTCGGTACGAACGCAGATACGTCACCTGCCTGGGTTTCGATGATCGGCAGAGCGGTCAGCGAGCCAGTTTTGCCGGTTACCGCACCATCGGTGAACTTCTCAACGTACTCTTCAGAAACGCGGGAAGCACGCTCCAGCAGACGGCTGTGGAGATAGAACACGTCACCCGGATAGGCTTCACGTCCCGGAGGACGGCGCAGCAGCAGGGAGATCTGACGGTAGGCAACAGCTTGCTTGGACAGGTCATCATAGATGATCAGAGCGTCTTCGCCGCGGTCGCGGAAGTATTCACCCATGGTGCAGCCGGCATACGGAGCCAGGAACTGCAGGGCAGCCGGGTCGGAGGCGGAAGCGGCAACGATGACGGTGTGAGCCATTGCATCGTGCTCTTCCAGCTTGCGTACCACGTTGGCGATGGTCGATTGCTTCTGACCTACGGCAACGTAAACACACTTAACGCCGGAACCTTTCTGGTTGATGATCGCGTCAACCGCCATGGCAGTCTTACCGGTCTGGCGGTCACCGATGATCAGCTCGCGCTGACCACGACCTACCGGAACCATCGCGTCGACAGCCTTGTAACCAGTCTGGATGGGCTGATCAACCGACTTACGCCAGATCACGCCTGGAGCAACCTTTTCAACCGCATCGGTGTGCTTGGCGTTGATATCGCCCTTGCCATCGATCGGGTGGCCCAGTGTGTTGACAACGCGACCCAGCAGTTCCGGACCAACCGGTACTTCCAGGATGCGGCCGGTACACTTGACGGTCATGCCTTCGGCCAGACCCAGGTAGTCGCCCAGAATTACAGCACCAACGGAGTCCTGCTCCAGGTTGAGTGCCATACCAAAAACGCCTTCGGGAAACTCGAGCATTTCCCCGTACATTACATCGGCGAGACCGTGAATCCGCACGATACCGTCAGATACGGAAAGAATCGTACCTTCGTTACGTGCCTGAGAAGCGATATCGAGCTGCTCGATCCGCTTCTTGATGATGTCACTGATCTCTGATGGATTCAGTTGTTGCATGCCTTTATCCTCAAAACCTTATGCTGAAATCAGGAGCCCAACGACTCGGCCAGTTTGGTCAGTTTTGCGCGCACAGAGGCGTCGATGACCAAGTCGCCGGTGCGAACAACCAGTCCACCAATCAGTGACTTGTCCACAGCCGCTTCGATCTGCACGTTGCGATCCAGCTTGCGGGACAATGCCTCGGACAGCTTCTGCTGCTGCTCAGCGGTCAGCTCGAAAGCCGAGCTCACATTGATGTCGATGGTACGCTCAAGATCAGCTCGGAAGCTGTTAAATAGCGTCGCGATCTCGGGAAGCAGGGCAAGCCTGCGATTATCGGCGAGGATCGTCAGAAAGTTGCGTTGCTCTTCGCTCACCGATTTACCGGTGCAGTCGAGGATGACGTCGGCTTTCTTCTGTTCCGCCAGACCCGGATCGGTCAGCAGCTGGCGAGTTGCCACGTCTGCGGCCACCTGGCCAGCAGCGTTCAGCACCTCGGCCCATTCGGCCAGGGCCTGTTGGGCTTTTGCCCGCTCAAATGCCGCTTTGGCGTAGGGGCGGGCCAGCGTAATCAGTTCTGCCATGATGACCTCGCTTAGAGTTCGGCTACCAGCTTGTTCAGCATGTCACCGTGCTTGTCAGCGTCGACAGAAGTTTCCAGAATCTTCTCGGCGCCGGCGACTGCGATGGCAGCAATCTCGGCACGCAGAGCGTCTCTGGCCTTGATGCGCTGCTGTTCGATTTCGGCCTGTGCCTGAGCCAGGATCTTCTCACCTTCCTTGCGAGCGTCCTCTTTGGAGGCTTCAACAATCTGGTTGGCGCGCTTGTTAGCTTGCTCAATCAGAGCTGCTGCCTGCTCTTTGGCCTGACGCAGTTCCTGGGCCGACTTTTCTTGGGTCAGTTCCAGGTCCTTGGCGGCGCGATCAGAGGCTGCAAGGCCATCTGCGATCTTCTTCTGGCGCTCCTGCAGAGCAGCAATGACCGGAGGCCATACATACTTCATGCAGAACACCACGAAGATGAAGAACGCGATCGCTTGACCGGCTATCGTCAAATTGATGTTCACGTCTTCACCTCTTGCCTGTCGTATTCATTACCTTCAAGTTGAAGTCGCCGTTGCCGGCGACTGCATTACGCAACTTGGGCAAGGAAGGGGTTGGCAAAGGTGAAGAACAGAGCGATACCAACACCGATCATGGTTACGGCGTCGAGCAGACCGGCGACGATGAACATTTTCACCTGCAGAGCGGGGATCATTTCCGGCTGACGCGCAGCGCCTTCCAGGAATTTGCCACCCAGGATACCAAAGCCGATAGCAGTACCCAGTGCGCCCAGGCCAATCAGCAGTGCTACGGCAATCGCGGTCATTCCAACTACAGTTTCCATTTAAAGCTCCCAGTTTTCAGTTAATTGCAAGTTATGGGTTTTCGGGTAGAACTAAATCGTTATCGCCTGAATCAGTGACTGTCTTCGTGCGCCATGCTGAGGTACACGATGGTCAGCATCATGAAGATAAATGCCTGCAGCGTGATGATCAGAATGTGGAAGATAGCCCACGGCACGGACAGAGCCCACTGAGCCCAGAAGGGCAGCAGAGCGATCAGGATGAAGATCAGCTCGCCGGCGTACAGGTTACCGAACAGACGCAGGGCGAGAGAGACCGGCTTGGCCAGCAGGCTGACGCCTTCAAGCAGCAGGTTGACCGGAATCAGCAGGACCTTCAGGAAGATGTTGCTGGAGGAGAAGGGATGCAGGGTCAGCTCACCGAGGAAGCCGCCAACACCCTTGACCTTGACGCTATAGAAGATGATCAGCGCGAATACCGACAGCGACATGCCCAGGGTGGCGTTGACGTCGGTGGTCGGAACGACCTTCATGTATTCGACGCCAGCCATGTGGAACAGCTGCGGCAGGAAGTCGACGGGGATCAAGTCCATGAAGTTCATCAGGAAGACCCAGCAGAAGATGGTCAACGCCAGCGGGGCAATCACCTTGTTGCGACCGTGGAAGGTTTCCTTGACGCTCTGATCGACGAACTCGACCATCATTTCAACGAAGTTCTGCAGACCACCGGGGACACCGGAGGTGGCTTTCTTAGCGGCCATGCGGAAGAAGAACAGGAACAGTGCACCAAGGAACAGGGACCAGCCCATGGTGTCTACGTGGATAGCCATGAAACCCATGTCGGACGCTTCCTGAGCGCCGTGGGCCATGGTCCAAGTGTCCTGGCTCAGAACGGTACCATCGGTACGTTCATAACCGGCCGGGAGTTTCCCATAGGTCAGGTTCTGAAGGTGGTGCTTGATATAGTCTGATGCGGTAGCGCCTGCCATAACGTTCTCTCAGGTCCTTTAGCTATGCTGCGTTTTTCCACCCATTACTGCAGGTGTTAGCCAGTTCGTGACCAGCATGATCGCAAATGTAAGAAACAGTGCCGATTCGTCTATCGGCTTAATACTTTTGAACGCTATCGCAAAGAGGACAGCGCAAAGGATGAGCTTGCCGGCCTCACCCTTGTAAAAAGAACCCATGATCTGCTTCGCAGCCCGCGCACCGGTATACCGAAAAGCCTTGAGCGCGAAATACACATTGGGCAGGAGGAAGATGAAGCCTCCTGCCAGGGCGGAATACGCCGCCACGGGGCTTTTAATCCAGAAAAGCGCCCCCATCAAAAACACAACGACAGCCTGAAACGCGAACCACTTGATCAGCGGGGGACGACGAATGGCATTGGTCTTCACAGTCGTCATCGGTACTCAAAACCCCTGCGGGTGGTGCATGCGTGAAACAAATTACCGGGCTGCCTCTAAAGCGCCGGTGATTATATGTGTTCGACCCCGCAGAGGCAACCAAGCCCGTGCTGAGCGAAACGCCGCGAAGGCGCATGCTGCCTGATCTGCACGGCATTCCCCGCGCGTTTGGTTGTGCGCCGGAGTCAGGCACTACATCTTGTGGTTTGAATCAGAATTGCGACGTCTTGAGGTCATCTTTTGTAATAATTGGAGACCTCGCTCCAAGCCAGCAATGGCGCTGGCTGAGCACTCAAACGAGCTTAGCGGATGTGCTCAAGAATGCCATCGAGCTCATCAAGCGAGCTGTAACTGATAACCAGGCGCCCTTTACCGCGGGCCCCATGTTGCAACTTCACCTCCGCCCCCAAACGTTCCCCCAGGTCCTGTTGCAGACGCTCGATATCGGGATTGGTGCGCTGTTGTGTCGCATCTCTTTTCGGGCTTAGCCACTGGCGGACCAGCGCTTCGGTCTGACGAACGGTCAATCCTTTGGCTACCACCTGACGGGCCGCGACGGTCTGTTGCTCTGGCGGCAGGCCAAGCAAAGCGCGGGCATGGCCCATTTCCAGATCGCCGCGTTCGAGCATCAGTTTCACGTCTTCGGGCAGGCTCATCAGCCGCAGCAGGTTGGTAATACTGACCCGTGATTTGCCAACGGCGTCTGCAACCTGTTGCTGGGTGAGTTCGAACTCCTGCTGCAGACGCTGCAGAGCAATTGCTTCCTCGATCGGGTTGAGGTCTTCACGCTGGATGTTCTCGATCAGCGCCATGGCGATGGCAGCTTCATCCGGTACTTCGCGGATGACCGCCGGAATGCTGTCGAGTCCGGCCAGCTGGCTGGCACGCCAGCGGCGCTCACCGGCGATGATCTCGTAGCGACCCTCGCCGATCGGACGAACGACGATGGGCTGCATCACGCCCTGAGCGCGAATCGATTCAGCCAGCTCTTCCAGCGCCTGCGGGTCCATGTCACGGCGCGGCTGGTACTTGCCACGCTGCACCAGGTCGACCGGCAGCTCCTTGAGAATCTGATCCTGGCTTGCGCCGTCCGCTGTCGGCGCAACACTGGCACCCAGCAATGCGTCCAGTCCCCGTCCCAAGCCGCGTTTCTTGCCCGCCATGCCTGATGTCCTTGTAGTCAATCGTTCAAATCAGTAACGGCAGCCGCCTTGGCTGCCTGTTTGCTGCGGCGTACGACTTCGCCGGCTAGCGCCAGATAGGCGACTGCACCGCGCGACTGCTTGTCATAGGCCAGTGCCGGCATGCCAAAACTGGGTGCCTCGGCCAGTCGTACGTTGCGCGGAATCACAGTCTGATAGAGCTTGTCGCCAAAGTGGGCACTGAGCTGCGCCGACACATCCAGCGTCAAACTGTTACGCGGGTCGTACATGGTCCGCAGCAGGCCTTCAATCTGCAGGCTCGGGTTCAGCACCGAGCTGATCCGGCTGATGGTGTTGACCAGCGCCGACAACCCTTCCAGCGCGTAATACTCACACTGCATCGGGATCACCACCCCATCGGCGGCGACCAGCCCGTTGACCGTCAGCATATTCAGCGAAGGCGGGCAGTCGATCAGGATGAAGTCGTAATGATCACGGGCATTAACCAGCGCGTAACGCAGCCGGCTTTCCTTCATTTTGATGTTGATCAGCTCGACTTCAGCGGCCGTCAGGTCGCCGTTGGCAGGCAGCAGGTCATAGCCACCGTGCTCCGAACGGCAAACCGCATCGGCAAATTCGCATTGACCGGTCAGCAACTCGTAGACCGAGTTATCCAGGTTGGCCTTGTCGATCCCGCTGCCCATGGTCGCGTTGCCCTGGGGGTCCAGATCGATCAACAGCACCTTGCGCTTGGTTGCGGCCAGCGAGGCGGCAAGATTGATCGTGGTGGTGGTCTTGCCCACACCGCCCTTCTGGTTGGCTACTGCCAGCACCTTGCCCACGTTCAGCCCCCTTGATATCAGCCCTGATTCATCCGTCGCAGTATCAACAGATGACGGCTGCCAACGCAACCGGGAACCTGCAATTGTGCACTGCTCTCGAGCTCGAAGTCGACCGGCATGGCAGCCAGTTCTTCGTCGGGGTACACGCCTTTCATCGCCAACCAGCGGGTTTGCGTCGTACCAAGGTGACGCGTCAGGTGAGTGAAGTCGGCCAACGAGGCAAAGGCGCGCGAGGTAATACCGTCAAACGGCTGGCCTGGCTCGAACGCCTCGACCCGGCTGTTGACCACCTGCAGGTTGCCTAGACCCAGCTCGTTTTTCACCTGAGTGAGAAACCGGGTCTTCTTGCCATTGCTGTCGAGCAGAGTGAACTCACGCTCGGGAAACATAATCGCCAGCATCACGCCGGGCATACCGCCACCGCTGCCGACATCCAGCCAGCGCTGGCCATCGATGAACGAGACAATGCTCAGACTGTCGAGCAAGTGACGGCTGACCATTTCGTTCGGGTCGCGCACCGCGGTCAGGTTGTACGCCTTGTTCCACTTGTTCAGCAGGGCCATGTAGCCCAGCAGTTTTCCCTGTTGCTGCTCCGTCAGAGCGACACCCAGCTGCTTGGCGCCCTGCGCCAGCTCTACAGCATGTTGACTCATTGCGCTTACGCCTCCCGGGCCAGCGAGCTATCGCCGAGGGCGTTGCGTTTTTTCAGATGGATCAGCAGCAGGCTGACGGCGGCCGGCGTCACACCAGGGATACGTGACGCCTGCCCGAGAGTCTGCGGACGCACATCGGCCAGCTTGGCGCGAATTTCGTTCGACAGCCCGTTCAGACTGGCGTAATCCAAATCCTCGGGCAGGCGGGTCTGCTCGTGCTGACGCAGACGCTCGATTTCTTCCTGCTGACGCTCGATATAACCGGCGTATTTGGCCTGAATCTCGACCTGTTCGGCGGCATCGGCCGGAATGTCACTGGCACCGGTCAGTTCAACCAGCGCGGTGTAATCCACTTCCGGGCGGCGCAGCAGATCCAGCAGGCTGTATTCGTGGGTCAGCGGCGTACCGTACTGGGCGCTGTAAGCCTTGCCCTGCTCGCTGGCGGGCTGTACCCAGGTGCTGCGCAGACGCTGGGTTTCCTGCTCGATGGCTTCGCGCTTGGCATTGAACACCGCCCAGCGCTCATCATCGACCAGACCTAGCTCACGGCCCTTTTCGGTTAGTCGCAGATCGGCGTTGTCCTCACGCAGCACCAGGCGGTACTCGGCACGCGAGGTGAACATGCGGTAGGGCTCGCGGGTACCCATGGTGATCAGGTCGTCGACCAGCACGCCAATGTAGGCCTCGTCACGACGCGGACACCAGGCGTCGCGCTCCTGCGAGCGCAAGGCGGCGTTCAGACCGGCCAGCAGGCCCTGGGCACCGGCCTCTTCGTAACCCGTGGTGCCGTTGATCTGACCGGCGAAAAACAGACCGTCGATGACCTTGGTTTCCAGCGAGTACTTCAGGTCCTGCGGGTTGAAGTAATCGTATTCGATGGCGTAACCGGGGCGCAGGATATGCGCGTTCTCCATGCCCTTGATCGAGCGCACGATCTGCAGCTGCACATCAAACGGTAGCGAGGTGGAAATGCCGTTCGGGTACAGCTCGTGGGTAGTCAGGCCTTCCGGCTCGATGAATACCTGGTGCTGATCCTTGTCGGCGAAACGATGGATCTTGTCTTCGATCGACGGGCAGTAGCGCGGGCCGATGCCTTCGATGACCCCGGTGTACATCGGCGAACGATCCAGATTCTCGCGGATGATGTCGTGGGTGCGCTCGTTGGTGTGGGTGATCCAGCAGTTGACCTGCTCCGGATGCATTGCGGCATTGCCCATGAACGACATCACCGGAATCGGCGTATCGCCTGGCTGCGGGGTCATCTGGCTGAAATCAACACTGCGACCGTCGATGCGTGGCGGAGTGCCGGTTTTCAGCCGATCCACCCGCAGCGGCAGTTCACGCAGACGCTGGGCCAGCGCAATCGCAGGCGGGTCACCGGCGCGACCGCCAGAGTAATTATCCAGACCGATGTGAATCAGGCCGCCAAGGAAGGTGCCGGTGGTCAGCACCACGTTGCCAGCCAGAAAACGCAGGCCCATCTGGGTAACCACACCACGAACCTGCTGGTTTTCGACAATCAGGTCATCGCAGGCCTGCTGGAAGATCCACAGATTTTCCTGATTCTCCAGGGTATGACGGATGGCGGCCTTGTACAGCACGCGGTCAGCCTGGGCTCGGGTGGCACGTACGGCGGGGCCTTTGCGGCTGTTGAGCACACGGAACTGGATACCGGCTTTATCGGTAGCCAGCGCCATCGCACCACCCAGCGCATCGATCTCCTTGACCAGATGGCTCTTGCCGATCCCGCCAATCGCCGGGTTGCAGCTCATCTGACCGAGGGTTTCGACGTTATGACTGAGCAGCAGGGTTTTTACCCCCATACGGGCAGCAGCGAGTGCAGCTTCGGTACCGGCATGGCCACCGCCTACCACTATGACGTCAAAACGGCTGGGGAAATCCACCTGTCACCTCGATTGTCAGGCCTGTGCCTGACGCGGAAAAAAGGGGCTGATTATAGGCCCAAGGGGAAAAAATTGCAGCTTTGACTGAACACTTTTTGTACAGCGGGTCGAGTGGGGGAAAACGGACAGATAGATATAGATAAGAAAAGAAAGATTTATATAAACCTTGAATTAGTTAATGTATATGGTCAGCCACTTTTCTGTGGGTAAGTCATAAAAGTATTTATAGATCATAACCTTGCGTCAACCAAAAGGTTGTGTGAAAGCGGTCGTTGGATGGGGGTAAAAGCCGGGGGTAGCCTGTGGGTAAAGGTGTCGGTTATCCACAGGGTGGTTTCGCCCCAGACTATCCCCAGGGTTATCGACCGGGTTGGGGCCGGGTTTTCCACAGACTTTATTCGCCTGACTTTTTGATATTTCGCGCTGTTCAGGTGCACACCTCTCGCTATCATGTGCAGATTGCACACCTTTTTCAGCTTCGCTCCCGGCCTATTGCCGGGAAAGCTGTGTGCTGGCATAGCGGTTGCTATATCACCGGTGATGCACGTCTGCAGGGCTGCAGGCGCCCTTTTCACCATGCGGAGATACCCAATGAATCAGTCAGAGCACACCACGGACCCGGATTACCCGTTGAGCCCGGTGCCGGAAACAGCGCGCAAGAGCATGTGGTCAATGAGCTTCGTGCTGCTGGGCTTTACCTTCTTCAGTGCCACCATGTGGGCTGGCGGCAGCGTTGGCGCCGCCTTCGATTTCTCGACTACTCTGTGGATCCTGTTAATTGGCAACCTGCTGCTCGGCACTTATGCAGCCATCCTGGGCTACATCGCTGCGCGCTCGGGGCTGAATACCGCATTGATGAGTCGCTACGCCTTTGGTGAGATTGGCAGCAAGCTGTCCGATTTCATTCTCGGCTTTACCCAGATCGGCTGGTACGCCTGGGGTACAGCAACCATGGCGCTGCTGCTGGTAAAAATGACCGGTTTGCCGGAAGGGCTGACACTGCCGCTGATGGTGGTCTTTGGGTTCGGCTTCTGCATCAGTGCCTTTGTTGGCTACCGCGGTCTGGACTTATTGTCGCGTTTCGCGGTGCCGGCGATGCTGATTCTGATAGCGGTCAGTCTGGGTATCGCCACTCAAGACGCCGGCGGTCTCTCCGGCCTTGGCGCCATCGTCCCCAGTTCTGAGCTGAGCGTGGCCGCGGCGATTACACTGGTATTCGGTACCTTTGTCAGCGGTGGTACCCAGGCGACCAACTGGACGCGCTTCGCGAAATCCGGCAAGGCTGCTGTCATTGCGACCCTGGCAGCGTTCTTTATCGGCAACGGTCTGATGACGCTGGTGGGGGCTTTTGGCGCGCTGGTCTATCAACAAGCTGACATCGTCGACATTCTGGTAGCACAGGGGCTGGCCACACTGGGCGTGCTGATGCTGTTCCTCAATCTCTGGACCACCCAGGACAACACTGTCTACAACTTTGCAGTGGCCGGTTGTAACCTGCTGCGCACCGAACGTCGCCGCACCATCACCGTCATCGGCGCAGCGATTGGCACCCTGCTGGCGGTGCTGGGCATGTATGAGTGGCTGATTCCCTTCCTGATCCTACTGGGTACCTTCATCCCGCCGGTTGGTGGCGTGATCATGGCCAACTATTTCGTAACCTGGCGCGGCCGCTACGCAGATCTGGGTTCCACTACCCTGCCCGCGTTCAATGTGGTTGGTCTGATTGCCTACGCGCTGGGCTCGCTGGTGGCGTATACCTCCAACTGGATTGCGCCGGTGGTTGGTGTGCTGGTGGCTGCAGCGTCCTATGCGCTGATCGCACTGGTGGTCAGCGCGGTCAAGGAACGTCGAGCTACCGAGCTGAGCAATCTGTGAGTTCGCTGCTGCGAACCCTCGATGTACCAGCGTTGCCTGGGCTCGGAGCCATCCAGCTGCGTGCCGGCCACGCGGGTGCGCAGCGCATTGTCCGCTGGCCTTATGTGGCGGAGAACCGTTCGTTTACCCCGTGGATCAAGGGGGGCGAGCTTGTGTTCATCACTGGGATTGGTCGTCACCATAGCGTCGATAACCTGTTTGAACTGCTTTACGAGGGGGCCACGGCCAAGGTCGCGGGGCTGGTGATTCTGACTGGTGACGCCTACATCGGTCGCCTGCCCGCCGCCCTGCTGCGCTTGGCGGATCAGCATCAGCTGCCGCTGCTTGAGCAGCCATATTCGCTGCCGATGGTGACGGTGACTGAAGTGATTGGTCGCGCCATCGTGCAACGTGAGCAGTTGGCCTGGCGCGAAACCGAGGCCAGAGCGAGCAGCCTGCTGGAGAAGCTGCAGCTACGCATTGGCGACGTAGAAGCACGAGCTGAGTTTATCGCTCCCTGGTTTGCCGAGCATCAGACGCTGTTGCAGCAACTGGCACCGACCATTGATGCCTGGTTGCGGCATGGGGGCAATGTCAGCGCGGCGGCCGCTGCACTGGGCAGCCATCGCAACTCAGTGCGTAACCGCCTGGACCGCCTGTTTCGCGTTACCGGACTGAATCCGGCCAACCCCACAGACATCTACAACCTGATTCTGGCTCATGTGCTGCTGCACGAGCCCATTACCACACCCGATTTTGGAGATTTCCCATGACCCAGACGCTGTCTGCCATCATCAATGCGCGCCTGCCCGGCCAGAATGGCCTGCACCGGGTTGAGATCAGCGCTGGCCGGTTCAGCCGGCTCAGTGCGCAAGCAGACGTTAGCCCTGCGGCGGCCGATGAACTTGATGCCGCCGGCAATCTGCTGCTACCGCCTTTTGTCGAACCGCATATTCACCTCGATGCTGCGCTCACCGCCGGCCAGCCGCGCTGGAACCAGAGCGGTACCCTGTTCGAAGGTATCGAGTGCTGGGGCGAGCGCAAGGCGACGCTGAGCCGGGATGATGTCATCAGCCGTGCCGAGCAGACGCTGAAACTGTTTGCCGCCCACGGCATTCAGTACGTGCGTACCCACGTTGATGTCACCGACCCGCAGCTGACCGCGCTGCGGGCTATGGTTGAAGTACGTGACCGAGTGCGGGAATTTGTTGATCTGCAGATTGTTGCCTTCCCGCAGGAGGGCATTTTGTCCTTCCCGGGCGGTAAGGAGCTGATGCGTGAAGCGGTGACGGTGGGTGCCGATGTGATTGGCGGTATCCCGCATTTTGAGTTCACCCGCGACTACGGCGTGGAGTCGGTCAAGCTGCTGATGGATCTGGCCGAAGCCAATGATTGCCTGGTGGACGTGCATTGCGACGAGATTGACGATCCGCAGTCGCGCTTCCTCGAAGTGCTCGCCGCCGAGGCGCTAAGCCGTGACTACGGCAGCCGGGTCACCGCCAGCCACACCTGTGCCATGCATTCCTACGAAGACGCCTACTGCAGCCGACTGTTCCGTCTGCTCGGCAAGTCGGGCCTGCGCTTTGTCGCGCTGCCGACCGAGAACCTGCACCTGCAGGGTCGGTTTGATGGATACCCGAAACGCCGGGGCATCACCCGGGTGCCCGAATTGCTGGATGCCGGTCTCAAGGTCTGCTTTGGTCAGGATTCGATCCGTGATCCCTGGTATCCGATGGGCAACGGTAACCTGCTTCGCACGCTGGATGTCGGCCTGCATGCCTGTCACATGCTCGGTATGGAGCGAATTGAAACCGCGCTGGAAATCGTCACCGATAACGGCGCTGCGGCGCTCAATCTGAGCGAGTACGGCATCGCGGTCGGCAACCCGGCGCGCTGCATGGTGCTGAACGGCAGCACACCGTATGAAGTGTTGCTGAATCAGAGCCCGGTTCTTGCGTCGGTGCGCGATGGTCGCTGTCTGGTACAGCGTGCCGCGCCGGTGCACGAAGTGGCTGGCTGGAACTGATAACGCACGCCTCTATGCTAAGGTGACCGGTCGGTTCTGCGATCTTGAGGCGCGCTGTGTCACCTGCCAGCAACGACGGTTTACCCATGCCCAGACGACTCGGCGCGATCATCGCGATTGCGCTGGGCGTCACCATGGCCGTATTGGACGGCATGATTGCCAATGTCGCGTTGCCTACCATCGCCGATGATCTGGGGGCCAGCGCGGCCAATTCCATCTGGGTGGTCAACGCCTACCAGCTGGTAATTGCGGTCAGCTTGCTGCCCCTGGCTTCGCTTGGCGACCTGTGGAGCTACCGGCGTATCTATCTGATCGGGCTGGCGGTGTTTTCTGCCATGTCGATAGTCTGCGCCCTGAGTGATTCACTGTTGCAGCTGACCCTTGCGCGCATGCTGCAGGGGCTGGGTGCAGCAGCGGTGATGAGCGTCAACGGCGCCTTGACCCGGCTGATTTATCCCCGTGCGCGCTTGGCCCGCGGTGTGGCGCTCAATACCCTGATTGTCTCGGTGGCCGCCGCTGCCGGCCCCAGTGTGGCAGCTGTTATTTTGTCTCTCGCCAGCTGGCCCTGGCTGTTCGCTGTCAGCGCTCCCGTTGGCCTGCTGGCCCTGTTGATGGGCTGCAAGTTTCTGCCCGTCAACGAAGGTGCACCGAGCCAGCGCTTTGATTTGCCAAGCGCGGTGCTCAACGTACTTACCCTGGGTTGCTTCTTTATGGCTGTTACCGGTGTAGCCCAGGGCCACGCCGGCTGGTGGTTGCTCGGGCCATTGTTGATTGGCGGCCCGCTGGGTTGGCTGTTCGTGCGCCGACAGCTGAGCCGCAGCATGCCGTTGCTGCCGGTGGACCTGCTGCGCATTCCCATCTTTGCCCTGTCGATCGGCAGTTCGGTCACCGCGTTCGCCGGGCAGATGCTGGCGATGGTCTCCATCCCCTTCTATTTCCAGCAGCAGCTTGGACTCAATGCTATGCAAACCGGTTTGCTGATGACGCCATGGCCGCTGGCGACCATGGTTACCGCGCCCCTGGCCGGGCGCCTGCTGGAGCGTTTTCACGCGGGCTTGCTGGGTGGTATTGGCATGCTGCTGTTTGCCGGAGGTCTTTGGGGGTTGGCAGCATTACCGGACAAGCCGGGAACTGGCGCAATACTCGGCTGGATGGTGCTGTGCGGCGCCGGGTTCGGGCTGTTCCAGTCGCCCAACAATCACACCATCATTACCGCTGCCCCCTTGCACCGCAGTGGCGGCGCCAGTGGCATGCTGAGCACCGCCAGGCTGGTTGGCCAGACCAGCGGTGCGGCGCTGGTGGCGTTGATGTTCAACCTGTTCGTCGACAATGGCACCCATGCCGCGTTGATCGCCGCCGGTTGCTTTGCCTGCCTTGCGGCGGCTGTCAGTACATTGCGACTAAACCAGCCGCGCTCGGGGTAACGGTTACTTGCCGATGCAGAAGCTGGAGAAAATCCGTCCCAGCAGATCATCGGCGGAGAACTCGCCGGTGATCTTGCCGAGCGCCTGCTGCGCCATGCGGAGGTCTTCAGCCAGTAGCTCGCCGGCACCCATCAGAGTCAGCTGATCATGGCCGTGTTGCAGGAAGCTCGCCGCCTCCTCCAGCGCCTCCAGGTGACGGCGTCGGGCACTGAAGAGACTTTCGCCGGTTTGCTCAAACCCCATGCAGGCCTTCAGGTGGTCGCGCAGCAGGTCGATGCCGTCGCCCTGACGGGCCGACAGGTGCAACACCACTGAGCCGTCGGCGGCGGTATCGAGCGCAACGGGCTCGCCGGTGACGTCTACCTTGTTGTAGATCAAGGTGACCTTGGCCGGATCAGGGCGTTGTTCGAGGAATTCCGGCCACAGCAAATCCGGGTTCTTCGCTTCCGGCTGACTGGCGTCGACCATCAGCAGAATCCGGTCTGCCTCGCCGATGGCGGCCATGGCGCGCTGCACACCAATGCGCTCTACCTGATCCTCGGTATCGCGCAGGCCGGCGGTGTCGATGATGTGCAACGGCATGCCATCGATGTGGATATGTTCGCGCAGGATATCCCGCGTGGTGCCGGCAATATCGGTGACGATGGCGCTCTCGCGCCCGGCCAGCGCGTTGAGCAGACTGGACTTGCCAGCGTTCGGGCGGCCTGCGATCACCACCGTCATGCCATCACGCAGCAGCGCGCCCTGCCCGGCCTGGCGCTGGACCTGGCTGAGTTCAGCTTGCACCTGCTGCAGTTGATTGAGCACATGCCCGTCGGCGAGAAAATCGATTTCTTCCTCGGGAAAGTCGATGGCCGCTTCGACATAGATGCGCAGCGCAATCAGCGACTCGGTCAGGCTGTGGACCCGCTGTGAGAATGCGCCCTGCAGGGAGTTCAGTGCATTGCGCGCGGCCTGCTCGGAGCTGGCCTCGATCAGATCCGCAATGGCTTCAGCCTGGGCCAGATCCAGCTTGTCGTTGAGGAAGGCGCGCTCGCTGAACTCACCGGGTCTGGCCTGGCGTGCTCCGGCGGCCAGACAGGCCTTGAGCAGCAGATCCATCACCACCGGGCCACCGTGGCCCTGCAGCTCCAGCACGTCTTCACCGGTAAAGGAATGCGGGCCGGGGAAGAACAGCGCGATGCCTTCGTCCAGTGTCTGCTCAGTAGACCAGAACGGACCGTAGTGGGCGTAGCGCGGTTGCAGGTCGCGGCGGGCGATGCGCTGAGCAATCTCTCGGGCTGCGGGGCCTGATACCCGGATGATGCCGACTCCACCTTGGCCGGGGGCCGTCGCCAGCGCGGCAATAGTATCGGCGTGATAAGGCTTGCTCATGGCGACTCCGGTGTTTTCAGTGGATAGCAAAACGCCCCGTAAACGGGGCGTTTGACTGGCGGTGTGCCGAACCTTAGTCCTTGCTCGCAGCGCCCTTTTCGATCTGGCGGGTAATGTACCACTGTTGTGCGATCGACAGACAGTTGTTGACTACCCAGTACAGCACCAGACCAGCCGGGAACCACAGGAAGAAGAAGGTGAAGACAATCGGCAGCATCTTCATCACCTTGGCCTGCATCGGGTCCGGCGGCGTCGGGTTCAGCTGCTGTTGCAGGAACATGGTCGCGCCCATGATGATCGGCAGGATGAAGTACGGGTCCTTCAGCGACAGGTCGGTGATCCAGCCCAGCCATTCGGCTTGACGGATTTCGACGCTTTCCATCAGGGTCCAGTACAAGGCGATGAAGACCGGCATCTGCACCAGAATCGGCAGGCAGCCACCCAGCGGGTTGATCTTCTCTTTTTTGTACAGCTCCATCATGCCCTGGGACATTTTCTGACGGTCATCGCCGTACTGCTCACGCAGCGCCTGCAGCTTGGGAGCAACGCGGCGCATGTTGGCCATGGAGCGATAGCTGGTTGCAGACAGCGGGAAGAAAATCAGCTTGATCAGGCAGGTCAGCAGGATGATGCTCCAGCCCCAGTTGCCGACGAAGCCGTGGATCAGGCTGAGAACCCAGAACAGCGGCTGGGCAATCCACCAGAGGAAACCGTAATCGACGGTCAGGTCCAGGCCGGGGGAGATGGCTTTCAGATCGTCCTGAATCTTCGGACCAGCATAGAACTCGGCAGAAATGGTGCGTTGTTCGCCTGCAGGTACCTGAACGGCCGGGCTGGTGAAACCGATGATGTAGTTACCCGCGCGATCCTTCAACGTGCGATAGGTGTGGGTGCCATCAGCACTTGGAATCCAGGCACTAACGAAGTAGTGCTGCAGCCAGGCAGCCCAACCGCCTGTCACAGATTCCTTCAACTGGCTGTTCTTCTGCTGCATGTCGTCCAGTTCGGACAGCTTCAGCTTGGTGTAGGAGCCATCTGCACTCCAGTAAGCAGCACCGAGGAAGGTGGCCATACCGGTTGCGGTCGAGCTGGATGGATCACCACTGCCGTCACGCTTGAGCTGGCCGAACAGGCTGCCGCTCCAGACCTGTGCACTCTGGTTGTCAATCAGATAACTGACATCAACCAGATAGCTGCCGCGGGTAAAGGTGAAGCGCTTGGTGAAAGCAACGCCGTCACTGGAGGTTTTCAGGTCAACAACCAGCTGCTCCTGACCGTCAGCCAGTTTGTAGCTGTTCTGCTCGACGCTGTAGCGCGCGCGGCCCGTTGCCTTGTCCGGGCCCTGTTGGCCAGTCAGACCGCTCTGGGCAACGTAGGTACGGTTGCTTGATTGCTCCAGCAACTGGAACGGCAGGTCAGGACGGTCCTTGCGAGTCGGATACTCGGGCAGCGAAAGCGAGACGATGTCGCCCCCAATCGGGTTGATGCTCAGCTTTAGGGTATCGGTCTCGACCTGAACCAGCTGACCATCGGCGGACGGAGTCGCCACCGGAACCTGAGCCAGCGCCTCACCATCGGCATTGATCGCTTCAGGCACGTCGCTGTTGGTGTGATCAGCAACAGCAGCAGGGTCATCACCGGGCAGGTCACTACTGTCTTGCGGAGCTACCTGGGTTTGGGCTGCGGGAGCAAGATCCTGCTGAACAAAATCCTTGTTCCACTGCACCACCATCAGATAGGTGATAACCAGCAGAGCACCAATGAGGATATTTCGTTGGAGGTTCATGGTTTGTTGGCCATTCGGGTCGGTCGGTTGGCAGAAGCTGGGGGTACCGGATCATATCCACCGGGGTTCCATGGGTGACAACGTCCAAGGCGGCGAGCACTGAGCAAGCCTCCCTTGAGAAGACCATGTTGTTCGATGGCTTCCTGGGCGTAGCAGGAACAGGAGGGATAGAAACGGCAGTGACTGGCCATCATGGGACTGATAGCGTAGCGGTAAACCTTGATCAGCCCTAACGCGATGCTACGCATTGGATGATGGGAGTCCAGGGTCACGTGAGCGGTTTTTGGCAGCAGATTTGATCAGCCTGCGCCACATACTCTGATACAGGGCATGTAACGCAGTATTGTCCAAGTCGCCTACTCCCTTGCGGGCAAGTACGACAATGTCCAGATTGCCCAGCTCAGCGCGATGCTGTCTGAACGATTCGCGGGCAATGCGTTTGACCTTGTTACGGTCCACCGCGTGCCGGACATTTTTTTTGGCAATGACCAAACCCAGTCGCGCGTGGCTCAGAGAGTTTTCTCTGGCCAACAGCAGCAGACTGGGTCCTGAGGCTTTACAGGTGGCTCCATCGAATACGGTCTTGAACTGAGCAGGTTTGAGTAACCTGTATTCAGGGCCGAATCCGAGATCCACCTGGTTACCGGGTCTTAGGCTGACAGGCGTGCACGGCCTTTGGCACGACGGCGAGCCAGAACAGCACGGCCGTTCTTGGTGGCCATGCGTGCACGGAAACCGTGGTTGCGCTTGCGCTTCAGTACGCTGGGTTGGAACGTTCTTTTCATCGTCAGATACCTGAGTAAGTTACATCAGAGCAAAGTGCCCCTTCGAGGGACCGGCAATTCTAGAGAAAAAGGATCCCAAGGTCAATTTCCTTTCTGCTGTTCGTGAAGATAGAAATATTTATGAAAAGAGAATTTTAGAAAGATTAAAGATATAGCTATATATAAGGGCGACCTTTTCTGTGGGTAACCCCGTTTTTTCCTTTTGGATCATTAGGTTGGCGAAAGCACAAGGGTGTTGAGAAGCCGTTGCCAGATGGCATGCACTCCTGTGGCTTGCCTGTGGACAAGATGGCTTGTTATCCACAGGTGGAGTTATCACCAGCCTCCCCCCTCTGTTGCCAACAGACTTGAAGGCAGGTTTTCCACAGTGTCCACGGCGCGCTATTTTCGTGGGATTACGGGTTTTTCCTGATTCTTTCCCGCCGTCGACCCGTTTGCAGAGGCGGGACTTTTTGTCGCTAGTACGGGCACGCGTGTGGATAAGTAGGGGGGGAGCAGATAGAATAGAGCGCTCTGCCAGCGCCGCTTTCCACAGTTGGCAACGGTCCGTTTTGTATTCAATAAAAGCCGCTGATATCAGTGGTCCCGGGGGAATTCAGTGTCTGTTGCACTTTGGCAGCAATGCATCGATTTTTTGCGTGATGAGCTACCATCTCAACAGTTCAATACCTGGATTCGCCCATTGCAGGTTGACGGCGATCAAGCTGAAATTCGGTTGTATGCACCTAACCGCTTTGTGCTCGACTGGGTGAACGACAAGTACCTGAATCGTATTCAGGAGCTGATGGATGACCTGTCTCAGGGACAGGCGCCGATGGTGTCGTTGCTGATTGGCAGCCGTCGTGCTTCGCCCGCAGCGGCTTCTGCTGCCCCTGCCAGCGCTCCTGCGTCCAGACCGGCAGCAGCACCGGCACCTATCCCGGTTGCCGCACCAGTGACGCCGGTGGTGGTTGAGTCTCAGCCTCAACAAACGCTGGTTGATCACAGCGGTAGCGCCCAGGCGGCAGCAGAGCTCGCTGGAACCCCTTCGGAACCACCTCAAAGCCCACCTGCCCTGATCAAGCACACCAGCTTGCTCAATCGCAGCTTCACCTTTGAGAATTTCGTTGAGGGTAAATCGAACCAGTTGGCGCGCGCAGCAGCCTGGCAGGTCGCAGACAATCCCAAGCATGGTTACAACCCCCTGTTCCTTTATGGGGGGGTTGGTTTGGGTAAGACCCACCTTATGCATGCGGTCGGTAATCACCTGCTCAAGAAGAACCCAGCCGCCCGCATCGTCTATCTGCATTCCGAGCGTTTTGTTGCCGATATGGTCAAGGCTCTGCAGATGAACGCAATCAACGACTTCAAGCGTTACTATCGTTCGGTGGATGCGCTGTTGATTGATGACATCCAGTTCTTCGCCAAGAAGGAGCGCTCTCAGGAAGAATTCTTCCACACCTTCAATGCCCTGCTTGAAGGCGGACAGCAGGTTATTCTGACCAGCGACCGTTACCCGAAAGAGATCGATGGTCTGGAAGAACGTCTCAAGTCGCGTTTTGGCTGGGGGCTGACCGTTGCGGTTGAGCCGCCCGAGCTGGAGACCCGTGTCGCAATTCTGATGAAAAAGGCCGAGCAGTCGCGGGTGGACCTGCCACACGATGCTGCGTTCTTTATTGCCCAGCGTATCCGCTCCAACGTGCGTGAGCTGGAAGGTGCGCTCAAGCGGGTGATTGCCAGTGCGCATTTCATGGGACGCGACATCACCATTGAACTGATTCGCGAATCGTTGAAGGATTTGCTGGCCTTGCAGGATAAATTGGTCAGTATCGATAATATTCAACGTACCGTTGCCGAGTACTACAAGATCAAGGTGGCCGACGTGCTGTCCAAGCGTCGTTCACGTTCCGTTGCCCGGCCACGCCAGGTCGCGATGGCGTTAGCCAAAGAGCTGACCAATCACAGTTTGCCGGAGATTGGCGATGCCTTTGGCGGGCGTGATCACACGACGGTATTACACGCCACGCGCAAGATTGCCGAGTTGCGTGAAACGGATGCGGATATCCGTGAGGACTACAAGAATTTGTTGAGGACGCTGACGACCTGAGTTCGTCAGCCCACATCACTGCCAACCAGCACGAGGTCGAAGGAAGACAATGCAATTCACCATTCAGCGAGAAGCTCTGTTGAAGCCCCTGCAACTGGTTGCGGGTGTTGTGGAACGCCGCCAGACCCTTCCAGTTCTGTCCAACGTTCTGCTCGTGGTCGATGGCAATACTCTGTCATTGACCGGTACCGATCTGGAGGTCGAACTGGTTGGCCGTATCGCACTGGAAGAAGCCAGTGAAGACGGCGAGATTACCGTACCTGCTCGCAAGCTGATGGATATCTGTAAATCGCTGCCGGACGACGCCACACTCAACTTCAAGGTTGAAGACGGCAAGGCTCTGATCAAGGCGGGTCGCAGTCGCTTCACGCTCGCCACGTTGCCCGCCAACGATTTCCCCAATGTTGAAGATGGTCCAGGCGCAATGAGCTTTGCTGTCAGCCAAGGCAAACTGCGCCGGCTGATCGATCGCACCAGTTTTGCAATGGCCCAGCAGGATGTTCGCTATTACCTGAATGGTCTGCTGCTTGAAATCAACAACGGTCAGTTGCGTGCAGTTGCTACCGACGGTCACCGCATGGCGATGTGCACCGTAGACGCCAATATTGATTACCAGGAGCGCTACCAGTTGATCGTTCCTCGCAAGGGTGTG
Organism: Halopseudomonas oceani; assembly: GCF_963677335.1. Taxonomy (NCBI): domain Bacteria; kingdom Pseudomonadati; phylum Pseudomonadota; class Gammaproteobacteria; order Pseudomonadales; family Pseudomonadaceae; genus Halopseudomonas; species Halopseudomonas oceani. Next base: position 567,443 of record NZ_OY781932.1, on the reverse strand, counting down.
CTTGAGTTGGCGCGCCTGCTCGGCGAGGCTGACGATCTGGTTAACGTGGTGCTGGGTACACACCACATTCGCGCTACAACCGGCGACTTTACCTTTACCTCCAAGCTGGTCGACGGCAAGTTCCCTGACTACGAGCGCGTGTTGCCGCGTGGCGGCGACAAGATCGTTGTTGCTGATCGTCATACGTTGCGCGATGCGTTTAGCCGCACTGCGATTCTTTCCAACGAAAAGTACCGCGGTATTCGCCTGACGCTCGAATCAGGTCAGCTCAAGATTCAAGCTAACAACCCCGAGCAGGAAGAAGCGGAAGAAGAGGTCGTGGTTGACTACAGCGGCGCGCCGCTGGAGATCGGCTTTAACGTCAGCTATCTGCTGGACGTCATGAACGTACTTGGCCACGAGCAGGCGAAGCTGGTGCTGTCTGATGCCAACAGCAGCGCGCTGGTTCAGGAAGCCGAGTCGGACGAAAGCCTCTACGTCGTCATGCCGATGCGTCTCTGACGCGCGATGCCGCTCTCTCGTTTGTCGGTCACCGCGGTGCGTAATCTGCACCCGGTGACCCTTCTCCCCTCTCCCCGCATTAATCTCATCTCAGGCCCCAATGGCAGTGGCAAAACGAGTTTGCTTGAGGCCATTCATATTTTGGGTCTTGCCCGTTCTTTTCGTAGTACTCGTTTGCAGCCGGTCATTCAGTATCAACAGGACAGCTGTACGGTGTTTGGCGAGGTTTCTCAGGTTGCGGGTGGTGTCAGCAAGATAGGCATTTCACGTAATCGCCAGGCAGACTATGAAATTCGCATCAACGGCCAGAACGCGCGTGGTACGTCCGAACTTGCTGATGTACTGCCATTGCAATTGATCAACCCCGACAGTTTCCGCTTGCTCGAAGGTGCTCCCAAGCAGCGCCGTCAGTATCTCGATTGGGGGGTGTTCCACGTGGAACATCGTTTTCTCCCCGCATGGCAACGTCTGCAAAAGAGCCTCAAACAACGGAATTCGCTGCTCCGACGTGGTAGAATTGAACGTTCGCTGCTAGCCCCCTGGGAGGCCGAGCTGGTCGCCTCTGGCGAGCAGATAGACGCCTTCCGGCAGGAGTATCTGCAGCAACTCAAGCCCGTGTTCGAATCGGTGTTAGGGGAGCTGGCTGATATCGATGGGTTGACGCTCAGTTACTTTCGCGGATGGGACCGCGAGCGAGGGTTGGCTGAGGTGCTGGACTCCCAGTTCGACCGCGATCTTGCGCTTGGGCACACCCAGGCCGGACCGCAGCGGGCGGATCTTCGCTTGCGGGTGAACGGGATGAACGCAGCGGAAGTGTTGTCTCGCGGTCAGCAGAAGCTGGTCGTCTGTGCAATGAAGATTGCTCAGGGACGCCTGCTTAGTCTGATGGAACGGCAGCGAGATTGTGTATTTTTGGTCGACGACCTTCCCTCTGAGCTGGATCGTCACCACCGGCAAGCGCTGTGCCGCTTGCTCGAATCGCTCGATTGTCAGGTGTTTATCAGCTGCGTCGATGCGGATTCGTTGAGTGAATGCTGGCAAGCAGACACACCCTTATCCATGTTCCACGTGGAACATGGGCACATTGTGCAGACCGAATGAAGTCTGGAGTGACTTAAGATGACCGATAACAAAGCCTATGATTCATCGAGTATTAAGGTTCTGAAGGGCCTTGATGCGGTGCGTAAGCGTCCCGGTATGTACATCGGTGACACCGATGACGGTACCGGCCTTCACCACATGGTCTTTGAAGTCGTCGATAACTCGATCGATGAAGCCCTGGCTGGTTACTGCAGCGATATCGACATCACCATCCACACTGACGAATCGATCAGTGTGCGAGACAACGGACGCGGTATTCCGGTCGATGCGCACGAGGAAGGGGTGTCCGCAGCAGAGGTCATCATGACTGTTCTGCACGCCGGCGGTAAGTTCGACGATAACAGCTACAAAGTCTCCGGCGGTCTTCACGGTGTGGGTGTGTCGGTGGTGAACGCTCTGTCCGAAAAGCTGGTTCTGACCATCCGTCGCGAAGGCAAGGTCTGGGAGCAGACCTATGTGCACGGTGTTCCTCAGGCCCCATTGCAGGCTGTCGGCGATACCGATAGCACCGGTACCCAGATCCACTTCAAACCATCGTCCGAGACCTTCAGCAGCATCTCATTCAGCTGGGATATTCTTGCCAAGCGCCTGCGCGAACTGTCTTTCCTGAACTCTGGCGTTGGTATCAATCTGCGTGACGAGCGCTCCGGCAAGCACGAGCTTTTCCGCTACGAAGGTGGATTGCGCGCCTTCGTCGACTATCTGAACCTGAACAAGAGCACCATCAACTCGGTGTTCCACTTTAACCTTCAGCGTGAAGATGGCATCGGCGTTGAGGTAGCGATGCAGTGGAATGACAGTTTCAATGAGAGCATTCTTTGCTTTACCAACAACATTCCACAGCGCGACGGCGGCACTCACCTCGCTGGCTTCCGCAGCGCCCTCACCCGCAGCCTGAACAGCTATATTGAACAGGAAGGTCTGCTCAAAAAGCTCAAGGTGAACACTTCGGGCGACGATGCTCGCGAAGGTCTGACGGCGATCATTTCGGTCAAGGTGCCGGATCCCAAGTTCTCCTCGCAGACCAAGGACAAGCTGGTATCGTCCGAGGTGAAGACCGCGGTAGAACAGGAAATGAACAAGTCCTTTGCTGACTACCTGCTGGAAAAGCCAGGCGAAGCCAAGGCTGTCGTTGGCAAGATGATCGACGCCGCGAGGGCGCGCGAAGCCGCCCGTAAGGCTCGCGAGATGACGCGGCGTAAGGGCGCTCTGGATATCGCAGGTCTGCCAGGCAAACTGGCCGATTGCCAGGAAAAAGATCCCGCGCTATCCGAACTCTACATTGTGGAAGGGGACTCCGCGGGCGGCTCTGCCAAGCAGGGCCGTAACCGCCGGACCCAGGCCATCCTGCCGCTGAAGGGCAAGATCCTCAACGTTGAGAAGGCACGCTTTGACAAGATGCTCTCCTCTGCCGAGGTCGGCACGCTGATTACTGCGCTGGGCTGCGGTATTGGTCGCGAAGAGTTCAACATTGAAAAACTCCGTTACCACAACATCATTATCATGACCGATGCTGACGTTGACGGCTCGCACATTCGTACCCTGCTGCTGACCTTCTTCTTCCGTCAGATGCCGGAGCTGATCGAGAACGGCTACATCTATATCGCCCAGCCGCCGCTCTACAAGATCAAGAAAGGTAAGCAGGAGCAGTACCTGAAAGACGACGAGGCGCTGGAAGAGTTCTTGACACAGTCGGCGCTGGAAGACTCCTACCTGTACGTTACCGAGGGCGCACCGGGAATCACCGGACAGGCTCTCGAGCGCCTGGTACAGGAGTTCCGCGGGGTGATGAAGACCCTCAAGCGTCTGGCCAGACTGTACCCGCAGGAGCTGATGGAGCACTTCATTTACCTGCCACGTCTGACGGTGGACAACCTTGCCGACAAAGCTTTCATGGAAAGCTGGATTCAGGAATTTGCTGCGCGGGTTGCTCCCACGGAGCGCTCCGGTCAGGAGTTCCGGGTCAGCCTGCGTGAAGACCCGGAACGCCATCTGTGGCTGCCGGAAGTGGAGTCTGTGACGCACGGGCTTTCCAACTATGTCACCTTCAACCGCGACCTGTTTGCCAGTAACGACTACCGCACAATGGCCGAGCTGGGTGAGAAGCTGCAAACCCTTCTGGAACCTGGCGCCTACATGCAACGTGGCGAGCGCAAGAAGCCGATCAGTAGCTTCAAGGAAGCACTGGAGTGGATGATGAACGAGACTGCACGTCGTCATACCATCCAGCGCTACAAAGGTCTTGGCGAGATGAACCCGGAGCAGTTGTGGGAAACCACGATGGACCCGGAAAGCCGCCGCATGCTGCGGGTGAACATTGAAGACGCTATCGCTGCCGATCAGATCTTCAACACGCTGATGGGTGATCACGTCGAGCCACGTCGTGAGTTCATCGAAAGCAACGCCCTGGCGGTATCTAACCTGGACGTCTAATCGGGTTGCAGAAAAACCCCTTTAACCTCACAGTTTAAGGGGTTTTTCTTTGACTGCTTGTCAGCGAAAGTCGTCGGTTAGATCCGAGTCGGCAAACTCACTGCCGGGAGTAGCCGGCTTGAATGACAAATCGGCTTGCTGTTCCGGTTGTTGCATACCGAGTGGGGACTCACTGCGAGTATCGCTGAATTTGGATTTCAGTTTGAGATCGGTTGGCGAATCGGCATAACGCAGTGCCATTTCCATCGTGATCTTGCCCTCAGTCAGCAGATCGTAGAGATGCTGGTCAAAGCTCTGCAGCCCCGGCTCCTGGCCGCGGTTCATCGAGTCCTTGATCTCCGACAGCTCGTCCCGGGCAATCAGGTTGCGGATATAGGGAGTGCGCAGCAGTACCTCGACGGCTGCGACTCGCTTCTGATGTACTGCGGGCACCAGACGCTGGGCAATAATGCCGGCGAGGTTCATGGATATGTCGCTGAGTGTCTGCTTGCGCTCCCCTTCCGGGAACAGGTTGACCACCCGTTCAATGGCTTGAACGCTGTTGGTCGCATGCAGCGTGGCGACCACCAGATGGCCGGTCTCACTGTAGTGCAATGCGTGCTGCATGGTGGCCTTGTCACGGATCTCACCAATCATGATCACGTCGGGCGATTCGCGCAGCACGTTGCGCAGCGCGTGGGCAAAGCTCTGGGTGTCCAGCCCTACTTCGCGCTGGTCGATGATCGACTTTTTGTGCTTGTGCAGGAATTCAATAGGATCTTCAATGCAGACGATATGCCCTGCTCGGTTGGTATTACGGAAATCGAGCATTGAGGCCAGCGTTGTGGATTTGCCGGAACCGGTTGCCCCAACCACCAGCACCAACCCGCGGTCTTTCAGCGCCAGCCGTTCGAGCTGAGCAGGCAAGCCCAGATCGGCAATAGCGGGAATCTTGTGGCTGATATGGCGGACCACCATCCCCACTTCACCACGCTGGTAGAACACGTTGATACGGAAGCGACCGAGGTTGGGCAGGCCGACCGCGAGGTTCATCTCCTGCTCGCGCTCAAACTCGTCAATCTGCTTCTCGTTCATCACCTGCCAGGCCAGATCCTTGACGGCTCCGGAGGCGAGCGGCTGGTTACCGAAGGAAAAGAAATCGCCCTCGCGTTTCAAGGTAACCGGGGCACCGACGCTAAAGAACAGGTCGGACCCCCCCTTTTCGGAGAGTGCGCGGAGGTAGCGATTAATATCCATATCAAGACACCGATCGAGCTGTTGATGAGTGTGCGGCTGCCCGCATGAGAACCCTCAGTATGGACCAGTCGGCGCTTACGTGTTCCGCAGGCTTTGCAACTGCTGATTGATCCAGGCTTCGGCTTGCTTGTTGGCCGCAACGATGGAGCGTGGGTCACCACCGGTGGGATAGATCGGTGGGCCAATCATCACCTTCACTGTGCCTGGGTTCTTTGCCCAGCCGTGGCGTGGCCAGTATTCCCCGGCATTATGGGCGACCGGGATGATCGGGGCATTGTTGGCGCAGGCGAGCGCCGCACCGCCGCGGGAGAACTTGATGGTCTCGCCTGGCGCGTTGCGGGTACCTTCAGGGAATACCAGAATCCACATGCCATCTTTCAGGCGCTCACCACCGGTGCGGGTCAACTGCTGAAGTGAATCGCGGGCTTTGGTCCGGTCGATAGCGATTGGCTTGGCTAACGCAAAGGCCCAGCCAAAGAAGGGGACGTAAAGCAGCTCACGCTTGATCAGTTGGGTTTGCGGCCGGAACAATCCGGGCAGGAAGAAGGTTTCCCACGTGCTCTGATGGTTGGCGAGAATCACTCCCGGTTGATTCGGAATGTTCTCCCGGCCAGTCACCTCATAACGGATGCCGACGATATTGCGCGCCAGCCAGACCGCAATGGCGGACCACCACTCGATGATGACCTTAACCCGCCAGCGCACACTCAGGAACAACGCGATCGGAGTAATCAGCACGCACCAGACGGCGGCGCTGGCCGACAGCAGCAGGTAGAACAGAACGACGCGGAGGCGCATCAGCAGGGGCATGTTCAGGATTCCAGAAGGTGGTCAACAACGGCTGCCAGGTCATCAAATACCCGGGTACCGGCGGGCAGCGTCTTGTGCTCGGTACTCGCGCCCTTGCCGGTACGTACCAGATAGGGCGTACAACCGACGGCGCAGCCGGCTTCTAGGTCACGCAGGCTGTCGCCCACGGTGGGAACGCCATCGAGCGATTGATCGAGTTCACCGGCAATCTGTCTGAACAGCCCCGGCAGCGGTTTGCGGCAATCGCAACCGGCATCAGGAGCGTGCGGACAGTAACGTATCAGATCGACCTTGCCGCCCTGCTCCGCTACCAGCTGACGCAGCCGATCATGCATGTCCTGCAGCGTCGCCTCGTCATAGTAGCCACGGCCGATACCAGATTGGTTGGTGGCAACGGCGATGGTCCAGCCTGCCTTGCTCAGGCGCGCAATGGCGTCGATTGAGCCGGGCAACGGGATCCACTCGTCAAGGGACTTGATATAGGCGTCGGAGTCCTGATTAATGACCCCGTCCCGGTCGAGAATGATTAACTTCATAGCGACAAGCTCCAAGCGGCAAGCTACAAGTCAGCGGGGTTGGTCCCTCGCAGCCTGTAGCTTGCGGCTGCTCTAGCCCAGCAGGGAGATGTCGGCGACGCCCAGGAACAGGCCGCGCAGACGGGCCAGCAGGGCGTAGCGGTTGGCCTTGACGGCGTCGTCGTCGGCGTTGACCAGCACCTGTTCGAAGAAGGCATCTACCGGCGCGCGCAGGGCCGCCAGTTGCTCAAGCGTGGCGCTGTATTGGCGCTGGGCTGCCAGCGGCGCTACCGATCGTTCTGCCGCTTCTACGGCGCTTGCCAGGGCTTGCTCGGCGGTCTCTTGCAGCAGCGCGGCATTGATCTGCTTGCTGACCATACCTTCGGCTTTGGACAGGATGTTGGATACCCGCTTGTTGGCAGCGGCCAGTGTCTCTGCCTCGGGCAGGCGGCGGAACGCCTGAACTGCCTGTACCCGTTGATCGAAGTCGAGTGGCGAGGTTGGGCTGACGGCGCGTACCGACTGGTAGACGGCGACGTCGATACCTTCATCTTCATAGCGGGCGCGCAGACGGTCGAAGATGAAGTCCTGTACCAGGGCGACCAGACCTTCGGCTTTTACGCGACTGCCGTACTGCTCGACCGCGGCCTGTAGTGCAGCGTTGAGATCCAGCTCCAGTTGCTTCTCGATCAGGATGCGCAGCACGCCAAGGGCGGCACGGCGCAGCGCGTAAGGGTCCTTGGAGCCGGTCGGCAGCATGCCGATACCGAAGATGCCGACCAGGGTGTCGATCTTGTCTGCCAGCGCGACTGCGGCACCGGTCAGGGTGCTTGGCAGTTCGGCACCGGCACCGCGCGGCATGTACTGTTCGTTCAACGCCAGCGCAACGTCATCCGCTTCGCCGTCGTGCTTGGCGTAGTAGTAGCCGGCAATGCCCTGCAGCTCAGGGAACTCCCCGACCATCTCGGTAGCCAGGTCGCACTTGGACAGCAGGCCCGCACGGGCGGCACGCCCGGCGTCGCCGCCGATGCGTTCGGCAATAAAGCCGGCCAGACTGGAGACGCGTTGGGCCTTCTCGAAAACGCTGCCCAGATCGGCCTGGAATACCACATTGGCGAGACGCTCATTGCGGGTTTCCAGCGGCTGCTTCTGGTCTTGCTTAAAGAAGAACTCGGCGTCGGTCAGGCGTGGGCGGACGACTTTCTCGTTGCCCTCAATGATCTGTGTCGGGTCTTTGCTTTCCAGGTTGGAGACCGTGATAAAGCGCGGCAGCAGCTTGCCGTTGGCATCCAGCAGGCAGAAGTACTTCTGGTTGTCCTGCATGGTCGAGATCAGGGCTTCTTGCGGTACCTCAAGGAAGCGCTCTTCGAAGCTGCAAACCAGCGGCACTGGCCATTCAACCAGGGCGGTCACTTCATCCAGCAGGTCCGCCGGCACGATAGCCGTGCCCTGCTGCTCTGCAGCCAGCGTGTCGACGCGGCTCTTGATGATCTCGCGGCGCTCGGCGAAATCGGCGATCACGTGCGCGCTGCGCAGGGTCTCGGCATAAGCCGCCGGGCTGGCGATGGTGACCTGATCCGGGTGGTGGAAGCGGTGGCCGCGGGACAGGTTACCGGCCTGCTGCGAGAGAATCTCGCAGGGCACGACCTGATCACCCAGCAGCATGACCAGCCACTGGGTCGGGCGAACGAATTCGGTCTTGCGGGCACCCCAGCGCATGCGCTTGGGAATCGGCAGCGCGGCCAGTGCGGCGTCGACGATGCCCGGCAGCAGGTCAGTGGCCGGCTGGCCCGGGATGTTCTGCACGAAGCGCAGCTTCGGACCACTCTGGTCGATCTCCGCCAGGCTGACACCACACTTGCGGGCAAAGCCCTCGGCGGCCTTGGTCGGGTTGCCGTCGGCGTCAAATGCAGCCTGCAACGGCGGGCCATCGAGTTGGGTGGTGCGGTCGGGCTGCTGGGTTGCCAGCGCTTCGACCAGCACGGCCAGGCGGCGCGGCGCGGCGTAGTAGCGAGCCTTGGTGTAGCCCAGACCGGCGTTCTTCAGGCCGCCTTCAACCCCGGCCAGAAAGGCTTCGGCCAGTTTCTTCAGGGCCTTGGGAGGCAGCTCTTCGGTGCCCAGTTCAACGAGAAAATCCTGCGCCTGCATTATTCGGCCTCCTTCAGCTTGGCCAGTACTTCATCACGCAATTCGGGGGTGGCCATCGGGAAGCCGAGGCGGGCGCGGGCCAGCAGATAGCTCTGGGCAATCGCGCGGGACAGGGTGCGAACACGGAGAATGTAGCGCTGACGCTCGGTTACCGAGATGGCGCGGCGGGCGTCCAGCAAGTTGAAGGTGTGCGATGCCTTGATAACCATTTCATAGGCTGGCAGTGGCAGCTCCAGCTCCATCAAGCGGTTGGCTTCACCTTCGTAGAAATCGAACAGTTCGAACAGCTTGTCGACATTGGCGTGCTCGAAGTTGTAGGTCGACTGCTCCACCTCGTTCTGGTGGAATACGTCGCCGTAGCTGACCTTGCCGAACGGGCCGTCGGAGTAGACCAGGTCGTAGACCGAATCGACGCCTTGCAGGTACATCGCCAGCCGCTCCAGACCGTAGGTGATCTCGCCGGTCACCGGATAGCACTCGACGCCACCGACCTGCTGGAAGTAGGTGAACTGGGTGACTTCCATGCCGTTTAGCCAGACTTCCCAGCCCAGACCCCAGGCGCCTAGGGTCGGCGATTCCCAGTTGTCTTCAACGAAGCGGATGTCGTGCACCAGCGGGTCGATACCGATGTGGCGCAGCGAATCCAGGTACAGCTCCTGAATGTTGTCCGGGTTCGGCTTGAGTACCACCTGGAACTGGTAGTAGTGCTGCAGGCGGTTCGGGTTCTCGCCGTATCGGCCGTCAGCCGGGCGGCGGCTGGGCTGCACGTAGGCAGCGTTCCAGGTTTCCGGGCCGATGGCGCGCAGGAAGGTGGCGGTGTGGAAGGTGCCGGCACCCATTTCCATGTCGTAGGGCTGCAGTACCACACAACCCCGCTCTGCCCAGTAGCTTTGCAGGGCAAGGATCAGTCCTTGAAAGGTGTGGACGGCTGGATTGGTCTGAGTCACGTGTTTCACCAGGTCGGGCTGTGAAATTGAGAAAGGCCGAAGTATACATTCAGAACGCCTCCGACATACAGGAAAGCGGCGTATTTACTGGTCTGCGCCGTGTCGAACAGCGGCGCCGGGCAATCTCTTTGCAGCTCACCGATTTTCCCGGGAAGCACGTTCAATCACCTGCCCCAACTGGTCAAAATCGATGTTGGCACCGGAGTTGATGGCGATCAGGGTCTGGTCGCGTACGCCCTCGCGGCGCACGTATTCGCGTAAGCCCGCCACCGCCAGTGCGCCTGACGGTTCGGTGATCGAGCGGGTGTCGTCATAAATATCGCGCACGGCGCTGCAGATGGCATCGTTGCTGACGGTGATTACATCGTCCACGTAGTGTCGGCAGAGGGCGAAGTTGTGTTCCCCCACCTGGGCCACGGCGACGCCGTCGGCAAAGCGCCCGACCTTGGGTAGTACCACGCGCCTGCCTGCCGCCAGTGCCGCTTGCAGGCAGGCGGATTCCTCCGACTCAACGCCGATCACCTTCACGTCCGGTCGCAGATACTTGATGTAGGCTGCCACTCCGGCGATCAGCCCGCCGCCGCCCACCGGCACGAACACCGCGTGCAGGGCGCTTTGGTGCTGACGTAACAGCTCAACGGCGACGGTTCCCTGGCCGGCGATCACATCCGGGTCGTCGAACGGTGGCACAAAGGTGTAGCCGTGCTCCTGCGCCAGTTGCAGCGCGCAAGTCAGTGCCTCGGGAAACGCTTCGCCATGCAGTAGCGCAGTCGCACCCCGTGAACGCACGCCCTCCACCTTGAGTGCTGGAGTGGTAGTGGGCATGACGATTAGCGCCCTGATTCCGAGTTTTTGTGCCGCGAGGGCCAGGCCCTGGGCATGATTACCAGCAGAGGCGGTGATTACGCCACGTGCTCTGGCCTCCTTGCTCAGCCGGGCGACGCGGGTATAGGCGCCACGAATCTTGAACGAGAACACCGGTTGTAGATCCTCGCGCTTGAGCAGCACCTGATTGCCCAGTTGGGCCGAGAGGCGTTGAGCGGGCTGCAACGGTGTTTCGATGGCAACGTCGTAGACCGGCGCTGAGAGAATGCTGGCGACCTGCTGTTTGAGTCTGGCCTGCAGTAGTGACGGGCAATCAGCGGATACCGGGCAGCCGTCAACCGTGTGCTCTGGGCTACTGTCGTTGTCTGCGCCTGATGCGCTATTGAGGGGGATTGCGGCGGTGGTCATACGGTCTCCTGGTGCTTTTTGCCTCGGAGACAGAACCAAAAAACCCGCCTCAGAGGCGGGTTTGGGTGCGCACGATGCTAGCCCGCCGATATGGGAATGGCGGTAATAATCATTCGGGCAGTTAGTACGCGTGTGTAAGTCATGCTCACGAATCTAGCGGCTGCGTCGGTGGTGGTCAACCTCTTATTCTTTTGGAGCGCTGGGGTCGAGCAAATCCTCGCTGCCGCGCTTGCGCTGGTCTGCCGCAATTTGCTCGTCGAGGTCGGCTTGAACGCGGGTGTCCACCGCGGGGGAATCCGAGTCTTGCTCTGGTGCCGACGGTGCAGCGTTGATTGGGCTGGTGGTCACATTGCGCTCGCTCAGCTGCACCCGGTAAATCGGCTCGGGCATATCCATCTCGGCGGCCTCCAGGGCGAGTTTTACCAGCCGGATACCTTCACTCTTGACGCTGGCAAAGTCGTGGCTGCGCTGGTCAACCCAGGCGTGATAGCGGATCTGCACGTTGGAGTCGCCCAGTGCGGTGATATAGGCGCGCGGTGGCGGCGTCTCCATCACACCGTCAAGCGTGCCCAGCACCTCGACGCCGATTTGCTGGGCTCGAACCAGGTCCTCGTTGACACCGATGCCCACATCAAAGGCAAAGCGGCGACTGGGGTTGCGGGTGTAGTTGAGCATCACACTGCTGAACACCAGTGCGTTGGGCAGGCGCAGGTGATTGCCGTCCAGCGTCATGAGGATGGTCGCCCGTGAGGTCAGTGCGACCACAATGCCTTCGTTGCCATCAATGGTGACATGGTCCTTCGGTGAAAATGGCTGCCTGAGGCTCATGAGAATACCGGCAAGGTAGTTTTCCATGGTGCTCTTGAAGGCGAAGCCAAGCGCTACCCCCATGACGCCGGCGGTGCCCAGTACCGCGCCCACCAGGGCGGTGGCGTCCATGATCTCCAGCGCAATCAGAACGCCGATCAGGCTGACGACCCAGCGTACGGTGGTGCGGGTCAGTTCGCGCAGGAACGGGTTGCGCTGGGCGACTAGGTCCAGCATTTGTCGGCGTGCCAGCCAACTGCCCACAAGCCAGAACACGCCGACTACCACCAGTGCGAGCAAAAACAGCGGCAGTGCCGCCAGCAGGCTGTAGCATTCTTCCAACAGACGCTGCAGAACGGCGTCCATATTGAATGTCAGATTGGCTGCCATGCTTGCTTCCTGTGCTGTGCCTGCGGTGAGTTGAAGGGCGGGCATCAGTCGTCCCGGGTGAGCACTTCCAGCAGCTCGATTTCAAACCGCAGGTTGCTGCCCGGCTTGATATGCTCGCCAACGCTGCGGTCGCCATAGGCCAGTTCGGCCGGTACGAACAGCTGACGGCGACCACCGACCCGCATGCCCATCAGGCCCTGGTCCCAGCCCTTGATGACCCGCCCGGTGCCGATGACGCACTGGAACGGCCGACCGCGCTGATGGGAGGAGTCGAATACGGTGCCGTCCTCCAGCGTGCCGGTGTAGTGCGTCGTAATCAGCGCGCCCTTGACGCATTCCTTGCCCTCGCCCAGGGTCAGGTCGGTAATCTGCAGCTGGTCGTTCATGTCGGTCTCCCCAGGCGGATGTAAGATGGCAGTCAGTTGGCGAGTATAACCCTCAGATCGGAGCAAAGGCATGAACCAGATGGATCCGGTGCGCTGCAGTTGGTGCAGTGAAGACCCCTTGTATCAGCGCTATCACGATGAAGAGTGGGGGGTACCCTGTCGGGATGCCGACAGTCTGTTCGAGATGCTCATGCTGGAGGGATTTCAGGCCGGTCTGTCGTGGATCACGGTGCTGCGTAAGCGCGAGCACTATCGGCAGGTGTATCGCGGCTTCGATATCGCGTTCATGGCCAGCCAGAGTGATGATGAGTTGCAGGCACTGCTGCAGGATCCGGGGATCATTCGCAATCGACTCAAGGTGTATGGTGCGCGGCGCAATGCCCGCGCCTGGCAACGGTTGTGCGCCGAGCATGAGCCGGTCGAATGGCTTTGGCAGTTTGTCGGCGGCCAGCCGCGGATAGGCCACGCAGCGACCCTGGGCGAGATTCCGACCCAGACCGCCGAGGCGAAGGCGATGAGCAAGGCGCTGCAGAAGGCCGACTTTACCTTTGTCGGGCCGACTATCTGTTACGCCTTTATGCAGGCCACCGGGATGGTCATGGATCACACCACTGACTGCCACTGCTACCCTGCTCTGGCATCCGGCTGACCCCGGTTCTCGCCCTGCCCGTCCGAGCGGCTTACAATGGCCGCTGATTCATTGTTCGGAGCATTACCGTGGAGCGGTTGAAAGGCGCCTTCATTGTTGGATTTCTCAGGCTGTTTGCCCTGTTGCCCTTCGGTGTAGCGCAGCGTCTTGGGGCGTTCGCTGGCTGGCTGATGTGGAAGCTGCCAAACCGCTCGCGGGATGTCACTCGAATCAACCTCAGCCACTGCATGCCGGAGCTGGGCGAGGCGGAGTTGAACGACCTGGTGCGTCGCACTCTGCTCGATACCGGCCGCAGCTTTGCCGAAAGCGCCTGTGCCTGGATGTGGTCACCGCATAAGACGGTTGGCCTGATCAGGGAAGTCGAAGGCGAGCATTTGCTGACCGAAGCTCTGGCGGCCGGCAAGGGCGTGGTTGCGATTACCAGCCACCTGGGTAACTGGGAGGTGCTCAATCACTGGTACTGCCTGCGGGCCAAGCCGATCATCTTCTATCGTCCACCCAAGCAGAAGGCGGTCGATGAGCTGCTGCAGCGGCAGCGTACCCAACTGGGCAACAAGGTTGCCGCGTCTACCCGTGAAGGCATCATCAGCGTCATGCGCGAAGTGCGCCGTGGCGGTGCGGTGGGCATTCCGGCCGACCCCGAGCCGGCGCTCAAGAGCGGCGTATTCGTTCCGTTCTTCGCGACTCAGGCGCTGACCAGCAAGTTCGTCCCCAATCTGCTCAAGGGCAGCGAGGCGCAGGCCCTGTTTTTCCATTGCGTGCGGCTGCCCGACAACAGTGGCTTCAAAGTGATTCTTGAGGCGGCACCAGATGCGCTCTACAGCAAGGATGAATACGAGGCTGTAGCTTGCATGAGCGCGGTCATTGAGGGCTATGTACGTCGCTGGCCTAGCCAGTACATGTGGAGTATGAAACGGTTCAAGAAACGGCCCAAAGGTGAACGGCGCTGGTATTAAAGTAGTGGCTAGCCTGTGCTACGGTGCGCAGGTAGCAGTCGGTACGGGCGGTTGCCTATAGACCTGACCGTAGTGTGGCTTTTTGGGGGAAAAGGGATTGACCAACCAGCGACAGCATCCGCGGACACCGATGAAGGCGCAGATCCGTATCTGGCACGCCAGCTTTGGCGACATTCTTGCTCATACCCGTGACCTGTCCGATGGCGGAGTGTTTGTTGAACACCCGCTCATGGGAGAGCTGAAGAACGGCGATCAGGTGACCGGCCAGGTTCAGGGCATGCCGTTCGAAGCACCGGTCTTGCGCATGCAGGTTCAGCGTGCGGTACCCGGTGAGGGTGCCGGAATGGCGTTTCTCGACGAAGTTTGAGCGCCGCGTTCAGCGGCGCCAGAACATCGGCGACAGCAGTACCAGCAGGGTGAATACTTCCAGGCGGCCGAGCAGCATGGCGAAACTCAGTACCCATTTCACCCCACTTCCCAGATTACCGTAGTGCACGGCGACTTCACCCAGCCCCGGACCGAGGTTGTTGATGCACGCGGTCAGCGCCGAAAACGCGGTAACAAAGTCCAGACCGGTGCCGAGCAGGATCAGGAACAGCATCGCGAAGGCAAACACATACACCGCGCAGAATCCCCAGACCGCTTCCACCACCCGATCAGGCACCGGGCTGTCGCCCAGCTTGACTGGGAACACCCCGTGCGGGTGCAGCAGCCGCTTGATCTCCCGCGAGCCCTGCTTGTATAGCAGCAGCACGCGAATCACCTTCATGCCGCCGCCGGTCGAACCGGCGCAGGCGCCGATAAAGCTGGCGTACAACAGCAGATAGGGCAGCAGGGTCGGCCAGGTTGAAAAATCGGTAACCCCGAAACCGGTGGTGGTGGCGATGGACACGGTCTCGAAAGCGGCGAAGCGCATCGAGGTCCAGGCATCGTGGTGCTGGTAGTGCACCAGCACCGCGAAGCAGATGATGAACAGGGCCAGCAGGATCAGCACGTAGGCACGGCATTCCGGGTCTTGCCAGTAATTTCGCAGCGAGCGGTAGCGCCAGGCGAGAAAGTGCAGGGCGAAATTGATGCCGGAAATCAGCATGAACAGGATGCAGATCGACTCGATCAGCGGGCTGTTGTAGTAACCGATACTGGCGTCGTGGGTGGAGAAACCGCCGATGGCGACGGTCGAGAAGCTGTGGCCAATCGCATTGAACAAGTCCATGCCGGCGGCCCAGTAGGCCAGCGCACAGGCAACGGTCAGGCCGGCATAGATAAACCAGAGCACCTTGGCGGTTTCGGCGATGCGCGGGGTCAGTTTGTTCTCTTTTAGCGGACCGGGCATCTCGGCACGGTACAGCTGCATCCCGCCAACACCCAGCATCGGCAGGATTGCCACTGCCAGCACGATGATCCCCATACCGCCGAACCACTGCAGCTGCTGACGGTAGTACAACAGTGCGCGCGGCAGAGTATCGAGCCCGGTGATCACGGTGGCGCCGGTGGTAGTCAGGCCCGAGAAAGATTCGAACACGGCATCGGCGACGGTCAGGTCAGGTGTTTCCAGCAGCCATAACGGCACCGCACCGAACAGGCCGAGAACCAGCCAGAACAGAACGGTAATCAGATACCCATCACGGGTACGCAGTTCGTTGCGCCGGCCGCGGACCGGCAACCAGATCAGGGTCCCGGCAATCAGGGTAATCACGAAGCCGCTGAGGAATGCGTTCATCGCTTCTTCGTGGTAGTAGGCGCCGACCCCTGCTGCCGGCAGCATGCTGGTCGAAAAAAGCATCAGCAATATGCCGATGATGCGCTGTATCTGTGGATACTGCATGCTGCAAGGCGCCTCAGAAGAAGGTCAGGCCGACCTGGAACAGACGCTCCACATCGCGGATGTATTTCTTGTCGATCACGAACAGGATGACATGGTCATCGGATTCGATCACGGTCGAGTCGTGGGCAATCAGCACCTCGTCGTCGCGGACGATGGCGCCGATGGTGGTGCCCGGTGGCAGGTCAATCTGACCGATCGACTTGCCGACCACCTTGGACGAGCGTGCGTCGCCGTGGGCAACCGCTTCGATGGCTTCTGCCGCACCGCGGCGTAGCGAGTAGACGTTGACGATGTCGCCTCGGCGCACGTGGGTCAGCAGGGTGCCGATGGTCGCCTGCGAGGGCGAGATGGCGATATCGATCTCGCCGCCCTGTACCAGGTCGACGTAGGCCGGGTTGTTGATCAGCGTCATGACCTTGCGCGCGCCGAGGCGCTTGGCCAGCATCGACGACATGATGTTGGCTTCGTCGTCGTTGGTGATGGCACAGAAGATGTCGACATCTTCGATGTTTTCTTCGATCAGCAGCTCTCGATCCGAGGCGCTGCCATGCAGTACCACGGTGCGGTCCAGGTTCTGCGACAGGTAGTCTGCACGGGCCTTGCTGGCCTCGATGATCTTGACCTGGTAGCGGCTCTCGATCGCCTCAGCCAGCCGCTCACCGATGTTGCCGCCACCGGCGATCACCACCCGCTTGTGGGTCTTCTCGACCCGTCGCAGCTCGCTCATCACCGCCCGGATATCGCGGGTGGCGGCGATGAAGAACACTTCGTCATCGGCCTCGATGATGGTATCGCCCTTGGGAATGATCGGGCGGTCCTTGCGGAAAATCGCCGCTACCCGGGTGTCGACACCGGGCATGTGCTGGCGCAGAAAGCGCAGTTCCTGACCGACCAGCGGGCCGCCATAGTAGGCACGTACGGCGACCAACTGGGCTTTGCCCTCGGCAAAGTCGAGGACCTGTAGTGCGCCAGGGTTCTCGATCAGCCGTTTGACGTAATTGGTGACCACCTGTTCCGGGCTGATCAGTACGTCGATCGGCACTGCTTCGTTGTGGAACAGGCCGCCGCGGGTCAGATAGGCGGATTCGCGTACGCGGGCGATCTTGGTCGGGGTACGGAACAGGGTGTAGGCGACCTGGCAGGCGATCATGTTGGTTTCGTCGCTGCTGGTAACCGCGATCAGCATGTCGGCATCATCGGCACCGGCCTGACGCAGCACGGTCGGGAAGGAGCCCTTGCCCTGCACCGTGCGGATATCCAGGCGGTCGCCCAGCTCGCGCAGGCGCGCGGTGTCGGTGTCGATCACGGTGATGTCGTTGGCTTCACTGGCCAGTTGCGCTGCCAGACTGCCACCGACCTGGCCGGCACCGAGAATGATGATCTTCATGCCGCAGACTCCCTGTTCTTCTGTTGCGGGCTGGCACTGAGTTTGATCAGGCGGGCCAGATAAAAGCCGTCGTGGCCATCGGCCTGCGGCAGCAGCTGACGGCCGCAGGGTTGGACAACACCGTAGTCACCGCCGATATCCAGCTGCCGCGCACCGGGCTCGCGGGCGAGGAAAGCCTCGATCACGCGGCTATTCTCGTCCGGCAGTACCGAACAGGTGGCGTATACCAGAATGCCGCCCACCTCCAGCGTAGGCCAGAGTGCGTCCAGTAGCTCGCCCTGCAACTCTGCCAGTGGTGCTATATCGGCCGAGGTGCGGGTCAGCTTGATGTCCGGGTGGCGCCGGATCACCCCGGTTGCCGAACACGGCGCGTCCAGCAGGATACGCTGGAAGGGCGTGCCATCCCACCATTGATCGACAGCGCGGCCGTCGGCGGCGATCAGCCGGGCGCTGAGCTGCAGGCGACTGAGGTTTTCCTCTACCCGCTTCAGCCGCGCCGGTTCCAGATCCAGCGCGACCACTTCGCTCAGGTCTGGCTGTTGTTCAAGAATCTGGCAGGTCTTGCCGCCGGGCGCACAGCAGGCATCCAGTACCCGCAGGCCCGACTTGAGGTCCAGCAGTGGCGCGGCCAGCTGCGCCGCTTCGTCCTGCACGCTGACCAGCCCGTCGGCAAAGCCCGGCAGCAGGTTGACGTCGCAGGGAACGGCAAGCTGAATGCCGACAGCGCTGAACGTGCAGGCGCTGGCGGCAATACCGGCGTCCGCCAATTGCTGCAGATAAGCGTCGCGGCTCAGGCGGCGTTGATTGACCCGCAGGGTCATCGGCGGATGCAGGTTGTTGGCGCTGGTGATGGCGTCGAGCTGATCGAGCCAGGCGCGTTGCAGGCGCTTGTACAGCCAGCCGGGATGCGCGCAGCGCTGGGAGGGGGATTTGTCGACCGCCTCAAGCAGCGCCGCGCCTTCACGTTGCACCCGGCGCAGCACCGCGTTGAGCAGGCCCTTGGCCCAGGGCTTGTCGAGGCTGACGGCAGCGTTGACGGTTTCGGCGATGGCCGCGTGGGCCGGAATGCGCAGATACAGCAGTTGATACAGGCCGACCAGCAGCAGCGCATGCAGATCCTGATCGGTCGGCTTCATCGGTTTGTTGAGTAGCTCGCGGGCCAGCCCCTCAAGGCGGCTGTACCAGCGCGCCGTGCCGAAGGCCAGTTCCTGTACCAGGCCCTGATCCCGCGGCGCGACGGTCTTGAGTTGCGCCGGCAGACTGCCGCCGAGCGAAGCCTTGCCGGCCAGCACGGCGGCCAGGGCGCGGGCGGCTGCCGCGCGGGCGTTCACTGACCGTTACCCAGCATGAGGCCAGGCGCGAACTGATCGCGACGGGAGTTAAAGAGGTCGGCAAAGGCCAGTGGCTTGCCGCCGGGCAGCTGCAGCCGGGTCAGGCGCAGTGCGCCCTCGCCGCAGGCCACCAGCAGCCCCTGCTTCTCACAAGCCAGCACCTGACCGGGCTCGCCCTGTCCGTCGGCCACCTCGGCGGCCCAGACCTTGAGTGGCTTGCCATCGAGCTGAGCATGGGCCAGCGGCCACGGATTGAAGGCGCGGATCAGGCAGTCCAGCTCGCCGGCCGGGCGCTGCCAGTCAATCGCCGAGACCTGTTTGTTCAATTTGTGTGCGTAGGTGGCCAGAGCGTCGTCCTGTATCTCGCCGTGCAAGGTACCCGCGGCCAGACCTTCGATGGCTTTAAGCACTGCCGGCGGGCCAAGTTCTGCCAATCTATCGTGCAGGCTGCCACCGGTGTCCGTGGCGCTGATCGGCGTGGTGACCTTGAGCAGCATCGGTCCGGTGTCCAGCCCGGCTTCCATTTGCATCACGGTCACGCCGGTTTCGCTGTCACCCGCTTCGATCGCGCGTTGTATCGGCGCGGCGCCGCGCCAGCGTGGCAGCAGCGAGGCATGGCTGTTGATGCAGCCCAGGCGCGGAATATCCAGTACCGCTTGCGGCAGGATCAGGCCGTAGGCCACCACCACCAGCAGGTCGGGCCTGAGATCGGCCAGCGCCTGCTGGTCTGCCGGTTCACGCAGTCGCTCGGGCTGTAGCACCGGCAGCTCATGGGTCTGCGCCAGTTGCTTGACCGGGCTCATCGCCAGCTTCTGGCCGCGGCCAGCGGGTCGATCGGGCTGGGTATAGACGGCCACGATGTTCAGGCCGGCATCAATCAGCGCCTGCAGATGGGCGGCGGCAAAGTCCGGTGTTCCGGCAAAAACGATACGTAGGTCGGTTGGCTTCATGGGGATCCGTAAAGAAAAGGCTTGCCGAAGCAAGCCTTGTTATTTCGCTGGCAAATCAGGCGTTTGCCTGGCTGCGATGGATTTTCTCCAATTTCTTGCGAATGCGGTCACGCTTGAGGTTGGACAGGTAATCCACAAACAGCTTACCGTTCAGGTGGTCGCACTCGTGCTGGATGCAGACGGCCAGCAGACCCTCATAGACCTCGTCGAACGGGTTGCCGTCACGGTCCAGCGCCTTGACCCGGACGCGCTCCGGGCGTTCTACATTTTCGTAGAAGCCGGGCACCGACAGACAACCTTCCTGCATTTGCTCGAGATCGTCGGTCAGGGGTTCCAGCTCGGGATTGATGAATACGCGTGGCTCGGACTTGTCTTCGGACAGATCGATGACAACGACCCGCTCGTGCACATCGACCTGCGTTGCTGCAAGGCCAATGCCGGGTGCGTCGTACATGGTCTCGAACATATCGTCGACGAGTTGCTGGATTCTCGCGTCCACTGCGGCGACCGGTTTGGCCACGGTCCGCAACCGCGGGTCGGGAAACTCCAGTATGTTCAAAATAGCCATAGGGGTTTGTACCGCTTTATCTGGAACAAATCTAAATTGTGCTGCTAAGATTATGAGCAGCTTGGAATTAAAGCGGGTCTTGCGTGTGGGAGCACGATTCGACCTGGATGCTGGCCTCTATAATAAAGGGATTCGTGTCATGAGGAAAACACTACTCGGCCTCGTGTTGCTCGCGGCGAGCGTATGGGTGCAGGCGCAGGAACCTGTTCTCAGGGAAGATCACCCCGACAGCTACACCGTGGTCAAGGGCGACACACTGTGGGATATCTCCGGGCGTTTTCTCAGCCTGCCCTGGAAATGGCCGGAAATCTGGCAAGCCAATCCGCAGATTGCCAACCCTCACCTGATCTACCCGGGTGACGTCATTTCACTGGTGTACATCGACGGTCAGCCACGACTGATGCTCAACCGTGGTAACGGCGGCACCATCAAACTGTCGCCGCAGGCTCGGGTCAAGCCGATTGCCGAGGCGATTCCGGCGATCCCGCTGGAGGCGATCAACTCCTTCCTGCGCGCTGGCCGTGTGGTCGAGGATGAGGACGTGATCAATGGGGCACCCTATATCGTTGGCGGCGGAGCCGAGAGTGTCGTACTGGGTGCGGGCAGCAAGGTCTATGCCCGTGGCGACTTCTCCGCTAACGTCCCGGCTTACGACATCTACCGTCGTGGCAAAACCTACATCAACTCTGAGACTGGCGAACTGTTGGGTATTCACCTGCAGGAAATTGGTAACGGCAACGTTGCGGCGGTTGAGGGCGACATCGCCACCGTCAACGTCACCCGCAGCCGTCAGGAAGTGCTGGTCAATGACCGATTGCTGGAGTCGGAAGAGCGCCCGGTGGCGTCGACCTTCTTCCCCAGCGAGCCAAGCCAGGAAATCAACGGCCTGATCATGGACGTGCCTAATGGCGTGACCCAGATCGGTCAGTATGACGTGGTGCTGCTCGACAAGGGTGAGCGTGACGGTCTGGAAGTTGGCAACGTACTGGCAATCTACAAGACCGGCGAGATCGTCCGTGACCGGGTTCGCGACGAGCGTGTGCAGCTGCCCGCCGAGCGTGCTGGCTTGCTGATGGTGTTCCGCGTCTACAACAAGATGAGCTACGGTATCGTGCTGCAAGCCAGCCGCCAGATGGCGATTCTCGACGAGATTCGTAACCCCTGACGGGGAATGCACTGCCAAGGCCGCCTTCGGGCGGCCTTGTTGTTTGAACTGTTGGTCCTTTCTGATCAAGGATGATTCATGCTTACCGACCTGTCCGCCGAGCGGCAGGCCTGGTTGGAGCTGATGCTGCTCGACGGCGTTGGCCCCCGCTTTTTCCAGCGCTTGCGCTCGCATGCCGTCTCCCCGTTTGATTTTATGTCCGCTGATCTGGCCGCATTGGCCGAACTTGGTGTGCCGCCGTCTGTGCTGGCCAGCCTGCGCCGTTGGCGTGCGGGTGATCCTGTGCTGCGCGAGCGATTCGACCTGGCGCTTGACTGGCTGCAGCAGGATGGCTGCCGGCTGCTGTTTCTGGATGAGCCGGACTACCCGCCGCTGCTGGCATCTATCAGCGATCCACCGCCACTGCTGTTTGTACGCGGTCGCATTGAGGTGCTGCATGATCCACAGATTGCCATGGTCGGCACTCGCCATCCGAGCCCGCTGGGTGCGGAAACCGCCCAGCACTTTGCCCGTGCGTTTTGTCGCAGCGGCCTGACGGTGACCAGTGGCATGGCGCTGGGTATCGACGGCGCCTGTCATCGGGGCGCGCTGGATGCTGGTGGGCAAACGGTTGCGGTCTGGGGCACCGGTCTTGAGCGCTGTTACCCGCGTCGGCATCGCAAGTTAGCCGACTCGATTGTCGATACCGGCGGGGCGCTGGTCTCCGAGCTGTGGCCTGATAGCGAACCGCATCCGGCCCAGTTTCCTCGGCGCAATCGCATCATCAGCGGTCTGAGCCTCGGTACGCTGGTGGTCGAGGCGAGCCTAAACAGCGGCTCGTTGATCACCGCGCGAATGGCGTTGGAGCAGAATCGCGAAGTCTTTGCCATGCCCGGCTCGATCCACAACGTACAGGCCCGTGGTTGCCATCGATTGCTGCGCGAAGGTGCGTGTCTGGTAGAGCAGGTGCAGGATGTACTGGATGCCCTGAAAGTGCCGCTCACTGCAGCGCTTGAGGCAGCGGAAGAGCCCGCCACAGAGGTGCCGGACACTCCACTCTGGCGCTGGCTGGGCTTTGATCCGGTCAGCCCCGACTGGCTGGCCCAGCGCGCTGGCATCAGCATGCCGGAGGTCCTGCAACAGCTCCTGGAGCTGGAACTGGCCGGCGCGGTGCTGGTGGGGCCTGCCGGATATTGTCGCCGTCAGCCTTGAGTGCGGCGCTGGGCTCGGCTACTGTCGCAGGCAATCAATCAAGGTGGAGTTCAAATGCTGGCAAACTGGCGTATTACTCGTCTGAACCGCTTGCTGCAGGCAGGCGGCGTGATTGCCTATCCAACCGAGGGCGTCTGGGGATTGGGCTGCAATCCGTGGAACGGCTCGGCGGTCGAGCGGCTGCTGGACCTGAAGCAGCGCCCGGTACATAAGGGCCTGATCCTGATTGCCGGCGAGATTGAGCAGTTCGACTTCCTGCTCTGGGATCTGCCGGACGCTCAGTTGGCCAAGCTGCGGCTGTCCTGGCCGGGGCCGAACACCTGGCTGGTACCGCATCAGGGCCGCCTGCCCGAATGGATCACCGGCGCGCACGATACCGTTGCCCTGCGGGTTACTACCCACCCTGTCGTGCGTCAGCTGTGCGCAGCAGCCGGGCCCCTGGTGTCTACGTCGGCCAATCCCGCTGGCCGCCCAGCGGCGCGCTCGCGGTTGCGGGTCGAGCAGTATTTTCACGGTGAACTGGACGCCATTGTCCCCGGTGCGTTGGGTGGCGCGCGTAATCCCAGTATCATTCGCGATCTGCAAACCGACCAAGTCATACGCGGCGCCTGAGCCGCCCGGAGAGATTCCACGTGAAACAGGACCAACCCAGCGCCGCCGATGTTGCCGCGGTAAAAGCCTATCTGATGGACCTGCAGGACCGTATCTGCACTGCCCTGGCGGCCGCAGACGGACGCGAGCAGTTCATCGAGGACGCCTGGGAGCGGCCCGGTGGCGGCGGTGGCCGCTCGCGAATCATCACCGAGGGCGCGCTGCTGGAGAAGGGTGGTGTCGGCTTTTCCCATGTTTTTGGTGACGGCATGCCGCCCTCGGCAACCGCGCACCGCCCGGAATTGGCGGGTCGCCACTTCCAGGCCATGGGCGTGTCGCTGGTGATGCACCCGGAAAACCCCTTCGTGCCGACCTCGCATGCCAACGTGCGGTTCTTTATCGCCGAGAAAGACGGTGCCGATCCGGTCTGGTGGTTCGGTGGCGGCTTCGATCTGACGCCCTACTACGCCAATGAGGAAGACTGCGTGCACTGGCACCGGGTGGCCCGCGACGCCTGCGCACCCTTCGGTGATGATGTGTATCCGCGCTTCAAGAAGTGGTGCGACGAGTATTTCTACCTCAAGCACCGTGGCGAGGCCCGGGGCATTGGCGGTCTGTTCTTTGATGACCTGAACCAGTGGGGCTTCGAGCGCAGCTTTGCTTTCCTGCGCGCCATTGGCGACGCCTACCTTGAGGCCTATCTGCCGATTCTTGAGCGCCGTCGCAACAGCGCCTGGACGCCAGAGCAGAAGCAGTTCCAGGAATTCCGCCGTGGCCGCTATGTCGAGTTCAACCTGGTCTACGACCGCGGCACCCTGTTCGGTCTGCAGACCGGCGGGCGCACCGAGTCGATCCTGATGTCGCTGCCGCCGACCGTGCGCTGGGGCTACAACTGGCAGCCCGAGCCGGGCAGCCCGGAAGCCGAGCTGACCGAGCGCTACCTCACCCCGCGTGACTGGCTGGCAGGAGACGCCTGATGGACCGTTACGCCGTGGTCGGTAACCCGATTGAGCACAGCAAGTCGCCGCTGATCCACGCCATGTTCGCCGAGCAGACCGGCCAGCAGCTGGAATACGGCAAGCTGCTGGCGCCGCTCGACAACTTTATCGGCACGGTGCGCGACTTTCTGCGCGAGGGTCGCGGCGTCAATGTGACCGTGCCGTTCAAGGAGCAGGCTTGGGCCTTGGTGGATGAACATACCCCAGCGGCCGAGCGCGCCGGCGCGGTCAATACCATCCTGCGCCGTGAAGACGGCAGCCTGCTAGGTGATAACACCGACGGCAAGGGGCTGGTGCGCGATATCGAAGTGAATGCCGGGCTGTCGCTGAAGGGCCTGAGTGTGCTGCTGGTCGGTGCCGGCGGTGCCGCTCGCGGGGTGATTCAGCCGCTGCTGGCGGCGGGGCCTGCGCATCTGTGCGTGATCAACCGCACGGTCAGCAAGGCGGAAGAGCTGGCGGCGCTGTTTGTCGATCAGGGGCCGATTGCCGCTGCCGGCCTGCAATGGCTGGTCGAGCCGGTCGATCTGATCATAAATGCGACCTCGGCCAGTCTGGCCGGTGAATTGCCGCCGATTCCCGACAGCCTGATCAAACCCGGCCACACCTGGTGCTACGACATGATGTACGGCGCCGAAGAGACCCCGTTCAACCGCTGGGCCCGAGAGCGCGGCGCAGCGCGCTGCATCGACGGCCTCGGCATGCTGGTTGAGCAGGCCGCCGAGGCCTTTGCCCTGTGGCGCGGCGTCCGCCCGGACACCGCGCCGGTGCTGGCCGCGTTACGTCAGGCCTGACGCGGCATTGCAGCGGCCAGCTCGGCAGTCAGCCCGAGCGCCGCTGCCACACCACCCTGCTGCAGCGCCTCGATCAGCGCTGAACCCACCACCACACCATCGGCGACCTGCGCCAACGGCGCCGCCTGTTCGGCCCGACGCACGCCAAAGCCAACGCAGATCGGCACTGCGCTTTGTGCCCGAATACCTTCCAGTGCCTGTGCCACTGCAGTGTGGTCCGCTGCGCCGACGCCGGTGACGCCGTTGTGCGACACGTAGTAGAGAAAGCCGCTGGCGTGCTCCAGCACCTTGGGCAGGCGCTGGGCGTCAGTGGTCGGCGTTGCAAGACGAATCATCTGCAGGCCGGCGTCGCGTGCGGCCGGGCCCAGTTCGTTGTCGTGCTCGGGCGGTAGGTCGACCACCAGCAGGGCGTCGACACCGGCCGCTGCAGCGTCACGAATAAAGTCCGCACCACCGTAGCGATGAATCGGGTTGTAGTAACCCATCAGCACCAGCGGCGTGCTCTGGTTCTGTTCGCGGAAGCGGCGCACCAGCTCCAGCGTGCGCTGCTGGTTCTGCCCACCCTGCAGGGCGCGCAGGGCAGCGGCCTGAATGGTCGGGCCGTCGGCGGTCGGGTCGCTGAACGGCATGCCCAGTTCGATGATGTCGGCACCGGCAGCAGGCAGCCCCTGCAGCAGTTCCAGGCTGGTATTGAAGTCCGGATCACCGGCGCAGATGTAGGTCACCAGGGCCGCGCGGTTGTCGCGGGCGCAGTCGGCAAAGCGGGTTTCCAGGCGGCTCATTTTCCTTCCTCCATCAGACCCAGAATGGTCGGCATATCCTTGTCGCCGCGGCCGGACAGGCACACCACCATCAGGTGATCTTTTGGCAGCGTCGGCGCGCGGCGCGCCACTTCGGCTAGCGCGTGCGAGGTTTCCAGCGCCGGGATAATGCCTTCGGTGCGGCAGCAGTTGTGGAAGGCGTCCAGCGCCTGCTGATCGGTTACCGCGACGTATTCGATGCGGCCCTGCTCGTGCAACCAGGCGTGTTCGGGGCCAATGCCGGGGTAGTCCAGACCGGCGGAGATCGAGTGGGCGTCGGCAATCTGGCCGTCACCGTCCTGCAGCAGGTAGGTGCGGTTGCCGTGCAGCACGCCGGGCGTGCCGCCCTTCAGGCTGGCGGCGTGCTTGCCGGTGTCGATGCCGTGACCGGCCGCTTCCACGCCGACCATCTGCACCTCGGGGTAATCGAGGAACGGATGGAACAGGCCCATGGCGTTCGAGCCACCGCCGATACAGGCGACCAGGCTATCGGGCAGACGGCCTTCGCGTTCCAGCATCTGCTGATGCGCCTCACGGCCGATGATCGCCTGAAAGTCGCGTACCAGCGTTGGGTAGGGGTGCGGGCCGGCCACGGTGCCGATCATGTAGAAGGTGTTGTCGACGTTGGTCACCCAGTCGCGCAGCGCCTCGTTCATGGCGTCTTTCAGGGTGCCGGTGCCGGAGGTCACGGGGACGATCTCGGCGCCCAGCAGCCGCATGCGGGCGACGTTGTCGCGCTGACGGTGAATGTCGGTCGCGCCCATGTAGACCACGCACTGCAGGCCGAAGCGCGCGCACACGGTGGCGGTGGCCACGCCGTGCATGCCGGCGCCGGTCTCGGCGATGATCCGTTGCTTGCCCATGCGGCGGGCCAGCAGGGCCTGGCCGATGCAGTTGTTGATCTTGTGCGCGCCGGTGTGGTTCAGCTCCTCGCGCTTGAAGAAGATCTTCGCGCCACCGTACTGCTCGGTCAGCCGCTCGGCGAAATACAGCGGGCTGGGACGGCCGATGAACTCGGCGTTGAAGCGGTCCAGCTCGGCGATAAAGGCCGGCTCGGCGCGGGCCTCGTTGTAGGCCTGTTCCAGCTGCAGCACCAGCGGCATCAGCGACTCGGCTACAAAGCGGCCACCAAACTGGCCGAACTGGCCGAGGGCGTCGGCTTCGCGGCGATAATTTTGATTGGGCATGGATAGAACCTCCTGAGCGATGGACGCAGGTTAGGGCAAGCGCAGGCGGGAAAAAATCGATAAGATGGCCGCAACCTGTGAGAAAAAGTGACAAGTCCCATGGCCAGAGATCTTCCCTCACTGAATGCGTTACGTGCCTTCGAAGCCGCTGCCCGGCTGGAAAGCGTGAGTCAGGCGGCGGGCGAGCTGCACGTCACCCACGGCGCCGTCAGCCGGCAGATTCGTCAGCTTGAAGACGAACTCGGCATCGCCCTGTTCAGCAAGGCCGGGCGCGGCATCAGCCTGACCCCGGCCGGTCGCCAGTTGCGCGATGCCTGCCGCGATGCCTTCGACGGGCTGCGCGAGGCGTGCACGGCGCTGCGTCAGGACCAGCAACAGGCGCCCTTCCTGCTGGCCTGCCCCGGCAGCCTGCTGGCGCGCTGGTTTATCCCGCGGCTGGACCGCCTGAACGCCGAACTGCCCGAGCTGAACCTGCACCTGTCGGCCTCCGAAGGCGAACTCGACCCGCGCCGCCCCGGTGTCAGCGCCACCCTGCTCTACGCCGAGCCGCCGTGGCCAGCCGACATGCAGGTGTATCCGCTGCGTCAGGAACGCATCGGCCCGGTGCTCAGTCCACGCTACTCGGGCGCTGCGCGCCTGCTCGATCAACCCGCCGAGGTGCTGCTTGGCGAAGCCCTGCTACACACCCGTTCACGGCCCGGCGCCTGGCGTGACTGGGCCGAGCGGCAGGGCCTGGATGCGGATCAATTGCGGACAGGTCAGGGCTTTGAGCATCTGTACTACCTGCTGGAAGCGGCGCTCTCGGGCCTTGGCGTGGCTATCGCGCCGCAGTTGCTGGTCGCAGACGACATCGCCGCCGGCCGCCTGCTCGCGCCCTGGGGCTTTGTCGAGACCCGTCACCAGCTCGGCCTCTGGGTGCCGGAGCGCCAGCCCCAGGGCCCGGCGCAGCAACTGGCAGACTGGCTCGGCAAGGCGCTGCAGCAGGCCGACGCATGAAGCGCCTCGCGACCCTTGGCCTCGGTGCCTGCCTGCTCTGGCTGTCCGGCTGCAGCTCGGTTGGCTACCTGTATCAGAGTTGGCAGGGTCAGCGCGCGCTGATGGCCCGCGCCGAGCCCGTTGAGCAGCTGATTGCCGACCCGCAGACCGACCCGCAACTGGCCGAGCGCCTGCGTACCGCCAGCCAGATTCGCCGTTACGCGGTCGAGGCGCTGGCCCTGCCGGACAACACCACCTACACCCGCTACGCCGCGCTGCCGGGCCCCTACCCGCTGTGGAATCTATTTGTCACCGATGAACTGTCGCTGGCGCCGGTGCAGCACTGTTACCCGTTCTTCGGCTGCATCGCCTACAAGGGCTATTTCGACCAGGCCCGCGCCGAGCAGGCCGCCGCCGACTGGCGTGCGCGTGGCAAGGACGTCTATGTCGCCGGCATCCCCGCCTACTCGACCCTCGGCTGGTACGACGACCCGCTGTTCAGCTCCATGCTGCACTGGAGCGACGACTATCTGGCCGAGATGCTGTTTCACGAACTGGCGCACCAGCGCTTTTATGTGAAGGACGACACCGCCTTCAACGAGTCCTATGCCAGCTTCGTCGGCCAGCAGGGGCTGCGCGATTGGCTCAGGGTGCAGGGGCGAGCCGCTCACGACTCGATGGGCCGCGAACGCGAACGGGCGTTTATTCAACTGGTGCTGGCCGCGCGCAGCGAGCTGGAAGCCCTGTATCAGAGCTCCCAGCCAGACGACGCCAAACGCAGCGGCAAGGCCGCGATCCTCGCCCGGCTGCGCAGCGATTACGCCAGCCTGCGCGACAGCGAATGGGACGGCGACCAGCGCTTCGACCACTGGTTTGCCGCTGATCTGAACAACGCCCGCCTGCTACCCTTTGGGCTTTACGATCAATGGGTACCCGCCTTTGCCGCGCTGTATGCGCAGAGCAGCGGCTGGGCCGACTTTCACCAGCGGGTCGAACGCCTCGGCAGACTCGATCCGCAAGCGCGCTTTGCCGCGCTGCGTGGCCTTTGCCCGCAGTGCGACGCCGCAGTACAGGAGCCACAACCATGAAAGCAATTGGATACTTTGAAGCTGGCGCGCTGGACCGCACCGATGCCCTGATCGACCTGGACGTACCCATGCCTTCGCCCGGCCCGCAGGATCTGCTGGTCAAGGTCGCCGCCATCTCGGTCAACCCGGTCGATACCAAGATCCGCAGTCGTCGCGGCGCGACCGGCGACACGCCCGAAGTGCTCGGCTGGGACGCGGTGGGTGAAGTGGTCAGCTGCGGCAGCGCCGTTTCCGGCTTCGCGGCAGGTGACCGGGTCTACTACGCCGGCGCGCTGGAGCGGCCCGGCAGCAACGCCGAATACCAACTGGTCGACGCCCGCATCGCCGCCCACGCGCCGCTGTCGCTGTCCGCCGCTGAAGCCGCCGCCCTGCCGCTGACCGCGATCACCGCCTGGGAGCTGCTGTTCGACCGGCTGGGTGTCAGCGAGGGCGGCGGTGAAGGTCAGACCCTGCTGGTGGTCGGCGCCGCCGGTGGCGTGGGCTCGATCCTGCTCCAGCTCGCCCGTCAGCTGACCAAGCTCACCGTGGTCGCCACCGCCGCCCGCGCCGAGAGCGTGAAATGGGTCAAGGGCCTGGGCGCCCATCACGTCATCGACCATAGCCAGCCGCTGCTGCCGCAACTGCAGGCGCTGGGTATCAGGGACGTTGAACTGATCGCCTCGCTGACCCACACCGATCAGCACTACCCGCAATACGGCGACTGCATCGCCCCACAGGGGCGCCTCGGCGTGATCGACGACTTCGGCCCGCTCGACATGAGCGTGCTCAAGCGCAAGTGTGCGTCCTTCCACTGGGAGTTTATGTTCACCCGCAGCATGTTCGAAACCGCTGACATGGCCGAGCAGGGCAAACTGCTGCAACGTGTCGCCGAACTAGTCGATGCCGGCACCCTGCGTAGCACTCTGGGTGAGCATTACGGCGCGATCAATGCGGCCAACCTCAAACGCGCGCATGCGTTGCTGGAGAGTGGCAAGGCGCGGGGGAAATTGGTGCTGGAGGGGTTCTGAACGGCGTTGCGCAGACTGCCCCTTTCGGGATTCTGCGCAGGGCATCGCTCCTTCACCCGTCATCCCCGCGCAGGCGGGGATCCATCCGTGGGTCAGCGCATCACTGGATTCCCGCCTGCGCGGGAATGACGGTGTCTGGAGAGGCTAATCGTTGGTGATCGATCCCAGGCTCTGCGTCCCATCGACACTTTGGAGCTGTCTGATAACCCGTTTTTCGCCTTCCCGGCGAGCCAAGGGGGGCCGCTTGCCCGGCCCCCCAAAGGGAAGCGCTAATCCACTTCACACGCCCTCTGCGAGTGCTCAAGCGTGCAGATGCAAGGCGCGATGTGTAGCCAATAGTGGTTCTATTGGCAAGCAGCGCAACGTAGTCAGATGCATGCTTGAGCGCTCGCCCTGCGGGGCGGTCAGGCCGGTCCGAACTCTGTGTTGTGATTTCTCGACAGGTCCCGACATGCCTTCGAAACCACGCCTTGATTGCGGACCGGCCTGACCGCCAGAGGGTATGTGAAATGGATTAGCGCTTCCCTGAATCCCCCCGGGCACCCGGCTACGCGGCCCTTCGGGTTCGCTGCGTTGCTCGGCTTGGCAGGGGCCGGCAGAACTCGGCTCTACGAGCCTCAAACAGGCTGCCGTCCTGTTTCCTGCCAACCCTGCGCTACTCGCCCGCGTAAACGGGGGGTGGGTCCGTGCATGCTTCACCTCTGGCTGATTCGCATCTCTCCGTGGGGCCTGTGACGTCGTGCGCGACGCTGGTTCAGGCGGGGTATTGGATGCCGCACGGTCACAGCATGCTGTGACCCTACGACTGGCCATGCCACGGCGCCGCCCGCCAACCTTCTCCACCACGTGCGTGGGGGCACGGCATGCCGTGGCCGTGACATTCTGCTACGCCCATCCGATGCCGCAACCTTCCTGTCTTGCCCATGCACCAACACGGTGCTAATCTCACCAAGTCGTCAAACGGCGACTTTTCGTTTTTACCTGTCCAGAGTGACCGCATGTCCACTGCCCAGACCACCGCTGTTGTAAACCGCCCCGCGCTTGCCGGTGTGGTTGCGCGTGTGCAGGCTGCTGTGGCCTGCCTGCCGGTCACCCCTCCCGGCGTAGCCATCGTGGCTGCCGTGGCTTCACCGCCACCAGCGCACTGATCCCGTTACCCCTTTTCTGATTTCTGTTCTCCCTGACTGGCGTCACGCCGTAGGGCGAACCTGTGTCCTGACAGGTGACATATGTTTATTCAACGTTTGAACTGGGCCGCCATTGGCCCGACTGCGCTGTTCGTGCTGCTCTGGAGCGCGGGCGCGATCTTCTCCAAATGGGGGCTGGAACACGCCTCCGCCTTTGCCTTCCTGCTGCTGCGCTTTGTACTGGCCTGCGCTGCCCTCGGGCTGCTGGCGCTTACCCGGCGGCGCTGGCTGCCGGCGCGCGGTACCCGCAAGCAGGTAGCACTGGTCGGGGTTTTGCTGACCGGCGGCTACACCATCTTCTACCTGCTCTCGCTGGACGCCGGGCTCACGCCGGGCGTGCTGGCAACGGTGCTGGGTGTGCAGCCGATCCTCACCCTGATGCTGGTCGAACGCCGCGCCAACCTGCTGAGGGTATTGGGCTTGCTGTTGGCGCTCGGTGGTCTGACGCTGGTAGTGCTCGACAGCCTGCTGGCGGCGCGCTTCTCGTTGCTGGGCATCGGCCTGTCGCTAGCGGCGCTGCTGTGCATCACCCTGGGCTCGATCTTCCAGAAGGGGATTCAGCAATCGCCCATGGACGTACTGCCGCTGCAATACGCCATCGGCCTGCTGATGTGCGCGGTGGTCGTACCCTTTCAGCCGTTTGACGTGGAATGGAGCGTCGGCTTTATCGTTCCGCTGCTGTACATGGGCGTGTTGATTTCGGTCGGTGCAACCCTGTTGCTGTACCGGCTGATTCGGATGGGCAATTTGGTCAATGTGACCAGCCTGTTTTATCTGATGCCCGGCTGCACCGCGTTGCTGGATTTCCTGTTCCTGGGGAATCGGATGGCGGCGTTGAGTCTGTTGGGGATGGGGGCGATTGTGCTGGGGTTGGTGTTGGTGTTTAGGCCGCGTGGTTAATCCAGCGCCCGTGCTCGGATAGCCCCGGCTCGCTGACCCTATCGCCGCGTCATCCTCGCGAAGGCGAGGATCCATGGGGTTGGCGGTCATGCCGGTCACTTCGGCGCTGTCTGATAACCCGCCTTTCGCCTTCACGGCGAGCCAAAGGGGGCCGCTTGCCCGGCCCCCCTTGGCGATCCCCCCGGGCACCCGACTACGCGGCCCTTCGGGTTCGCTGCGTTGCTCGATTTATCGGGGAAGCGTAAAACTCGTCGCTTCGCTCCTCAGACACCCTACGCTTCTTTTTCCCGATAAATCTGCGCTACTCGCCCGCGTAAACGGGACTTGGGTCCGTGCATTCGCCACGTCCGTATTTGCGCGCCAAGGCCGCGCTACTTCACCTAATCTTTAGCCTAATTCAGGGTTGGCAAACGACGCGTGTAGTAGCACTATCAAATCACCGCACTTCTCGCGGCCCCGTCAGGAGGCATGGATGCTACATAGACCCGACTCATTTCACCTCGAATACCCGACAGCACCCTCACCTGCGTGCAAGCCACTGCCGTCGATCAGTGGAGCGTTAAGCCTCGTGCGGTTTAACGTTCAGCACTCGTGCGCGATGGCCGCTAATCCATTGAAATATAAGAAAATATTAGATCGCCTCATCCGGCGTTATGCCGCGTATTAAAGTTAGTGCGATCTAATCACTGTTATGTGAATGGAGGTCAAAATGTCTTCTGTGCCAAGAAATAAGGATGAATTGGAGTTGGCTATAAACTCAATATTTCCGAAACTCATGGCTGACTATCGTTCAATTCCGGAAAGCAAAGCTCGCAAACCTGGAGTAGAGGGAAACGTCAAAGGTACAGTCATTAGCGTTAGTGATACAGTGGCTTACTTGATTGGTTGGGGAAAACTCGTTCTTAAATGGCATCACTTAAGATCTCAAAACCAACATGTTGATTTCCCGGAAACTGGTTATAAATGGAACCAATTAGGCTCACTCGCTGAAAGCTTCCACGAAGAGTACTGTGAGTGGAAATATGATGATTTACTCATTGAGCTTGAGTCTACAGTTAACGAGATACTTTTACTCATTTCAAGCTTAAGTGACCATGATTTGTATGGTGTTGCGTGGTATGAACAATGGACTTTGGGGCGCATGATTCAGTTTAATACATCATCACCTATGAAAAATATGCGTACAAAAGTTCGGCGTTTCAATCGAGAATTCACATAACAAACTGTTTAAGAGTGATTCGCAACGCGTGGCATTTTTACTATGCGTTGGTTTTAGTGTTTAAGGTGGTATGCGGCAGCTTCGGTATTGCGTTGCTCACACCTTAACAGGGCGTTATACCTCTGTAGGTGATGGACGAAATGAGCTGTATTGATCAACTGCCAGACGCTGAGAAGAATAATTTACTTACATCAGTTTATTCTAAAAACTTCTTTCTCTGGATTGGTTCCGGTTTCTCTTACAATTTCGGTTACGGAAGCTGGGGCCAGGTTTTGGAGAAGATTTCCGAACAGATTGAGTATCCATTGGATTTGGACACAGGGAGTCCTTTAAAAGCCGCTGAACTACTATGTTCATTTGCGAAGTCAGAAAAGGGGTTAGATGAGTACGAATTTAACTCTATCGTGGCAGACTCATTAGTCGAACTAAAAAAAGATTCCGGAAAACCAGATTGGACTAAAAAATTTACAACATTTGCACCTAATATGATTGTTACTACTAATTGGGATGATGTATTAGAGAAACTATTTGACGGTCTTCCAAATGTAATAGTTAGAAAAGATACCCGGCCGCAAGTATCTCCAACAGGAAGGAATATTTTCAAAATACATGGCGATGCGGGTCGCCCTTCCAGTATTGTGGTAACACAAACACAGTATTTTTCGTTTCAACGGGAAGACACCTACCTAAACCGAAAAATATATACTTTGTTTTCTGAGTCGTCTCCAATTTTTCTAGGGTACAGTCTAAGCGACCCCAATATTGGATTTATTTATGAGGAGGTTTATGCCCATTTAGGAGAAGAAAAGCCACCTGCATACATGGTTATTCATCCTAGTGTTAGCGATAAGGAATATGAAGAGTCATCCTTACTTTTCAGAGATAAGAATATATTTCTTATAAAGGCAGAAATTGGAGAGTTTCTGACCGATTTGTCAAATGAGATCAAAAAATTTAAAAAGTCATCAAGTAGGTTCTTTGTTCACTATGCGAATATTGAAGGCAGGCTAAGAGAGACTTTTAGTGAAATAATAGGAAAGAAGAATTTATCGAAAAATAAAGTTCTTAGTCGTTTTAATAGTCGAGACTCTAGGCATAGAGCTGTGTCTGCTATTACAGAGATTCTTTCTAATCAAATTCTTTTCAAAGAATTTGGAGGAGAGCTCCTGATACCTGAGAATCGTATGAGTTACAGAGAAATCGATCAAACTATTACTGCTGTTATTTGGATGGTAAATGAAAATGGATATCCAAATTATGATATTAAAGAAGATTTTTATGGCTCAGTAATAAATCTGTGCGCCAAATCTGACG
Source organism: Halopseudomonas oceani (assembly GCF_963677335.1). NCBI lineage: Bacteria > Pseudomonadati > Pseudomonadota > Gammaproteobacteria > Pseudomonadales > Pseudomonadaceae > Halopseudomonas > Halopseudomonas oceani. The sequence goes on along the minus strand of NZ_OY781932.1, from coordinate 532,857 downwards.
GGGTATGGGATTTTTATACAGCTAAAAGCCCTTTCGAAAATATACTACGTATCTCACCGAAAGAAGATAGTTTAGTTTTTGAAGATCGCATAGATCATATTGTTGACGTCCTGAGATGGTCGTCACCAGATCAAATTGGCAAGTGCTGGTCAACGTGGGACGTTTACTGCAAAAGAATTAGTTGGCTGAGAGAAGAAGACATTACAGAGATGCTTCATGAGCTTCAATATGGTCAGCGATTCCCTTTTAGGAGTAGTGATGCATTGTGGATCGAAAAGCTAAAAGACAGTGAGTTTTGTTCAGATGAGCAGGCGGAAACAATAGACAAGTTGTTGGATAAGGTATAACAAACGCATGTTGTCGGACTGGTTTTCCGCTGCGCTCCACACCAGCCGCAAATGCGGGCGTTGGGCTGACAGGTGCTCACTGAAAGGAGTCATGGATGATCGTTCCTCTATTCCTTGATACAAATGATTGTCGGCATTTCTCAAAGGATGCTCGCCGCGCCATCGGAGAGGTATGTGCCGATGCTGAGCCAGAGATACGCTCTCTTCTTGGAGGCTTACCTGAGAATATTGATTTGGCATGTCAAACGGGATCTTTCGTCATTCCGGAAACGGGTGAGATGGGCACGGCAATCGCGCCGAACCGCGTGGGATGGACGGTTGATTATAGGCAGCCGGGAGGTGTAGCTACCATCGCCCGCACCCAATTACGTGCCACGTTGTTCCACGAACTCCACCACCTGGTAAGAGGGTGGGTCATGTATGGTGGGGCAGCCCCCAACTCCTTTATGGATGGGGTCGTGAGTGAGGGCCTTGCGACCGTGTTTGAGCGTGATTTTGGCGGCCGCGAGGCACCTTGGGGAGAATATCCTGAAGACGTCGAGGATTGGGTGACTGAGTTGCTAGAACTTCCAGTTTCTGCTCCTTACAACCAGTGGATGTTTCAGCACCCCGATGGGCGGCGTTGGATTGGATATCGAGCGGGAACGTACATTGTGGATCAGGCTATCCTTGCTTCCGGTTATTCAGCCGCTGACTTGGTTCTCAACTCTACCGACGAGATATTGAAGATGTCTGGAATTCGCTTAGAGAAGCCCAACAATGCCATGCACGCGACAAGCGCGTGATGGCTGGCGTTAGGTTCAAAAATGCACCTCTTCGAACTACTTAAAATATCAATCCCAGAAATCGAACCGGCTGAGTGTAAACTTCATCTGGCGACATGGAATGGGGAAGAAGATCCGATTGATGTATTCTTGGCTGGCAGCTTTGATGAATGGCAACGCTGGCAGACAAAAAGAAATTTTGAGCGCTCTTACGTCATCGCGCTAATTGCGCTTCCTGCTGCGAACCAGTGGCTGTTTGCAGGTCTTTATCAAGCACAAGGGTCAGAATGGAAAGAGCAGCACAATCTACATTATTACAAACTGATTCCTGATAAGTCATGTTCCATGCTTGATGGTCGCTTGGTGGTTGAGTTTTCTCGTACGGGTAGACAGTCGTATTTGAATGCCGAAAATTGGGCTTCAGGAATTACCGTTTCAGAAATTAAAGCAGAAAAGCTTTCTATCGCTGAATTTCCGGGGTATAGAAATATCAATTTATCGAAAGGTGAGCTTGAAACTATAGTTCGGCAATCACTTGAATCATGGCGTACAGCATTGTCAAACGTAGCTGGTGTTTACGTTATATCTGATACTGAGAGTGGGAAATTGTACGTTGGCAGTGCCACAGGAGAGGGTGGCTTATGGCAGCGCTGGAGCCAATATGCTGCTACTGGCCATGGTGGTAATAAGGAACTCCGAGAACTGCTGCGAGAAACTGGCGCAACAACAGCAGAAAGCTTTCGGTTTGCAGTATTGGAAATTGCGGATATCCATTCAAGTGAGAAGGAGGTTTTGAGGCGTGAATCTCATTGGAAAGAAGTCCTGCTCACAAGGCAGTATGGCTACAATGCCAACTAAGAACCTAACAAATCAATCAACTTCGCGCCTGCGGCGCCGGACGCAGCAAAGCTGCGCCGGTTATTGAGGCGTTATACGCTGGAGCCACATGGACGAACTATTCAGCCCGATACTCCGCTTCCTAGGCTACGTAGTAAGCGAACTACTCCTAGGAACCGTCTTCTACGCCATAGGCTGGCCTTTTGTAAAAATTGCCACACATGGAAAATATCCCAAGCGCGAATGGCTAAGCGGATCGAAGAATGAAGCTTATGTATGCTGCGTAGGAATCCTCGTGTTCTCTATTTTATTAGTGGCCGTCTTGGGCCAGTTCAGCGCATAACAATGCGCTCAACTGTCGCTCACTTCGTTCGCTGGACAGCCAAACGCTACGCTTTTGTCTGCCCGTTAGCTTAATCGTTACGCAGTTTCCAAACTTACTTGATGTCGGCCCCGTTCGGTGGTCACGAAAAACCGCATACTCGGTGATTGGCACTGAGCCTTTTGTCACTTTCCCTTGAGCGCCGCGTCCGACATCGCGGCTGTCTCGTCCTCCTCTATTTGTAGATGTGAGTGGGGCAGTATTCGTTGCAATCCAGATATTGACTCTCTCGCCCGCAGATAAAGCTGATCACTTGCAGCTTGCAGCTTGCAGCTTGCAGCTTGCAGCTTGCAGCTTGACGCAAGAGAGTCCACCAGCTTACCTTTACGTTAACGTAAAGCAACCCAAGCTGCCGCTCCATGACCCAGACCTACAGCATCTCCGACCTCGCCCGTGAGCTGGATATCACCACGCGGGCGATTCGTTTTTATGAGGAGCAGAACATGCTCAGCCCCGAGCGTCGTGGGCAGGAGCGGGTTTATAGCCCTCGGGACAAGGTGATTCTCAAGCTGATTCTGCGTGGCAAGCGCATTGGCTTTTCGCTGGCGGAGTGTCGTGAGCTGATTGAGCTGTACGACCCGGGCCACGGTAATCGCAAGCAGCTGGAGACCTTCCTGGACAAGATCACCCAGCGCCGTGCGCAGCTGGCGCAGCAGTTGCTGGATATTGAGCAGATGCAGATTGAGCTGGATACCGCGGAGGAGCGCTGTCGAACGGCGCTGGAGCAAACGAATTAACGCCAACCGTACCCCCCTTTTTGAGTGAATCATGCATATAGAAACCGTCGATCAATCGCAGTATCCGCAACTCCTGACCATCTGGGAGGCGTCGGTGCGCGCCACCCATGACTTTTTAGCCGAGGCTGATCTGCTGGAGCTGAAGCCGCTGATTCTGGAGCAGTATTTTGCTGCGGTGGATCTGCGTGTCGCCAAGGGCAGCGATGGCGAGTTGCTGGGCTTTTGTGGAGTCAGCGACGGCAATATCGAGATGCTGTTTATCGCCCCCGAAGCCCGTGGGCAGGGCGTGGGCGCGCGTTTGACCACGTACGCGATTGAACATCAGGGCGCCACCAAGGTGGATGTGAACGAACAGAACGTGCAGGCGTTGGGCTTCTATGAGCACGTTGGCTTTGCGGTGGTCAGCCGCTCACCGGTCGATGGGCAGGGCAAGCCCTATCCGCTACTGCATATGGAGCTGGCTGGGCGCTGACCATCACGGGCCTGGCCTGCCCTGAAAAACAACACTGATGCACCAACAACAATAAACACAGGTGACCCCATGCATTACCCATCGCTGAACTTCGGTCTTGGCGAGACCATCGACATGCTGCGCGAGCAGACCCGCAATCTGGTTGATGCCGAGCTGGCGCCGCGGGCGGCGGAGATCGACCGGGAGAATCAGTTTCCGCAGGACATGTGGCGGCGCTTTGGTGACATGGGGCTGCTGGGCATTACCGTGCCTGAGGAGTACGGCGGCTCGGGGCTGGGGTATCTGGCGCATGTGGTGGCGATGGAGGAGATCAGCCGTGGATCGGCGTCGGTGGGCTTGTCCTACGGGGCGCATTCCAACCTGTGCGTGAATCAGATCAACCGCAACGGCACGCCGGAGCAGAAGGCAAAATACCTGCCCAAGCTGATCAGCGGCGAGCATATCGGGGCGCTGGCGATGAGTGAGCCGAACGCCGGTTCCGATGTGGTCAGCATGAAGTTGCGGGCGGAACGCCGTGGCGATCACTTCGTGCTCAATGGCAGCAAGATGTGGATCACTAACGGCCCAGACGCGCACGTTTACGTAATTTACGCCAAGACCGAGCCGGAAAAAGGCCCACACGGCATCACCGCCTTTATCGTCGAGCGCGATTGGGCTGGTTTCTCCCGCAGCCCCAAGCTCGACAAGCTGGGCATGCGCGGCTCGAACACCTGTGAGCTGGTGTTCAACAACGTTGAGGTGCCGGTCGAGAACATCCTTGGTCAGGTCAACGGCGGCGTGAAGGTGCTGATGAGCGGGCTGGATTACGAGCGCGTGGTGCTTTCCGGTGGCCCTACGGGGATTATGCAGAGCTGCATGGACGTCGTGGTGCCCTATATCCACGACCGTCAGCAGTTCGGCCAGAGCATCGGCGAGTTCCAGCTGATCCAGGGCAAGGTCGCGGATATGTATACCCAGCTCAACGCCAGCCGCGCCTATCTGTATGCCGTGGCACAGGCCTGCGACCGTGGCGAGACCACCCGCAAGGACGCCGCCGGGGTGATTCTTTACACCGCCGAGCGCGCGACGCAGATGGCGCTGGATGCGATCCAGATTCTCGGTGGCAACGGCTACATCAACGATTACCCCACCGGCCGCCTGCTGCGCGACGCCAAGCTGTACGAGATTGGCGCCGGTACCAGCGAGATTCGGCGGATGTTGATTGGACGGGAGTTGTTTAATGAGACGCGGTGAGGCAGCTGCAAGCTATAAGCTGCAAGCGGCAAGCAGCTCTATGCTGGTTTGGGGTTGGGTGCTCGGGCGCGGCGTTAGCGCTGACGCATGGCCTGGAGAAAATGGCGGCGTGGCTGGGTTTAGCTTGCAGCTTGAAGCTTGTGGCTTGCAGCTGGCCGGGGAGCAAAAGCAATGAGCGTCCTACCAACCCAAATCACCCCCGGCTCACCGGAATACGCGGCCAACGCAACGGCCATGCGCTCCCTGGTCAGCGACCTGCAAGCCCTGCTTGCCGCCATTGCCGAGGGCGGTGGCGAGGCGGCGAATGCGCGGCATCTGGCGCGGGGCAAGTTGCTGCCGCGTCAGCGCGTGGATGCGCTGCTCGATCCGGGTTCGGCCTTTCTGGAAATCGGCCAGCTGGCCGCCCATGAGGTCTATGGCGAGTCAGTGCCGGCGGCCGGGGTGATTGCCGGTATCGGCCGGATCGAAGGCGTTGAATGCATGATCATCGCCAATGACGCCACGGTGAAGGGTGGTTCCTACTATCCGCTGAGCGTGAAGAAGCACCTGCGGGCGCAGACCATCGCCCGCGAGAACCGCCTGCCCTGCGTCTATCTGGTCGACTCCGGCGGTGCCAACCTGCCACGCCAGGACGAGGTGTTCCCGGACCGCGAGCACTTCGGGCGGATCTTCTTCAATCAGGCCAACATGAGCGCGGCGGGCATTCCGCAGATTGCTGTGGTGATGGGCTCCTGCACCGCGGGTGGCGCCTATGTGCCGGCGATGGCCGACGAGACCATCATGGTGCGCGAACAGGCGACCATCTTCCTCGCCGGGCCGCCGCTGGTGAAGGCGGCGACGGGTGAGGTGGTCAGCGCCGAGGCGCTGGGCGGCGCGGATGTGCATTGCCGCACCTCGGGCGTGGCCGATCATTACGCCGAGAATGACGAACACGCCCTGGCTCTGGCCCGCCGCTGCGTCGCCAATCTGAACTGGCACAAGCAGGGTGAGCTGAACAGCCGCCCGGTGCTGCCGCCGCGCTATTCGGTGGAGGAGCTGTACGGGGTGATTCCGGCCGACAGCAAGCAGCCGTTCGACGTGCGTGAGGTGATTGCGCGGCTGGTCGACGACAGCGCGTTCGATGAATTCAAGGCGTTGTTCGGCACCACGCTGGTGTGCGGGTTTGCGCACCTGCACGGCTACCCGGTGGCGATTCTCGCCAACAACGGCATCCTGTTTTCCGAGGCCGCGCAAAAGGGCGCGCACTTTATCGAACTGGCCTGCCAGCGTGGCATTCCGCTGCTGTTCCTGCAGAACATCACGGGTTTTATGGTCGGCAAGAAATACGAGGAAGGCGGCATCGCCAAGCACGGCGCCAAGCTGGTGACCGCGGTGGCCTGCGCGAGGGTGCCCAAGTTCACGGTGATCATCGGCGGCAGCTTTGGCGCCGGTAACTACGGCATGTGTGGCCGCGCCTACGATCCGCGCTTTCTGTGGATGTGGCCGAATGCGCGCATCTCGGTGATGGGCGCCGAACAGGCCGCGGGCGTGCTGGTGCAGGTCAAGCAGGAGCAGGCCGAGCGCAGTGGCGAGCAGTTCAGCACCGAGCAGGCCGAAGCCCTGCGCCGGCCGATTCTCGATCAATACGAACGCCAGGGCCACCCCTACTACGCCAGCGCCCGCCTGTGGGATGACGGTGTGATCGACCCGGCGCAGACGAGGGATGTGCTGGGGTTGGCGATATCGGCGGCGTTGGGCGCGCCTATACCGGCTAGCACGTTCGGTGTTTTCCGGATGTAGCGGCGCACATCAGCGGCAAGCTGCAAGCTACAAGCAGCAAGCTGACCGAGTCCGCTTCTGGCTTTTGCGCTTTAGAAAGCCCTGCGTTGGCTTGAGGGGGGGCGGCCATCCGCCTTGTAGCTTGCAGCTGCGCGAGCAAGAGCGCGCCAGCCACCAATCGAGAAAACAACATGAATGCTTACGAAACCATAGAACTCGAATTCCGCGCAGACGGTGTGGCGACGCTCTGGCTTGCTCGCGCAAGCAAGAACAACGCCTTCAACGCGCAGATGATCCGCGAGCTGCTGGACGCCCTGGATACGGTGGCGGCCAACCCGGCGGTGCGCTTCATGCTGCTGCGGGGGCGTGGCAAGCACTTCTCTGCCGGGGCCGATCTGGCCTGGATGCGCGACTGCGCGGCGCTGGATTACAACGCCAATCTGGACGACGCCCGCGAGCTGGCCCAGCTGATGGCCTCATTGGCACAGCTCAAGGTGCCGACGCTGGCGGTGGTGCAGGGCGCGGCCTTTGGTGGCGCACTCGGGTTGATCAGTTGCTGCGATATGGCGATTGGCGCGGAGGACGCGCTGTTCAGTCTGTCGGAGGTGCGCATTGGCCTGCTGCCGGCGGTGATCAGCCCGTACGTCACCCAGGCCATCGGTGCCCGTGCCACCCGCCGCTACGCGCTGACCGCCGAGCGCTTTGACGGGCTGCGGGCCCGCGAGCTGGGGCTGCTGGCTGAGTGTTATCCGCCGGCTGAGCTGGAGGCGGCGCTCGATCAGTGGGTCGCCAACCTGCTGCTGAACGGCCCGCAGGCGATGAGCGCCACCAAGGCGCTGTTGCAGGAGGTCGGGCTGGGTGCCATGAGCACGCCGCTGCGCCGCTACACCGAGGCAGCGATTGCCCGGGTGCGGATCAGCCCCGAAGGTCAGGAGGGCCTGTTGGCCTTCCTGGAAAAACGCCAACCCGACTGGTGCGCGAGCCATGATTGAGTCCCTGCTGATTGCCAACCGCGGCGAAATTGCCTGCCGCATCATGCGCACCGCGCGCGAGCTGGGTATCGCTACCGTGGCGGTGCACAGTGATACCGATCGCGATGCCCTGCACGTGCGCAGCGCCGATCAGGCGGTCAACCTCGGTGGCGCCCGCCCGAGTGACAGTTACCTCAAGGTCGAGGTGATCATCGCCGCGGCCAAAGCCGCCGGCGCCAATGCCATTCACCCGGGTTACGGCTTTCTCTCCGAGAACGCCGACTTTGCCCGCGCGGTGGCCGCCGCCGGGCTGATCTTCGTCGGCCCGCCGGCCAGCGCGATTGACGCCATGGGCAGCAAGTCGGCGGCCAAGGCGCTGATGGAAACCGCCGGCGTGCCGCTGGTGCCCGGGTATCACGGCGCCGATCAGGCGCTGGAGACCTTCCGTGTCGAGGCCGCCAAGATCGGTTACCCGGTGCTGCTCAAGGCCGCGGCCGGTGGCGGCGGCAAGGGCATGAAGGTGGTCGAATCGGAAGCGGAGCTGAGTGAGGCGCTGTCTTCGGCCCAGCGTGAGGCGCAGGCTGCCTTTGGCGATGCGCGCATGCTGGTCGAGAAATACGTGCTGCAGCCGCGCCACGTCGAGATTCAGGTGTTTGCCGACCAGCACGGCAACGCGGTGTATCTGGCCGAGCGCGACTGCTCGATCCAGCGTCGCCACCAAAAAGTGGTGGAAGAAGCGCCAGCGCCCGGATTGTCGCCCGAGTTGCGCCGCGCCATGGGTGAGGCGGCGGTCACCGCGGCGCGCGCCATTGGCTACGTGGGCGCCGGGACCGTGGAGTTTCTGCTCGACGCCCGCGGCGAGTTCTTCTTTATGGAGATGAACACCCGCCTGCAGGTCGAGCACCCGGTGACCGAGCTGATCACCGGGCAGGATCTGGTCGCCTGGCAGCTGCGCGTGGCCGCAGGGCAGCCGCTGCCGCTGACGCAGGAGCAGATTGTGCTGCGCGGCCACGCGATTGAAGTGCGGCTCTACGCGGAAGACCCGGAACAGGATTTTCTGCCTGCCAGCGGCGAGCTGACGCTGTACCGCGAGCCGGCTGCGGGCGCTGGGCGGCGGGTCGACAGCGGGGTGGTCGAAGGTGACCGCATCTCGCCGTTCTACGACCCGATGCTGAGCAAGCTGATCGCCTGGGGCGAGGACCGGGAAACCGCCCGCCGCCGTCTGCTGGCAATGCTGGCCGAGCAGCAGCTGGGCGGGCTGCACAGCAATCTCGTCTTCCTGCGTCGGGTGCTGGCGCATCCGGCCTTTGCCGCCGCCGAGCTGGATACCGGTTTTATCGCGCGTCATACCGACGTTCTGCTGCCCGCCCCGGCCCCGCTGCCCGACGCCTTCTGGGCGCTGGCGGCCTGCGCCTGGTTGCTGACGGCACCCTCTGCTGCGCGGGCTGATGACCCGCACAGCCCTTGGGCCAGCGCCTCCGGGTTGCGCCTCGGACTGGCCAGCGAACAGCGCCTGCATCTGCGCTGTGGCGAGGCCGAGGCGCGTGCCCTGCCCGCTGCGGGTGTCAGCCTGCAGGGCGATCAGTTGCTGGTTGAGGGGCGTCGCCACGCCGTGCAGCGCCGCGGTCAGTGGCTGTTTGTCGAGTGGAACGGGCAGTTGCAACGGGTCTCGCAGGTTGATCCGATCAGCGAGGTAGAGGCCCAGCAGCACGGTCACGGCGGCTTGAGCGCGCCGATGAATGGCAGTGTGGTGCGGGTGCTGGTCGAGCCGGGTCAACAGGTCGCCGCTGGCGAGTTGCTGGTGGTGGTCGAGGCAATGAAAATGGAGCACAGTATTCGCGCTGCCGAGGCCGGCGAGGTCACGGCCGTTCACTGCGCCGAGGGCGATCTGGTTGACGAAGGCCGGGTGCTGGTGGCGCTGCAACCGATTGCTGAGGAGACAACGGCATGAGCATGCCGCAACAGGTGCGCCTGGTCGAAGTGGGCCCGCGAGATGGCCTGCAAAATGAAAAACAGCCGATCAGCGTCGCCGACAAGGTGCGTCTGGTCGACGACCTGAGCGCTGCCGGTCTGAGCTACATCGAAGTCGGCAGCTTCGTCTCGCCCAAGTGGGTGCCGCAGATGGCCGGCTCGGCCGAGGTGTTTGCCGCGATTCAGCAAAAGCCCGGCGTGACCTACGCGGCGCTGGCACCGAACCTCAAGGGCTTTGAGGGCGCGCTGGAAGCTGGGGTGAAGGAAGTGGCGGTGTTTGCCGCCGCCAGCGAGGGGTTTTCCCAAAAGAACATCAACTGCTCGATTGCCGAGAGCCTGCAGCGCTTTGAGCCGATCATGGCCGCGGCCAAGGAGCACGGCGTGCGGGTGCGTGGTTATATCTCCTGTGTGCTGGGTTGCCCGATTGACGGTGACGTGGCACCGGAGCAGGTAGCAGCGATTGCCCGCGAGCTGCTCGACAGCGGCTGCTACGAGGTCTCGCTCGGCGACACCATCGGCGTCGGCACCGCAGGCGATACCCGCCGGCTGATCGAGGTGGTTGGCCGCGATATCGACCGCAGCCTGCTGGCCGGGCATTTTCACGATACCTACGGGCAGGCGCTGGCGAATATCCACGCCAGCCTGCTGGAAGGCGTGGCGGTATTTGACAGCTCGGTCGCCGGGCTCGGCGGTTGCCCCTACGCCAAGGGCGCGACCGGCAACGTCGCCACCGAAGACGTGCTCTACCTGCTCAATGGGCTGGGTATCGAGACAGGCGTCGATATGGCGGCGCTGGTGCAGACCGGTCAGCACATCTGCAACGTGCTGGGCAAAACCAACGGCTCGCGCGTGGCGCGGGCGTTGCTGGCGCGGGAGCAGGCATGAGCGAACCCTTGTGGCGGCCGAGCCCGGAGCGGGTCGCGGCCAGCCGGATGGATGGCTTCCGGCGCTTTATCAATCAGCGCCATGGGCTGGCGTTGGCCGACTACCCCGCGCTGCATGCGTGGAGCGTCAGCGCGGTTGCCGATTTCTGGCAGGCAGTGGCCGACTTCTTTGCGGTGGACTTCAGCACCCCGCCGCAGCGGGTGCTGGATAACCCGGATGCCATGCCCGGCGCGCAATGGTTTGCCGGTGCCGAGCTGAATTTTGCTGCCCACCTGCTGCGCCGCCGCGACGACCACCCGGCGCTGATTGCGCTCAGCGAAGACGGCCAGCGTGAACAGCTCAGCTACGCCGAGCTGGCCGCGCGGGTGGCCGGGCTGCAGCAGCACCTGCTGAAGCTCGGTGTGCAGCCCGGTGATCGGGTCGCGGCGCTGATGCCCAATACCTGGCAGACCGTGGTCGGCATGCTGGCGGCGGCGAGCATCGGTGCGGTCTGGTCATCCTGCTCGCCGGACTTTGGCGCGCAGGGCGTGGTCGACCGCTTCGGCCAGATCGAGCCGCGGGTGCTGATCGCCTGCAGCGGTTACCGCTACGCCGGCAAGCAATTGGATATGAGCGGCAAGCTGGCGGAAATCCTGCCGCAACTGGGCGGCCTGCAGCAGCTGATCATGGTGCCCTACGGTGGCGTGGAGCCGTGTCTGGCCGAGTTTGCCTCGGTGGTGTCGACCGCCCACTGGGACGACGTCAGCCAGCCGGCCGGCAGCCCGGCGTTCACCGCCCTGCCCTTTGCCCAGCCGCTCTACATTCTGTATTCCAGCGGCACCACCGGGGTCCCCAAGTGCATCGTTCACGGTGCCGGTGGCACCTTGCTGCAGCACCTCAAGGAACACGGCCTGCACACCGATCTGGGCAGCGAGGACGTGCTGTTCTACTTCACTACCTGCGGCTGGATGATGTGGAACTGGCTGGTCTCCGGGCTGGCGCTGGGCGCGACACTGGTCCTCTACGATGGTTCGCCCTTTGAGCCCTCTGCTGACAGGTTGATCGACCTGATCGACGCGGAAAACATCAGCGTATTCGGCACCAGCGCCAAGTATCTGGCCGCGCTGGAGAAGTCCGGCGTCGAGCCGAATCGCCGCCACCAGCTGAGCCGCCTGAAGGCGGTGCTGTCGACCGGTTCACCGCTGGCGCACGAGGGTTTTGATTACGTCTACCGCTGCTTCAAAGCGGACCTGTGCCTGTCGTCGATCTCTGGCGGCACCGACATTGTCTCCTGCTTCGCCCTTGGCAACCCGACCGCGCCGGTCTGGCGTGGCGAACTGCAGTGCAAGGGCCTCGGCATGGCGGTCGAGGTGTGGGACGACGAAGGTCAGCGGCTGAGTGAAGGCAAGGGCGAGTTGGTCTGCAGCAAACCTTTCCCGTCGATGCCGCTGGGCTTCTGGAAGGATGAGGACGGCAGCCGTTTCCGCGCCGCCTACTTCGAGCGCTTCCCCGGCGTCTGGGCGCATGGCGATTACGCTGAAGAGACGCCGCACGGCGGGCTGATCATTCACGGCCGCTCGGATGCGGTGCTCAACCCCGGCGGGGTGCGCATCGGCACTGCGGAAATCTACCGGCAGGTGGAGAAGGTCGAAGCGGTGCTGGAGTCGCTCGCCATCGGCCAGCAGTGGCAGGGCGATGTGCGCGTGGTGCTGTTTGTGCGCCTGCGCGACGGTTTGCCGCTGGATGCGGCACTAGAGGCGAAGATCCGCCAGGTGATTCGCGCCAACGCCACCCCGCGCCATGTGCCGGCGAAGATCATCGCGGTCAGCGACATCCCCCGCACCCGCAGCGGCAAGATCGTCGAACTGGCGGTACGCAACGTGGTGCACGGTCTGCCGGTGAAGAACACCGACGCGCTTGCCAATCCAGAGGCGCTGGATCTGTTCCGCGACGTGCCCGCGCTACAGCAGTAATCGTCTCGGCGCTGCTTCAACTGTTGCTGCGGCTCTGCGGAAGGCCGGGTTTACACCCGGCCAGCGGCGGTGCGGCGAATGCTGCTGGTCGAGATGTAACGCGACCTTCCTGAAAGCAAAAACCAACCCTGTGAGGTTTCAATCCCACTCGGGCGCAAAGTCCGGGTTGGCAATGCGTTCGCCCCGGTCCAACTGGTGGATGAAGTTGAGGTCATCGGCGGTGAGTTGCACACGGTCGGCCTCCAGGTTGCTCTCCAGGTGCAGGCGTTTGGTCGAGGACGGAATCACCGCAATGCCCTGCCGCATCAGCCAGGCCATGACCACCTGCGGCGGGGTGGCGCCGTGCTCTTCGGCGATACGGTCGAGGGTCTCGTCCTGCATCACCTTGCCCACGGCCAGCGGCATGTAGGCAGTCAGGTGCAGGTCTTCTTCGCGGGCGAATTCGACCAGTTTGCGATTTTGCAGGAAGGGGTGAATTTCAACCTGATTGGTGGCGATGTTGTCCGGTCCCACCAGCTCAAAGGCTTCGTTGAGCAGATCGATGGTGAAGTTGGAGACTCCGGTCAGCCGCGTCAGGCCCTGCTCGCGGGCCTTCATCAGCTCGCCTAGGTATTCCTGCATGGGCACCTTCCCGCCGGGCGATGGCCAGTGAATCAGGGTCAGATCCACCTGATCGAGTTGCAGCTTGTCGAGGCTTTCGCGCAGGCTGGGGATCAGCTTGTCCTGGGTGAAGTTGTCGGTCCAGATCTTGGTGGTGACAAACAGCTCGCTGCGGGGCACGCCACTGTCGGCGATGGCACGGCCCACGTCCTGCTCGTTGCCATAGATTTGTGCGGTGTCGATGTGTCGGTAGCCCAGCTCCAGCGCCGTGCTGACAGCCTGGTAGGCGTCATCGCCCTTGAGCCTGAAGGTGCCCATACCGATGGGGGGAATCATGCTTTCCGAGGTGGACTTCATCATGCGTTTTCTCCATACGGATGTTGTGGCCGGTGGCGCCTTGCTGATCCTGTCACCCGGCTGAGCCAAGTCAGTGCGGCAGCGACCGAAACCGTCAGCGCGCCAATCCAGGTGGTAAGAAAGAGACCGGTGTTGGTTACAATAATTCCGCTGTATTCGGGCACTGCCGGCAATGGCTGCGTTGGGGGTGCGTTGCGCAGATAGCGGCCGAATTGGCTGGAACTCAGAAGCAAATCGCCTGGCCGATGGAATTTATCGCCACGCGAACGGGTCACTGAACAGGGAATTAAAACTCTGAGCCTCTCTGGCGGCTGGCTACAGCCAAGGACAAACGATGACCTTTTTCATATTGCTGCTGGCCTGCGGCGCTGCCGCCACCACCGGCATCATCTTCAAGCCGGGGCAATGGTACGAGCGCTTGATCAAGCCCGACTTTACGCCGCCCAACTGGGCGTTCCCGGTGGCCTGGACGCTGATCTATCTGCTGCTGGCCTGGGTCGGCTATCGTCTGTCCCTGATACCCGGCAGCCAGGTCTTGCTGGCGTTGTGGGCGGCGCAGATTGCCCTTAACGCGCTCTGGACTCCGGTGTTTTTCGGCGCGCATCGTATTTTCAGCGCGATGGTCATCATTGTCGTGCTCTGGTTGGTGGTCGCGTTGATGGTGTTGATGGCGTTCAGACTCGACGTGATCAGCGGCCTGTTACTGCTGCCTTACCTAGGCTGGCTCTGCGTGGCGGCGGCGCTCAACTTCGCCATCCTGCGCAAGAACCGCAGGTTATGAAAGACCAACCTGCCTACCTGACACGCTGGTCGGTAAGTCATCAGGAGCGTGAGCAGCTGGAGGCGTTCAATAGAAAACTGGCCTGGTTGCCGCGGGCAAAATTGTTTAATCGCAGGGTGTTGCGCCTTGCTCAGGGGCTGCTGCGCGTTGGTCAATCTGGCGGCGAGCGACGGTTGCGCAAGCAAGGGCTCAGGGCTGAGACCCGGCGGGTTCAGATGGGCGACGTCACTGTGCCCGTGCGCATCATCCGGCCTCAAACCCCGGCCAAAGGTGTGGTGCTGGATATTCATGGCGGCGGCTGGGTTGTCGGCAACGCGCGGATGAATGACCGGTTCAACGGCGCCATGGTGAAAGCATGCGGTGTGACGGTGGTGTCGGTTGACTACCGGCTTGCCGTCTCCGCGCCCATTGAGGCCCTGATTGAAGACTGTCTGAGCGCCGCCCGCTGGCTGTTGGACGACGCTAACAGCGAGTTTGCCGGCCTGCCGGTGACCATCGTGGGTGAATCGGCCGGAGCCCATCTTGCGGTAGCGACGTTACTCGAGCTGAAGCGCTGGCCAGATCTGTTTGCACGGGTGAATGGGGCTCTGCTCTATTACGGTGTGTACGATCTGACAGGCACGCCGAGCGTACGCGCCGCGCCGTCGGAGACGCTGCTGCTGGATGGCCCTGGCATGGTCGACGCGATGCGCCAGCTGACGCCGGAGTTGACTGACGAGCAACGCCGCACGCCACCGCTGTCCCCGTTGCATGGCGACTTTACCGGCTTCCCACCTGCGCTGATGTTCGCCGGCGAGCTGGACCCGCTGCTGGATGATACCTGTCTGCTGGCGGAGCGCTGGAGTAGATCGGCCGAGGTCGAGTTTCAACTGCTGCCGTCATCGCCACACGGCGTTATTCATTTCCCTGTCGCGCTGGCCGGCGCGATTTTGGCCCATGCGCACCGCTGGATAGCGGCAAGCAACGACGCCTTTCCCCGACCTGAGTGACGCCTTGTGCCTGCCGCTCCCGCCCAGTGAACAGCCACGGTTTGGCTTGTAGCTGGTGGCTGAGCGGCACTAGCCGTCGACCGGCTCCGCTGTGTCGCGCCCAATCAGGCGACGCAGCTGATGCAACTGGGTCGGGTCGGGGCTGGCGAAGCCGGTCTCCAGCGCGGCAATTCGCATCAGGATGCGGTCCTTGCGCAGCCCGGTCTGGGGCAGCTGAAACAGTGAGCCGGTCAGCTCGCGGAGTAGAAACGGCAATTGCTGCTGGGCCTTGATCTGGTTGCCGAAGGGCGCAGCGTAGTCGCTGACCATCTGCCTGATGGTTTGGTCATCGGCCTGCTGGCCGTAGTTCAGATAGTGCTGAACGGCGCAGATGACCGCCATTTCGCCCAGGCGACAGAAGCTCAGTGCCGTGTCCATCGGGCCAGCCGCAATCGACTGGTGAGCGCTCAGTCGCTTCAGGGCCTGAGCGAGGGCTTCGCGCTCGGCCATGAAGCCGGCGGCCAGACGTTGCAGCAATGGATGCTCCAGCGCGATGCGGGCGCGCGAAAGCCGTTTGGCCAGATCGGCGCAGGTGTGGTTGCCAAGCCACTCGCAGGCTTCGGTCAGGCTGACGCAGGCACCTTCACGACCTCGTAGCAGGCCTTCGCGGTTGGCGCGATTGATGCTGACCAGCGCCAGCAGCGGCTCGTTGCGGGCCAGTGTCAGGTAGTCTGCGTGGCTGGTCTGCTGCGGCAATACGGCCGCCTCCTGCTGGCGCTCGGGGCTGGTCCAGGCCAGCCGGATCGGCTGCTTGAGGCGCGCCTGCAGAAAGCCATTCAGATCGCCGATATTGCCCGCTGCGGCGATTCCCTCCTGATCGCGCTGCAGCAGCCGGGCCAGCCGTTTGCGCAGGTCATCAAGCTTGAACGGCTTGGCGATCAGGTCGACGACGCCGGCGGCGCGTGCATCCAGCACCAGCTGCCGGTCTATGCTGGCGGTGATCAGCACCCGCAGACTGCGCGGTGCGCGGCGCGCAACTTCGCGAGCCAGGTCCAGGCCGCTGCGGTCGCTCAGCTGCAGATCGGCTATCAGCAGGTCAACACGGTCACTGCGCAGGTGGTTGATGGCGCTGACGGCCGTATCAAACAGACGGGTTTCGATGCCGCCCAGATCACGCAGAACAGAGCGCAGCAGTTCGGCAATCCAGGGGTCTTGCTCGACGATAATTGCTTTCAATCGTTACCGACCTCGGCCTTGCAGATGCGATTGCGGCCGGACTCCTTGGCCTGATACAGGGCGCGGTCGGCGTCCTCGAGCAGCGTGCTGTTGTTCCAGTCAGGTGCCATGCAGGTGCTGATACCGGCACTGAAGGTGCAGTTGAACGGCTTGCCCTTGTCGGTGGAGAACTCCAAGGCGCTGAAGGCCTCGCGAATACTGTCGAGAATGCTGAAGGCGTCTTCCCGGTTGCAGCCAGGCAGCACCGCAACAAACTCCTCGCCGCCGTAACGGCCTAGCCGGTCAACCTTGCGCAGGCGTTGGCGCAGCAGGTTGGACAAGGCACGAATCACGCTGTCGCCGTTGGCGTGGCCGTACTGGTCGTTAACCGATTTGAAACGGTCGATGTCGATCATGGCGACGGTCAGGGGGGACCGTGTGCGCAGTGCGCGCTCAGCCTCGATTTCCACCTGCTCCTTGATGTCGGCGTGCTTGAGCAGGCCGGTCAGGCTGTCGCGGGCGAGCGCGTCGCTGACCATGCGGGCGCGCTGGGCGCGGGCATAAACGGTGGTCAGCAGGGCGCTGTCACTGATCGGCTTGGTGATGAAATCATCGCCAGCCTTGAGCAGCGCCGACATCTGCCGCTCGGCGTTGGTTTCCGCCGACAGGTAGACAATCGGGACGCGCAGCCAATCGTCGTTCAGGCGGATTACCTGCGCCAGTTCCGGGCCGCTGTAGTCCGGCATGCTCAGGTCCATCAGCACAACCTCAGGGCTGAAGCTGTCCATCTTGCTGAGCAGCTTATGCGGATCGCTCAGGGTGTCGACCAGCATGCCGGCGCTGCTCAGCACCAGTGCATAACGGGCGCTCAGCTCGGTATCATCGTCGACGATCAGCACCCGGAACGGCCCACCCTGGAAGGTGTTGAAGCAGCGCTCAAGGCGGCTTTCCAGCAGTGGCAGATCGACGGGTTTGGTGAAGAAGCCACTGGCGCCGACGCGCACCGCCTGCAACCGGCCGGTGAAGTTGTCCTGTGAGCTGATCACCAGCAGCGGCGGCGCCTGGGCGCCGCGCTGGCGGAACGCCGGGTCCTCCAGCAGGGTGCTGCCGGGTGGGCTGGTATCAACAATCATGGCGTCGATGATGTCGGTCTTATGCAGGGCGGCTGGGCTGTCAAAGCTGCTGATCTGATAACCAAAGCTGCCGAGGGTGCGCTCCAGCTGCTCGCGCATGGCGGCGTCCTGCACCAGCAGGCCGATATGTTGCTGGGCGCCCTCATCGCTGGCCGGGGTCTCAAGGCGTTTGGGTTCGGCCCGGTCGTCCTGGTGGCGCTGCAGCAGCAGGTTCAGGTGACGGGTCGCCTCCGCCAGGGTGTCCAGGGTCTGGGATGCGCTTTGCGGGTCATCGAGTACCGCCTGGGCCAGCTGTTTCAGGACATCCAGTTCGTCGTTCAGGCGCTGGCGGAAACGTTCTTCCAGGACGGCCAGCTGGGCGACGAGCTGCTCTGATTCATGCATGCGTGTTTTCCCAAATCTCGCGGATCTGATCTGACAGGGTCATCGGGTCAAAGGGTTTGATGATGACACCGGCGGCACCCAGATCGCGGTAGGCAGCCACCTCTTGCGTTTGCGCCTTGGCGGTCATGAAGACGACGGGTACGCCTTGCATGCACCGTAATTTGCGCAATTCAGTCAGGGTTTGCGGGCCATCCATACCCGGCATCATGACGTCCAGCAGGACCAGCTGGGGAGCGAAGTTCTCGGCGACGGTCAAGCCGTCGGCGCCGGAGTCACAACTGCGTACGACAAAGCCGCCAACCACTTCCAGCGCCACCCGGGCCACTTCCTGAATGGAAGGGTCATCCTCAATGTGCATGATGCGTTTCAGTACCATGGTCAGCCTATCTTGCGTTCGTTGGGTGGGAGAGGCCTTGATCAACGTCAAGGTGGTGGCACACTGCCTTGTGTTGGCTGGTTTTCTGGCACCGCCAGCGGCAGAGTAAACCAGAAGCAGGAGCCCTTGTCTGTTTCCGACTCTACCCCAACCTGTCCGTTCATGAGTTCAACCAATTCCTTGCAGATGGCGAGGCCGAGGCCGGTGCCACCACGTTGGCGCTTGTTGGAATTATCCAGTTGAGTGAACTTGTTGAACAGCTGCGGTTGCTGTTCGAGTGCAATACCGATCCCCTGATCAACGACGCGAACGGCGGCAGCGTCACCTTGTTGCTGCCACTCGATCTGAATTGGATCGCCCGGGTGCGAGAACTTGGCGGCGTTCGATAGATAGTTGGCCAGCACTTGTTGCAGGCGGTGCTGATCGGCGATCACGTTGAGATCGGGTAAGTTTTCAGCGATGCGCCAGTGCACCTGGAAGCGGTCCGCATAGGGGCGGTTGCTTTCCATTGCCTGGATGACCTGTGCTCGCAGCGCCAGCGGTTCAAGCTGCAGCTCCACCTTACCGGCCTCAAGCTTTTCCATGTCGAGCAGATCGTTGACCAGTTCATTGAGCCGCCGGCTGTTCTCCCGGGCGATGTCCAGCAGCCGTTCACCGGCGGCGGAACGGGGATCGGTTTTACCGCTGCCCAACAGCCCGACAGCGCCGCTGAGTGCCGTCAGTGGTGTGCGCAGCTCATGGCTGACGGTGGCCAGGAAGTGACTCTTCATATTGCTTGCGCGCCGAATCTCGGAAATGTCGTGCATCACCACGATAGCCGCTCCCGGGCCGTCGCGCTCGGGATACAGCTGGCCACCGCTGCATAGTACGTAGCGTAGCGGTTGGCCAGCAGCGGCAATGCAGATTTCCACGTTCTCTACCGGCTTGCCCTGCCAGGCGCGAACCAGTGGTATGTCGTTTCTTGCGAGCGGGGTGCGACCGTCGGCGGCGTAGAGGTCGTAGTAGTGCGCCCAGTCTGCCGGCGGCAGCGTGAGTACATCGGCGCCATGCCAGTGCTGGGCAGTGGTGTTGAACAGGGTCAGGGTGCCGTCGTCCGAGCAGGCAACCACGCCGGCCTTGAGTGAGTCGAGCAGGCGCTGGTTCAGAGCCTGCTGGTGTTCCAGTTCCCGGGTTTTGGCGTTGCTTTGCAATACGTTGAGGCGCAACTGCAGCTGGAACTCTGCCAGTCGGGCGAGCCGCTGCAGGGTGTCGCGTTCCTTGTCGCTGAGAGTTCGTGGCTGCCGGTCAATCACGCAGAGGGTGCCGATTAGCTGGCCGTCAGGGCTGGCGATAGGCATACCGGCATAAAAGCGAATCTCGGGAAAGCCGGTAACCAGTGGGTTATTTGCGAAGCGCGGGTCTTGGCGAGCATCAGGCACCTCCATCAGCGCAGCCTGGTTTATCGCGTGGGCGCAGAACGCCATTTCTCTTGGCGTCTCGGTGACGTCCAGGCCTACTCTGCTCTTGAACCACTGGCGGTGGCCATCGACCAGGGAAACCAGCGCGATCGGGGTGCTCAGCCAGTGGGCGGCCAGCGCCGTCAGGTCGTCAAACGCCTGCTCGCTGGGCGTGTCCAGAACCTGCAGGGCCTTCAGGGCGGCCAGACGTTGCTGTTCGTTGCTGGTGGGGTTGTTCACGCTGTCTCCGGGAGACTTCTCCATGCCCTCAGTCTAGACAGTCTTTGCGGTGATATGGGCGGTAGTGCAGGGCAACCGTATCCAGAACCGTGAACCCACGCCCTCACGGGACTCAAAGCCGATATCGCCATCCATCCGCCGCACCAGTTCCCGGGTAATGGCCAGACCCAGCCCGGAGCCCGTGCGTTTGCGGGTGCTGGTACTGTCGACCTGGAAGAACTTGTCGAAGATGCGCTCGTGCTCCTGTGGGGCAATACCGATGCCCTCGTCGCGAACGCTGATTTCTACCTGCTCACCCAGGCGCTCGGCGCTGAGCCAGATTCGCCCCTGCGGGTGCGAGAACTTGGCGGCGTTGGACAGCAGGTTGGCCAGTATCTGGCCGAGCCGCTGGCGGTCGACGGTAACGGTTACCTCGTCGATCGGCCCCAGCTGTTGCTTCACCCGGAACTGTTCGGCGTAGCTCTGGTTCAGTTCCAGTGCCTGTTCCAGCAGCGGGCGCAGCGGCAGCGGTTGTAGCTCAATCTTCAGTTTGCCGGCTGACAGCTTGTCCATGTCGAGCAGGTCGTTGATCAGGCGGTGCAGGTTGTCGCTGTTCTGCGCCGCGATGGACAGTAGCCGGTGCATGGTTTCTGGCACCGGACCCAGCGCACCGCCGTCAATCAGTTTGATAGCGCCGCTGATTGCGGTCAGCGGAGTGCGCAATTCGTGGCTGACGGTCGAGACGAACTGGGCCTTGAGCTGTTCAACTCGCGCTTGCTCGGTAACGTCCCAGATAAAGCCGTCGATACCCAGCAGAGAGCCGTCACTGGCGAACTCGCCACGCCCTTTCTCGCGCACCTGCACCACGTGGCCGTCAGCGTGGATCAGCCGGTAGGTGTGCTCGAAGCCGGTTTGGCTGCCGACGGTATTGAGCAGGTCCTGCCGCTGCTGCAGGTCGTCGGGGTGGACGATACTGCTGTAACTGCGGCGCTGGCTGTCGATGAAGTCGCCGGCAGGGTACCCGGTGATCCGCTCAATCTCGTCGCTCAGATAGGACATGGCCCAGTTCTGGCTCGGACGGCAGCGGTACACCGCGCCCGGCAGGTTGCTGACCATGCCGCGGAAGCGAGATTCGCTCTTCTGCAGCGCCCGAGTGGTATTGCTCAACTCGGTGATATCAAAGGCCATGCCCAGGTAGCCAATAGGCTGGCCATCCTGGTCGGCAATACGGGTGACGGTAAGCGAGACCACCCGCCGCCCTCCATCCTTGCGCAGGTAGGTCCAGGGGCGGCTCTCCGAGCCGCCGTTGCGGGCCTCGTGCAAGAACACTTCCAGCCCCTCGATTGGCTTGCCGTAGCGGGCGCTCAGCTCGCGACTGCGTTCCTCGATTTCCTGCTGGGGGTGGAAGCTGACCGGCGACATATGACCCATCACCTCTTCGGCGCGGTAGCCAAGCAGGTTCTCAGCACCGCTGTTGAACAGGGTGATCAGGCCGCTGGTATTGACCGCAATAATCGAAACCTCGGTTGAGGCGTTGATCACCGCGCCAAGGAAGGCGCGGGCTTCGCGCACTTCCTCAGCCGCAGCCATTTCCTGGCTGATGTCGGCGTGAGTGCCACTCACCCAGAGGGCGCGGCCATCGGCGTCGCGGCCGGTGACCTGACCGTGGCTCTGAATCCAGACCCAGTGACCGTCGCGATGGCGTGCACGGTAGCTGTAACGCAGGTAATCGCTCTGTCCGCGCAGGTGAGCGATCACCTGCTGGCGGGCGGCAGGCTTATCATCGGGGTGAATCAACTCGACCCAGTGCTCAGTCTGCAGCGGCTGTGGCAGGTCCGGCGGGTAGCCGAGCATCTGTAGCCAGCGACCACTGACCTGTAACTGGTTGCTCGTCAGATCCCACTCCCAGCTGCCGACGCCGGTGGCTTCGATGATGCGGGCCAGCCGCTGCTGCTCGCTGGCCAAGTGTTGCTCGATGCGCTTGCGTACGCTGATGTCGGCGATAAATCCGTGCCAGACAATGTCACCGTTGGCCAGCAGCTCCGGGCTGGAATAGCCGGCAACCCAGATCTCGCCGAGTCGGGGATGACAAATCCGGTACTCCGAGCGCCACTCGCTGAGTTGGCGGGCGGACTCGCTGATTTCCGCCAGAATCCGGTCCTGATCGTCCGGGTGAATCAGCTTGATGGCTGGCGTGGCGCTGACAGTGGCCTGCTCCGGTGTCAGGTCGTAGATGTTGCGAATACCTTCGCTGCTGAACGGAAACCAGCCGTGGCCATTTGGGCTCAACTGGTACTGATAGACCATGCCCGGCAAGTGCTGGTTGAGCTTGGCAAAGCGCTGCAGCACCGCTTCGCGGGCCTGCTGTTCGGCGTCATGCTCGAGCAGCCCGCTGCACCAGCGGGCGCAGAGCCGCATGAAATCCAGATCAGCTTCGTCGAATGGGCGCTGCCTTGGCGACGGACTGGAAAAATTGAGGGTGCCGTGGCGGCTGCCGTTGACGAGCAGCGGAATGCCGATATAGCTCTCCAGCGCGAATGACTGGTAGCACGGATGGCCGCTAAAGCGTGATGTGCCCATGCTGTCGATGGCCAGCACGTCGTCCTCCTGGTAGGCCAGGCTGCAGTACGTCTGATCGAAGTCGAAGCGGCTACCAACGGTCGGGCTCTGGTCTCCGCTGCTGGCAGCCTGCACCTCATACACGTTGTCAGTGATGCGGCTGACCAGGCCGAGATCAAGCTGCAGATAGTCGCAGCCCAGATCGAGCAGCCGTTCCAATCGCTCTTGGTGGGATAACCCAAAATCGGCGGCAATTCGGTTGAGTGAGCGCAGCGCCAGGCGCTGGCGCTCCAGTCGTTGTTGCAGGGCTTCGTGTTCCTGGCGCTGGTGAATGGCGTGCAGCAACTGGCCCAGGCTGGTCTGCAGCGGCGAGAGAAAGGTGAGTAGCCCGGTATCGACGGGGCGCTGGTTGCGGCTGAGTGCCAGCATGCCCATCAGCCGTCCGCCGTATAGCAAGGGCAGCAGTGCGGCATTGCTCAGATCGGGATCGTCGCTGTCAATCAGCCGCGCCTGCGGGTCGCCGCTGGCGCTGTCCATCGCGCCGAGCAGGCTGACAGCCGGTGGCTGCGCCGGGTTGCGGGAATCTACCACGCCCTGGGGCTGCAGCTGCAGGCGGCCGTTATCGGCATTCACCGCCTTTGCCAGAATGCCGACCTGATAGCCGGTCAACTCAAGAATCTGTTCCAGTACCTCGCCCAGGTTGCTGGTCATCTGGTTCTGCTGGATATAGGCAGACTGGGTGCGCGCAATGATTTCCAGCAGTCGGCGCTCGTGCTCGCGCTTGCGATTTTCGACCCGGATGGCGCTGGCATGACGCACCATCTGCCGGCGCGCGGCGCGATAGCTGCTCAGCAGCAGCACGGTAAACAGGCTGCAGGCAGCGAGCAGCGCCAGCAGCCATTTGGCGGCCAGTTGGCGTTGCTGGCTCTGATGGGCGGCCGCCTCCTGGCTGATGTCACGCCAGAGCAGCAGTGCTGCGGGCTGCATGCCGCCGGTCGGATGATGGATGACGGCGTCGAGTGGGCGTAGGCTGAGTAGCCAGGTTCCCTGCTGGTTGCTGTAGATGCGCTCGAGTTGGTCGGCGTTGAGCGTAGCCAGGGCGTCGCTTAGCCAGCCGGGAACCCGGCCGCCGCTGTGGTCGGCCAGCAACCAGCGATCATGTGCCAGCGGCTGCAGGGGCCAGCTGCCAGCCTCGCTGGCGAGGGCTTTGCTGTTGACCAGCAGGGCTATCCGCTCGGCCGGACCGAGGGCAATCTCCGGCAGCCCAGGGAAGCCGACCTGCAAGGTGGCAATCTGTGGGCTATCGGCGGCATCGCTGGCGAATATTGGGGCGATGGCGCTCTCGCTGCTGCCGTGCTGATACAGCTCAAGACCGCTCGCAGCGCTGCCGTTGCTGACGGCGCGCAGCAGGGGGCGGTCGACATCGTTACGATCGCCCCAGCGATATGGGTCCTGCATGCGCAGCAGCGCGGTCTGGTCAGCGGAGGAATGGATTTGCAGTTCCCTTGCGCCGGCCTGTTTCAGCAGTTCCCAGAAGCCGTCGAGGTCGCCGATCAATTGCGCGCGCAGGCGCTGCACCTCAGGATGGGCGCGGCCGTGCTGCCGGATCAATTCGTCAACGCGCCGCACCAGACGCTGGGTGTCCGGGTCCTCGGTAAGGCTGTACACCGCGATCTGGGCTTCGCCTCGCTTTGCCTGCTGGGTGTGCTCCAGCGCACGCAGCTCTGCTCGGGCATCGATGAACAGGTCGGTACGCCACTGTTCATCGCGCTGCTGCCAGGCCGAACTGGCGAGGAACAGAAAGAACAGTGCTAGCAACAGAATGCCGAGCGGTAGGGCGATGCGCCCGTTGCGTAGGGGTTTCGGGGTGGCCATGAGTATTCCAGGTGCGTCCTCAGGCCTGACGATAGCGGTTTGCCGGGCGCCCTGCCAGCGCCCGGTGCCGGTCCGGTTTACAGGCTGTTGTTAACGTGCCCACCGTCGACGTTGATGATGGTGCCGGTCATGAAGGAGCCCGCCTCGCTGGCGAGTAGCAGCAGCGGGCCATCCAGTTCGTCGAGGCGGCCAAGGCGGCCCATCGGCACCTTGCTGCGCACGTAGTTCTGGCCGTGCTCGGTGTCGAAGTAGTCAGAATTCATTTCGGTGCGGAAGTAGCCGGGGGCAATGGCGTTGACGCGGATACCGTTCTTGGCCAGTTCCATCGCCATGGCCTTGGTCAGCTGCACAACGCCAGCCTTGGCGACGGCATAGTGGGCCAGAGCCTTGCCGACGCGCAGGCCGAGGATCGAGGCGATATTGATTACGCTACCGCCCTGGCCGCTGCCGGCCATCGCCTTGCAGCCGCGATGGGCGACGCGCCAGGCGCCGTCGAGGTTGGTGTCGAGCATACTGCGCCAGTTGCCTTCGTCCATCTCAAGGAAGGGGACCGGGTCGCCGATACCGGCGTTATTGACCAGGATGTCGCACACCCCGAAGGTCTGCTCGGCGGCGCTGAAGCCGGCGTCGACGCTGTCGGCATCGGTCACGTCCATGGTCACCGCCATCGCCTCATGTCCCTGTTGCTTGAGTTCGTCGACCAGTGCCGACAGGCGATCGGCCCGGCGGGCGGCCAGCACCACGCGCGCGCCAGCGGCAGCCAGTACGCGGGCGAAGTGGGCGCCGAGGCCGCTGGAGGCGCCGGTAATCAGGGCGGTCTTGCCGGTCAGGTCGAAGCGCATGGTGGTCATGAGACGGATCTCCTGTTGTTAGGGATTGGGCAAACAGCGTCCGAGTATCGGCTAATGGACGGTCGGGCACCAGCAAAGGCTGGCTCGGTGATGTTGCTCAATCAGCACTGCCGAGCAGCGCCAGCGGCAGGCTGACCTGCACCAGCAGACCGCCGAGCGGGCTGTCGCCGAGCTGCAGGTTACCCTGATGGCGCTCGACAATCCGCTGCACAATGGACAGACCCAGCCCGGCGCCTTGGCTGCTGCCCTGGGTGTGGAACCGTTCGAGCAGGCGCTCACGGTCCGCTGCGGCGACTCCGCTCCCGCTGTCTTCGACCCGCAGCACCAACTGGTCTGTCTGGCGCTGCAGGCTGATCAGGATGCGACCGCCATCGGGCGCGTGCTGGATGGCATTGCCGACCAGATTCTGCAGCAGCATGCCGAGACTGCCCGGCTCCATACTGACCTTGTCCGGCAGGTCGCTATCGCTGATCAGTTCCAATTCCTGGTCTCGCCTCAGCGCCAACGGCAGCAGCTCGGCAACCTCATCGCGGCAGCTCTGCAGCAGGGCAAGCGGGTTCCGCTGCCGTTGCTGCTCGTCGGCCAGGCGTGCCAGGGTGAGCATCTGTGAAATCAACCGGGTGGCGCGCTCGACCCCCTGCCGCAGGTGCTGCAGTGCCTGTTCGCGCTCGCCCGGGTCAGTGGCCTGCATGGCGTTTTCCGCGTGAATCTTCAGGACTGCCAGTGGGGTGCGCAGTTCGTGGGCCGCATCGGCAATAAAGCGCTGCTCGCGGGCCAGCAACTGGTGCAACTGCTCCAGCATGCGATTGAGCGCGGCTTGCACCGGTTCCAGTTCGGCGGGCAGGTCACCCAGTACGATCGGTTGCAGGCTGTTCGGTTCGCGCAGGCGGATCAGCTGGGCCAGCTGGTCGAGGGGCTTGAGTCCGGAGCCGATGGCGAACCAGACCAGCAGCATCATCAGCGGTATGCCGAGCAGATCGGGGACCAGGGTGCCGCGCACGATCTTGTCGACCAGTTCGCCGCGCACATCGCTGCGCTCACCGACCCAGACCGCCAGACCGCTGTCCGGTGACTCGAGCACGTAGCCGCGCCACCGGTACGTTTCCTGTTGCAGGTCGGCAAAACCCGGTTGCCAGTCGGCATCAGTGAGCTGCGGCACGTTGAAGGAGCGGGCAATCACGGTGCCGTTGGCGTCGCGGACCTGAAACGCCAGCTTGCTTTCATAGCGGTGGCCGAGCTTGGGGTGCTCGCCGGTGGTTTCCAGCAGCGCCTGGGCCAGCTGTTCGGTCGGAATCTGGCCCTGCGAGGCTCCCAGCAGCCCGATCAGCACCCGCGCACTCTGACCGAGTTGGGCGTCGAACAGTTCTTCTACCTCATGGGTAGAATCATGATGGCTGGCCCAGCCCATGATCAGGGTGCCGACCAGCAGTAGCCCGAGCACCCGAATCAGGATGCGCTTGCGGATGGATTTCATGCGTCGCGTTCTATCATGTAGCCGATGCCGCGTAGCGTGCGGATCAGTCCGCTGAACAGCTTGCGTCGCAGGTGATGGATGTGGACTTCCAGGGTGTTGCTGTCGACTTCTTCATTCCAGCCATACAGCGACTGCTCCAGCCGGTCGCGGGTCAGTACCCGGTCGGGCTGGGCCATGAGTTCATGCAGCAGCACGAACTCCTTGCGTGACAGGTTGACGTTGCGGCCCTCAAACGTGACCTGCTGGCTCTGCGGGTCGAGGGTAACCCCGCGCAGTTGGATGAGTGGCTCGGCGCGCCCGGCGCTGCGTCGCAGCAAGGCACGGATGCGGGCCTTCAACTCGGCGCTGTCGAAGGGCTTGATCAGGTAGTCGTCGGCGCCGGCATCGAGGCCGGCGATGCGGTCCTGCACGCCATCGCGGGCGGTCAGCACCAGCACTGGTACGGCCTGATGGCGGTCACGCAACTCACGCAGTACCTGCAGGCCGTCCATCCGCGGCAAGCCCAGATCGAGGATGGCCAGATCAAAGGGCTCGCTGCTCAGGGCGTGCAGCGCGCTGGCGCCGTCCTGCAGCCAGTCTAGGGTGTAGCCCTCGCCCTTGAGCGAGGTCAGGATGCCCTCGGCGAGGGAGGTATCGTCTTCTACCAGCAGCAGTCGCATGTATTACCTGTTGGCGATTTTGTCCAGTCGGGCGCGGATTTCAGCCTGGCGGCCTTCGTCGGCCAGCGGACGGTCCGGGCGCGGTGCAGCGCCCTGCGCCTTGAGCAGTGCGCTGCGGGCTTCAGCATAGCGCTTCTGGTCGATCAGGTAATCGGCCCAGAAGAAATTGCTGTCGATGCCGTCCGGATTCAGCACCAGTGCCTGTTGCAGCAACGTCTCGGCCTGCTCGTCGTCGCCAAAGCCGATCGGCCAGCCGGGCACTTGATAGTAGAGTGCTCCCAGACTGGTATAGGCCGAGCCCTGCAGGGCCTGGGGGTCAACCTGCAAAGCGTGTTCGAACAGGCTCTTGGCCTCCTTCACCTTGCCCAGCGCGCCGAGTCCGCCTTCAGCGCCGGCCCAACTGCTGAGAATGATGCCGCGCCAGATCAGCAGTGGCGCACTGTCCGGTTCCTCTGCCAGGGCCTGTTCGGCCTCGGCTGCCAGTGCTTCGAAGGCATCGGCTTTCTGATTTTCCGGCAACTGATACTGAATTTCTGCCCAGCGTTTCTGCAGCGGAGCGATATCGGCGGCAAAGGTGCTCAGGCTGAACGTGGCCAGCAGACCGGCGAGAAGATAACGAACCCAGATGGACATGATCAGTGCTCCTTGGTGTGAACAGAAGGTGTGGCGTAATGGCGGATAGTCGGCAACTGGCGGCGCAGGGCCTTGTCGACCAGTCGCGGTAGCAGGCCGTTGAGGCGTACGAACAGTCGCTCAGGAAAGCCCAGATGAACCTCGCGCAGATCGGCATCCAGCGCCTGAACCAGGCGCTCGGCGACCAGTTCGGGGCTGTCCATGCTGACCTGCAGTTCGGCGTTCATGGCTTCCACTGCGGCGTTGTTCATCTCGGTGCGGGTCGCCCGCGGAGCGATGTAGAGCACGCCCACGTTGGTATCGGCCAGCTCCCGGCGCAGCGCTTCGGAAAAACCGCGCAGGGCAAACTTGGTAGCGCAGTAGACGCTGAAGCCGGGGTAGCCGATGGACCCGAAGGTCGAGCCGATATTGACTACGCAGCTCTGCGGCTGGCTGCGCAGCAGCGGCAGCAGAGCGTGGGTCAGCTGCAGGGTGGCAGTCAGATTGGTCTCGATCAGGTCGTTGATGGCCTGCTCCTGCATGTTCTCGAACAGGCCGAAATGATTGATGCCGGCGGCGTTGATCAGCAGGTTGATGTTGCCCAACTGCTGAGCCTGACGCAGCACGCTGGCGCGGTCGGCCGGGCGGCGCAGGTCTGCCTGCAGGCAACTGACCTGGGACGGGTTGCGTTCGACCAGCGCCTGCAGCGCCTGATCCTGGCGGCCGACGACCAGCACCTGCGCTCCCCGCGCGCAGAGCGCGGCTACGATGGCGCGGCCCATGCCGCCGGTCGCACCGGTCAGCAGCACACGACTAGCTGACAGCTGCATGGCGCACCTCCTCTTCAACCGAGCCGGGCAGGCTGCGGAACATCTCGGCGTAGAGCCGATAGATCACCTTGGCGGTGTGCAGTACCGCGGTGCGGTCGGCGTCGTTGTCGATGCGATTGACCAGTTGCTCGAAGAACTTCATGTGCTCCAGGTCCAGCGAGCCGTGCGAGGTCAGGTAGCTGAACGCCTGCGGCGGCAGTCCGAGACCTTCTTTCAGGCTGCCGGCAGCCTGGGTAGCCAGTGCGATGCTGGTGCCTTCCAGCACGAATACCATGCCCAGCATCGACATCGGATTGAGTCGGTTGATACGGTCGTACATGGTGCTGACCATCAGCTCGGTGGCCAGCGCCGGCGTGCTGTGGCGGACCGCCTCGGCGTCGCCACCGCAGGCGC
Organism: Halopseudomonas oceani; assembly: GCF_963677335.1. Taxonomy (NCBI): domain Bacteria; kingdom Pseudomonadati; phylum Pseudomonadota; class Gammaproteobacteria; order Pseudomonadales; family Pseudomonadaceae; genus Halopseudomonas; species Halopseudomonas oceani. The sequence continues at coordinate 503,826 of NZ_OY781932.1, read as the reverse complement.
GGATGTCGTTGAGAATCCACTCCTGATGGCCGATTTCCTCCTCGATGTACTCGGCCATGGCTTCGCGCACCCATTCGTGGTCACTGTCCAGTCGCGAGCCGCAGGCCATCAGCAGTGGCACGGTGTGGCGTACGTGATGGAAGGCCTGGGCGAGAAAGGCGATGTAGCTGTGGCGTTGCACCTCGCCGCGCAGGGCGGCCTGGATCAGCGGCGAACTGAACAGGTATTCGCGCTCACTGGTGGTTTCGGTTTGCAGTTGCTCAAAGAAAGTCATAGCGCAATGTCCTCGGTCAGCAGGCCCAACAGGGCCGGACGATAGTGTTCAATGATCTGCTCACGGCGCAGGCGACCATTGCTGGTCAGCAGGCCGTTGTCTGGGGTGAAGGGTTCGCTGGCGGTCAGCCAGGGGCCGATACGGGCGTAGTCGGGCAGGCGGCTGTTGGCCTGGGCAATCGCCTCTTCTATGTCGGTTACTCGGAAGGCCGGGCTGCGTGGCACGATCAGTGCCACGTTGACCGGCAGGGCTTCGCCGTACACCAGGACCTGGGCAATGGCCGGATGGGCGGCGACCTCGGCCTCGACCCATTCGGGGTTGACGTTGCGGCCGTAGGCGGTGATGAACTGGTTTTTCTTGCGGCCGAGGATGCTCAGGTAGCCATCCTCCAGCCGGCCGATATCACCAGTCGGCCACTCGTCGACGGTCAGCGGCGGCTCGCCCAGATAGCCCAGTGCGCGAGCGCCACGGACCATGATTTCGCCGTCATCGGCAACCCGGATCTGCACGTGCGGCAGGGGCTGACCGACCGTGCCCGGACGGTTGTGGCCGGGGCGGTTGAGACACACGACTGAGGCGCATTCGGACAGGCCATAGCCTTCGAAGACCGGCAGGTCGTGCTTGGCCGCGCGCTCCAGCAGTGACGGTGCAACCCGGCCACCGCCGACGGCAACAAAGCGCAGGCTGCGCGGCAACGGTATACCGGCGTCGGCTGCCTGCAGCAGCCCCTGCAGCAGTTGCGGTACCAGAATCAGGCTGTGTGGCTGGCTCTGGTTCAGCACGTCCAGCAAGCGGGTCGGGTTGATCTGCGCGCCTTGCAGGCCGGTATCGGTCGGTACGCTGATGCTGGCGCCGTTGAGCAAGGCGGTGATGGCGCCCAGGTTGTCCAGCAGCACGGCCAGTGGCAGCAGAATAAGGTGTTGCTGCGGGTCGACCGAAGAACAGGCCTCACGCAAGCTGTCCGCGACCTGCAGCATGGCGCCGGCCGACAGGCAGACGCCCTTCGGTATGCCGGTGGTGCCGGAGGTAAAGGTGATCTTGGCGGTGCCGGCCGGGATGCCTACGCCGATCGGCGCCCGCTGCCAGCCCAGTGACGTGGCGGCAAATCCCAACGGTTGCAGCTCCGCGGCGTCGTCAGCCATGCCCAGCACGGTATCGACACCGGCGCGGGTCAGCAGGTGCTCGCGTTGTTGGCGGGTGAAGAAGGGGGCGATGGGCACGCAGGTCAGGCCGGCTTTGAGCAATGCCAGATCCCACAGCAGCCATTCGCGGCCGTTGGGCAACGCCAGGGCGACGCAGCGGCAGCCGACGGCGCGCAGGTGCTCGGCGCGACGACCGATTTCTGCTGGCAGCTCGGCGTAGCTGATGCTGCCCTGCTCGTCGCTCAGCGCGAGCTTGTTGGGGCGCTCAGCCGCGAAACGGTCGAGGCTGTGCCAGAGGGTTTCAGGCGCAATCATTTGCGATCTCCGGGCCAGTTTGCAGGTAGTCGGGTTGGTAGCGCATACGCTCAAACAGGCCGCGGCGCTCCAGCTGGTTGAAGCCTTCCGGGATATAGCCGGCCATTACCCGCGGTTGGGTGGCGTAGTAGCTGCCCCACTGTAGGCGTGCTTCGCCCAGGCGCAGGGGATCGGCCGGGCCCAGATCAATCGGGCTGAGGGTCAGGCGCTGGAAGCTGTTGAGCAGCATCGGCGTGCCGGTGAATACCACCCAGGTGTATCCGCTGGTCGCCAGGTAGTGGGTCAGTGCGATGATCAGCAGACGACCGGCGCCAGGGGCCAGGGCCGCCAGGTTGCCGACCTCGACCACCTGTTCGCGGTGCACCGGCAGATCGGTGTGCTGACGGATGGCGTCGCACACGGGCTGATCCAGATAGTGCTCAAGAAACAGCGGGCCTTCAGCACCGCCGCGCATGCCGACACCGGCGCGCAGTTCGCCTTGCTGGCACAGGCCCAGCAGTTCCGGCATGAATTGTTGGACGTCGGCACCGTAGGTGGCGGCAAAGCAATCGTGAACAAAGTGCTCCAGCCGTGACCGCAGTCGGCAGTCGGAATGCTGGGGTGCGTGTAGCAAGGTGGCGTCATCGCCCAGGCGGGCGAGCTGCCGAGCCTGTGGAACCGGGGTCTGTGACATGGCATTCCTCCTCATGTTGGGGAGGAGAATGGCGGGCGAATCTTAAGATCGGCTTAAGCGAAGCCCTATTGATCGATGCTTGCTGAATTTTCGTCATTTCCGCGCAGGCGGGAATCCACCGAGACGCCGGGCACAGTGATGGATCCCCGCCTGCGCGGGGATGACGTGGTTTTGGGGCTCGTGCGAGGGGGCTGATCGGGCGAGGTGAGGTATTGGATTCCGTTCGGTCACAGCATGCTGTGACCCTACGATTGACGCAGATCCGGTGCAGCCGGCCCGCGAAATTTCTCCATGTGCGTAGATACCGTCATCCTGATCAGTGTGCAAGCGCTCTGATCGGGTCGAACGGCTGACCTGATTTCAGTACGCCGTAGATGATGTGCAGCAGCTTACGCATGGCCGCGCAGACGGCCAACCGACCAGCTTTACCGCGTTCAGCCAGCCTCACTTTCATCGCTTTGATGACCGGGTTGTAGGTCATCGCCGACAGCGCTGGCATGTATAGCGCTGCGCGCAACCGGCCTGACCCGGTGCGCGAGATGGTCGACTTGCCTCGGTATATCCCAGATTCCTGCAAACGCGGAGTCAGACCACAGAACGCTGCCAGCTGCCTTGCGCTGTCGAATCGCAGGGGGCTGCCCAGCTCTGCCAGCAGCGTGGCGGTGGTGCCATCACTGACACCATCAATGCTCTTCATTAGCCGCTTTTGCTCTCGTAGGTCCGGGTCATTGTCGATGTGGTCGTTGATAGCGGTGTTGATTAAGGCGATCTGGCCGTCCAAGTGCTCCAGATGAATACGGATAGAGGCTTGGGCTGATTCTGCGCTAACGTCCAGACGGTTGCGCTCCATCTGCGCCAACTCCTTCAGGTCGGCAAGCCGACGCACCAGGCCGCGTAGCTGACGGATGCTCTCTGGCTCGGGCTCCCAAGGACGCAGTTCTTCCAGATGGCGCTGTGCGTAGCGGGCGATCAATTTGGCGTCGGTCTTGTCTGTTTTAACCCGGCGCAGCTCGCTTTGCGCATATTTGGCGATGCGTGCAGGGTTGATGACACAGACCTGATAGCCCTGCTGATGCAGATGCGTCGCCAGCGCTTCGTGGTACACGCTCGTTGCCTCCATCAGCACCCAGCAATGTGGCTCAGCATGCTTCTCTAACCATTGGTCAAATTGCTTGAAGCCTTCGGGGGAGTTCGCCAGTTTGGCTTTGGTGCGGTATTTATCGCGCTCCAGCGGCTTGGCGATGTCGAAGGTGTGCTTGGCAATGTCGATTCCGATAACGCAGGTCATGGGGCCTCCGGCTCTGTTGACAGGCGATCGTCACCACACTCTGTTCTACCTTGCGAATACGTGCTCAGGCGCTCAGCGCCGGCACCAGATACCGTTCGAACTGTCTGAGTGTGTTGGCAGGTGACGGCCCATCTACGGACCAAGCTCTTGAGGCTTCAGGGGCACGACGACCTGTCACCTGCCACCCGATGATCAGTCGGGGACCATGGTCACAGGGACCACAGTCAACATACAAGGGGCTCGGCATGCCGTGCCCGTCTGCGTCTGGGAACCCAAGGGTTGAGCTCCTCCCCGCCCCTGCGTATATGCTTACCCCCTGCTCCCCACGCCACCAACCCGAGACCTGTCATGGAACAGACTGCCCTGCTGATCAACACGCCAACCACCCTGGCGCTGACGGTGATTGCGCTGTGGCTGGGCTACTGGATCAATCAGCGAGTGAGTCTGCTGAGTCGCTACAACATTCCGGCGGCGGTCAGCGGCGGGCTGACTGTCAGTGCGTTGGTGGCGGTGATTCAGCTGCTGTCTGATCGCGAGATTTTGTTTGATCTGGAACTGCGCAATCTGTTGCTGATCGCGTTTTTCAGCACCATTGGCCTGTCGTCGCGGCTACGCCAGCTGCTGGCCGGAGGCAGAGCGTTAGCGATCATGCTCGGGCTGGCGGTGGTGTTTCTGCTGTGCCAGAACCTGGTCGGTACGCTGCTGGCGCTGGGACTGGGGGAAAGCCCGCTGTATGGGCTGATTGGCGGCAGTATTTCGCTGGCTGGTGGCCACGGTACCGCGCTCACCTGGGGGCAGTTGTTCGAGGAACACTTCCAGCTGGCTAACGCCAGCACCCTGGGGTTGGCGATGGCGACTGCGGGTTTGATCAGCGGTGGCCTGCTGGGTGGACCGGTATCGGCCTGGCTGATTCGACGTCACCAGTTGGCCAGCCGCGAGGTCGAGAGCGAGATGCCGCAGCTGGAAGCGCACGGCAAGACGACCTACCTGATCGATCTGGATCATCTGCTGACCGCGGTGCTGCTGATCGCGCTGTGTTTTGCGCTGGGTGCCAGTGTTTACGATTGGTTGTCGGGGCTGGGTCTGCGGTTGCCGGCGTTTCTGACTTCCATGTTCCTCGGCATCCTGCTCGCCAACGGGCTGGATATGGCGGGCGTGGAGGTCGATGCCAGACCGATCCAACTGGTCGGCGACCTCAGCCTGCAGCTGTTTCTCGGCATGAGTCTGATCAGCCTGCCGCTGCTGTCATTGCAGGGCGCGTTCGGAGTGATCGGTATCATGCTGCTGATGCAGGCCCTGATGATCACCCTGTTTACCGTATTTCTGGTGTTTCCGCTGCTGGGGCGTAATTACGATGCAGCCTGCATCAGCGCGGGGTTTATCGGCATGGGGCTGGGCGCAACGCCAGTCGGCATCGCCAATATGGATGCCTTGACCAGCCGTTACGGTCCCAGCCCCAAGGCCTATCTGGTGATCCCGCTGCTCGGTGCCTTCTTTATCGACATCGCCAACGCGACGCTGGTGCAGACGTTGCTTGAGTTCAAGCTGTTCAACCCTTGAGCAGGGTGCCTTCGCTGTCGAGTACCTTGAGCTGGATCGGCAGGGCGGCGGCGACGCTTTGCGAGACGGTGCAAAACTGCTCGAACTGGTCGAGGATGCGCTCCAGCCGTTCAAAACTGCTGGCCGGATGGCCGAGATGCAGGGTCACCTCCACGCTGACTACGCGCATCCGGTTCTGCTCGTTGCGGCCGATCAGGCCAGCCGCCTCGGTACGGATGCCATCGTTCGGCTGGCGGAATTTGGCCAGGGCGAAGATCAGGCTGTCGCTCAGGCAGTTGGCCAGCGCGGTAACCAGCAGCTGAGCCGGGCTGGGGCCTTCGTTGTTGCCCAGTGGTGCCGGCTCGTCGGTGATCAGCGGTGGCGTGCCGTTGCTGAAGCGGGCTTCAAAGCGATAGCCCTGCTGCTGTTCAAGGGTGACTTCTACGCGATCCTCACTCATTGCTGGCTCCATTTTCGTTAGCTTGCTTGCAAACAATCTATTTTTTTATATATTGTTAGTCAATAGAATGTTCCAAGAGATCGTACTGCTGTCATGAACAATCAATCCGATATCCAGCGCCTGCGCAATTCTGCCGATCAGGCCCATCAACTGCTCAAGGCGCTTGCCAATCGTGACCGGTTACTGCTGCTTTGTCAGCTGGTTGATGGCGAGCGCAATGTCAGCGAGTTGGAGACGTTGCTGGGCATCGTCCAGCCGACCCTCTCGCAGCAACTGGCGGTATTGCGTCGTGAGGGGCTGGTCGACACCCGTCGTGAAGGCAAGCAGGTCTACTACCGGGTGGCCAGCCGCGAAGCATTAGCCATTCTCCATACCCTTTACGGCCTGTTCTGTGCCGAGGAGACCCCTGATGAGCATTGATTGGGCCGCCTTTACCCCGTGGTCAGCGTTGCTGGGCGGGGCGCTGATTGGCGCGGCAGCGGCGTTGCTGATGCTGTTCAACGGCCGCATTGCCGGCATCAGCGGGCTGGTTGGACGGCTGTTGACGCCCCAGGCGGGTAATGGCGAGGCGCTGCTGTTTGTGCTTGGTCTGCTATTGGCACCCTGGCTGTACATGGCGCTGGCTGGTGAGATTAACGTGCAGGTCGAGGCCGGCCCCGTTGCCCTTATCGTCGCTGGGTTGCTGGTCGGCTTCGGCGCACGGCTGGGCTCGGGGTGCACCAGCGGCCACGGTGTCTGCGGCCTGTCCCGGCTGTCGCCGCGCTCGCTGGTCGCTACCCTGAGTTTCATGGGCGCGGGTTTTATTACTGTGTTCGTTCTCCGTCACCTGCTGGGAGTCTGAATCATGCGTGGACTGATTGCGTTGGCCAGCGGCCTGCTGTTCGGTTTCGGCCTGCTGATCTCGGGCATGGCCAACCCGGCCAAAGTGCTTGGCTTTCTTGATCTGGCGGGTGCCTGGGACCCGTCGCTGGCGCTGGTCATGGCGGGCGCGATTGGTGTTGCCTTCCTGCCCATGCAGTGGGTTCAGCGCCGTGGTACGACCCTACGGGGCGAGCAGGCGCAGCTGCCGACCAGCAGGACGATCGATCGCCGCCTGGTCATCGGCAGCCTGCTGTTTGGCGCTGGCTGGGGCGTGGCCGGTTTCTGCCCGGGGCCGGGGCTGGTTGCGGCCTCCGCATTGATTCCGCAGGCGCTGTTGTTTGTTGCCGCGATGCTGCTGGGCATGTGGCTATTTGCCCAATATGACCGCCGGGTGAAGGCGTGAGTCAGGATCTGCGCCTGCAACCGCCGGGCAGCAATGCGCTGTTCGGCTGGATGCGCCACTACCGACGTGCCTGGCTGGCGGGTGATCTGACAGCCGGGCTGGTGGTTGGCATCATGATCATCCCGCAGAGCATGGCCTACGCGATGCTGGCCGGATTACCGGTGCAGATCGGCCTGTATGCCAGCATTTTGCCGCTGATTGGTTATGCGCTGCTGGGCAGCAGTATGACGCTGTCGGTCGGCCCTGTGGCGGTCACCGGGTTGATGACCGCCACCCTGCTCGCCCCGCTGGCCACTGCCGGCTCGGCCGATTACCTGCAGTTGGCAATCTGGCTGGCGCTGCTGTCTGGGGGCATGCTGTTGGCATTCGGGTTATTGCGGTTGGGTTTTCTGGCCAACTTTCTTAGTCATCCGGTGATCAGCGGTTTTATTAGCGGTGCGGCGATTCTGATCGTGCTCAGCCAGCTGCCGAAGATGCTTGGCCTGGCAGCCTGGCCGGACGACCCGCTGACCCTGTCGAGCAGCTGGGACAACAGCAATTCGCTGGTGTTCGCCATGGGCCTGACAGCACTGTGCTGGCTGATCTATGCGCGCAGCAGGCTGGCTGCGCACCTCGGTGCGCTGGGCCTGTCTGCGACCGTGGCCGGCCTGTTGGCCCGGCTGGCGCCGATTCTGGTGGTGGTGCTTGGTGTGGTACTCACCCTGCTGGCTGATTTGCCGAGTCATGGTGTGCCGGTGGTGGGTGAGATTCCGGCCGGGCTGCCGGCACTAGTATGGCAAACACCCGACCTGTCGGCGCTACGCTCGTTGCTGCTGCCGGCAGCGCTGATCAGTCTGGTCAGCTTTGTTGAAAGCGTCTCGATTGCCCAGTCGCTGGCACGGAGAAAACGCCAGAGCATCGACCCGGATCGCGAGCTGCTGGGGCTTGGCGCTGCCAATATTGGCGCCGGCTTGAGTGGCGGCTTTGCGGTGTGCGGCGGCTTTTCGCGTTCCAGTGTGAACATCGAGGCTGGTGCCAACACACCGCTGGCCGGAGTGATATCCGCGCTGGTAATTGGTCTGATTCTGATCAGCATCGCGCCGCTGTTTGCCTGGTTACCGCAGGTGGTGCTGGCGGTGGTAATTCTGGTTGCAGTGGTGCCGCTGATCGATCTGGCCAGTCTGCGCCGCGCCTGGCGCTACGACCGGGCGGAAGGCCTGACCCTGCTCAGCACCGCCGCTGGTGTGCTGGTGCTGGGCATTGAGGCGGGTATCGTGCTGGGCGTTTGCTTCGCCATTGTTGCCCAGCTCTGGCGCGGCAGTCGCCCGCATGTGGCGGTGGTCGGCCGGGTGCCGGATACCCACTACTTTCGCAATACCAAGCGCCATTTGGTCGAAACCGAACCGCATCTGCTGGCGCTGCGGATCGACGAGAACATCTTCTTTGCCAACACCAAGGCGGTCGAGCAGGCCATCTCGCAGGCGCTGGCCGAGTACCCGGACACCAGAGAAGTGTTACTGATTCTGTCGGCGGTCAATCACATCGACAGCACCGGGCTGGACATGCTCAGCGAGCTGACCGAGGGCCTGCGCGAGCGTGATATCCGGCTGCACCTCGCAGAGGTCAAGGGGCCGGTGATGGACCAACTGCAGCATACCGACTGGATCCGACAGCAGATCGCCCAGGTTTTCCCCAGCACCGATATCGCCTTTAACACCCTGGGCAAGGTCAGAGACCACGCCCCAGAGCACTCAGGAGAGTAGCCATGAAAGCCAATGTAGGTACTATTGATCGTGTTCTTCGCATCCTTGTGGGTGTATTGCTGATTGCCCTGACCCTGACCGGCACAATCGGACTTTGGGGTTGGATCGGTGTGGTGCCGCTGGCAACCGGAGCGTTCCGCTTCTGCCCGCTGTATCCGCTGCTGGGGATCAACACCTGCGGGAAGTGAGCCCCCAGAACAACCAAAAAAGGAGTTTGTATGAAATCCGTGATGACTACCCTGCTGGGCTCTGCCCTGCTCGCTACCAGCCTCTCTGCTGCCGCGATGGACCCGGAAAAGCAGATTGAAACCCGTCAGGCCGGTTTTACCTATATGGCCTGGAACATGGGCAAGATCAAGGCCCAGGTAATCGACGGCAGTGTTGAATACAACCAGCAACAGGTCGAGGCTGCGGCCAACACCATTGCTGCGATTGCCAACTCGGGTATCGGCGCGTTGTTCGGTCCGGGCACCGAGCAGGATATCGGCGATGTGCATACCCGTGTCGATCCGGCATTGTTTGAGAACATGCAGGACGTTGCCCAGCTGGCCGGCAATATGGGTACCGCTGCCAATACCCTGGCCGCCAAGGCGGCGACCGGTGACCAGTCGGAAATCCGTATGGCCTTTGCCGAGGTAGGCAAGACCTGCAAAGCCTGCCACGACAAGTATCGGCTGGATTGATGCGCTATGCGTGACGACAAAACCCCGCCATCTGGCGGGGTTTTGTTTTATAGGCGCAACTGGTAGCGCCGGTTGAGAAGGCCTACCAGGCCGGCACGGCGGGCGCGGGCGGCGGCGCGGGAATCCAGGCACCGGAGGCAAACCAGATAGCGGCCGCAGCGATGACCAGCGCGATCACCAGTGCAATCCAGCCGCCGCCCTTCATCTCTTCAACCTGATTGGCCGGCACCTCTGCCTTGCCGTGAATCATCGGCCCAAGCAGGTTCTTGCCGCGCAGCCGATACAGCACGATAGCGAGGATATGCAGCCCCAGCAGGGCGTAGATCAGTTCTTCGGTAGAACGGTGCCAGCCGCTGAGCAGGCTGCCAGTGTCGCTCGAAACCAGCCGGCTGAGCGGGCCATAGAAGGCTACATCGTCGTTGCTGAACAGGCCGGTCACTGCCTGAAACGCCATCAGCCCGAGCAGGGCAAATACCGACAGCGCCCCGATTGGGTTGTGCCCCAGCGCCTGCCAACGGCCGCTCAGATAGGCCTTGAGACGGGCCGGAGTAGGGAAAAAGCTGGCAAAGCGCGAGTGGGTCGAGCCACAGACGCCCCAGACCAGGCGGAAGGCCAGCAGGCCGATCACGGCGATACCAAAGCGCTCGTGCCATTCAATCCAGTTGCCACCGAGACTGATGGTCACCAGCGCGCCGGTGACGGTCAGTGCCAGCAGCCAGTGAAACAGACGCAGGGGAAGATCCCAGACCAGGGTTTTCATCAGGGCAGACTCGTGGTTGTCGGACAGAGGCTGCAAGGCTACCCCTCTGCAGCCAGGGCTCGCAAGCGTCTGGGCGGAGGGGTGCGTTGATATGTCGCTCAGGGCTGCATGTTACGACCCAGCTTGTCGCGCAGCAGCTCCGGGTTGTTGCCGGCGGCCTTGTCCAGCTCGGCCAGTTCTTCGGGGATGTACCAGTGCAACTGGTCCGAGTGGTAGCTGTTCCACACCGCCTTGGCCACTTCAATCGCCTCAATCAGCCGGAATGGCCCCTTGTCCGGCGCTGCCGCCATCATCTCCTCGCTGGGCATCCCGGTCTTGATCAGCCCCGGCAGCGCGTCGGCGCAGCGGATGTCGTAGCGGCGAAACTCGTTGGACAGCGCCTCGGTCAGGCCTTTGACTGCGTGCTTGCTGGCCGAGTACACCGCGATCAGCGGCATGCCCATGGTGGCCGAGGATGACGAGGTGTTGAAGCACAGCGCATTCGGTGTCGCCTTGAGCAGCGGCAGCGCGCTGTGGGTGCCGTTGAGTACACCGATGACGTTGACGTTGATGATCTTCAGCTGATCCTCAAAGGGCAGCTCATCGAAGAAGCCGCGCATGACGATGCCGGCATTGTTGAACAGAATGTCCATGCGCCCGTCGGTGGCTTCGGCAAACGTTGCCACGGCGGCATCAAACTGGCCCTTGTCACTGACATCCAGCGTCTGGATTACGCAGTTGTCGGCGCCCAGCTCCGCCTGCAGTGCCTGCAGACCGTCCAGATTCAGGTCGAAGGCACCGATAAACCAGCCCTTTTCGCGAAACAGACGCGCGGTTTCGCGGCCCATACCTGATGCCGCGCCGGTGATGAAAATCGACTGCCGCCCTGCTGCCAGTGTCATACGCCCATCCTCTTGTTGGTGTTGTAGGTCAGCTGACGGTAGCACCGCGGGCCGGCCTTGGGAGCCAATCGGCAGTGCGGCTGATTGAGCAGCAATCAGAGGGGTGATGAAGCGCCACCGGGCGGGGCGCTGGCGTGTTTTGTGGGACGGGTCAGACGCGTTCTTCCTCGCGCAGGGTGAGCACCTCGTAACCGTCCGCGGTCACCGCGATAGTGTGCTCCCACTGGGCGGACAGCTGCTGATCGCAGGTCACCACGGTCCAGCCGTCCTTTAGCGTCTTGGTTCGTGCCGTGCCCTGATTGATCATCGGCTCGATGGTGAAGGTCATGCCCTCGCGCAGTACCAGGCCTTTGCCCTGGCGACCGAAATGCAGAACCTCAGGCGCTTCATGCATCTCGCGGCCGATGCCGTGCCCGCAGTACTCGCGCACCACCGTGTAGCCACTGCCCTCGGCATGACGCTGAATGGCGTGGCCGACATCGCCCAGGGTGGCGCCGGGTTTGACCACTTTGATGCCCTCCCACATGGCGTCGTAGGTCTTGGCGACCAGCCGCTTTGCCGCTGCCGACACCTCGCCAATCAGGTACATCTTGCTGGAATCGGCGATAAACCCGCCCCTCTCCAGGGTAATGTCGATATTGACGATGTCGCCATCAGCCAGCACCTGCTTGTCCGACGGCACACCGTGGCAGACGACATGGTTGACCGAGCTGTTGAGTACGTACTTGAAACCGTACTGGCCCTTGCTGGCCGGGCGCGCACCGAGCTGGTCGACAATGTAGCGCTCGGCCAGATCGTTGATCGCCATGGTCGACATGCCAGCCTTGATCTGCCCATCGAGGTAGGCAAACACCGCCGCCAGCAGCCTGCCCGACTCGCGCATCAGCGCCATCTCCTGCGGCGTTTTCAGCCTGATCTCAGGCATCGGAAAGCGTCCTCATCTCGACCTCGGCATGCCGCAGCTGCGCGCGCATGATGTCGGTAAACGACATACCAGGGTTGGCCTCGGCCAGCATGCCGATCTTCATCCAGTACTCCGCCTGCGCGTTGATCGAGCGAACCATGACCGAGCTGGCCTTGCGGACCTCCTCGTGCAGCTCATCGTTGATCTTGACGATACCCATACCTGAACCTGGCTATATGAAAAGAGGGCAAATCGTATATGAAGCATATATGGTATGCAATGCGCAGCCGGCTACCGCAGACGTGTCGTCGAAACAATTGCTCACCAAATAGACGCTTTCCCGGCATTAGTGATATTGCCGTGACCGGCAGCATCTAGGCTTGCTGCAGCAGCAAGGGCCCCGCGCACTGGTGGGGGGGTTGTGTCTGGGCATTCGCGTGGTCGCTCCGCTACGCGGCGGGTTTGGCCTTGGCCGCTCCAATGCGACCGATGAGCCGATTAGGCTCCTTATTTGGCTCATACGGTGAGCCGAACAGCTGCTATATTGGGCTCATGAGATCGTGAGGGCGCGTAATGAGTGGCGTGGAATGGATATGGCAACAGCCGGACTGGCCTGCCTTTACCTGGCGTGTGGACGTTCTGTCTGCGTCGCTGCGCGCCTGTGCGCAGGCGCAGGGCAAGCTACTGGGCATGGCGGGAGCGATAGACCCGGGCGATGAGTTGCGTGGGCAGCTGGATACCCTGCTGCAGAACATCATTACCTCTTCGGCCATCGAGGGTGAAACGCTTAACGTGGCCTCGGTGCGCTCGTCGCTCGCTAGGCGCCTTGGCCTGCCGCCGGACGGGAAATCCAACGCCCGTAGCGAAGGGGTGGCCGAGTTGCTGCTTGATGCCACGTGCAATGTCGATCAGCCCTTGACCCTGGGCCGTCTGTTCGACTGGCACCAGCAGTTGTTTCCGGACGACGCTTTGCCGCTGCACGGTGCCATACATGTCGGCGGGTTGCGCGGTGACGAGCCAATGCAGGTGGTGTCTGGCCGTCTGGACCGACCCAGAGTGCATTTTGAAGCGCCGCCCCGTGCAGGCCTGGAGGCGCAGCTGGAGCGGTTTCTTCAGTGGTTCGCTGTCAGTCGCACAGACCATACGCTTGACCCGCTGCTGCGCGCCGGCATCGCCCACTTCTGGTTCGTCACCCTGCACCCCTTTGATGACGGGAATGGCCGCCTGACGCGTGCCATTACCGACCTGGCGTTGGCACAGGCAGATGGTCAGGCCATTCGCTTATATGCCATGTCGGCCAGTATTCTCGATGACCGCTCGGGGTATTACCGAGTGCTCGAAGCCAGCCAAAAAGGCGAGCTGGATATCACGGTTTGGCTGCAGTGGTTTCTGGCGACTCTGCTGGACAGTCAGCAACAGGCAATCGCTCGTATTGAGCGGTTGCTGATCAAAGCGCGGTTCTGGCAACGGCACCGTGATGTCGTGTTTTCGTCTGAGCAGACCAAGGTGCTTAACCGTTTGCTTGACGGAGGTGAGCGTGGTTTTGCCGACGGTATCAGTGCCAGCCAGTATCAGGCGGTTGCCAAGGTGTCCAAAGCCACCGCTACCCGCCATTTGACTGATCTGCTGGAAAAGGGCTGCATCGAAAAGCTGCCGGGTGGCGGGCGCAGTACCCGGTACAGGTTGAGCGCCGTCCCGTAGGGCGGAGTAAGCGCAGCGTCTCCGCGGCTTTTGCGTGTGTGTGGGCGGCACCTATGTTCGCTGGCCCTGTGCATGGCTGGTGGAGACGCCGTTGGCTTACTCCACCCTACCGTGCCGCGTCGGCTCGTCAGAGCACCGCCTTGCCCAGCAACAACACCCCCGTCACCACCAGCAGGCTATACACCACCTGCCGAAAGCGCTGTTCGTTCAGGCGGTGATGGAGGATTTCGCCGAGCACCACGCCGATTACCAGCAGCGGCAGGTAGCTGGCGATGCGTGGCAGGTTGGGCAGGAGGCTGCCGTCGAGCAGAAACAGCACGGTCATGCTGCTGTTGAGGGTGAACCAGACGCTGATCAGGGTGGCGCGCAGCTGGCTTTTGTCCAGTCGGGTACCGGCCAGTGCATAGACCAGCAGCGGGCCGCCGGAGGCGAACAGGCCGTGGGTCAGGCCGGCGCCGAGGGTCAGGCTGCGGCTCAGCCAGCTAGGGTGCGGCGGGCTGATATGACCACGGAACATGCGCAGCAGCTCACGACCGGCAAACCACAGCACCAGCACACCGAACAGCGCCTTGAGCAGCTCACCGCTGAGCCACGGTCGCAGGCCGTAGCCCAGCAGCATGCCGATCAGCATCAGCGGCAAGATCAGCTTGAGCAGCGTTGGCCAGTGGATGTGCTGGCGGTTGCGCCAGGCCAGATAGCCGCTCATGCAGATATTGAGCGGCACCAGTACCGGCAGCATGGCCGGAATCGGCAACAGCAATGCGCCGAGCGACAGGGCAATAACGATACTGCCGAAGCCGGTGATGGCTTCGATGGTGTAGGCCAGCAGGATAAACAGCCCGAGCCAGAGCCAGGGATTGAGCAGCAGGGTGTCGAGGGACATGGTGTCTTCTTGTTGTCGCGGGTGTGTAAGGAATCCGGAGAGCGTCCGCGTCATCATGCGTTGGCGCGGAGCCGGATTCTGCGTCCCGCCGGTTGGTGATCAGCCCAGTTCGCCGGCAAAACGCTTGCGTACCTGGCGCAGATACAGCGCCGGGGCAAAACGCCAGAGCAGGCTGCCGAAGCGGGAAACCGGCTCGGGCAGCAGCCAACGGTGCCGTTTTACCAGTGCTTCGTCAATCAGACCGACCATCCATTCCGGGGTGCGCATGCCGCCGACCATGGAGCGCGCGTGGCTGGCGGGCTTGCCGTCCTTGCCGAGGGCGTTGTGCTCGATCGGGGTGTCGAGGAAGCTCGGGTACACCATCAGTACATGGATGTTGTCGCGCTCCAGTTCCAGCCGCAGCACCTCGAAGAACTGGGTCAGTGCACCTTTGGCCGCGCAGTAGGCGGCGCGGCCCGGCACCGGCATCCAGCCGGCCATCGAACCGATGCAGAGAATCTCGCCGGCGCTGGCGCGCAGCAGCGGCAGCGCGGCCATGGTCAGCTCGACCGGGCCCTGCCAATCCACCGCCATCACCTTGCGGAACACCGCCGGATCGGTCTGATGCGCTGGTGAGCGGTGGGTGATGCCGGCGTTGTTGACCAGCCTATCGAGGCGACCGAAGTGGTCGCTGGTGGCCTTGATCAGCCGCTGGATATCGTTGGCGCTGGTGATGTCGGCGGTGACGGTGAGCACCCGTTTGGGGGCGTTCAGTTCCTCTTCGCGCTGCTTGAGCAGCGCTTCGTTGACGTCGGCCATGACCAGGCTGTGGCCGGCGTCGAACCAGCGCTTGGCCATCGCCCAGCCGAGGCCGGAAGCAGCGCCGGTGATCAGAATGACTTTCATGGGGGGCTCCCTTTGGTCGCAGCGGCAAGCTTCAAGCTGTAAGCCCCAAGCTGGCCGCTGCATCCTTCGCATTTGGGGTTGGCGCCTCACTGCCGGGCGCGCTGAGTGGTTTTCGCTTGTCGCTTGCAGCTATTACTGCCGCAGGCCGCGCTGCTCGATGAAATACTCGAACGTCTCCGCCGAGGTCTTTTGCAGCTGATAGCCAAACTCCTCCTTCAGCCGCCGGTTGCTTAGCACCGGGCGATAGCGCAGGAAGTTGATCTGCTCCGGGCCGGTGGGTTTGCCGAGCCATTTGGCAACCTGCAGGGCACTTTTAAGCAGCCAGGGAGAAACCGTCAGCAGCGGCTTGTTCAGTCGCTGGGCGATCTCGCGCATGGTCAGGGCGCCGTCGCCGGCCATGTTGAAGATGCCTTGGCGGTCACCACGAATACCCATTTCCACTGCGGCCAGCACGTCCTGATCCCAGATGAACACGAACGGCGAGTCGCTGCCCTTGATGGCCAGCACCCGCTTGGCTTCGAACAGGTTGGTGATCTGGTTGCGGGTCTCGCTGCCGAGCACGGTGCCCGGCCGGAAGATCAGCTGGCGCAGTCGTGGATGCTGGTGACGATAGAGCGCCAGCGTCTCCTCGATCTGCCGTTTGTGATCGGAGTAGGCGAACTCACGGTTGCCGCGGATGTCATCTTGCTCGTCAATCCAGCTTGGATTGTCGGCGTAGTAGCCGTAGGCCGCGCCGGAACTGGTGACGGTCAGATGCTGCACCCCAGCCTCCACGCAGGCTTTGAGCACGTTGCGGGTGCCGTTGACGTCGATGTCGAAGTCGCGGTCACGGTCTTTCGAGGCCTGCAGGATGGACGCCAGATGCACCACGTGGGTGATCTGTTCGCGCTTGAGCAGATCGACCAGACCGGCGTCGCGGATGTCCATGACCTGAATCGGAAAATCCAGATCGTCACGGCCGCGAATGTCGGTGCCGATAACGAAGAAGTCCTTGGCCAGACGGTTGCCCAGCTGGTGACCGATATAGCCGGCGGCGCCGGTGATCAGAATGCGTTTGCTCATGGTTACAGGCTCTGCGTTACGCCGCGGCGCGCGGCGTCTTGTTGTTCTTGTTTTTCCCGTTGCTCGACGCGGCGGCTCTGGTGCGCCCACAGCTGCGACAGGGTCAGCCCGGAGACCAGATGCCAGACGCCCCAGAAGGCGGTGATCAGCATCATGCCGCCAGCGTCGGGGAAGAAGGTGAAGAGAATCACCAACCCCAGACCGGAGTTCTGGATACCCACTTCCATGGTCACGGCGCGGCGATCGGCCAGCGGCAGGCGCAGCAGCCGCGCCATGCCGTAACCCAGGCTCAGCGCCAGCAGGTTGTGGGCAACCACCAGCCAGAAGAAGCTGTGGAAGCGCGCGATAAACAGGTCGAAGTTGTTGGTAAAGGCGATGGCGACAAAGCCGAGGAACACCAGCAGGGAGATCACCCGCAGCGGTTTTTCACTGCGCGTTACCAGCGCCGGCCAGCGCTTGCCGCTGAACATGCCGAGCAGCAGCGGCAGGGCCAGCACCAGCAGCACGATGACCAGAATGCCCGCCGGATCGAGGCTGATCTGGGTCAGATACTCACGGGTGTGCGGGTTGAGCCAGCCGTAGAAGGCAAAGTTGAGCGGCGTCAGCACCGTCGCCGCCAGACTGGAAACCGCCGTCATGCTGACGGAAACGGCGACATTGCCGCGGCCCAGCCAGGTCATGACGTTGGAGAAGCTGCCGCCTGGGCAGGAGGCGACCAGAATCATCCCCAGCGCCAGTTCCGGGTCGATGTTCAGCAGCCAGGTGAACAGGCAGGTGGCGGCCGGCAGCAGCAAAAACTGCGCAATCAGTCCAGCCACTGGCGCGACCGGCGCCTTGATGATGCGCTTGAAGTCATCCAGCGTCAGGCTCAGCGATACACCGAACATCATCGCCGCCATGATCAGGTTGAGAGTGATCAGGCTGGCCGGGTCGAATTGGATCGGCAGCGCGCCGCTCATGTCGCCGGCACCGGCTGCGGTGCGGCCTGCTCAAGACCGGCCTCCAGCTCGGCAATGTGCTGGTTCAGGGCCTGCAGGTATGCGTCCTTGTTGACGTAGTAGGCCATGCGCGCGAGCTTGATGTAGTCGTAACCGCCATCCAGATTGGTGCTGGCCTGCTGCCGCTTGGTGGCGGCAAAGCTGGCTGCCTGGGCACTGCCCTGACGGTGCTGGTGAATATACAGCGCGGTCAGCCGGGCCTGCAGGTTGCGGCCTTCCCAGCCGAGACCGGCGGCCTCGATCATGCCCATCATGAACAGGTTGTCGTACTCGGGGTGGAACACGTTCAGGTAGAGCTGTGGCGCATCCAGCGTGGCCGGCCAGTTCAGGTGCTCGCGCCCGATGAAGGGGTAATCCAGCTGATACCCGGTAGCCAGCAGAATCAGGTCGTATTCGGCGCTCTCGCCGTCAACAAAATCGACCCGGTTGCCGTCCATGCTGCGAATGTCGCGGCGGGCGTGGATGTCGCCATGCCCCAGGTGATGCAGGATCAGCGAGTTGACCACCGGGTGCGACTCGTACATGCGGTAGTCCGGATCGGGCAGCCCGTAGTCCGAGGGCTTGCCCATGATGAAGCGGATCAGGGCAGCGTCGATTTTCTGTTTCACTGGGCGTGGCAGCTTGAACTTGCGGCCGGCGCTGAGGGTATCGGTTGGCTTGCCCTTGATGAACTTGGGCAGGAAGTAATAGCCACGGCGCAGGCTCATATCAACTGATTTGGCGTGGTGTACCGCATCGACCGCGATGTCGGCGCCGGAGTTGCCGCAGCCGACGATCAGCACCCGCTTGCCCTTGAACACCTCGGCGCTGCGGTACTCGG
The DNA here is from genome assembly GCF_963677335.1 of Halopseudomonas oceani. NCBI lineage: Bacteria > Pseudomonadati > Pseudomonadota > Gammaproteobacteria > Pseudomonadales > Pseudomonadaceae > Halopseudomonas > Halopseudomonas oceani. Next base: position 485,552 of record NZ_OY781932.1, on the reverse strand, counting down.
CCGAGTGCATGATCTGGCCGTCGAAGCGGCCCGGCAGGGTCGGCCGGTTGGGCGTGTGCAGGGTGCCGTTGGCGATCAGCAGGCCCTCAAAGCGGCGGCTTTGCTGTTCGCCGTCGCGCTCGGTGACGATGGTCCAGTACATACCGTCGCGGGTCACGCTCAGCACCCGGGTGTTGAATTCGTAATGACGGTACAGATCAAAGTGCTTGGCGTAGGCCTGGAAGTAGCGCTTCATCTCGTTGTGATGCGGGTACAGCGCGACGCTGTCTTCCATCGGGAATTCGGCGAACTCGGTCATCCGCTTGGAAGAGATTAGGTGCGCGCTGTCGTACATGGTGCTGTGCGGGTTGTCGATGTCCCACAGCCCGCCAACATCGCTGTGCAGCTCAAGGCCGATGAAGGGAATGTCCAGCTTCTGCAGGTTGCGGGCAGTGGCCAGACCCATAGGGCCGGCGCCGATGACAGCGTACATGGGGATACCTCAACTTGTTCTTGTCGTTGTTATGAGCCCTGCCCGTCACCTGTTACATCCGGGCGGTGGCAGGGTTATGATCACGAGTCTAGCCAAACGCCCTGCGGCGGTATCGGACAAAACGGGACAGGAATCCGGCAATTCAAGCCATGTCGAGCGTCGATCACAGCGTTACTCCCCTCTATGCCCAGGCGCTGCTGCAGTCGGCCCAGCGGCAGGGGATTGCGCTGCCCGCCGAGCTGGTTGCGCGGCTGCAGGGCAACGAGCGTATCCCGCTGGCGGTGCAGGATGAGCTGTGGGAGTGCTACTGCGAACTGGCTGCTGATCCGCTGGCCGGTTTGCGTCTGGGGCTGGACATTCAGGTTGGCCATCTGGACAGTGCAGGGATGTTGCTGGTGACCTGTGAGACCCTCGGCGAAGCGCTCGCCGAGCAGGTCGAATATGCGCCGCTGATTGGTGCCGGTGGTGAGTTTCAGCTGCTGCGCGACGGCGAGGAAATGGCCATCGACTACCTGCCGCAGCTCAAGGTGCGGCAGGCCGAACGGGTCGAGGCGGTGCTGGCCGGCCAACTGAATCTGACCCGCTGGGCGACCGGTGGCCGATTCACCCCGAGCGGCATCTGGCTGGCCCACGCCCCGCTGGCGCCGCTGGCGGACTACCGCGCCCTGATCGACGTGCCCCTGTACTTCGAGGCCGGTTTCAACCGCATCACCTTCCCTGCCGATCAGCTTGAGCTGCCACAGATTCAGGCCAACAGCGCGCTGCGTGATCACCTGCGCCAGCTCGCCGACCAGACCCTCGCCAGCCTCGGTCAGCACAGCCTTGCCGCCGAGGTACAGGCGCAGGTGCGCAGCCAGCCGCGCTGGGGCAAGGAGCGGATTGCCGAACAACTCGGGCTGAGCGGTCGCCACCTCAACCGCAAGCTCGCTGAGGAAGGCCTTTCGTTCAAGACGCTGCGCGAATCGGTACTGCAGGAAATGGCCTGCCAGGCATTGCAGCAGGGGCGCCTGAGCGTCGCGCAGATTGCCGAGCAGTTGGGCTTCTCCGACGAGAACGCCTTTGTCCGTGCCTTCCGCCGCTGGCAGGGTGAGACGCCGGCGCGCTACAAGGCGGGGCGTTAGCGCAGCGACATACCCGGCTTGATCGCTCTGGCGGGTGGTTGTGGCTGGCGTCTTGCTGGCTTGCCTTTAATTTCTGCTGGCGTATGGTAGGGCTCTCATCCTTGTTCTGACCTTCTGACTGGAGCCGTGCGCGTGTCCTTCGCTGTCAGCGCCCAAGCTGTTGCCTTCCTGATCTGAGCCGGGGCGGTTCGTCCGCACCCGGCTGCCGGTACCTGTTCCCTTCCCTTTTGCTGGAGACTGCAGACATGACGTCTGTTGCTGTTGGCGCCTATCCGCGCCTGCGTGCGCTGCTGCGTCAGCGTGGCGCCTGGTATCTGACTGGCCCGCAGGAGCTGGCCACCGTAATTGGTCGGCTGGAGCGGCTTGAGCGCGAGCCCTGCGCCGAACTGGCGCGCCCGGGCAGCCGCCTGTTGCTGCTGGACCTGCACAGTCAGAGTCTGTTCAACCTGCGTCTTGCCGAGCGCAGCCGAGGCGCCGATGAGGTGTCGATTTTTTCCCCGCTTGGTGCGCGCCTGCTGGGAGCGCGGGTCGGTGAGCAGGTGAAGCTGGACGGCTATGGCAGTGGCTGGCGCCTGCTGCTGGTGCAGGTTCAGCCGGGCTGATGCTGACCTCGGTTTTCTGCGCAGGTGCTCTACGGTCAGCCGGATGGCTCCGGCTGACACTGCCGGGCGTGCTATTTGCCGCCAGATGACGCGAACTGACAAGCGGCCGGCCGGCGCAGCGACCATGATGTGAGCAACGATAATGACATGAGTGTGCCTGCGCCCTGATGCGCGAACGGGAGTATGCATGCCTCCCTTTCCGCAGCGCAGATCGCTCTGGTCGTTGATCGTTTTTCCTGTCTGCTGCCCGCCCGTGTGATGGCGCGACGGGCAAGGTGCGTTATCCGAACAGACTCTGACAAGAAGAAAAGGGAGCACTCACATGCAACATCCACGTCCGTTGAGGCACTGGGCCCGCGCTGCGCTCTGCGCAGTGACGCTCGGCGCCGCCTCCATGGCCACCGCCGCCGACAAGCCGAACATCCTGATCATCATGGGGGATGACATCGGCATCACTAACATCAGCAGTTACAGCCACGGCCTGATGGGGTATCAGACCCCGAACATTGACCGGCTGGCCAACGAAGGCATGATGTTCACCGACTACTACGGCGAGCAGAGCTGCACCGCCGGCCGCTCGGCCTTTATTACCGGTCAGCATCCGGTACGCACCGGCCTGACCAAGGTCGGTGTACCGGGCGCGCCGGTCGGCATTCAGCCGGAAGATCCGACCCTGGCCGAGCTGCTCAAACCGCTCGGTTACGCGACTGGCCAGTTCGGCAAGAACCACTTGGGTGATCGCAACGAGTTCCTGCCGACCGAGCACGGCTTTGACGAGTTCTTCGGCAACCTCTATCACCTGAATGCCGAGGAAGGTCCGGAAGATCCGGACTGGACCACTGATCCGACAATCGACAAGCTGTTGCGCCCGCGCGGTGTGATTCGCAGCAGCGCCGACGGCAAGGTTGAAGACCTCGGTCCGCTGACCCGCGAGCGGATGGAGACCATTGACCGTGAATTCCTGCAAGCTTCGATGGACTTTATCGATCGCTCGGTGAAGGCCGACAAGCCGTTCTTTGTCTGGTTCAACTCCACCCGCATGCACTACTACACCCACCTGTCACCGGACTCCGCCGGTTTGTCTGGACAGGATTTCTACAACGACGGCATGGTCGAGCATGACGGACAGGTTGGCGAACTGCTCAAGCAGCTTGACGATCTGGGCATCGCCGACAACACCATCGTGCTCTACACCACCGACAATGGGGTGCACTATAACCAGTGGCCGGACGCCGGTATTACGCCGTTCCGTGGCGAGAAAAATACCAACTGGGAAGGCGGTTTCCGCGTTCCTGCGGTGGTTCGCTGGCCTGGGCATATCGCCGAGGACGTGGTCTCCAACCACATCATGTCGCACCAGGACTGGGTTCCGACGCTGATGGCTGCGGCTGGTGTGCCGGACGTCAAGGAACAGCTGCTGACCGGCTACCGGGCTGGCGCCAAGCAGTTCAAGGTGCACCTGGACGGTTTCAACTTCCTGCCGTATCTGCAGGGTGAAAGCGAAACCTCGCCGCGCAACCAGTTCTACTACTTCAGCGATGATGGCAAGTTCCTCGCCATCCGTGATGGTGACTGGAAGGTGGTGTTCCAGGAGCAGCGGTCGCGTCGTTTCGACGTCTGGCGCGACCCTTTCGTCGAATTGCGTATTCCCAAGGTGTTCAACCTGCGGCGTGACCCGTTTGAGCGCGCTGATACCGATTCCAACAGCTACAACGTCTGGTGGGACAAGAAAGTCGCCGTGGTAGGTGGGCCGGCGATGATTCGTGTGCAGCAGTTCCTGAGCACCTTCCAGGAATTCCCTCCGCGTCAACGTCCGGCCAGTTTCACCATTGATCAGATGATGGAGAAGTTCATGAACATGCAGCAGCAGTAAAGGCTGCATTTGCGGTCAGCGACGCCCGGGCCCTGTGCCCGGGCGTTGTCGTTTCAGGGGTTGAGACGCCAGTCGGCGGCGCTCTGCCCGGTGGCTTTGGCTGGTGACATATGCAGGCGCCGCAGCGCCCGCCGCAGGTGGTCTGGCTGCCAGTCACTCGCCGTGCCGTAGCAGGCGGCCTGCAGCGCGGCAACAGGCGCAGCCAACTGTTCAAGGATGTCGGCGCGCTGCGACGCCGGCAGGCTCGCCAGCCAGCGCTGCAGTGCATGAAGGACGGCCGTTGGCTGGCCGCGACCTAAGTCCCGCATCAGCGCGCGCTTGCGTTGCCAACGGGTGCCTTGAGCCGAGCAGGCCAGTGCGTTGGCGAGCAGCGCGATGACCGCTGCAATCAGCGCCAGATGTTGCCAGGCGCTGACCGTCGGCGCCGTTGTTGCGGCCGGCGCGCCAACCTGCAGACGCCGTGCCGGCAGACTCAACTGCAATAGCTGGCCGTTGCGGGTGTCGCGCCACTGCAGGGTCAGCGCCGGGATTTCCAGCGTGCCGCTTTCGAGCAGCAGATAGCGTACGTCTTCTTCACGCACGTAGCGCTGGATAACCCGCTCGCCCTGCTGGTCCAGCCGCGGCGGGCTGCGATAGATCCGCGTGCCGGGCACCGGGGTCAGCGGCAGCTCAGGCGGGAGCAGGGTTCCGGCGTCATCCAGCTCGATGCGCAGGCGGCGCAGCAGAATGTCGCCAACCTGCCACTCACTGCGCACCGGGGTGTAGCTCTCAGTCAGCCGCAGCTGCGCCGGCAGTGATGAATCCGCCTGCGCCGGACCAGCGTTGACGACAAAGTGCAGTGCGGGCAGCTTGAGTGTCTGTTCGCGTGGCTGGCGCTGTTCGTCAGCGTAGCGCACGGTGATCTGGCCCGGCTGCAGCTGATAGTCGCCGGGTGGCAGTGGTGCAAAGTGGTAGGTGCGCTCTATGCCGGCCCAGCTGTGGCCGTCGATGCGGGGGCTGAGGTTGCGGCTGGCCTCGGGGGCGGCCTGGTGGTGTTCGTCCAGCTGCAGGATCGGGAACTGCGGGGCGGCAAGGAAGTAGCTCGGGACCAGCAGCTGCAGTTGCAGCTCCAGCCCCTGTCCGCTGTGCAGGCCTGCGTCGGCGTTGCTCTGCCATTGCAGCCGTGGCTCGGCGGCCAGCGCGGGCAGCGTCAGCAGCAGTAGGCTGAGTAGCAGATAGGGCTTCATGGTCTCGGCTCCGCTGGTGCCAGCTGCATCAGCATGCGCCGTTTGAGATAGCCAGCCGGGCTGGCCTTGAGGTTGTCCAGCCAAAGCTCGGTCTGCTGCTCTCGGCTCTGCTGCTCGGTCGCCGCACCGTTGCGCTTGCGCTCCAGATCGTAGCGGATTTCATCCGGGTCCATGTCTCCGTCCTTGCCCTGCTGCTGCCGCTGCACGGCGATCAGCAGCAGGGCGCGCTCCAGGTTGTCCTGCGCCTCCTGCCATTGCGGCCGCTGGGCCAATGCCAGCTGGTAACGCTCGACGGCCTCACCGTAGCGCTGTTTGCAGCTCAGGGCGTTACCCTGGTTGTAGTAGTCCTCGGCGCTGATGCCCTGCTCGAAGGCGGCCAGTGCGGCCTCGCAGTCACCGGCGCGGTACAGCGCGACGCCGCGCCAGCGTGGATCGCTGAACAGCGCTGCGGCTTCGCTGTAGTTACCCTGGCGATACAGCTGCATGGCCTGTTGCTGTTCGCTGCGCCAGAGCCGCCACAGCTCCAGCTCGGCGGCCTCGCCGTGACTGGGTAACAACAACGGCAACAGTATCAGCGCCGGGGCGACGCTACGCAGGCGCAGTAGCAGTAGCACCGCGATTGGCCAGAGCAGCCACCAGCCACGGTCATGCCAGCGACTGTCGGGATCGGCCTGCCGGGCCAGCCGCTGACTGGCGTCGAGGGCGCGTAGCAGGGCCGGCAGATCACTGTCATCGTCACGCATCTTGATCACCGGAGAGTCGAGCCGGGCGGCCAGTTCGCTGCTGTCGCCGCCGGCGTCCCAGAGCAGACTGTGGCTGGCGGCCAGCGCAGCCTCGGCGCCGGACTCCACATCGGCGGTGACCAGCAGGCGCAGGTAGGGTTGCTCGGCACTGGCCTGCAGCTGGTCCATCTGCTCCAGCACCGCAGCGGTGTTGCGGCCGAGGCGGGGCATCAGGTCGGTACTCAGGCTGTCGAGGTAGAGCGTAAACAGCGCCGCATCGTCGGTGGGCGGTAGCAATAGATGCGCACTGCCGGCATAGGCGAGCAGTGCGTGACGGGCGCCGGGACGCTGGGCGAGCAGGTCGTGGATCTTCAATCTGGCGCGCTCAAGCCGTGATACGCCGCGCTCGCGCTGATTCATGTCGGTGCTCAGGTTGAGCGCGATCAGCAACGGCGCATGGCGCTCGGCAAAGGGCGGCGCTTCGCGGTCCCAGGTCGGGCCGGCAGCCGCCAGGCAGGCCAGCAACAATATGCTGACCAGTGCCGCGCTGCTGCCGCTACTGCGCCCGCCGGGGACCAGCAAAAACGGCAGCAGTTGCGGCGCAATCAGCCGCTGCCAGCTGGCTTTTAAGCGGGTGCGGCGCAGCCACCAGCCGAGCAGCAACAAGGGCGGCAGCGCGAGCAGCCAGAGCGGACGCAGAAAGTGCAGCGGCAGCCAGTCGATCATGCCGCCCTCCGTGGTAACGGCAGACTCAGCAGCAGGCGCAGCAGCAGCACTGCAATCATCGCGGCCAGTGGATACCAGTACAACGGCGTACGCGGCTGGAATTCGAGCCGTTGCTGCAGTTGCGGGGTCAGCCGGTCGAGCGCGTCGAAGGCGGCCGCCAGCTCGCGCTGGTTGCTGGCGTGCAGGTAGCGCCCGCCGGTAATAGCGGCAATGCGCTGCAGCTGTTCGGCATCGAGCCGTTGCTCGCCCTCGGCGTTGGGGTCACCGAAGCCGATGCTGTGGATAACGATGCCTTGATCGCGGGCGACCAGCGCGGCGTCGTCCGGTGACTTGCGGCTGCTGGTATCGCTGCCGTCGCTGAGCAGGATCATCACCCGCTCCGGGCTCTGGCTCTGCCGAAACAGACGAATGGCCAGGCCGATGCTGTCGCCCAGTGCGGTACGCGGCCCGGCAATGCCCGGCTGCAGTTCGGCCAGCAGCTGGCGCAGGGTGGCGTGATCCTGGGTGAAAGTGGCCTGGGTGTAGGGCTGATCGCCGAATACCAGCAGGCCGAGACGGTCGCCGGCGCGGCGCTGAACAAAGTCATCGACCACCTGCTGCACCGCCTGCAGCCGGGTGCGTCCGTCGCTGGTGTCGGTGTTCGCCATCGACATCGACGCATCTAACGCCAGTAACAGGTCACGCAGCGGCTGTTGCTTGACCAGCGGCGGTTCCAGCCGGCTGGGGGCGGCCAGTGCCAGCACCAGCAGGCACCAGGCCAGTGCTTCCAGCAGGGTTGCCAGCAGTCCGGCGCTGCTGCCGGCGGCGTTGGCCGGGGTCAGCCCAAGCGGGCCGGCCAGTTGGTGGAAGAAAGGCAGTCGCAGCGCGTCCTGGCGTTGTCGGGTGCCGGGCAGCCAGCGTTGCAGCAGCCAGGGCAGCGGCAACAGCAGCAGCAACCAGGGCAGGTCAAGGACGTACATGGTGTTGAATCCAGTAGCGGCTGTGCTCGAACAGCCGGACGCGAGCCTGCTCACTGAGGCTGGTGCAGCGTTCGGTGGGCCAATAGGCCAGCGCGCCCAGTTCAGCCGGCAGCGGGCGGTCGCTCTGCTGCTCCAGCCGCTGCAGCCAGGCGTCGCCGTGCAGGCTGGCGACGTGCTCACGCGGCCAGATCTGCAGCGCGGTGTGGCGCAGCAGCCGGGGGAGTTTCTGGAGTTGCTCGGGGTGTTGCCTGCAGCTGGCCTGCAACCGGTCGAGCTGGCGCAGGGCCTGCCGGCGGTAGGCGTTCTGCCGGTAGCGCTGGTAGCGGCGCAGCAGCAGCCATAGCGCGACCATCGCCAGCAGGATCAGCATGGTGCTGGCTGCGGGGGCCGGTGGCCAGGGCGAAATCGGCGGTGGCAGGGCCACATCGTGCAATGGCGGGATGACCAGATCAGCCATGCTCGCCTCCGAGCAGCGCGCGCAGCTGGTCCGCAGCGGGCTCCGCTGCCGACAGCGGCAGCACCGGAATGCGCAGCCCGGCCGGCCAGTCGAGAATCTGCTGCTGGCGCTGCCGGTGCAGGCGCTGCAAGGTCTCGCGTTGGCGGCTGCTGTCCAGGTTCAGGCGCATCTGCAGATCGCCGTCGCTGGCCAACAGTTCACCGCCGCTCGGCAGCTCGATCAGCAGCGGGTCCTGGGTCCAGCACAGCAGCAGATCGTTGTGTCGCCGCAGCGCTGCCAGCAGGTCGTGGGTTTCGTCGTTCAGACCGTTGAAATCGCTGATCAGGATCAGCAGGTGATCCTTGCCAGCCAGTCGGCGGGTGCGTTCGAGCATGGCGTTGAGCGCCTGCGGGTTGTCGCCGCGGTGACGCGCATGGAGTTGCTGGTTGAGGTCGCACAGACGGCCGAGCAGGTGCATGAAGGCGCGGTTGCCGCGCGCGGGCCGCAGTTCCTCGACGGTTTCATCGTTGAATAGCAACGCGCCGACCCGGTCATGGCGTTGCAGCGCGGCCCAACCGAACAGCGCGGCGGCTTCGGCGGCCAGTACCGACTTGGTCGTCCGGCGGCTGCCGAAGAACTGGTTCATGCGCTGGTCGACCAGCAGCAGCACCGGCTGGTCGCGTTCCTCGCTGTACAGCCGCAGAAATGGCCGGCGCAGCCGGGCGGTCACCTTCCAGTCGATTAATCGGGCGTCGTCACCGGGCCAGTAGGGGCGCAGCTCCTCGAACGACAGGCCGCGACCGCGCAGCCGGGTTTCATGGCGGCCCGAGAGTACACTGGCCGCCACCTGACGGGCGTGCAGCGGCAGCCCCCGGGCCTGCTCGCGCAGCGCACTGAGTTGTTCCAGGTCGACGTAGGCGGCCGACGACGGCTGCATGGTCAGGCGACAGCCACCAACTGCAGCAACCGCTGCAGCAGCGCATCGGCGGTCATGCCACCTGCTTGCGCTCGGTAGGACAGAATCAGTCGGTGGCGCAGTACCGGCAGCACCGCCTGCTGCACGTCTTCGGGCAGCACGAAGTCGCCACCGCGCAGCCAGGCGCGGGCACGGGCAACCCGATCCAGCGCGATGGCGCCACGCGGGCTGGCGCCGACTTCGACCTGCCCGGCCAGCGCCGGATCGAAGCGTTCGGGTTGGCGGGTGGCGCGCACCAGATCGACGATGTACTGCTCAATGGCCGGGCTGACGTGAATCCGGTCAACCTCGTGGCGAGCGGCCAGCACGGTCGCCTGCGCCATTTTCGGCTGCTCGGCCGGGCTGCCGCGGTCGTGTTCACCGCGCACTAGCTGCAGCATCGCCAGTTCGGACTGTTCGTCCGGGTAGTCAACCGTCAGGTGCATGAGAAAGCGGTCGAGCTGGGCTTCGGGTAACGGGTAGGTACCCTCCTGTTCGACCGGATTCTGGGTCGCCATGACCAGAAACAGCTCCGGCAGCGGGTGGCGCTGCCCGGCAACCGTGACCTGGCGCTCTTCCATCGCTTCCAGCAGCGCGGACTGAACCTTGGCCGGAGCACGGTTGATCTCGTCGGCGAGTACCAGATTGGCGAACAACGGGCCAGGGCGAAAGGTCAGGTGACCTTGCCCCAGCTCGCCGAGGTATTGCTCGGCGCCGGTGATGTCCGAGGGCAGCAGGTCCGGGGTGAATTGCAGGCGGACGAAGTCGGCCTCAAGGGAATGGCCGAGCTGCTTGATGGCGCGGGTTTTGGCCAGGCCGGGCAGCCCTTCGACCAGCAGATGGCCGTCAGCGAGCAGCGCCAGCTGCAGCCCCTCGATCAACGCCTGTTGACCGAGAATGCCATGAGCCAGCTGCACACCAAGTTGTTGGAATTGTTCTAGGTTGTCCATTCAGGACTCCAGGGTGCATGTCTGTCACGATCCTAGAGCGCTGACGAAAATGTTGCATGGCTTTTTATGACAATCTGCTATCTGTCGCTGCCATTGTGCTGTTGGCTCAATATCCGGACTGAATGACCTCAATGCCCTTGGCCAACACTTCACGCCAGGCGTGGCGGGTCTCCATGCTGGCTTGCCCGTCGTGCTGTTCAACCGTGTTGATCAGGGCATCGACCCAGTAGTTGTACAGGTGCGGCTGGATGTCGAGGTTTTCGCGCGAATGCGATTTCGCCAGCGCCTGCAGCTTGGTGGGCGGCAGCCCGCGGGCGAACAGCACCAGGTTGAGGATGCCCTGGCGCAGCAGCAGTTTCTGCGCCGGCATGTCGGTATTGGTGAATTTGGCACGGACTTCCGGCGAGCTCTGCAGGAACTGCTGGTAGAAGTCATCGAAAAAAGTGGCCGAGGCGCAGCAGCGGCCGTAGCTCTGCATGACAATGTCAGGGGCGTTCATGGTGCTCCTTCAGGTGCGGCGGGGTGACGCCGGAGCGCAAGTCTACCAGCTTGGCGAGCTTTGCTCGCTGCTGGCGTTTTGCCCTCGCGTCGCTCTGTGACGCGGGTTACAGTCCGTCGGCCGACCCCGGCACCCGTGCTGAAAAGTCAATCCGCCTAAAGTTGGAAGCGCTCCATCTGCTGACGCAGACTGACTGCCAGCTGGGCCAGCGCCTGACAATCGGCCTGACAGGCGCGTACTTCGTTGGCGGTGGCATGGGCGAGGTCGGCGATACTCTGCGCGTTGCGGGTGACCTCTTCGGTGACGCTGGACTGCTCCTCGGTAGCGGTGGCGACCTGGTGGTTGATGTCGCTGATCTGTTCCACCTGGCCGGCAATGGTCTGCAGCGACTCACCGGCCGTGCGGCTGGCTTCCACCCCGCTGGCGGTCGCGTCCTGCCCGGCGCGCATGGCGCTGACGGCCTGCTCGGCACGGCTCTTGAGCGACTCGATCATCTGCTGGATTTCGTCGGTCGAGGCCTGGGTGCGGCTGGCCAGGGTGCGCACCTCGTCGGCGACCACGGCAAAGCCGCGGCCCGACTCCCCTGCCCGCGCCGCTTCAATAGCGGCGTTCAGCGCCAGCAGATTGGTCTGCTCGGAAACGCTGCGAATCACCGTCAGCACCCGGTCGATGGAGGTGACCTGGTCGGCCAGTTCGGTCACTGAGTCGGCGGCGCGGCCAATGTCGGTGGACATGCGCTCGATCGCCTCGATTGAACGACCAACCACGGCCCTGCCCTCGACCGCTTCGGCCTGCGCGGCGCTGGAGCTGTGCGCAGCGCTGTTGGCGTTGCGCGCGATCTCCTGCACGGTCAGACCCATTTCGTGGGCAGCGGTAGCGACCAGGTCGGTCATTTCGTGTTGGCGCCCCGCGCGCTCGGCGGTGTTGTCGATCACCTGTGTCACCTGAGTCACCGCGCTGCTCAGCTGACGACTGGTGGTAAGCACATCGCTGATCAGCTGGCGCTGACTGGCGACGAAGGCGTTGAAGCCGCGGGCCAGTTCGCCCAGTTCGTCGTCACGCTTGTCATCCAGCCGTGCGTTCAGGTCGCCGCCGCCGGCCGAGATCGCCGCGAGTGCTTGCGACACCCGACGCAGTGGTTGCACCAGGCCGCGCACCAGCAGCGCCATCAGCGCCAGTGCGAGCAGTCCCACGGCACCTGCGATCAGGCTGGTGCGCAGCAGGGCGGCGCGGGCTTCGGCGTAGATTTCGTCTTCCGGCACCAGACTGACGAGGGTCAGACCAAGCCGTTGCAGCGGTTGCGCGTTGGCCAGCCAGGCTTCGCCATCACGCTGAAAGTGCACCGCGTCGCTACCGGCCACACGCAGCGCGCTAGCGGCCTCCGGGCTGGTCAGGTCACTGAGGCTACGGCTGTCGTTGAAGCTGGCGTTGGGGTGGACCTTGACCTGCTGATCGGCGCCGATCAGGAAGACCACGCCGCGCTCACCAAACTGAAAGCCGCCGATCAGCTCCGACAAGCTCTGCAGGCTGTAGCCCAGACCAGCGACGCCAAGGGTCTTGTCCTTGAGGGCAATACGCTGATTGATGAACAGCGTCGGCAGGCCCGAGGTCTTGTCGGTGTCAATTGAGGCGACCTGATCCTGGTCGCCGTCGACCAATGCATAAAACCAGCGGTCTGCCGGGTTGTTGCGGTCGAGTACCCGGACTTGGCCCTGCTCGGAGTAGAAGTTGCCGCTTTCCAGCACGGCGATGCTGGTGGTGAGTGCGTTCTGCTGCTGCTTGACGCCATCCAGATAGCGGGCGAAGGCACTCATCCGGATCGGGTTCTCGCCATAGGCCAGCCAGTCCTGCACCAGGCTATTGCCAGCGATGGCCTCGGTCGCCGAAATCGGTCCGGCCAGGGTGCGTTCCAGGTCGTTGCGAATGGCGCTGACCTGCGCGGGCAATGCCTGATTGATCAGATAGCGCTCGGTCATCTGCCGTAGCACCGAGGAGTAGATCAGCACCACAATCAGGGTGGTGACGCCCAGCGCGGCGCCCATACTGATGATCAGCTGCCATTGAATACTGCGTTTCCAAAGGGTCACAGGCTTACTCTCGACAAAGTCTGGCCGTCGCCGCAGGTGCTAGGGAAGCACTGATCAATTCCACACGCCCTCTGCGAGTGCTCAAGCATGCAGATGCAAGGCGCGATGTGCGGCCAATAGTGGTTCTATTGGCAAGCAGCGCAACGCAGTAGATGCATGCTTGAGCGCTCGCCCTACGGGGCGTTCAGGCTTGGCCGCACTCTGCGTTGTGATTTCTCGACAGGTCCAGACATGCCTTCGAAACCACGCCTTGATTGCACCCAACCTGAACGCCAGAGGGCATGTGGAATTGATCAGTGCTTCCCTAGGCCTGCGGATGGGCAACGGTCAGGGGGAGGTAGAGGGGCTGCGGTGACAGATGAGCCGGGCGAGTCGCCTGCAGCCCCGATAATCAGTCTTTCCAGAAGTCCTCGTGCACGCGGATGGATTCTTCTTCCAGCAGCGGGCCGATTACCTCGACGGCGCGCTGGCCGGACTCGAATACCGTGCGGCAGGGCAGATCCAGCGTCGGGTTTTCCGGATGGTTGCCAGTCATGTCCTTGAGGCGCTTTTCGCTGGCGCCGTAGACCACCCGGCCAACGCCGGCCCAGTAGACCGCGCCGGAGCACATGGCACAGGGTTCGGCGCTGGTGTACATGGTGCAGCCAGCCAGCACCTCGGGGCTGTAGGTGGTATTGGCGCGGGTCATCAGCACCCGTTCGGCGTGGCCGGTCATGTCGTGATCGGGCAGGAAGGCGTTCAACTGCTCCATCAGCACGTTACCGTCGGCGTCGACCAGAATGGCGGCGAACGGGTGGATGCCTTGTTTGCCGGCTTCTTCGGCCAGGCGGAAGCTTTCACGCAGAAAATGAATATCGCGTTCGGTATGACTCACGGGGGGTGTCCTTGCTTGTATCTTGAAGGCCGGCGGCGCAGGCACCGCCGGCTGTTATCACTTCTTCTTCGGCAGGCTCCAGGCGAAGAAAATCTGTTGGGTCCACTGCACCGACTTGAACAGCAACAGGCTGACGGCGGCGAGGAAGAACAGTCCGGCAAAGGCCTGCGGAATCTTGAAGAACGAGGTCGAGAACTGGATGAAGTAACCGAGCCCTTCTTCGGCGGCGACAAACTCCGCCACCACCGCGCCGATAATCGCCAGGGTGATCGCCACCTTGAGACCGCTGAAAATGTGCGGGATCGCATAGGGAATGCGGATTTGCCAGGTTTCCCGGCGGGTCGGTGCGTCCAGCGAGCGGCTCAGTTCGATCAGTTCGGCCGGCGTCTCGTTGATCCCGGTGGCGGTCGAGACCACCAGCGGGAAGAAGGTCAGCAGGCAGGTGATCAGCACCCGTGACGGATCGTCCGAGCCCATCATGACGATGATCAGCGGCGCCACTGCGACCACCGGGGTGGATTGCACTACCACCAGCATCGGATACAGGGTGCGCGAGAGCAGCTCCGAGCGCATCATCGCGATGGCCAGCGGAATGCTGATCACGATCGACAGGGCAAAGCCCATCAGCGCCACCCGCAGGGTCGCCCACAGGTGCATCATCCAGCGGCTGAATTCGACGTCGAAGAACGCCTTGGCGATCTCGCTCGGTGCCGGCAGCACGTAGGTCGGCAGCTCGAACACGCGGCAGACCAGTTCCCAGAGCACGATCAGGCCGACAAAGAACAGCCACGGCGACAGGTTCAACAGCAGCGCGCGACGCGCGGTGGCGTCAGTGGGCGTCTGGCTCATAGATGTGTTTCCTTATGCGGTCAGTCAGCTCACTGAAGCGGGGCAATTTGATGGTATTCGCACTGCGCGGACGGGGCAGGTCGACCTCGATCAGATCGAGCACGCTGCCCGGCCGCTTGCTCATCACCAGCACGCGGTCGGCGAGCAGCACCGCCTCGGAGATCGAGTGGGTGATAAACAGCACGGTTTTCGGATTTTCGTCCCATATTTTCAGCAGATCGAAGCCGATCTGCTCGCGGGTCATTGCATCTAGTGCCGAGAACGGTTCGTCCATCAGCAGAATATCGGGGTTGAGCAGCAGCGCGCGGACAATGCCGACCCGCTGCTGCATACCGCCGGACAGTTCGTCCGGCATCTTGTCGGCGAAGGCCTCCAGACCGGCCATCGCCAGCAGTTCGTTGGCGCGCTTCTCGTCCTGGGGCGAGTAGCGACCAAACTTGTGCTTGAGCGGGAACAGCACATTCTTGCGAACAGTCAGCCACGGCAGCAGGGTCGGCTTTTGAAACACGATGCCAACGTCGTCACGGGGGCCGTCTACCTGCTTGCCGAAGACGCTGACTGTGCCTTCGCTTGGAACCAGCAGACCCGAGACCATGCGCAGCAAGGTGGACTTGCCGCAACCGGAGGGGCCTACGACCGCCACAAACTCGTGGCGGTTGATGTCGAGGTCGATGTTTTGCACCGCCATCGGACTGCCGGGGGTCGGGTCATAGCGATGACCGACCCCTGACATCCGCACGAAAGCGCGTTCGCTAGTGTGCTCCATGGTTACTCCGCTACAGGCATGAAGTCGCGGTTGACGATGGTTTCTGGATCCAGCGAGTCAACACTCAGTTCGTTGGCCCGGGCGACCCACTCCCAAGTGGAGGCGATGCGCTCGGGGGTCATGGTGCCCAGTCCATCGGCTTCGCTGATTTCGTTGAAGGTCAGCGGCATGGAGTCGCCGATCTGGGCGGTCGCTACGGCGGCGTCGACTTCCGGCACCATGGTGTGCAGGTCAGCCGCGGCCAGTTCCGGATGCTCGTGGGTGAAGCGAACCGACTTGTCGTAGGCGCGCATAAAGCGCTTGGCCACGTCTGGACGCTCGCTGAGGAAGCGGTCTGCAGCGACGACCGCGGAGCTGTACAGCGACAGGCCGGCGTCAGACCAGCGGATCACGTTGATGTCCTTGCCAGCGGCCGCCGCCTGTTGCTTGAACAGCGCAATGTTGGTGACCCAGGCGATGATCGCGTCGGTGTTGCCGGTTACCAGCATCGGACCCAGTGCACCCGGATCGGACTTGGTCAGGCTGACCGCGTCGGCGGGCATGTCGTTGGCTTCCAGCACCAGCGGCAGAAACGCGTTGGAGGAGGTGAACGGCGAGGTTGCGACCTTCTTGCCGGCAATATCGGCGAAGGTGTTGATACCGCTGTCCGACAGGGCGAAGAAGGCGTGCGGGCCCTGGTTGAAGATCATGTAGACGGCGCTGACCGGCACGGTGTCCTGCGCGCGGGCAGCCATCAGGGCACCGATATCGGCGCTGCCGATGTCGGCCTGACCGGTAGCGATTTTGGTAATTGCATCGGTTGAGCCACGGCCACTGGCAACCGAGACTTCCAGGCCTTCTTCAGCGAAAAAGCCCTGCTGAATACCGGCGTAGACCGGAGCTTTGTCGCCCCCCGGCAGCCAGTCCAGTTGGTAGGTAACCTTGTCGGCTGCAGCGGCGAACCCGCTGGCAGACATGGCGATGACCATCGCCAGTACGCCGGACGCTTTTTTCAACATGAGTCATTCTCCAGAGTGATGTGCTTGGCTTTCTTATCCTGACCAGTTGGGCAGGTTTTGTTTCTCTTCAGCAATTTGCGGGCCAGCATTTTCAGAATGGCCATAATTGGCTGGAAGCCCCTTGTTTTAAGGGGCTTGGCCCTGGGCCGAGGAAGGCACGAACGACGCGTTTGAATTCCTGACCAAACGCATCGCTCGCTTTTGGTGCGGTGTGAACCA
The DNA here is from genome assembly GCF_963677335.1 of Halopseudomonas oceani. Lineage (NCBI taxonomy): Bacteria > Pseudomonadati > Pseudomonadota > Gammaproteobacteria > Pseudomonadales > Pseudomonadaceae > Halopseudomonas > Halopseudomonas oceani. Next base: position 469,218 of record NZ_OY781932.1, on the reverse strand, counting down.
GAGTCGTGCGCCGGTTCAGCTGGCGGGTGACGCGTCCTCCGGTGCAGCACGGCGGTTGCGTAAGACTTGGCGGCGGTCGGCCAACCCGACCACCAGAATACCCAGCGCAATCAGGGCAAAGCCGGTCAGATCGCTGCGGGTCGGAACCTCATGCAAGAACCACGCGGCCGACAGCATGCCGACCGCCGGCACCGAGGCCGAGCTGAGTGACAGGCTGACCGCCGGCAACGAGCGAATCGCCGCCACCTGTGCTGCCACGCAGATGCCGGAGGCGATCGCCCCGCTGAATACCAGCATCCAGACAAAATTGGGCTGCCAGTCGATCTGTCCGGGGTCTTCCACCAGCAGTGCCAGCGGCAACAGCGCCAACACTGAGGTCAGCAGCTGCCAGGGGATCAGCGACAGCACGTCGCCCTGCCAGTGATGTCGCCGCACATGAATCAGCCCGGCAGTCCAAAGGATGGTGCCGAGCATGATCAAGCCGCCGCCGATAAACACCTCGTGGTTGCTCCAGTCGATGCTCAAGGGGTTGAACACGGTCAGCAGGCCAGCGAGCCCCAGGCCGACGCCGATGGCGCGCGGCAGGGTAAAGCGCTCACCGAGAAACAGCGCTGCCGCCGGCACCACCCAGATCGGCGTGGTATAGGCCAGAATCGCCGCTCGTCCGGCCGGCAGGTATTGCACGCCGAGGGTCACCAGAGTGATGAAGGCCATGTTCTGCAACACGCCGACCGACAGCAGCACCGGCAGGTCGGCCCGTCGTGGCAGGCGCAGCACGCCGAGCGCGGCGGCGATGATGAACATCGCCACCGTGCCCAGCGCCATACGCATGCAGGTGAACAGCATCGGCGGGCTGTTGGCCAGCCCAAGCTTGAGGATCGGAAAGTTCAGCCCCCAGCCGAGGGCGTTGAAGCACAGCAGCAGGTAGCCCAGGCCGAAGGCGTAGCTGTGGCCGCCGGTGTGCCCGGCGGCCGGTGACCGCGCCACCTCAGTGCTCCACTTCGAGGGCGCTTTCGTGCCAGTTGCGCAGCGCGCGGTCGGACAGCCAGACCATCAGCGCAAACAGCGCGATGCCGGTCAGGGTGATCAGCAGCAGCGCGGCGAACATCCGCGGAATCTGCAGGTTGTAGCCTGATTGCAGGATCATGTAGGCCAGCCCGGCCTTGGCCCCGCCGGTACCGGCAACGAACTCGGCGACGACCGCACCGATCAGCGCCAGCCCCGAGCTGATGCGCAGGCCGCCGAAGAAGTACGGCAGCGCGCCCGGAATGCGCAGACGGGTCAGCTCCTGCCAGCGGCTGGTGCGGTACATGCGAAACATGCTGAGCAGGTTGGGATCAACGCTGCGCAGGCCCAGAGTCGTGTTGGAGATGATCGGGAAGATGGCAATGATCACCGCGCAGACCGTCAGCGCCCAGGTGGTGTCGTCCACCCAGATGATGATCAGCGGCGCAATTGCGACCACCGGCGTTACCTGCAACAGCACCGCGTAGGGGAACAGGCTCAGCTCAATCCATTTGCTTTGCACGAACAGCAGTGATGCCGCGACGCCCAGCACCACGGCGATGGCGAACGCCAGGAAGGTCACCTTGAGGGTGATGAAGAGCGCGCCGAGCAGCGGCCTCCAGTCACTGATCAGGGCTTTGAAGATCTCCGCCGGCCCCGGCAGGATGTACTTGGGCATTTCCAGCGCCTGCACGGCGATTTCCCAGAACAGCAGAAACAGCACGCCAACAGCGAGCGGCGCAGCGACCTTGACGAAGGTCTCGTTGTGGATCAGCGGCGTGCTCATGCCTTGATCTCCTGTGGCTGACCCATCGCGCTGGCGCGTTCCAGCGCCTGCGACACCTGACGGCAGTAGCCGGCAAATTCGGTCGAGACGCGGAAGTCGGCACTGCGCGGAAAGGGTTGATCGATGCTGATGTCGTCGACGATGCGGCCAGGGCGAGCGGCCATCACCACCACTCGGCTGGACAGATAGACCGCCTCGTAGACGCTGTGGGTAACGAAGACGATGGTCCAACCGTTTTTCTGCCAGAGCTTGAGCACGTCGTCGTTGAGCTTGTTGCGGGTCATCTCATCAAGCGCGCCGAAGGGTTCGTCCATCAGCAGCAGGTTGGGTTCGGTGACCATGGCGCGGGCAATCGAGGCACGCATCTGCATGCCGCCGGACAGCTCCCGCGGGAAGGCATTGTCGAAGCCCTTGAGGCCGACCATTTCGAGCGCGTCGTCAATCTTGCGCTCCACGTCTGCGCCGCTCTGGTGCTCCAGGTCCAGCGGCAGGCGTACATTGTTGCGCACCCGTGCCCAGGGCATCAGGGTCGCGTTCTGAAACACGAAGGCCAGCTTGCGGCCCTTGTCGCCAACTACATCAATGCCCTGTTCCCAGAACCTGACGGTGCCGGTGGTTACCTCACCAAGGCCGGCCATGATCCGCAGCAGGGTGCTCTTGCCGCAACCTGAGGGGCCGAGCAGGCTGACGAATTCGCCCTGGCGGACAGTCAGGTCCGCCCCTTTCAGGGCAACGGTGCCGTTGGCGTAAATCTTGTTGACGCCTTCGACCTGCAGTACCGGGCGTGAGCTGGTGCTGCCGTCGCTGTTGTCCGCGTCGGCCATCGGCTCCGTTTGGGGGCCGGGCTTGATAGGCGTCACTCTTGAGGAAGTCATGCGGGTCTCCCGTGGGCGGCCCGCAGGCGGGCCGCCAGCTGGTAAAAAGAATCAGGGCAGAACGGGTTCGGCGGGCAGGTAGTCGAGGCTGTAGACGCTGTGAATGTCCAGGTCCTCGGTGGTCAGACCGGCTTCGAGCATGAAGTCATACAGCTTGGCCCAGCGGGCGTCGGTCATTACGCCGATACCGCGGGTAGCTGCGTCACCACCGGTGACCAGACCGTACTCCTGCATCTTGGCGATGCCGTAGGCAATCTGCTCGTCGGTCATTTCCGGATTGGCTTCCTTGATCAGGGCGTTACCCGGTGCCGGATCCTTGAAGTAGCTGGCCCAGCCTTCCATGCTTGCCTGCACGAAGCGACGGACCAGATCGGGGTTTTGCTCGATCATCTGGTCGGTGGTTTCAATGGTGGTTGCGTAGGCCGGATAGCCGTAGTCAGCCAGCAGGAATACGGAGGGTTTCACACCGGCCTGTTCCATCGCGAAGGGCTCGGAGGACAGATAGCCCTGCTGAACGATGCTGTCGTCAGCCAGGAACGGCGCCACGCTGAAGGTATACGGGCGGATCATGTCGTCGGTGTAGCCGTACTTGGATTTCAGCCAGGGCCAGAAGGTGGTGTTGGCAAATGCCGCGATGTAGACCGGCATGTTGCGCTCCTTGATCTGCTCAAGCGAGGTCACGTCCGAGTGGGCGATCAGCGCCTGCGGGTCACCCTGGAAGGCGGCAGCCACGGTTTTTACCGGCAGGCCTTCCATCACGGCTTTGACGTTGCCGATCGGGTAACCCATGGAGAAGTCGCGTTTGCCAGCCACCAGCAGCTGCATGCCGTTGACCTGCGGGCCGCCCATCTCGATAGAGACATCGAGACCGTATTTTTCATACAGACCGGTGGCCTTGGCCTGATAGAAACCGCCGTGCTCGGCCTGGGCGTACCAGTTGGTGCCGAAGACAACGTGCTCCAGGTCGGCGGCCATCAACGGCGCAGACAGACTGCTGGCAAGCACGGCGCCGGCCATGCCGAGCAGTGCAGACGACTTCAGGTTCTTGCGGGAGTGGCGCATGTGGTGCTCCTTCGATTCAGTGATAGCTGACCAGTTATTCAATATTTGCTATCCAGCAAGCGCCGTGCCACATGCCTGTAAGGCCCGGTTTTACATTTCCTGATCAGTTGGTCAGCAAAAATCGTGCACCGCATTGCGCCCTTTGCATGCACCGCTGCACCCCAAATGCACACGCACAGCGACATTTCGTCGCAAGCCCACTGCGAATGGGGCGAAATGGGCAACTGGTATAAAACCTGCTTTGGCTCAGGCAGGGAATTTCCGGGCCGAGAGAACCTCCTGGATCAGACTCCTGAGTCAAGATGACGCTCCTCTGTCATAACGCCGCCCTGGCGTACGGTTCTCATCCGTGAAAGAGGAATCACCATGTCTGCGTCAACCGCATATCTGGTATTGCAAGGCGGCCGGGTGCTCGACCCGGCTTCAGGGCTGGATGCCGTCGCTGATGTTGTGGTGCGGGATGGCACCATTGTTGAAGTAGGCGCCAATGCGGCGGCCAATCACCCCACTGCCAAGGTGCGCGATGTCAGCGGCCATCTGGTTACGCCGGGGCTGATCGACATCCACACCCACTGCTACCCGGGCCTGGGTGACTTCTGTCTGCCGACCGACCTGATGGGCGTCGACTCCGGTGTACCGGTGATTGTCGATGCCGGCACTGCCAGCACCACCATCATCGAGCTGGCGCGCAAGGCGATCATTGATCACCCGGATACCAAGACCAAGGTGTTCGCGCTGATGGATCCGTCGCAGATCTATCTGGCGAACAAGAGTTTCATCTGCCATTACCTGCGTATCGCCGGTGACGAGCGCAATATCGACATCGAAGCCGCCAAGGCGGTGGTGGATGCCAACCGCGACGTGATTGTCGGCTTCAAGGTGCGCCCCACTATCACCGACAACCCGGACCGCTCACCCTTCCTGGATGCCGCTCACGCCATCGCCCCGGACCTGCCGGTCATGATTCACCTCGGTTCCTTCCCGCACACCCCGGTGCTGGACACTAACAAGCTGCTTTATCAACTGCGCAAGGGCGACATCATCACCCACGCCTGCCGCGGCGGCGGCGGTCAGCTCGATGCGCAAGGCGAGCCGACCAAGCCATTCATCGACGCCTACGAGCGCGGCGTGCTGCTGGACATCGGCCACTCCGCCGGTGACTTCCACTTCCGTACCGCACGGCGGATGATCGAGCGCGGCTACATGCCTAGCACCATTTCCACTGACCTCAACGTGTTCAACGTCGACGGTCCGGTATTCTCGTTGTCGACCACCATGTCGAAGATCTGGGCGCTGGGCGTGCCGCTGATCGAGATCATCCGCATGAACACCGTCAACGCCGCCGCCGCAATCAAGCGTGGTGAGGAATACGGTGAGCTGAAAGTGGGCCGCAGCGCCGAGGTCAGCGTGCTGCGCATCGAAGAAGGTACCGTGCAACTGAGCGACGGCCATGAAACCATCGAAGCCAGCCGCCGCTTGCGCGCGGTGGGCTGTCTGCGCGCCGGCACCTGGCATGATGCCGTACACGACCTCAAGAGCGCACCGGATGCGCTGCAGGAGGCCGTGTGACGGCCGTCGCCGCACTGGCGGCGGTGGATTCCACGCAGTTTTACGAGCAGTTGGTGGCTGATCTGGCGGCCCGCCGCGAGGCGTTGTCGGAAGCGGAACAGAGCTTTGGTGGCTATGCCCCGCTTGGCCGTGAGGAGCTGATCGAATGGCTGCAGTTCCAGTGCTGGTACGAGCGTGAAGCGGCTGGCTTCATTGGCTCCTGGCTGCGTGATACGCCCGAGAGCGAGGTATTTGTCGGCCTTTGCCGGCAGGTCGCTGACGAGGGCAAGCACTATAAGCTGCTGGCCTCGCATCTGCAGTCGCTCGGTGCTTCGATGGACGGCTGGAAGCCGGAACCGGAGTGGGTCGCCTGGGTCAGCGAGTTCTACGCAGCTGGTGACGACACACTGGAGCGTATTGCTGCGCACAACATCACTGGGGAACTGGGCGCGATTAATGCCTTTGAAGGTATTCTGCCGCGCATCCCGGAGGCCACTCAGGCGGTGCTCGCCAAAATCACCCCGGACGAGAAGTTTCACGTCTCCCTCGGGCGCATGGCGGTACAACGTTTCGCCACCACGGCTGACCGGCAGGAGCGTGTCACCAAGCGGGTGTGGGATGCCTTCGAACTGGAGCAGAAAGGCCGTCTGGCCTTCGAGCGCAGGTTGCGTGAAAAGGCCATCGCCCGCGACAGCATCGCCGCGCTGCCGAGCAGTGACAAGCCGCAGTGGATCTGTCAGGTGTGCGGCTGGATCTACGACGAAACCGTCGGTGATCCGGACTCCGGCATCGCCCCCGGCACCCGCTTCGAGGATATCCCGGACGACTGGATGTGCCCGGAATGTCTGGTAACCAAGGATGATTTTGTCTTGCTCAGCGTGTGAGCGAGCGGGAACTGAAAAAGGCGGCCTTCGGGTCGCCTTTTTTGTGCGCATGATTTGTCGAGCAACATTCGCCACCCGGGCACAGCATGCTGTGCCCGAGGCCAAAATTGCACGGCCCCTCGTTTGATCGTTCCCACGCTCCGCGTGGGAACGCATGCCGGTACATCACAACGGCGACAACGCCCCATCCTCATGCTCGGCCAGCCATTCGGCGCGGCGTTCCAGCAGGGCGCGGCAGGCGCGTTCGGCGTCGCTCATGTAGCGCGGTAGGTCGCCGTTGAGTAGTTGCTGGTCCTGCATGACGATGCGCCCGGCGACCATGGTCATGCAGACGTCGCCACCCAGCGCCCCATGCACCAGATTGTGGTGCACGTTCATGAACGGGCCGTCGGTGAGGAACGGCGTCATGCGCGGGGTGTCGGCGCGTACGGCGATGATGTCGGCCTGCTTGCCGGGCTCCAGTGAGCCGATCTGGTCGTCCATGCCGATGGCGCGGGCGCCTTCGATGGTGGCGCTGCGCAGCACGTTCCAAGCGCCGTAGGCGGCGGCATCCATGCAGCGCAGTTTGGCCAGCAGCGAGGCGATCTTGATCTCCTCCAGCATGTCCAGATTGTTGTTTTCCTTCTCGCCATCGGTGCCGATACCGACCGCCACGCCAGCGGCAATCAACTGCTCGATGGGGGCCGAGCCGCTCGCCAGTTTCATGTTGCTCGACGGGTTGTGCGCGACGCCGATGTTCTTCTCGGCCAGCAGCGCGATTTCGTCGCCATCCAGCCAGACGCAGTGGGCCAGCAGCACGCGCTCGGGTTCGAGCAGGCCGAGTTGTTCCAGCGCGCGAATCGGGCTGCAGCCAAAGCGCTTCATGGCTTCGCCGATTTCCGCTTCCGCTTCGTTGGAGTGGGTATGCAGACCGGTGTTGTAGCGCTCGCACATGGCGACCGCGCGGCGGCACGCCTCCGGTGTGGCGTAGTACATGTGTTCCAGCCCGACCCAGACGTTGATGCGGCCATCGGCCTTGCCATGCCATTGCTGGATCAGCGCCTCGTTGTCATCGAGCGTATCGAAGTAGTCGTAGCCTTCGGCCTCGCCAACGTAGGGCACCATCACTACACGGTTGCCAAGGGCTTCGGCGGCGCGGGCGGAGCCGGCCATGTAGCGCCACATGTCGACCGAAGTGGTAGTACCGGACAGCAGGCTTTCGGCATAGCACAGCCAGGAGGCGATCTCGGCGTCCTCGGCGGTCAGTACGCGGTGCATCGGGTCGATGAACAGCCGCAGCCAATCCCACACCGGCAGGTCTTCAGCTGTACCACGCAAAAAGCCCGAGTGGCTGTGGGTATTGATCAGGCCGGGCAGCAGCACGGCCTGACCGTAATCGATCAGTTCGGCCTCGGGGGCCAGGGTGCGAATCTCGTCGAGCGGGCCGACGGCGGCGATGCGGTCGGCCTCCACCAATACGGCGCCGTGCTGCAGCACCGGGTTGTCGGGGGTCATCGGCAGAACGATGGCGGCGGTCAGGATGCGCCGGGTTGCGGGCGCATTGGCCTCAAGTGTCATTACGGATGCCTCTGTAGAAGTAAAAAAGCCGACGCGCGAAGGCGTCGGCGTGGGCGTGCTTAGTTGGCAGCGCCGCGAGCGGCCTCGGGATACTCGGCCATCATCGCCTTGATCGCATCAGTGCCGATGAAGCGAGTGGTAAAAGCCTTGGTGTAGTCGGTGTCTGCGTCGAGCAGATCGAGGGACTTGAGCTGTTCGCTGATGTCTTTCCAGCGAGCGTCGGTCATGGCACCAATGCCCAACTCCAGCGCATCACCGGAAACCAGCATGGCGCGCGAGGTGATCGCGTCGAACGAGTAGGCCAGTTGCTCGGGCGTCTGGTTGGCATCCAGCCGGTTGATCTCGATGTTGGTTGCCGCAGGATCAGTCAGGTAACGGTACCAGCCCTCAACCGAGGCATTGACAAAGGATTCCACCAGCTCGGGGCGGTTCTCGACGGTATCGGTGGTGGTGACGATCAGGGTCGAGTAGGAGTTCCAGCCATAGTCGGACAGCAAGAACAGGTTGGGGTCGATACCCGCCTGCTTGACTACGAACGGCTCTGCGCTGATGTAGCACTGCTGGATCACGCCGGTATTGGCGATGAACGGCCCCATCTGGAAGGTATAGGGGCGTATCTGCTCATCGGTGTAGCCATATTGCGACTTCAGCCATGGCCAGAATGACTGATGCGCATCCTGCGACAACAGAATCGGCTGGCCCTTGAGGTCCTCCAGACTGTCGTGGCCAACGCCCTTGTGGGTCATGATGGCCTGCGGGTCTTTCTGGTAAAAGGCGGCGACTGCGACGATTGGCAGCCCTTGAGAAATGGCTTCGAGAATCTGCCCGCTGGAGTGCAGCATGACAAAATCGGCTTTGCCGGCCAGCAGCAGCTGTAGGTTGTTGACCTGCGGGCCGCCCGGCTCCTGTTCTACCTCAAGACCGTATTTTTCGTAGGTGCCGTCCACGGCTGCCTGATACCAGCCACCGTGCTCAGCTTCCGGAAACCAGTTGGTTCGATAGCTGACCTTTTCCAGCGCTGATGCAGCGAGCGGCATGGCCAGAAGAGCGGAACCCAGCAGTGCTGCTATGGCTTTTTGGCCTGCGCGCTGACGAAATGAAGAATGTGCTGCACGTGTTGCCTTGTTCATCAAGTACCCCTGTTCATTAGACTGCTTTGAATGTTGGGCGGGCGTTGACGAACCCAGACTTCAGGTTCGAGTGCTCAGTGGGCTGAGCTTGTGGTTTTTTGAAAGCTGACCAGGTAATCAGTTTTTTTATGTAACGCGCAAATCAGAAAGCAACAGCCATGCCATGGCTGTATATGGTGGGCTAGAGGCATTTCCTGATCGAAAAGTCAGCAATTTGGGTGCACCTGCTGATGGCACTGCACCGTAAATGAACGCCCGGGGAGGCAAGGTGGGAGTGGCGGAATCCGCAACGGGACTCCGCCAATGTGCTCAGCGCTGGGAGATGACCTGCTGAACGGGCGCCGAGCGGGGCTGTCTGGTCGACTGCCAACTCCCGCCCAGCGCACGGAACAGGTCCGTCAGCGCGAGTTGCTGTCGGGTTTGCACCTGCACATGCGCGAGCCTTGCCTGTAGTTCGCTTTGCTGGGTATCCAGCACCCGGAAGTAGTCGGTTGCGCCCGACATGTAACGGGTCTGAGCCAACTCGAGTGCCCGTTGGCTGGCAGTAGACCGGCGCTTGAGGGCCTCGCTCTCGCGGGCTAGCGTATCGGTTGCGGCCAGCGCGTCGGAAACCTCGCGAAACGCAACTTGGATGCGCTCTTCGTAGGCGGCAACGGCAGCATCGCGGCGGGCGACCGCCAGATCCAGAGCCGCACGATTGCGCCCGCCGTCGAACAGCGGCAGGGTCAGTTGCGGGCTAAATGCCCAACTGTTCTGGCCGCTATTGAACAGATTGCTCAGATCGCTGCTGGTGTTGCCAAGCGCGCCGGTCAGGCTGACGCGTGGGAAGAACGCTGCCCGCGCCGCGCCGATATTGGCCTGGCGCGCCAACAGTTGGTGCTCTGCTGCCCGGATGTCTGGCCTGGCTTCGAGCAAGCTGGAGGGCGCACCGGGCGCCAGAGATCCAAGCTGTAATGGCTCGGCGGTCAATGGCGGGAGCGAGCCCAACCGCTGGGCGCCGGTGAGAAGGCGCAGGGCATTCTCGGCCTGGGCCACGGCACGGCCCAGTTGCTCGATCTGCGCGACCACCGCCTGTTGCTCGGCAAGCGCCTGCTGGTAATCGAGCTCATCGGCGGCGCCGGTCGTGCGTAGCAGGCCGATCAGCTCCAGGCTGGCATTGCGGGCAACCAATGTCTCTTCGGCAATAGCCAGCTGGCGCCGGGAGCCGGCCCGCTGCAGGCTGGCCGCTACGACGTCGGCGATCAGGCTGATACGCGCGCTTTGCGTCGCCTGCTCGGATGCCAGGTAGCTCTGTAGTGCGGCTTCCGACAGATTGCGCACGCGACCAAACAGATCCAGTTCAAAGGCGGCCAGCCCCAGCCCGACCTGGTATTGACTCTGCGTTTCGGCACCGCTGCTGGTGCTGACGTCTGCGGGCATCCGCTGGCGTTGGCCGCTGGCATCAAGCCCGATGTTCGGCATTCGGTCGGCGTGCTGAATGCCGTACTGGGCTCGGGCCGTTTCCATGTCCAGCAGGGTCTGACGCAGGCTGCGGTTATTGCTCAGAGCCTGTTTGACCAGTGCACGCTGGCCAGGGTCAACGACAAACTGTTGCCAGTCAGTTTGTTGTTCGGTAACTGCCCGGTTAGCCCCGCCAAGTTGCCATTGGTCTGGAATCGGTGCTGTCGGGCGCTGGTATTCCGGTGCCAGCGAGCAGCCGCTGATGGCTAGCCCGAGGGTCAGTAAGGGAAGCAGTCTAGGCATGTTGAAGCTCCGTTTCGGCCAGCTCGCGGGCACGGGTCGAGGCACTGGCTGCGCGGTGATCACGGGCCAGCAAGGTGTATAGGGTGGGCAGGACGAACAGGGTGAACAGCGTACCGACCAGCATGCCGGCCACCACCACGATACCGATGGCGAAGCGGCTGGAGGCCCCGGCGCCAGCGGCAAACAGCAGCGGGATCAGGCCTGCCACCATGGCGGCGGTGGTCATCAGCACCGGGCGCATGCGGATGATCGCTGCCTTGTGCATGGCGTCCAGCGGACTCAGGCCCTCGTGCTTCTGGATGTCGTTGGCGAACGACACCATCAGAATGCCGTGCTTGGAGATCAGTCCAATCAGCGTCACCAGTCCGATCTGCGTGTAGATGTTCATGGTTGCAAAGCCAAGCCAGAGCGGCAGCAGCGCGCCACAGATGGCCAGCGGTACGGTCATCAAGATCACCAGCGGGTCACGGAAGCTTTCGTACTGAGCCGCCAGCACCAGGAAGATGACGACCAGCGCGAAGCCGAACGACACCACCAGCCGGTTGCCCTCCTTGACGAACTGGCGGCTGTCGGAGAGCCAGTCAATGCTGGTGCCGGGTGGCAGCGGCTGGTTCTTCAGGAAGTCGACCGCTGCCCCCATGGTCACACCGGGCATCAGCACGGCAGACAGAGTGGCCGAGTTCATCTGGTTGAACTGCGGCAATCGGTTGGCTTCGGGTTGGGTGTGCACGTCGACCACAGTGGCCAGCGGCACCAACTCGCCGGAGCTGGCTCGCGCGTAGTAGCCGGTCAGGTCATCGGGTGCTTGCCGCTGGGCGCGAGGCACCTGGGTGATGACGTCGTAGGAACGGTCAAACCAATTGAAGCGGTTGACGTAGTTTTCGCCCACCAGCGTGGCCAGAGTATCGGCAATGTCCTGCATGCTGATGCCCATTTCACCGGCCTTTTCGTGGTTGATCGTCAGCCGGGCCTGCGGGCTGTCAAATGCCAGATCGCTTTCGACGTAGGCAAACAGACCGCTGCCCCAGGCGGCGCCCTTGATCTGTTCCATCGCCTGATACAGTGCGCTGAAATCGCTCGGTGCGCGCAATACCATTTGCACCGGCAGCCCGTCGCTGCCGGCTGGCAGCGGAGCAGCCTGGAAAGCCGTTACCGAGGCCGAGGTGATCCGCGAGCTGACCGCGTTGAGTGCGCCTTCGACCTGCGCAGCTGTCATCTGACGTTGATCCCAGGGCGTGAGTACCACGCCACCAAAGCCGTTGTTCTGGCCATTGGTGCCGTTGACGAAAAAGCTGGCCTCATAATCCGGCAACGCGCGGAACTGCTGCTCTACCGCGCGCGCCGCCCGTTCGGTGTAGTCGACGCTGGCATACTGCGGTGCCCGCGTGGCGACAAACACGTAGCCCTGATCTTCACTGGGCGCCAGTTCACGCTTGACCCCGAGGAACAGCACGACGATACCCGCCAGCACGGCAACACATACCAGCACCACCGCGCTGCGGGCGTGCAGAGCATGGCCGAGCACGCGGCCGTAGGCGGCTGACAGCCGTTGCATGCGGTGCTCGATGCGTTGGGCCAGCTTACCTTCGGAGACCTTGGAGGACAGCAGATAGCTGCTCATCATCGGTGACAGCGTCAGCGCGACCACCCCGGAGACGATGACCGAGCAAGCCAGGGTGAAGGCAAACTCCTTGAACAGCGCGCCAGTCAGGCCACCCATCAAGCCAATCGGTGCGTACACCGCAGCCAGTGTGATGGTCATGCCGATAACCGGCCAGACGATCTCTCGCGCACCCAGCAGTGCGGCCTGCACCGGACTGCTGCCTTCTTCGATATGCCGGTGGATGTTCTCCACCACGACGATGGCGTCGTCCACCACCAGACCGATAGCCAGCACCATGGCCAGCAGTGTCAGCAGGTTGAGCGAGAAGCCAAATGCCAGCATCAGTGCTGCAGCGCCCACCAGCGACAGCGGGATGGTGACGATCGGAATCAGTACCGTGCGGAACGAGCCCAGGAACAGGAAGATTACCGCCACTACGATGATGACGGCTTCCAGCAGCGTCTTGAGCACCTCGTCGATCGAGGCGTTGACGAAGCGGGCAGTGTCGAACACGTTGGCGACCTTGATGCCGGGCGGCGCTGCTGCCTGCAGCTCAGGCAGCAGCGCGTTGACCCCGGCAACGATCTCCAGCGGATTGCCGTCGGGTGTTGGCGAGATGGCCAGCGATACGGCTGATTCGCCGTTGCCAAGGAAGCTGCTGTCGTAGTTCTGACCTCCCAGCTCGACGGTGGCGACATCGCTCAGGTGTACCACGCCACCTGCTCCCTGCTTGATCACCATGCTGCGAAAGTCATCCAGCGTGCGCAGATCAGTCGCGACGGTGATTGGCACCAGAATGTTGTCGCCGCGCAATGCACCGGGCGCGGCCTGCACGTTGTTGCTGCGCAGCGCGTTGACCAGATCGCTGGCGGTCAGATCACGTGCAGCCAGCTTGATCGGGTCAATCCACAGTCGCATGGCGTAGGTCTGGCCTCCGCTGATGTCCGCAGACGCCACCCCCGGCACCGAGGTGATCAGCGGCTGGGCGACCCGCGCCATGAAGTCGGTGATCTGTGCGATGCTGTGTTGATCGCTGCGGAAGGTCAGGTACTGCACCGCGGACACGCCGTCGGTGAGCTTCTGAATCTCCGGGTCATAGACCTCTGGCGGCAGCTGATAGCGGGCCTGCTGCACCTTGGCCAGAATTTCAGTCATGGCGCGGTCGGCATTCGCGTTCAGCACCAGCTTGGCCTTGATCTCGCTGCGGCCGAGCGTGGACGTTGAGGTCAGGTATTCGATACCGTTGGCGCCGGCGATGGCCTGCGCGATCGGCGTGGTGACAAAACCCTGCATGGTCTGTTGTGACGCACCGGGGTATTGGGTGGTGATCACAATGGTCGCGCTTTCCATCTGCGGATATTGGCGGATCGGCAGTGAAAACAGCGCCGCCAGGCCGGTGAGCAGAATCATCACGCTGAGCGCAATCGACAGGATTGGCCGGTGAATGAACAGATCGGTGAACTTCATTGCTCACCCCCGGGCGCGGACGCTTGCGGGCTCACGACATGCACAGTGCTGCCGGGTTGGATGCGCAGTTGACCTTCGGTCACGACCAGATCACCGGTGTTCAGCCCGGTGGCGATTACGGCCTGTTCGCCGATGTAGCGGCTGACCGTGACCGGAACCTGCTCGGCGCTGCCCATGCCTTCGGCGTTCATCTCGCGTACCACCACCGCGAGGTTGCCCGACGCACTGGTAATCAGTGCGGTTGCGGGTACCAGCAGCGCCTCGGGTTCAGCAGGAAGCATTACCTCCACACTCGCGTACATACCTGGCAGCCATTGCGCGCCAGGGCTTTGCAGTGTCGCTTGGACGCTAGCGTTGCGGGTATCTTCAGCGACCTGCGGCTCGATGGCAGTGATGGTCGCCGTTGCTGGTTCGACGCCAGACAGGCCCGTGTCGATGCGCACGGTCTGGCCCAGGCGCACGCGCGCCAGCTCCTGCTGGGGCACGTCAAAGTTGATCTGCAGTTCACTGAGGTCAGTCAGGCTGACTGCGCGATCACCCGGATTCAGGTACTGCCCCAGGTCGATGTGGCGAATGCCCAGTCGACCGGCGAACGGCGCGCGAATGTGCTTCTGGCTGATCTGCGCCTGCAGCAGTTCAACCCGGCTGCGGCTGTCGTCGTACTCGGCCTGTCGCTGCTGCTGCAGCTCGCGGGACATGGCGCCGCTGGCAGACAGTGTCCGAGCGCGTTCAAGCTGCTCCTTGGCGAAGGTCAGGCGCGAGCAGGCGGCGATCAGCTCGGCCTGCTCGACTGAATCATCCAGACTGGCCAGCAGACTGCCGCGCTCAACCTGCTGGCCCGGCTCGAAGGCGATCTGTGCGACGCGGCCCGAAGCCTCGACGGACAACACCACCTGACGGGCCGCACGCAACTCGCCCAGGGCGCGCAGACTGACGGGCGCGTCCTGCCGGATGACGTGGCGCGCGATCACGTCAATCGGGCCGCCCCCGTGCCAGCCCCCGCCGTCGTTGCGGGCGGCACGCCAGAACCAGAGTCCGGCGACGATCAGAACGATAACAACAAGAACGGTAGCAATGGCCTTCCAGCCTGTGCCACGCCCGGATGGCAGTGAATCAGTCATGCGGTAATTACTCCAAAGCAGACGGTTGTCGAATTCCCCTGCGCGGCCAGTTGGCTCGCAAGCCGCACCCTGAACTTGCCGGCTTCTTTGGTCGGCGTCGGTGGTTCAAGGTGCTGTTGGAAGCGCATTGGCGGGGGGCAAACGCCACCCCGCCTGCCAAGGCAGAAACGGGTGTATTCGGCAAAGGCAGCTTCCTTGCTGCAAGGCTGTTTTCAGGAAGCGGCGGCAGTTATAAATCCTCAAGCTAACTTAAGGTCAAGCGCCGAATACACTGCGAGAGTCTTCGCGGTGGAGGGTAGGAGGAAACGTCAGGGACGTTCGAGAATATGCGCGCCCGGGCCCTTTTCGCCCATCACGTCATTCGGGTTGCGCAGCGGGCAATCTTCCAGCGAAAGGCAGCCGCAGCCGATGCAGCCGGACAGTTCGTCGCGCAGCCGTTGCAACTGAGAAATGCGCTCATCCAGATGGGCTCGCCAGCGTTGGCCTGCTTCCTTCCATTGACGGGATGAGGGTTTTACCGTGGGGTCGAACGGGCCCAGGGTGGCGCGTACGTCCTCCAGCGGAACGCCGACGCGCTGCGCCACCTTGAGGATCGCGAGATAGCGCAGCACGCGGGACGAATACCGGCGCTGGTTGCCGGCGGAGCGGGTGCTGGTGATCAGTCCAATGGACTCGTAGAAATGCAGGGTGGATGCTGGCAAGCCGCTGCGACGGCTCACCTCGCCGATGCTCAGAATGCGCTGGGTCACTGCCGCCTTGGTCATGACAACACCTCAAGTGAACTTGAGAGTCTTATAGGGGAGTGAGCCTGTTGTTGGCAACCCCAAGCTGTCCAGAAAATGCTGACCTTTTGCACAGCTTTGTGGCGAGCTACCCGTTGCGGCGCGGTTTTCGCACCGCATTGGGTCGTTGCTATCGGCTCAGTGCGACTGGCCCGCCGCCAGATCGACCGACGCCGGTTCCGGGGTGATCTGCCCGGCCAGACGCGCAACCCGTGCACCGAGTGCGCGGGCAATCGCCTGCTCACCCTCATCCACGCCCAGCGTGCCGTTGAAACCGGTGACCGCCGAGGCGCCGTAGGGCGAGCCGCCGCTGCGGGTGTGCACCAGCTCCGGCACGCTGTGCGGCACGCCAGCGAGGATCATGCCGTGCTGCAGGAACGGCAGCAGTAGCGAGATCAGCGTCATCTCATTGCCGGAGTGCATGCCTCCGGTGGAGGTGAAGGCAGCGCCCACCTTGCCGATCAGCGCGCCCTGGCGCCACAGCGGTGCGACCTCGTCGATAAAGGCACGCAGCGGCGTACTCATCAGCCCGTAGCGGGTCGGCGAGCCCCAGATGATGCCGGTCGCCCACTCCAGATCGGCCATGCTGGCCTGCGGCAGATCGCGGTATTCGGCCTGGGCGGCAATAAAATCGGCGCGTTCGGTATCGACGCTGAACTCCGGTTCGGACAATGCCACCCGGCGCAAACGGACCTCGGCCTGCTCATGGGCAGCGCCTGCAGCGATGGCCTTGGCCAGTGTCAGCGTGGTGCCGTAGCGGGAATCAACAACGATGGTGATGCGCGATGGGGTCATGAATGGATGCTCCTGAGTGAGTTTGAACAAATCGCTACATGGGCTGGCATGCAATATGAATACCTGACCAGATGGACAACCTTGTATTTCATCTTCCGGAGCATGACATGACAGAACAGTACGGGGCGCAGGCAGCCAACCTGCCGGTGATCGACATCAGCCCGATGCGCGGCAGTTCGGCACAGGGCAAGGCAGCGATGGCTGCGACGCTGCGCGATGCCTGCGAGCAGAGCGGGTTTTTCTACGTTAGCGGTCACGGTATCGAACCTGCGTTGATCGAGCAGGTCTTCGCTGCGTCGAAACAGTTCTTTGGCCTGCCGATGACCGACAAGCTGGCGGTCGACAAGGCGCAGTCCAAGGCAAACCGCGGATACGAGCCGCTGCGCGGCCAGACGCTGGAGGCCGGAGCGCCGCCGGATTTGAAGGAAGGCTTCTATATCGGTGAGGAGGTGCCCGCCGATGATCCGCGCGCGCTGACCCGCTTCAATATGGGGCCTAACCAATGGCCACAGGGTGTTACCGATTTCCGCCCGGCGATGGAGCAGTATTACGCCGCAATGACTGAGCTCAGCGCCAAGATCATGGCCGCGCTGGCGTTGTCGTTGAACTTGCCGGAAGACTTCTTCGCCGACTTCTGCGAGCAGCCGCTGTGCACCCTGCGCCTGCTGCACTACCCGCCTCAGCCCGGCAACCCCGAGCCCGGCGAGAAGGGCTGCGGCGCACACACTGACTTTGGCGGCATCACCGTACTGCTGCTCGACGACAAACCCGGCCTGCAGGTCTGGGACACCAAGGGCGAGCGCTGGATCGACGCCAACCCGATTCCTGGCACCTTCGTGGTCAACCTCGGCGACATGATTGCCCGCTGGACCAATGATCGCTACCGCTCGACGTTGCATCGGGTGGTCAACACCTCCGGTGCCGAGCGCTACTCGGTGCCGTTCTTCTATAGCGGCAACCCCGATCACGAAGTGCGCTGCCTGCCGGTCTGCCTGCAGCCGGGCGATGCGCCGCGTTATCCGGTGACCACGGTCGAGGCGCATCTGCAGGAGATGTACCGGAGGACCTATGCCTGAGCAAATCAACAAACCTACCTTCGTGCTGATCCACGGCGCCTGGGCCGGCAGCTGGGTGTGGGATGCGCTGACACCGGAACTGCAAGCCGCCGGCCACCGGGTACTGGCGCTCGACATGCCGGGCAACCCGCAGCATCCGGCCGCAGCCGAAGATATCAGCATGGCCGGTTGCATGGCGCATATCGCCGCCGCCTGCGCCGATATCGAAGGCCCGTTGCTGCTGGTCGGCCATTCCGGCGGCGGCGTGATCGCCACCCAGGCCGCAGAAATGCTCGCCGAGCGTGTGGTTGGCGTGGCCTACCTGGCCGGCATGATGCTGCCCTCCGGGCTCGGCTTTGCTGAACTGACCACCGAGCTGATGCAGACCCGCCCGGAGGCCGCCGGCATCTGGCCGCATCTACACTGGGCGGAGGATCGCCAATCCTCGGAGGTGCCGCCGGAGGCCGTGTGCGAAATCTTCCTGCAGGATCTGCCGCACGAGCAGGCGATGGCGGCGGCGCAGCGTTTCTGCAGCCAGCCCGAAGGCACCCGCGCGCTGGTCGCCGAATGGACTGCCGAGCGTTTTGGCCGCCTGCCGCGGCTGTATGTGGAAGCCACCGATGACCGCTCAGTGGTGCTGGCCGCGCAGCGCAAGATGCAGGCGCTAGTGCCGGGTGCGCAGGTGGTCAGCCTGGCCTGCGGGCACGTACCGCAGGTAGTGCAGACGGCGGCGGTGGCCGAGGCGCTGCTGGCGTTTGCCAGTTGAGGGAAGCAGGGAGCCGCAAGCGGCTCCCTGCTTGATTTACTCCGCGCCGTACATGGCCTTGACGAAGGTCATGTCGAACGCTTTCTGCCAGTCCAGGTCGGCTGGCAGGGTGCCGGCTGCGACCATATCCTCGAAGAAGCCTTTCCAGCGCGCGGTGGTCATGATGCCGTATTGGCCGTCGGCCGCATCGCCCGACAGCAGAATGCCTTCTTCCTGCATCTTGGCGGTGCTGTAGGCCAGCAGCTCATCGGCCATTTCCGGGTTGGCCTCTTTGATCAGCGCGTTGGCCGGTGCCGGGTCGGCGAAGTAGGCTGCCCAGCCTTCGGCGGTGGCTTCAACCATGGCCTTGACCACGTCCGGGTTCTTCTCCAGCATCTCGGCGGTGGTATCCAGCGTACAGGCATAGGCATCCCAGCCGTAGTCGGCCAGCAGCAGACTCTTGGCCGCTACGCTCTCCTTGGCCAGAAAATATCCGTCGTTGGTCACGTAGCCTTGCTGGATCGCTTGCTGATCGGCGATGAACGGGCCAAAGCTGTAGTCATACGGGCGCAGCTGCTCATCGGAGAATCCGTACTGCGCTTTCATCCACGGCCAGTAGGCCACGCGCCCGGCGGTTGGAATACGGATACCCTTGCCGGCCAGATCTTCCAGACTGTCGTTACCGACGCCCTCATGCACCACCAGCGACTGCGGGTCCTTCTGGAACCACGCCGCCACGGTCACCAGCGGGATATCTTCTTTCACCGCATTCAGCGATTGCAGCGCATAGCCCATGCTGAAATCGGTCTTGCCGCCCATCAGCAGTTGCACGTTGTTGACCTGCGGACCGCCCATGTCGATGGTCACATCCAGGCCGTGCTTCTCGTAGATACCGGCGGCCTTGGCGGCATACAGCCCACCGTGTTCGGCCTGTGCATACCAGGTGGTGGTGACGGTCACCGGGATCAGGTCGGCGGCGGTGGTAGTGGCGGCGCTGAAGCCCAGCGCCAAGGCCAGACCGGTCAGTTTCAGAGACTTGAATTGCATGGGTAAAACTCCTTGATGGTGAGCTCAGTAAGTCGCGTTGAGGCGTTCCAGCAGGTGGTCGCCAGCAGAAATCGGGGCGTAGCGCGCGGGGTTGTCGGCGCTGGCGCAAGTGTCGATGCAGGCGACCTCGGCATCCTTGTTCGGATGACAGAAGAAGGCGATGGAATAGCGATCGCGGTGCTGCGCCTGGGGCGGCACGTTCACCCGGTGCGGGGTTGAGCAGAACACGTGGTTGGTCCAGCGGTGCATCAGGTCACCGGTGTTGACCACCACGGTGCCGGGGATCGGCGTCGCGGCCAGCCATTCACCGGCGCGGGTGCGTACTTCCAGACCGCCCGCGTCATCCTGAAACAGCAGGGTGATGCTGCCGTAATCGGTATGCTCGCCCGCGCGGTTCTCGCCGCCTTGCGGGCTGAAGCCCTCTGGCAGCGGCGGGTAATGCAGCAGCCGCAGGGTGTGGTGATGGCGGTTGTGGGCGGTGACGAAAAAGTCGTCCGGCTGCTGCAGCGCCACGGCAAAGGCTTCCAGCACCCGGTCGGCGGTAGCGATGCACTCGGCCATAAAGGCTTCCATCTCAGGCCGGAAAGCAGGTTGCGCCGCAGGCCACAGGTTGAGCGGGCCACCCGGCTGCTCGGGTGCGAGGTTGAACGCCTCTTTCAGATCACCGGGCTTGCTCGCGTCCAGCCGCTCGCGGCGTACGCCAACGTAACCTCGATTGCTCTCGGCGTTCTGCCAGGCGATGGCCTGCTTGTCGTCGTCGGGCAGGGCGAAGAAGGCCTTGGAGGCGGCGAAAGCCTCGGCCAGCTGCGCGGCTGGCATGCCGCAGCCAGACAGATAGAAAAAGCCCCAATCGCTGCTGGCCTGACGCATCTGCCGCGCTACCTCGGCGCGGGCCGCGGCGTCGCCGTCGATAAAGGGTGAAAAGTTGATTACCGGTATTGAGTCCGTTGTCATCAGTGTCTCCTGTTGCGGGTACATGCACCGCCGCCAGCGGGCAGGCGCTTAAAAGCGGCACACCCAGCAGCGGTGGATAAATGCGACCTGCCGGTTTAGCCCTCGAACCCGAGTCCAGGACGACACGACTCATAACCTGACCAGTTACGCAGTAATTGAAAAAGCAAGGGCTGTGCCAAGCGCTCTGGCATGGGCTTTGTTGCCCGCCTGGAGTACAGATTGGGCGGTGAATGCACTGATGCTGTGCTGAAATGGGGCCAACGGCACCCGATTTGCGCGGTTTACGGCGGCCCCACAATTGCATGTCGCGCGGCAGGAGAAAGTTTGTCCTTCTGGTCAACATAACGAATATCGAGGAACCTTATGTCACCCACCCTGCTGCTCAAGAACGCGCTGTTCATCGCCACCATGGATGACGAGCAACGTGAAATTGCCAACGGTTCGGTCTTTATTCGTGGCAATCGCGTTGAAGCGGTCGGCCCCGCCAGCGAGCTGCCAGCAACCGCGGACAAGGTCATCGACATGACCGGCCACGTGCTGATCCCCGGCCTGATCAACACTCACCATCACATGTTCCAGTCGCTGACCCGCGCCCTGCCCGCTGCCCAGGACGCCGAGCTGTTCGACTGGCTGACCGCGCTGTTCCCGGTCTGGCAGAACATCACCCCGGTCATGCAGCGCGCCGCCACCCGCACCGCGATGGCCGAACTGATGCTGTCGGGCTGCACCACCGCCGCCGACCACGCCTACCTCTACGTCAACGGCACCCGGCTGGACGACAGCGTGCAGGCCGCGCAGGAAATGGGCATGCGTTTTCACGCCGTGCGCGGCGCCATGAGTCTGGGCCAGAGCAAGGGCGGGCTGCCGCCGGATGCGCTGGTCGAGCAGGATGAAGAGGCCATCCTCAAGGAAATGCAGCGGGTGGTCGAAGAGCTGCACGACGCCGGGCCCGATGCCATGATCAAGGTCGCCCTCGGCCCCTGCTCACCCTTCACCGTGACCACCGACCTGATGCGCGAAGGTGCGGCGCTGGCGCGTTCATACGGTGTTGGCCTGCACACTCACACCGCCGAGAACGCCAAGGACCTTGCCTTCAGCAAGGAGCGCTACGGCATGACCCCGACCGAATACACCGAATCGGTCGGCTGGGTCGGTCACGACGTCTGGCACGCCCACTGCGTGCATCTGGACGACCCGGGCATCGCCCTGTTCGCCCGCACCGGCACCGGCGTCGCCCACTGCCCCTGCTCCAACATGCGCCTGGCCTCGGGCATCGCGCCGATCCGCAAGATGCGCGACGCAGGCGTCAAGGTCGGCTTGGGCGTGGACGGCAGCGCCTCCAACGACACCAACAACCTGCTCGACGAAGCCCGCCAGGCCATGCTCTCGGCCCGCGTGCGCGATGAAAACCCGACCGCCATGAGCGCCCGCGAAGCCCTCTACATCGCCACCCGCGGCGGCGCCGACGTGCTCGGCCGTGCCGACATGCTGGGCCGCATCCAGCCCGGCTACTGCGCTGACATCATCGCCTTCCGCACCGACGACATCGCCCTAGCCGGCGCCCTTATCGACCCCATCGCCGCCCTCGTCTTCTGCACCCCGCAACGCGTCGCCCACAGCATCATCAACGGCCGACAGGTGATTGAAGACGGCGTACTGCTGACACGGGAACTGCCCCTGATTATTGAAGAGCACAATGCGTTGGCAAGGGAGCTGGTGTTGGGGAAATAGGTGCTGCGCGGCCGCTCCCTTACGCTTAACGACACCCACACTCGTTATCCCCGCGCAGGCGAGGATCCATGCAGGCCGGCCGCTTCGCTGGAATCCCGCCTTCGTAGGAATGACGGCAATGGAGACGCGCAACTGTTCTAACCAGATGGCTGATGCCCTGCGCGTCGTTAGGCCTCCATCCCCACTCGTCATCCTCGCGCAGGCGAGGATCCATGCGAGCTGGACGCATCGCTGGATTCCTGCCTTCGCGGGAATGACGTTTATCGGGAATGCCGGTCAGGGCGCTCTGCGCTCAGCTTTTAGAATGCAGATCACCAGTCAAACTCCGTCTCTGGAGCAAAGGTTCTATCGTCACTTTCACGATAGAAATACGGAAACCACACAACACTGCCATCGCTGTCGGTGCCTGCAATCGCCATGATGACACCGACCTCGCCAGCTTTATGCCAGGTCCACAACTTGTGATCGGGTACTTCAGAGAGAGAACGTCGCCCATCTCAATACCACCCTCCGCTTCCTGAAGAACTTCGGTAACCCTGGCTGTTGCCAAGCCTATGCGGTAATCCTCAATAGACACGTCGAGCAAGATTACCTTGGCCACAACGTCAGCATCAGGCAGCGGATCGGGCAGGCTGGTGAAGAACAGCTTGTGTTCAGCACTCAGCCCCCCACATGCGTGAGCTTCTGGGAGAGCCAGAATCAAAAGAACCAGGAGGCACAAATAGCGCTGGGTGTTTCTCGTCAAAAGCTGTCGCATGGTAGCGTGCGTTGTTTTAGGTAAGCCTGAAAAAACATGCTCGGACTGCTTAGCAGGCTGGTCGCCATCGTTCCTGTGGCCGCGTGATGCCTACTGGTCGCTGCTTCGCCGTTCTCTGTGCTCGCTGATCAGCACCTCGACAATCCAGCGGAGATAGCGCAGGAACATGCCCAGCGCGAGCGCCACCGTGGGCACCATCAAAAAGGCCAGCCCAAGCGCAGTGCCTGGCGATCCAGTGTGCTCTGGTCTGGATATGGCGTAGAAATGCTGCGCCCACACCAAGATCATTGGTATGCCAAGCGCACAGCAAAATATCCAGAACCAGCGCCAGCGCTTAAGCAGGACTGGCGTTACCAAAAGCGCGAAACTGATTAGTAAAAGCAGCTGTTGTTCCATGTGATCAAGTGGTCTGTTGTTGGTTTGGGCCCTCTGGGTCTAGCGCGCATGGCAAGCAACGGGGCCGTGTAGCGATGCCGCATTTTCAGGGCTTTCCAATAAACCCTGCGACTCGTTCTAGGCCGTCCCAGTTTGATTGAATCGGAGGGATAGTCCTAGGGTCTATTAAGCTGAGTTCCTCAAGGGTGTACTCCATCTTCCCAAAATTGCACGCGGCGCAGGTCACAACAAGGTTATCAAGATCGTTTGTTCCACCATGGGAGTGTGGAACCACATGATCATACTGTGCCCACATGCATTGAAAGGCCGCATGTTGAGATGCATTCGAGCGGCCCCAAGTAATTGCGGTTGGATAGGCGATATGAAGGACCTTTCTTATCTCTGCACGGATGACTGGAATCCCACAAAATCTGCAATGAAACCCATCCCTGCTGTGCAATTCAGCTTTCTGGATGGCGGTGGGCATTCTTGCCGTCACTTTCTCGCTATGGGCTTTATCAGGCTGTTTCTTGATCCGCACGAAAGGGCTCTTCTTACCCCAAATAGAGTCAGTCCAGGCCCGAATCTTTGGGTCGTTTGCGAGAGTGAATAGCTCGATAGCCAAGCTGCTATGGCCGTTTAAATGAGCAGAAACTGCTGCGTCTAGATAGCGAGCAGCATCAAATATTTCTGGGATTGGCTCTCTAAAGCAACGTTTGGGATGATCGCAATTGTTCATTAGTGCCTCGGATAGCCTTTTTGAACGCTCATTTCTTAGGCAGCCTTGGTTAAATGGTCTTGCTCGCCTTTGCTGATTGTTCCCACGCTCTGCGTGGGAATGCCGGTTTGGACGCTCTGCGTCCTGTATTCGTGCTTTCACGAGCGGCTGCGCTGATTCTTCACGTCACTCTTTCGCCTTCACGGCGAGCAGGGGGAAATGCATGGCCATTTCCCCCTGCACCCCCTAGGTTACCCCGGCTACGCGGCCTTTCGGGGACTCGGTGGCCTTGCACAGTTCTCCTGTCGTGTTTCAGGGTAAAGATATGACGCTATTTGAACGAAAAGATCAGTGTTCCTCGCTCGTTGAGTGCTCCGTCAAAGCGCTCGCTCAGAGCTACTAAAGTTCGCCCTAAAGTGAGCGTTGAGTGCCGGTCGATAGATTTAGGGTCAGAATGCAAGATTCCAAGCGAGACTCAGAGTTTCAAATACAGGTCTCATTTCGGTCTCAAACTGTTCTTTTGTTACTGAATCTCCAACACGTTTTGATAGTTGTATTTTTTGTTTGCCAGTCATGGCTGAGACTTGTTGCTCTGTTCTGTTCCAGTCCTGGTTGTTTGGGTAGCATTCTTCCAAAGATCCGTGGGGTAGAACTTTGATCTGACCTCGATTGTTGAAAGCTTTAAATTCTTTAATGAACTCATCGAAGCCAGCTTGTGCTTTCGGAGTTGGTGCGTCGCATAACACAACAATTTTCTCTTCGAAAATTGAGGTTTCAAGAGGTTTGAAAGACTTCTTTATTGAGTTGATTGAGCGCTTGGCTTGATGTGTGTCGCCTTCGGCAGATATTATTTGAATTGCCGGTTTTTCTGGATAATGACGTTTTATCACGCGAGTTAAAAATTCAACCTCACTTGGTCCTTCTACTATCAAGAAATTGTGGGGGAGCAACAGGTCGGAGGGGCTTCCACCTAGTAGCTCGAACACAACATAGGGCTTGTCTAACGTGTCTACAGCTCTAAATTTGGTGACGCTGTCATCTTTTTCAGCTTTATATATTTTCTGTTCTGGGTGATCGTCTGCTACAAACACGGAAGAGTGAGTATTTATAAACACTTGATCCAAGTCTGCGCTCAAGGCTAAAAGCACGTCCTTTAGCTTTCTTTGAGCTGTGGGGTGCAAGTGAAGCTCGGCCTCATCGATAAAAAACAAAAAAGATTTCCCCGCGTCGTCTCGGTCCTTTCTATAGTCCGCATAGGCTTGAATAATGGCAAGCATTAGAGCTCTTTGCATGCCATCACCTTTCTCGGACGCGTAAGTCTCTACGCCATCATCGATTTTAGTTTGAAAGTTCTTAAGTAGGTCGGAAAATTCAGGGCTAGATACTTGGAAGCTAACTTTTGTGCACTCGGCAAATTGTTTTTCTAGGTGTGTTTTGACATTGTCGCCTAAGCGATCAAACTCCAGTTTTACTGCGGAGCCTTCGTCGTCAAATAGTTCATCGAACTTTTCTCTAAATGCCCTATATTGAGGGTTGTCTTTTAATATTTCTTCAAGTACCGAAGATAGCATTATTCCGACTGGAGTTTTAGCTGAGTATTTTGCCACCTCGTCAAAGTATTGCTTGGTGTGTATGTATTCGAACTTCGGAAGAAAGTCATTGAATGCTTTGTCAAATCCAGCTGGATTTTTAGCTAGCTCTGAACCGTTTATGGTCAGCTTTCTTTTGCTGGGGTCTTCGCTTGACCTTTCTACAGTTAATTTGTCGCAGCCGTTTAACACACCTAGCATCTTTGTTCTGTTCACTTCGTTGCGCATGTTTTCTGCGCCATGCAATGCATCGGAAAACTCTATCGTCACGGAGATTTCCTTTGATCTATCCCCTTTGGGGTGCAGGTCTTTTATAGATGTGGCTTTTGGTGTGCCATTAAAGAACCACTCTACTGCTTCGAATAAGTTCGTTTTTCCGGCATTGTTTTGACCGACGAAAATGTTGAAGTTTTTTAGATCAAATTCCGCATGCTCAATCGATCTAAAGTTGCGGATGGTAATGTTAGATATTTTCATCGTTCCGTGATCTCTGATGTAGGCAAGTCTTTGTTAGGCTTGGATCTTTCTCAAGCTGGGTTTAGTGCCAGGGAAAGATGCTTGAGGTTAGCCGAGAAAATTTACCAATCTTGCACAGCATCCATGCCTCCGGACGGGCCGCTACAATAGCGGTGATTTGATAGTGCTACTGCACGGCGCGTTTGCCAACCATGAATACGGCTAGAGGCTTGCTCAAGTAGCGCGGCGCTGCCGCGCAAATACGAACGTGGCGCATGCACGGACCCTATCCCCGTTTACGCGGGCGAGTAGCGCAGATTTATCGGGAAAAAGAGTCGCAGCATGTTTGAGGAGCACAGCGACGAGTTCTGCGACTCCCCGATAAATCGAGCAACGCAGCGAACCCGCAGGGCCGCGTAGCCGGGTGCCCGGGGGGATCGCCAAGGGGGGCCGGGCAAGCGGCCCCCCTTGGCTCGCCGGAGAAGGCGAAAGGCGGGTTGCCAGGCGGCATGAATGGTTAGCAGCGGTGCGGTGCTGTAGGCGGCGCG
Source organism: Halopseudomonas oceani (assembly GCF_963677335.1). NCBI lineage: Bacteria > Pseudomonadati > Pseudomonadota > Gammaproteobacteria > Pseudomonadales > Pseudomonadaceae > Halopseudomonas > Halopseudomonas oceani. The sequence goes on along the minus strand of NZ_OY781932.1, from coordinate 442,884 downwards.
GGCACGGCATGCCGTGCCCCTACGGGGGGTGAAGCAGTCTGGAGCCGGCGCAGAGCGCCCTATCGGGGCATTCCCCACGCGGAGTATGGGGACGATCAATAAATACGAACGTGGCGTATGCACGGACCCAATCCCCGTTTACGCGGGCGAGTAGCGCAGGGCTGGCGGGAAAAGGAGCGGCAGCCTGTTTGAGGCTCGCAGAGCCGAGTTCTGCCGATCCCCGTCAGACCGGGCAACGCAGCGAACCCGAAGGGCCGCGTAGCCGGGTGCCCGGGGGGATCGCCAAGGGGGGCCGGGCAAGCGGCGCCCTTTGGCTCGCCGGAGAAGGTGAAAGGCGGGTTAGATACCGGCGCAGAGGTTGAGCAGCGGTGCGGGAATGGTGGTCGCACGGGCACGGCATGCCGTGCCGCTACGGGGGGTGAAGCAGTCTGGAATGGACGCGGAGCGTGGGAACGATCAAAACCAAACCGTCATTCCCGCGCAGGCGGGAATCCAGCCATGCGCGGTCATGCGCGGTGTGTATTGAGCCGATTGGATCCCCGCCTGCGCGGGGATGACGATGCCTGCGCGGGAACGATCAACGTAAGGTCGTGGCGCGGCGTTGCCGGGACCACGGGCACAGCATGCTGTGCCCCTTGTATGTTGACTGTGGTTCCTGTGACCATGGTCCCCGACTGATCATCGGGCGGCAGGTGACAGGCCGGTGTGCCCCTGAAGCCTCAAGAGCTTGGTTCGTAGATGGGCCGTCACCTGCCAACACACTCAGACAGTTCGAACGGTATCTGGTGCCGGCGCTGAGCGCCTGAGCACGTATTCGCAAGGTAGAACAGAGTGTGGTGACGATCGCCTGTCAACAGAGCCGGAGGCCCCATGACCTGCGTTATCGGAATCGACATTGCCAAGCACACCTTCGACATCGCCAAGCCGCTGGAGCGCGATAAATACCGCACCAAAGCCAAACTGGCGAACTCCCCCGAAGGCTTCAAGCAATTTGACCAATGGTTAGAGAAGCATGCTGAGCCACATTGCTGGGTGCTGATGGAGGCAACGAGCGTGTACCACGAAGCGCTGGCGACGCATCTGCATCAGCAGGGCTATCAGGTCTGTGTCATCAACCCTGCACGCATCGCCAAATATGCGCAAAGCGAGCTGCGCCGGGTTAAAACAGACAAGACCGACGCCAAATTGATCGCCCGCTACGCACAGCGCCATCTGGAAGAACTGCGTCCTTGGGAGCCCGAGCCAGAGAGCATCCGTCAGCTACGCGGCCTGGTGCGTCGGCTTGCCGACCTGAAGGAGTTGGCGCAGATGGAGCGCAACCGTCTGGACGTCAGCGCAGAATCAGCCCAAGCCTCCATCCGCATTCATCTGGAGCACCTGGACGGCCAGATAGCCTTAATCAACACCGCTATCAACGACCACATCGACAATGACCCGGACCTACGAGAGCAAAAGCGGCTAATGAAGAGCATTGATGGTGTCAGTGATGGCACCACCGCCACGCTGCTGGCAGAGCTGGGCAGCCCTCTGCGATTCGACAGCGCAAGACAGCTGGCAGCGTTCTGTGGTCTGAATCCACGTTTGCAGGAATCTGGGATATACCGAGGCAAGTCGACCATCTCGCGCACCGGGTCAGGCCGATTGCGCGCAGCGCTATACATGCCAGCGCTGTCGGCGATGGCCTACAACCCGGTCATCAAAGCGATGAAAGTGAGGCTGGCTGAACGCGGTAAAACTGGTCGGTTGGCCGTCTGCGCGGCCATGCGTAAGCTGCTGCACATCATCTACGGCGTACTGAAATCAGGTCAGCCGTTCGACCCGATCAGAGCACTTGCACGCTGATCGGGAAGACGGTATCTACGATGGTTCCACCCGATGCTCATAGGTCGCATTCAACCGCGCCGTCAGGTAGTCCGCACAGCTAATCGGCTCGTACTTCGGCGCTTCACCTGGAATCACGTCGCGCGGGTCGACGATGGAGTCGGGGTTCACTTCCAGGAAGAAGGCGATGGAGTAGCGTTCCTGCTCTGGCGGGCGGACGCGGTGTGGGGTGGAGATGTAGGTGTCGTTGCTCCAGCGCATCAGGCAGTCGCCGATGTTGCAGACGAAGGCGCCCGGTACGTGCGGAGCGTCGATCCATTGGCCCTGACGGGTCAGTACCTGCAGGCCGGCAACCTTGTCGGTGGCCAGCAAGGTAATGTTGCCGTAGTCGGTGTGAGCACCGGCGCCGCCGTCTTCGCGGTCGATCTGACCGGCGCTGGCGGGGTAGCGGAGCATACGCAGGGTGGCGATGGGGCTGCTCAGGTGTGCGTCGAAGAAGGTCTCCGGCAGGCCCAGGTCGATGGCAAAACCCTTGTGGATCAGGCGGCCGAGGTTCAGACAGCCGTCAAAGTAGCCGAGCATGGCTTCACGCCAGCCATCGAGCGGTGGCCAGAAGTTGACCCCGCGGAAGGGTTTGCCGGCCAGTACATCCGGGTGATCGGCCGGGAAGTCGGTGCCGATGTTGAAGGCTTCCTTCATGTCGGCGCCAGCTTCCGGGTTGAGTTTTTCGTCGGCCATGGCGACGTAGCCGCGGTTGTGTGGCGACTTCTTGATCGACATTTCCTGCTTGGTTTCCAGCGGCAGCTCGAACACCCGCTTGGAGTTGGCGAACGCGCCAGCCATGACCTCTTCCGGGATGCCGTGGTCGATGGCGTAGAAGAAGCCGATTTCACGGCAGGCAACGCCCAGCTGGCGGGCGGTTTCGGCACGGACGGCTGGGTCTTCGCTGTTCAGGCCAGCGACGGAGATAAGGGGCAGTGATTGCATGTGATGACTCCTGACTGCGTGTGTGCAGTCGCTTAAACCATTGACGTACGCAGGTGCGTGATATCGCGACACTGCTGGAAAAGTGCGAGGCCATGCTGCTGGGCTTCAGTGATAACCGTTTGTTCGCTCACCTGGGTGGCGCGGCCGTTGGCGATCAGTTGCCGCCCATCAACCCAGACCGCGGCGACGTTGCGGGCGTCGGCGGCAAAGACCAGATTCCACAGCAAATTGCCGCCGGCTGCATTGATCTCAGTCGGTGTCAGGTTGGGTTGCGCCAGATCGAGCAGCAGCAGGTCGGCCTGCTTGCCGACTTCCAGCGAGCCGATACGGTCGCCGAGGCCCAGGGCGCGGGCACCGTTGATGGTCGCCATGCGCAGGATCTGGTCGGCCGGCAGCACGGTGGCGTCCAGCCGGGTGGCCTTCTGGATCAGCGAGGCGAACTTCATTTCCTCAAACAGGCTGAGGCTGTTGTTGCACACCGGGCCGTCGGTGCCGAGGCCGACGGTGATGCCGGCGGCGAGCATTTCCGGCACCCGGGCGACGCCGCTGGCGAGCTTGGCGTTGCTGATCGGGCAGTGGCTGATGGCGGTGCCGGTGTCGGCGATGCGCTTGATCTCGTCGTCGTTGAGCCACACGCAGTGGGCGATCAGGGTGCGTTCACCAAGGATGCCGTAGTGATCGAGCTGAGCAATTGAGCGACGGCCGAAGTGTGCCTTGACCGCGTCGTCCTCTTCCTTCTGCTCGCAGGCGTGGGTGTGGATGCCAACGCCGTATTCGGCCTGGCATTCCAGCGCTTCGCGGTAGGCGTCGGCGGTGCAGTAGAACAGGTGTTCCAGCCCCATCCAGACCTGTATGCGGCCGTTCTGGCTGCCGTGGTGGCTGTGGATCAGCGCGCGGTTTTCGGCGCGGGTGGCGAAGAAGTCCTTGCCGGGTTCGTCGGCCACGTAAGGCGCCAGATTGACCCGCAGACCGATCTCGCCAGCGGCATCGGCGCAGCGGTGCATGAAGCGGTACATGTCCATCACGCAGGTGGTGCCGCTTTTCAGCGCTTCCAGATAGCACAGACGTGCCGAGTGGAAGGCGTACTCCTCGGTCAGGGCGCGGTGTTCCAGCTGGTAGTAGGGCAGCCATTCCATCAACTGCATGTTCTCGGTCACGCCGCGCATCAGGCTGGAGTGTGAGTGGGCGTCGATCAGCCCCGGCAGCAGCGCGTGGCCGCTGGCGTCGATCACCGGCATGCCGGGCGGGATGATCACCTCGTCGCTGGGGCCGACGGCGCTGATGCGTCCGTTATCGACGATCAGGGTGCCGCGTGGGATGACGCGGTTGTCTGGGTCAACGGTAAAGATGGCTGCATCGCGCAGCGCAAAATGGTTCATATGTACCTCATAGCAATCTGAACCGGGTTAGCGGTTCCGGACACTGTGACGGCACGGCGGGCACGGAATGCATCAGCGTGGCTGATGGTTTCCTCAGAGGCTGTCCGAGCGGAGCACAAGGGGTTGGTTAAGGGTTACTTCATCGCAATTGTTACCTGCACCACGGCGGTCGACGATCAGATAATCGGCGTCCGCAGTGACTGGCAGCAGGGGTGCATGCCAGGTTCCGGCATGGTAACTGATGCCCTGGTCGCCTGGCACGTAGAACGCGCGCACGGCGGATTCATCAAAGTCGCCGGGGGCGGCGACCACAGCATAAAACGCCGTGCCGTTGAGCGGCACAAAGGCCTGACTGCCCAGCGGATGGCGTTCCATCAGACTGATTTCAAGCGGCTCAAGCGGCTGGCCGCGGAAGATCGAGAGAATGCCTTCGGCACCCTCGCCCAGCAACTGCACCATACCGAGCGCGTGGAAGCGCTGGGTCCGGCCGTTGTTGATCGGAAAGCTGTCGGCGCCGACCGTGGAGATCACATCGCCGAAGGGGGCGAAGGCTTCGCGGGTCAGCGGCTCGACGGTCAGTACCCGTGGGCTGCTCATGCGACCGGCTTGCCGAACAGGCGCAGGCGACTGACGCCGCCATCAGGGATGATATTGAAGCGAATGTGCGTGATCGGGCCGAGATCGTTCAGTTCGCTGAACTGGTGGATGGCGTCGGCGGTCAGCGGCTGCTCGTCCATCAGGGTGTGCCAGAACATGCTCTGGGTGATCAGGCTCTTGGTGGTGCCCTGCTCTACGCAGGCGGCCTGGATCGAGCAGCGTGCCGGGAAGTTGCCCTTGAAGTGCGCGGTATCGACTTCGACCCGCTCGATCACACCCTTGTGGCCGAGGGTGAGGATGCACCAGTCGTTGCCGGGTTCGCGGCGGCGGCGGGTTTCCCAGCCATCGCCCATGTCGGTGCCACGACCGGGGCGCAGCAGCTTGCGCGGCTCGCCGTAGTGGGCGTCGCTCCAGGCCACCTGATTGCCGCCGTTTTCCAGCGCGATCAGGTTGATGGTCTGGCTGCTGTCGAGGTTCGACCAGTCGCAGTGCGGGGTGCCGTAGACGCGCAGGCGGGCGACGCCGCCGTCCGGGTACAGGTGCAGACGCAGGTGGGTCCAGACCTGATCGGAGTGCAGTTCGTGGAAGTGGTGGGCGTCGCCGCCCAGTTCCACGGCAGACAGCAGCTCGGTCCAGGCGCTGTCGTTGGTCGGCTCGGCGTCCGGGCTGTAGCAGGCTTCCAGCGAGACGGCCGGGGCGAAGTTGCCGGTGAAGAAGCTGGTGTCGAAGTCGACGCCCTGCAGGGTGCCGGCCAGCGCCAGTTTGATGATCGCGGTGTCGTGGCCGGTGGTGCGGCGGCGGCGGGTTTCCCAGCCGTCCATCCACTTGCCGTTGTCGTCGTACAGGCCGGGGTAAAACGCCGCCGGTTCCGGATTGAGCATGCGGACGCCGGGAGCAAAGAACTGGTCGGTCGCCCAGAGGAATTCGGCTCCGAGGCTGGCGTCGGCCAGGTTCAGGCCGGTTTTGGTAAACGCCGGGCCGTCGACGGCCGGGGCGATGATGGCGGTGCTCATGGTTAATCCTTGGCAGGCTGGTAAGGGTGCGTCTGTTTCCAGTGCCGCGCGATGTCGATGCGGCGGGTGATCCAGACCTGGTCGTGGCTCTGGATATGATCAAGGAAGCGTTGCAGCGCGCGGAAGCGGCCGGGGCGGCCGACCAGGCGGCAGTGCAGGCCGATCGACAGCATCTTGGGCGTTTCCGCGCCTTCGGCGTAGAGCACGTCGAAGGCATCCTTGAGGTACTGGAAAAACTGCTCGCCGCTGTTGAAGCCGCCGGCGATGGCAAAGCGCATGTCGTTGGTGTCTAGCGCGTAGGGCACCACCAGGTGCGGCTGCGGGCCGGTGCCGGCGTCCACCGTGGTCCAGAACGGCAGGTCGTCGCCGTAGTAGTCGCTGTCGTACTCGAAGCCACCGGCCTCGACCACCAGCCGGCGGGTATTCGGGCTGTCGCGGCCGGTGTACCAGCCGAGCGGTGGCTGGCCGGTGAGCGCGGTGTGCAGCTCGATGGCCTGCTGCATGTGCTCGCGCTCGCGGGCTTCGCTCATGTCCTGATAGTGAATCCAGCGCAGGCCGTGGCAGGCGATCTCGTGGCCGTCTTCGATAAAGGCGCGAACCATGTCGGGGTGGCGCTGCAGGGCCATGCTGACGCCAAACACGGTCAGCGGCAGGCCGCGCTGGCGGAACTCGCGGAGGATGCGCCAGGCACCGGCGCGCGAGCCGTATTCGTAGAGTGACTCCATGCTCATGTGGCGGTCGGCAAAGGCCTGCGCGCCGATGATGTCGCTGAGGAAGACTTCCGAGTGACTGTCGCCGTGCAGCACACAGTTCTCGCCGCCCTCTTCGTAGTTCAGCACGAACTGCACGGCGATGCGTGCCTGCGCCGGCCAGTTGGCCTTGGGCGGCTCGGCACCGTAGCCGATCAGATCACGCGGGTAGTGCGAATGGCTCATTTCTTGGGTACCTCGAGGCCGCAGCCGCGAAGAATGATGTCGGTAAGGAAGTCGGCCACGCGGTCGAAGTCCTGCTTTTCGTATTCGGCCTTGTTTTCGACCATCAGCACCTGCACCTGGAAGTCGGCGTAGTGCTGGGTTGAAGACCAGATCAGGAAAATCAGCTGCACCGGGTCGACCGGAGCCATGCGGCCCTGATCAATCCATTGCTGCATGACCCCGGCGCGGCCGCGCACCCATTCGCGCATGTTGGTGCGCAGGTGGGTCATCAGGAAAGGGGCGCCCTGGATGATTTCCATGGCAAACAGACGGGAGGCCAGCGGATACAGGCGGGCCATATCGACCTTGGCGCGGATAAAGCTGGCCAGCGCCTCGGCGGGGTCGTCGTCGACGGTCACGCTGGAGAACACCGCGTTCCAGCGCGCAAGAATATCGTCGAACATGGCTGCGTAGATCTTCTTCTTGTTGCTGAAGTAGTACAGCACGTTCGATTTGGGCAGTTCGGCCCGTTCGGCAATGTTCTGAATGGTGGCACCGCGAAAGCCGTGCAGGGCAAATTCCTGTTCGGCGGCGGCCAAAATGATTTCGTGGTTACGCTCGCGGATGCGACCGGGTCGGTAGGTCTTGGATGTATTTTTGGTTGTCATCTGTTCCATCGCCTTTACACCAGTGCGGGGGTTCGACCATGACGGCCGAACCCCCATTGCCGTGATCAGAAGTGGAATTTCACCAGCGCACTGACCGCGTTTTCGGTTTCCATTACATCGTCGTTCAGACCGTACTTGTTGTTCCAGTACGAGTATTCGATACCTGCGTAGAGTACGCCCGGCTTGCCACGGTAGTTACCCAGGTCCAGCTTCAGCTGCGGGTTGAAGTGGAAGTCGGACTTGTGATCGTCTTCCGCTGTGGACCAGTCGATGTAACCGTCGAACAGGATACGGGTGCTGCCAAATTCCATCGCTTTGCCCCAGACGACGGTGGTTTGATAATCGTTAGAGGTCTCGCTGTTGTCCACGTAGTAGAAACGGGTGCCGAAGTACATGAAGCCCGGCATGTTCCAGTCGATACCCGGACCAACCATGTAGTTGTTGACGTTGGTGCCGCCGCCAAATTCGTACTGAGCGGACAGGGTGTAGTCCTTGATCAGACCACCACCCAGTTGGCTGCCAGTCAGCCAGCTCAGGCTCAGGTTAGGCGCGAATTCACCGTACAGATCGTCAGAGTCGGTATCTTTTCCGTGACCCTGGTTACGGTCTACGAAGAAGAAGGTGCTGCCCCAATCGTGGCCGCTGGCATTCTCGAAGGTGAAGAACGTCTGGGACGTCTTCTTGCCAGCGCCGTCGAAGTTAACGCGTGCGTAGTCATCGCTGTACAGAACAGTAATGCTGGAGTCGGAGAAATACTTCTCAGCGTGTGCTGCCGGTACAAAGGCGCCTGCGATGCAAGCGGCGATCAGCGTTTTTTGCAGTGTGCTCATATTCAATGCTTCCTGGAATCAGTGATTTAGTTTTGATTGGCATAGTGGGTGCTCAAGTTATTTGCTCGGCCTATAGGGTTGGCCGATTGATAGGGGTGTGTTGAGGCGGGTCCGCGCGGGATTCCACGACAACAGCACCAGAACGATAATGGTGACGACATAGGGCAGCATGGCCAGCAGCTCGGTCGAGCTGTTCCAGCCGAGCCCCTGCAGCACCAGGTGCAAGATGCTGGCGGCGCCGAACAGGTAGGCGCCGAGCAGCACACGCTCGGGTTTCCAGGTGGCGAATACCACCAGGGCCAGCGCGATCCAGCCGCGTCCGGCAGTCATGTTCTCGGTCCACATCGGGGTGTAAGCCAGCGACAGGTAGGCACCGGCCAGGCCGGCCATGGCACCACCAAAGGCGACCGCCATGTAGCGTACCGGCAGCACCCGTAGACCGTTGGCGTTGGCGGCTTCCGGTGACTCGCCGACGGCGCGCAGAATCAGCCCGGCGCGGCTGTACTTGAGGAAGCAGAACACCAGTACGAAGATCAGCAGCGAGGCGTAGACCAGCAGGTCCTGGTTGAACAGCACCTGGCCGATGACCGGGATGTCTGACAGCAGCGGAATGGCGAGTTTGTCGAAACCGTCGATCGACTGGCCGACAAAGCCGCTGCCGACAAACGAGCTCAGGCCAATGCCGAAGATGGTCAGCGCCAGACCGGCGGCATATTGGTTAGCCGCCAGGGTGATAGCCATCAGCGCAAACAGCATGGACATCAGCACGCCACCGAGTATCGCGGCAAGCACGCCCATACTCAGGCTGCCGGTCGAGGTGGCGGCGATAAAGCCGATCACCGCGCCCATCAGCATCATGCCTTCCTGACCGAGGTTGAGAACGCCAGAGCGCTCGCAGACCAGCTCACCGAGGGCGACCAGCAGCAGCGGGGTGCCAGCGACCACGGTCGCGGCGAGTACGTTGGTAATCAGTACGCTGTCCATATCAGGCCTCCCCTGCTACGGCCTTGGGGGCCCGACGAATGCGAATGCGGTAATGGATGAAGGCGTCACAGGTCAGCAGGTAGAACAGCAGCAGCCCCTGGAACAGCCCGGTGATGGCCTTGGGCAGGGCCATGGCAATCTGCAGCATTTCGCCACCCATAAAGGTCAGTGCCAGCAGCGCGGCTGCCAGCACGATGCCGACTGCCTGCATGCGCCCAAGGAATACCACGATGATCGCGGTGTAGCCGTAGCCGGGCGATACCTGCGGCACCAGCTGGCCGAGCGGGCCGGTGACTTCCGACGCGCCGGCCAGACCAGCCAGTGCACCGGATGCCATAAATGCCAGCAGGGTCAGGCGCTTGGCCGGGAAGCCGGCGAAGGCGGCGGCGCGTTCGTCCTGCCCGAGCACCTTGAGCTGGAAGCCGATAAAGGTGCGGGCGAACAGCACGCCGACTGCGACCGCTGCCAGCAGACCGAACAGCAGACCGATGTGCAGGCGGGTGTCCGGGATCAGCCTGGGCAGCAGCGCGGAGGCAGAGAACATCTCCGACTGCGGGAAGCCGAAACCGTACGGGTCCTTCAGCGGGCCGTGAACCGCGTACAGCAGCAGGTTCAGGGCGATGTAGTTGAGCATGATGGTGGTGAGGATCTCGTTGCAGTGGAACTGCGTTTTCAACAGTCCCGCCAGCAGTGCCCAGACCGCACCGGCCACCATGCCGGCGATCAGCACCAGCGGCAGCACCCAGGGGCCACTTTGGCCGCCCAGTTGCAGGGCCGCCACGCTGGCCCACAGCGCGCCCATCAGGAAGTGCCCTTCGGCACCGATGTTCCACAGCTTGGCCCGGTAGCAGATGGTCAGGCCGGCGGCGCAGAGCAGCAGCGGTGCCATCTTCAGGCCCAGTTCGGCCCAGCCGTGTTTGTCACTCAGCGGGGTCAGGAAGAAGAAGGTCAGACCTTCTACCGGGTCCTTGCCGAGGGCCATGAAGATGCCCATGCCGGTGATGATGGTGAGGATCAGTGCCAGCAACGGGGAAGCCCATTGCATGGCGCGGGAGTCGACGGCGCGACGCTCAAGCGACAGCATGGGAAACCTCCGAAGGTGCGGCGCTGGGGAAATCACCCGCCATCCACTGGCCGAGTTGTTCAATGGTCAGGTCGCTGGTGTTGACCAGCGGTGACAGCCGACCGGCGCAGATCGCGCCCATGCGGCCACAGAGCTGGAACAGTTCGTCCAGGTCCTCCGAGATCAGCAGCACCGCAGCGCCTTCGTCACGCAGCCGCACCAGCGCCTCATGGATGGCAACCGCCGAGCCAACGTCAACGCCCCAGGTCGGGTGCGAGGCGACCAGCAGCTTGGGTTGCTGCATGGCTTCACGGCCGATGATGAATTTCTGCAGGTTGCCGCCGGACAGGCTGGTAGCGTGGCTGTCGATACTGGCGGTGCGTACGCCGAAGGCCTCGACGATGCGGCTGGCGTAGTCGCGTACCTTGTTCAGCGCGACCCAGCCCTTGCTCACCATGCCTTCGCCATAGGCGGTCAGCAGGCTGTTGTCGACCAGCGACATGGACGGCACCGCGCCGCGGCCGAGGCGTTCTTCCGGCACCACCGCGACGCCGAGGCGGCGGCGCAGGCCCGGCTTGGCTTGACCGATGGCCACGCCGCTGAGGGTGATGCTGGCGTTGCTGACCAGCGCCTCGCCCGACAGGGCGCGCAGCAGTTCGTCCTGACCGTTACCGGCGACGCCGGCGATGCCGACAATCTCGCCCGAGCGCAGGCTCATGCACAGATCCTGCAGGCTGGTGCCGAAGGGGTCGCTGGTGCGGTAGTTCAGGTGGCTGACGTCCAGCAACACCTCACCGGGCGCGCGCGGTTCAACGCGGGTCGATAGCGGAGTTTCATTGCCGACCATCATGCGGGCGATGTCGTCGGTGCTCACCTCGCCCGGGTTGCACTCACCGGTTACCCGGCCCTGGCGCAGCACGGTGGCCCGGTGGCACAGGTCGCGCACTTCCTGCAGCTTGTGGCTGATGAACAGAATGCTGCAGCCCTCGTGCGACAGCTGGCGCAGGGTGCGGAACAGGGTTTCGACCTCCTGCGGCGTCAGCACCGAGGTTGGCTCGTCTAGAATCAGTAGAGAGCTTTCCTGAATCAGGCAACGCACGATCTCGACCCGCTGGCGCTCGCCAATCGACAGGGTGTTGACGTAGCGGCGCGGATCCAGCGCCATGCCGTAATGCTCGGAGACTTCGCTGATGCGGGCTTCCAGCTTGCGCCGGTCGCGGGCTTGGTCGGCCGGCAGGCTGAGCGCGATGTTCTCGGCAACGGTCAGGGTCTCGAACAGGGAAAAATGCTGGAACACCATGCCGATACCCAGTTCGCGGGCATGGGCCGGACCCTGCAGGGTCAACGGGTGGCCATTCCAGGTGATGCTGCCGGCGTCGGGCTGGATGACGCCGTAGATGATCTTCATCAGAGTGCTCTTGCCGGCGCCATTCTCGCCGAGCAGGGCATGGATTTCGCCTGCGTTGACTGTGAGCTGGACGCCGTCATTCGCCCGGCATCCCGGGTACTCCTTGACGATGTGTTCCAGCTTCAGGCGTTCTGCGGTTGCCATTCAGTTTCCTCTATAGGCGCTTTGCCGGCGATTTAAGGTGACCGGCCGGGCAACGCCCTATTTAATAACTGACCAATCAATCAACATTTGCAACGACAGCAATTTGCTTGCCAAAACTGGAAAAAATGTAAAATTCACTTTTTTCAGACTAGTTGGTCAAGTTTTTGCAAATCTACCCCAAGCGCCTGTGTACGCCGTTGTGCGGCGCCACGCCTGAACACCGCCTGAAACGGGCCAAACTGCGGATAGAGCGGAGACGAACGTGATTGAGTTCTACCTGAATGGTCAGCCGGAAAAACTTGACCGAGCTGACCCAAACATGAGCATTCTTGATTGGCTGCGCACCAAAAAGCGGCTTAGCGGCACCAAGGAAGGATGCGCATCCGGCGACTGCGGGGCTTGCACCGTACTGATCGGCAGCCCCTCGGCCGACGGCGGGCTGCATTATACGGCAATCAATAGTTGCATCAGCCTGGTCGGTTCATTGCACGGTAAACATCTGATCAGCGTTGATGCCCTGCAAGACGAAAACGCCCATCCGGTGCAGGCTGCAATGGTCGAATGCAGCGGCTCGCAGTGCGGTTTCTGTACGCCGGGCTTCATTATGTCGATGGTCGGCCTGCATCAGCAGGTAGTCGGCAAGGGCAACGCCAGTGAGCACCAGATGATGGAAGCACTGGCCGGCAACCTCTGCCGCTGCACTGGTTATCGGCCGATTATCGAGGCCGGCCGGCGCACCTTGGTCGATGCGGTGCAGCACTGGGATGGCGCAGCGCTGTTCGAGCCGGCCCCGGCCGAGCAGTTCGCCACGACCCGGTCAACTACCGCTAGCCTGCAGGACGACGAGGGCAAGCGCTTTGATGCGCCGGTCGAGCTGACCGAACTGCGCAGCCTGCTGGCGGCCAATCCGGATGCTCGCCTGGTCGCCGGCAGCACCGATCTGGCGCTGGAAATCACCCAGCAGCTGAAGGTGCTGCCGCAACTGGTCTCGGTCGAGCAGATCACCGAACTGCATGCCGTTGAAGGTGACGAGAAGAACCTGACCATCGGGTCGGCTGCCACCTACAGCGAGTTCGGAGCGACCCTCAGCGCCGACTGGCCGGCCTTTGCGCCGATGCTTGAACGCCTCGGCTCGCTGCAAATCCGTAACCGTGGCACCCTCGGCGGGAATATCGGTAACGCTTCCCCCATCGGTGACATGCCGCCACCGCTGATTGCCCTCGGCGCCGACATTCAGCTCGACAGTGCCAACGGTGAGCGCTGGATTGCGCTGCAAGACTTCTTCGTCGACTACAAGAAAACCGTGCTGGCGCCCGGCGAGTTCATCCGCGCGGTGCGGGTGCCGCGTCCGCAGGCCAACGAGAAACTGTTCCTCTACAAGATCTCCAAGCGGCTGGATGACGACATTTCTGCGGTGCTGGGCGCCTTCTGGCTGCAGTTTGACGGCGATACCGTCAGCGACTGCCGATTGGCCTTCGGTGGCATGGCCGGCATTCCCAAGCGTGCAGCGGGCGCCGAGGCGGCGCTACGCGGTGCCCGTTTCGACGAGAGCGCGGTGGCCGCTGCGCAGGCGGCACTGGCCACGGACTTCACCCCCCTTTCCGACGTTCGCGCCTCGGCCAGCTACCGCAGTACCGTCGCTGGCAACCTGCTGCTGCGCGCCCTGTATGAATTCCGCGCCGGCGATGCCGGCAAGGCCCAGCTGATGGTGACCGACTATGCGTAAACTGCCCCGTGATGTATCCCGACCGACCGGCCAGCCGCTCGGTGTTGCCGGTCAGAGCGCGTTGCACGAGAGCGCCTGGCTGCACGTAACCGGCACTGCCCGTTATATCGATGACCTGCCCGAGCCCGAGGGTATTCTGCATGCCGCCGTCGGCCACAGCGCCCGGCCGCATGCGCGCATTACCAAACTCAATTTGGAGGCCGTGCGTGCCTACCCTGGCGTGGTCGCGGTGTTCACCATGGCCGACGTACCCGGTCATACCGACATCGGCCCGGTCTTCCCCGGTGATCCGGTGCTGGCGGGCGAAGTGGTTGAGCACATTGGCCAGCCGATCTTCGCTGTCGCCGCGACCAGTCACACCGCCGCGCGCAAGGCAGCGAAGCTGGCCGAGGTCGAATACGAGGACCTGCCGGCCATCTTTGATACCCGCGAGGCACTGGCCAAACAGTTCTTCGTCCGCCCCAGCCACACCCAGCAGCGCGGTGATCCGGATGCGGCACTGGCGGCTGCGCCGTACCGCCTGAAGGGCGAGATCAATGTCGGCGGGCAGGAGCACTTCTATCTGGAAAGCCAGGCCTGCGTAGCGTTGCCGCAGGAAGACGGCGGCATGTTTGTGCATACCTCCAGCCAGCACCCGGCCGAAGTACAGAAACTGGTCGCCGAGGTGCTGGGCATTCCGCTGCATGCAGTCACCACGTCGGTGCGTCGCATGGGCGGTGGTTTTGGTGGTAAGGAAACCCAGGCCGCGCCGGTCGCCTGTGTGGCCGCGCTGCTGGCCAATGCCACCGGGCGGCCGGTCAAGTATCGGCTCTCGCGCCCGGACGATATGGTGCAAACCGGCAAACGCCACGACTTCTTCAACACCTACGACATCGGCTTTGACGAGCAGGGCGTGATTCAGGGCGCCGAGATCATGGTGGCTGGCCGTTGCGGCTTCTCGCCGGACCTGTCCAATGCGATTGTCGAGCGGGCCATGTTCCACTCCGACAACGCCTATTATCTGGATCAGGCGCGGGTGACCGGTCATTGCTGCAAGACCCACACGGTGTCCAACACCGCCTTCCGTGGTTTCGGCGGTCCGCAGGGCATGATGGTGATCGAACAGGCGGTGGATGACATTGCCCGCCATCTGCGTCTGGACCCGCTGGAGGTGCGCAAGCGCAACCTCTACCGCGCCGGCCGCGATACCACCCACTACGGTCAGGTGATTGATCATCACGTGCTGCCGGAGTTGATCAGTCAGCTGGAAACCAGCGCCGACTATCAGGCCCGCCGTGCCGAGATTACCGCTTTCAACCGCCAGAGCCCGGTGCTCAAGCGCGGTCTGGCGCTGACCCCGGTCAAGTTCGGTATTTCGTTCACCGCCAAGCACCTCAATCAGGCCGGTGCGCTGGTGCTGATCTATACCGACGGCAGCCTGCAGGTGAACCACGGTGGCACCGAGATGGGGCAGGGCCTGTATATCAAGATTGCCCAGGTAGTCGCCGCGGCTTTTCAGATCGACGTCGACAAGGTCAAGGTCACCGCGACCCGCACCGACAAGGTGCCCAACGCCTCGCCGACGGCGGCCTCCTCCGGCTCCGATCTGAACGGTATGGCTGCGCTGGACGCCTGCGAGAAGATCAAGGCGCGGCTGATCACTTTTGGCGCCGAACTGTTCGGCTGCGACGAGGCGCAGGTGCGTTTCGAGAACAACCAGGTGGTTGCCGGTGACGCCCGCATGGACTGGGGCGACTTCATCCAGAAGGCCTACATGAACCGGGTTTCGCTGTCGTCTTCCGGTTTCTACGCCACCCCGAACATCTACTATGACCACGCCAAGGGTCGGGGCCATCCGTTCCTCTACTACGCCAACGGTGCTGCGTGCTCCGAGGTGGTGCTCGATACCCTGACCGGTGAATACCGCGTACTGCGGACCGACATCCTGCACGACGCTGGTCAGTCGCTGAACCCGGAGATCGACATCGGCCAGATCGAGGGCGGTTTTGTGCAGGGCATGGGCTGGCTGACTACCGAGGAGCTGGTCTACAGCGATAACGGCCGGCTGCTGACCACTGGGCCGGCGACCTACAAGCTCCCGGCCGTGTCCGATACGCCGCCGGATCTGCGCGTCAACCTGCTGGCCAACAGCCCGAACAAGGAAGCCACCGTATTCCGCTCCAAGGCGGTCGGTGAGCCGCCGCTGATGCTCGGCATCGCGGTCTGGAGCGCGCTGCGTGATGCAGTTGCCAGCCTGACCGACGGTTGCTATTGCCCGCCGCTGGATACCCCGGCCACGCCCGAGCGCATGCTCAATGCCGTCAACGCCGCGAAGGCCTGGCAGGCCGCGCAGCAGGAGGCCGTGTCATGAACAGAAACCTGCGCTGGTTCGAGGCGGTCGCCGACTGCGAGCAGCGCGGCGAGCCCTATGTGCTGGTGACCGTGGTTGGTGTCACCGGCTCGGTGCCGCGTGAACCGTCGAGCAAGATGGTGATTACCGGCGAACACATCTGGGACACCATCGGCGGCGGCCATCTGGAGTATCTGGTCACCGCTCGGGCCCGCGAGGCGCTGGCGGTCGGCCGCTATGACACCCGGCTGGAGCACTTTCCGTTGGGCGCCTCGCTGGGCCAGTGCTGCGGCGGCAGCGTCTCGGTGCTGCTCGAAGGTCAGCCCGGCAGTGACGCCCGGCTGGTGGTATTTGGTGCCGGCCATGTGGCCCAGGCGCTGATGACCATCATCGGCCAGCTGCCCTGGCAGGTCACCCTGGTGGATTCGCGTGCCGAGGTGTTTCCCGCCGATCTGGCGGCGAACATTACGCCAGTGCACAGCGACGACCCGGTGGGTGATGCCCCGGCGTTGTGCCGTGGCCGCCATGTGCTGATCCTGACCCACAACCATCAACTCGACTACGACCTGTGCCGCGCCCTGCTGGATGCCGGCGATGCCGCCTCGATCGGCCTGATCGGCTCGCAGACCAAGGCCGATCGCTTCCGTCAGCGGCTCGCCCACCGCGGTTACAGCGCCGAACAGATCGCCAGCATCCGTTGCCCGGTCGGGCGCAGTGACGTGCCCGGTAAGCGGCCGATGGAAGTGGCCGTATCGATTACCGCCGAACTGCTGTCGTTCGGCACCGCCAGCCAGACTCGTGGCCCGCGCCGCGGCGTCAGTTGGCCGCAATTGCGCGATTTAATGAAAGCTGCAGAGACACCGCAACAGCCGGTGGAGACAAAATGACCCTGGAACACCTGAACAACCTGCCTGAAGACGAGGCGCTGGCGGTCTTTCGTGACTGCTGCGCCGCCGACGCCTGGGCGCGCCCGATGGTCGCGGCCCGTCCCTACCACACTGCCGAAGCGCTGCATGGCACCGCCCGCGCGCTCTGGCCGAACCTGCACGAGGCTGACTGGCTGGTGGCTTTTGAGGCACACCCGAAGATCGGTGACATCAAGAGCCTGAAAGCCAAGTACGCCAGTACCGAAGCGCTGGCCAGCGGCGAGCAGTCCGGCGCGCGCGTCGCGCCCGATGCGGTGCTGCAGCGCCTGAAGGATGGCAACGACGCCTATCTGCACAAATTCGGCTTTATCTTCATCGTCTGCGCCACCGGCAAGAGCGCCGAACAGATGCTCGAGCTGCTGGAACAGCGCCTGCCCAACAGCCGCGAACAGGAACTGCGCATCGCCGCTGAAGAACAGGCCAAGATCACCCACATTCGTCTGGACAAGCTGCTATGAGCAAGAGCCCGATTACCACCCATATTCTCGACCTCGGCAGCGGCAAGCCCGCCGCCGGTGTGCGCATTACCCTTGAGCAGCAGCAGGGCGACAGCTGGGTCACGCTGGCCAGCGCCGAGACCGATGCCGATGGCCGCGTGCTGAACGGCTTCGGCAGCGAAGCGCCGGCCGGTGTCTACCGCCTGACCTTCGACACCGACGGCTACTACGCCGCCCAGGGCCTGCGCTGTTTCTACCCGCAGGTCACCATCGCCTTCCGCCTGGACGACGTGCAGGCCCATTACCATGTTCCGCTGCTGCTCAATCAGTGGGGCTATTCGACCTACCGGGGGAGCTAGGATGACAACCAACTCTGATGCCGGCAGCGTGTCGGCCTTCCGCGGCCCACTGCTGCACTTTTTGTCCGAGCCGGGGCTCGGCACGCCCGATCCGGCCAGTTACAGCTACTTCGCCGACGGCTTGCTGGTGGTTGCCGATGGCCGAGTTCAGGCGGTCGGTGACGCCGCCGAACTGCTGCCGACTCTGCCGGCGGGCACAGCGGTTGAGCATTCGCCGGAGGGGCTGATCCTGCCCGGCATGATCGACACCCACGTACACATGCCGCAGCTGGCGGTGATGGCCAGTTACGGCACCCAGCTGCTGGAATGGCTGGAAACTTACACCTTCCCAACCGAATCGCGCTTTGCTGACGCGGACTGGTCGGCCAAGCAGTCCAAGGTCTTCCTCGACCTGCTGCTGGCGCACGGCACCACCTCGGCGCTGGTGTTCAGCACCTCACACAAGGTCGCCAGTGAAGCGCTGTTCAGTGCGGCGCACGAGTACAACATGGCGATTACCACCGGCCGGGTGATGATGGACTGCAACGCCCCGGACGGCGTGCGCGACACCGCCGAGGCCAGCTACCAAGAAAGCCGCGAGCTGATCGCCCGCTGGCACGGCACCGGCCGTCAGCGCTACGCCGTGACCCCGCGCTTTGCCGCGACCTCGACCCATGAGCAGCTGACCTACGCCGGCAAGCTGATGACTGAGGCCGAGGGCCTGCTGATGCAGACCCACTGGGCCGAGAACAAGGCCGAGATCGCCTGGATTGCCGAGTTGTTCCCGGATCGTGCCAGCTATCTGGACGTTTACGACCACTTTGGTCTGCTCGGCCCGCGCAGCGTGCTGGCGCACGGCATTCATATCGACGATGCCGACCGCGCCCGGCTGGCCGAAACCGGCACCCGCATCGCCTTCTGCCCGACCTCCAACACCTTCCTCGGCAGCGGCCTGTTCGATCTGGCCAGCGCCCGCGCGGCGAATGTCGAGGTCGGTCTGGCGTCGGATGTCGGCGGCGGCACCAGCCTGTCGATGCTGGTTACCATGGCCGAGGCCTACAAGGTCTGCCAGCTGCGCGGCCAGAGCCTGAACCCGTTCCAGGCGTTCTACATGGCGACGCTGGGCAACGCCAAGGTGCTGCATCAGGAGGCCGAGACCGGCAACCTGGCACCCGGCAAGATGGCGGACTTTTTGATCATCGACCGCGCCGCCAGCCCGATTCAGCAGCTCAAACACAGCGCCGAGCGCGATCTGTCGGGCATCCTGTTCGACCTGATGATCCTCGGCGACGATCGCAGCATCCGTCGCACCTACATCGCCGGCCAATGTCGGTACGACCGCGACGCCGTACAAGGAGCAGCCCATGCTGGTCTATCTGTCTGATTGGCTCAGCCTGATCATCCGCTGGTTTCACGTGATTGCCGGGGTTGCCTGGATTGGCGCCTCGTTCTACTTCGTCTGGCTCGACAACAACCTGCGCGAGCCGCCAGCGTGGAAAAAGCAAAAAGGCATCAAGGGTGACCTCTGGGCCATTCACGGTGGTGGTTTCTACGAGGTGGCCAAGTATGAAGTCGGCCCCGAACAGATGCCAACTGACCTGCACTGGTTCAAGTGGGAGGCCTACAGCACCCTGATGAGCGGTCTGGCGCTGTTGTTCGTGGTCTACTACCTCGGTAACCCCGGTTACCTGATCGACCCGAGCAAGCTGGATCTCAGCGCCGCCGGCGCGATGGCTATCGGTATCAGCACCCTGCTTGGTGTGATGGTGATCTACGAGGCGCTGATTCGCAGCCCGCTGTCGCGTAACGGCATGGCCTTCGGCGTGGTGCTCTATCTGATTCTGGTGGCGGTTGCCTTCGGTCTGTATCAGGTGTTTGCCGGCCGCGGAGCGTACATTCACGTAGGTGCGGTGATCGGCACCATCATGGTCGCCAACGTCTTCCTCGGCATCGTGCCGGCCCAGCGCGCACTGGTGAATGCGGTGGCCCGTGGCGAGAAGCCGGGTGAAGAGGTGGTGATGTTGGCTCAGCGCGCCATGCTGCGCTCGCGCCACAACAACTACCTGACCCTGCCGGTGCTGTTCATTATGATCAGCAACCACTACCCGATGTTCTACGCCAACGCTTACGGTTGGGCGGTGCTGGCGGCGATTGGTGCGATCACGGCCTATGCCCGTCACTTCTTCAACCTGCGCAATCAGGGCCAGTTCAAGCCGTCGATTCTGGTTGTCAGTGCGCTGGCCACCGTTGCCCTGATCTGGGCTATGGCGCCGAGCGCACCGGCCAGGATCGACAGCCACGGGAGCGAAGAAGGTGCAGCCGTCAGCCGGGTAGCCGATGCCGACATCAGCCAGTTGCTGGCAACACACTGTCAGGCCTGCCACGCGGTCAAGCCCACCAGCCCGGCCTTCCAGGCGCCGCCGGCCGGCATCGTGCTGGACTCGCTAGAGCACCTCAAGCAACACCGTGACAAGGTCTATCAGGCTGCGGTTGCCACCCAGTACATGCCGCTCGGCAACATGACCGGCATCACCCCCGAGGAGCGTGACCTGCTCGGCAAGTGGCTGCAGGAAAATCCCTGAGTTGGTATCAGTGAGGGGTAGCCGGCTTGCCGCTACCCTGACGGAACTGCATCGGCGTGGTGCCTTCCCATTGTCTGAAGGCCTTGGCGAACCCGCTGGGGGAGCTGAAGCCCAGTTGCTCTGCGACGTCGGCAATGGGTATATCGCGCTGCAGCAAGAGCCTGGCCCGACTGCGCCGAGCCTGGTCATGCACTGCGGCCAAGCTGACATCATGATAGCGCAGGACTGTTTCCAGGCTCTGCTCGCTGCAACGCAGCAGCGCGCTCAGCGCGGCCAGTTCCGTTGTCTGGGACAGGTGCGAGGCTACAACACGCCGCAGTAGCTCCAGCGGCACCAGTAGCTGCTGTTCGAGCAGGTATTGCAGCAAGGCCACTTCGAGTGGTTCGCGCATGTGCGGCGCTGAGCCAGGCATGGGCATGTGCCAGTATTCAGCCTTGAAGGCGATGCCGTTGCAGTGCTGCTCATAGCGCACCGGAATGCCCATCCGGGCCCAGTTCACCACTGCGTGGTCACCGGGGTCAGGGTCGGCGCTGCTTATATAGGCGACCAGCGTTGATCCAACCAGCCCAGCCTGCTGCTCGAACATGCGAATAAAGCTGGCTTGCAGAAAGGCGCGTGAGTACGGGTGAACGCCTTTGTCGGGGGTGCGGTTCGGCGTCATCAGCCAGTGGCCATCGGCCTGCAGGATGATTTCGGGCGTCATGGAGTTGTTCCACAGCTGGAGCATCTCGCAACCGAGAATCACCGAGTCGGCGATGTCATTGCCGCAGCCCAGCAACAGATCCAAGCCGAAAAAGCTGGGCGGGCGATGGTGTTGCAGCGCCCTGAAGGGAAAGTCCGGATCATTCAGGTTCTGTTCGCACCAGCGCCAGATGCGTTGCATCCAGACCATCGGAATGCGGTCCTGCTTGCCTTCCAGGAGGTCACAGGGGAGGCCAAGCTCCTGCAGCATCAGCGCCGGGTCTAGGTCATAGTCTGCGCGCAGTGCGCTGACAATGCAGCGCAGGGTGCCTCCAGTTGTCGAGGTGTCGCCCTGTTCGCCTGCCTGCGCTGCAACCGGCGTCTCCGGGCGCGCGGATGCCTGCTGCAGCTGCTTGCGAAACTGACTTGGCGTGCACAGGTACCAGCGCGAGAAGGCGCGAATGAAGTTGGATGTCTCTTCGTACTTGAGGGCTGCAGCAACATCACCGATGCTGGCGTTGCCGTGTTGCAGAAGGTCTGCGGCCAGCTGTTTGCGTATGGTGTCTACCATTTCGCTGAAGCTCCAGCCGGTGTCCTGCAGTTGTCGCTGCAGGGTCCGCGGGGTTGTCGACAACGCCTCTGCTACTGCCTCGAAGGCATAGCCGTGACGGCTGTCGAGCAGCAGGTGATTGGCGACCTGCTCAAGGGTTGTGGGCTTGCTCATGGCCTGGGCATGGGTGACAAAACTTTGCGTCAACGGCTCGCGGGTGACGCTTGCGGTACCGTGCACTGACGCCCCGATGGCTGAGCGCTGCATGACCAGTTGGTTGTGTCGGGCGTCGAACAGCGTCCGTGCAGTGTGTCCGGGCAGCTGGCTGAACCCGTCCGGACGAGGCCGCTCAAGGCGCCACTCATGGGCAGTCAGGCGATGATCGAAGATGCCGGCCAGCCAGTTCATCCAGAAGTCGATTTCCAACGGATGGGGCCGTAGCGTCGGGGGGGCAGATACGGTCAGCTTGATGTGCTCGACAGTCTGTGTGATCCGCAGCTGCAGGCAGCCGGTCAACAGGGGAAAGTACTGTTCCAGCAGTCCCAGCGCATCGTCGATTTCCTCCTGCATCTGCACCAGATAGCGTAGCCGGAACAGTTGTCCTGCGGTATTTGCCTGTCCCAGGCGGAACCCGATCAGCGGGTCCTGACTGCTGGCTTCGATAGCGTCCCACAGTTGGCGGGAGATAAAAGCGGGTATGCGTGCGCCTGGCTGGTTCAGCAGCCAGGCGCCAATGCCGGCTGCGCGGGTGATGGCGTTTCGCTGGTTGCCGGCTACCTCAAGCGCACTCAGCCAAGCCGCGACCACGGTTGCGCAGACAGAGGGGCGTTCGACGAACTGTCGGAAATTTATTGTCGGGGGATGATTACCCATCACGTTGGACCTGCACTGAGAATGCGTGCTCCTTGCCCTCCACGTTCCTGAGCATCGTTGGGCTTGTTTCAACTCCGACTATAACACTACACAATTAGGAGCTATACGCACGATGAGTGAGCATCTTCGCGCGCTTCCCGCAGCTGTTCGTCCCATGTTCAAGGTGGCGACACTGGCTACATCCGTTGCCCTGGCGGCTGCCGGCGGCAATATCGCAATGGCAGCAGACTGGCAGATCGGTGACGAGTATACGCTTGGCACCAACACCACGTTGACTCTGGGCGCCAGCTGGGCAGCCAGCGATGCCGACCCGCACCTGTTGACCCGCTCCGATGCAGCTACGCTGGGCCGCAAAGGCGACGGCGTCAACTATAACGCGGACGATGCCCGGCTGAACTACCAGTCTGGCGACAATATCTCCACGCTGATCTCCGGTTTGACGGACTTTGACCTGAACAACGGTAGCCAGGGTCTGTTTGTCCGCTTCAAGTACTGGTACGACCATGCGCTTGCCACCCGTAATGGCGACTTCAGTGGCTTTGACGACAGCAGCTGGCAGCCGACGGCCCAGGCAAAGGGCTTTGAAACTCTGGATGCCTATGTGTGGAAAGACTTCGAACTGGGTGATCGTGATCTGCACCTGAGGGTGGGTAAGCAGGTGCTGACCTGGGGAGAGTCGATTTTTATTCAGAACGGTGTCAACGCGATCAGTCCACTGGATGTATCGGCGTTCAGACGCCCTGGTGTCGAGCTTAAAGAAGGTCTGATGCCGGTGGAGCTGGTATCGATCAACACCGATCTGACCGACAGCATCAGCCTCGAAGCCTTCTATCAGTACAACCACCGTACCTCCGTCTACGACGGCTGTGGCACGTTTTTCAGCTTCAGTGACACCTTGCCTGAAGGCTGCGCGGTCGACTTCATGATCGCCGGTGGGCGAGGCACCACCGCCGACTCGATCGCGCAGGAGCGATATCTGCAGCGCGCCGGCACTCGCTGGGCGCGGGACTCGGGGCAGTACGGCCTGGCCCTGAACTTCTCAGTGCCGGCGCTCAATTATGCTGACGTCGGGCTGTACTACATGAACTATCACAGCCGCAGCCTGAACATGAGTGGCACCATCGCGGCGCAACCGGCCAGCAGCGCTACCGAGACCAACATCAATACCGGGACCTACTTTACCGAGTACCCCGAAGACATTCGCCTGTTCGGGGCGAGTATCGCAACCGTGGTTGCGGATAATGCGGTCTACGGTGAACTGACCTACCGTCCCAATCAGCCGCTGGGCTACAACGGCGCCGACATGGTGGCTTTGCTGGCCGGCTCCGGCACCACCACCATTCTGCCGGTTGACAATATCGCCCCCTACCGCGGGACAGAGGTGCAGGGCTACAAGCGCATGCCGGTGTGGCAGATGACCCTTGGCAGCGTCGGTACGGTTACCCGTGCGCTGGGTTCCAGCAAGCTGACCTGGGTCGCAGAAGGCGGCGTGAATTACGTCGCGGGCCTGGACCAGGCAACCGAGCGCTTCGGCCGCGCTGGCAGCTTCAACCGGACACCGCCGACAGATGGCAGTGCCTGCGTTGCTACGCCCGCTGCGGGTGAAGGCACCGGCGGGCTTACCGCAGGCCAGATTGCTGCCTATAACGGCCGCAACTGCAGCCGGGATGGCTTGGTCGACAGCTGGTCGTGGGGCTATCGCCTGCGCGCCTCGCTGGACTACGAAAACCTGCTGCCCGCCACGGTCGTCACCCCGTCGCTGAGCTGGCGCCACGACGTCGACGGCTATGGCCCGAACTTCCAAAAGGGGCAGCAGGCGGTCGGTCTGGCGGTCGCAGCGCAGTACAAGAACAAGTATTCGGCGGAGCTCAGCTACAACAACTTTTTTGGCTCCAACGACTTTTCCACCATTGATGACCGCGACTTTGTCGCCGTTAACCTGAAGGTCAGTTTCTGATGACAACGCATACCAACAAAGCCCTATTGCTGGCGCTCACTAGCGCCATTTCCTGCGCTGTCGTGGCGGCAGGGTCCGATGCCAGCCGCCTGGGTGACAGCCTTACCCCGCTCGGCGCCGAGATGGCTGGTAATGCCGATGGCAGTATCCCGGCCTGGACCGGCGGCATGGCTACCGATGCCACCGCGGCCGATGCGCAGGGTAACTACGCTAATCCCTTTGCTGACGAGCAGCCGCTGTACACTGTTGATCGCAGCAACGCAGCTGACTACGCCGAGCTCTTGTCTGAGGGCCACCAAAAGCTGTTGGAAATTTTCCCCGACTACACGTTGCCCGTCTATCCGACGCACCGGAGCACCCGTGTACCGCAGCGTTATTACGAGCAGACCCGTGAGAACGTCGGCACCGTTACCCTGACCGACGACGGCTACGGTGTGCGCAACTATGACTTTGCCATCCCCTTCCCGATGCCCGAGCGGGCAGAAGAAGTCATGTGGAACCACCTGACGCGCTATCGCGGTGGCTCTATCCAAAGGCAGTTTTCGTCTGCCGTGGTGCAGGAACACGGTGATTACACGCTGATCACCCACCGTCAGCACGTGGCCTTCCGGGAGAATGTCACGGATCTGGATGCCGGCGAGAATATGCTGTTCTACACCTTGGTGCAGACCCTGAACCCGTCGCGTTTTGCCGGCACAGTTACGCTGGTGCATGACCCGATCAATCCGACGGAGCAGGCACGCTCCGCCTGGCAGTTCAACCCGGGGCAGCGCCGTGTGCGCCGTGCGCCCACGGTGGCCTACGACAGCAGTGCTCGTTTCAGCTATGGCGCACTGACATCTGACAGCGTTGCCGGGTTTAACGGCGCGCTTGACCGTTACAACTGGGAACTGGTGGGCAAGCAGGAAATGCTGGTCCCCTACAACGCCTATGCGTTGCATGACAAATCGGTGAGCTACGAAGAGCTGCTGCAGCAGGGGCACATTGATCAGTCCCGGACTCGTTACGAGAAACACCGTGTCTGGGTAGTCGATGCAACCCTGCGTGAAGGGGAACGCCACGTCTATGCCAAGCGCCGCTTCTACGTCGATGAAGACAGCTGGCAAATTCTGGTCTCAGACATCTACGACAACCAGCAGCAGATCTGGCGTGTGTACGAGGCCCATCCCTACCAGCTTGCTGACATTGAACTGCCCAGCTCCGGCATGGAAGTCACCTACGACCTGTACTCGCGGCGCTATGCGACCAACTTCATGGTTAACGAAGACGGTGCGGCGGTCTACAACCAGCCTGCCTCGAAGGCGGATTTCACCCCCAACGCTATCAAGCGCCTAGCTCGCTAAGAGCTGATCAAGGGTGGCCCTGAGCGTCACCCTTTGCTGGAGATACCATGAAAAAAATAACCAAGCTGATTGTTGCCTCAGCCGTAGTGGTCGGCGCTCTTGCCGCCGCCGGCTGGCAGGTGTCGGCCACCTCCAAGGTGGGCGCGCAGGGCTATTTCTATGCCTATCCGCTGGTACTGATGGAGCTGACCAAGCGTCATCAACTTGCCATGGGCATGACGGGCATCAACGAGTTCAGCCACCGCAAGGTGTTCCCTGACCATACCTTCAACAGCGTTGTCGCGCCTAACGTGGACACCCTGTATTCGTCCGCTCGACTCGATCTGTCGGTTGGACCGATGGTGATGACCCTGCCATCGACCGAAGGCTTCTACTACATGGTGCCGATTCTCGACGCCTGGACCAATGTGATTGCCTCGCCTGGCACACGCAACCTTGGATCGGCGCCGGCCCGCTACCTGATTACCGGCCCGGACTGGAGCGGCAGCGTACCGGACGGCTACGAACAGATACAGTCGCCGACCAACATGGCCTGGGTGCTCGGACGTATCAAGAGTTCCGGCCCCAGTGACTACAAGCAGGTAAACGCGCTGCAGGAGCGTCTCGGGTTGCACCCACTGGACGCTGACTCAGTCTCTGCATCCCCTCCTATAGATATGCCGGATCTGCTCATGGACAAAGCACCTGACAAGCAGATCGGAGACTGGTCCATGGATGAGTTCTACACCGCGTTCTGTCAACTGCTTGATGACAACCCGGCACCAGCGGCAGATGAGCCCATGCTGCAACAGCTGCGCTCTGCCGGGCTGCTGACAGATGATTGCAGTGTGACCGGTAATCCGCTCAAGCGTCTTGGCTTACAGCTGGGATATGACAAGGCGCTGGGCGTTCTGAGCAATACCTTGCAGATACTGCAACAGCAGGTGCCGCCCGGTGAATGGCACACCGTGTACGACCTCGGCGACTACGCACAGCGTTATGTACAGCGAGCGCTGGTTGCCAAGGTTGGGTTGGGCGCGAATGGTGCAGAGGATGCGGTTTACTCGACGGCCACCACTGATTCGCGTGGTGATCAGCTTGATGGTAATTCCAGCTACCAACTGCATTTCAGCGCCGATGAGCTACCGCCAGTGAACGGGTTCTGGTCGCTGACTATGTATGACACCAGTCGCATGCTGGTGGGTAATCAGGCTAATCGTTACGCCATCGGGGATCGGAACGACCTGCACTTTGCCGAGGATGGATCGCTGACCTTGTATGTGCAGAATGACAGACCGGCCGATGCGAATCAGGCGCGCAATTGGCTACCGGCGCCCAAGCAGCCATTTAACTTGATCCTGCGGCTCTACTGGCCGGGGCCAGAGATTCTGAATGCCCTCTGGCAGCCACCAGTTATTGAGCGGGTGGATTGAGTTGCCGCTGAGCACGGCATGAGCGATGAAGAACGCAGCCGCGAGCGGAGCACCGTCTGCCGCTGCTGTTTGCCATCGATGCGCAGATCAATATTACGGATGGTTTTTGCTACGCGCTCGACTGCAAGTGATCAGCGGGCGATGACTACTGTGCCGGTCATATTGGCTGCAGCTCCGGCTGTGGTGGGGATTAAGTGGTCGGCAGTGTCGGTCCAGTCGGCCTTGGACAACAAACCCGGCACGGTGGCCGGGTTTGTTGTTTGCGCTGAGGGTTACTTCCTCGCTTCGGCAAAGTTCGCCTGAATGCGCTGCAGCAGGTAGTCGGCCGCCGAGATCGGCGGGTATTTGCCAGCCGGAGTCTCGATCATCACTTCCTTATTGGCCTGGCAGAAGAACGCCATGCTGTAGCGCGGACCGCGGTATTCGCCGGGCTTGGGCATGCGCACGCGGTGCAGGGTGGACTTGAGCTGATCGTCGCTCCAGCGCATCAGCATGTCACCGATGTTGCAGGTGATGATGTCGTCACGCGGGATCACGCTGCTCCACTCGCGGTTGTCGCCGGCGCCTTCGGCGTCCTTGCCCGGGCTGACCTGCAGGCCGCCCTGGCCTTCCTTCTGGAACACCATGGTCAGGCAGTCGAAATCGGTGTGCGCACCGGCGCGCCACAGGCTTTCGTCCAGGTCTTCTTCCGGCATCGGCAGGTAGTGCAGCAGCCGCAGGGTGCTCTGGTAATCAGGCAGGCTGCGGTCGTGGGCCTTGGTGAAGAAGTCGCGGGCAAAACCCAGGCGTTCCGCGAAGCAGGACAGCACGTCCATGCCCAGACGCCAGGCGCGGTATTCGAAGTCCAGCATGATGCGCTGGAACTCGGGCACCACGGTCTGGTTGGGCCACAGGTCATCCATGTGCGGCAGGGTGATCTGGTAGGACTCTTTCTGGTCTGCCGTGCGGGTCGAGGGGCGCACCTGCGACATGAACTCCCAACCGGCGTTCAGGCCCTTCTTCAGCGGAAAGCGGGCTTTTTCGTCGTTGGACAGGGCGAAAAAGGCTTCGGACAGCGCGAAGGCGCTTTGGACTAGTTTCACGTCCAGACCATGATTGACCAGCTGGAAGAAGCCGACTTCGGTGGCGGCGCTCCAGAGTTGGTCGGCGATCTCGCTACGGCGGTTCTCAAAGTCGGTCAGGTCGATCAGCGGAACGTCGCGGACGGTTTCCTTGCCCATGCCGCCGAGGGTGCTTTCCAGCTGCAGTTCTTTCAGACCGTATTCAGGGGTTGTTGCGGTTGTCATGTTGAATCTCCGAGTAGTCCCATTGGGGGCAAATGGTGCGGAGAATGACGCTGGCGGGGGAGTCGGAAAGAGGCTGTGGCCTGTCAGTCCGGCGTCCGCCGCGCAATGCGCATTGTCCGCTAACTGAGCAATGACCTGGGGTGTTGCCCCCTGACAGCTTCTACTCACGTTGCCGAGGATAGTCCTGCGGCACAAATACTCAAGCAGATTTTGCGCCAACATGGTCGAATCCCTCCCAACGCGCCGGTTGTCGCGGCCCTGCGCGTTTTGTTCAGGTTGCGGCTGCCGTGCAGGTTGCACCGTGATTGCGCAAAAGCTGACCACTTGCACCGGATTTGGTCGTTCTGCCCGACCTGCTGGCATCGCGTGGCTGATGGCATGGGGGCTGTAGCGGGTCTGGCAGTTGGTCAAAAAATTGCACTCCCTGCTACAGCACCGCATGCTGCGGTCACATCAACACAACGCAACAGAGTAGAAGCGGTCAGGGGCGTGAGGCATTGATCCGTGCTTCCCTAGCTCCGGGACATTGCTCTTTGGCAGCAATAGAGGAGCAGTACCTTCATGGCTTACCTGATCAAGAACGCCCAGGCCGTCTTTTCCCCCACAGTGGCTAACGCCACCGATATTCGCATCAGCGACGGCAAGATCACCGAACTCGGCCGCGACCTTGCGCCGGGCGCAGGTGAAACCCTGATCGACGCCCGTGGCTGCGTGGTCTGGCCTGGCCTAGTCAACACCCACCATCACCTTGCCCAGTCGATCATGAAGGGTGTGCCGGGCGGTTTGAACCAGAACCTCAACGACTGGCTGGGCTCCGTACCCTACCGCTACTGGCCGAAGGTCACTCCGGAGCTGATGTATCACGCGGCGCGCTTGGGGCTGTACGAGCTGCTGCGCTCGGGCGGCACCACCTGCGCCGATCACCATTACCTCTACCACGCCACCACCAGCCCCGAGCTGGAAGACGCCGTCTGGCGCGCCGCCGACGAGCTGGGCATGCGGATGGTGCTGTGCCGCGGCAGCGCGACCTCGGTGGGCAGCCATCACGGCATGCTCGAACACGGTATCGCTCCAGAAACCATCGAGCAGATCATCGAACGCCTGGATGCCAGCCGGGTTCGCTATCATCAGGATGGCGGCGACGTCATGCGCAAGCTGGTGGTTGCGCCGACCAGCCTGATCCACTCCAGCGACCCGGACGGCCTGCGCGAACAGGCGGCCTATGCCCGCGAGTTCAAACTGGGCATGCACTCGCACCTGCTGGAAGTGGACTTTGACGAAGTCGCCTCGCTGCAGAAATACGGCAAGCGCGCAGTGGATTACGCCGGTGATTGCGGCTGGCTGGGCGACGACGTCTGGTTTGCCCATCTGGTCCATTGCGACGACTACATCATCGACCGTCTCGCCAGCACCGGCACCGGCATCGCCCACTGCCCGACCTCCAACTGTCGTCTCGGCAGCGGCATCGCCCCGGCGATCAAAATGGAACAGGCAGGTATGTCGATAACCCTTGGTGTCGATGGCTCCGCCTCGGCCGAATCCGGCTCCATGCTGCAGGAGCTGAACCTCGCTTGGTTGATTCACCGCGCCGTGCACGGCCCGGAAGCGACCACACTGGAACAGGTGCTGAACTGGGGCAGCCGCAACGGCGCCAAGCTGCTGGGTCTGGATGACGTCGGCGAAATCACTGTCGGCATGGCTGCCGATCTGGTGCTGTTCGATATCAACCAGCCACGCTTTGCTGGCGTCCACAGCCCGCTCACCGCGCCGCTGATGTGCGGCGAACCGGCCAGCGTCAAATACAGCTTTATTCAGGGCCGCCCGGCGGTCGATAACGGCAATATCTGCGGGCTGGATGAGGCCGAGCTGACTGCGCGGGTGCAAGAGTCGGTGGCGCAGCTGATTCGGAGCTGATTCTGGGGGGGCCGAGTTCCAACTCGGCCAGCGCGTTGTCGTGATTCACTAAAGCGATAGGCACCCAGCATCTATTAGCTGCGATGTCGCGACGTTCGTAGGGCCACGGCACGCCGTGGCCGTGCGTTCCCCGCCACTGCACCGTTGGCACGCTCCCTACGCCGCCTTCTAGCTCGCCTTTCGCCTTTTTCGGCGAGCCAAGGGAGCGGCTTGCACAGCCCCCTTAACGATCTCCCGGGCACCCGACTACGCGGCCCTTCGGGTTCGCTGCGTTGCTCAGGCTGACGGGGAGACCTCGCCGGCCACTCAAGAACTCGGCTCTTCGAGCCTCAGACATCCTATGACTCCTTTTCCCGTCAGCCCTGCGCTACTCGCCCGCGTAAACGGGACTGGGGTCCGTGCATGCGCCACGTTCGTATTTGCGCGGCAGGGCCGCGCTACTTGAGCAAGCCTTTAGCCGTATTCAGGGTTGGCAAACGCGCCTTGCAGTAGCACTATCAAATCACCGCACTTCTCGCGGCCCCATCGGGAGGCATGGATGCTACATAGACTCGACACACTTCACCTCGAATACCCGACAGCGCGATCGCCTGCGCGCAAGCCAACACCGCCGACCAACGGAACATTAAGCCTCGCGCGGCTTAACGTTCCGCAATCGCGGCAGAGCGCTGCTAAACCATTGAAATACAATAAAATACGAGGCCGCTCTAATCCGGCGCTATGCCGCGTATTAAAGTTAGCGCGATCTAATCACTGTTATGTTTTCAGGAGAGTTCGTGCGTAGAGAAGATATTCAGGACGAGTTGAAAGATATTGCATTCGACTTCTTCTACTGGTTCTCTCGATTTGAGTTTGCACTTAAAGAGAACAAGCTACTCAAACGTAATGGCGTTGGGGAAAATGCTGAGCCAGGGTGGGATGCCTTCATTGAGTGGTACGCAGATATTTTCAAACATTCTGATCAGACACGAGTGTTGCTGGAGTTAAATCCAAAGCGACAGAAGGTAGGCCCGCATTCGGCTGTGGAGTGGAAAGAAGTTGGTATGAGTGACTGTCGGTCAGATCTTTGCAGGGTTGTCCGCCTTCTCAAAACTGTTCGGAACAATCTATTTCACGGTGGAAAGCACGGTGCTGATGGCTGGGATGACCCCGAGCGAACCAAAAAGCTGTTGTCGACCGGAAAAGTCATCCTAGATCAACTGGCTGCCATGGCCGATTTTGAGGCTGACTACACACAGTACTATTGAAAACATAACAATCGGCTGTTGTAGCCCCTTCGGGGCTGGGACGGCCTTTCCGCCGCTGCGCGGCTACAAGTCCGCCCCAAAGCCGGGCGTTATGTTTTAAGAGAGTTATGAAGAAAGTTACGATTTACATTGATCACTTGGACGATGACGCAGATTTTGTTTTTATGAAAAAGTGGCTAGCGAAATGGGAAGTAGAAGTAACCATTGCTGACTACTCTACCGGAGGGTGGGAACACTGTTGGGATTTAGAAGCACCGGAAGAAGCTATTCAAGAAATTCCAGAGGATTGGCTCTGTGCAAGTGACTGGGCCACTCCAAAGATATTTGATAAAAAATGAGTAAGAAAAGAAACATAACAAATAAAGGCAGCATCGCCCTATGGGCTGGACGCGCTAATGCGCGCCGCTGCTTCGGGCGTTAACTGTAAATCATGTATCGAACACCAGAATTGAAGATTGAAATTAAGTCAGGGATGGATATTGGTGAAATCCACTCTCTGCTTTCGGAAGCATTAGAATTTCCCGATTACTACGGTAAGAACTGGGATGCTTTTGATGAATGCATCAATGACGATGAAGCATCAAATCCTCCAGTAAAACTGATAGTCAAAGGGTGGGATCATTTCGTTCGCGAACACCTTAAAGATGCAAAGTTATTCTGGGCTTGCTTCGAGGAACGAACAGATACCAAGAAACCTACAGAGGTATTAGTAGCCCCAAGAGCATGCCCTTGTTGCGGCTATTTGACGTTATCCGATTGGGTCAGTGGCTCCTGGGAGATATGCTCTATGTGTAGCTGGGAAGATGATGATGTTCAATTCCGCAACCCAGACTATGAGGGTGGCGCTAACCGAGAATCATTGAACCAAGCGAGAGCTAAGTTTAGTGGTAAGCAAGTACAAAAAGAGATAGTGAGGGACTTTCGTGCCACATACAGTTAACAAGACAAAGCACGCGGACATGGCAAAGCTGTCACCTTTTTTGTTCCAAAAAAGTCGCCAACTTCACCATGCCGGTGTTTGAGGCGTTAGGCAATTGATCATGAGCCATCAACATATCCAGAGTGCAATAGCGGAGTACGCTCAAGCCTATGAGCGCTTGCAGAGACTCCAAGAGTCTATGCCCTCGATTCCTGGTGGAGATCAAAAGACTGGATGCATAGGCGAGTACTACGCATACCTCTATTTGCTATCACTGCACGATGAAAAGCTATTGAGCTATGGCAGCCACAGTGAGAAAGGCTGGGACATTAAAATTGCGCTGAATAAGCCTCAGCGAATACAGGTAAAAACAGTATCGGCCTTTTCAAAAACCAGAACAATATCCCCGATACACAAAGGTTGGGATGAGTTATACATCATCTACCTAAGTAAAAATCTTCAACCGGAAGGTTTCTGGATTATCAAAGACAAAACTATTTTTGGCACGAAGCATAAAATCACCAGCGC
Organism: Halopseudomonas oceani; assembly: GCF_963677335.1. Classification (NCBI taxonomy): domain Bacteria; kingdom Pseudomonadati; phylum Pseudomonadota; class Gammaproteobacteria; order Pseudomonadales; family Pseudomonadaceae; genus Halopseudomonas; species Halopseudomonas oceani. The sequence goes on along the minus strand of NZ_OY781932.1, from coordinate 410,028 downwards.
AAAGTGCAGAAATCCGAACAAAACAAAAACTGGCTCAGCAATTATCCCGTTCGGAGAGAACCGTATTACCGAGTTGCGTGCAGCACTTGAACGTGCAACAAATGCCTAACAAATGGTTCAAGTCGCTCGCTTCGCTCACTCGGGACCGGCTAAAGCCGGCCCCTTAACCAAACGTTATGGCGAAAAGTAACTGAGTCTCAGGAGAGTTAGAATGAATGACCTAAAGAAAGAGCTAGCAGTTGCGGAACAGTATCTTACGGAAATGCTGGAAGCTGATCGAGTCGGTGACTACGAGGGATTTATCCGTCGGTTCGATAAAATCGATTTAGAAGGCTTTGGTGAGGATATTTTTCTAAAAGATACAGAGCTAATGCGAGAGGAATTAGGCGTTTATCAAAATCGATTTTATCTTGGTTCTCTAAATGGCTTTAAAGATGACAATCATCCAAGATGCTTGAGGTTTGTGTGGCGTGCAATATATGAAAAAAATGAAGCTCTTATTGTCGTAGGGATTCATGAAAAAGATGGTGTTTGGTATGTCAATGAAAACACTATTTCCAAATAAATCTAGATTGCAGATACTGTCTATCGCTCTGAGCGCCAGCCATAACAAGTTGCTGCTACGGAAAATTTACTCGCTGTCGCTCCTAAATTTCCGCAGAGCAAGGCGTTAGCATACTTAAGGAAGAGTTATGTATCCGCCAGCACATCCGCACGATCAAATACAGAATTTATACCCTGGCGTATTTATGCTGCATGGCAGCATAAAGATGGGACCCGGAATGAGAATGAACAGAAATATGATCATTCTACAAAACGGCCAGGAATTAACACTAATTAATCCAGTTCGCATGAACGAGGAAGGCCTTGCAGCTTTGGATCTACTTGGTAAGGTGAGCAAAATAATCAGACTTGGTGACTTTCACGGTCTTGACGATGAGTTTTACCTAAACAGATATGGATGTGAGTTCTGGGCTCAGCAAGGCCAGGAAACATACAAATCACCAAGCCCAACAAAAATTATCAACTCAAGCACTACTGGGCCTATCAACAATTCCGAATTTTTCATTTTTGAATCTGCCATTTTTCCAGAGGCAGCGCTTCTCATTAAAGAGCACAAGCTACTTATAACCACTGACAGCATTCAATATTATTCTGATTGGAGCTATTTCTCGTGGTTTACAAAAATTGCATTTAAATTGCTAGGTTTCAAAACGGGTCTAAATATTGGCGGGCCTTGGTTGAAACGCGTAACGCCAAAAGGTGAAACGCTCAAAAAAGATTTTGAGGCTCTGTTAACGCTCGACTTTGAGGCTATTATTGCTGCACATGGCGCACTGGCTAAAAATGGTGCCAAAGAACTACTAAAAGCCGAAATGAGTAACGTGTTCACGTAAGCTAACAACTGGTTCAAGCCGTTCGTTTCGCTCACTCGGGACCGGCTAAAGCCGGCCCCTTAACCAAACGTTAGCCTAAAGGGCCACATGACTATTACTCTAGCAGCGATACTCTCACTCATTTCAGGCCTCATAGGTGCGGTCTTTGGCCATGTTCTGTCCGAGAAAAAGAGCCGGAATGATGAGTTGGCGAAGATGCGCTTGGACGCCTATACGGACTTTTTGAAAGCCACTTCACTGCTAGTGTCTGCTAGAAGGGCCGGTCGAACCCAGGACGAGATGACTGAGCTTGGGGCGCTCAACGATGCCAAGGCTCGGATCTGTGTATGTGCCGATGCGGGCGTAGTGGAGGCCTTGGAAAGCTTTTGGTTGCAAGGCGGCACCCTTGAGAAGGAGCAAGAGACTCTTGCCTACACACAATTGTGCAGAGCGATGCGTGAAAGCTTGGGGAGGGACCGTCTTTCATACCAAATCCGTTTATCTGACGTACTTTTTAGGCTTGAACCCTCCACCTACTCATATCGGGGAAAGGTTGGTCAGGGTTAACAAGAAATTATACATACAAGGTGGACTTCCCCCCGCTTCGCAGTCTTGGTCGGCTGAACTCAGGCGTATATGTGTTTAACTTATGGGTGTAATATTTAGTGTAATGAAAATAGTAGGGCTGATTGGCTTGCTATTTTGGTATTTGTTTCTCGCACCTAGCTGGGTCCGCGAGTGGTCAGAAAATGCCTTGCTATTCATTCAATCCGCTGTGTTTTGGTGTGTTGATGTTGCGGTCAAGTCTATTGATATCGCAGTACACCTTTTTCACTGGCTCGGCAGATTTTTTGTTGTGATGATTTTTGTCGGTGCGGCAATAACGTTATCTGACAACATTGCGGCGATATTTGATCTGAGATTCTTGCGGTCAAGTGGCGTTGTTTTTGAAATGACGAGATTGTTTGAGGATAAAATTACCTGGGTTGCTTCTACGGCAATAGTGGCGACCACCGTCGCACTGGGTCACTTCAAGACGCTCGATCTGAACTACCAAAAACACAGGGAGGAGGTCCGGGCAAAACTACGAGAGAACCGTGCTCGTAAGCAAAACACCTAACCAAGCCAATTACGGTGATGGTGCTTCCGTTGTGGCTTTGCCCCCACTCCAAAGCCTACGCGACCTTCTGGGTTACCGTCCCTGCTTTTATCCGCAAAGCGGCAGGTTGTGTTTGACCGGGCAGGACAAGGCCGAGCTGGCTGCGCGGCTGCGGGAGTCGTTGGCGTAGCTGATTAGTTGCGCGCTCGCCCCAAGAGGAAGGTCGAGCGCGCGCGTGCCGTTAGTCGGTGGATTCGAGCTGTTTTAACGTCGTACCGCTGCTGTCTTTCCAGGCCGTTCTGCCGTTTGCTGTGCCGCCGTGAATCACTGCGGCAGCGGCGCTGGGGCTGCTAAATTCGTGGTTCCTGGCGAAGAGCAGATGGCCTGATGCGGGTATCAGGACTCCGTCTTTGATCAGCTGTGCGCGGGTGTTTACAACCCAGGGGTAATCCTTTGCCGAGGGTCTGAGCTTTTCCGCCGCTTGCGATTCGGCAAAGACCACCATCCCGTTGGGCGTGAGGTGGCCTTGCGCTTTTAGCCCGCTGACCTCGCAGAAGAGTGGTCTCGCTTCTTCCTTTGATTGTCCTTCGGAGGCGATGGGAACCAGCACTTCGACGCCGAGTGCCGGGAGCAGCTGTTCGATCTTCTTCAGGAAGATCTCCATATCTGCCCGGTCTGACTCCGGCAGTTTTGAGCTGGTGGCCTGCGAGTTGGTCAGGCTGGCCCGCCCCGCCTGCTTGGCCAGTTCAATCAGACGGCCCTCAAGATAGCGAATGTGGGATTTGGTCAGGTTTTCGTCTTTGCTGGTGAAGTAGATAACGTGATTCCAGAAGTCCTTTTCCAGGTGCTGTTTCAAGCGCGATTGAATGGACTCTGCTTCGCCGATGTACACCGCAGGCCCACCGGACTTTGGGTCAACGCCGGTGAGCAGATATACGCCAACGTTCTCGGCTTCCTCTCGTTTTAGCAGTTGATCCAGCTCCGTCCTGGGGCCGGCGACGGCCTTACCAGACCAGTTTGAGATTTCGCCAGTGCGAAGGCGCTTTGGATCGCCATGGGGGAGGTAAATTTTGATGGTTGCACTGGGCATTTTAGATTTCCGTTTGCTTCGCCTAGATGTCCTTCCGTAAGAGCAGTGCGCAGTGTTCTGTGCCTACCAACTGGGTTCGATAGTGCTATTGCTGGGCGGGTTTGCCAAGCTTAAATCAGGCGCATGGCTGGGTGCTTGAGTTTGCGGGGGCGTATGCACCTTTCAAGTTTGCATCTGCAAAGCGCCTGAGTACAGGCGATAAAAAACCCGAGCAATGCCCGGGTTTTTGTTGCCTGCAGTCACCGGCTGCGTGTGATGGGCACGCTGCCGATGCGCTGCATGCGCTTACTGCGGAATGGTGGCGGTCATGCCTTCGACGTACCAGTCCATGGTGGCCAGTTCTTCGTGGGTCATTTCCACACCGTCGGCTACCCGCAGGGTGCCGCTCTGGTCCTTGATCGGGCCAGTGAAGGGGTGGAATTCGCCGCTGCCGATGGAGGCGATCATGGCGTCGACCTTGGCGCGTTGTTCTTCTGTCAGGCGGTCGCTGATGGACTCGACCTTGATCACACCATCGTGGATGCCGCCCCAGTAGTCAGCAGACTCCCAGTTGCCGTCCATCACCGCCTGAACGGTGTTGATGTAGTACGGGCCCCAGTCGTTGACCACGGAAAGCAGGTGCGCTTCAGGTGCAAAGTGGCTCATGTCGGATGCCTGGCCAACACCCCATACGCCGCGTTTCTGGGCAGCCAGCAGCGGTGCTGGGCTGTCGGTGTGCTGGATGATGACGTCAGCGCCCTGGTCCATCAGGGTGTTGGCGGCGTCAGCTTCCTTGGCCGGATCGAACCAGGTGTTGACCCAGACGACCTTCAACTCGACATCCGGGTTGACTGCCTTGGCGCCCAGGTAGGTTGCGTTGATGTCGCGGATGACTTCCGGGATCGGGAAGGAGGCGATGTAACCCAGCACGTTGCTCTCGGTGACCATGCCGGCAGCAGTGCCGGTGACGTAGCGGCCTTCATAGGTGACGGACAGGTAGGTGCCAAGGTTGTCGGCGCGCTTGTAACCCGTGGCGTGCAGGAAGGTTTTGTCCGGGTAGTCGGCGGCGACGCGGGCGGTGGCGTTCATGAAGCCGAAGGAGGTGGTGAAGATAACGTCGTTGCCGGCCTGGGCCAGACGACGGATGGTGCGCTCGGCATCGGCGCCTTCGTTGACGTTCTCGACGAAGGTGGTCTGCACCTTGTCACCGAAGTGCGCTTCCAGTTCCTTGCGGCCCTGATCGTGCTGGTAGCTCCAGCCGTGGTCACCGATGGGACCAACATAGACAAAACCGACTTTCATCGGGTCTTCTGCTGCGATGGCCTGCAGCGGCATGACGAGGGCTGCCGCCAGAGCGAGTGTGCGTTTGAAACTCATGAGTGCTTCTCCTGGGATCTAGTTGTTGGCGACCGTTCCGCGTCCGTTGGAGCGGGGCCGATCTTTCCCTGCAGCAAAAAACTGGCCATTTGTTCAGGAAATGACGAAAAATTTTAGCGTCCGAGGGCCTTTGCTGCCAGTGCGATGTTTCCGCAGGAGATTCGCCGTGGCTGTGGGCGCGCAACGCAGCAAGGGCTGCACGACAATGGTGCGGCCCTGCGCTGCGTGCACCGAGTCGGTCAGCCTTGCGGCAGCGCCAGCCAGCCGCCGTGCAGGCTAGCGACGTGGGTCAGACCGTGCTCGCGGAGGATATTGGTAGCCAGTGCCGAACGCTTGCCCGAGCGGCACAGCGCGACCACCGGCAGCACGTTTGGTACCTCGGCAACTCGGTCGTGCAGGTTGCCGACCGGGATCTGCAGGGCGTTGCCCAGGTAGGTTGGCAGCGGCTCCTGTTCGTACTCGTTGGGCTCGCGCACGTCCAGCAGGGTCAGCTCCTTGCGGTGGGCCATCAGCCATTCGAGATTGATCTCGGGCACACCCGCGTAGGTAATGCGCAGGTCATCGCACCATTCCGGCTGCAGCGGCAGCTGATCTTCCGGCGGCCGGCCGCTGCGCAGGTTGGCTGGCACAGCCTCGGCGATTCGCTTGGGGTGCGGCAGGCGCAGGGCATCCATATAGCCGACAAAGTCGTTCTCGTTGGCCTCACCGCCAACCCGCGCATTGAAGGCGCGTTCCTCGCCGATGCTGCTCTGGGTGCGGCCGTTATAGTCGTGGGCCGGGTACACCTCGCAGCTGTCGGGCAGACTGAACAGCTGTTCGGTGATCGAGTGATACAGCGTGTGCGGGTTGCCCTGCTGGAAGTCGCTGCGGCCGCAGCCGCGGATCAGCAATGCGTCGCCGGTGAACACCATCGACTGGTCGCTCAGCACGTAGCTCATGCAGCCGTCGGTATGGCCGGGGGTGGCCCGGGCTTCCAGCTCAACGCCCTGGACGCCGAAGCGCTGGCCGTGGTGCAGGGGCAGGTCGACGTATTCGGCGTTAATGACGGCGGCGGAGGCAATCTGGCAGCCGGTCTTCTGTTTCAACAGCCAGGCTGCAGTGACGTGGTCGGCGTGGGCGTGGGTGTCGACCACCAGCTTGAGGGTCAGGCCCAGCTCCTGCAGTAACGACAGGTCACGGGTGGTCTGCTCGAAGACCGGGTCAATCAACAGGGCCTCACCGCTGACGGTGTCGCCAAGCAGATAGGTGTAGGTGGAGGAAGCAGCGTCGAACAGTTGGCGAAACAGCATGGTCACCTCACGGCATTACATTTAAGGTTAATACAATATATAAAAACATAGATTGAAAGTAGCGCCAGTGCAAGCCCAATAACTGCGGCGGGCCGTCGCATGGCAGAAAAAGCCAACAATATGGCTGAATCTGCCGAGGATTGGCCGCCATGTAGCGTTTTGTAGCTCTATAATGCGACAGCTGTTTTTCCCGTCTTTTTGCCACCTACTTCACAGGTTACCTATGGATTGCGTCGCCCGCTGGATTGCCACAGGTCTCTCGGCCATTGCCCTTACCGTCTCTCTCTCCGGTTGTTCCGAGCCGCCCGCACCGGTGGCGGACAAGCCGCGACCGGTCAAGCTGTTTACCGTGGTGGACCCGGGCGCCGAGCGCATCCGCGAGTTTCCGGCCCGGCTGAAGGCGCCGGAAGAGGCGCAGTTGTCGTTCCGGCTGGGTGGCGAGTTGCAGGCTCTCAAGGTGCATGAGGGCCAGGAGGTCAAGCAGGGTGAGCTGATTGCCCAGCTCGACGATACCGACTACCGGCTCAAGCTGAGTGACCGTCAGGCCAGCTACGACCTTACCCGCAGCCAGTTGACCCGGATGGAGCAGTTGGTTGAGCGGCAGATGGTGTCGCAGGCCGAATACGACCAGCGCAAGGCGCAGTTCAACTCGGCTGAGGCGGCGCTCAATCTGGCTCGCCAGGAATTGGCCTATACCCGCATCAACGCGCCGTTTGATGGGGTGGTGGCGCGTACCCATGTGGAGCAGTTTCAGGTGGTGCAGCCGAATCAGCCGATTGCCACCCTCTACAGCGGCGACAGCATGGACGTGGTGTTCCAGCTGCCGGAGAACCTGCTGAGCAATCTGCGCCGTGACTTGCAGCCCGCCGAGCTGCGTTCCAAGGTGCGACTGGACAACTACCCCGAGGCGTTGATCGACGCTGACTACAAGGAGTACGCCAGCCAGCCGGACCCCTCGACCCTGGCCTATGACGTCACCCTGAGCATGCCGATCCCCGATGGGCTGGTGTTGCTACCGGGCATGAGCGCCACGGTGATCGTCAACTTTGCCGAGATCAGCCGGAACGCCGAGATTCCGATAGTGGTGCCGGTCGAAGCGGTATTCAGTCCGGACAACGAAGACAGTGAACACCGTCAGGTCTGGGTGGTGGTCGAACAGGACGGCACGCTGCAGGTCCGTGCCCGCGCCGTATCGGTGGGGCAACTGACCCGCGACGGTATCGAAGTGTTGTCGGGGCTGGAGGCCGGTGAGCGGATTGTTGCTGCCGGTGGCAATGAACTGAGTGAAGGTCAGCAGGTGCGCCCCTGGGTTCGTGAGCGGGGGCTGTAATGAATATTGCCGAATACTTCATCAAGCGGCGGGTCACCAGCTGGCTGGTGGCGCTGCTGCTCGGCATTGGCGGGATTATTGCCTTTCTTGACTTGGGCCGGCTGGAAGACCCGGCCTTTACCCTGAAGATGGCGATGGTGGTCACGCCCTACCCCGGCGCCTCGCCGCAACAGGTGGAGGAAGAGCTGACCTATCCGCTGGAAAATGCGATCCAGCAACTGCCCTACATCGACACCATCACCTCCACCAGCAGCGCCGGGCTGTCGCAGATCATGGTCGAGGTGCAGGCGCAGTATGGCGCGCACGAGTTGCCGCAAATCTGGGACGAGATGCGCCGCCGCATCAACGATCTGCGTCCCAATCTGCCGCCCGGCGTCAGCGAACCGCAGATTCAGGATGACTTCGGCGACGTTTACGGCACCTTTTTCATGATCAGCGGCACTGGCTACGACTATCGTGAGCTGCGTGACTACGCCGATTACCTGCGCCGCGAGCTGGTGCTGGTGAAAGGCGTCGGCAAGGTCAGCCTTGCCGGCGTGCCGCAGGAAGAGGTGCATCTGGAAATCTCCCGTGCCCAGATGACCGCGCTGGGGATTGCGCCACAGCGCATCTACGACCTGCTCAGCCGCCAGAATGTGGTGTCGGACGCTGGCCGCATGCTGGTCGGCAGTGAGTCGATTCGGCTGCATCCGACCGGTGAGTTTCAGGATGTCAGCGAGCTGGAGCGGCTGATCATCAGCCCGCCCGGCAGTTCCAAACGGGTCTATCTGGGGGATGTCGCGCGCATTACCCGGGGCTTTGCCGAAACCCCGACCAGCCTGTACCGCGCTCAGGGGCATCCGGCCCTGGGGCTGGGCGTCTCCTACGCTGCGCACGTGAATGTGGTGGATGTGGGTAACGCGGTGGCCGCGCGGCTGGCCGAGCTGGAACAGGACCGCCCGGCCGGCATGCAGGTGACCATGTTCTACAACCAAGCTGCCGAGGTAGAGAACTCGGTTGGTGGCTTTGTCTGGAACTTCCTCGCGTCGGTTGCCATTGTCGTGGTTGTGCTGCTGGTGTTCATGGGCCTGCGCAGCGGCCTGCTGATCGGTCTGGTGCTGGCGCTGACGGTGCTGGGCACCTTTATCTTCATGCAGGTGCTGAGTATCGAGCTGCAGCGTATTTCGCTCGGTGCGCTGGTCATCGCGCTGGGGATGCTGGTGGATAACGCCATCGTGATTGTCGAGGGTATTCTGGTCGGCCGCCAGCGTGGCCAGACCACCCTGCAGTCCGCGGGCGATATTGTGCGCCAGACCAATCTGCCGCTGATGGGCGCCACCGCGATTGCGATCATCGCCTTTGCCCCCATCGGCCTGTCGGACGACTCCACCGGCGAGTACTGTCTGTCACTGTTCCAGGTGCTGATGATCTCGCTGACGCTGAGCTGGATTACCGCCATCACCCTGACGCCTTTCTTCGCCAGTCTGTTCTTCCGTGATCAGCCGTCCGGTGACCAGTCGGCCGAGGTCGAAGACCCCTACCGTGGCATCGTCTTTGTGCTCTACCGCAAGCTGCTTGGCAACGCACTGCACCACCGGGTGCTGACACTGGTGATGCTGGGCGCGCTGCTGCTGGCGTCGGTATTCGGCTTCAGTCAGGTGCGTCAGGCGTTCTTCCCGCCGTCCAATACGCCGATGTTCTTTGTCGATGTCTGGCTGCCCAAGGGCAGCGACATTCGCTACACCGAACAGGTGATCGCCGAGATGGATCAGTACGTGCTCGCGCAGGACGGCGTTACCGAGGTGACGTCCACCATCGGTCAAGGCGCGCTGCGCTTCATCCTCACTTACTTCCCTGAGCGCATCCATAGCAACTACGCCCAACTGCTGGTGCGCACCGAGCAGCGCGAGCAGATTGCCCCGCTGATTGCCGAGCTGGAAGAGTATTTCAAACAGCAGCACCCGACCGCCAAGGTCAAACTCAAGCAGTTGATGCTCGGCCCGGGCAGCGACAGCAAGATCGAGGCGCGTTTCACCGGCCCCGACCCTGAGGTGCTGCGTGCCCTGGGCGACCAGGCGATCGCCATCCTCAAGGCCGACCCGGTCGCCGATGCCGTGCTGCACAACTGGCGCGAGCGCACCAAGCTGGTACGCCCGCAGTTTGCCGAAGCGCAGGCGCGTGAGCTGGGGGTCGACAAGCGAGACCTGGACACCCTGCTGAAAATGAACTTCAGCGGCGTCAACGTCGGCTTGTACCGCGACGGCACGCGCATGCTGCCCATCGTCGCCCGTACCCCGGCAGACGAGCGGCTGGATGCCAGCACCCTAAACGACCTACTGGTCTGGAGCTCGGTGCGCAGCACCTACATCCCGATCTCGCAGGTCGTCAGCGGCTTTGTCACCGACTGGGAAGACCCGCTGATCCTGCGGGAAGATCGCAAGCGCACCCTGACCGTGCAGGCCGACCCGAGCATCATCAGCGGTCAGACCGCCGCCGAGCTGTTCGCCCGTGTGCGTCCCCAGATCGAGGCGATTGAGCTGCCGCGCGGCTACAGCCTGGAGTGGGGCGGTGAATACGAGAGTTCGCGTGATGCACAGAAGGCCGTGTTCGGCAGCCTGCCGCTCGGCTACCTGGCAATGTTCCTGATCACCGTGCTGCTGTTTGACTCGGTCAGACGGGCTGCGATCATCTGGCTGACCGTACCGCTGGCGATCATTGGCGTGACCCTCGGCTTTTTGCTTACCGGCATCCCGTTCGGCTTTATGGCGCTGCTGGGCTTTCTCAGTCTGAGCGGCATGCTGGTCAAGAACGGCATCGTGCTGGTCGACGAAATTCGCCTGCAGATCGACTCCGGCAAAGAGGCCTACAGCGCCTTGGTAGCCTCGGCCATCAGCCGGGTACGCCCGGTGTCCATGGCCGCGCTGACCACCATCCTCGGCATGGCCCCGCTGCTGACCGACGCCTTTTTCCAGAGCATGGCCGTGGTCATCATGTTCGGTCTGGGCTTTGCCACCATCCTCACCCTGGTGGTGCTGCCGGTGATCTACAGCCTGTTCTACAAGATCCCGGTCGAGGGGCGGCGGGTATAAGCGGCTGAGCGGTATCTGACACTGACGCTCCAACCAAGGCAGACCAGCCCACGGCTGACGCGACCGACACACTGGGGTAGGCTGCGAGAATCCACTCGCAGCCGGAGCGTCGCATGAGCAGCCAACCTGTCAGCGCCCAACGCATCACCGCCCGCACCGCCGAAATCGGCGGCACCCTGCCGGTCAACCGTGTACTGCCCACCCGCCAGCGCCGCCAGATCGGCGCCTGGTGCTTTCTCGATCACGCCGGCCCCGCCCGCTTTGAATCAGGTGAGGGCATGCACGTGGGCGCCCACCCGCACACCTGCCTGCAGACCTTCACCTGGATGATCGAAGGCGACGTGCTGCACCGCGACAGCCTCGGCAACGAACAACTGATCCGCCCTGGCGAAGTCAACCTGATGACCGCTGGGCGCGGCATCAGCCACACCGAAGACTCCACCGAAGCCACCGACCGCCTGCACGCCGCCCAACTGTGGATCGCCCTGCCGCCACACATGGCAAACGCAGAACCCGCCTTCACCTACTACCCAGACCTGCCCACCTGGCAGCAAAACGGCATCGACTTCACCCTGCTGGTCGGCGACGTCGCCGGCCACACCTCGCCGGTCGAGGTCTACAGCCCGCTGCTCGGCCTGGATATCCACAGCCCCAGCGGCGGCAATTGCGAACTGACCCTCAACCCGGCTTTTGAACACGGCCTGCTGGTGATGGAAGGCGAGCTGGACCTGGACGGCGAACGCTTCGCCGAAAACGAACTCGCCGCCCTCGACCCCGGCTCCACGGCCTTGCACCTCACCCTCACCCCCGGCAGCCGCGCCATCCTCATCGGCGGCGCACCGGCAGAGAAAGTGCTGATGTTCTGGAATTTTGTCGGCTACAGCCGCGAATACATCATCGAAGCAACGCGGGAGTGGCAGGCCGAGTCTGCGCGCTTTGGGAAAGTGGCGGGGTTTGATGGGGAGCGGTTGGCGGCGCCGGCGTTGCCGTGGCGGAGTGCCTAATTGCGCCATAGCCCGGCGGTAGGGTGGACACAAGCGAAGCGTTGTCCACCAAGCGGCGTATGAGACTGAGCACCGAGCTGTTGTTGCACTCGTTCACCGCTATCGCCCCGCACCGCGATCCCGGTACTTCGCCGTCATCCCTGACTCTCTCGTCATCCCCGACTCACTCGTCATCCCCGCCCCTTCACCGTCATCCCCGCGAAGGCGGGGATCCAGACACGCCACCACGCCAAACGAATGGATTTCCGCCTGCGCGGGAAAGACGGTTATGGGGATTTGATCTGTTCTGCTCGTCTGCGCTGATTCTTCAAACAACCTTTTCGCCCTTACGGCGAGCAGGGGGAAATGCATGGCCATTTCCCCCTGCTCCCCAACGGGTCTGCTCACGACCAATCGCGAGCCGCGTTGCAGTTTAAAAGCGTGCCGTGCAAGGCGCGGGCCGCAGGGAATGGCTAGCCCTTTCCAAGGTCCGTAACGCAGCAGGGCACGTTTTTAAACGCAACCCTCCGGGCCGTCGCCTGTTTTGGCGCATTGCTGCGTTACTCGTCACTCATTTGGAATAACCAAATCACGTGACTCGCGCCTTGCACTGCGCCAAAACAGGCGACGGCGCGGCCGCGATTGGCCGCGAGCAGACCCGATGCCACGCCGACTACACGGCCCTTAGGGTTCGCTGCGTTGCTCGGTCTGACGGGGAGACCTCGCCGGCCGCCCGAAAACTCGGGGCTGCGCGCCTCAGACATCCTACGCTTCTCTTTCCCGCCAGCCCTGCGCTACTCGCCCGCGTAAACGGGGATCCTTGGGTCCGTGCACTAGTCAGCCGTCTTACTGCTGGCCGCAGGATCGAGTTTTTATGGTTGTGAACTGGGAGCGAGATGACTTAGAAAGTGCAGTTTGGAAACTGCGAAACGCCGCATTAAGGTGTGAGCAACGCAACCACGATACTTAACCTTAACACCGTAAACACAAAACCTAACGATGGAATGAATAATGCCAAGCGTTGCGAATCACTCTTAAATGCTTTGTTATGTGATTTATCGCACTGGTTGAATGTTATTTAACTCCTGATAGAAATAATCAATCGCCTTGCTTGGGGCCCGGCCAAGTCTAAAATTCAACAAGTTACTTTCTTGCATTTCATGCCTACGCTCTTCTGACGCGAGGTCAAACTCAATTTGTGTTGCCAAATATTCAAGAGCATATTCTTCAGAGTAATCTGAGCCATCGGATAGTTGGAGGAAATCCAGTAATTCTTGACCACTTGCTCGCTTACTTATTATTGCGTACAACATTCCAGGATTAACAACCTTCATAAAGCAGACTACCGCCATCATGTCTTGATAATACTCGTTCATAGGTTCATTGCGAGAGTTCTCGATGATTGCAAAGTAAGTTAAAATTCTCTCGATATCTCGGAATGAGGGTTTTAGGTGCTTAACAAGTGATTTAAGCATTTGTGCAGCAGCTTCATTGTGAATCCGTTTCCCTGCTGTCATCAAACCAAAAGAAGTCGTTAGGTACTTGGCACCATCATCTTGCTGATATTTTCCCGATGAACGAGGTAAGGATAACCAAACATTTATAAATTTTTGTAAGTATGTGACCGAGTCAATCCCATCACCATATCGACACTTGACTGATTCTTCTAGCTGCTTACGGTTCATGACGAGCAAGAAGGTTATGCCTGATACCGAGAAAAGGTGTTTAATATTTTCTAATAGATCTAATGCGAAATCAGGTCTACAGCGATCGAGCTCATCAATAACGAAAACAATGCGCTTTCCAGGGGTATGGTTGAGCGCAACATCAGATAAAAACTCTTTGAAATTCTTCAGAGCTAATTTGTCTGCTTTAGAGCTTTCAAACTTGGATGAGATTATTGAGTCTACTTGTTCTGAGACTAATGTAGAAATGTCTTTTTCAGCTTGATCCAATACTGTCCCGTCGATTACACCAGCAGTTCCGAGCCGAATGCCAGTTTTGATCACGCCACGACTAAATGTCTTAAAGACTTGAGCTGCCTTCTCTTTAAACTCTTGCTTCTTGCTTCTTGCTTCTTGCTTTTTGCCTTGTCCTCTAGTAATTCATATATTTCTGAAGCCAAAGCTAAGAATGGTTCTTTTTGGTAGTCATTTTCAAAAGCATCAAAATAGATGGTTTCTAACGGCGGCTCTTGCTTGTGTCGATTTTCACCAGACCACATTTTTATGAATGTACTTTTACCTTCCCCCCATTGGGCGTCTAAGGCTAGAACCAGATTTTCATCTGAGTTGTTGATTAAGTTATATAGCTGATCACCAAATTGCTTTCGATGGAACAGATCTTTCTCCGTAGAGAAGCCTTCATCGTCACTAATTTGTAATTCTGGAACAGTTAATCTCACAAGGTTTCTCCTAAATCACAGAACGCTTGGTTAAGGGGCGGGCTTTAGCCCGTCCCAGTGAGCGCAGCGAACGATTTGAACCACTTGTTAGGCATTTAAGAGTTCAGTATGGCTATAGCTTCATGATTGCCACTATTTCGCCATTCTTCTTCGAAGCGTTCTCTTAGTTTAGTTAAATCGAAATCAAATTCTTGTGTAAGCGAGTTTGTAATTGTAGAGGTGGTGGTTTTGTATTTGAGCACTCCATGAAGCTGTTTGTGATTCTTTAGAAATACTGCTTGCTCATTTGCATTAGAGAAACTCCCTTCGAGTTCACCTTGCAGTGTAACTAGTAGCGATGAATTAGGGGTTAGGGTTGCGGAGTTTTGAATTTGACTTGAGTTGACTTTGTTGAAGGTCTTAATGGTGTTTGATAGTTTTATATTTGACTCATTGTGCTCTTTCAGGCTAAAAATAAGGTCGCTTAAACTTGCAGGACTAGACTGGTTGTTTATTATGCAGAGTTCTGCTTTTAGGTTGGCTTTTTTAAAGGAGTGTCCATTCCCGCTAGAAAATCTTCCGTTCGCTTCTAGTACCTGGACTGTGAGTTCTTCGGTTCTTATAATTTGGTCTGATTTCCAAATTTTGAACGTTGCAAAGTAAAAGCAAAATAATGCTGCAAGATATGTTAGGTAGGTGACGTATACACCAAGCCCTCCAAGTGACGGTGTTACTATTGCAATAATAAAACAGCATATCCCGAATTTTGCAGCGCCGATTTCAAATATTTTTTCCAAATACTCTTTATGCTGAGTCATATTGTGATTTGCCTAACGTCGCAAATCAGCCGCGCGCGCCTTTGGCGCGTCGGCTGGATTTGCTTTGTTATGTTCATCTTGCATTGAAAATAGGACCGAGCAAGGCGCGTAAATCTCCAATAGCATTCCCATATTTATGCTTAGTGTATATTTTATATAGAGCTCGACGAATCTGTATTTCATCGATTCCGGTGGTTAGACTTATGCTTTCAACCACATTGGCAATCTTTTTCTTGGCCAGATCGCGTGGGTTTTGACTTTGAAGGGCTTGATAATCCGCAGTCTGAATGATTCGCTCTATGTTGATGGCGTGACCTGGAAAGCTATTTCGTATTTCTTGCCTAACATGTTGCCCCTCAATCATACCGACAAGCCCGACCTCCGGTGTGCACGGTAAGTAATTCAATACCCGTCCAGATCTGTTAAAAAGATCTAAAAGCCGATGATCGTTGCGCCGTTGAGCAGACCTAAGCGATTCAGTCTTAACGTCCTCATCTAAGAAAGCAAACCTACGGACGTAGCTGGGAAATATCTGTGACGAACCGTTTACAAACTCCAAGACCTGAACGAAGCCACCAACTGGTGCAATTTTGCATAGAGGCTGATAGTTAATGTCGGGATTAGCTATTGCTAAATACTCTTGAATCATCTGTTCAAGTAGTAACCTTGCCTGCTTGTCTTCAACGAAAAACACGAAATCGGCGCCCAATTCATCATCAAAAGCAATCTCGCCGAGTATCTGCGCAGGATAGGGGTTCCTAATTGCCTCAATCGTATTTCGGCCTTTGTTTACTAGGTGAATGAGGTTTCGCCTTCCTGCTGATTTTACAATTGATGCGGAGTGAGTAGAAAAAATGACTGTAGTGTTCTTGTCCCGACTTACGGAGCGCAATTTTTCGAGCAATCTAACCTGTGCCTGAGGATGTAAGGCCATTTCGATTTCATCAATCAGAACTAGGCCGTCATTTGGAATCTCCGATATGCGTTTGGCAAGCCTAAGGATACAAAGCTCACCAAGGCTGAAGCTTTTTTCAGAATAGTATTTATATGCGTGCCCCTGCCCGGGGCGATAAGGAATCAAGAATGCTTCGTTCCCTCTACCTCTACGGGTGTTTACGAATTTTAAATTATTCCATTTATCGTCCGCTAAGACAGCGACTAAAAAATCCTTTATATCGTCACTCGCGTCTCTTAGCCGGTTGGGTGCTATTTCATCGGAAAAAGGTTCAATTCGTTCAGAATTGGCTTCGAGGTAAGACACTGTAGAAAATGGAAAATCTTCCAATACTAAGGAATTGGCTCTGGGACGTGCCCTCCACCTCTGGCCGCCGTATCTATACGTTACCGATCTGCCATTGATCTCATAGATTATTGATGCGTTGTCATATAGGTCAACCCTATCAGCTAAAGGACTTGTTCGGAAAAATTTCTGGAAACCATAGGAGTTCCTAATACGATAAAGAGTCGCCAATACAGTAGACTTACCAGTCCCGTTTAGTCCGGTAAGAATCCAAACGCCGCCTGATGGGATCTCAAAATCGAGACTCACTATCCCTTTCACATTCTCGAATTTTATTCTCATGATTTCCTAAACATAACAGTGATTATATCGCGCTAACTTTAATACACGGCATAGCGCCGGATGCCGCGATCTCATATTCTCTTATATTTCAATGGATTAGCGACATTCTCGCGCGAGTGCCGGACGTTAAACCGCACGAGGCTTAACGCTCCACTGATCGACGGCAGAGGCTTGCATGCAGGCGAGGGTGCTGACGGGTATTCGAGATGAAATGAGTCGAGTCTATGTAGCATCCATGCCTCCTGACGGGGCCGCGAGAAGTGCGGTGATTTGATAGTGCTACTACACGCCGCGTTTGCCAACCCTGAATTAGGCTAAAGATTAGGTGAAGTAGCGCGGCCTTGGCGCGCAAATACGGACGTGGCGAATGCACGGACCCCAGTCCCGTTTACGCGGGCGAGTAGCGCAGGGCTGGCGGGAAAAAGAGCGGCAGCATGTCTGAGGATCGCAGAGCCGAGTTCTGCCGATCCCCGTCAGACCGAGCAACGCAGCGAACCCGCAGGGCCGCGTAGTCGGGTGCCCCGGGGGATCGCTAAGGGGGGCTGGGCAAGCAGCCCCCCTTGGCTCGCCGGGAAGGCGAAAAGATGACGTGACGAGTTCGCGGTGACCTCTGTGGTAACACTAAAGCCGGACGCGGAGCGTCCTTGCAGGCATTCGCACGCGGAGCATGGGGACGATCAAAATATGCCCGAACTCCGCGCTGCGTCAGATGCCGCTTGGTGGACAACGCTGCGCTTTTCTCCACCCTACGGATGCGCTAGCCCGTGTAGTGCGCCCTGTGCTTGTAGGGCGCTGATAACGTTCAGCATCTCCCGCCTCGCGGCCTCCTGACTCACCACCCTTAATCTCACCTGCTGCCCCGGCGCGCACTGCGCCAGCCGCGCCAGCGACAGCGGCGTCACCGCGCCGAGGCGTGGATAACCGCCGATGGTCTGGCGGTCGTTCATCAGGATGATCGGTTGGCCGTCGGGCGGCACCTGAACCGCGCCGAGGGGGATGCCTTCGGAGATCAGGGCCTGGCCCTGGTAGCGCAGCGCGGGGCCGGTGAGGCGCATGCCCATGCGGTCGGCGCGCTGGTCGAGGGTCCAGCTCTGGTTGAAGGCGGCGAACAGGCTTACACCGGCGAAGCTGGCGATTTGTGCGCCGGGGATCAGGTCGAGCACGACTTCGTCACCCGGATACCAGAGTGCGTCTGCGGGCAGAGTGCGCGGTTCGGTGTTGCTGGCCTTGCCCAGCAGGCGGTCGCCGTTGTGCAGGCCGCGGCCATTGCCGTGCAGGCCGCCGAGCTGTTCGCGCATGACGGTGGCGACGGCGCCCATGACCGGGTCTGCCGCAAAGCCGCCGGGGGTGGCGAGGTAGGCGCGTACGCCGCGCTTGGGGCTGTTGAACCGCAGGGTCTGGCCGTGGCGCAGCTGGAAGGCCTGTCCGGGTGCCAGTGGCTGATCGTCGAGTTTCGCATCCAGATCGGCGCCAGTCAGTGCCAGCCAGCCGCTGGCTTGAACGTGCAGTTGCAGTCCGCCAAGGGGGATTTCGATCACGGCGGCGTCTGCTGAGTTGCCGAGCAGCCAGTTGGCCTGCTGCATGGCGACCCAGTCCAGCGCGCCGCCCTGGGTGATGCCCAGATGGCGCACGCCAAAGCGGCCGCCGTCCTGCAGCTGGGCAAAGCCGAGGCTGTGTTCGACCAGCAGCTCGATCATGCGCTGACCTCCATCGCCGTGTCGTCCCCGCCCAGGCGGATGAATTCGGCGTGGTCGATGGACACAAAGCGCACGCGGTCGCCGGGTTGCAGCAGGCTGCCGCGCTCGGCACTGAACAGGGTGAGCGGGCAGCGGCCGATCAGGTTCCAGCCGCCGGGTGAGGTCAGCGGGTAGATGGCGGTCTGGCGTTCGGCGATGCCGACGCTGCCCTTGGGTACGCGCTGGCGCGGGGTGGCGAGGCGAGCGGACGCAAGCGCTTCATCCACCAGCCCCATGTAGGCAAACCCGGGCGCGAAGCCGAGGGTGAACACCGGGTAGTCGCGGCTGCAATGCTGCTCGATGACCTGCTCCGGGCTGAGCCCGGCGCGTTGGGCGATGCTGGTCAGCTCGGGGCCGACGCTCTGGTTATACCAGACCGGGATGGCATGGAGGGTGCCGGTCTCATTCGCCAGCGGCTGCAGGTTGTGCAGGCTGCTGTTAATCAGCGCGATGGCCTCTGCTTCGCTCAGGGCGTGCAGGTCGTAGTGCAGCAGCAGGGTGGTGTAGGACGGCACCAGATCGATCAGCTGCGCGCCGAAGGCTTCGCGTAGTTGTTCTGCGGCGGCGATCAGCCAGGGCATGTTGGCTTCGTCGATCTGATCAAACAGCCGCACCATCAGGCTGTCGATGGCTGCGCTCTCGATGCGCAGGTTCACAGCGCGTCCAGTGCGGCGCGGATACGGGCGACCACGGCGACCGATTCGGCGTTGTCGCCGTGTACGCAGAGGCTGTTGGCGCGCAGGGTCAGCTGGCTGCCGTCGCTGGCGGTGATCGGTTCGCCCCGGGCAAAGCTCAGTGCCTGGGCCAGAATGCGCTCCGGGTCCTGATGGACGGCGCCGGGCTGGTTGCGGGGCAGCAGGTAGCCGTCCGGGTCATAGCCACGGTCGGCGAAGGCCTCAAACAGCAGGGCGATGCCTTGCTCCGCGGCCAGCTGTTCGGCTTCGCGGTTGTCGCGCCGGGCCAGCAGCATCAGCGGCAGCTGCGGGTTGAAGCGGGTGACGGCGCGCATCACTGCTGTGAGCAGCGCGGGCTGCTTCATCATGTCGTTGTAGAGCGCGCCGTGGGGTTTGACGTAGCTGAGGGTGACGCCTTCGGCGCGGCAGATACTGTCCAGTGCGCCGAGTTGGTAAAGCAGCAGGTCTTCCACTTCCTGCGCGGAACAGGCCATCGAGCGGCGGCCAAAGCCGACCAGATCCGGGTAGGCCGGATGGGCGCCGATACGCACGCCGTGCTGCACTGCCAGTGCGACGGTGCGGCGCATGGTGGACGGGTCGGAGGCGTGAAAGCCGCAGGCGATGTTGGCGCTGTGCACATGCGGCATGACGGCTTCGTCCATGCCCATGGTCCAGGCGCCGAAGCTTTCGCCCATGTCGCAGTTGAGTTGTAGCGGCTGCATGGTTGCTGGTTGTCCTGTGCTGTCACCGGCGCGGCGAGACTGAACCATTTGCGTCGATTGCTGCCGGATTTACTGTGTATTCATGCTGTATGGCGCGCGTTCGCCTCACAGCCGTTGGTTCATCGATTGTAGAGAGGAGCGATATGAAGATTCTCATGGTTCTCACCTCACACGACAAGCTTGGCGACACTGGCCATAAAACCGGCTTCTGGTTGGAGGAGTTTGCAGCGCCCTATTACGTGCTGCGCGATGCCGGTGCCGAAATCACCCTGGCCTCGCCCAAGGGCGGCCAGCCGCCACTGGACCCCAAGAGCGCCGAGCCGGATGCGCAGACCGAGGCGACCAAACGTTTTGACGCCGACAACGCCGCTCAGGCGCAGTTGGCGCAGACGGTGAAACTGAGTGAGGTTTCGGCAGACGACTTCGATGCGGTGTTTTATCCCGGCGGCCACGGCCCGATGTGGGATCTGCATGACGACGCCGACTCATTGGCGCTGCTCAATGCCTTTGCCAAGGCGGACAAGCCCATCGGCGCGGTGTGCCATGCACCGGCGGCATTGGTTAACGCCAAGGGTAAGGACGGCGAGGCGTTGGTTGGCGCCAAGCGGGTGACCGGGTTCTCCAACTCTGAGGAAGACGGCGTTGGCCTCAGCGAGGTAGTGCCCTTCCTGCTGGAAGACGCGCTGAAGGAAAAGGGGGGCGTTTACAGCAAAGGTGAGGACTGGGGCGAGTATGTGCTCGTCGATGGCTTGCTGGTCACCGGGCAGAACCCGGCGTCATCCGAGAAGGCGGCGCGTGAGTTGCTGACGCTGTTGAAGGTGCTGCCGGGGGTGTGACGGGTTGATTGGTGGCTGGTTCTTGGATGGAGCTGCTGCCGAGTCAGCCTTTCGCCTTTTACGGCGAGCCCTTCGGGTTTGCTGCGTTGCTCGGCTTGGCGGGGATCGGCAGAACTCGGCTCTTCGAGCCTCAGACATGCTGCCGCTCTTTTTCCCGCCAAGCCGGCGCTACTCGCCCGCGTAAACGGGACGACAATCAGTGCACACTCCAACATCAGGTGGTGGCACGAAATGCCTTTAGCATCCGGATGTCTGATGTCTATTCGTGCGGCCGAGTTGAAGCTCGGCCCTTGCGACGACACCATCCTTGCCGCTTGCCGCTTGCCGCTTGCCGCTTGCCGCTTGCCGCTTGCCGCTCCTAGCTGAGAATCATATTGGTCGCTGTGGCGTAGGCATACAGCGAGCCGGTTTCATCGCGCAGATACCCTTCGCTGATGATCAGGCGTCGGGTCTTGTTGATGACCTTGCCTTCGGCGATCAGCGTTTTGTTGAAGGGCACCGGTTTGCACATCTTCACGTTCAGTTCGATGGTGCCGTAGCCTTCGCCTACGCCCAGGGTGGTGTGTGCAGCGCAGCCGGTGACCGAGTCCATGACGGTGGCAGCAAAGCCGCCATGCACGCCGCCGAGCGGGTTGGTATGGCTTTCGTTGGCGGTGGCTTCAAACACCACGCGGCCCTCTTCGGCCAGCTTGACCTGCATCGGAATGGTCTTGGAAATCGGTGCCAGGGGCAGCAGGCCGTTGGCGACAGCTTGCAGGATCTGCAGGCCGGTCATGTCTTTCGGGTTCATTACAGGGTCCTTGAATGGGTCAGGCTGCAGCAGCCTGGGGTTGGCTGGCGAACCAGTCCAGCGCATCGCGCCAGAGGGGTTCGGCGTAGGGGCGGAAGTAACCCATATGGCCCAGCGGCTTGAGGCCGAGGGCCTTGGGGTCGATATCCCGTGGTTGGTAAGCGGCGCCGCTGAAGGCGCTCATAAAGGCGTCGCGCGAGTCCGGGCCAGCCCACAAGTCGTCGAGCGAGACGGCGCCGACAATCGGCGTACGCACAGCGGCAAAGTGGTCGTTCAGCCAGGCCATCTTCGGGTCTTCAAAAAAGTAGCGCGGATAGCGGCACCAGCGCTTCCAGTCGCGGTAGACGCCCTTGGGCAGGTCTTCGCCGAGGCCGAGCCAGTTCCACGCCTGATAGCCTTTTATGGCCACAATCAGCGGCAGCACCAGGTTCCACATGAACTGTACTTTGCGGCGCTCGCCTGTGGGCATCCAGCCGTGCCAACCAGCACCGGTGCCGAAGGTGTAGACGGCGTGGATCGCATCGCGGTTGGGCAGCAGGCCGAAGGCGTGGCCGCCGAACGAATGGCCGACCAGATACAGCGGCAGATCCTGCTGGCCGAGATAGTCGACGCCGGCGGCGAGGTCCTTGTCGGCCCAGTCCAGATAGTCCATCTCGAAGCCCTTGAGGCTGGCTGGGGCCGAGGCGCCGATACCGCGGTAATCAAGGGTTAGCGTAGTGAAGCCGTTGCTGGCGGCAAACTCGGCAAAGCGCCGGTAGAAGCCCTGCGGCACACCGGTGGCGCTGCCGACCAGAATCTGCCCGCGTGGTTCGCTGGCCGGGTACAGGGTGGCGGCGAGCTCGTAGCCATCGGCGGCGGTCAGGGTCAGGCCTTGCGGGGCGAGCGATTCAGTGGCCATTGGCAAACTCCTTTTGTTGCAGGCGAACGTGGCTGAGCAGGGCGCGGAAGGCGCGTTCGAGCGGTTCGGTACTGCCGGCAGCGCGGGCCATGATCAGACCGCCCTCGTAACTGGTCAGCACCAGCACGGCCAGGTCGGCAGCGGCCTCGGTGGGGAAACCGGCGCGGCTGATCTGTCTAGTCAGCAGGTCGCGCAGGGTGGCGAAGGCGCCGTTGAGGGCCAGCAGCAGGTCGGTGTCGTCGGGTGAGCAGTCGAGCGCGGCGGCGGCCAGCGGGCAGCCGAGCTTGAAACGACTGGCGGCGATGCGCTGCAGCGCGCTGTCGATCCAGGCCGCGAGCGCTTCCAGCGGGTCGTCGAAGCGGGCAAACATCTGCTCCAGAAACCGCGTCATCTCCGCCTCGGCATTGGCAATAGCGGCCAGCGCCAACTCTTCCTTGCCGCCGGGAAAGTGGTAGTACAGGCTGCCCTTCGGCAACCCCGCAGTTTTCAGAATCTCAGTCAGGCCAACGCCATGCAGTCCCTTGCTTTGCAGGGCATTCTGCATGGTTTTGACGAGAATATGGCGGCTATCTTCTTTGCTCATGGCGCTAGTTATAGACCGATCGGTCTATGGAGTAAAGCGGGATGTATGGCCAAGCGACAAGCGTTTAGCTCTCCTGCCGGTCACGGCATGCCGTGACCCTACGCAAAACGTGTCGGCAAACCATGCCCTTTGCGTCATTAAATTATGATTGACATTTAAATGTATTTATTTAAATTATGATCATAATTCAAAAGGCGCTAGCGCCCTCTTTCTCCAAGGAGCACTGCCATGACCTCCATCGTGATTGCCGGTTATTTGCGTTCACCCTTCCAGTTCGCCCGCAAGGGAGGGCTGATCAACCTGCG
The DNA here is from genome assembly GCF_963677335.1 of Halopseudomonas oceani. NCBI lineage: Bacteria > Pseudomonadati > Pseudomonadota > Gammaproteobacteria > Pseudomonadales > Pseudomonadaceae > Halopseudomonas > Halopseudomonas oceani. The sequence continues at coordinate 387,110 of NZ_OY781932.1, read as the reverse complement.
CCCTGACGACCTCGCCGCTCAGGTACTGCGCGGTCTGGTCGAGCGGCTGGATCTGGACCCTACCCTGCTGGAAGACGTGATCATGGGTTGCGCCTACCCCGAGGGTGAGCAAGGCACCAACGTCGCACGTATTGCCAGCTTTCGTGCCGGTTTCCCCGAGACCCTGGGCGGCGTGACGGTGAACCGTTTCTGCGGGTCGTCGATGACCGCGATCCACTTTGCCGCCGGGCAACTGCTGCTCGGCGCCGGTGAGGCCTATATCGCCGCCGGGGTCGAGTCGATGACCCGGGTGCCGATGGGCGGCTTTACCCCCTCGCCCAATCCGACCCTGCTGCAGAAGTTCCCCGAGGTCTATATGGCGATGGGGCATACCGCCGAGGAAGTGGCGCGGCGCTTTGATGTAAGCCGTGAGGATCAGGATGCGCTGGCGGTGCTGTCGCACAGCAAGGCCGCCAAGGCGCGTGACGAGGGTCTGCTGGCGGATGAAATCGTGCCGGTCACCACACCGGATGGGGTGGTCAGTGAAGACGGTTGTATTCGTCCGGGGACCAACATGGAGGCGTTGGCTGGCCTGAAACCGGCCTTTGGCGGGGTCGTCACCGCCGGTACTTCCTCGCCGCTGACCGACGGCAGCGCCGCCGTGCTGGTTTGCACCGAAGACTTTGCCCGGCGCCACAATCTGCCGATGCTGGCGCGCATCAAGGCGACGGCGGTGGGTGGCTGCGCACCTGAGATTATGGGGATGGGGCCGGTTGAGGCGACACGTAAAGTACTTGCCCGCGGCGGTCTGACAATCAATGATGTCGACCTGATGGAAATCAACGAGGCGTTTTCCAGCCAGTCACTGGCCTGCTTGCGGGAACTGGGCATGCCGCTGGAACGCGTCAACCTGGACGGTGGCGCGCTGGCGCTGGGCCACCCGCTGGGTGCGACCGGTGCGCGCATCACTGGCAAGGCGGCGGCGCTGCTCAAGCGTACCGGCGGCCGTTACGCGGTCGCAACCCAGTGCATTGCCGGTGGTCAGGGGGTAGCGACGCTGCTGGAAGCAATCTGACCGGCAGTTGAAAAGCTAGCTGCCTCGCCGGCGCTTTTAAACGCCTGTCTGAATTCAGATAACAACAGGGCCGGTAGTTGGCCCGCAGGGAGAGAACATGACGTCTGCAGCCAAGCTGGCCGTGCTGGTAGGAATTCTGGGTGGATTGCTCGGATGCCGCGAGGAAGCGGCGCCCGTAGCCGACAACAGCGAGGCGCCGGCGCGGCTGGTGTTGTCGATGGAGGTTCATCCGGTTACCAGTGATGGTGCCCTGTTTACTGGCGTCGTGGCCGCCCGTACCGAAAGCGAGTTGGGCTTTCGGGTTGCCGGTGAGGTGATCGAGCGACGCGTCGATCCCGGCGACCGGGTCAAGCGCGGTGATGTTTTGCTGGTGCTGGATGTGGACGACTTCGAACTGGCCCTGCGCGCTGCCCGCCAGCGGGTGCGTTCGGCCGAAGCCTCGGTACGTCAGCTGCAGAGTGATGAAAAACGCTATCGCCAACTGGCCGATAATGGCGCGGTCTCGCGTCAGGCGCATGATCAACTGGTAACCGAGCTGCGCGTCGCCGAAGCCAACCTGGCCTCGGCCCGTGCCGACGCCGCGCAGGTAGAAAATCGCCGTGGCTATTCGACGCTGACCGCCGATGCCGATGGTGTGATTACCGAGGTGCTGGTTGATCAGGGGCAGGTGGTCGCTGCCGGTCAGGTGGTTGCCCAACTGGCCCACAGCGGTGCCCGCGAGGCGGTGATCAATATCCCGGAAACCCAGCGTGGACTGGCCAGCGGCACGGCGCAGGCATTCCTGTTCGGGCATCCTGACACGCCGCTTGGCGCGACCCTGCGCGAACTGTCGGCGGTGGCTGACCCGATCACCCGGACCTACCGTGCACGGTATGTGCTGGAGACCGCGGGCGAGCCGCTGCCGATCGGCTCGACGGTGAGTATTCGTCTGCAGGACAGCCAGAGCACGCCGCAGCTGCGGGTGCCGCTCGGCGCGCTGCTGGATCAGGGGCACGGCACCGGCGTCTGGGTCATTGATGGCGATAACCGGGTACGCTTTACCCCGGTTGAGGTGGCTCGCCTCGGGCAGGAGTTTGCCCTGCTGAGTGGTGGTCTGGAAGACGGGCAGCGGGTGGTCGCTCTGGGCGCCCACCTGTTGCATGAAGGTGACGCGGTGAAACTGTTGCCCGAAGGCCAGCTGGCCGGGACCGAAGCAGCGCGGAGCCTGTGATATGAGCCGTTTCAATCTGTCTGCGCTGGCGGTCCGTAACCCGGCGGTGACGCTGTTTCTGATTATCGCAATTTTGCTCTCGGGGGCCTTTGCCTTCGGCAAGCTGGGGCGCGCCGAAGACCCGTCCTTTACCGTCAAGGTGATGACCATTACCGCCGTCTGGCCAGGCGCAACCGCATGGGAAATGCAGGAGCAGGTCGCCGACCGGCTGGAAAAGCGACTGCAGGAGCTGGACTACTACGACCGGGTGGAAACCACCGCGCAGCCGGGCTTTGTGTCGATGAAGGTGCAGTTCCTCAATTCGACCCCGCCGGCGCTGGTGCCCGAGCTGTTCTACCAGACCCGCAAGAAGCTCAGCGACGAGGCGGCGAGGTTGCCCAATGGTGTCTCCGGGCCGTTCTTCAACGACGAATACAACGACGTCTATTTCGCTCTTTACGCACTGGAAGCCGGGCAACTGCCGCACCGTCAACTGGTGCAGCTGGCTGAACGCATGCGCCAGGATTTTCTGCAGCTGCCGGGGGTGAAGAAGGTCAACATCCTCGGTGAACAGGCGCAGCGCATTTACGTCGAATTTTCCTATCAGCGGCTGGCAACCCTGGGGCTGACGCCGGAGCAGATCTTTGCCGCGCTGGCGCGGCAGAACGCGGTGGCGCCGTCCGGATCGGTCGAAACGTCGGGGCCGCGGGCCTATATCCGTCTCGACGGGGCCTTCGACAGTCTGGAGCAGATCGAGAATGTGCCGGTGGTCGCCAATGGGCGAGTCCTGCGCATCGCTGATGTCGCCGAGGTGCGCCAAGGCTATGAGGATCCGCCGAGCTACCGCATCCGCCATCAGGGCGAGTCGGCGCTGATGCTCGGCGTGGTCATGCAGAAGCATTTCAACGGCCTGGAACTGGATCGTTCGCTGCAGGCGGAAGAAGCGCGGGTGCGGCAGAACCTGCCGTTGGGTATCGAGTTCACCAAGGTGTCGGACCAGGCCAGCAAGATTCGCAACGCGGTTGACGAATTCATGCTCAAGTTCTTCGTTGCGCTCGGTGTAGTGATGCTGGTCAGCCTGCTGGCGCTCGGCTTCCGGGTCGGGCTGGTCGTGGCTGCTGCGGTGCCGCTGACGCTGGCGGTGGTGTTTGTGGTGATGATGATGACCGGTCGCGAGTTTGACCGCATCACCCTCGGTGCGCTGATCCTGTCGCTCGGTCTGCTGGTGGACGATGCCATCATCGCCATTGAGATGATGGTGGTGAAGCTGGAAGAAGGCATGGACCGGCTGGGTGCGGCAACCTACGCCTGGTCGTCCACCGCCGCGCCGATGCTGACCGGCACGCTGGTGACCATCATCGGCTTTCTGCCGGTGGGGTTCGCTCGCTCCGGCGCGGGGGAATACGCCGGCAATATCTTCTGGATCGTCGGCTTTGCGCTGATTGCGTCCTGGGTGGTGGCAGTGGTGTTCACGCCCTACCTCGGGGTGAAGATGCTGCCGAACATTGCCGCCAAGCCGGGTGGGCATGACGCGCTTTACGATGGCCCGTTCTACCAGCGTCTGCGTTCCACCGTGCTGTTCTGCGTGCGGCATCGCTGGTTGGTTACTGGCCTGGTGCTGGCAGCGTTCGTACTCTGCGTGATGGGCATGAAGGTGGTGAACAAGCAGTTCTTCCCCAACTCCGACCGCTCCGAGGTGATCGTCGAGGTTTACATGCCGCCGGGCACCGCGTTCAAGAACACCGAGGCGGTGGTGGATCGGGTCGAGCAGGCGATCATGGCCGAACCGCAGACGCTGATGGTTGACTCCTACGTGGGGGGCGGCGCGCCGCGCTTCTTCCTCTCGCTCAACCCCGAGCTGCCGGATGCAGCCTTCGCCAAGCTGATCGTGCAGACTACCGATGCGCACACCCGTGATGCGCTGATTGCCCGGCTGCGCGAGCGGGTGAGCGCCGGCGAGTTTCCGGAAGCGCGGGTGCGGGTGACCCAGCTGGTGTTCGGGCCGCCGGTGCCCTTCCCGGTGGTGTTCCGGGTCAGCGGGCCCGAACTGGGGCCGCTGCGCACGATTGCTGATCAGGTGCGCGCCCGGGTTGAGGCCAATCCGCTGACCCGCGACACCTTTATCGATTGGGGCGAGAAGGCCAGCAGCTACCGTCTGCAGCTGGATCAGGACCGTCTGCGTCTGCTTGGCTTTACCCCGGCGCAGGTCAAATCACAGGTCAACGCCCTGCTCTCCGGCAACCCGATTACCGAGGTGCGTGAGGGCACCCGCACGGTATCGGTGGTGGTGCGCGCGGTCGATGCGCAGCGGCAGAATCTGGGTCGCATCGAGGATCTGACCATCACCAACGATGCCGGTCAGGCGATTCCGTTGCGCCAGGTTGGTAGCTTCCAGCCGGTCATGGAAGACCCGATTCTGCGCCGCCGTGACCGCGAACTGACCTTCGAGGTGCGCGCCGATATCGTTGCCGGCACCCAGCCACCCGATGCGGCCATGGCGGCCTACCGCGACCTGGCCGATCTGGTAGATACACTGCCGGCTGGCTACCACATCACCATCGGTGGCCCGGTGGAGGAAAGTGCGATTGCCAACAAGGCGCTGGCGGTGCTGTTCCCGATCATGATCCTGCTGATGCTGGTGGTGATCATGTTCCAGGTGCGCTCGTTTGGGCTGATGTTCATGGTCTTCGCCACCGCGCCGCTGGGGCTGATCGGCGCGGTGCCGGCGTTGCTGCTGTTCAACCAGCCGTTTGGCTTCAACGCGATTCTGGCGCTGATCGGCATTGGCGGCATCCTGATGCGCAATACGCTGATTTTTACCGACCAGATCCAGCAGAACCAGCACGCGGGCATGGCGATCCGCGAGGCCATTATCGAGGCGACGGTGCGTCGTGCCCGGCCGGTGGTGCTCACTGCTCTGGCTGCGGCGCTGGCGTTTATTCCGCTGACCTTCTCGGTATTTTGGTCGTCGCTGGCCTTTGTGCTGATTGGCGGGGTAACCATGGGCACCCTGCTGACGCTGCTGTTCCTGCCCGCGCTCTGTGCACTGGTGCTGGAGCGCAAAGCGCGTTCGTCGGCTGAGTTGGAACCGACAGAGGCGAGCGCCGGTCAATCGGTGTAAGATTATGACCGGCATTCAATGTTAGGAGGCGTCATGCGCTATTCAGAAGACCACAAGGCCAGAACCCATCAGCTGATTCTCGATGAGGCGGCCCGCCGGTTCCGCCGTGATGGCGTTGGCGCGACTGGCCTGCAACCGTTGATGAAGGCGCTGGGCCTGACCCACGGTGGCTTCTACGCGCATTTCAAATCCAAGGACGAATTGGTGGAAAAGGCCCTGCGCCACGCGGTCGACAACCTGAAGACCTCGCTGGCGATGCACACCGGGCCGGACGTACCGCTCGCGGCGCTGCTCGATACTTACCTGTCTGACGGGCATCGGGCGAACCCCGAGCAAGGCTGCCCGCTGCCGACCATCTCTGCCGAACTGGGCCAGCGCGGCCAGCAGAGTGAGATTACCGACGAGGTGGTGGAAGACCGGCTGGACAATATCGCCAGCAAACTGGAAGGCGACGACAGCCGTGCACAGGCCATGCTGGTGCTCTCGGCGATGGTCGGCGCGCTGCTGCTGTCGCGCAGCGTCAAGGATGAAGCCCTGTCTGCCGAGCTGCTACAGAGCACTCGTGAGCAGCTGAAGGCGCTGACTGAGTCGGCTTGATTCGTAGGTGCTAAATGAAAAGCCCCGCTGGCAATAGCGGGGCTTTTTGCTTTTTCAACTAACTGTCCGAGTAACGCTAAACACGCGACTGCGTGGGCAGACTGCCAAATGCTCTGATGGTGGAGTGTGCACAGAATCCAGTCCCGTTTACGCGGGCGAGTAGCGCAGATTTATCGGGAAAAAGAGTCGCAGCATGTCTGAGGAGCGGAGCGACGAGTTCTGCGACTCCCCGATAAACCGAGCAACGCAGCGAACCCGAAGGGCCGCGTAGCCGGGTGCCCAGGGGGATCGCTAAGGGGGGCTGGGCAAGCAGCCCCCCTTGGCTCGCCGTAAAAGGCGAAAGGCGGATTTGGCGGCGGCACAGGAAAGGAAGCGCTCAGTCATGCCTCACAACCAATACTTCGGATAACTCCGCGGGCTACGCAGATTATTGACCGCCCAGGCGGTCAGCACGATAACCAGCGAGCCGACCAGCACCGGAGACACCAGATAACTCAGCGGCGCGTGAGCCATGATCACCACTAGTGGGTCAGCGCCGGCTGGCGCATGCACGGTGCGGGTGACCTGCATGACCGCCAGCGCCAGCGCAACGCCGACCGCGCAGGCCAGCCAGCTGTCGCCGAGTAAGGTGACGACCGCCAGGCCGACCGCGGTCGCCACCAGATGGCCGCCGACAATGGCGCGCGGTTGCGCCAGCGGCGAATCCGGTACGCCAAACGCCAGCACACAGCTAGCCCCGAATGGTGCCATCAACCACGGAATGCCGGATAGCACGCTCAGCCCGCCAGTGATGGCAATCGCGATGAGGGCGCCAAGCGACGACAGCAGAACGAATTTCAGCGGCGGCGCGGGCGGGGCATCAGAGTGCAGCAAGCGGCGGATTGACATGGGGACATCCTGACAAAGAGTGAAAAGGAAGCGATTTCGGGCTAGTATACCGATCAGTGTCTTTCAGTCAACCGATCGGTATACTTAATGGACATAGCCCAACATATCGTTGCCTCTTCGCTGCAGTTGTTTTACCGCAATGGTTTTCATGCGACCGGGGTTGAGCTGCTCAGCCGTGAGGCAGGTGTCACCAAGAAGACCCTGTATCGGCATTATCCGAGCAAGGACGTGCTGATCGATGCGGCCCTGGCGCTGCGCCATGAGCAGTTCATGACCCGGATGCGCACGTTCGTTGACCGGGCCGGCGCTGCACAGCGGCCGCTGGCCTATATCGATTTCATTGCCAACTGGGTTCAGGAAGACGACTTCTGCGGCTGTGCGTTTATCAACGCAACGGCGGAGTTCGCGCAGTCCGACAGCGCTCCGCATCAGCAGGCGGCAGGCCACAAGCGGGAGGTGCAGGAATACCTGCTGAGCCTGTGCGCCAGTGCCGGCGCGCGACAGCCAGAGGTGGTGTCTACCCAGTTGTTTCTGATTGGTGAGGGGCTGATCGTCGGCAGTCAGGTGCAGCAGGCGCAGCGAGTTGCCCTGGTTGATGGTGCACAGGCTGCCGCGCAGGTTATCTGGTCGGCGAGCCTGCGACGTGATTAGCGCTGCGGCTCGACTCAATGGTAGCGGGCCGCAGGCTGGTTGTGCGACAGGTTGGGCGCCAGCTGCAACCGTGCCTGGGTCAGCGCGTGCCATGCGCTGCTGTCCGGCAGGGAGGGAATGGTCACCAGTTCGCCCTGATCAAAACCGCGCAGCGCGGCATCGACCAGATCACCCGCCTCCATCACCATGCTGGGTGGGATCTGTGCCAGCGAGCTGCCAGAGCGCTCGAAGATCTCGGTGCGGGTCACTCCGGGCAACACCACCTGAACCTGCACACCGTGGCTTGCCAACTCGGCGTGCATGCTCTGGCTCAGGCTCAGCACGTAGGCCTTACTGGCGCTGTAGATGGCGTTGAAGCGCTCCGGCAGCAGCGACACCACCGAGCCGATATTGATGATCGCGCCGCCGCCGCCAAGACTGAAGCGTACCGCAGCAGCGCTAGCGAGCATGGTTAGCGCCAGTAGATTGATCTGCAACAGGCTGTGGGTGCTGTCCAGGTCGGCCTCGGCCAGGCTGCCATTCAGGGCGATGCCGGCACTGTTGACCAGCAGGGTAATCTGCTCATCGCTGCGCAGCCTGGCGGCGACGTTTTCGATGTCGGCGTGTTGTTCCAGGTCGGCGCTGAGCAGATCGACGCGCACCTCGTGCGCGGCAGTAAGCTCATCCGCGAGCTGCCGCAGACGTGTTTCGTTGCGGGCGACCAGCAGCAGGTTATAGCCGCGGGCGGCCAGGCGGCGGGCGTAGGTCGCACCGATACCGCTGGAGGCGCCGGTGATCAGCGCGGTCTGGGCATGAGTGGAGGCTTTCATGGTCGTACTCCTGGCTTTGAATTATGATTGTCATGTTATTAGCATGATAACCATAATTCAATTGGCCTTGGTGCACGCCGACCAGCGGTTGCTGGTGGTTTCAGCCAAACAGCTTTTGGGTGAGCCCGGCGACGTGCTTGCCCTGGTAACGGGCGATGGCGCGCTCGCGGGCATCTGGCTGACGGGAGCCATCACCGCCGGCGATGGTCGATGCGCCGTACGGGGTGCCGCCCTTGCCGTGTTCGATATCGGCCAGTTCCTTGGTGCCGTAGCCGATGGGCACGATGACCATGCCGTGGTGTGCCAGGGTGGTCCAGGTGGAGGTGATGGTCATTTCCTGGCCGCCGCCGGTGCCGGTGGAGGTAAACACGCTGGCGATCTTGCCGTGCAGCGCGCCCTTGGCCCACAGGCCGCCCGTCTGATCGAAGAAGGTACGCATCTGGCTGGACATGTTGCCGAAGCGGGTCGGCGTGCCCACGACGATGGCATCGTAGTCGGCCAGCTCGCCCGGGCTGGCAACGTCAGCGGTTTGATCAACCTTGCCGCCGGCTGCCTTGAAGGCGTCATCGGGCATGGTTTCCGGCACACGCTTGATGGTGACCTCAACCCCCGGAACCTGCCGCGCGCCCTCGGCGACAACCTGTGCAAGGGTTTCAACGTGTCCGTACATCGAGTGATACAACACCAGCATCTTGGCCATCGGAATACTCCTACAGTGGTTGAAAAAGCGCCGCCGCAGGCCTGTGTTGGCCTCGGCCTGCGCGTCTCAAAGCATAGAGCATGATGTACAAGGCAAGTTCAGACGAAGTTGCCGGTCAATCCTGATAATTTCGGCGCGGCCCCTGACGCAGCGGGTCCAGCAGCGGCTTGAGGCCGTTGTGGTCGATCTCCTGCATCAGTTGCAGCAGGCGGCCAACCTCACCCTTGGGAAAGCCCTCGCGGGCGAACCAGTTGAGGTAGTGGCCGGGCAGGTCGGCGAGCAGGCGGCCCTTGTATTTGCCGTAGGGCATTTCGCGGGTAACCAGCAGCAGAAGGTCTTCGGGGTTCATGGCAACTCGTGGGCGGTGGTGACAGGGACGATTATGCCTGTCCGGTTTCGTCGGGTCATGTTGGGTCGGCGGGGTAGACAGGGTATGCTGCGTGGCCCCTTTTTCCGTTACAGAGAGTCATCGCCATGATCGTCAAGGCACTGCGGGTTGTTGTTGGGCAGCTCGTCGTCTTCATCAGCTTTCTTACCCGTCCGAGCCCGATGCAGCGTGAGCCCGCCGCGCAGGCGGCGGTCGATGACGCGGCCTCGGCGCTGGCGCTTTATCAGTTTCACGGTTGCCCGTTCTGCGTGAAGGTCCGTCGTACCCTGCGCCGCCTTAATCTGCCAGTGGAGCTGCGCGATGCCTCCGGCAATGCCGAGCACCGCCAGACCCTGCTGGCCGAGGGGGGAAAGATCAAGGTGCCCTGTCTGCGCATCGAGGAGGACGGTCAGACCCGCTGGTTGTACGAGTCTGACGCGATCAACGAGTACCTCGAAGGTCGCTTCGCTGCTGCCTGAGGGCGCGTTACTCAGCTTTGCTGATAGCTGTCGATGACTTCCTGCGCCGCGCGGAAGGCGTCGATGGCCGCCGGCACCCCGGCATAGACCGCGCAGTGCAGTAGCGCTTCGCGGATCTCCTCGACCGTGCAGCCGTTGTTCAGTGCGCCACGCACGTGACCCTTCAGCTCCTGCGGGCACTTCAGTGCGGTCAGGGCGGCCAGGGTGATCAGGCTGCGGGTCTTGCGATCCAGCCCCTCGCGATTCCATACCCCACCCCAGGCGTGTTCGTTGACGAACTCCTGCAGCGGCTGACTGAATTCGGTGGCGTTGTTCAGGGCGCGATCAACGAAGGTATCACCCATGACTTCCCGGCGTACCTGTACGCCTTCCGGCTTGCTGTTGCTCATATTTTGTCTGGCTCCTAATGGCTGATCGCGGCAGTTTATCAGCCCGAGGTGGGGAACGCTGATTCAGGTCAGCGCAGCAGGCAGCAGTCGCGGGCAAACTGTGTCAGAGTGGTATCTGCAAATTCGAACAGTGGGAGTGGTCTGCATGGCGAGTATTCGGTTTCTGGGCGCGGCGCAGGAGGTGACGGGGTCCTGTCATTTGTTGAGTTCTCCGGCGGTAGGCAAGGTTCTGCTGGACTGTGGCATGCATCAGGGTGGCGATGCGGTCGACCGTTTGCAGGAGGAGCGCTTTGCCTTCAAGCCCGCCGAGATCGACGCGGTGATTCTGTCCCACGCGCACATCGATCACTCCGGCCTGCTGCCCAAGCTGGTCAGTGAGGGGTTCCGCGGGCCGATCTACTGCACGCGCGCCACTGCCGATCTGCTGCAGGTGATGCTCAATGATGCGGCCGGCCTCTACGAGCGCGATCTGGAGCGCGAGAATCTGCGTCGTTCCCGCCGTGGTTCGCCTGAGTTGCAACCGGCCTACACCCGTGCCGATGTCGAACGGGTGTTCAAGCAATGCTCGCCGCAGCGCTATCACCAGCCGTTTGCGATTGGAGAGGCGGGAAGCGTTACCTTCCATGACGCCGGCCATATTCTGGGTTCGGCGATTGTCGAGCTGACTTTGCAGGAGCAGGGCCGGGAAAAACGGCTGGTGTTCTCCGGCGATCTGGGTAAGAAGGACAGCGTGCTGCTGTTTGACCCTGAGGTCCTGACCTGCGCTGACGTGGTGATGATGGAAGGCACCTATGGTGACCGTGACCACCGCACCCTGGGCAATACGCTGGAGCAGTTCGAGCAGGTTCTCAGTGAAGCCTGGGAGCGCGGTGGTAACGTCATGATTCCCGCCTTTGCGGTCGGCCGTACCCAGGAACTGCTGTTCTATCTTGGCCAGTTGCATGAGCAGGGCAAGCTGGATAACTGGCAGGTGTTTCTCGACAGCCCGATGGCGATCGAGGTCACCCGGCTGTACGATCGCTGGCTCGGTCAGTTGGACTGTGAGGGCGCTAAGGGCCTGTGCAGCGGCGATCAGACCCTGCTGCGTGACTTCCTGCCGCGTCTGCAGCTGACGCCCAGCACCGACGAATCGATGATGATCAACAAGATCAAGCGCGGCGCGCTGATCATCGCCGGCAGTGGCATGTGTACCGGCGGGCGGATTCGTCACCACTTCAAGCAGCGCATCTGGGATGAGCGCAATACCATTGTGTTTGTCGGCTATCAGGCGCGTAACACGCTGGGTCGCATCCTCATCGACGGGGTCAAGCGCATCAAACTGTTCCGCGAGGAGTATCTGGTGCGGGCGCAGATCGAGACCCTCGGTGGTTTCTCCGCGCACGCCGGCCAGACCGGACTGGTGGACTGGGTCAGTCATTTTGAAAATAACCCCAGGGTGGTGCTGGTGCACGGCGAAGCCGATGCCCTGGACGCGCTGGCCAAGCGGTTGTGGGATGAGCATCAGATTGAGGCCATGATCCCGACCCCCGGCCAATCTATGGCGTTCTGAATGGAGATAGGTCGTGCCTGAGCAGGGATCGCCGGTTGATTGGCATACGCTTGAGGGGCATCAGGCGCTGGAGCAACTGGGCGGCAGCGAACAGGGCCTGACTGAAGCCGAGGCGGCCATGCGGCTTCAGCAGTTCGGGCCCAACGCCCTGCCCCCAGCGCCGCCGGAGCCGGCGTGGCGGCGTTTTGCCCGCCAGTTTCAGAACACCCTGATCTACGTGCTACTGGTCAGCGGCGTGATCAGCTTGCTGATGGGCCATCGGGTCGATGCCGGGGTGATCTTTGGCGTGGTGTTGATCAACGCGCTGGTCGGCTTCGTTCAGGAAGGCAAGGCATCCGCTGCTCTGCAGGCCATTCTCGGCATGACCCGCACCCGCTCGCTGGTCTGGCGCGACGGTCAGTTGCGCACGGTCGACAGCAGCGAGCTGGTGCCGGGTGATGTGGTCAGCCTGCAGGCTGGCGACAAGGTGCCGGCAGACCTGCGCTTGCTGCAGCTCAAGGATCTGGCCTGCGACGAGTCGATGCTGACCGGTGAATCGGTAGCGGTTCGCAAGCACCTTAAGGCCGACGCGGCAGACGTTCCGCTGGCTGAGCAATGCGGTATGGCGTTCATGGGGACACTGGTGACCGCCGGGGTCGCGCGCGGGCTGGTTTGCCGCACCGCCGCGCAGACCGAGATCGGCCGCATCAGTGAATTGACTCGACAAGTCAGCCTGACCGATACCCCGCTGCAGGTTCAGCTCACTCGCTTTGCCCGTCAGCTGAGCATCCTTACCGTGGTCATCGCGCTGCTGACCCTGTTGATCGGTAACCTGCTGCGCGGGTTGGCGCTGGACGACATGCTACAGGCCGCCATCGGTATCGCCGTGGCAACCATTCCCGAAGGGCTACCAGCGATTGTCACCATTGCGCTGGCCATCGGCGTGCAGCGCATGGCGCGGCAGCAGGCGCTAGTCCGCCGGTTGCCCAGTGTGGAAGTGCTGGGCTCGGTTGACGTCATCTGTTCCGACAAGACCGGCACCCTGACGGCCAATGCCATGACTGCCCGCCAATGTGTGACGGCGGTTCAGCTGCATCGGATCGACGGTGATGGCTACAACCCGCAGGGCAATATGGCACCGGAGGCTGACGCCGCCCTGATTGCGGCCGCGCGGGTGGCGCTGCTGTGCAATGACGCCAGCCTGTCGCATGAGAATGGTCAATGGCTGCTGCACGGTGACCCGACCGAGGGTGCCCTGCTGGTATTGGCGCGCAAGGCGCTGGCGAATGCGAGTGAACTGCTGGAGCGCTGGCCGCGGGTGGAGGAGCTGCCGTTCGAAAGCGAGCGCCGCTATATGGCCACGCTGCACCGTTCGGACACCGACGGTGTCGCGCTGCTGGCGGTCAAGGGCGCGCCGGATCGACTGATTGGCTGCTGCGATACCCAGTTCGGGATCAATGGCTCGGAGCCGCTGGAGCTGTCGCGCTGGCAGGCTGAATTGCAGCGTCTTGGCGCCGATGGCATGCGCGTCATGGCGCTGGCCGAGCGTCGTTTGCCGGTGGATAGTCACGCAGACCACGCTTTGGTCGAACAGGGTTTGTGTCTGCTGGCGCTGGTCGGCATCAGTGATCCGCCCCGGCCGGAAGCTATCGCCAGTATTGCCCGCTGCCACCAGGCGGGTATTCGAGTGAAGATGATCACCGGCGATAACCCGGTAACCGCCGCGGCGATTGGCGCCGAGCTGGGGTTGAACGTGCAGCGGGTGATGACCGGTGCCGAGCTGGATCAGCTTGATCGGAACGGGCTGGATGAGGCTGCGGTGAGCGTCGATATCTTTGCCCGCACCAGCCCGACCAACAAGCTGCAGCTGGTCGAGGCGCTGCAGCGCCAGGGCCGGGTGGTAGCGATGACCGGTGACGGAGTCAATGATGCACCGGCGCTGCGTCAGGCCAACATCGGCATCGCCATGGGCGGCAAGGGCACCGATGCGGCGCGCGAAGCGGGTGACATGGTGCTGACCGACGACAACTTCAGCACCATCGCCCATGCGGTAGCCGAAGGGCGGACCGTGTACGACAACGTGGTCAAATCGATCCTCTATATCTTGCCGACCAGCCTGGCCGAAGCGACGGTGATCATCCTGGCGATTCTGCTTGGCTGGACGCTGCCGATCACCCCGGCGCAGATCCTCTGGATCAACATGGTAACCACCGTCACGCTGGCGCTGGCGCTGGCCTTTGAGCCGCCTGAACCCGGCGTGATGGCGCGCCCGCCAAGGCCAGCTGGACAAAGTCTGATCGGGGCAGCGCTGGCGGGCCGGGCAGCGCTGGTGTCGGTCTGGGCGGCGTTGCTGGTGTTCTGGCAGTTCAGTGATTACCTGAGCCACGGCGCATCGGTCGAGCTGGCACGCACGGTTGCGCTCAATACGCTGGTGATGATCGAAGCGGTCTATCTGGTTAATTGCCGTTTTCTCGACGCCTCGGTGCTGTCGAAGGCCATTTTCCGCCGAGCTGGTCCGATGGGCCTTGCGATCATTGGTGTCTTGCTGCTGCAGTTGGCATATACCTACACACCCTGGTCGCAGCAGCTGTTCGGGCTGGCACCACTGTCAGCGGCAGACTGGCTGCGACTGACAGCGGTGGCTCTGTCGATCTTCGTCGTGGTTGAGCTGGAGAAGGCGTTGCGCCGCTGGCAGGCGGCGCGTCACTCACTGCAGTAGGCGCGGGTCGCCTTCGCCCTTGAGCACGGCCTGTTCGGCCTTGCCCAGCAGGTCGTCCAGCGGGCGATTCAGTAGCTGTGCCGCCTCGGCGACCAGATGCGCCCAGCTTTGCTGGTTGGCGAACTGCATGCCGAAGGTGTCCAGCGTGCCGCCGCGGTTGCGGTAGCCGAGGAAGCGGCTGGTGCGTGGGCCGGTGTCGAGACGGCGCAGCACGCCGGTCATGACCTCGGCGTGGCCGTGGCAAACGAACAGCCGACAGCGGGCGGCCGGGATCTGGCGGGCCAGCTCGGCGTCGCTGTGCACCACCGCCTGCTCCATGGCGTCACGTCCTTCACGCAACAGCCCCGGCTCGATAATTGCCACCTCGCTGCAGGGTATGCCGTGGTAGCGCAGGTGCTGGGCAGCGCGCCGCACCGCCTGCAGCTGGTAGGCACCAACGGCCAGCAGTTGCAGCTCGGCGCCCGGGTCGGCATTCAGCACGGCAAAGCCGGTTTCGGCTGCGGCGTCGGCCTCGGGCACGGTGAGGCAGGCATCGACCGGGTTTTTCGGTGCGACGATCAGTGCCACCTTGCCGTGGCTGGCGTAGACCTTGCGCATCACCGCGATGGCGCTGTGGCTGTCGACCGGGAAGTAGACCGGGGCGCTGTCGCTCATTTCCTGCAGCCAGGCGTCGCACAGGGTCGGGTCCTGATGGGACTGCTCGTTCTTGCCGTTTTCCCACGTGTGCGAGGTGGCGATGACCGGCACGCTCAGCCAGCCCGGCGCGCGCCCCAGTTCACGAGCGTGGCGGCTGAAGATCAGCTCCTGACGCATGGCGCCGAGCATCTTGACGGCAAAGGCTTCGTAGCTGACCGCCAGGTTGAGGCCTTGGCGGTTGGCCAGCGCGGCGGAGACTATCGCTTCCTCGTTCAGGGCGGTAATCACGCTGCCCTGAAGGCCTTCGGCGACGCCGTCTTCGGCCGCGGTGACCCGGTGCAGCAGCAGGTCAAGGGTCTGGTTCATACGGTTGCTGCGGATTTCATCCGGGTTGCCGATACGCACCCGCAGCTGCGGGTTGGCCCGGGTCAGGGCACAGAACCAGTGGTCGATGGCCGCCATCGGTGAATCGGGTTGTTCGATACCGATCTCCGGCAACGCCGGTGTTGCGACCCGAATCTGAGCCAGTGGATGATCCTTTTCCTGCGGGCGTTGCTGCTGCGTGTGGTTGCGCAGCGTAGCGATCGCTGAGCGCAGTGCGTGCTCGTCGACGTGCAGCGCGGCAATACCCTGGTTGAAGCGCTCGCGGGCGGCCTCGTTGACGGCGGGGTTATCGACCAGCGGCAGGTTGTGGGCAGCGTTGGTGCCCGCGCCGGGGAAGCCGAAGCCCTTGACCGTTTCGGCAATGGCGTAGGGCAGGCGTACCGGGTATTCGGCGTCGCCATTGGTAATCGCCTGGTGCGCGTTGCGCAGGTCGCGGGCCATGCTGATGATTGCCCAGGCAAAGGCAGCCGGATCGCGGCCGTCGATGTCGACCGGATCGAAGCCGTTGAGTGTCAGGTGTTCGCGTAGCCAGTCGACGCCGCCAACCTGGGCCATGGTCGAGCGCTGGTCGATACGCCGGCCGTTGGCGATCATGATCGGCATCACCAGCCCGCTGTCCTCGCCGCGCCACCAGCGCGGTGCCCAGTCGCTGCCGCGTTGCTCCTCAAACGCGCCGTCGCTGAGAAAGGTGACCAGTTCCTGGCCGGGCAGCGGCATGTGCACGTACTGCAGGCCGGCAAAGCCAAGGTAGCCGCCCTCGCTGATACCGCCGCCGGTGTGCGGATTGACGTGGCTGCCGAGCGGCACCGCCGGGCGGCCTTCGGCGTCGATGGCATAGCTGTAGAAGTCCTGGCAGAGCTGACTGAGTCCGGCGTCACTGAGTGGGTAGCGTTCGGCCTGCGCCGCTTCGGTATTGCCCATCAGCACGTTGACCGCGTCGATCGCTGCAACACAGTGCCCCTGCCCCATCAGCCAGCTGCGGGTGGTTCCGGTCAGCGCGTTGGCGAGCAGATAGCCGACGTAGGCCGGCACCATGTTCAACGCCCCGCCGGTGTGGCCTTCCGGCGTTGGCTTGAAATCGCTCTGGTCGAGCGGACGGCCATCCAGATAGACCTGACGGGCATAGGTCATGTGCGCTACCTGGCGCATCGCCGCGTTGCACAGGCGGTCAGCCGCCTTAAGCAGATCCACTGCCTGCGTGGGCGTACAAGTGCCTTCGGCGGCCAGCTCTGTGAGCAGGTCGCTGATGCGGTTGCGGGTCAAAAAATCGTGACTGATGACGCCGTAACCCTGGCTCCAGTCGTGCAACATGTCGGTCATGCCGGGTCCTCTTGCTCTGTATTGATGCCAAGGTAGCAGAGATCTGCGCAGACGCCTTGCGTTGGATCAGGGTTTGGCCGGGCGACGGTCGTAGTACACTGCCGACTACCATTCTCTGCTCCAGGACTCCTGTCATGCCCGCTGCGGCCAAACATCGGGAACATCTCATTCAGGCGGCCGCCAAGCTGTTTCGCCAGCGTGGCTATGCCGCCACCGGTCTTAACGACATTCTGCGTGAGAGTGGTGCGCCGAAGGGCTCGTTGTACCACTACTTCCCGGGCGGCAAGGAGGAGCTGGGTGAGGCAGCGGTGCGCTGGGCGGGTGAGCAGGGCCGCAAAACGCTCGCGCAGATCGCTGAGGCCACGCCGGATACCTGCGCGCTGCTGCGGGCCTATGCCGAGCGGCTGGCTGGCTGGATGGCCGCTTCCGACTTTCGCGACGGCTGCCCGATTGCGACCACGATGCTGGAAACCGTACCCGCCTCCTCAGCGGTGACCGCCGCCGGGCGAGCGGTATTCGGCGAGTGGTGCGTGGTTCTCGCTGCGGCGTTGCAGCGCGATGGCCTGGATGGTGAAGGCGCGCGGCGGCTGGCGCAGGCAGTGATTGCCAGTCTGGAAGGCGCCTTGCTGCTGGCGCGAGTCGCGGGCAATAAGACGCCGATTGCCGAAACAGCTGAAGAGATGATGGCGCTGATCCGGCTGCGCACTGGCGGACATTAAAGTACGCGCGCTTTGCGCTGGTCATTCAGCGTGTCTATGAGCTAGAGAAAAAGTGGTACGGACTGCGTAATTATATAGACTGGTCTACATCATTCCGCAGTAGGGGCAGTGTCATGTCCGGTTCAGATATTCCTGAGGGATTCTTACCTCACACCCGGCGCAGCGGTCTGACCGCCCCCTGGGAGCCGTTGTATGCAATGGAACGTCCCGATGGCCTGAGTCTGGGATTGCGCGCCGGCTCTGCTCACAGCAACAGCCGTGGTTTCGTGCACGGTGGCCTGATCTCGGCATTGGCGGATAACGCCATGGGACTGAGCTGTGCGCGCCAGTTAAACGATGTTGGTGGCTTGGTGACGGTCAGTCTGTCGGTGGACTTTCTGGGCAGCGCGCAGTGTGACCAGTGGCTTGAGGTCCGGGCCACGGCGCGTAAAACCGGCCGCAGCCTGTGTTTTGCCGAGGCGCTGGTATTGGCCGATGGTGAGATCTGCGCTCGAGCGAGCGGTGTATTCAAGGTCATGCCTGGGCGGTAGGAGGTTATCGATGGCGAACACTAATTCACTGCCCGCACGGCTCAACGGGATTTCCAACCTGGCGGTATTCAATCGCTGACGGGTGCTGCGTTGGTGAGAACGAGGGGCCTGATACACCAACACCCGCACAGGGCGGGTGTTGGTATGAGCTGTGGCGCATGGCTACATTTTGGGTCGGCGTCCGATAAAGAAGGACACGACGAACAGCACCAGGAATACCAGGAACAGAATCTTGGCGATCCCGGTCGCGGCGCCAGCGATACCACCAAAGCCGAGAACCGCGGCGATGATAGCGATGATCAGGAATGTAATAGCCCAGCTAAGCATGGTCGTTCTCCTTTTCAGCAGACCCCGAGCGCTACGGCTTCATGCGCGACAGGTTCTGGACATTGCCGGGGCGACATCATTGTCACCCCGGCCTGTTGGTTATTGTGCTTTTTTCAGGTCCCGCATCAGGTCATGGCAGGCGCGGACTTTCGGCATTTCTGCCACCAGGTCGGCGCGCAGGTCTGGGTCCTTGGTTTCCATGGCGTCTTCGAACGCGTGCAGAATACGATCCTCGGCCTCTTCCAGCTGGGCGATGTAGGTCGCTTCTTCGTCGCTCGACAGTGCCGCACGGGTGTCGGCGTACACCTGGCGAACCTTGCCAGTGAGCGTGCCGCCGCTGGCGGGTGTTTCCTGGTTGGCGGCAACGCGCTTCTCCAGCGCAATGATCACATTGCTTTTGGCCTGTGACATGTTGCTGAACAGGGTTTTGAGCTCGCCGCTCTTGACCTCATCGCGGGCATGCTCATAGAAACGTTTGCCGTCGCGGGTAATTTCGATCAGTTCGTTCAGTTGTGTGGCTGTATTGCTCATGATCGTTCTCCGTCTCGTGGGTGTATGTGACAGATCCGGGCGCCAGCCAGGGTAAGGCTGGCGCCTGGTGATCAGTTGGCGGTCTGCAGGTTGTCTGCAGTAACGTCTTTGACACCGCGAATGTTCTTGGCGGTATTGACGGCGAGATCCTTCTCTTCGTCGGTCATTACGGTACCGCTGAGGGTGACGACGCCATCGTTGGTGTCAACCGAGATATCCATGCCGCTGAGGTTGCTGCTCAGCAGGAAGCTGGATTTGACCTTGCTGGTGATCCAGGCGTCGCTGATGGTCTCGCCGGCTTCATCGGCAGCGTTTTGCGCCTTGGCTGCGGCGCTGGCGTCAGCACTGACCTGAATCTGGTTATCGACGCGGTGCACACCGTCGGTGTCTTTCGCGAGCATGCCGGCGAGGTCTTTGGCGGCGTCCGACTGGGCGGTACCGGTCAGGGTAACCACGCCGTTGTTGGTGGTGACGTCAATATCCAGGCCTTCGGTGTTGCTGTTCCACAGCAGCTTGGACTTGATGCTGGCTGTCGTGGTTGCGTTGCTGAAGCTCTGCGACAGGCTCGATGTACCGGCGGCCTGTTCCTTGCGCTTGGCATCCGGGTTGACGGTCAGTTGGTTGTCCACTTGCTCGACGCCTTCAATGCTCTTGGCGACTTGCTCAGCGAGGTCGCGATCAACGTCGCTTTCGACCTCACCGCTCAGCGTGGCAACGCCGCTTTCGACGTCGACGTCGATGGTGAAGGGGTTCAGGTGACGGTTGAGCGCGATAGCGGTCCAGATCGAGCCCTCCTGACGTGCTTCGGTCAGATCACCATCGGCGGCGTGGGCGGCCAGCGGCATCATGCTCATCAGGCTGGCGGTGGCAGTGGCGAGGGCGATTGTTTTCAGCTTGTTCATGGGTGTCTCTCCTGTGATCGTTTCCATCGGCGGTCCTTTTCGTCGACCGTTGACAGTGACGTTGCACGGCCTGTGCCAGTTTTTGATTGATTATTTTTTCAATAAAAAACAGTGGCTTACGAAAATCTGGCGCAGCGCCATGACATGCGCTTTGCACGACGGGAGATTTTTCGTCGTGCAATTTGCAAGCGATTTCGTTGTCCATCTTGGGTAGGCTGAGTAAAAGGTCTGCCGTTGCACTGGCACGGCCGATTTGCAGCCAGCCATTGCGGTCTTTTCACCTTTCAGCGGAGTCTGTAGCCATGCGTGCTCGAATACTTGTTCTGCCTTTATTGCTGTCGCTGGCGGCCTGTCAGGGGGCCGCAGTGAAACCAGATTACGATGTCAGTCATGACTTTGCCGGCGACCAGACCTGGCAGTGGGCTGAACCGCGGGTTGAGTTTCGCCCGCAGGATGACCCCCGCGTGAGCAGCGAACTGACCGCCGCGCGGATTGAACAGGCGGTAGCTGATCAGCTTGATGCCCGCGGCCTGCGCCCGGTACTGGCAGGTAACAGCCCAGACTTGAAGGTCAGAAGTTATGTGCTGGTGGAGAACCGGCAGGAGAACGTCAGTACCAGTTTCGGTGGCTACTGGGGCACCGGCTGGGGCGGCTTCTGGGGTGGCCCGGCGATCCAGACGTATCCGGTGGACTACCGTGAGTTGACGTTGCAGATTGATCTGCTCGATGGCGACACCGGCCGCTTGCTCTGGCGTGGCAGCGAAAGTGAGCGCCTGAGTGATCGGGCGCTAACGCCAAGCAAGCGGGATGAACAGGTCTCTCGACTGGTCAACAAGATATTGTCCAGCTACCCGCCCTACTAGCCTGCTGCGGCTGTTTACAGTGTGGCGACCATGGGCTGGTCGCCACGCAGCTTGGTGACATCGGCGCGCGGCGGCGCGCCGAACATGCGGCGGTATTCACGGCTGAAGTGTGAGGGGCTTTCATAGCCTACGCGATAGCTGGCCGTTGCCGCTTCCAGCCCCTCGGTCAGCATCAAACGCCGTGCTTCGTGTAAGCGCAGCTTCTTCTGGAACTGCACCGGTGACATGCGGGTGACCTGTTTGAAGGTATGAAACAGGGTCGACTCACTCATGTTCACGTCCTCGGCCAGTTCACGCACCCGCAGCGGTTCGGCAAAGCGGTCCTTGAGTACGGCAATGACCTTCGAGATGCGATGGGCCTGGGTATCGGTGGCGGCAAAGTCGCGCAGGCGCCAGCCCATCTCGCCCAGCAGCGCGCGGTAGATGATCTCGCGGCGCACCAGTGGCGCCAGAATGCGCGAATCAGTCGGTGATGACAGCAGCGCCACCAGTCGAGTCATGGCCTGCAGAATGCCGGTATCCAGCGGTGCCACGCATAGCCCGCAAGACGCTGCCGGGCAGTCCCGTTGCTGGTCCAGTGGTGGCAGTTCATCGCCCAGTTCCAGTACCAGCTCGGCGATCTCCTGCTGGTTAAGTGACAGCTTGACCGCCAGGTAAGGTGCGCTTGGGGTTGCGTCAATGACGCAACCGCCGACCGGCAACTCGACCGCCGAAATCATATAGGTCAGTGGCCCGTACAGGATCTCCTTGTCGCCCAACTGAACGGTCTTGCTGCCTTGAGCAATGACGCAGAGCGCAGGTTCGTAGACGGCCGAATTGAAGCTGGTCGGCTGGTCGGTACGGTAGACCTCAAGTCCGGGAATGCGCGTTTCATTGATCCCTTCGTTGACTGCATGCTCGCCCACCAGGTCGGCCAACTGGCGGCACATGGGTAGATCAAGGCTGGGTGGCTGAGAGCATACGTTAGTCATGGTCAATGGCCTCTTTCGGAGTTTCGCGACAGTATACGCAGATCAATTCATAACCAGATGACAGTCTTTCGGCAATTGCAGGATAAGGCAATAAGCTTGCAGGATTGCGCAAAGCCCTGTGCTGCAAGGCTTGTTTTGTTTCCTTATGGTGCCGTTTCTGGTTGCCGTGCCACTTCTATAGGCAGGTTTAGGCGATTGCCGGATTCTGCTGATTCACAGAATTAGGCAATCTTTGCGCAGGACCAAGCTACCTGAATGTGGCGTTCGCCACGTATCGTTCACGCCATACCCGATCCCCCTCACCAACCGGCGTGCCTCTCGGCGCGCGGGGATCCCTTTTATGCCTGCCAAATATTGCCCATACCACAGGGAGCGATGGATCTTATGAATACGCATGCTTTTAATGGCTTTGCCCGTGCCGGCGCGACCGCCGCGCTGTTGCTGCTGCTGGCTGGCTGCGACGCCAGCGGCGATCAGACCAACAACCAGATGATGCCCGCACCGGAGGTCGATATTGCGGTGGCGCAGCCGCGCGATGTCACCCTCTGGGACAGCTTTACCGGCCGCATGGCGGCACCGGAAACCGTGGCGCTGCGCGCGCGGGTCAGTGGTTATATCGACAAGGTTGCCTTCGAGGAAGGCGAACTGGTCAAGCAGGGTGACGTGCTGTTCGTGATCGACCAGCGGCCCTATCAGGCGCGTCTGCAGATGGCGCGCGCAGAAGTTGCCCGGGCCCGCAGTCAGGTGACGCTGGCGGCGCGTGAGGCCCGGCGGGCCGAGCAGCTGTGGGAGCGGCGTGCCATTTCCCGCGAGGAGATGGAGCAACGCAGCGCCGCACGCAGCATGGCGCAGGCGGCGCTGGCGTCGGCTGAAGCCGCACAGGACAACGCCGAACTGGATCTGGCCTACACCGAGGTCAAGGCGCCAGTCTCCGGGCGCATGGGCCGTGCGGAAATTACCCGCGGCAACCTGGCGACGGCCGATGCGACGCTGCTGGCAACGCTGGTCTCGGTCGACCCGTTGTATGTCTACTTCGAGAGTGATCAGCAAACTGTTGAGGACAACCCGCACGGTGGTGCGTCCTCGATTCCGGTGCGCCTGGGTCTGGGTAGTGGTCAGGACTATCCCTATCAGGGGCAGCTCGACTTCGTCGACAACCAGTTCAACGCCAGTACCGGCACCCTGCAGTACCGGGCGGTCATAGCCAATCCCGAAGGGCTGTTCCGGCCGGGGCAGTTTGCTCGAGTGCAGATGCCGGTCGCAGCTGCCCGCCAGGCCATTCTGATTGACCAGAAGGCGGTGTTGACCGATCAGGATCGCCGTTATGTCTATGTGCTGGATGGGCAGAACCGGGCGACCCGCCGCTTTGTTGAAACCGGCCGCCGGGTGGATGGCCTGCTGGTAATCAGCGGTGGCCTGCAGTCGGGTGACCGGGTGGTGGTCAACGGCGTGCAAAAGATTCTCTTTCCGGGTATTGAGGTCGCGCCGCAGCTGGTGGCGATGGACCGCAGTCAACCGGTCAGCAAAGAGGTCGCGTTGCAGACGGCGTTCTGATGCTAGTGGCATCTACTTGAGTTGCGGGTTGTACGTCATTTCCGCGAAGGCGCGAATCCAGGCTTCTCGGTGGCTCGGGTTATGGGTCCCCGCCTTCGCGGGGATGACGGTGCAAAAGCGCCAACCGCGCGAAGGCAAGTATGACGGCACGGGTGTGTGCCATTCGGTTTTGAACTGATTTACCTCTATCCATATTTTGCTGGGGCGTGCTCTGTGGAGCACGCCAAGGGAGCGTATTGCCGTGAATATTTCACGTTTCTTTGTCGACCGTCCGATCTTTGCCTCGGTGCTGTCGATCATCATTTTCGTGGTTGGCCTGATCAGCATCCCGATGCTGCCGGTCAGCGAGTACCCGGAGGTCGTGCCGCCCAGCGTGCTGGTCAGTGCGAGCTATCCGGGTGCCAACCCCAAGACCATTTCGGAAACCGTCGCCACCCCGCTGGAGGAAGCCATCAACGGCGTGGAAGACATGATCTACATGAAGTCGGTGGCCGGCAGCGACGGCAGTCTGGCGCTGACAGTGACCTTCGCCCTGGGCACCGACCCGGATCAGGCCCAGGTGCAGGTGCAGAACCGGGTCTCGCAGGCGCTGCCACGGCTGCCGGAAGACGTGCGCCGCCTCGGTGTCACCACCCAGAAGCAGTCGCCCAACCTGATGATGGCGGTGCACCTGATCTCGCCGGATGACAGTCTGGATGCCACCTACATTCGCAACTACGCGGTGCTGCATATCCGTGACGAGCTGGCGCGGATTCCGGGTGTCGGCCAGGCGGGTCTGTTCGGCGCCGGTGACTACGCCATGCGCCTATGGATCGACCCGCAGCGGGCAGCGTCGCTGGGCGTCAGTGCCAGCGACATCGTCGCCGCGGTGCAGGAGCAGAACGTGCAGGTGTCAGCTGGCCAGATCGGCGCACCGCCGATGCCGAACAACTCCGACCTGCTGATCTCCATCAACGCCAAGGGGCGTCTGGACAGCACCGAAGCCTTTGGTGACATCGTGCTGAAGACCGGTGACGACGGGCAGATTACCCGCCTGCGTGACGTGGCGCGTATCGAGCTGGCGGCGCAGGAGGATTCGCTGCGTGCGCTGCTTAATGGCCGTCAGGCCGTGGCGCTGCCGATCTTTCAGGCGCCGGGCTCCAACGCGCTGGATGTGTCTGCCGCGGTGCGCGCCAAGATGAACGAGCTGGCCGAAGACTTCCCGGCTGGCCTGAGCTGGGAAGTGGCCTACGACCCGACCGTGTTTGTCAGCACCTCGATCAGCTCGGTGATCCAGACCCTGCTTGAAGCGGTAGCACTGGTGGTGCTGGTGGTGATTCTGTTCCTGCAGACCTGGCGCGCCTCGCTGATTCCGTTGCTGGCAGTGCCGGTGTCGATTGTCGGCAGCTTTGCCGTGCTGCTGATGCTCGGCTTTTCGATCAACACCCTGACCCTGTTCGCCATGGTGCTGGCGATCGGCATTGTGGTGGACGACGCCATCGTGGTGGTCGAGAACGTCGAGCGCAATATTGAACAGGGGCTGGCGCCGCTGGCGGCGGCGCATCAGGCGATGCGTGAGGTCAGTGGCCCGATTGTGGCGATCAGTCTGGTGCTCTGCGCAGTGTTTGTGCCAATGGCGTTTCTGGACGGCATCACCGGTCAGTTCTACCGCCAGTTCGCGGTGACCATCGCCATTACCACGGTGATCTCGGCGATCAACTCGCTGACCCTGTCGCCGGCACTGGCCGCCACCCTGCTCAAGCCGCATGGCGCCGAGCCGGACCTGCCAACCCGGGTGATCAACCGCAGCTTCGGCTGGCTGTTCCGCCCGTTCAACCGCTTCTTCCAGCGCAACGCCGAGCGTTACGAGCGGCTGGTGGGCCGCAGTCTGGGCCGTCGCGGCATGGTGTTTGTGGTCTATCTGGTGCTGCTGGCAACCACCGTGGTGATGTTCCGTCAGGTGCCGGGCGGCTTTATTCCGACCCAGGACAAAACCTACCTGATTGGCAGCATCCGTCTGCCGGAAGGGGCAACGCTGGACCGCACCGAAGCGCTGGCGCGTCGGGTCAGTGATCTGGCGATGGAAACCGAAGGCGTGTCGCACGCGGCGGCGTTTGTCGGCTTCAACGCGCTGCAGGGCACCAACACGCCGAACGTCGGCACTGTGTTCATTCTGTTTGACGACTTTGA
This sequence comes from Halopseudomonas oceani, assembly GCF_963677335.1. NCBI lineage: Bacteria > Pseudomonadati > Pseudomonadota > Gammaproteobacteria > Pseudomonadales > Pseudomonadaceae > Halopseudomonas > Halopseudomonas oceani. The sequence goes on along the minus strand of NZ_OY781932.1, from coordinate 361,713 downwards.
CGTGCGTGATCGTACCGCGCTGGAAATCGCCGATGACATCAATGCCAAGCTGGGCGAACTCAAGGAGGGCTTTGCCATCTCCTTTATGCCGCCGCCGGTATTTGGTCTGGGCGCCGGGTCCGGTTACTCGCTGTACATTCAGGACCGTCGCGGCGATGGCTATGGCGCCCTGCAGCAAGCCACCGACAGTCTGGCGATGGCGCTGAGTCAGACGCCGGGGCTGGGCTTCCCGATTACCTCCTATCAGGCCAACGTGCCGCAGCTGGACGCCGAGGTGGATCGCCTGCAGGCCAAGGCACAGGGCGTGCGCCTGGACGAGCTGTTCGGCACCCTGCAGCTGTATTTCGGCGCGCAATACATCAACGACTTCAACCTGTTTGGCCGAACCTATCAGGTGCGTGCTCAGGCTGATGCGCCGTTCCGCGATGAGCCGAGTGACCTGGACAGCCTCTACGTGCGCAACGCCGCCGGCGAGATGGTGCCGCTCAACACCATGGTCAGCCTGAAGCCGAGCTTTGGCCCGGACCCGGTGATCCGTTACAACGGCTACCCGGCGGCGGACCTGATCGGCCAGTCTGATCCGGCCATGCTGTCGTCCACCGAGACGCTGGATACGGTCGCTGCGGTTGCAGCCAAGGCGTTGCCGCCCGGCATGCAGATTCAGTGGACCGATCTGAGCTTCCAGCAGGTCAATCAGGGCAGCGCCGCGCTGGTGGTGTTCCCGGTCGCGTTGCTGCTGGTATTCCTGGTGCTGGCTGCGCTGTACGAGAGCTGGGTGATGCCGCTGGCGGTGATCCTGATCGTACCCATGTGTCTGCTGGCGGCGATGCTCGGGGTCTGGTGGACTGGTGGTGACGCCAACATCTTCGTTCAGGTCGGTCTGGTGGTGCTGATGGGGCTGGCCTGCAAGAACGCCATCCTGATTGTCGAGTTTGCCCGTGAGCTGGAAATGGAAGGTGTCGAGACCGTCAAGGCCGCATTGGAGGCCAGCCGCCTGCGTCTGCGTCCGATCATCATGACCTCAGTGGCGTTTATCGCCGGCGTTCTGCCGCTGGTGCTGGCCAGCGGTGCTGGCAGTGAAGTGCGCAACGCCATGGGTATTACCGTCTTTACCGGCATGCTCGGTGTGACCCTGTTCGGGCTGCTGCTGACGCCGGTGTTCTATGTTGCGCTGCGCAAACTGGCCGGCACCTCGCTTGCCGTTGAGCCGACAGCGCTCGCGGAGGAAAAAAATCATGCATAAGCTGTTACCTCTGGCCCTCAGTGTGATGCTGACGGCCTGTGCGGTCGGGCCTGACTACACGGCGCCGGAGTCGGTGCCGCTGGCTGGCTTCAGCCAGGCCGATGCCCTCGCCGACCAAAGCCAGGATAGCGAGAAGCGCTTCTGGTCCGGCTTCGGTGACCCGCAGTTGTCGGCGCTGATCGATCGGGCGTTGGCCCAGAACCTGGATCTGCAAACCCTGCTGGCACGTTATCAGGGCGCCGAAGCGCTGCTGCGCGGGGCTCGCCGGGACCGCTGGCCCAGCGTGACCCTGCAGGGCAGCGCTGGTGAGCAGCACCTCGCCGAGGTCGAGCGCAGTGACCCGAACCGCGAACGGGTTGAGCAATACTCGCTCGGCGCGGTGGCCAGCTGGGAGCCGGACTTTTATGGTCGCCTGCAACGGGCGGTGGAGGCCGGCGAAGCGGATCTGCAGGCCAGTGCGGCGGATCTGCAGGCGCTGCAGGTAGCGATTGCCGGTCAGGTCGCCAGTGGCTACTTCACCTTACGTGGTCAACAGCAACTGCTGGCGGTGGCCGAGCAAAACGTCGAGCTGCAGCAGGCATCGCTGGATATCGTCAGTGCCAGGCTGGAGGCTGGCCGCGGCACCGAGTTTGACCGGGTACGGGCGCAGGCGCAGCTGGACGCCCTGCGCGCTGTGGTGCCGCAGCGTCAGGCCGACGTGCAGCTGAGTCTGCACCGGCTGGCGGTGCTGACCGGGCAACCGCCGTCGGCATTGAACGTGCAGCTGTCTGGAACCCAGGCCTTGCCAGCCATGCGAGCGCGCATCCCGGTTGGTACGCCGGCCGAGGTCTTGCGGCGTCGCCCGGACATTCAGGCGGCCGAACGCCGGCTGGCCGCCGCAACCGCCAGAGTAGGCGTGGCAACCGCGGATCTGTTCCCGCGCTTTACCCTGGGTGCGCTGCTTGGCTCGGTGGCCGGCAGCGGTGGTGATCTGTTCAGTGCCGGGGCGGAATCACGCGCGGTGACCCTGGGCATCGACTGGACATTCCTTGATGTGGAAGGTGTGCGGGCACGCATCGCCGCGGCAGACGCCACTGGTGCCGAGCGGCTGGCGCAATACCAGCAGACCGTGTTGCTGGCGCTGGAAGAAACCGAAAACGGCTTGGTGCGTTACCGCCATGCCCGGGAGCGCAGCCGCTGGCTGCAGGCCTCCAGCGAAGCCGCCCAGGCCGCTGTGGATCAGGCGCGGCTGCGTTATGAGCAGGGCTATATCGAGTACTTTGAAGTGCTGGATGCCGAGCAGCAACTGACCGCTGTGCGCAGTGATCTGGTGCAGAGCCGGATCGAGACAGCGACCGCCATGGTCAGCGTCTACCGCTCGCTGGCCGGTGCGCCGCCGTGACCCTACAGCGGTGGCGAGGCCCTACTTCTGCGTAGATACCGTCTTCCCGATCAGCGTGCAAGTGCTCTGATCGGGTCGAACGGCTGACCTGATTTCAGTATGCCGTAGATGATGTGCAGCAGCTTACGCATGGCCGCGCAGACGGCCAACCGACCAGCTTTACCGCGTTCAGCCAGCCTCACTTTCATCGCTTTGATGACCGGGTTGTAGGCCATCGCCGACAGCGCTGGCATGTATAGCGCTGCGCGCAATCGGCCTGATCCGGTGCGCGAGATGGTCGACTTGCCTCGGTATACCCCAGATTCCTGCAAACGCGGAGTCAGACCACAGAACGCTGCCAGCTGCCTTGCGCTGTCGAATCGGAGGGGGCTGCCCAGCTCTGCCAGCAGTGTGGCGGTGGTGCCATCACTGACACCATCAATGCTCTTCATTAGCCGCTTTTGCTCTCGTAGGTCCGGGTCATTGTCGATGTGGTCGTTGATAGCGGTGTTGATTAAGGCGATCTGGCCGTCCAAGTGCTCCAGATGAATACGGATAGAGGCTTGGGCTGATTCTGCGCTAACGTCCAGACGGTTGCGCTCCATCTGCGCCAACTCCTTCAGGTCGGCAAGCCGACGCACCAGGCCGCGTAGCTGACGGATGCTCTCTGGCTCGGGCTCCCAAGGACGCAGTTCTTCCAGATGGCGCTGTGCGTAGCGGGCGATCAATTTGGCGTCGGTCTTGTCGGTTTTAACCCGGCGCAGCTCGCTTTGCGCATATTTGGCGATGCGTGCAGGGTTGATAACACAGACCTGATAGCCCTGCTGATGCAGATGCGTCGCCAGCGCTTCGTGGTACACGCTCGTTGCCTCCATCAGCACCCAGCAATGTGGCTCAGCATGCTTCTCTAACCATTGGTCAAATTGCTTGAAGCCTTCGGGGGAGTTCGCCAGTTTGGCTTTGGTGCGGTATTTATCGCGCTCCAGCGGCTTGGCGATGTCGAAGGTGTGCTTGGCAATGTCGATTCCGATAACGCAGGTCATGGGGCCTCCGGCTCTGTTGACAGGCGATCGTCACCACACTCTGTTCTACCTTGCGAATACGTGCTCAGGCGCTCAGCACCGGCACCAGATACCGTTCGAACTGTCTGAGTGTGTTGGCAGGTGACGGCCCATCTACGAACCAAGCTCTTGAGGCTTCAGGGGCACACCGGCCTGTCACCTGCCGCCCGATGATCAGTCGGGGACCATGGTCACAGGAACCACAGTCAACATACAAGGGGCACAGCATGCTGTGCCCGAGGGGGCTTAGAAGTTCGCCGGTGTCGTCGCGCTGATCAGCACGCAGGGCTCGTCGAACGGATTGCGGAAGCGGTGCGGCTGGTTGCTGTCGAAGTAGTAGCTGTCGCCGGTTTCCAGCACATAGATCTCACTGCCAACGGTCACTTCCAGCTGGCCACTGACCACGGTGCCGGCTTCTTCACCTTCGTGGTTGAGCATTTCCGGACCGGTGTCGGAGCCCGGCGGGTAGGTCTCGTTGAGGAAGGAGAAGGCACGGTTGGGATGCCCCTTGCCAACCAGCTTCATGGTGACTTCGTTGGAGCCGATGTCGAGCAGTTCATCGGCGCGGTAGATCACCTTGCGCTGGGTGTCTTCTTCCAGTTCCAGCGAGAAGAAGTCGACCAGTGACATGGGGATTCCGGAGAGGACTTTTTTCAGCGAGCTGACCGAGGGGCTGACGCTGTTTTTCTCGATCATGGAAATAGTGCTGTTGGTGACGCCGGCCCGCTTGGCCAGTTCACGCTGCGATAAACCTTTGAGTTTGCGAATGGTTTTGAGACGAGCACCCACGTCCAATGGCTGATTCCTCCGGGGAATGGTGGACAGGACGCCGCGAGGGCGTCATTTGACGGGGGATAATTGCATGGCTGTTCAGAATTTTCAACAGCCGTGCAATCTACTTAGCCACGATAGTGACGGGGTACCCGGTTCAGGTTGCAGAACAGCTGGTAGGGAATGCTGTCGGCCCAGCTTGCCACTTCACTGGCGTTCAGGCCATCACCCCAGAGGGTGACACTGCTGCCGAGGCCGCTGCCGGGCAGGTCGGTCAGTTCGACGGTCAGCATGTCCATCGACACCCGGCCGATCAGGCGGCTGCGTTGGCCATCGACCAACACCGGGGTGCCGTCTTTGGCGTGGCGCGGATAACCGTCGGCATAGCCCATGGCAACCACGCCGACGCGGGTTGGTCGGGTGGTGATGAAGCGTGAGCCGTAGCCGATTGGCTCGCCCGCCGGAAGGTCGCGCACGGCGATGATGCGCGAGGTCAGTTGCATCACCGGACGTAGCTTGGCGGCGTGTTCCTGTTCGAACTCGAACGGGGTTGCGCCATAGAGCATGATGCCGGGGCGCAGCCAGTCGTTGTGGGCCTGCGGCCAGGCGAGAATGCCGGGCGAGTTGCACAGGCTGGCCGGACCGTCGAGGCCGGCGGTGGCGGCGGCAAAGGTTGCCAGCTGTTGTTCGGTGCGGCCGGTGTCGGGCTCGTCGGCACGGGAGAAGTGGGTGATTTTGGTCAGGCTGGCAACCTGTGGCAGTGCGGCCAAGCGGCGCCAAATGGTGGCGTACTCATCCGGGCTGAAACCAACACGGTGCATGCCGCTGTCGAGCTTCAGCCAGATATGCAGTGGGCGGTTGAGGTTGGCCGCTTCCAGCTGCTGCAGCTGGACATCGTGGTGCAGCACCGCCCACAGGTCATGCTCGGCCAGTAGCGGCAGCTCATCGGCCTCAAACCAGCCTTCGAGCAGCAGGATCGGGCCGCGAATGCCAGCGGCGCGCAGTTCCAGAGCCTCCTCGATGCAGGCGACGGCGAAGCCATCGGCATCGGCCTGCAGCGCCTCGGCGCAGTGTACGGCACCATGGCCGTAGGCGTTGGCCTTGACCACCGCCAGCGCCTGGCGCCCGGACAGTGATTTGGCCAGTTGATAGTTGTGACGCAGGGCAGACAGATCGATCAGTGCTTGGGCTGGGCGCATGGGCAAGGAATCTTGAATAAAAAAAGACGGGGCAATGTGCCCCGTCAGAATATCAGAGGTCGCCGATTGCGTGGGGACGACAACTGAGAGGGTAAAACAGCATTACAGTGCCGCAACCACCGACATCTCGACCAGAATTTCCGGCTCGCACAGCTTGGCTTCAACCGTCGCGCGGGCGGGCGCGGTGCCAGCCGGCAACCATTGATCCCAGACGCTGTTCATGGCTTCAAAGTCGGCGTCGATGTCCTTCAGGTAAATGGTCACCGACAGGATGTTGGTCTTGTCGGTACCGGCCTCGGCCAGCAGCTTTTCAATTTCTTGCAGGGTGCTGCGGGTCTGCTCGGCGGCGTCCTTGGCAAGGTCGTCATCGGCGGCCACCTGACCGGCAAGGTAGACCGTGTTCTGGTGAATCACGATCTGGCTCATGCGGTGGTTAGTGTGCAGACGCTGGATGGCCATGGTGCGGGTGTTCCTTGTGGTTGGAGTAACGGTCAAAGCTGTAGTCGCCGGCATTGAGCGCGGGCTTTTCGCCGGACAGCAGGTCGGCCAGCAGTTTGCTCGAGCCGCAGGACATGGTCCAGCCCAGGGTGCCGTGACCGGTGTTGAAGTACAGGTTACGCAGGCGGCTGGCGCCGATGATCGGCGTGCCGTCCGGGGTCATCGGCCGGAAGCCGGTCCAGAAGGTGGCTTCGGCAACCTTGCCGCCCTGCGGGAACAGGTCGGACACAACCATCTCCAGTGTTGCACGACGCTTTTCTTTCAGGGTGTCGTCAAAGCCGGTCAGCTCGGCCATGCCGCCGACGCGGATACGATCGGCGAAGCGGGTCACGGCAACCTTGTAGGTTTCGTCCATGATGGTTGAAACCGGCGCCATGGCGTCGTCAGCCACCGGCAGGGTCAGCGAGTAGCCCTTGACCGGGTAGATCGGCAGGTCAAAGCCGATTGGGCGGGCCAGTTTCGGCGAGTAGCTGCCGAGGGCCAGCACATAACGGTCGGCAGTCAGCACTTCGCCGCATTCCAGGCGCACGCCGTTAATCTGGGTGCCGTCGCTCAGCAGTTCGTCAATGGCGCAGTTGTAGCGGAATTCAACGCCCAACTCGGCAGCCTTGGCCGCGAGGCGGGTGGTGAACAGGTGGCAGTCGCCGGTTTCATCGTTCGGCAGACGCAGGCCGCCGACAATCTTGTCCGCGCTGGCGGCCAGACCAGGTTCGACACGTACGCAGCCCTCACGGTCGAGGACTTCATAGGGCACGCCACAACGTTCGAGTACGGCGATGTCCGGGGCCGCGGCATCCATCTGCTTCTGGGTGCGGAATACCTGCAGGGTGCCCTGCTCACGGTGTTCGTAATCGACACCGCTGTCGCTGCGCAGATCCATCAGGCAGTCACGGCTGTACTCAGCCAGGCGCATCATGCGCTCCTTGTTGACTGCGTAACGGGCTTCGGTGCAGTTGGCCAGCATCTGTACCATCCAGCGGTACTGGTGCGGGTCGCTGGTTGGGCGGATGGACAGCGGGGGGTGCTTGGCCAGCATCCATTTGACGGCCTTGAACGGCACGCCCGGTGCAGCCCACGGGGCGGAGTAGCCGGGGGAGATCATGCCAGCGTTGCCAAAGCTGGTTTCCAGACCGGCGCCCGGCTGGCGATCAACCACGGTGACCTGATGGCCGGCGCGGGCCAGATACCAGGCGCTGGTAACGCCGATGACGCCACTACCGAGGATGAGAACCTGCATGCTGTTGCTCCCGGAAAAGATTCTGTGAATTTGCCCTTGGGCGATATTGCTATTCTATGGCAAGTGATCTGGTCTGATTTTTCGTTTATTTTACGTATTGCAGAGTAAGATTCTCTTGTTGGTTTTCTTTTTAGGGGGATTTTATGAAAACAAGAAAGGCCTCCAGCCGCGAGCTGGATCGGATCGACCGCCATATCCTGCAGCTGCTTCAGGAAGAAGGGCGGATGTCCTATGTGGAGCTGGGCGAGCGTGTGGGGCTCTCTACCACGCCCTGTATGGAGCGGGTGAAACGGCTGGAGCGGGAGAAGTTCATCCTCGGTTATGGTGCCCGGCTCAACCCGCACAAGCTACAGGCGAACCTGCTGGTGTTCGTGGAGATCAGTCTCTACTCCAAGTCGGCCGACATCTTTGACGACTTCCGTCGGGCTGCGACCAAGTTGCCGCATGTGCTGGAATGCCATCTGGTGTCCGGCGACTTCGATTACCTGATCAAGGCCCGAATTTCCGAGATGGCCTCCTACCGCAAGCTGCTTGGTGACATCCTGTTGCGCCTGCCGGGGGTTCGCGAGTCAAAGAGCTATATCGTGATGGAAGAGCTGAAGGAAACCCTGGCGCTGCCGATTCCCGACGCGGATTGACGCGGGATTGTCCGGCTGCTGCGATCTGGTTATGCTGGGCGTCAATTTTTATTTACGAAGTTTCACGATTTCAAACGAAAACGACCGCAAACGGACAACCTCATGCTGCGCAGTTCAACCCATACTCACGAGCACGCACCCTCCTATTACGCGGCAACTGCCAACCAGCAGCTCGGGTTGCCGGTCTTGCAGGGGGAAGAGCAGGCTGATGTCTGCATCGTTGGCGGCGGTTTTACCGGCGTCAACACGGCGTTGGAGCTGGCTGAGCGCGGCTTGTCGGTGGTGTTGCTGGAAGGGCATCAGATTGGTTGGGGTGCCAGCGGTCGTAATGGTGGGCAACTGATTCGCGGCGTTGGTCACGATGTTGACCGCTTTGAGAAGCAGATTGGCGCGGACGGTGTGCGCAACCTCAAACTGATGGGCATTGAGGCCGTCGAGATCGTCACTGAGCGGGTGGCGCGCTTCAATATCGACTGTGATCTGACCATGGGCTATTGCGATCTGGCCAACAAACCGGCGCATATGGAGGGCTTTCTGGCTGATCGCGAAGAGCTCAAATCGCTGGGCTATCGTCACGAGATGAGCGTCATCGAACATGCGCAGCTGCACACCGTGGTCGGCTCCGACCGCTACATCGGCGGCATGACCGACATGGGCTCCGGCCATCTGCACCCGCTCAATCTGGTGCTCGGTGAGGCCGCAGCAGCGCGTCAGCTGGGCGCCCGCCTGTTCGAGCACTCCCCGGTTACCCGCATCGACTACGGCGACACCCTGACCGTGCATACGGCAACCGGCCGGGTGCGGGCGAAACAGCTGGTGCTGGGCTGCAATGCCTACATGGGCCAGCTTAACCCGAAGCTGGGCGGTACGGTGATTCCGGCCGGCAGCTATGTGATTGCCACCGAGCCGTTGGGCGAGGAGCGCGCGCGTAGTCTGATACCGCAGAACATGGCGTTGTGTGATCAGCGGGTGGCGCTGGATTACTACCGTCTTTCCGCCGATCACCGCCTGCTGTTCGGCGGCGCCTGTCATTATTCGGGCCGCGATCCGGCGGATATTGCAGCCTATATGCGGCCGAAGATGCTCAAGGTATTTCCGCAGCTGGCGGATGTGAAGATCGAGTATCAGTGGGGTGGCATGATCGGTATCGGCGCCAATCGTCTGCCGCAGATCGGTCGTCTTGATGATCAGCCGAATGTGTTCTACGCCCAGGCCTACTCTGGTCATGGGGTCAACGCGACCCACTTGGCCGCGCGTTTGCTGGCCGAGGCCATTGCGGCGCGGGCCAGTAACGGCTTCGATATTTTCGCCAAGGTGCCGCATATGGCGTTCCCGGGCGGCCAGCGCTTCCGCGCCCCGCTGCTGGCGATGGGCATGCTCTGGGAGCGCACCAAAGAACTGTTCTAGCAACACGGGTTCGCGCGCCGGGTTAGTCCGGACGTGAACGCAGTTTAGTTATATGTTGACTAGCATATTTACTTTATATGGTGTTTGACATTTAATTAGCTGCTCACCCAGGAGCAGCTGCATGACCTCAACCTCCCCGGTATCGGGTGCGCCCGCCGCGCGTACCACACGTCTGTTGCAGGCACCCATTCTGCCGTTGTTGTTGACGCTCGCCTGGCCCAACGTATTGATCATGTGCGCGCAGGCATCCACCGGCCTGATTGAGACCTGGTGGGTGGCCAGACTGGGTACTGATGCGCTGGCCGGGATGGCGTTGGTATTTCCCGGTGTGATGCTGATGCAGATGATGTCGGCCGGTGCCTTGGGGGGTGGCATCTCCTCCGCCATTGCACGGGCATTGGGCGGGGGACGTCGTGAAGATGCCAATGCGCTGGCTCGCCACGCGCTGCTGATCAATGGCGGGATCGGCGTGCTGTTTTCTGCGCTGTTCCTGTGCTTCGGAGAGCCGCTGTATCGGCTGCTGGGTGGTGAGGGTGCAGCACTGGAGGCCGCGCTGGCCTACTCGGATGTGGTCTTTGCCGGCATGCTGGCGCTGTGGTTGATGAACGGCCTGGCCAGCGTCATACGTGGCACCGGCAATATGCTGTTTCCGGCGCTGGTGACCTGCTTTGGGGTCGTGCTGCTGATTCCCCTGTCACCGCTGCTGATCTTTGGGCTTGGGCCGTTACCGGGACTGGGCATCGTCGGCGGTGGTGCGGCCATGGTGCTATATGCGCTGACGGGGGCGGCGATCATGTTCTGGTATCTCCTGTCCGGGCGCAGCGTGGTGCGGCTGGGTCCGGGCCCTTTGCGCTGGCAGCATGTGCGCAGCATTCTTGGCGTCGGGCTGCTATCGTCGGTTTCAACGCTGCAGACCAACGTGCTGATTGCCGGTGCGACCGCGCTGGTTGCCGCCAGTGCAGGCGTGGAGGCCGTTGCCGGCTTTGGTACCGGGGTGCGACTGGAATATGTGCTGGTACCCCTGGCATTCGGCATCGGGGCGCCGCTGGTCGTCTTGGTGGGCACCAATCTGGGGGCCGGACAGCACCGGCGGGCCTTGCACATTGCGTTGACTGGCGGCTTGGTGGCTTTTGTCGCTACAGAGTGCATCGGGTTGAGTGCCGCTTTCTGGCCGACGGCATGGTTACGGTTGTTCACCGCCGACCCGCAGGCACTGGAGGTCGGTGCGGTCTATCTGCGCATGGTCGGGCCATGTTACGGCCTGTTTGGTCTGGGCCTGGCGTTGTACTTTGCTTCGCAGGGTAGCGGGAGGCTGCTGTGGCCGTTGATCGCAGGCTTCATTCGCTTGTGTATCGCGCTGGTTGGTGGCTGGTTATTGCTGCAACTGACAGACCGTCTTGAAGCGGTGTTTGCCATGCTGGCGCTCGGCATGGTGGTGTATGGCGTGGTTATGCTGCTGGCGGTCTGGCATGGCGGCGCCTTTACCAGGTCGTTGGCAGCGAGGGACCTGCGCTGGTGGTGGCGCAGGGGTCAACGCTGATCGATATCCACCAAACCGTGCGGCAGCTCTGCGACCTTGGCCGGGTGTCCGCTCAGGTCGATCAGGTCGCCGTTGGCGGGGACCAGTCCGCCTAGCCCCAGTTCACGACCCAGCGCCATGTGGGCCTGCTGGTGGTAGCGCTCGCCGTGCACCGGTAGCAGGTGGCGCGCTTTCAGCCAGCCGTAGAGCTGGCGCAGGTCGTCCTGTGGCGGGTGTCCGGAGGCGTGCACATCGGGCTGCATGTCGTCATCGATCAGCTCGACGCCCTGCTCTTTCAACCCCTGCTTGATACGTTCCAGTGCCACCTCGTTGCCTGGGATCAGGCGTGAGGAAAAAATCACCGTGTCACCCGCCTCCAGGCTCAGTTGCGGATGGCTGCCGGCGGCCAGCCGGCCGAGCGCTGCGCCTGGTTCACCCTGGCTGCCGGTGCAGACCCAGAGTTGCTGTTCACGTGGCAGGTGACCCAGCTCCCAGGGGCCGATAAACCCCGGGCGACCGGGCAGATAGCCCTGGGCACGACCGATGCTGTGCATGTGCGTCAGGCTGCGCCCCAGCAGCGCGGCATAACGACCGCAGTCGAAGGCGATGTCGGCCAAGCTGTGCAGGCGTGCCAGGTTGCTGGCAAAGCAGGTGACGATGACGCGCTGACGGCAGGGCCGAATAGCGTCCTGCAGGCCATTCTGCACCGCGGCTTCGGAGCGGCTGGCGCCGGGCACCGAGGCGTTGGTCGAATCGCCAATGATCACATCAACGCCGGCACGGCCCAGTTGCTGCAATCGGGCCTGGGCGGTCAGCTCGCCGACCACCGGGTGGTTGTCCAGCTTCCAGTCGCCGCTGTGGTAGAGGCGCTTGCCGGCAACCTCCAGCACGATCGCGTGCGATTCGGGGATCGAGTGGGTGACCGGAATCCACTCGGCCTGAAAGGCACCGATGCCGATGGGCTCCAGCGGGCGGATTTCCTGCAGGCGCGGCCAGGTCAGGCCCGGATCGAGCTTGGCGCGAATCAGTTGAGCGGCAAACGGACTGGCGTAGATCGGGCAGTCCAGCGCACGCCATAGATGCGGGATGGCACCGATGTGGTCTTCGTGGCCGTGGGTAATCAGCAGTGCCGACAGCTTTATGTCGTGTCGCTCCAGTGCCGCCAGGCTGGGCACTGACACGCTGTTTCGCCCGCTAGGCGTGGGGTTCAGCGCAAAGCCACAATCCACCGCAATCCACTCACCGCCCGAGCCGTACAGGTAAAAATTGGCCCCGAACATGCCTGCGCCGCCGAGGGCCACAAACCAGGGGCCGGGTTGGCGGTGGAGTTGGTCAAAGCGTGGGGCGGGCATGCAGGTCTCTCAGCTACAAGCGGCAAGCTTCAAGCCACAAGCGGATGGGTGTAGAGCAAGAGGTTAGCATAGGAGGCCGGATTGTTGCTGTGCTGTGAACAGCTAAGCTCGGTCTGCTTGAGGCTTGGAGCTGGCTTTAGCCAAAAAACCAATAACACACCCCAATCGCCGTGAGCATACCGGCGAGGTCGGCCAGCAGGGCGCAGCCGAGGGCGTGGCGCACGCGACTGATACCGATCGCGCCGAAATAGACAGCGAGTACGTAGAAGGTCGTCTCGGTACTGGCCTGGAAGGTGGCGGCCAGCTGGGCCGGGAAGCTATCTACGCCGAAGGTATTCATGGTCTCGATCATCATGGCCCGGGAGCCGCTGCCCGACAGTGGCTTGATGAACGCCGTCGGTAGCGCGTCGATAAAGCGGGTGTCCCAGCCAAGCCCTTCCGCCAGCCAGCGAATGCCGTCGAGTATCGCGTCGAGCACCCCGCTGGCGCGCAGTACGCCGACTGCTACCAGCATGGCGACCAGGAACGGCAGCAGTGAGATGGTGACCTCGAAGCCCTGTTTGGCGCCTTCGATAAAGCTGTCGTAGACGTTGACCTTGCGCAGCGCGGCGATCAGCAGAAAGGCGATGACAATACCGAACAGGGTGAGATTGCCAACCAGCGTTGACGTCGCGGCCAGTGCTTCGGCCGACAGGCCCGCCAGTGTGGTCAGCAGCAGGCCGAGTGCAGCGGCACCGCTGGCAAGATACGCCAGCACCACCGGGTCCCAGAGTTTCAGGCGCTGCATCAGCGCAACGCTGAGCAGGCCGACCAGGCTGGACGCGCTGGTAGCCAGCAGAATAGGTAGAAACACCTCGGTGGGGTCACTGGCGCCTTGCTGGGCGCGGTACATGAACACAGTGATCGGTAGCAACGTGAGCGACGAGGTGTTGAGCACCATAAACAGGATTTGCGCGTTGCTGGCGGTGTCCTTGCTTGGGTTCAGGCTCTGCAGTGAGTGCATCGCCTTGATGCCGATCGGGGTAGCTGCGTTGTCCAGCCCGAGTACGTTGGCAGCGAAGTTCATGGTGATGTGACCGAGCGCGGGATGGCCGCTCGGCACCTCGGGCATCAGACGCCTAAACAGTGGGGCGAGCAGGCGTGCCAGCTGGTTGATGAGCCCTGCCCGCTCGGCAATGTTGAGAAAGCCGAGCCACAGGGTCATGGTGCCGACCAGCACCAGCACGATTTCCACACTTAGCCGGGCCATGTCGAACAGCGCCGTGACCAGGCGACTGAAGACCTCTGCGTCGCCCAGGCCCAGCCATTGCCAGAGTGCGGCGGCGAAGGCGCTGAGGAAGAAGCCGAGCCAGATCCAGTTGAGCATGCAGGATCAGTCCCGGTCGACGGTGCAGGGTGGCAACCGTGGTGCGAGCGCGTGTTCGGGCGCCTGATACCATTCGGGGTCGCGCTGATTCAACAGGTGGCTGGCCTGGTCAGGCACCAGAGCGGCCAGGATGGCAGCGGTCTCGCTGTCGGGAATGCCATTGAAGCGGGCCGGGCGATAGCGCATCTGAAAGGCGGCGATGACATTGCGGGTCACCTCGTCCAGCTCGCCGTGCAGTGGCACCTCGTAGCCCCAGTCGTGCAGGCTCTGCTGGAACCAACTGACCGCAGGGGTGCGTCCGGCAAGCCACTGGCGCATGACCCGTGTGCGCTGAGGATCTGCTCCGGTAGCAACGCCAGCGGCGACCAACTGGGCCCAGGGAAAACGCGGGCCCGGATCGACCTTGCGTTGGGGGGCAATGTCGCTGTGCCCCAGTACGCGCTCCGGCGCAATACCGTGGCGCTGTTCAACATCGCGTAGCAGGCGGATAAGTGCGTCGATCTGCCGTTGGTCCCAGGGATGCCAGCGGCGACATGCAGCTTCATCGGTGTAGCCGGGGTTCACCAGCTCGATACCGATAGAGCTGCTGTTCAGCCAGGTTCGTCCCTGCCAGCTGCTTTCGCCGGCATGCCAGGCGCGCTGGTTCTCGTCGACCAGTCGATAGATGACCGGGTCGTAATCGCTGATCAGGTAGTGGCTGCTGACATCCCGCTGGGTGAGGGTGTGCAGCGAGCGCTCAAACCCCGACGAGGTGTAGTGCAGGATGATGTATTGAGCGCGGCTGTCCTGGCTGCTGGCCTGATACCGAGTGTCGATGACCAGCTCCGAGCCGCAGGCGGCCAGAAAGACGGTGCAGCAGAGCAGCAGGACAGGACGCACGAGTGAACTCATGGGGTATCGGCAGCGACGATCCGGTTTCGGCCATCCTGCTTGGCCCGGTACATGGCCTGGTCGGCGCGGTCGAAGGTGCCATCCAGTGTGTCGCCATCACGGAACTCGGTGTAGCCGATGGAAATGGTCACCGGTACCGGCTCGTTCTTGAAGTGGAACGGGGTGTGTTCAATGCCGCTGCGCAGTTCCTCAAGCGCGGTTGCACCCTGCTCAGGGGTGACGCCCGGCATCAGGATGACAAACTCCTCACCGCCGAAACGGCCGATGAAGTCGGTCTTGCGCAGCCGGCGTGACAGTTGCTGGGCGATCAGACGCAGCACCTTGTCGCCGGCCAGATGGCCAAAACGGTCATTGATGGACTTGAAGTGGTCAACGTCGAGCACGACCAGCAACAGGCGGCCGCCATAGCGCTGCCAGCGCTCGTGCTCTTCTTCCATGCGGCGCTGCAGGCCAGCGCGGTTGGCAAGGCCGGTCAGACTGTCGAGCATGGCCTGGCGCCGCTGCTCTTCGAGGTGGCGGCGGAAGGTCTTGGCCTCCAGCTCCATTACCTGGATGCGCTCGACCATGGTGTTCAGTTGGGCCGACACCTGGCTGTCACGCTCTTCGCGCAGCTCGCGGGCCTTGTCGATGTTTTCCAGCAGCGAGTTCAGCCGTAACTCGACGTTCGCCTTGAGGGTGGTCAGGTCGTCGGCGTCGCGGACGTTGTTATTGAGCCCTTCTACCTGGCTGCGGATGTCGCCGGCGAGTTCGCGCTCGGCCTCAAGCGAGCCACTGTAGTTAGACTGCGCTTCCTCCAGGCTGCCCTGAAACTGACTAAGTCGCTGATTCAGCTGCTGCAGATAGTGCTCGAACTCTGCCTGGCGGCTTTCCTGAGAGCCCAGTATGACGGTAGACAGGCTGTCCAGCAGAGCGGCCAGCTCATACCAGTTCAGGCCGCGACTGACCTGTTCGCGCAGGCGGTCGCGGATGGACTGCTGGGTCTCCATGACCTCCAGGTCGTTGAGCAGGCGGAGCAGTATGGATTCGATGTGAGCAGCAACTTGAGAGAAGTTCTGCTCTGCGCCGCTGAGGTTGCCAGAGACTTTCGGTGATGGTGCGGGTAGCTCGCTGAGATCGTCTGCGGTGGCTGCCGGGTCGTCATCGGTCGGGCTCGCGTCGCTGGTTTCGGTGGTCTCCGCCTCGGCCTGAATCTCCTCGGCAGCCTCGTCGCTTTCGCTGCGGCGCTCGCCGCGGCCGAACAGGCGTCCCCAGAGGTTGGCCGGTTCTGGGCTGGGTTCGCTGGCCAGGGTGTGACCCTGCAGCTGCTGCAGGTCGCCGAGAATGCTGTCGAGCTGGCGTGGCAGCTCGGCAAGATCGTTGAGGCGCCGGTCAAGGTCGCGCAGCGCCTTGGCCGTGTCGCGCGGAGGCTCGTTGTCCTGAAGCTGTTCGATGATGCCGTGCAGACTTTTGCTGATGTTGCTGGCACGCTCCTGGCGGCGCTGATCGGCGCTCAGAACAGCGTGCTCCAGTTTCGGCAGCAGTTCGGCGAGCATGCTGGGCGGTGAGTCTGCGTGCAGGGCCCGGCGTAACTCCTTCAGGCGCTTGTCGAGCAGTGAGTCGATACCTGACGCAGCAATGCTGACCCGCACCAATCCTCGCTTGAGCAGTTCCGTCTGCTCGCCAGGCTCAGAATGCTGGTACGAGCCGTTGGCGATAGGGTGGGTGTCCGGCATGGGTGCTCCAGGGATTTATGTCCCAGAGATTATAGGTGATGCAACTCTGCTGACTAGCCTTTACACAGCGGCGAGGGCAATTTGATGTGCATGGCGACCGGCAGGTGGTCGGAAATGGCCTGAGGCAGCACATCAACCTGTTCGACACTGAGG
The DNA here is from genome assembly GCF_963677335.1 of Halopseudomonas oceani. Taxonomy (NCBI): domain Bacteria; kingdom Pseudomonadati; phylum Pseudomonadota; class Gammaproteobacteria; order Pseudomonadales; family Pseudomonadaceae; genus Halopseudomonas; species Halopseudomonas oceani. The sequence continues at coordinate 345,306 of NZ_OY781932.1, read as the reverse complement.
CTGGGGCTGACCAGAATGTGATCCAGCACCCGAGCCGGTTTCCAGCTGGGGTACGTGCCGGGCAGGTCTGGGGCCTGGAGGTTCGCTCCTTTCAGCGGCGAGTGCTGCAGCAGATCTTCGGCGTGGGTGTTCATGTCACCCATCAAGACGACGTGGCGGTGATCGGCTATGCGCTCGCGAACATAGGCAAGCTGGTTGGCGCGCCCTTTGGTGCTCAACGCCAGGTGCATCATGACCACCAGCAAGGAGTTCTCGCCCTGTCCGAACTGGGTCAGGATGGCGCCACGGCCTGGCAGAATACCCGGCAGCTTGTGGTCTTCCAGCAGGTCGGGAGCATAACGGCTCAGCAGCCCGTTGGAGTGTTGGGCGAAGCGGCCAAGGTTACGGTTCAATTGCTGATACCAGTAAGGGAAACCACTTTCCCTGGCGAGGTGCTCAACCTGATTGACGAAGCCGGAGCGCAGACTTCCGCCGTCTACCTCCTGCAGGGCAACAAGGTCAAACTCGTTCAGTAACTGGGCAACTCTGCCCAGTTGGTGCTGACGGCTGGCGCTGGGCAGCAGGTGCTGCCAGCTGCGGGTCAGGTAGTGGTGGTACTTCTGGGTGTTGATGCCGACCTGAATATTGAAACTCAACAGGCGCAGTATTTCCGGGAGGGGGCGCTGGTCGGTCTGGCACTGGCTGTTGATCCGCAGCTCACCCGGTGCCATGTGGCCCCGGGTGGTGCGGGTCGAGCTGATATTGCCGACGGACAGCATGATTTAGCCCTGGTTGGCCTGGCGTTCCTGCTCGACCAGGTACTCGGCAATCTTCAGCATGTTTTCGAAGGTGCCGGCCATCTTGCCTTCGATGCGGTATTTGCCGTTGACGATCAGGCAAGGCACGCCGGTGGCGCGGTAGTCACGGGCCAGGCGTCCGGCCTGTTCGACGCGGCTCTTGACGCCGAACGACGACCAGGCCCGCTCGAATTGATCCCGGGTGATGCCATAGGGTTCGAGGAATTCGATCATGGCGTCTTCGCTGTCGAGATGATTCCTTTCGCGGTGAATCGCGCTGAACACGGCGTCATGGGTTTCTTCCAGCTTGCCGAGGCTTTCCAGGGTGTAGAACAGTTGACCGTGCTTGTTCCACAGTCCGCCGAACATGGCCGGAACCGGGCGGAAGTTGACGTCTTCTGGCAGAGTCTTGGACCAGGCTTCGATGGTCGGCTGGAAGGCGTAGCAATGCGGGCAGCCGTACCAGAACAGCTCGGCGACCTCAATCTTGTCCGGATCCTGGGTGGGGGCCGGGTTTGGCAGGACCACGTAATGCACGCCTTCCTGATAGGTGGCCTCCTGGGCCTGAGCCAGAGCAAAGCTGCCGAGCAGCCAGATCAGGGCAACGCTGAACAACGCACGCATGTAGTTCTCCATAACGGGGTAGTGACAGGTTTCAGACCCGACAGTAGAGGAAAGATTCCGTGATTACCAGACGTAACTGTAGCGTCGGATTACGGCTGCAAAGGACCCATGAAAAAAAGGGGTAGCCATCGGCTACCCCTTTTTTCTGCAACGATGCGAGCGCTTAACGCAGGCCCTGGATATAGCTGGCAACAGCCTCAATATCCTTATTGCTCAGGCGGCTGGCGACGGTGCGCATGATCATGTTGTCGCCGTCATTGGTGCGGTTGCCTTCGCGGAAGTCGGTCAGCTGCTTGGCAGTGTAGGTTGCGTGCTGGCCAGCCAGGTGCGGATAACCTGCCGGCGGGTTGCCCTGACCAGTCGGCGAGTGGCAACCGGTGCAAGCCGGCAGGCCGGTTTCCAGGTTGCCGCCGCGGAAGATCTCTTCGCCACGAGCAGCCAGCGCCGGGTCGGCTGCGCCCAGGCTAGCGGTCTGGGATGCGAAGTATGCCGCTACGTCAGCCATGTCCTGCTCGCTCATGCCGTCAAGGATGCCGGTCATTTCGATCACAGTGCGACGACCTTCCTTGATGTCAGTGATCTGCTTGAGCAGGTAGCGCTCGCCCTGGCCGGCCAGCTTCGGGAAGTTTGGCGCAGGGCTATTGCCGTCTGCACCGTGGCAGGCGCCGCACACGGCAGCCTTGGCCTGGCCAGCTTCAGCGTTACCCTCAACGGCGTGCGCGGCAGTGGCGACACCCAGGGTCAACGCCAGACTAACGAGTAATTTATTCATCGGCTAATCCAATAACGGCTAAAGGAAAACGGTTGGCAGTGCCTGCAGTCCGGCCTTGTTGACCGCGTTATCATGGCAGGCAGCCGTGATTGTGTGCCCATGCTAGCGGCGCGCTGCCCGGGGTGCAATGGCTGAAATGCCGCACCCTTGGCCGCACCTGCGACGCTCATGAGTCCTCGGGATGCAGGTGGTTGGCGGTGCGTCTTGACGCTGGCCAATTCATCCGTGCTTCCCACAACCGCGGCATTATATACTAAGCGCGCCGCAAACGTGAATGTCATCAGTGCCGGTCCTAGCATGCCGGCCAAAATGGAAATCCCATGTCCCCCAGTACTCCTCTTGTTTCTCTTTGCCAGCAAGCGACTTTCATCAAAAGTGCGAGCCTGGTTACCCAGTGCCCACCTGATATCGGACTGGAAGTGGCCTTCGCGGGGCGTTCCAATGCGGGCAAGTCCAGCGCACTCAATACCTTGACCCATGCTCGGCTGGCGCGCACTTCAAAAACGCCGGGACGCACGCAGTTGATCAACTTCTTTCGCCTTGACGAAGAGCGTCGGCTGGTCGATTTGCCCGGTTATGGCTACGCCAAGGTACCGCTGGAGCTAAAGGCGCACTGGCAGCAGCACCTGGATGCCTACCTGACCGGGCGACATAGTCTGGCTGGCCTGGTGCTGGTGATGGATCTGCGCCACCCGCTGTCCGATTTTGACTGCATGATGCTGGAATGGGCGCGCAAAAGCGGTATTCCGGCCCATGTGCTGCTGAGCAAGGCCGACAAGCTGGCCTTTGGGGCAGCCAAGAATGAGTTACTCAAGGTGCAGGCGAGGATGCGCAAGGAGCTGCGTTCCGACGCGACTGTGCAGCTGTTTTCGTCACCCAAGCGACAAGGGGTTGAGCAGGCCCATGAGGTACTGGCGGGCTGGTTGTTCCCGCCGGAAGTCGAAGCTGGTCAGGCAGACGGGGAGTCCTGACGCGCCGGGGTTGGCAAAAAAAGATAAAAAAAACCCCGAGCTTCTATGGGGAGGGAGGCTCGGGGTTCAACGAACCGGGCTGTGCTAGGAAAGGGAGTGCCCGGTTTTCTGCCAACACTAAATCACATCTAAGGAGCATGAATGGCTCTTAAGCCGTTCATAAGTTCTGACCGGGCAGGTTCGGGATAAGTTCAAAAAAAGTTTTAGACGGAAAGATTATGAAAACGGCAGCGCTTAGGCGCTGCCGTTTTCAGCCGCAAGCTGCAAGCCTCAAGCCGCAAGTTGGGCCGGCGCGGGGGCGAGCCACGCGGACTTTCTTGAGATGACGTGTCGCAGTAAAGCGACTAGAAAACCGTTGACCACCTCGCTATCGCGCACATCCTGATTAAGCTTGCAGCTTGCAGCTTGCAGCTTGCAGCTTGCAGCTTGCAGCTTGCAGCTCGGCCCAAAGGGCCGCCCTCAGTGTGCCTCGTCCCAGTTGTCGCCCACGCCGACCTCGACCACCAGTGGTACGTCCAGTTCTGCGGCCTGCCCCATTCGTTCCTTGAGACCTTGGCTGACGGCCTCGATCTGGTCTTCACGCACTTCCAGCACCAGTTCGTCGTGCACCTGCATGATCACGCGGGCGTCCAGCGCGCTGTCGTCCAGCCACTGGGCTACCTTGATCATGGCGCGCTTGATGATGTCGGCAGCGGTGCCCTGCATTGGCGCGTTGATGGCGGTGCGCTCGGCGGCCTTGCGCATGGCCTGGTTTTTGGCATGAATTTCCGGCAGGTACAGACGGCGACCGAACAGGGTCTCAACGTAGCCCTGCTCGCCTGCCTGTTCCCGAGTGCGCTCCATATAGGCCAATACGCCAGGATAGCGGGCGAAATAGCGATCGATATAGGCCTGGGCCTGCTTACGGTCGACCCCGATCTGTTTGGCCAGCCCAAAGGCGCTCATGCCGTAGATCAGCCCGAAGTTGATCGCCTTGGCGCTGCGGCGCTGGTCGCTGGTGACCTCCTCAAGCGGCACGCCGAACACTTCAGCGGCAGTGGCGCGGTGAACGTCGAGGTCGTGGCGGAAGGCATCGAGCAGGCCGGCGTCCTGCGCAAGATGGGCCATGATCCGCAGCTCGATCTGTGAATAGTCCGCCGCCAGCAGCTTATAGCCCTTGGGGGCGATAAAGGCCTGGCGGATGCGGCGCCCTTCGGCAGTGCGGATCGGAATGTTCTGCAGGTTCGGGTCAGAAGATGACAGTCGCCCGGTCGCCGCTACTGCCTGATGGTAGGAGGTGTGGATGCGTCCTGTGCGCGGGTTGATCTGCTCCGGCAGGCGGTCGGTGTAGGTGCTCTTGAGCTTGCTGACGCTACGATACTGCATGATCACCTGTGGCAGCTCGAAGCCTTGCTCGGCCAGCTCGGCCAGCACTGCTTCAGCAGTCGACGGCTGGCCTTTGGCGGTTTTCGACAGCACCGGCAGGCCCTGCTTTTCATACAGAATGGCGCCCAGCTGCTTGGGTGAGCCGAGGTTGAACTCCTCACCGGCCAGCTCGAATGCCTGGCGCTCCAGTGCCACCATTTTCTCGCCCAGCTCGATGCTCTGTTCGCCGAGCAGCTTGGCGTCAACCAGCGCGCCGTTGCGTTCGATGCCGGCCAGTACCGGCATCAGCGGCATTTCGATGTCCTGCAGTACTTTGGCCAGCGATGGCAGTGGCTGCAGTTTGGCCCACAGGGCCTGGTGCAGGCGCAGGGTCACGTCGGCGTCTTCGGCGGCATAGGGGCCGGCCTGTTCCAGCGCGATCTGATCGAAGGTCAGCTGCTTGCTGCCCTTGCCGGCGATCTCTTCGAACTTGATGGTGCTCTGGCCCAGATACTTGAGCGACAGACTGTCCATATCGTGGCGCGTTGCGGTGGCATCGAGCACATAGGATTCGAGCATGGTATCGAACGCCACGCCCTGCACGCGGATATCGTAATGGGCCAGCACATTGATGTCGTATTTGGCGTGCTGCGCGACCTTGGCCTTGTTCGGGTCTTCCAGATACGGCTTGAGTGCGGCCAGCACCACGTCGCGATCCAGCTGGTCGGGTACGCCCATGTAGCTGTGCGCGACCGGGATATAGGCGGCTTCGTTGGCTTCGACCGCCAGCGAAACGCCGACCAGCTCGGCGCGCTGGGCGTCGATACTGGTGGTTTCGGTATCAAAGGCAAACAGCTCTGCGCTCTTCAGTTTGTCCAGCCAACGCTCAAAGTCGGCCTGCTCGGTGATGATTTCGTAGCGCTTTTCGGTTTCTGAGCTGGGCTCGCTGCCAGTGTCTGCGCTGGAATCAGCCTTGGCTTCACGCAACAGGTCGTCCAGCCAGGTTTTAAATTCCATTTCGCGGTACAACTCGATCAGCGCATCGCGGTCGACCTCGCCCGGCATCAGGGCGTCGGCCCTGACCTCCAGTTCGACGTCCAGCTTGATGGTCGCCAACTGATAGGAGAGGTAGGCCATCTCCTTATGTTCTTCCAGCTTCTCCGGCAGCTTCTTGGCGCCGCGAATCGGCAGTTCCGGCACCTTGTCGAGACTGCTGTAGATGACGTCCAGACCGCCGCCCACACCAGTCAGCAGGCCCAGTGCAGTCTTCTCGCCGACGCCGGGCACACCGGGAATGTTATCGACCTTGTCGCCCATCAGCGCCAGGTAGTCGATGATCAGCTCCGGGCCAATGCCGAACTTGTCGTGTACGCCCTGGATATCCATGACCGTGTTGGTCATGGTGTTGACCAGCGTGATGTGCTGGTCGACCAGTTGGGCCATGTCCTTGTCGCCGGTGGAGATCACGACCTCGCGGCCGGCGTCGGCGCTCTGCCTTGCCAGGGTGCCGATAACGTCGTCGGCCTCGACGCCCTCAACGCACAGTAGCGGCAGCCCGAGTGCGCGCACCGCCGCGTGCAGCGGCTCGATCTGAGCACGCAGCTCGTCTGGCATTGGCGGGCGGTGCGATTTGTACTGTTCGAACATGTGGTCGCGGAAGGTCGGCCCTTTGGCGTCGAAGACCACGGCGAAGGGGCTGTTCGGGTACTGCTTGCGCAGACTCTTGAGCATGTTCAGAACGCCTTTGACCGCACCGGTAGGCAAGCCCTTGCTGGTGGTCAGCGGTGGCAAGGCGTGGAAGGCGCGATAAAGGTAGGACGAGCCGTCCACGAGGACGAGCGGAGTAGTATCTGTCATGCGTCAGGTCAACAATTTGAGAGTCATTGGGGCTAGAATGGGCACATCACTCAAGCAAAGGACAAGACTAACATGATTCGCAAACTTGGCTTTGGATTGGCCGCTTTCCTGCTGTTGGGCAGTGTTTCGGTCATGGCGCAGGACGCGGTTCCTACCGAGCCTGAGGTAACCATCCGTCAGGAAGGTGATCGCACGGTCGAGGAATACCGGGTTAACGGTTTTCTCTATGCCATCAAGGTAACGCCGAAAACCGGCGCGCCCTATTACCTGGTGGCGGTGGATGAGGATGGTAACTACGTCCGTTCCGACCAGCCCAACGGCTTGCGTATTCCGTCGTGGAAAATCTTCGAATGGTGAGCTGAGGTATGTCCGTTTTTACCCCGGTCAGCCGCGAGCAGCTGGACGCCTTTCTGGCCGGGTTTGAGGTCGGTCGGCTAATCGACTTTCAGGGCATCGATGGGGGCAGCGAAAACAGCAACTTTTTCGTCAGCTGTATCGGCGGGGAGTTTGTTCTCACCCTGATCGAGCGGGGTGATCCCCAGGCCTTGCCGTTCTTTGTCGAACTGCTCGACTGCCTGCACCAGGCTGGTCTTGCGGTGCCGTATGCCGTCGCTGACCGACAGGGTAACGCGCTGCATCAACTCAACGGCAAGCAGGCGCTGCTGCAGCCGCGGCTGGCCGGGCAGCATGTCGAACGGCCGGATGCCGCGCACTGTGAAGCAGTTGGTCGCTGGCTGGCGCAGCTGCATGCCGCAACCAGGGTTACCTCTCTGACCCGTCAGAGCGAGCGTGGCCTGGCGTGGATGCGGGCTCAGGCGAGCGAGCAATTGGCGCGCCAGCCCGCATCAACCGTTGCGTTGCTGCAGCCGCTGATTGAATTGATTGGCGGTTGGCAGCAACAGGTGCCGGAGCTGCCCCGGGCCGTCCTGCATGCGGATCTGTTTCGCGACAATGTGATGTTTGACGGCCACCATTTGAGCGGCGTTATCGATTTCTATAACGCCGCCAGCGGCTGGGCACTCTACGATGTCGCCATTGCGGTCAATGACTGGTGTCTGGATCAGGCTGGGGCACTGGAGCCGCGGCGCACGCGTGCGTTGCTGGCTGGGTATGCTGCACTGCGCGGCTTTACCCCGACCGAACAGGCGTGCTGGCCTGACATGCTGCGGCTGGCTGCGTTGCGCTTTTGGTTGTCGCGGCAGATCGCGGCAGAGCGTCATGCGGGCCAGGCTGGGGTGCTGGTCAAGGATCCAGGGCACTTTCTGCAACTGCTGCAGCGTCATCAGACGGTGGAGATCAGACTGCCGCTGGCGCTCTAGTCAGCGATGGTTAAGCATCAACAGATAGTGCAGCGCAGCTCCAAGCACGGCGCCAAGCAGCCACGCGTACCCGTGTAGCTGGCTAACCGCAGGGACCCATACCGAGGCGACAGAGAAAATTGAGGCGACCGCGAACGCGATCATGGCTTTGCGGTTCCAGCCCTTGCTGAAGTAATAGTCGGTGCCTGGTTGCGCGCTGAACAGGTGCTGCAGGTTCAGGTGCTGCTTGCGAACGAGGTAGTAGTCGGCAACGATGATCCCGTAGAGCGGTGCCAGAATCGCCCCGAGGGTATCGACAAAGGCCGCTACACCTACCTGGCTGATGAACGCTACCCACAGGGCGCCAATGAAAAAGGCAATGGCTGCTGTGATAAAGCCACCGGTACGTGCGCTGATGTGGGCCGGCGCAAGGTTGGCAATATCGTAGGCGGGCGGGATGAAGTTTGCGACCAGGTTGATGCCAACGGTTGCGGCGAAGAAGGTCAACGCGGCGATGATGGTCAGGGTGAGGTTGTCGACGCGGGCGATGATGTCGGTTGGGTTGGTCAGCGTCTCGCCGAAGACGACGACGGTACCTGCGGTGATCACCAGCGCTATGATTGAGAAGATCGCCAGACTTACCGGCAGCCCGAGAAGATTGCCGACGGTCATCTGCCTTTCGCTTTTGACGAAGCGGGCAAAGTCGCCATAGTTGATAACCACTGCAGCGAAGTAGGCCACCATGGTGCCGACCACGGCGAAGAAAGCGGCTACCGGGCCTGCCTCATACTCCCCACTACCACTGAAAATGGTACCCAGTTCGGTCAGCAGGCTAGGGCCCGCCTGATACCAGATGATGATCATCAGGGCGATCATCACCAGGTAGACCAGCGGGCCAGCCCAGTTCAGGAAGCGGGTAATCCAGGCCATGCCGCGGACGAACAGCAGCACCTGAAACGCGCAGACCAGGCAGTACGAAATCCAACCGATAGCGGTGATGCCGAGCAGCGTTGGGGCGTCCACGGCAGGCTCCAGCAGCGCATTGAGCAGCAGCGCGAGCGCGGTTGATGCAAAGTAGGTTTGCACGCCATACCAGAAAATCGCGACGATACCTCGGACCAGAGCCGGGAAGTTGGCACCGCGCACACCCATGCTGGACCGGGCCATAACAGGGAAGGGAATACCGTACCTCACACTTGGTTTGCCGGTCAGCTGGACCAGGCCCATGACGATAAAGCCGGCCAGTACGATGCCGGCGAGCACTGCCCAGCCGCTCAGTCCGTAGGATATGAAGAGTGTGGCGGCGAGGGTATAGCCGAACAGGCTCTGAATATCGTTGGACCACACGTTGAATATCTCGAACCAGCCCCAGTGGCGTTTGCCTGGCGGCAAGGGGGCGAGATCCTCGTTGTGTAGTGTTGGGTCAATGTGCGTGATCTGATAGTCATCGTTGTTCATGGCTGCTGCCTGCATCTTGTTGTGTGCGCCGGTCACGCTGCAGATTCTGTTCCGAAAATCGGCTAGAGCCGACCTTGCGTCGATATCGCAGGTTCAGTGGCTGATTGCTGTTTTCAGGTCGATCAGCCGCGTATTGTGCACAATTATCTGTTCAATTGTATGCAATTGTTTTGGCGAAGGCGCTGCAGGCGGGTGCCAAGGATGTGCTTGGCCGCCAAGAGAAGGTGGCTTTATACGAAAAGCGAACCAGTCGCGTCAGCGGGAGTCTTAGCGCAGGTAACGATACAATCCCGTGTCGTCGTCCCGGAGTTGCTGTTGCATGCTGATTGCCCACCTGCCATCCGGCTACGTTCTTTCCAGTTACTTGGTGGAGCGTGCGCGCTGTTTGCCCATGCGGCCCTTTTGGCTTCTGATTGCTGGCATGCTGGGCGCCGTCGCGCCGGACTTCGATATGTTCTATTTCCACTTCGTCGATATGGGCATGAAGCACCACCATCGCTACCCAAGTCACTGGCCGTTGCTCTGGCTGGGGCTGATTGCCGGGTCACTGGTGCTGATGCGTTTTCGCAGTAGGTCGGTGGTTAGCTGGCTGGCCCTGACTTTCAGTCTGGGCGGCATGCTGCACGTGTTGCTGGATACGTTGGCCGGGGACATCTGGTGGCTGGCTCCCTTCGTTGACCAACGCTTTGCGCTGGTCACGGTCACCGCCCGTTACAAGCCATGGTGGCTGAACTTCGTCGTGCACTGGGTCTTTCTGGTCGAACTAGCGATCTGCGGCTGGGCGTTTTGGCGCTGGCGCATCAGGCGCAGCTGGATGCCTGATGCGACGGCCGTCGAGGGCCGCTGATCGCGGTTTTTACAGTGACTCCAGGCAGCCTGCCCAACTGCTGGTCAGCGTCTCGAGCAGCTTAATGTAGCCGTCTGCACTGATGGCGACGTTTGCGCCCAACGGATCGAGCTGGGCGGTTTCGACCGGCAGACCTTCGGTCAGGCTGGCAACCAGCCGCGGGGTAAACTGTGGCTCGCTGAACACACAGGCGCGGCCAGCACTGCGTAGCTGTTCGCGCAGGCTGTTGACGTGGCGTGCACCAGGCTGGATCTCGTGGGCCAGGGTAAAGACGCCGCGGTGTTCGATGCCGAGGTACTCTTCCAGGTAGCCATAACCATCATGGAACACGAAGTAAGGCTTGGCCTTGAGCGGCGCAAAACGGGCCTGGAGCTGTTGTTCCACGGCGCTGATGCGGGTTTCGAACTGCTGCAGGTTGGCGTCGAGTTGAGCCTGCTGCTCCGGATACAGCGGCGCCAGATCGGTTTTCATCCAGCGGGCGATGGCCAGCGCATTGGTCGGTGACAACCAGATGTGGGGGTCCAGGTTGTCGGCGTCGTGGTGGTGGTCGTCGTGACCGTGTTCGGCGTGCTCTTCATCGAATTCGCGCAGGCTCAAGCCCGGGACCTTCATCAGCTCGCGTGCCTGCGGATTGTCGTGCAGCAGGCTATCGAGGAAACGCTCCAGATCGGGGCCGATCCAGTAGATTCGCTCGGCGGTAGCCAGGGCGCGGCGGTCTGAGGGGCGCAGTGCAAAGGCGTGGGGAGAGGCGCCGGGCGGCAGCAACACGGCGGGCTCGTCGATACCGTCGAGCAGGGCGGCGCTGATCTGCTGGATCGGCTTGATGCTGGTCAGCACGCGACTGTCTGCCAGGGCGGAGAGCGAGAGCAGCAGGCCGGCGGTCAGTGCCAGCAGGGAACGGATCAACATGGGGGAATACCTCGGGAATCAGAACTGTTATATGATAACAGCCCATTGACCTCTGAAACGACCCCCGCCGCCAAACGGCACTGCGGCGCAGCCAGCGAGGCAGACCATGAGCGACTCTCAGCACCTTCCCGATCCCCAGCAACCGCATAATCATGCGCATTGTGTCAGTCATGCACTTTCTGCGGCCGAGCAGGTGTGCGCCCGTGACGGTGCGCGCTTCACCGCACTGCGCAAGCGGGTACTTGAGCTGGTATGGCAGAGCCACAAACCGCTCGGTGCGTACGATATTCTGGAGACCCTGTCGCGCGATGACGGTCGTCGTGCCGCGCCGCCAACGGTATACCGGGCGCTGGACTTTCTGCAGGAGCAGGGACTGGTTCACCGTATTGCTTCGCTGAACGCCTTCATTGGTTGCCCGAGCCCGGAGCATCGTCATCAGGGCCACTTTCTGATCTGCCTGAATTGCCATATCGCGATTGAGCTGGCGCAATCCACTATCAGCGACGCTATTGCCGAGGCTGCTGCGGCGCATGGCTTTAGTGTGAGTAGCGAAACCGTTGAGGTCAGCGGGCTGTGTGCCCAGTGTCAGGCGGTGGCATGAAGGACGAGCTGCTGTCACTCAGCAATGTCAGTCTGCGGCTGAACGCGACCGACGTGCTAGAGGGCGTGAACCTGAGCGTCAGGCGTGGCGAGATCGTCACTCTGATTGGCCCCAATGGCGCCGGCAAGACCAGTCTTGTGCGGATCGTGCTCGGACTGCTCAAGGCGAGCGGGGGCAAGGTCTGGCGACGTTCGCGACTGCGCATCGGCTATATGCCGCAGAAGCTGCAGATTGATCCGTCGCTGCCACTGACGGTACTGCGTTTTCTGCTGCTGGTGCCTGGAACCAAGCGTCCCGCGGTTGAGGCGGCGCTGGCAGAGGTGGGAGCTGAGCATCTTATTGCGCGGCCACTGCAGCAGGTGTCCGGTGGCGAGCTGCAGCGTATCCTGCTGGCGCGGGCACTGCTGCGCCAGCCCGATCTGCTGGTGCTCGATGAGCCGGTACAGGGCGTTGACGTCAATGGCCAGATCGAGCTGTATCAACTGATTACCCGACTGCGCGACCGCTATGGTTGCGGCGTATTGATGGTTTCCCACGATCTGCACCTGGTCATGGCGACCACCAATACGGTGGTTTGCCTCAACCGTCACGTCTGCTGCTCGGGTCATCCCGAGCAGGTCAGCCTCGACCCGGCCTTTGTTGCCATGTTCGGCGAGCAGGCCAGTGCCCTTGCCGTCTACAACCACCATCACGACCACGCCCATGATCTGCACGGCGAAGTAGTGCCCCACGAATACAGCCACGGACCTGACTGCAAGCATGCCTGATTTTCTTGTTTACGCGCTGTTGGCCGGGCTGGCGCTGGCGCTGGTGGCCGGTCCGCTGGGTTCCTTTGTGGTCTGGCGGCGGATGGCCTATTTCGGTGACACGCTTTCACACTCGGCGCTGCTCGGCGTCGCGCTGGGCATGTTGCTGGACATCAATCTGACGCTGGCGGTGACGGTAGGCTGTGTGTTGATCGCGGTGCTGCTGGTCGCCCTGCAGCACAAGGAGTGGCTGGCCAGCGATACCCTGCTGGGGATTCTGGCGCACAGTACCCTGTCGCTTGGGCTGGTGGTGCTGGCGCTGACCGAAAACGTCCGGGTTGACCTGATGGCGTATCTGTTCGGGGATCTACTCGCCATTAGCCTGAATGAACTCGGCTGGATGCTGGGTGGCCTGATGGTCGTGCTGGTCCTGATGAGTCTGCTTTGGCGCAGTCTGCTGTCGATTACCGTACATGAGGAGCTGGCGCGGGTTGAGGGGTTGCCGGTAACGGCGATCCGGCTTGCCTTGATGCTGCTGATCGCCATCGTCATTGCGGTGGCGATGAAGGTAGTGGGCGTGCTGCTGATTACCTCGCTGCTGATCATTCCGCCAGCGGCGGCGCAGCGCCATGCGCGCACGCCGGAGCAGATGGCATTGGGTGCCAGCGTACTCGGCATGCTGGCGGTGCTCGGTGGTCTGGCGCTGTCCTGGCAGTTGGATACCCCGGCAGGACCTTCGATTGTGGTCTGCGCAGCGGCGATGTTCATGCTGGCGCTGGCGATCCCTCGCCGCGCCTGACCAGAGCCTATTCCGCGCTCATTATCCGTGGCAGCCACTGGGCCAGTTTGTCGGTGTCCAGAGGCGGCCGGATAAAGCCGACGTAGCGGCCGCTGGGATCAACAATCACCACCTGACCGCTGTGATCGACCAAGTAGTTTTCGCTGCTGGTGTCCGGCTCGATATAGGCAATCGACAGGGCCTTGGCCAGTGTTGCCAACTGCTCTGACTCGCCGGTTGCGCCAGCGAAGCCGGCGTTGAAAAAGTTCAGATAGGTTGCCATCTGCTCCGGCGTGTCGCGGTTCGGATCAACGCTGATAAACGTAACCTGCAGTTGGCTGCGAGCAGTCTCGGGCAGCTTTTGCATCAACTGCCGCAGCTCTGCCAGAGTGGTCGGGCAGATGTCAGGGCAGAAGGTGTAGCCGAAAAACAGTAGGTCCCACTGGCCATTCAGGTTGTCGCGCCCCCAAGGCTGGGCCGCTGCCGATTGCAGGCGGATGTCGGGAATCGGCCTTGGATTGTCGAACAGGTAGATACCTGCCTGTTGCAGTGAGGTGCGATCCAGCGGCGCTGGTTGCATCACCTTGTTGACGACTGCTCCCACTACCAGCGCAATGCTGGCCACGCACACCAGTACGGTTTTCTGTACCCCGGTCAAAGCCATCCAGCCACCTCGATATAGTGGTCCAGCAACAGGGCTACAAATAGCCACAGCAGGTACCACAGTGAATACTTGAAGGTCTTGATGGCCGCGTGCGGACGGCTGTCGCGCAGCAGGGCGATGGCCCAGTCGATAAAGCGCAGGCCCAGCGCCACTGCGGCCACCAGATAGAGCGGGCCGCTCATGTGGATCACGAACGGCAACAGGCTCACAGCGAGCAGGATAAAGGTATACAGCAGAATGTGCAGCTTGGTGTAGTGCTCGCCGTGCGTAACCGGCAGCATTGGAATGTCTACCTTGGCATATTCTGCCTTGCGATGAATCGCCAGGGCCCAGAAGTGCGGCGGTGTCCAGGCGAAGATGATCAGCACAAGCAGTAACCCTTCGGCTTGTATCTGCCCGGTGACGGCGGTCCAGCCAAGCAGCGGCGGAGCCGCGCCGGCGACACCGCCAATGACGATGTTTTGCGGCGTTGCGCGCTTGAGAAAGGCTGTGTAAATCAGTGCATAGCCGAGCAGCGACGCCAAGGTCAGTAACGCCGTGAGCGCGTTCGTCCATGACAGCAGGACCGCCAGCCCGGCGCTGCCGAGCAGGATGGCGAACAGCACTGCGTCCAGCGGCTCGACGCGGCCCTGCGCCAGTGGGCGCCGCTGGGTACGCGCCATATGAATGTCGATCCGGCGGTCGACCACGTGATTCACCGCAGCGGCAGAACCAGCGCACAGGGCGATGCCGAGATTGCCGAGCAGCAGGGTACTCCAGGGTACTGCCTGCTCGCTGGCCAGTAGCATGCCGATGGCCGAAGTGATGATCATCAGGGCGACGACCTTGGGTTTGGTCAGCTCCAGATAGTCGCGCCAGCCAGCCCTGACCTGCGCCGCGTGAGAGATGCTCGCCATGGTCTGTTCCCCCTGTCGGTACGTTTAGCGCACCTGTGTTGTTGTTCTCGCAGTATGGCTGCCCAGCAGCCGACCCGCCAGCGCATGCTGTGGTTTGGCTACCAGTTTTACCCGCGCCGGTGCCGGTGCGCGCACCCGGTAGTTGACGGTCAGGGTGCAAAGCAGCAACAAGGCGGCCATGCCATTGTGAGCAACGGCCACTGCCAGCGGCAGCGCTGCCAGTACGTTGGTGATGCCGAGACTGACCTGCGCCATCAGGGCCAGGCTCAGCAGGACGGAAAGCCCACGCAGTCGCGCCCGCCAGAGCTGCCAGCCGAGCAGCAGCACAAAGAAAGAGGTCAGCAGCGCACCGAGGCGGTGGGTGAAATGGATGGCGGTGCGCCCCGGTCCTTCCAGCATGCCGCCAAGGTAGTTCGGGCCGATTTCCTGGTGCAGCAGGTTAAACCCGGTGTGAAAATCCATCTCCGGCCACCACTCGCCGTGGCAGGTTGGCAGGTCGATGCAGGCCACGGCCGCGTAGTTGGTACTGGTCCAGCCGCCGAGCATGATTTGCAGGATCACCACCGCCAGCGTCAACTTTGCCAGCGTGCGCAGCCGTACCAGTGCTCGGCTTGGCATGAGCGCTGGCAGGCGACCGGACAGTCGCAACACCAGCAGCAGTAGCAGGCTCAGGGTGGCGAAGCCGCCGAGCAGGTGTGCGGTCACCACCTGTGGCCAGAGCTTGAGGGTAACGGTCCACATGCCGAACAGCGCCTGACACACCACCAGCGCCAGCAGGCCAAGGCACAAACCAGTAGGGTAGTCGGGGTTGCGGCGTTGCCTGATAGCGATCAGCGCCAGGCTGAGAATGACCAGACCGAGTGTCCCGGCGGCGTAGCGGTGGATCATTTCGGCCCAGGCCTTGAAGGCCTCTACCGGGTCGTCCGGGAAGCGCAGCTGCGCTGCCTCCAGCGCATGATCACTCTGCGGTACGGTCAGAAAACCGTAACAGCCGGGCCAGTCAGGGCAACCGAGTCCGGCGTGAACCAGCCGGGTGTAGGCACCGAGAATCACGACGATAAAGCAGAGTGCGGTCCCTGCCAGAGCGAGTTTGTAGCCCGGTTTGCGCATGGCTCAGCCCACCTTCGAGAGTTTCAGCAGTCGCTTGAGGTCATCTAGCAGGTCTTTGCCGGGCTGGCTGTTGCTGTGGTGCAACACTACCCGCCCCAGCGGGTCAACCAGCCATAGCTGTGGACCGATCAACCAGCTGTCGGGCTGAGTCTGCAGGCTGTGCAGGTAGGCGTTGCTGTCGAAGCGGGTGCGCTGGAGCCGCGGGAATTCGGTCTCCAGCCGGGCAAGCTCATCGTCACGCAGGGCAACTGGAGAGGCCAGTACATGCTCAACGCGATCTGCCTCGCGGCCGACGGCCACGTTGATCTGCCGTGCTTCGTGGATCAGCGCCATGCACTCGCGCTCGCAGGCGCCTGTATGCGTCACCACCAGTCGCCAGGGCGCGCCATAGCCGACGGGCTCAAGCGCCAGTTGCCAGTCGCTGACCTGAACGGCCGGTTCAACCATGGCGGATTTGTTCGAGTGCGCCTGAGGTACGCCGATGCGAAAGTGCGCCATCAGCGCGGCGATCAGAATGGGTACTACGACTACGGCAATCACGGCCAGCAGCTTGAGCTGGCCGCGCGGGCGTTGTCGGGTCTGGTCAGGCTCGGTCAGGCTCATCATTATTATTCCCCCGATGGTCAGGCCGAAAACCGGCCCAGATAAACAGTGCGATCAGCGCTGCGGCAAGGCTGAACCACTGGATTGCATACCCGGTATGGCGGCTGGCGCTCATCGGCAGCGCTGGCCACTCGAGCTGCAGCGCAGCGGTTGAGCCTTCGCCAGTCAGACGGACGCTCCAGTCTTGCAGGGCAATACCGGACTCCTCGCGCAACGCTGCCAGGTCGAGCTGAGCCAGCACACAGGGGCCGCGCTGCGCGTTGCATTGATGATTGCCGGGGCGCCAGCCAGCGCCCTTGGCGGGCAGCTTTTCGGCCAGCAGTTGCAGCTCGCCAGCGGGTGTCGTCACCTGCGGTGGCTGGCGCCGGTCGGGCCAGGCCAGCCAGCCCCGGTTGACCAGCAGCCAACGGCCACTGGTGTCTTGGAAGGCCTGCAGGACCTCGACACCGGCGCGCCCGTCACGGGTCCGGTTGTCGAGCAGCCAGATATGCCGAGGGTCCAGTTGGCCGCGTAGAATCAGCGGCTGCCAGTCGGACGGCTGCGTCTGCGCGAAGGCTGCGACTGGCCGTGCCGGGGTCTGATGCAGGGCATCAATCGACGCCTGCATGGCGCGCTTTTCGGTCGCCCGCTGCAGTTGCCAGCTGCCAAGGCCGAGCAACACCGGCAGCAGAAGCAAGGTGAACAGCCAGAGCGGCCAGCCTGGTGCGAAACGCCGGCTGCGCAGGGAGGACTCAGCAAGCAGCATGGTCTGCCCTCGCTATACTGGAGCCGACCATAACAACAAGAAGGGGACGGCCATGTGGCTCAAATTGGCCATTTTGATCCTGCTGGTGCTGATTGTGATCAGTCTGTTTAGCGGGCTGTTTTTCCTGATGAAAGACAGTGACGGGAGCGGACGACTGGTTACCGCCCTGAGCGTGCGCATCACCCTGACGATCCTGCTGGTAGGCCTGATCGCCTGGGGCTTCTGGTCGGGCAACCTGGTCTGGAACACGCCCTGGCTGCATTGAAAACATGCGCGCTCGCATTGCTTAGAAGATGTAAACGAAGATGAACAGGCCGACCCAGACCACATCCACGAAGTGCCAGTACCAGCTGGCCGCCTCGAAGCCGAAATGATGTTGGGGCGTGAAGTGGCCTTTGGTGATGCGGATCAGCATGATCGCCAGAATCAGCGTGCCCATGGTGACGTGGGCCCCGTGGAAACCGGTCAGCATGAAGAAGGTCGCGCCGTAAATGCCGGAGTTCAGGGTCAGCCCCAGGTCGTGATAGGCGTGCTGGTATTCCAGCGCCTGAAGTATCAGAAACGCGGTGCCCAGCGCTACAGTCAGGCCAAGCCAGGCCTTGGTGGCGGCCCGTTTGTCAGCCCGTAAGGCATGGTGGGCGAAGGTCACCGTCACGCTGGAGGAGATCAGCAGGATGGTGTTGAGCAGCGGCAGTTGCCAGGCACTGATCACCTCTTTCGGGCCGGGGAAGGCAGCCGGATCGGGGTTGACCATCAGCGGCCACTGGAAGCTGAACTCCGGCCACAGTATGTTGGCAACGCCCTTGTCACCTTCGCCGCCGAGCCACGGGCCGGCGAAGGTGCGCACGTAGAACAGGGCACCGAAGAACGCGGCAAAGAACATCACTTCGGAAAAGATGAACCAGCCCATGCCCATTCGGAACGAACGATCCATCTGCGCGCTGTAGAGCCCCTCGCGGCTTTCCTTCACGACGTTGCTGAACCAGCCGAACATCATGTAGGCAATGGTCAGGGCGCCGGCAAAGAAGATCCATTTACCTAGGCTGCCACCAGCACCTGCGGTATCGCCATTCATCATGCTGCCGCCGCCAAAGACGGTCAGTAGCAGGCCGACCGAGGCTATGATCGGCCACTTGCTCTGTGCCGGGACATAATAGGTTTCGTGATTGGCCATCTGTTGTTCTCCTTATCCGGCAATCGTGCTCAGTGAGCCTGGGCTGACGCGCTCGCCAGCTTGTCAGGCATCCGCTCCGAAACATCAAACAGGGTGTAGGCCAGAGTCAGGTGTTTCACGTCGACTGGCAGGGCCGGGTCGACAATGAAGCGCACCGGCATCTCCACGCTTTCCCCCGGTTGCAACACCTGCTGGGTAAAACAGAAGCATTCGGTCTTGTGAAAATAAGCAGCGGCCTTGGATGGCGAAACGCTGGGAATGGCTTGCGCTACCATCGGCCGGTCAGTCGGGTTGTGGGCATAGAACAGCATCTCGCGGGTTTCTCCCGGATGCAGGCTCAGTTGCTCAGCATTCGGACTGAAGTCCCAGGACATGCCCTGCGCCCGGGTCGTGACGAACTGCACCCGCAGCGTGCGGCTGTCGTCGATGTGCTCCACTTCCTGCTGATAGGCGGTGCCGCTGGTCTTGCCGTTGATGCCCAAGGCATCGCACATCACGTCATACAACGGCACCATCAGAAAGCCGAAGGCAAACATGCCGACCACGGTCAGAACCAGACGCATGACTACCGGTTTGTTGGACTGCTGCTCGCTCATGGCCAGCGCCTCCGCTCATTTCACCTCGGGTGGGGTGGTGAAGGTGTGATAGGGCGCAGGTGACGGCACCGTCCACTCCAGCCCTTCGGCGCCCTCCCACGGGTTGGCTGCTGCCTTCTTGCCGCCCTTGATGCACTTGATGACGATGAACAAAAACAGCAACTGAGTAACCCCGAACATGAAGGCACCAATCGACGACAGCATGTTGAAGTTGGCGAACATCACGTTGTAATCGGGAATCCGCCGGGGCATCCCGGCCAGACCGACAAAGTGCATCGGGAAGAACGCCAGGTTCATGCCGATGAAGCTCATCCAGAAATGGGTCTTGGCCAGCGTCTCGTCGTACATGTGGCCGGTCCACTTGGGCAGCCAGTAGTAAGCCGAGGCGAAGATGCCGAAGATCGCACCCGGTACCAGCACGTAGTGGAAGTGTGCGACAACAAAATAGGTGTCGTGATACTGGAAGTCGGCCGGCGCAATCGCCAGCATCAGGCCGGAGAAACCGCCGATGGTGAACAGGATGACGAAGGCCACGGCGAACAGCATGGGCGCTTCAAAGGTCAGCGCGCCGCGGAACATGGTGGTCACCCAGTTGAATACCTTCACCCCGGTCGGGACGGCGATCAGCATGGTGGCGTACATGAAGAACAGCTCGCCGGTAATCGGAATACCGACGGTGAACATGTGGTGCGCCCAGACGATAAACGACAGGAAGGCGATCGACGCGGTGGCGTAGACCATCGAGGTATACCCGAACAGCGGCTTGCGGCTGAACGTCGGGATGATCTGGCTGACCGCACCGAACGCCGGCAGGATCATGATGTAGACCTCGGGATGGCCGAAGAACCAGAAAATGTGCTGGAACATGACCGGGTCGCCGCCGCCGGCCGCATTGAAGAAACTGGTACCGAAGTGGATGTCCATCAGCATCATGGTCACCACGCCGGCCAGTACCGGCATGACGGCGATCAGCAGGAAGGCGGTAATCAGCCAGGTCCAGACGAACAGCGGCATCTTCATCAACGTCATGCCGGGGGCGCGCAGGTTGAGGATGGTCGCGATGATGTTGATTGCGCCCATGATCGAGCTGATGCCCGCCAGGTGAATGGCGAAGATGAAAAAGGTGACGCTGGGCGGCGCGTAAGTCGTCGACAGCGGTGCATAGAAGGTCCAACCGAAGTTCGGGCCGCCCCCTTCCATGAACAATGTCGATACCAGCAGCCCGAAGGCCATCGGCAGCAGCCAGAAGCTGAAATTGTTCATCCGCGGCAGGGCCATGTCTGGCGCGCCGATCATCAGTGGAATCATCCAGTTGGCCAGGCCGACGAAGGCGGGCATGACCGCGCCGAACACCATGATCAGGCCGTGGGTGGTGGTCATCTGGTTGAAGAACTCGGGCTGCACCAGTTGCAGGCCCGGTTGGAACAGTTCGGCGCGAATCACCATGGCCATCGAGCCGCCGAGCAGGAACATGGCAAAGCTGAACCACAGGTACATGGTGCCGATGTCCTTGTGGTTGGTCGTCAGCACCCAGCGCATCAGGCCCTTGGCCGGACCGTGGGCATGGTCGTGGTGATGGGTATCGATCACAGCACTCATGGCAGGTCTCCTATTGGCCTTCTTTGGCTTTCAGCACATCGACGGGGGAGAGCATTTCGCCGGTGTCGTTGCCCCAGGCGTTGCGCTCGAAGGTGATGACGGCAGCGACGTCGACTTCAGACAGCTGCTTGCCGAAGGCTGCCATCGCGGTGCCGGGCCGCCCGTGCAGTACTACATTCAGGTGCTCTGCCATGTCCTGGGTAACGACGGGGCTGCCCTTGAGGGCCGGGAACATCGGAGGTAGGCCTTCGCCGTTGGGTTGGTGGCAGGAGGCGCAGGCGGTGGCGTAGACTTTTTCGCCGCGCTCGACCAGCTCTGCCAGCGTCCAGTCTTTCTCGCGCAGTTCGGCCTCTCTGGCGGCCGCTGCTTTCTGCTCTGCCAGCCAGGCATCGTATTCATCCTGTGGCAGCACCTGTACCACCACCGGCATGAAACCGTGGTCCTTGCCGCACAGTTCGGTGCACTGACCGCGATAGATGCCGGGCTCTTCAACCCGGGTCCAGGCCTCGTTGATAAAGCCGGGGATGGCGTCTTTCTTAACTGCGAAATCAGGTACCCACCAGGAGTGGATAACGTCGGAGGCGGTCACCAGGAAGCGCACCTTCTTGCCGACCGGGATAACCAGTGGATTGTCGACTTCCAGCAGGTAATCTGGGCTTTTGGCGCTGACGTTGGTGATTTCATCCCGGGGCGTGGTCAGGGTGCTGAAGAAGCTGACCCCTTCGTTCACGTACTGGTATTGCCAGCGCCACTGATAACCGGTGACCAGAATATCGACGTCGGCTTCGTCAGCATCGTAGATATCGATCAGGGTTTTGGTGGCCGGAATCGCCATGACGATGAGGATGACCAGCGGAATGACCGTCCAGAGAATTTCCACGCCGACGTGTTCGTGGAAGGTAGCCGGTTTGCTGTCCTCGGATTTGCGATGCATCAGCATCGACCAGAACATCACACCGAACACCACGACGCCGATGACCACGCAGATCCAGAAGATGGTCATGTGCAGATCGAACACGGACTGACTGACTTCAGTGACGCCCCGCCGCATGTTGACACCCCATTCGGCCTGAGCCGACAGGCCAAGCGCGGACAGGGACAGGCCAACTGGCCAGGTGATTGCAGCTCGCAACATTCCCGGTTCCCCTTTATTGTTTTTATCGCTTCCGGTGCACGAACAGGGGGTATCAAGCAAAACACTGCGCAGATACCGAGGCAGGCTGCTGAAAAAAGGTCTGAACTGCCCGGGTCTTGCGCTGGCTGTCTCGATCACGTTTTTCAACGGCCTGCCCTAACCGCAGGATGGGCAGCGCGAAGATCGCGTTGAGTCACCCCCGGCCGGAACTCCCCCACAGGCTACCGACATGTCGAGTATAGACAGGGGTTTTACCTTCGCAATGTTGTGCCTCTATTCGGCGATCTGGCTGGGGGCCAGGCGCAGTGAGGGCTGCCGGCAGGGGCGTTTGCAGGCCGGCTGTTTTATTACAATTTGGTCTAATGGCTTGGGGTGAGCCACTTTGACGGAATGGCAGGCCTCTGCTAGCTTTCCGTAAATGCGAATGATATCAATCTGCTGTTGCCCCGCTTGCAGCATTTAGTCGTCGTTGTGGAGCGTAAAAATGAATATAACTGGCCTGAAAAGCCGTATTGCCGATGCTATGGCGCAACCGGATTCGGTCGCGGGCATGCGGCGCTGGCTGGCGTCCCGGGTTCCGGCGTTGCACCCCGCCATTCGTCTCGAGAATGACCAGATCGATACCCTGCAGAGTTTTGCCCAGGCTTATATCGAGCAGGTTCCGGATGTGCTTGAGGCCGCTGCTGCGGTGGCCCAGTCAGCCCGGCTGCGTGAACGCATCCTGCCGGTTTTGAAGGTGGCTGAGGCCTTTTTGCTGCAGCCGCCGGACCTGCCGAGCGAGCATAAGGGGTTGATTACGCTGCTGGATGAGGCCTATTTGGCGCACCGTCTGGTCGAAGAGGTCAACGATCGTTACGTTGCCAATGGCATCGCCCCGCTGATTCCGATGGATATCACGCGGGCCAATCTGATCGTGCACCAACTGCTGGGGGATGCTTTTGCCAACAAGTTGGATCTGGCGGTGGAGGCGGCGGTCGCCGGCCTGTTGCCGGACGATCTTTTCCAGTCGCCCGCCTTTAAGGCCTATCAGGCCGAGCAGGACCCTGACAGAGTGCGTGAGCTATGGTCGCAATGGTCCTGCATGTCACGGCAGTTGGGCGTTGATATCGAACTGCGTGGTGCGGCCTGAGGGCGACCGGCTCGGCAGGCCGAGCCGGTCGTCTGGCTAGTCTTTTTTCTTCAGCCGCGGGTTTGGAAAGAACTGCACGGTCTGCGAAGTCGGCTTGGCGGGTGCCTTGCGGGTTTCGTTGACGCGGGTGGTGAGCTCTTTCGGAACCGAGTTGCCGCGGGCATCCAGAGTGTCGGCGTAGCCGCATTTGACACATTCGCGGTGGGGTACGCCGTCCTCTTCGTACATTCTGATGCTATCCATTGCGCTGCACGCCGGGCAGACGGCCCCGGCGATGAAGCGTTTGATCGGGCCCTGGTTCATGCTGCTTCTCCGGTCAGGCCCGAGTGGCGCAGCAGCGGGTCGATTGACGGCTCGCGGCCACGGAAGGCCACGAACAGCGCCATCGGCGCCTCGCTGCCGCCTCGGGCAAGGATGTTGTCGCGGAAGGCGCGGCCGGTTTCGGCGTTCAGCACGCCTTCCTCCTCGAAGCGCGAGAAGGCATCAGCCGACAGTACTTCTGCCCACTTGTAGCTGTAGTAGCCCGCCGCATAGCCGCCAGCGAAGATGTGGCTGAAGCCATTCTGGAAGCGGTTGAAGGACGGCACCTTGATGACCGCAATCTCCTCGCGCACCTGATCCAGCACCTGCTGCACGCTCAGCTCGGGCTGCTTGCGCACATGCAATTCAAAGTCGAACAGCGAGAACTCGATTTGGCGCAGCATGCCCAGGCCGGATTGGAAGTTCTTGGCCGCCAGCATCTTGTCCAGCAGGTCCTGCGGCAGCGGCTCGCCGGTTTCATAGTGGCTGGAGATCAGCGCCAGACCTTCCGGCTCCCAGCACCAGTTTTCCATGAACTGGCTCGGCAGCTCGACCGCGTCCCAAGCCACGCCGTTGATGCCGCTGGCGGAAGCGTAGTTGACCCGGGTCAGCAGGTGATGCAGGCCGTGGCCGAACTCGTGGAACAGGGTGGTTACTTCGTCGTGGGTCAGCAGTGCCGGCTTGCCGCCAACCGCTGGCGTGAAGTTGCAGACCAGATAGGCGATGGGGCGCTGCAGAGCGCCGTCGGGCAGCAGGCGGCGGTCACGGCAGCCGTCCATCCAGGCGCCGCCGCGCTTGTTGCCGCGGGCATAGAGGTCGAGGAAGAAACGGCCGATGACTTCGCCCTGCTCAATGACCTCGAACAGGCGCGCGTCCTTGTGCCAGCGTTCGAACTCGGCGACTTCGCGCAGCTCAATGCCGTACAGCTTCTGGACGATAGCGAACATGCCGTTGATCACGGTGTCGATCGGGAAGTAGGGACGCAGCATTTCCTGCGAGATGGCGTAACGCTGCTGGCGTAGTTGCTCGCTGTAGTAGCCGACGTCCCAGGGCTGCAGGTCATCGCACCCCTGTTCGGCAGCAAAGGCGCGCAGTGCGGCCAGATCCTGCTCGGCAAAGGGTTTGCTGCGCTCGCCCAAGTCACGCAGGAAGCCAAGAACCTGATCGGTGCTTTCGGCCATCTTGGTTGCCAGCGACAGCTCGGCGTAGTTGGCAAACCCCAGCAGCTCAGCCAGCTCCTGACGCAGCAGCAGAATCTCGTCGATGATCGGGCCGTTGTCGAGCTGACCTGCGTTCGGACCCTGGTCGGAGGCGCGGGTGCAGAAAGCGGTGTAAACCTCCTGGCGCAGCGCCCGGTCTGAGGCGTAGGTCATCACCGGGAAGTAACTCGGAAACTCCAGGGTGATCAGCCAGCCGTCCAGCTCGCGGGCTTCGGCGGCCTGTTTGGCCTGCGCCAGCGCGGACTCGGGCAGGCCATCGAGCTGGGCCGCGTCGGTAATATGTTTGGTCCAGGCCTGGGTGGCGTCCAGAACCTGATTGGAGAAGGTGCTTTGCAGCTCTGACAGGCGCATTTGCAGCTCGCCGTAGCGTTTTTGCTGCTCTGGCGGCAGGGCGATACCGGACAGCTTGAAGTCGCGCAGGGCGTGTTCAAGGATAGTCTGCTGGGCCTTATCCAGTGTGGCGAACTCGTCGCTGGCGGCGAGCTGTTGGTAGGCCTCAAACAGCGCCTGATTCTGCCCCATCTCGGTGTAGTACTGGCTCAGCAGCGGCAGGCAGCTTTCATAGGCTTCACGCAGCTCGGGGCTGTTCATGACCGCGTTGAGATGGCTGACCGGCGACCAGGCGCGGCCCAGACGCTCACCCATGTCATCCTGTGGCTCAATCAGGTTGGCCCAGGTCCACTGCGCTGGCGGGTTGGCCAGCAGGGCATCAAGCTGTGCACGGTTGTCGGCCAGAATCTGCTCGATGGCCGGTTTGACGTGTTCGGCACGGATCTCGGCAAAGGGCGGCAGATCGTAGGGTTGCAGCAGCGGATTGGGCATGGCGGGTATCCTGATTCGGGCGATGACTTACAATGCGTCCATGGTAATCGACGCGGACGCGCTTGGCATCGTAACGGTGTTAGTTGTTTTCAATGACGGCGATAGCCGCAAATTTCAAGGGTAAGACAATGAACGTACGTGGATTCAGGGACTGGCAGCCGGTGCTTGGCGACCGGGTATTTGTTGACCCGTCGGCGGTGGTGCTGGGCAATGTGCAGCTTGGCGATGATTGCTCGGTCTGGCCCGGCGCGATCATCCGCGGCGATATGCACAGCATTCGCATCGGCGACCGCACCAGTGTGCAGGACGGCAGCGTGCTGCATATCACCCACGCTGGTCCGTTCAATCCGGACGGTTATCCGCTGAATATCGGCGATGACGTGACCATTGGCCACAAGGTGCTGCTGCACGGCTGCAGCATCGGTAGCCGGGTGCTGGTCGGCATGGGCAGCATTGTCATGGATGGTGCGGTGGTCGAAGACGAGGTGATCATCGGTGCTGGCTCTCTGGTGCCGGCCAACCGTACGCTGGAAAGCGGATACCTCTACATGGGCAGTCCTGCCAAGCAGGTGCGGGCGCTGACCGACAAGGAGCGGGCGTTCTTCACCTACTCGGCGGCCAACTATGTTCGCCTGAAGGATCAGCATCTGCTGGAAAACTGGGCCTCCAGTTGAGACGGGCTTCGCTATACTGCACCGCTACGGACGTTTAGCGGGCAGGCAAGCCAGTGGATTCAGAGCACGATACACAGCGACAAGCGGGAACCGGGCTCGAGGATTCGGCGAGGCGGTCACTACTGCGGCTTATTTTTGCCTGCACCGGCTGGGTGCTGTGCGGTTTTGCCCTGCTGCAGTTTCGCAATGACAACCCGATACTGGCCGTACTGGAAATCCTCGTCGGCCTGTTCCTGCTCTGGTCGGCCTGGAATATTACCCGGGTTCGCTGGCTGACCCCCTGGATCTACGGCTACCTGCTGCCGACCTTCTGCTTTCAGCTCTACATCATGTTGATGCCTAATGCCTCGGTCACCGCGTTTGTCTGGGTATACATGGTGCCGGTGCTCGCCTATCTGCTGCTTGGACGTCGGGCTGGCTTGCTACTGTCGATTCCCTTCATGGTTGCGGCGTTGTTGCTTTACCTCTGGCGTTATGCGAATCCCGAGTCGGCTGCCGGACTGATCGATATTGGCAATGCCGTCGTCTGCGGTCTGATGATTCTGCTGTTTGTGCATTTCTATGAGGGCAGGCGTGCGCTGGCGCAACGCTCACTGCAGCGCATGGCAGAAACGGATGGGCTGACTGGTGTGCTCAACCGCGCTCGCTTCCATCAGCTGTTTGCCCAGTGCATCGAGCAAAGCCAGCGCAGCAGCGATGCTTTTGCCCTAGTGCTGCTGGATGTCGACCACTTCAAGCAGGTCAATGATAGCTGGGGTCATGAGGCCGGTGACCGTGCTCTTCAGCACCTGTGTCGGGTGCTGGGGCAGCGCTTGCGCAGCGATGATGTTATTGGACGGCTGGGTGGCGAGGAGTTCGGACTGGTGTTGCGTAACACCGACGCGGTTGCCGCCGAGCAATTGGTGCAGACGCTGTGCCAGCAGCTTGAACGTACGCCGTTGCTCTGGCAGGGCCAGCCGCTGCCGATTACTGCTACTTTTGGGGTTGCCTGCTGGCCCCGTGACGCCAGCGATGCCGCCGGGCTCTACCGCTGCGCCGATCAACGGCTCTATCGCGGCAAGGCCTACGGCCGCAACCGGGTGGTCAGTTCCGGCGGAGCGTTAGTGGTCAGTGATATTGCCTGAGTGCGTTTCGGCCAACGGATTGGCAGGCAATCAGGTCTGTGAATAGTAGGCCTGCCGGGTCTGGTAGTCGTCCCGGTTCGTTTATGATCCGGGAGTTCGCGGAGTTTTCCGCCCATTCATCCATTTATGCAAGAGGCATCTCATGTCTGCTCATATCAACCGCAAGATCGTGCTCAACAAGCGTCCGCAGGGCGAAATTCAGGATGGTGACCTGGTTCTGAAGGAGGAGCCGGTTCGCGAGCTCAAGGATGGCGAGGTTCTGATCAAGACCCTGTGGCTGTCGCTTGACCCCTACATGCGTCCGCGCATGAATGACAGCAAGGGTTACATGGATCCGATTGAAATCGGTGCGCCGATTGTCGGCGAAAGCGTTGGCCGGGTGGTTGAGTCGAAGTCCGATAACTACGCCGTAGGTGACGTGGTTACCGTCTATTCCGGCTGGCAGGAATACTGCATCATCCCGGGCAACGCCGAGATGGTTTACAAGATCAAGGATCAGGGCGTACCGCTGCAGACCTACCTGGGCGTGGCCGGCATGCCGGGCCGTACCGGTTACTGCGGCCTGATGTACGTGGGTAAACCGAAGGCGGGCGAAACCGTCGTGGTTGCCGCAGCGTCCGGCCCGGTCGGCACTGTGGTTGGCCAGACTGCCAAGCAGGAAGGTTGCCGTGTTGTCGGTATCGCCGGTGGCCCGGAGAAGTGCCGCTATGTGGTTGAAGAGCTGGGCTTTGACGCCTGCATCGACTACAAGGCCGGCAACCTGGATGCGGACCTGGCAGCCGCTTGCCCGAACGGCATTGACGTGTACTTCGAAAACGTCGGTGGCGAGGTGGCCAAGGCGGTGGCCAAGCTGATCAATCCGGGTGCTCGCGTGCCGATCTGTGGTTATGTATCGGCCTATAACGCTGAAGACCAGAGCAAGGTCGAAACGCCGTTCCATATCTTTGGTGCGCTTGATCCCAAGCCGGAACACCGCTTCTTCCTGGTCACCGAGTGGCAGGACAAGCACCAGGAAATCACCGCGCTGCTGGCTGAGCAGGTGGCTTCCGGCAAGCTGAAGTACAGCGAGACCGTGGCTGAAGGCCTGGAGAATGCCGTTGAGGCGTTCAAGGGCATGCTCAAAGGCAAGAACTTTGGCAAACAGCTGGTGCACATCGCCGACTGATTTGCTGTTACCGCCATTTCGGGTGCTCAAGCGCCCGAAATGGCGCACTAGCTTCCCATCCTCTGCCCGTTTCGGGCCCTGCACTGATGCCTTGCTGGTTGCACGTTTACCACCAGTTCGGCGAATTTTGGTACAAAACCTGCATCTGTCTGCACTATCCTGAGCCGCATAGCGCGAAGTCGCCCAATCGCTGCACTGATCGGGTGCACGGCCTGAACCGCTGCGCTATCAAAGTGCCAGTTAGCAAATGGAACAGGTGTCCCCATGCCCATCCCGATGATTGATGTTCTGTGGTTGGTGTTGTGTGCCGGCCTGGTGTTCAACATGCAGATTGGCTTTCTGTGTCTGGAGTCGGGGCTGACCCGCAGCAAGAATGCGATTAACGTCGCGGTCAAGAACATGGCCGACCTGAGCGTCGCGGTGTTCTGCTACTGGCTGTTTGGTTTTGGGCTGATGTTTGGCGGCAGCGCTGGTGGCTGGTACGGCGAAGGTTTCTCCATGCTGCCGTTTTCCGATACCTGGCATTCGGCGTTCTTTCTGTTTCAGGCGATGTTCTGCACCACGGCGGCAACCATTGTTTCCGGCGCGGCGGCCGAGCGCATGCGCTTTTCCTCCTACCTGTTGGTGACCTTGGTCATCGCTGGTTTTATCTACCCGCTGTTCGGCCACTGGGCCTGGGGCGGCGTGTTTGCTGACGGGCTGGGCTGGCTGGCCGAGCGCGGCTTTGTCGATTTTGCTGGCTCCACCGTGGTGCACGGTGTAGGTGGCTGGGTGGCGCTGGCGGTAATTCTGATTCTGGGGCCGCGTCAGGGCCGCTTTGATCAGGACCGGGATGGTCGTAGCATGCCGGGCTCCAACCTGCCGCTGGCGATGCTGGGCGCGTTGATGTTGATGTTCGGCTGGTTTGGCTTCAACGGCGGCAGCACCCTGAGTTTTGACGGTCGGGTACCGGGCATCATTGCCAATACGGTGCTGGCTGCGATTGCCGGTACGCTCGGTGGCATGGTGATGTCCTGGCTGCGCTGGCGGTTGGTGGATCCGGTCTATCCGCTCAACGGCATGATTGCCGGCATGGTCGCGGTGACCGCCGGTGCGCATGTGGTCGATGCGCCGTCTGCGTTCTTTATCGGCCTGATTGGTGCGGTCGTAATGTATCTGGCGGATCGGCTGCTGCTCCGGCTGCAGATCGATGATGCGGTCGGTGCCGTGCCTGTGCACCTGGCCAGTGGTATCTGGGGCACGCTGGCGGTCGCGCTGTTTGCTGATCTGACGGCGCTGGGTACCGGGCTGACGCGTACCCAGCAGTTCATCGCCCAGCTTGAGGGTATCGTGGTGGCCGGGCTGTGGGCCTTTGGCCTGACCTGGCTGCTGCTGCGGGCGGTCAATCGCTTCTGGCCAATGCGGGTCACGCCGGAGGAAGAGCTGGCCGGTCTGAATGTGTCTGAGCATGGCGCACGAACCGAGCTGATTGAGCTGCTGGAGGCGATGGCCGCGCATCAGCGCGACGGCCATTTCGAGCGCGATGTGCCGGTTGAGCCCTTTACCGAGGTGGGCCAGATCGCGGCGCAGTACAACAAGGTCATCCATGCCCTGCGGCGTGCGGTTGGGGTGACCCAGAGCATCATTCGCGACATCCGCGATGGCGTGGTTACCTGCAACCGGGATGGGGTCCTGGCGACCTGCAACCCTGGGGCCGAACGGCTGTTTGGGCTGCCTGCCGGCGCGCTGATCGGGCAGCCGATGGCGCGCCTGGTGGCGGAGCGCGACTGGTCCGGCCTGCCGTTGCCGGAAGCCGGCAGTGAGATCAAGCAGGAAGTGCTGTTCAGCCGTAGTGAGCATGACCAGTTCGTTGCCGAGCTGACCGTCAGCAGCGGCTCGTTGGAGGATGAGCTTTACACCTGCATGATTCGCGACATCACCGAGCGCCGACGTATTGAGCAACAGCTGTTCCAGGAAAAGATGCTGGCACAGGTGACGCTGGCTTCCATCGGTGACGGGGTCATCACCACCGGGCCGGACGCCCGGGTTCGCTATCTCAATCCCGTCGCCGAGCAGCTTACCGGCTGGCGCGAGTCGGAGGTGGTTGGCAAACCGTTGGACGAGGTCTATTGCCTGTTTGACGAAAGCACCGGGGAAAGGCTACTCAATCCGGTCAGTGCCCTGCTGCGCCGTTATCGACAGGCGCTTAGCCGCAAGGCTGGCGGGATGAATCAACTGCGTCGCCGCGACGGTAGCGAGGTCACGGTGCAGGATGCGGTGGCGCCGATTCGCGACGCTGAAGGGCACATCATTGGGGCCGTATTGACCTTCCGCGACGTCACTGTGAATCGACGGCTGGCGCTGGAATTGTCGCATCAGGCCGCCCATGACACCCTGACCGGGCTGGTCAACCGCAAGGAATTTGAACGCCGGGTTGGCCAAGCGCTGCAACGCGGGCCGGGTCAGCGAGGCGATCAGGTGTTGTGCTACATGGACCTTGATCAGTTCAAAATCGTCAACGATACCTGTGGCCACGCCGCCGGCGATGAGCTGTTGCGTCAGTTGGCCAAGTTGTTTCAGTCGCATATTCGCAGCTCCGACGTGCTGGCACGGCTGGGTGGTGACGAATTCGGGCTGCTGCTCAGCGGCTGTACGCTGGAAGAAGCCATTCCGGTCGTTGATGGCATCCGCGCACTGGTGGAGGAGTACCGTTTCAGCTGGGAAGGCAAGACGTTTGCCGTCGGGGTGAGTATTGGACTGGTGCAAATCGAGGAGCAGGTGGCCAGCCTGGATGTATTGCTCAGTGCCGCAGACAGCGCCTGCTATGCGGCCAAGGACGCCGGCCGCAACCGTATTCACCTGTACCAGGCTGACGACGCTCAGATGCAGGAGCGGCGGGGTGAAATGCAGTGGGTCAACCGCCTGCGCCAGGCCTTGGACTCTGACTTGTTGAGGCTGTATGTGCAGCCGATTCACGCCATCAGTGAGCAGAACATGTTGCCCGGCTACGAAGTGCTGGTTCGTATGCTGGGTGAGGATGGGCAGGCCATCCCCCCCGGTGCCTTCATGCCTGCGGCCGAGCGCTATGATCTGGCATCGGCGATTGATCGCTGGGTGGTGGGTAATTTTCTGGCTTGGCTGGGGGACTACAACCGCCGTCAGGGTGGGCCGGTGAGCAGCTACTCGATCAACCTGTCGGCGGCCTCGATTGGCGAAGAGAGCTTTCTGGAATATGTGCTCGAAACTATCGAGCGCCATCAGGTTCCGCCCCAACTGGTGTGCTTTGAAATCACCGAAACCAGCGCTATTGCCAACCTGAACAAGGCCATTGCGTTCATGCGGCGGCTCAAGGACATCGGTTGTCAGTTTGCGCTGGATGACTTCGGCTCGGGGCTATCGTCGTTCGCCTATCTCAAGTCGTTGCCGGTGGATTATCTGAAAATCGACGGCGTTTTTGTCAAAGATATCGTGGCCGATCCCATCGCCCGCGCGATGGTTGCCTCAATCAACACCATCGGCCATGAAATGGGGCTGCAGACGGTGGCAGAGTTTGTCGAAAACGAAGAGATTCTGGATCAGCTACGCGAGCTTGGCGTGGATTACGCTCAAGGCTATCACCTTGGTCGCCCGCAGCCTTTGAGCGAGCTGGATGGGGTGCGGATGATGCCGCGCTAGCGCGGTGCCGGCTCCGGTCGACGCCAGAGCCAGCCAGCAACGCAACAGAGGAACAGCGGTAGCGCCCAGCGCAGCCAGTCCGGCGAAGGCAGTAGCCAGATCATCAGCACACTGCTCAGCATCAGCAGGCTCGCAGCCCATTTGGCACGGCGTGGCACCGCTCGGTGCTCGCGCCAATCGCGTATCAGCGGGCCGTAGTGCGGGTGCAGCAGCAGGCGCGCTTCCAGCTCAGGCCAGCCGCGCCCTGCTGCCCAGGCAGCGACCAACAGGAAGGGGGTTGTCGGCAGTCCCGGGACAACTACACCGATTGCGCCGAGGGTAACGCACAGCGAGGCCAGTGAGCGCCAGAACCAGATCATCGGATGACCTGCAGGCTGAAGGTATGGTGATGGAGCATGGCTCGGCTTCCGTGGGAGATGATGCCAGCTTATCCTGAAGCAGGTGTAGGCGTCACCGCCACTCAAGGCAGCCAGATGCGAAACTCGCCACCGCCCAGCTCACCACCGTTGCTCAGGGCTATACGTCCGGTAATGCCGTTGCGTTGGTGCAGTTGGGCGATGCGCCCGCCGAAGTAGAGGCCCAGGCCAGTGCTGCCGGTGCTCATGTTGATCCCCAGAATATAATCGGACTGGTTCTCCAGCATCGCAGCGGGGTAACCGCTGCCATCGTCGCTGATGGTGATCACCAGTTGTTCGCCATCCAGGCCCGCGCGCAGGTGGATCGCCGAGCGGGTGTAACGGATTGCGTTGTTGATTACATTACCGACCACCGAGCCGACCAGTTCGGCGTCAAAGAAACCCATCAAGCCGAACTCGTCAACCTCGTAGCTGCCCTGGATGTGGCGTGAGCGCAGAATGTCGTCGTGGCGGGCCAGTTGATCTTCCAGAAACTCCTCGACATCAAGGTAGCTGGGCCGCAGGGGCAGCTGGTTGACCCCGAGTTTGTACAGCCCAAGCATTTGCACCAGCATGCCGTTGAGTCGCAGGAACTCGTACTCGATGACGCCACGCTCGGGGCTGTCCTGTTCATTGGCGGGCAGGCGCTCGACCAGTTGCCCGTAGGACTGCATGAGCAGCCCCAGCGAGTTCTTCATGTCATGCACCGTGGAGGCGATGACGGTGGAGAAGTCGAGCGACTGCTCTTCAGGTTGCTCGCTCATAGCGACTCGGCCTTTTCCCGCAGCTTGGTATAGCGTTCAAAGCGAGCGTCGCTGGCGGGCATGTTGCGTACCCGGCTGAGGCAGTCCAGGCACTCCTCGCGCAGGGCTTCGTCCGGGCTGCTCAACAGCAGGCGCAGTAGCGACTGGGCGGTGTTCAGCGCGTAGCTGATATTGCGCGGTTGCAGCGCCAGCGCGCTGCGGAACGCTTCCAGCGCTTCGGGGAAGTGCTTCTTCTGGTACAGCGCCATGCCCTGGCGGTTCAGTTCCATTGCCTGATCGCCGCTGCGCAGAATGTCCGGGTCGCTGGTCTGTTCGGCAATGCCAGCCATGACCTTGGGATCGTCGCCGTAAATTTCGACGCAGCTGCTGAGCATCTGATCGGCCTGTGCATTCTGACCCAGTGCGCGTAGCTGGGCTGCGACCTGCAGTGCCGTGTCGGCGGCGAAGAAATCGTCCAGCGTGCTCAACCGCTCGGCGGCGCTGCTGGCCAGTTGTTCGGCTT
This sequence comes from Halopseudomonas oceani, assembly GCF_963677335.1. NCBI lineage: Bacteria > Pseudomonadati > Pseudomonadota > Gammaproteobacteria > Pseudomonadales > Pseudomonadaceae > Halopseudomonas > Halopseudomonas oceani. The sequence continues at coordinate 312,054 of NZ_OY781932.1, read as the reverse complement.
CGGCTGTCTTGCCTGCGCGTTTGAGGGCAGAGGCTTGCAGCAGCTCGCCACGCGCGGCCAGGCCGTCGTTGTCGCGCCAGCCGTTGTGCATGTCGTCCATGGTCTGACGGATTTCCAGCAGCACCTTCGGGCCCGGCGCGGCGTCACCGGCCTGGGCGCAGAGGCTGTCGGCCAGATTCAGGTGGTGCTCGGGGTCGCGAAACGCCGAGTGACGCCCCAGGTTTACTGCCTGACGGAAGGCGCGCACTGCGCGATCCGGGTCCTGATTTGCCCGGGCCACGCGGCCCAGCTCGGCCTGGCGCTGCGGGTTGTTGGGTGAGATCTTTACCGCCTGCTCAAGAAACACCTGGGCCTTGAGCTGCTCACCGCGCAACTGCTTGGCTCGCGCGAGTCCGTCGTACAGGGTCGGCAGCATCGGGAACAGGCTGACGCCCTGCTCGTACAGCGCCTCTGCGCGGTCGATGTCATTGTTGTCGAGCAGGTGATCGGCCAGCATGACCAACGCCCAGGGTAGCGGCCGCTCGTCGATGATTGCCTGCAGCATGGCCTCAAGGTCGGCGCTTCGCCCCAGGGCGGCAAGCGCCTTGGCGCGGTAGCGCTGGCATAACGGTGCCAGGCGAGGTTGGCGTTGCAGCAGGCTATCGCAGGCCTGCAAGACACCGGCCTGGTTGTTTGCTGCGAGGGCGTCGAGTATCGGTGCCAGTAGCTGCTTGCGTTCGACCAGGCGGTCCAGCCGCTGCTGTAGGCTGGCGCGGTTGAAGGGTTTGGTCAGATAGGCATCGGGTTCATATTCCAGCGCTGCCATCACCATGGCCTGGCTGCTCTCGGCGGTCACCATGACGAAGATGCAGTGCGGCCCGATCAGCTTGGCCTGGTGCAACTCTTCCAGTACCTGCTGGCCGTTTTTGCCGTCGCCCAGATTGTAGTCGTGCAAAATGATGTCGTAGCGGGACTTGTTGCACAGCGCGACCGTCTCTGCGCCACTGGCTGCAAGGTCGATATGCTGCGCCCCCATCTGGGTCAGCATGGCCTTCACCGACGAGCGAAAGTCGCTGAAGTCATCGACTACCAGAAAGCGTGTGTTGCTGTAGACGATCATGATTACGCTGTATTCCTGCTGTTGAGTTGCATTAACCAGTCTAGACGTTGCGCGCAAGTATACAGTGAAATCAAAGCGCCATTACTGATCGACCCGGCAGAACCGCAGAACGGGCTGTCCATAATGTGCTTCAGTCATCAATGCCGACGGGCGATGGCATCCGATTCGATGACATGTCTGCCGCTTGGCGCCATCAGCGCGGCCTGCAACATGGCCGCAGCGACGTCACTGGCTCGGACTGCGCGCAGGCGCTTGGGAATCACTGGCTTGAAGGTCCGCGACAACAGTAGCCCAACCAGCTCGGCCGGGCGGTCCTGCGAACGGGCACCGTCGAGTAGCGAGGGCCGCACCAGCGTCAGTGAGCGGAAGTCCATCGACGTCAGGTCCTGCTCCACCTCACCCTTGACTCGCAGGTAGAACGACCCCGAGCGCGGGCTGGCGCCCAGGGATGAATTGAGCACGAAGGTGCGCGTGCCCGCGCGGCGAGCGTGGCGTGCACAGGCGGTGACGTAGCCGCGGTCAACCGCGCGAAAGGCATCCCTGGAACCGGCCTGCTGGCGGGTGGTGCCCAGCGCGCAGACTGCCGCATCAGCTTGCCACCAGTCGGCGTTCTCGGGCAGTGCGCTGAAGTCAACCTGCGGGTTTTCCAGGTGCGCGAAGTGTCTGACCGCCATCGACAGCGGCGATCGGGTTGGCGCGATGACGCGGCTGATCGCCGGGTTGGCGAGCGCCTGACGCAGTATTTCCATGCCGACCAGGCCGCTGCCGCCCAGCACCAGCAACGTCTTGCCTTTGTTGTCGTCCATCCATGTTCCCCCGGTGGTAGCGGTATTAAGGTCCAGTTAAGCCCAAGTTATCCACACTGGCTGCCAGCGTGCGGAAAAATACCGCAACAAAGTGTGGCTTGGCCGTCAGGACCCCCGCGTTGCTCCTGTGGTCGAAGCAAACGAGATGCCAATAGCGGAGACGTAAATGAACACCCAGAGTCTGCTTGATCAGTTGTTGAAGTCAGCCGGTGGCGCGCTTTCCGGCACCGCAGATAACCACGGCAAGTCTGGCACCGGCCAGCTTGGCAGCCTGCTGTCCGGGGCGGGTGGCGGTGCGCTGGCAGCCGGCGCCGTGGGCCTGCTGTTGGGGAGCAAGAAGGCACGCAAGATTGGCGGCAAGGCGGTCAAATATGGTGGTTTGGCGGCACTCGGCGTGGTGGCCTACAAGGCTTGGCAGCACTGGCAACAAAACAGTAGCAGTGCGCCGCAAGGCGAGCCGCAGACCGTTGATCGGCTGCCTGCGCCGCAGGCTGAGCAGCACAGCCATGGGATTTTGCGGGCGCTGATTGGGGCGGCCAAGGCCGATGGCCATATCGATGATCGTGAGCGCGAGCTGATCGATGGCGAAATTGCCAAGCTGACCGGCGATGCGCAACTGCACGCCTGGTTCGACGCCGAGCTGCGCAAACCGCTGGACCCGGTCGAAATCGCTCAGGCAGCGCAGACACCAGAGATGGCGGCCGAAATGTATCTGGCCAGTCTGTTGGTCGTTGATGAGCAGAACTTCATGGAGCGTGCCTATCTGCAGGAGCTGGCCAGTCAGCTGCGGCTGGACCCGCAGCTGCGCACCGAGCTGGAGCGTCAGGCAACCACCGTCTAGGTCTGAACACCCCGCGGGGCGAGTGGAATTGATCAGGGCTTGCCTAAGTGTCAGTGCCGGTGGCTGCGGCCAACATGCGAGTCCGCCTCGGGCGGGCTCACGCTGCCGCTGGTTTCCAACTGGGCGATGATGCCGCAGTGGTCGACGTCATTACCCTCCCGGCACTGCTGACGCAGTTCGACCAGTTGCTGTTGCAGCAGGCTCAGGGCGGCGATGCGCTCGCTGACATGACCGATATGCGCATCAATCAGGCCGTTGACATTGCCGCAGCTGGCATTGGGCTGGCGGCGAAGCTGCAGTAGTTCCCGAATCTCGACGTGGGTCATGTCGAGCAGGCGACAGTTGCGGATGAACACCAACTGCTCGACATGGCGTTCGCCATATTGCCGATAGTTCCCTTCGCTGCGTTGCGGTTCGGGCAACAGGCCTTCGCGTTCGTAGTAGCGGATGGTCTCGACGGTGCAGTCTGTTCGCCTTGCCAGTTCGCCGATTTTCACAGACGTCTCCTGAGTTCTTGACTCTGTAGTGGCTATAGGGTTTCTACTGTGCCTCAAAGTTGCCCGGAGGTCACATGTCCGCCCACCACTCACATGATCACGCTACCCCTGCCAGCCGTTGCTGTGCCGCTCAACCCGCATCACCGGAGCAGGCGCTCACGCCCGCGGCGGGGGAGCAGGTCAGCCGCATCCATATCGAGCAGATGGATTGCCCGACCGAAGAACGCTTGATCCGGCAGCAACTGGCGGGCATGACCGGGGTTGGTGCGCTGCAGTTCAATCTGTTGCAGCGGGTGCTGTCAGTGAGTCACATGCCGGAGCGGCGCGAGGCCGTTATCGCGGCGATTCGCGAGCTGGGGTTCAGCCCGCGGCTGCTGGTTGACGATGCGCGTCCGGAGCCGACACAGCACAAGCCCTGGTGGCCGTTGGCGCTGGCCGGTGTTGTAGCGCTGGCTGCCGAAGTGGTGCATTTTGCTGGCGGTGCGGCCTGGCTGGGTGCGGCCCTGGCGCTGTTGGCGATCCTGATTAGCGGGGTTGAAACCTACCGCAAGGGCTGGGTCGCCCTGCGCCACCGGACGCTCAATATCAATGCGCTGATGAGCATCGCCGTCACCGGCGCTGTGTTGATCGGCCAGTGGCCGGAAGCGGCGATGGTGATGGTGCTGTTTGCGATTGCCGAGCACATTGAAGCTCGCTCGCTGGGACGAGCTCGCGACGCTATCAGTGGGCTGTTGGCGCTCGCCCCCGAGCAGGCCAGTGTGCAGCAGGAGGATGGCAGCTGGCGCGGTATTGCCGCAACGGAGATTGCGGTTGGCGCGCGCGTCCGGGTGCGGCCGGGTGAGCGGGTTGCGCTCGACGGTACCGTGGTTGGCGGGCGTTCGACGGTCAATCAGGCGCCGATCACCGGCGAGAGCATGCCGGTTGAGAAGCAGACCGGTGACAGCGTCTTTGCCGGCACCATCAACCAGAATGGCACGCTCGAATACCGAGTTACTGCGGCTGCCGGACAGACCACGCTGGCGCGCATCATTCACGCGGTGGAGCAGGCGCAAAGTGAACAGGCCCCGACCCAGCGTTTTGTCGATCGTTTTGCTGCCCTTTACACCCCGGCCGTCTGCCTGCTGGCGCTACTAATGGCCATACTGCCGCCGCTATTTCTGGGGGGCGGCTGGTATGACTGGATCTATCGGGCCTTGGTTCTGCTGGTTGTGGCGTGCCCCTGTGCGCTGGTCATATCGACCCCGGTGACTATTGTCAGTGCGCTTGCGGCGGGGGCTCGTCGCGGCCTGCTGATCAAGGGTGGGGTGCATCTGGAGCAGGGCGGACAGCTCAATCTGATTGCGCTCGACAAGACGGGCACCTTGACCGAGGGGCGCCCGGTACAGACCGATTTTGAGCTGCTTGCAGGGGGCAATGCCGAGCGTGCTCAGCAGTTGGCGGCGAGCCTGGCAGCGCGGTCGGACCACCCGGTCTCCCGTGCGCTGGCCAGTGCCAATCAGCAACCACTGCTGGAGGTGGACGCTTTTACAGCGATACCCGGTCAGGGTGTCAGCGGCCTGCTCAACGGTGAGCGCTATTACCTTGGTAATGCGCGGCTCGCGGTTGGTCGCGGGTTGATGACCAGCGACATTCAGGATCGTCTGAGCCAGCTGGAGCGCGAGGGCAAGTCGCTGGTGCTGCTATGCAGCGAGCAACAGGCGCTCGGTTTGTTTGCCGTGGCGGATACGCTCAAGCTGGGCAGCCGTGACGCCATACGCGAGCTCCATGCGCTGGGTGTTGAGAGCATGATCCTAAGTGGTGACAACGCCCCGACGGTACAGGCCATTGCAACCCAGGTCGGGATCGACACCGCTCACGGCAACCTGCTGCCCGACGACAAGCTTGCCTTGATTCGCCAGGCGAGCAATGCGGGCCGGCGGGTCGCCATGGTCGGCGACGGTATCAACGATACGCCCGCGCTGGCAGCGGCCGATATCGGTTTTGCCATGGCCGCTGCCGGCAGTGATACGGCCATCGAGACCGCTGATGTCGCCTTGATGGATGACGATCTGCGTAAACTGCCGGCCTTCATTCGTCTTTCCCGCCGGACCCTGCGGGTGCTGCGCCAGAACATCTGGCTGGCGCTGGGTATAAAGGCGGTGTTTGTCGGCCTGACGCTGGCCGGGTCGGCGACCATGTGGATGGCCGTGTTTGCCGACATGGGGGTAAGCCTGCTGGTGGTCTTCAATGGCCTGCGGTTGCTGCGTGACACCCCCTAGAACAGGGCCGGTGCTGAGCCGATCCGACAATTGGTATCATTTTTTGCTGGACGAGTGGCGTTTTCTGCAACAGACTGTTTTTCGCGAATAACAACAATATACGTGTGCCCCTACGGGAGGCATGCAAGGAGAACGACATGACTCGTCGCTATTCCGCATGGCTGATGCCCGCTGTGCTTGCGGTGGCCTTCAGTGCCGCCACCCTGATCGTTTCCGAGCAGTCCGATCTGCCGACGCCTTCCTTTGCCGGTATCCCGGCTGTATTTGTCAGCGATATTTTCAGCCGCTTCTGACTTTCATCGTTCCGCGCCCGCCTGCGGTCGGGCGCTGCCTTGGTGACCGGCTGCGACATCGCCGCCATTCCGCTCTGTGCATCGCGCTGCTAGACTTCGCCGCATGTTCTCGACCCACCCCCATCGATCTCTGTTTACCTGGTTGCTGTACGTCAGCATCCTGCTCAATGTGCCGACCTGTGGTCTGCTGCACGGGCAGATGCTGGGCATGCAGCTCAGTGGCGCGGGCGTGGTGTTTTGTTCGCTTGGCAGTGCCTCGATTGATCTGGCCGCGGAGGATGGGGCGGCCGATGCTGCGGCCATGATGAGCTTCAGCTGTCCGGTCTGCGGTGGTGTTAATCTGGCAATCGGCCTGCTGTTTGCCATGTTCTGGTTGCGGCTGCTGCGCCGCCCCCGTTTGCCCATGGCGCGCTCGGTGTTCCGCCGCGTGTCGCCGCGTTCCGCCTGGCCTCCGGCCAACCCTCGCGCCTCTCCGTTGTTCTGACCTTATCCGGCGTTTATTCGACGCCACCCTGTGTCTCGCCTGCGCCGTTGTGTTGCGTCGGCGAGCTTGTGTTTCTGTCAGGACAATACCAATGAAATATTCGCGATATTCCCTTTGCGGCGTACTGCTGTGCGCCCCTGCTTTGCCTGTGCACGCTGAAAACGCCACCGACCTGCCGACCCTGATCGTAACCGGCAAGGTTCATCGGACCACCGACCTGCAACTTGATACCCCTGCCGAGTCTGGTTCGCGGCTTGGGCTGACGCCGCGGGAAACCCCCGCCTCGGTCAGCGTGGTTGGCCGTGAGCAAATCGAACAGCGTGATGCGCTGGATACCCAGGACATTCTCTCCGGCGTGCCGGGCGTCACCGCTGCGTCGCCGCCCGGTCAGGCCGGCTTTGTTTCCTGGCGCGGCTTTACTGGCGCGCAGGTGACGCAGATGTTCAACGGCATCACCGTGCAGTACGACAGCATCGCCGCACGCCCGGTTGACAGCTGGATCTTTGACCGCGTTGAGGCCATTGGTGGTGCCTCCAGCTTTCTTAATGGCGCTGGCGGGGTTGGCGGCTCGATCAACTACATCACTAAACTGGCCGACCCGAGCGAGTCCTTCCGCGAGGCGCGCATCCGCTATGGCAGCTTTGACAGCCGTGAGTTGGCGCTGGGCGTCAATCAACTGCTGACCGAGGGGCCCGTGCGCAATACGCTGCGGCTGGATATCAGCCAGACCGACAGCAACGGTTGGGCTGACCGCGAAGAGCGCAGCGCCTTTACCGGCGCGCTGTCGCTGCGCACCGATTTCAACGAACGGCTGTCGCATACCCTGGCGCTGGAGTATCAGAACGAGCAGGTCGACAGTCCCTACTGGGGCACCCCGGCGCTGCAGCCGCTGGGTGGTGAGATGAAGGTCGATGACAGTCGTCGCTTTGAGAACTACAACGTCGAGGACGGACGTTACGAGCAGCGGGTGCGCTGGCTGCGCTCGATCACCGAGTATCAGCTGAGCGACCAGACCCGCCTGCGCAATACCTATTACCACTACAACACCGAGCGTGATTACCGCAATCTGGAGCGTTACACCTACACCGCCGACAACAGCCAGATCAGCCGGTCCTCTGCATTGCTGCAGCGTCACGATCAGGAGCTGAACGGCAACCGCGTCGACCTGTTGCATGAGGGCATGCTCTGGTCACGGCGCAGCGACTGGTCGCTGGGGCTGGACTACAGCCACAACGTGCAGACCCGCTACCCGCGCTCGATCTCGGCGGTATTTGATGTGGTGGACCCGGATCACTTCAATCCGGGCCAGTTCTACGATATTCCCGGTATGACCCCCGGCCACGATCCGCAGCGCACCAACGAGGTGGATACCTGGGCGCTGTATCTGGAAAATCGCACCGAGCTGACCGACCGGCTGGCGCTGATCAGCGCCCTGCGTCACGACTGGATCGACCTGGAGGTCACCAACCATCAGACGCCGTCGGCGACCAATCCGGCGTTTTTCAGCCAGAACTACGAGCCGACTACCGGCCGTCTGGGCCTGGTCTACCAACTCACGCCGGCAGCTAACGTCTACGTCCAGTACAGTACAGCGGCGGACCCGCCGTCCGGCATTCTCACCACCGCCAGTTTCAAGCAGGTGCAGGACTTTGACCTGACCACCGGCGAGCAGTGGGAAATCGGCAGCAAGCTGGATTTCCTCGACGGACGCGGCTCGGCCACAGTGTCGCTGTATCAGCTGGAGCGTGAAGACCTTTCCACCGCGGACCCGAACAACCCGGGTCAGACCCTGCCGGTCGGCAAGCAGTCAGCCCGTGGCATCGAACTGGCAGCGGCGCTGCAGGTGACCGACAGCGTGCGCGCCGAGGGCAACATGGCCTGGGTCGATGCCGAGTACGACGAGTTTAATGCCAACGTCGGCGGCAGCGCTGTGTCCTACGCGGGCAACCGGCCGAGCAACGTACCCAAGCGGGTCGCCAACCTCTGGCTGACCTGGGAACCGGTCACCGACTGGCTGCTGGGGCTAGATACCCGCTATGTGTCTTCGGTCTATGCCGATTCGGCCAATACCCTGTGGGTGCCGTCCTATACCCTGTTTGGGGCGCATGTGCGTTACCAGCTCAGCGCTGAGACCGAGCTGACCCTGCGTGGGCGCAACCTGACCGATGAGGTCTACGCCCGGCAGGCCGGGAGCAGCATGCTGTATCTGGGTGCACCGCGCAGCGTCGAGCTGAGCCTGCAGACGCGTTTCTGATGCAATCGTGCCGCCGGCCGTGCAGGCCGGCGGTCAGGAGATCCCGATGAAACGTTATCTGTACTTATGGCATCGCTGGCTGGGCATTGCCCTGTGCCTGTTTATGGCCATGTGGTTCGTCTCGGGTGTGGTGATGCTCTATGTTGGCTACCCCAAGCTGACCCCTCGTGAGCATCTGGCGCACCTGCCGGCGCTGCCGCTTGAGGGCTGCTGCGCTGCGCCGGTGAGGGCTGGCGCCGACTGGCCCGAAGGGCTGACCCTGAGCAGCATCGGCGGGGAGCCGGTGTATCTGCTGCCACGGTCAGGCCAGGCTGCGCAGGTGCTCGACGCGCGAACAGGAACCCCTGCCGGGCCGATGGATGCCGAGCGGGCGATGGCAGCCGCAGCCCAGTTTGCACCGGGAGCACCGGCCGAGCTGCAAGCGCTGATCGACGAGGATGCCTGGACCCACTCGCGGGCGCTGGACGCTGACCGGCCGCTCTACCGTATTGCGCTGAACGACGCGCAGCGTCGGCTGATCTATGTATCCAGCCAGACCGGTGCGGTCGTGCGTGATGCTACTGGCACTGAACGGGCCTGGAACTGGGTCGGTACCTGGATTCACTGGCTGTATCCGCTACGCGGTAATGCGCTGCAGCCGATTTGGACGGACACCGTGATCTGGCTGTCGCTGGCCGCCACCGTGATGGGGCTGCTGGGCATGATCATTGGTGTGCTGCGCTGGCGTCGACGGCGCTACCGCAGCGGCAGTCATTCGCCCTACCGTGGCTGGGCACGCTGGCACCACATTACCGGTCTGGTGGCCGGAGTGCTGCTGATTTGCTGGATCTTCAGCGGATTGATGTCAATGAACCCCTGGGGCATTTTCAGCCGCGCACCAACCCTGGCCGTAGCTGAGTACAGCGGCTCGTCAGGGCGGCCTGCGCAGACGGATGTTGGCGACATACTGCGGCGCCTGCAGGTGGGTGGCTGGCAGCCGGTCGAACTGCAATGGCGGCGGATCGCTGGCCGCTACTGGGTGAGCGCAAGCAACGCGGCCGGTGAGCAGCGGGTGCTGGACCTGCAGACTGGCGCGCTGGTCGGGCAGCTGCCGCGTGAACTGCTGCAAGCGTCGATTGCGGCCATGGCACCAACGCAGCAGGTGCAGTTCGAATGGCTAACGGCCCACGATTTCTATTACTACCCGCGCGCCGAGCACAGCATGCTTGGGCACCTGTCAAAACCCTTGCCGATGTTACGTGCCCGTTTCGCCGATGGCCGTTGGCTAGAGGTTGACCCGGCGACCGGCGCGCTGCTCGGTCAAAGCAGTCCGGCGCGGCGGGTTTCGCGGGTACTGTTTGCGCTGCTGCACAGTTGGGACTGGTTGCCGCTGCTGGAGCATCGTCCATTGTGGGATGTTTGGATGGTCGGCTTCAGCTTGGGTGGCATGCTGATCAGCGTTAGCGGTGTTGTGATTGGGTATCGGCGACTGCGGCCGGGACGGCGCCGCAGGGCGGCGACTGCCAGGGTGGGCGGCTGAGCGAGTTTGCACCGACGCGCCGCGCTGTTGCCCGCCTGCTATGCTTGGCGGTCAACTCATGGACAAGGCGGTGTGATGGCACGGACGATCAGGGACCCGATTGAGCGACAGATTACCTTTGATGCACTGGCCCCGCACTTCGTAACGATGCGTGAGTGGTCGGCGTTTACGGTGCTGGTTCCCCTGACTGTGGTGCTGGTCATGTGGCAGTGGCAGCCACCACTGCTGTTGTTGGGCTGGTTCCTGCTGCTGTTGCTGGGCATTTATGCCCGCTTTGTGCTTACCCGTGCCTATCGCAAGGCGGAGGTTACCCCAGATACGGCCGAGCCCTGGCATCGCGGACTGCTGGCGACCTCCGTTTATTGTGGCCTGCTCTGGGTCGCGGCTGCGTTTCTGTTCTTCGTCGAAGCGTCAGCACCGCACCAGCTGTTTCTGGTGACCCTGCTGGTAACACTGGGCGTCGGTTCGCTGTCGTCGGGTACCCATTGGCTGCCGCTGTATTACGGCTATGGTGCGCCTATTCTGTTGGCGCTGGCGATCAAGCTGATGTTACTGGGTGAACTGCCTTACATGGCGCTGGCGCTGATGGTATTGGCGACCCTGATCGCAACGGTTGCCTTCACCCGCAAGCTCAATGGCATCGTGCGTTCGGAAATGCGACTGCACTATCAGGGAGCGGCGTTGGCGGAGGAGCTGCAACAGCAGTCTGAGGCGCTGCAGGAAGCGATTCATGCCAAATCACGGGTGTTGGCGACAGCCAGTCATGACCTGCGTCAGCCGCTGCATGCACTGTCGTTGTTCATTGATGCGCTCAAGGGTGTGGAGGACGAGCGCGAGAAGGTTCGGGTGTTTGGTCGGATTGATCAATCACTGAATGCCATGCGTAAGCTGTTTGATGCGCTGTTCGATATGTCTCGCCTAGATGCCAACGTGGTTCAGCCCGAATACAGCCATTTTGATGTGGCGACCATGCTGGCTGGCCTGTGCGAAGAATACCGGGACACCGCCGAGCGGCACGAACTGCAGCTGCGCATGCATGTGCCCGATGTGGTCGTTCTGGCAGACCGCGCTCTGCTGGAGCGGATCATGCGCAACCTGATCAGCAACGCTCTTCGCTACACCCACCGTGGTGGTGTCCTGATCAGTGCCAGACGTCGGGGCAGCCAGGTGCTGGTGCAGGTCTGGGATACCGGTGTCGGTATACCGGCGGATCGGCAGGAACAGGCATTCACCGAATTTCAGCAATTGCAGCACTGCAATGATGAACGTGACAAGGGGCTGGGCTTCGGCCTGGCCATCGTGCGTCGGCTGTGTGCTCTGCTCGACTACCCGCTACAGCTTCGCTCCGAGGTGGGGCGCGGTTCGGTTTTTTCATTCAGCGTACCGCAGGGCAACCCGCAGCTGGCCCGGCGGGTTGAACAAGGTCATGAGCAGAGCAGCTGGCGTGCGGCAGGTAAGCTGATTCTGGTAATCGACGATGATCGCAATGTGCTCAACGCGATGGAAACACTGCTGAAAGGATGGCGCTTTAGCGTGCTTAGCTGTGAGCACCTGGACGATGCGCTGCAGGTTTTGCGCTCCGGCGGCAGGGCACCAGACCTGGTCCTGTCGGACCTGCATCTGGGTGACGGTGTCAACGGTGTGGCGGCGATCGCGCAGATACGAGCGTTGATCGACAGGCCCGTTGCGGGCCTGCTGGTGACCGGCGAAACCAGCCGAGAGCAGCTGAAGCGAGCGGAAGAGAGTGGCCTGAAACTGTTGCATAAGCCGGTTCGCCCGCTGGAGCTACGTGGCGCCATCCAGCATCAATTGTCGCTGGTGGCAGTGTCCTGAAGCAGCCCCCGGCGTCGGGCCAGTTGGACACAATCGGTGCGGTTGGCAGCCTGCAGGGTCTGGAACAGGGTGCGAATGTGGGCCTTGACGGTGTGCTCGGTCAGGAACAGGCTGGTTGCAATCTGGCGATTGGAGTAGCCCAGCGCCATTAACTCCAGCACCACCTGCTGGCGTGGGGTAATGTCACCCACCACCGCTGAACGGCGAGGGGGCATGGCGGCTATTTGTTGCTCCATGCCCTCTGGCAGAAATAGCTCACCGGTAAGAATCTGGCGCAGGGCGTCGAGCATGGCGCTACTGCCGAAGGTCTTGGGAATAAAACCTAGTGCGCCGGCGTCCATTGCCGCTTTGATGGTTCGTGGGTTGTCTTCGCCGCTCATCACCACCAGGGGGCGGCAGACGCCGCGTGAGTGCAGGCGCTGGATAATCGAGATGCCGTTGAGATCCGGCATGACCAGATCAATCAGCACCAGATCAAATGTCGCTGGCGACTCCAGCAACTCGATAGCGGACGCGCTGTTGTTGCATTCAACGACTTCGACCTCATCCTCCAGCTGTTGCAGCAGGTAGCGTACTCCGTCGATGAACAACTGGTGGTCGTCTACCACGAGTATCTTCATTGGTTTCTGCGTGCTCCTTTCGTCTTCGCGTGCGCTTGGTTGTTCGGATAGTTACCCTGCCTGGCATTGTAGGTGAGTGATACGCGCGCATGACGGGTATGTCGACGGATCGCCCTCAATTTACCTCTAATGGCTAGTGCTCGGCTGGCCACTATTCGTATCCAGGCGTACTGTGCTGGCATCGCCGCCTTCCGCTGGCTGGCATTGAACGGCGTGGCCGATATACTGCTTGCCGTTAGAGTCGTCGCTGAACCGGGAGAGTTGTGTGAACACGTTGCAACTGCGCTGGCACGCGCTTGCCGACCAGGCAAGGAATGCTGAGGACAAGCATCTGCAAGTGCTGATTGACGGCCAGCCGTTGACTGCTCTGGTGCGGCAGTTTGAGTTGGCGCAGGGATACCTGCCGTTCGACGATACCTTTTTGCTGGTCGATGACGTGGCATGGTATGCGCGTTCTGCCTGGCAGCGCAGTGCTGAAGGTCGCCCGGCCCGCCTGGTGCTGCTGGGGTGCGGCTGCGGTGATGTCGACTGTTCGCAGCTTTACGCTGACGTACGCGAACATAGAGGCTGGGTGCAGTGGACGATGGGCGGCTGGCCGGAGCGTGATTATCGGTCGCTGGGGCCGTTCTGGTTCGAGCTGACGGACTATCGGCAGGCGGTGCTTGGTATCCTGTCGGCAGAATGCCCTACCGGGCATCCCGCCTGACAGAGTGGCATAACTGCCCGGCTCAGCGCTCCATGATCTGTTTGACGCTGGACGCAGGAATCGCCTGCTCGCGGCCTTCATCATCTTCGAACAGGTACATGCCGGTGTCCTCGTCGAGTTTGGGTTTGTTGTCGGTGGCGATCAGCTCGCCACTGGTGGTGCTGATGATGTACTCGCTTGAACACCCAGCCAGAGCAACGGTGCACAGTAACGCCAGGATCAGTGGTTTCATCGGGCAGGTCCTTCGCTAGGGCAGTGCGCATCACACCTGTGATGCGCTTCCCCATAAACGTTAGCCGCTGCTCCAGCGAGTCGCCACAGACTGTGGGCTCAGGTGTTGACGGCGTTGGGATCAATAGAGGCGCCTGCGCCAAGCTCTGCCCGTTGCTGCGCCAGTTTGGCCCCTTCTGCGGCGGTGAACGCGAAGGTGCGCTCGGGATCGCTGGCGCGCATCTGCAGTGCCATCAGCTCCATGCCCTCAGCGATGATGATGTCGTGCTTGCCAGCGCTGAGTTCGTCGAGGATGGTACGCGCTGCGTCATCCGGGTCGATGCCGTTCTCGATGTTGGCATCCGAGCGACCACGCGCGTTGCCGGCACCTTCGAGTGCGTTGGCGGCGATCGCGGTACGTACCGAGCCGGGCAGGATGATACTGACGCCAATACCATAAGCCTGCTCGACCTCCGCGCGCAGCGCCTCGAAGTAACCCACGACCGCGTGCTTGGCTCCGCAGTAGCCGGTGCGCAGCGGGACGCCGATCTTGCCCGCGACCGAGCTGACGACGGCCAGTTGGCCGCTGCCCTGTTCGACCAGGCGTGGCAATAGCAGCTGGGTCAGCGCCACCGGGGCGAGGTAGTCAACCTCCATCAGTTGGCGGTAGACCTGCAGGCCGGTGTCCAACGCGAGGCTGCGCTGGCTGATGCCGGCGTTGTTGATCAGCAGGTCGATGCGTCCCTGCCAGGCCCAGGCTTGCTCAACCAGCTCAGGCAGGCGAGCGTAATCGGTAGTCTCAAAGGGCAAGACCAGTGTGTTGTCCGGTGCTGTGTCAGCCAGTGCCTGCAGTGCGTCGGCCCGGCGACCCGACAGGATAACGCTGGCACCTTGCGCCAGCATGGCCTTGGCCAGCGCTTCACCAATGCCCGAAGAGGCGCCAGTGATCCATACCACCTTGGAAGCAAAACCCATTTTCTTGTTCTCCGTTGTTGAGCAGGCTGATTTGCCTGGGCGGGCTAACACCTTATTGACAGGTGTCATGCCTGATCTGTCGCCGGGGCGACAGTCTGTAACAACGGGTGAGGGCGTTGAGGAAAAGACCGGGCGCACGAACGGCGCCCGGGTAGCGCGAGGCCGAACTCAGTTGAGCGCAGCGAGGATAGACTGGATCTGGCCGGCGTCCAACTGGTTGGCGTTGGCCAGGGTCAGGAACGACTGCGAGGTACCGCTCCAGGCATTGATCAGGCTGGGCAGATTGCGGGCGACGGTGCTGGCTTCGCTGATGCTGCTGGTCAGTTCACCAGCTGCCATCGGGTTGGACAGCAGGGAACCGGCGCTACCCTTGGCGCTATCGAGCCAGCTCTGGAAAGCGCCGCTCAGCATGGAGCCTTCCTTCAGACCGTTCTGATAGTAGGGGATGGCTTCGGCCAGGGTATTGCGGTTTTCGCCGTTCAGGGTGCCGGTCTGCGACAGCAGGCTCTGGATCAGCGCCTGGTTGCTGCTGGTCAGTTCGGTGTCAGCTGCAATCGTTGCACCATCGGCGGTAGCACCTTGGGCGTAGTTAGCAGCAGCGGCCAGGGTACGGCTGGCGAGGTCGGACTGGCCGGTGGCTTCCAGCGTCTTAGCCTGGGCGGTCAGCATGTTGTTCATGCTGGCGTTGAAGCGTTGCATCAGCGCATCCTGCTGTTGTGCCAGGGTGTCGGCACCGGCGTTGTCGCTGCCCTGGCCGTTGGCGCTGAGGGCGGCACCGGCGGCGGACTTGAGCGAATCCAGACCGAAGGCGTGGGTCTGGGTGGCTGTCAGCAAGCCGGCGGCGATCAGGCTCAGCAGAGCTGCTTGGATGCGGGGGGATTTCATATCTCGGTATTCTCCTGAAATAGGTTTCACGTTCACTGTGAAGTGCCCTGCCCGCCGCAGGCAGGCGCTGCTGCGGGGTCAACCAGCGGGGTTTTTCACTCGGGCGCGGCGACTCTACCGCAAATGCGCCAGCCTGTGGTCGCCGGTCGATAAAAATGTCGACTCGTTGAGCAAGATAACGGCTTGCCGTGGCTCAGACC
Source organism: Halopseudomonas oceani (assembly GCF_963677335.1). Taxonomy (NCBI): domain Bacteria; kingdom Pseudomonadati; phylum Pseudomonadota; class Gammaproteobacteria; order Pseudomonadales; family Pseudomonadaceae; genus Halopseudomonas; species Halopseudomonas oceani. Next base: position 296,574 of record NZ_OY781932.1, on the reverse strand, counting down.
CCAACGCCGGTTGACTCCGGTCGGGTGCACAGCCAGAGCAGCACCAGACACATACTGGAGGGCACCAGCCACTGCACCCAGGGACTGGGAGCGCTCAGGCAGATCAGAGGCATGCTGACGAACATGCTGATTGCGGCCAGCCACTTGGCGCGGCGCGGTATTGCCCGGTGCTGCTGCCATTGCTGGATCGGTGGCCCGAAGCGCGGGTGGTTGATCAGCCAGGCAGCCAGGGGCGGCCAGCCCTTGCCCGCGGCCCAGACCGCCAGCAGCATGAAAACGGTGGTGGGCATGCCCGGCAGCACAGCACCGATCAAGCCGAGCCCGACGAATGTCAGCGCCAGCAGGCGCCAGCCAAGGCGTATCAGCATAGCGCTCAGACCGCCGCGCCCGGTTGCTGGCCTGCCATCAGCTCCTCTACCGCCGTGCGAACAAAGGCGAAGGCGTCACGCGCACCGGTCACCGCTTCGGCCCGCTCTTCGGCGGACAGAGGCAGGCTGTCCAGCGCCTGCTTGAATTCGCGCCAGTGCAGGCCGCGACCGTCGCTGTGGCCGGCCAGATGGCGGGCACCAAAGGTTTCGCTGAGCCCCAGCTCTGCGCGGGCCTGCTTGAGCAGGAAGGCAGCACCCAGCGTCGAGCCCTCATGGGTGTAGAGCCACCCCAGCGCCTGCGCGACATTCTTCGGTCCTGCTGCCTGCCCTGCCAGGCGGTCTTGTTCCTGCTGTTCCTGACTGATGGCGAAATCAACGCAGTCGAGCAGGATTGCCGGCAGCCGATTGCGGTCGGCCAGACCCGGCAGCAACGCCTGCAGTTCCGGCTGCTGGTAGAGCGGTGCGGTGGCATGGTGCAGGCGCAGCTGCATACGCAGGAAGCAGGCAAAGCGGGCGTGACTTGAGAACGGCGCCAGCGCCATGATGCGCTGGTCCAGGCTCTCGTGGGTCGAGGTGGTCTGTTCTTTCAGGTAGCGGCTCAGGGGCACGGTGATGCTGTCTGCCGAGGTCATGGTCGATCCTTGCATGCGGGGGATGAGGTTGGGTGACGGTGCTGTTCAACGTCTCTATCTACTTAACGAACGAGGCACCCTGTTTCCGTAATGGCCGAGCAGGTTTTTTTGCCCAATCAGAAAATCTTTTCCATACGCAGGCTCAGCTGTGTGCGCTGATAGGAGTAGAGCCAGTCGACGTTGCTGCGCACGCGCGTGTGTTTCAGCGTCAGGTTGGGGGTAAAGCCCAGCAGTGCCCAACGGGGCGCACTGACAATCAGCGTGTGGCTGGATTCGTCATCGCGGCGGCGGTTGCCGAGCAGCGCGTTGAAGTCGCTGTATTCGCGGTGGCGGAAGCTGCTGAACAGGCTCGTACGCAGGCCGCTCTGCAGGGTCATTGAGGCGCCCAGCCTGACACCGCTTTGCAGATAACCGTAGGCGCTTTCTGCGGTTCTGCGCTCGCTCACATCCAGCCCGCCAAACAGCGTCCAGCGTGGTGATAGCTGGTTCCAGGCGGTGAAGTAGAGCGCACTGTTGCCGCCATTGTTGTAGCGGTAAACGCGCTCGCGGTAGCGCAGGTCGCGGTAGTTGGCCTCCAGCTTGAACGCGCTGCGCTGGCTCAGAGTGTGCAGCCACTCGGCCCGGGCACCCCAGGCTGAATACATGGCCTCGTTGCCGACCCGGTTGGTCTCGAAGCTCGGCGCCAGGCTGTAGTGATTACGCGCGTCGCGGTAGCTGTAGCCCAGGTTGGTGATCAGCGTGCTTTCGTTGTACTCGCTGTGGTCTTGATAGCTGTAGCCGTACAGCAAGGCGCGGGCGTAAACGCCGTGATGGCCGCTGATGGCGACGCGTCGGTTTAGGGTGGCCTCGTAATCCAGGCCGCTGGCGCTGATCGCCTCGGGCAGGGTGCGGCGCACGATGCAGGTGCCGCTGCCGGCACTGAGCAGGCAGGTGTCGCTCTCGGAGCTCTGGTTGAGGTTGTCGCTCCAGGTCACGCCGAGGTTGATAGAGCCCTGCCAGCGTTGGCGCTGATCCAGTGCGGCTAGAAAACGGCCGACGCTGGTGCGCACGCCCTCTGCGCGCGGATCATCAGCTGGAAGCCGTGCCCGTATCCGCTGAAACAGGGCCTGGGCTGCGCGGTCCTGCTGATCTTCGAACAGCACCCTCGCCAGTTCCAGTTGGCCGGGCAGAAACTCGGGCTGCAGTGTCAGCAATTGGCGAAAGTGCGCTTGTGCTTCGACATAGTTGCCGCGCACGCGGGCCAACATGCCGTCGGCGTAGGCCAGCAGCATGGGGTCGGCGTCGGGCAGGGCACGGTAGCGTTGCAAAAAAGCGCTGGCGGCCTGCCATTGTTGATGGCCGAGCGACAGGTACAGCGCGCGGCCGAGATCGTTGGTGTTGTTGCCGATGGCGAGGGTTTCGCCATTGAGGGTAATGCTGGGCTGCTCATCCAACTCGCCTTCCAGCAGCTCTTGCTCCTGAACGTTGGCGTTGCCCTCAATGCGCTGGTTGAGCCGCAGGTTGGTGTCTTCGTCGGCGGCCTGCAGCGCAGCGCTGGCGAGTAGCAGGAGCAGGGCGGGAAGCACAAGAAAATGGTGGCGAAGCATAGAAACTCTTGCGTGGCTGGCCGTGTTGCGCGGCCGGAACGGGCAGGGCCGAAGCCTCCTCTGCAGCGGTGACTTCGGCCCGGTATCAGCACCTGCCATGGCCGTGGCAGGCAAGCGCGATCAGTCTTTGGTGCCGCCGAAGGCGGTGTCGTAGTCGCGGTTGCTGAAGGTGGCGATACCCGCAAGGGCGGCTGCGTCGTTACCGAAGAAGTTGCCGCTGACCTGGCCGCCGGTTGCCACGCCTGCCGAGCCGTTGGCAGTGGCGGTTGTGCTGCTGATGTTGCCTGCACTGTCGAAGCTGGCGCTGCCGATATTCACCGCCAGGCTGCTGTTAGACAGCGAACCGGTCAGGCTGTTGGTGCCAAAGTTGGCAGTGAAGGTCCCGCTCATCAGGTTGCTGCCGGAGTAGTCATTGATGCCGGCCACGCTGTAGGTTGCCGTGCCGCTGGTGGGCACGCTGGTGCCGGTGTCGTCGCCGACGTAGTACACGGTGCGGCTGCTGTCGCCCGTGGTGCCGGTTTGTGACCACTCGCCAAAGTAGACATTGGCGTTGCTGACCTTGGCGAAGTTGAACACGCCAAGGCCGCTGTGGTCGGGTTCGTCCACGTTGATCGGCGCGTTCAGGGTGTAAACACCATTACTTTGGGTGCTGTAGCTGCTCAGGCCGGCAAAGTCGACCTTGGCAGCCAGACCGGTGGTGTATACACCGACTCCAGGGAGTCCAGCTGTGTGTGGGCCGAAGGGGATGTTGGAGGTACCGACCTCAATATTAGTGTCGTCGCTTTCCGCGCCAATCACGGCGGCCTGCGACAGGGCGCTGACACTCAACAGGCTGGTGGCCAGAACAGACAGATAAATCGCTTTCATGTGAATCACCTTATGTTTGATGTGTGAGTTGTACTGCGCTTGCTTGGGTGTTGCGGTTACGGGTTTATGCGGTGGTGCCCTCCTGGTTGTGGGGTGAATCAGAACTGTGCCGTGAGGCTCAGTTTCAGCGCGCGGCCGGGGGCCGCGACGGCGGAACGCGAGGTTGGGTCGATGTAGTACTCGTCGGTCAGGTTGCTGCCGACCAGCTCCAGGGTGATGTCGTCTCGGGGCCGAAAGCTGACGTAGGCGTCGTAGGTGGTCACGCTGCCCCAGGACAGTGGCAGGTTGTAAATGGCGAGTTTGTTGGTCTCTGCGTTGGCCTTGTAGTCGTCCAGGTCGCTGTTTTCGTGTTTGCTGTAGTAGGTGACGCGGCTGCCGAGTTCGAGCTTGTCGTTGAACAGCCGGCCGCCAAAATTAAGGTTGGCCGAGTAACGCGGGATAGCGTGGGAGATCAGATAGCCACCCATAAAACCGTTCTCGACACAGTCGGGCACCGAGCCAAAGCGCGGGTCGGCCAGCGCGGCGGAACTCTCGTCGCAGACTTCGTTTTCCAAATTCCAGGCCAGGCTGAAGTCACCAAACAGGCCGTCGTTGTCGTAGCGGGTTTGCAGCTCGATGCCGCGCAGGGTTTGCTGGTCAATGTTGTAGAACAGGAAGTTGGTGCTGCGCTCGATCACGTCCTTGGTGCGGTGCTGGTAGTAGGCCAGCTTGAAATCGGCGTAGCGTTCGGCGTTGAGCAGACCGGTGAGGTTGTGCACGTAGCCGATCTCGTAGTTGAACGCGTGCTCAGGTTTGAGGGTGTAGAACGGGTTGAGCGAGGCAGAAAAGCCGATGGTGCTCTCGAACATGCTGGGGTAACGCACGGCCTCGCTGTAGCGCAGGTAGACACGGCTGTCATCGCTCAGGCGCAGGGCGGCCGAGGCGACCGGGGTCCAGTCGTGACCGCGGCGGGTTTTGACGGGGGTGGCCACGACCGCCGTTGTGCCTGGGCTACTGCCAATGGTGCAGTCGCCGCTAAGGTTGTCGATGTTGTCCAGGGTGCCGTTCAGGCAGGCATTGTTTGCTCGGCTGTAGCGACCATCGCTGTCGGGTCGCCAGTCGACCACATGGGTGGCGGTGTAGGTGGTGCTCAGGTTGGCAAGAATCTCGGCAATTTCAGCCTCGGAGAAGCCGAAACCTTCCAACTGTGGCCGTGTGCTTTCCCTCCTTGCCTCCATTTCTTCATCGGTATAGGTCTCGATAGTGCGATAAGTCGCTTCGTAGTGCGTTTGGACCACAGTGTTAATCAAATTGCCCGCCGCCTGCTGCCCGGCCAGAAAGTCATCCTTGGCCCAGTAGGATGAGTAGCGGGCGCCAAGATCCAGGGTAAGAAAGTCGGTGGGGCGCCAGTCGAAGTTGAAGTTGAACTCGCTCTCGGCGCGGCGCCCGGCACGCGGAAACATGCGCCAACCGTCGTCGACGCCGTTGTAAACGTCGCCGGAGCGCAGCTTCTCGTGCTGGTAACTGCCGCCCAGGGTCAGGTCCAGGCTGCTGGCCAGCGCCAGCTGGTTGCTCAGGGTGATGCCCACGCGGTTCTGATCGGCGTTGGCTACGGCGGTATTGCGCAGCACCGGGTCTGCCCAGGTGGCGTAGTTGGGAAAGCCGCCCGCGCTGTAGGTGTCGCTCTCGGTACGCGTGGTCCAGAGGTTGGCGTACAGGTCGACCCAGCGGCTTTCCGGGTTGAACTCGTATTCGAGGTTGTAGGCTTTGGCATCCACATGGCTGAGCGGCCATTGCACGGCGCCCTTGTCGTCGGCGTTGGCCAATCGGGTAGGCAGGATTTCGCCGTAGAGCATGTCGGTGTCGCGGTAACCGAAGGTCAGGCTGTGGTCGTCGTCGAACTTCCAGCGCGCCTTGAACAGCCAGGATTCCATCTTGCTGGAGGTGTTGGGCACCTCGTCACCGGGGTGAAAGTCCAGCGCCAGGCTTTGCGAGTATTCCTGGGTGCGCTCACCGGTATCCGGCTGTGAGTAGAAGCCCGCGCCGTTTTTGCCGGAGAAGTAGTTGCCGTGCTCGCGAAAGGCGTACGCGCCCAGTAACTCGAAGCGCTCCTGCCGGGTGCCGAGCGCCAGCCGGTAGGCGTGATCGTTGCCCGACAGCAGTTTATCGTCGCTGCTGGTCTTGAGGTTGACGCGCAGGGTCGGGTCGCTGCTGGGTACGCTCGGGTTCATCGGGAAGCCCGGCACGTTGTAGAAAATTTCACCGGTGTGCAGCTGCGGGATGCGCGGGTTGACGGTGTTGTTGCCAGCCTCCAGTTTCAGCTCGCCGCCAAAACGCTCGCCCTCGGCCAGGATATCTTCCACGTCGATGGTGCTGGCGACCACGGCGCCGCCCACCGAGCTGTTGACGTTGCGCTCGATGTTCGGCCCCTTGATCACCTTGATACCGCCGATCAGGTTGGGGTCGATGTAGCTGCGGTTGGAGGCGCCGTTGTAGCCGCGCCAGACCGACATCGCCTGCTCGGTGCCGTCGATGGTCAGTGGCACGCGGCCGGGACCTTGAATACCGCGAATGTTCGGGTCCAGGCCGCCGCTGTTGCGGGCGTCGCCGGTGTAGACGTTGAGCATGCCCTTGAACAGGTCAGCCGGGTTGGCGCCCTTGTAGCGCTCGATCTGTTCCTTACCGGAGTAAACGCTGGAGATGTTGTCGTCATAGACGCTGTCGTGGCCTGCTTCGTCGCGGCTGATCAGATATTCGTCGGCTTCGATGAACAGGGGAGTCAGGGTATCGGTGTCGTCTTGTGCGGCCAGGGCGCTCAGACGCCATGCGCCGTCAGCCTGGCGTTGTGCTCTCAGCCCGGTGGCGGCCAGCAGCTGGTGGAGCGCCTGGTCCACGCTGTAGTGGCCCTGCAGCCCCGGGCTCTGTACGCCTTGAGTAAGCGCGGCGTCCAGATACAGCTCGATGCCGGCCTCCAGGGCAAAGCGGTTGAGTACCTGGTCCAGGCTGCCTGCCGGAATGTCGAACGTCTGAGCGGTTGCCGTCTGGGCGTAGCCCGGCAGGCTGCTGCCAAGGCAGCTGATGCCTAATCCCAGGTGCAGTGCAATGGTGAGCGGTGTATGGCGTAGAGTCTGGCCGCGTAGCATGAGTGGTTCTGTCTCGTGTGTCGGTGTTTCCCGATACACCGAGTGAGCTGGTGAAACCCTCAATGCGAATGCGAAATATTATTATCTTTCGTGTTCAGGCTGGCTCGACTTTGACCCAATAGCGGCTGAAATAGCGCAGTCGCACCGGCAGCACCTCGGGCAACCTGGCGAGGGTGACGTCGGTGTTCCGCAGCGAGAAAACGCCGGTCAGTTGTAACCGGGCGAGGTCGGGATCGGCACGCAGCATGCCTTGGCGGTAGCGGCCCAGTTCGGCAAGAAAGTGCGTCAGCGGCATCCGTTCTGCCACCAGCCGGCCGTCGATCCAGGCCAGTTGATTGGTGTCTGCCGGTCTGACTGGCTGGACCCGTTGCGCGGAAAAGGTGACCGCTTCGCCAGCATTGAGCGTGACGCTTTCACCCTCGATGCGTTGCAGCTCCACGCTGGCCTGGCCGGAATACACCGCCAGTTGGCTGTCGTGTGCCTGCTGGCGCAGGCAAAGGCGGCCATGGTGTGCCTGAACGACGCCGTCACGGCAGCTCAGTTGCAGAGAGCGGGCGTTTTCGGGCAGCTCGACCAGCAGCTCGCCCCGTAGTAGCCGCAGTCGATGGCCCGCTGCATCGCTGCGCAGGTTAAGGCTGGTCGCGGTATTGAGTTTGAGTTGTGTCCCGTCGGCTAGCCGTAGGCTGCGCATTTCGCCAGTAGCGGTGCGCTGGTCGGCCAGCAATGGCTGCCACTGCTGGCGAGTACCTATGCCCGTCATAGCTGCACCGCTCGCTATAACCCCTGTCATCACCAGTAACTGGCGACGCGACAGCCTGTTGCCCGGGGCAAGAACACGGTGACCTGTGCGGGCGGGCACGCTGTCAAAGTGCCCTTGCAATTGCTGCAGCTGCTGCCAGGCGTACTCGTTGGCCGGGTCACTCTGGCGCCAGTGCACGCAGGCCTGTTCGTCCTCCGCGGTTGCCTGTTCCGACCAGAGTCTTGCCAGCCAATGTGCGGCCTGGCGGATGTGCTCGGGCGACAGCTGCGGCTGGCTCACTGTTCGAGTTCCTGTGCGGCCTGCAGGCAGCTTTGCAGCGCTCGGGCGATGTACTTCTCGACCGAGGAGATCGATACGCCGAGTTCCTCCGCGATGGCGCGATAGCTCATGCCGTCCAGGCGGCGCATCAGCAAGGCCCGGCGAACGTTCACCGGCAGGCCATGCAGCAGGCGGTCAATGGTTACCAGGGCTTCAAGTATCTCCGAGCAATGCTCAGGGGAGGGGTGGGTGTGCTCGGGCTGAGCGGCCAGCTCGTCGAGATAGGCCTGCTCAATGCGCCGCCGTCGGTAGAGGTCTATCAGCAAGCCTTTGGCGATGCGGGTCAGGTAGCCGCGCGAGTGCGCTGGCTCGGGCAACTTGCCTTTACTCAACAGCCGGAGATAAGTGTCCTGCACCAGATCAGCGGCGCTATGTGAGCAGCCGAGCCGGCGCTGCAGGAAGGCAGACAGCCAGGATTGGTGATCATGGTAGAGCTGGGCCATCTGCTGCTGTAGGGCGGAATCTCTGGCGTTCATGGCAGGCGTTCTTGCAGGCTCTGATTAAATGAGAATGCTTATTATTAATGCTGGGCCAGTTGGTCGAGTCTGTCAATCCCGCTTGCAGCAGATCTCCGGCTTGACAGACGCAGGTCGAATATCGGGATAATGATAAATATTATCATTTGATATTTATTATTGATTGCCGTGCGTGGTGCCCCCGCGCGATGTCGGAGATCTTTCCCTTGTCGATTTTCTGTTCAGTACGGGTGCTGTGTTGTGAGTGACGCCTCAGGTCCGGTTGGTAGCGCTGATTTGACGAGCCTGCGTGCGGAGTTGCGGCGGTTTCTCGACCGCCGCATGAGCAGTAGCCAGGACGCGGACGACCTGACTCAGGATGCGCTGGTTCGCTGGCTTGATAGCCGCGTGTATGAGCAGGCAGTGCCGCCACGTCCGCTGCTGTTTCGCATCGCCCGCAACCTGCTTTACGACCACTGGCGCCGCCAGCAGGTGCGCACCGGTAGCGGTGTGGTGGAGTTGAGCGACTCCGCAGAAGAGAGTGATGACGCCTTGCAGACGGAGGGTCCATTGCGACAGCTTGAGCAACAACAGCGCTTGCATCTGTTGGCCATTGCGTTGGAGGATTTGCCCCCTAAACGCAAGGAGGCATTTGTGCTGCACAAGTTTGAAGGACTATCGCAAGCCGCCGTGGCAGAGCGCATGGGGATATCGCTGAGCATGGTGGAAAAACACATTGCCAGTGCTCTGCTGCACTGCCGCAAACAGGCGCGCACCGCTCAGACCGGGGGTTCGGGAGGTTCGCGTGACTGATTCGCGCACAGCCCAAATCGATGAGCAAGCCGCTGTCTGGTTCTCCCGGCGTCAGGCGCGGGCATTGTCGGCTGCTGAGCAGGCGGAGTTTTCCCGCTGGCTGGCCGCCAGTCCCGAGCACGCCCAGGCCTATGCCGACATACAGCTGCTGTGGGATGACTGTGATCTGCTGGAGCGGCCGGCGCTGGCCAGTCCGGCAACGGTCAGGTCGATCACGACAAGCAGGCCCAGGCGTCTGCGAAGCGTTACCGCGTTGGCTGCGGCGGTGCTGCTGGGCGTCGGACTGTTGCTGTTGCAGCAGTGGCAAGCACCGGTGATGCAACTCACCGCCAGCGCCGGGTTGGATGATATCCGCCATATCCTGCTGGAGGATGGCAGTGAGCTGACGTTGAACCTCGGCTCAACGGCTGAAGTGCGCTACTACGATGATCGGCGAGAGGTAACGCTGGTTGCCGGCGAGGCGTTTTTTGCGGTGGCCAAGGATGCCGAGCGGCCGTTCCGGATCTCGGCGGGTGATGGGCAGGTTGAGGTCGTTGGTACGCGCTTCAATGTTCGGCGCAGTGACACGGGGCTGGCGGTCGCAGTGGAGCAAGGCCGGGTCAAGGTCGAGCCGGGCCGTCCCGAGCTTGCCGCTCAGGAGCTGACGCCGGGTCAACGGATCGAGATCGACTATGCCACGGCAACGGCGCGCAGCACTCGGCTGCCGCTGGCCGAGGTCGGCAGCTGGCGCAGCGGGCTGCTGGTGTTTCATGACCGCCCGTTGTCCGAGCTGGCGCAGGAGCTTGCTCGCTACCGTGGTCAGGCGGTTCGGGTCACGGATCCTGAGCTGCTGACGCGACGGCTGTCCGGCACGCTGGACATCCATCACCCGGACCGTTTCCTGCGGGCGTTGCCGCAGTTGCTGCCGGTCGAGTTGACCGAACTGGCGGACGGCTCGATTCAACTGACTGGACGCAAATGAAAATATTTTTCATTTGAGGGGTGGGGGTTTGCTCCGCTGCTGCGTTTTCTGGGGTGTTATCCACTTGCTGCACACCCAAGGAGAGCGTGATGAATCCCTGCCTGCCCCGTTCTGCACTGTCCCGGCTGACCCTGTCGTTACTGGCTGCCGTCAGCCTGCAACTGCAGGCTGCCCCGATTGAACTGTCCATGCCGATGCAGCCACTGGCCTCGTCGCTGACCCGACTGGCGCAGGCTGGCCAACTGCAGATTTTGTTTGATGAGGCGCAGACGCACGGGTTTACTGCACCGGCCCTGCAGGGCCGTTACGAGCCGGAAGACGCGCTGAGATTGCTGCTTCAGGGCTCGAATCTGGAGCTGATACCGGTCAACCAAGGTTTTGTCATCCGACCGCAGTCTGTACCTGCCAGCACTGATAACAGCCTGACTCTGCAAACCATTACCGTGGTCGGCGATGGGTTGGAGGTCAATTCCGCCAATGTCGGGCGCTCGACGATGGGACGCCGTGATATCGAACGGCAGCAGGCCGGTAATGTACCCGAGTTGCTACAAACGCTACCGGGCGTCAGCATGACCGGTTCTGTTAAGCCCGGCGGCCAGCGGGTCAATATCTGGGGCCTGGGTGATGCGGAAGATGTCCCTTTTACCCTGGATGGTGCGAATAAAAGCGGTTTTGAGCGCTATCAGCAGGGCACTATCTTTATTGAGCCAGAGCTGATTAAAAGTGTTGAGGTGGAGAAGGGGCCTTACTCGGCATTGACTGGTAACGGCGGTTTTGGTGGCACCGTGCATATGGAAACCCGCGACGCAACGGATATGCTTAAGCCGGGGCGCAATACGGGTGCCTTCGTAAAATATGGTTATCAGAGTAACGACCATCAGCAAATCTACACGGGTTCTGTGTTTGGCCGTACTGAAGATGGCATGTTTGACGGGTTGTATTACCAGAGCCACCGGGATGGTGATGACATCAAGTTCGCCGGCCATATAGACCTTGGTGAGCGGTATCGTTATCCAAAGCGTTATCCCAGCACCGCACAGAATCAGGATTCAATGCTGGTAAAAGGTAACTTCCACCCGACGCTGGAACATAGTTTTGGGCTGACTTATAGCCGGAGTAAAAGCAACTTGCGGACGCCCTTCGCAGCAACCAGCTTTGTCGTGCCTAGCCTTTACTCCATAAAAAAGTACGGCAGCCTAGAGGCTGCCCTAAATCGTTTGACGTCTAACCGTGAACTCGTTGATACCACCTGGGCCGGCAAGTACCAGTATCAGCCTGTCGATAATCCACTGCTTGATCTCGAACTGACTTACTCCTATTCAAGCACCGATCAGACCGATACCCGGGACGATGATGCTTACTTTGGCCTCACCTCAGGCGGTAAGTATATGAATACGGAGTATACGGACCGGATGTTCGAGGCGCGCAACATCAGTCTGTTTGATACTGGAATGTTAGCGCACGAAGTTACTGCCGGACTCCAATGGCGCGAACATAAGCGCTCCGTGTTGATGCATTACCCCAATTATGCTGACAAGCCGGAATACAACTTTGGTTGGTTCCAGCCGTACTTTATGCCGGCCGGTGAGCAAAGGGTGCGCAGCATCTATTTTCAAGATGCCATTACCTGGAAAGATGTGACCATCACGCCTTCGTTGCGTTATGACCACGTGCGTAATCAGGGTAAGCCGAACCTTGCAAGCCGATATAACAACCCCGAAAGAGGGCATGATTATCGGTCAGTGACCTACGCTGGCTGGTCGCCAAGGCTATCTATCTTCTGGCGGGTTAATCAGAAACTCGGTTTGTTTGCAGACTATGCAAGTAGCTGGCGGGCGCCGGTGCTGGATGAGCAGTATGAGGTCCAGAGCTCCTCAACCTGGGGATCATCCAGCCGTGGTCTGGACGCAGAGCGCATTCGTGGCGTTCGCACTGGTGCTGTGGTTAGTCTGCCGGACCTGATCACACAGGGAGACAACTTACAGGTTCGCACTACGCTGTTCCGTCACCGTATCAGCGATGAGATCTTCAAGTTTCGCTCCATCGCCTGTCAGGCACAATCCGAAAATGGCGGCAGGATCAGCGAGGATTGTGCGGACCTGCTACCGCTGTCTAACTACCGTAACCTAGGCGACCTGACCATTCGCGGCGCTGAAATCGAGAGCTATTATGACAGCCGCCGTGTGTTTGCCAGCCTGTCCTACTCTTGGACCGAAGGGCGCCACGACGGTGCCTATAGCAACCCCTGGGGTCCCAATGTTTGGGCTCGGGATATTCCGCCGGTTAAATGGGTGGCGATGCTGGGGCTGAAGCTTCCCGAACTGGATATGCAGGTGGGCTGGCAGGGCGAGTTTGTGCGTAAGAGTGATCGCCAGCCCTCGGATCGCTATGACGGCAGCGGTGAGCGCTACTGGGATAGCTACGCCAATGGCAGTTATGACGTGCATCGGGTGTTCGCCGACTGGTCGCCGCGCAGTGGTCAATTGGCCGACCTCAGCGTCAAGCTGACGGTCGATAACATCTTCAACCGCTTCTATCGTCCGGCGATGTCCGGTGACAATGCCTACTCGCAGGGGCGTAACGCCAAGTTCAGCGTCAGCTACGCGTTCTGATTTGACCGCTGCAGCAGCCGACATGACTGCTGCAGCGGCCCGCCCTCAAGAGGTAAGCCGGAAGCGGGTTACCAGTGAGTTCAGGTCGACTGCCAGGCGAGATAGCTCCTGACTGGCAGCGTTGGTCTGCTGGGCACCAGCTGCAGTCTGCATGGACAGGTCGCGGATGTTGACCAGGTTGCGGTCGACCTCGCGGGCGACCTGGGCCTGTTCCTCGGATGCGCTGGCAATCACCAGATTGCGTTCGTTGATCGAACCAATGGCGCGGGTAATATCCTCCAGTGCCTCGCCAGCCTGTTGTGCCATGCTCAGGGTCGAGGTCGCCAGCCCCATGCTGCTTTGCATCGCAGTAACGGCGCTGCTGGCCCCTTTCTGCACGGTGTCGATCATCCGCTCGATTTCTTCGGTTGACTGCTGAGTGCGGTGCGCCAAGGCGCGTACTTCGTCGGCCACAACGGCAAAGCCGCGGCCCTGTTCGCCGGCTCGCGCTGCTTCAATCGCGGCGTTCAGCGCCAGCAGGTTGGTCTGTTCGGCCACGCTGCGAATGACCTCGAGCACCTGGGCGATGTTGCGGACGTCCTGTGCCAGGTCTTCCACGCTGCTGGCGGTTTCAGTGATATTGCTGGTCAGTGAATTGATCGAGCTGACGGTTTGCTGAACCTGATGCTGACCGTTTTGTGCGCGCTCGTTGGTTTCTTTCGATGCCTCCGAGGTGCTGACAGCGTTGGTCGCAACTTCTTCAACGGCCGTGGTCATTTCGTTCACTGCCGTGGCGGCCTGCTCCATTTCCTGATTCTGTTGGCGGATGCCGCGATTGGCATCTTCGGTAACCGCATTCAGCTCTTCTGCGGCCGACGCCAGTTGGGTAGAGGAAGTGTTGATCCCGTGGATGGTCTCTGCAAGGTTCTGCTGCATGGTGTTCAGGGCCGCCAGCAGTTCCGCCGGTTCATCCTTGCCCTGATCCTGCATCTGTTGAGTGAGGTCGCCAGAGGCGATGACATTGGCCAGCCGCACCGCCTTACTAAGCGGTGTAACAATGCTGCGGGTCAGCAGGATCGCCATGATAATCGTAAGCACCAGACTGGCTGCGGCCATACATAGAACTACCGTAAGGCTTTCGCGGAAAACGCTCGAGCTGCTGGCGGTGGCTGCCGTTGCCCCCTTCTCGTTGATATCGGTAAGGGAGGTCAGCTTCTGGACCATATTATCGGCGTCGTCGTTCAGGTAGCGATTGACCAATTCGTCCGCTTGCACGTTTTTGCCCTGGCTGACCAGCTCTACGACCTGTCTCTGGTGAGTCAGGTAGGCGTCCAGTGCCGTGCTGAACGTCTCATAGGCGTCGCGCTCGCGCTCGGATGAGATCAGTGCCTCGTAACGCCGCTTGGCGGTAGCCATCGTCTCGACTGCGTCCTTGAGGCGTTCGCGTGTCTCCCTAATGTCGTTGGCATCAGTCTGCGTCAGCATGCGCAACGTCAAGGCCCGTATCTGCGAAATCGAGATCCCCATATCATTAACGGACACAATCGCGGGCAACCAGTTTTGGTCGATCTCGTCGGACAGATCATTCATGCGCTGCATTTGCAGGACCGTGATCACGCCAAGCGCAATGATCAGCACGGTCATGGCTGCAAAGCAGAGGCCGGCTCGAATACCTATTTTGAGGTTTCTAATGGACATTAAGGCTCCAGAAGCCGCAATTCTCATGCGGCGGACAAGAAATAGAGAGGTCTGGCTTCAGGTTTGCACCATTCAGGTGATGCGCTTGGCTGAGCCCACCGGATTATCGGCGACTACGCCTATCTCTTGATAGAAAAAATCAGAGATATGTTTGGGTTTCGTTGCAGATACATGTTGCGCCCGTTTCCGTGCCGGGCTTCGTCTCGGCAACAGCGGTTTTACCAAGGCTCATGTTGCTTGGACGCAGGTGTTGTCGATCCCACTGCGGCGAGCAGCAGATCCGCCTTACCTTATTCAGAGCCTAGCAAATATCCGGGAAAGCACAGCAAGGGTGGGGCGGGTAATCCTCGCGATTGCAGCGAGGTTTGCAGGCGTTCCCGGCTCGGCGTTCTAGCTGCCACGGCAGGCGGCGGGCAGAAACTCACGGGGCAGGTCGGTCTTGTTGATGCCGCGAGTTTCCATGCCGGTGACCGGTTCATCATAGCCGCATAGCCAGGCAATCGGGCTCTCCGGGCTGCCGGTTACCACGGCCGGACGAAAGCTCAGCGTCTTGCCTTGCAGCGGCTGCGATGCCTTGTTGCCAAGGGTCACATGGATAGCGCCTGACTCGACGACCACGCCGGTTATCCGGTTGCCGATCAACTGCTGAGGCGCGGGCATGCCGGCGGCAGCATTGTCGACAGGGAAGGCCAGCCGCTCTTCGTAGTAGTTGTTTACCCTGCTCTTCAGCGATCCGGCCATACTCAGCGCTTCGGTAATCTCACTGCGCTGGATGTAGGTCTGGTAGGACGGCAGGGCGATGGATGCCAGAATGCCGATGATTGCGCACACCACCATCAGCTCGATCAGGGTGAAACCGCGGTTGCTGTTCATATTGCTTCTCCCAGGCTGAAGATCGGTGAATAGGCACTGGACAGGAACATCATTACCGCGACGATGACGACCACGGCGATCAGTGTCGTGAGGCCCTTGAGCTGTTTTTCGCAGGCCTGCAAAAAAGCCTGCATCTGTACTTCTGCGAGCGTTTGAATCTCGATAGCCAGGTCCATGCTGCTGTCTTCAACCTGCCGCAGATGTTGCTGTATCAAGCTCGCTTGTTCGCCCGGTTGTGCTGGCTCGTCGAGGGTTGGATATTGCAGGGCTTCAACGGTGCGAGCATAGGCGCGCCGGCAAGCGGGTATTACCAGCAGGCGGCAGAGCAGCCGGTTCTGGGCATTCACCTCGAACTGAAAGAGCCGGCGCATTTGCAATGCGCTCAGCAGCGCCAGCAGGATCAGCACCGAGATGGCGAGCACGAATACGCCCCAATAGGCTTGGTACAACGCGAGATAGGTGGGTGGTGTTACCCCGAGGTTGTCGAAGACACTGCTGAAGGCGGGAGTGACCTTCAACTGATAAATGGCGGTGACCGCGTAGAACACCAGAGTGACGTAGCTCAGGTACGCCAGTGCGCGCTTGAATTTGATAGGGGTGTCCAGCGGCCTGCCCAGATTGAGTCGCTGGTAGATAGCGAGGGCACGCTCTGCGCGTTCAGGATCGCGCATGTTGGCTAGCTGGGTCAGCAACTGAGCGGGCCAGGTGTTTGCCACCAGTCTGTGGCCGTAGAGCGAGCAGGCGTCTTCGTCGCAGATCTTGCCTAGCCGCGCTGCCACGGTGTCAGCGCCCGTACTCTCGCTACTTGCCTTGCGGCAAATGTAGCCAAATCTATCCCACGTCATGCTCTGCGTACGCTCCCTGTTGACGCTGTTCGGCCCGTTTGCTGACAGGCCTCGGGCGCCACAATCGCACACTCCTGAAAGCGGCTCAAGCAGCGCAACCGCGACGTGTTTCAGAAGGGGAAGCGGGTCACCAGAGTTCATCGCTGCGCAGTGTGCTCTGACCGCATCGTACTGGCTTGCTGGTTGGCTTGGGGCAGCGGTTGAGAGCCGCCGGCACTGGGCGCTGGGTCCCCGCGCCGATGTTTTGGGCTGATAAGCAGCAACTTCAGACATTTGACTGGGAGGCGCAGTCTACGTAAACAACAGTTTGTGTTTCCGTTGAAGACAAGGAACGTTCATGGACCCAAACGCATTTTTCTGGCAGATACAGGAAGGCAATCTGCCGCAACCAGCCGCCGCCCAGACTCTCGGCATGACAATCTTGCATGTTGATTCTGAGCGAGGTGTTCTCGAGGCCGAGTTTGATGGGAAGCCGGAATTCACCAATCCTGCGGGCAATATCCAAGGTGGGTTTCTGTCAGCCATGCTCGACGACACCATGGGGCCTGCGCTTGCCTCTCAGCTGGCAGAGGGCGAATTTGCACCGACATTAAACCTCAACGTGCAGTTCTTCTCGCCAGCCAAGCCGGGGCGGCTGCGCGGGGTAGGAAAGGTCGAAAAGCGCGGAGCAGGGATATGCTATCTGTCTGGTGAGTTGTTTCAGGGAGATAAGGTCGTGGCAAAGGCTAGGCAGCAGCTGCTATTCGCAAGTTATAGCAAACGCCGGCTCCAAGCCGGAACGCCATATTGTGCTTACGCTGCAGCCACGAAACTGCTTTCGCAGGCGTGGCTTGGCAGGTGTGGTGTCCATATCGAATCCGTACTGCATGCTTATACAGTGTTACTGGCTGCACAAAAAGAGGAAGCCAAGCGAATACAGGTCGCACGCAGTTGAAATAAGGTAACTAGTTGTTTTATAAGGAAAATGTACGCGTTTAACAGGCCGGGTAAGGCGGTGTTATGAAGAAGTCACTAATATGCAATTATAAAGCCGTCGGTCCACTCAACTGTTATGTTCTACGAGGATATGTAGAAAACAATGAATTTTCTTAGAAATCACTGGATCAGGATCGCATATCTATTAATTTCATTAGGTGTGCTTCTTGCGTCATTAAAATTCAAAGGCGAGGTTATCGGAAATGATAGTTATCTCAATGAATTTTCGTACTTTGGAGTGGTCGCGACTTTAATTGCGTTGCTGGTGGCGGTGTTTGAAGTCTTGCACAGTGTACACGTTTCTAAAAGTATTCGTGACGAGGCGAGAAATATTCTTAAACAAGCTAGGGACGTGAATGGCGCTTCATTTGTAAGTGAATGCCTTGCCGTGCTTGATGAAGCTAATGAGCATGTATCTGGCGAGCGCTACGTACTATCGCTAAAATGCTTTCAACACTTTAGGCGTACCTATCTTCGAATATCCGGTCCAGAAAATCTTGTTAACGAGATAGACGGTGTTCTAGGTGATATTGAGCTTAGTCTACAGCAAGCGACACATACGAGTCCTCAGGCGCCACTGGGTAAAGGGAAGAGATCGAAAATTCAAAAAGATATTTTAAACATAAAAAGGTGCCTTGAAGAAATGAATCCAGCAAAGAGAGGTGAGTATGTTTCCTCCTAAGATCAAAGATTTTGTTGTTGAGCTTATAAAAAGAACTGAGAGCGGTGAGTTTTCATGGATATATGATGATGATAATTCTAATGTCCAGTTACAAACTGATCATTTTACCGTATTTTTAAGGTACTCATTCAATGGAATTGAAGAGTATGGTGAATTTGTCTTGTTTTATTTTGATTCACAAGATCAAAAGGAATATCGGTTTTACACAAACCAGACATGGAATGACTATGATGTGGCCCGTCGCCTTTATGATGTTGCTCAGTCTTCTGGTTTGAGCTTACCGTTCTGAGTCAAGAACATAACAATCGCAGGCACAGCGACGGCTTTTACGTTGCGGCTTCGCCTCCACTACAAAGCCGCGCGTGCTGCGGGCGTTAAGCATCACAAGGAAGCTGATTTTTAGATGATTAATTCGAACAATTTCAGGGTCGTCTGGTGGTTCATCCTGGTGATAGCGCTGGGTATATATCTATTCTTTCGACATGCGCAACTTCTTGCAGGCAATCCAACCTATTTCGACACCGTCGTTTTTTTAGTTTGGATCGCTATCTGTTTGGCCCCAGTATTCAAAGACGTGAAATTATTTGGTCTGCACCTAAAGCAAGATATTGATCAGCTGAAGAAAGATCTGTCGCATCAAATGGCAATGATGAAGGTCGAACTCCAGTCATCCATAGATGTTTCCGCCACGAATACAAGCCATGTTCATATAAATGGTGGTTCGCCCCTGCCCGCAAAAGATTCTGAAATTCCAGATATTAAGCAGCAAGTTTTTGAAGCACTTCGAGAATTTAACGTTCCGGAGCGCCAGACGGGTGAGACCCAGTTGGAGTTCATCGATAGCATTCCCAGCGCTAACGTAGATCTATTTAAGATAAGGCTATCGTTTGAGAGGTTGGTTAATGGGTATGTACGACGCAACGGTATTGATCCTCGACGGACATCCTTACATCGGACTCTGAGAGATCTGATGCGTGACGAGATTGTTTCTCCAAAAATTGTTAACGGCGTTTTGGAGGTGGTTGCTATTTGCAACTATGCCATTCACGGAGAAAAGGTGTCTGAAGAGCAGGTTTCATTTGTGAAGGAGTCTGCTGGAAGCCTGTATAAAGCGTTGGCGTGGGAACTTCAAAACAATGCATAACAAGGCCAGGCACGCGACGTCTACTACATTGCGGCTTCGCCTCCATTCCGTAGCCGCGCATGCTGGCTGGCGTTAGTTGTAAAATCAGCGTGGAGCGTCGCCTCAAGCATATTATCGATATGCGATAAAAAAATATTGAAAAACGATAATTTATCTCCTATGCTCTCTTTTCATTCTTGAAGAAGCGGAGGTTTTAGTCTATGAAAAGTGAAAGCGAAAATATTAAACGCATACAACGTGTCAGCGGTACATTTCGATTACTGTTTACGGTTTTAATTTTTTTTATTCCCGCCGTAACCTTGACGTATTGGGTGTTTTTTAACTACCTACCTGCTGGGTTTACGACTGAGCTACCTGTTGTGGTTAACCAGACGCTCCCTCTTAAAACTCTCTTATTGGCATTTTCAGTCAGCTTGATTCCCGTATCTGTTGCTGTATATGGGGCTATAAATCTAAAAGAACTGTTTAAGCTCTACGAGAGGGGAATTGTTTTTTCTGAGCAAAATGTAAACTATATTCGTCGTCTCGGGTACGCGTTGATATCTTGGGTTGTTGCCAATCTGTTATTTGTCGTTCTAATAAGCATTGTTTTGACATTCAACAACATGCCAGGAGAACGTATGATAGCTGCGCAGTTTGGGGTTTCAGATGTAGGTACATTAATTATCGGGGCAGTCGTTCTGTTAGTCTCCTGGGTAATGAAAGAGGCATCAAAATTAGAAAGCGAACTAGCACATACGGTATAAAGCACAATGGCAATTGTAGTAAACCTAGATGTGGTGCTTGCAAAGCAAAAAATGAAATCAAATGAGCTGGCGAAACTTATTGGGATTTCTGAGCAAAATTTATCTATTTTGAAAACGGGCAAGGCGAAAGCGATTCGCTTAACAACACTGAATGCTATTTGTAGAGAGCTTAATTGCCAACCCGGAGATATATTGGAGTATCAGGAAGGTTAAATAAAACAGCTAACAAGCGTATGCTGCCGGACTGGTTTTCCGCTGCACTCCAAACCAGTCGCAAATGCGGACGTTAGGCTATTTCAAAGCAGGCATATCTATGGAATTTGATGTAAACCAAAAAATCAAAGAAAGATCAGTATATGCTGACGAAGTTTTTAAACTATTACCAAGTAGTAGCGGCATTGAGCTTGTTGTCCTCAAAGGTCACCTGGCCATCGAAGAGTTTATGTATCTAGCTCTCCAAGATCATGTTCAGGATTTTAAATGGATAAAAGAAGCAAGACTCAGCTTTAATCAGCTTGCGTGCATACTTAGATCCATGAACAAGATGGAGGGGCTGAATGATGCCTACAGTGCAATATTTGCATTGAACTCAATAAGAAATAAATGTGCTCACTCCTTGCGAGGGGAAGGCATAAATGCACCAATAGCAAAGCTTCGGCACACTCTGCCGTCTATCAGTGAAAAACATGGAAACAGCGACATCCAATTCATCAAATCAGCTGTTGGTTATATCATTAGCATGATCTCAATAAACTCAAGGCTCGAAGAGATCAAATCAAAAGAGCTTGTCATTGAGTTGCCGAAGAAGAAATCTGAACAACCTGAGGCCTAACAAGTGGTTCAAACTGTTCGCTTCGCTCACTGGGACGGGCTAAAACTGCCCTTTAACCAAGCGTTAAAGGCATGCTGAAGTGTGAGTGGCCCTTGGTGCTGTAGTCCACAGATGACCGCTCCTAGCCGAGAGAAAATGCTTGGCTTTTGAGCTCGACAGGGCGATGCAAGCTTGCTGATCTGCCTGTGGCCTCGAATTTGATGGTTGTTTGAATTGCTGGCTGAACCATGACTGGTGCTCAAATGCTTCAGGGCGCTCCTCGGCGTTTTAAAGGGGCTGGCACGGCGTTGCCTTGGTGCGGTCTGAGGTTGACAGGATTGGCTGCGAATCGCTTCGGCGATTCTTGGGGCGTTGCCCCGTCGCTTTGCTCCGCCCAAATCGCGGTGCGATTTGTCGAACGACAGGTTCGAATCGGCCATCCGGAACACCGCACATAGCAAAAGGCCCAGCGGTTGCTGGGCCTTTTGCTATGTATGGCGCACCCGACAGGATTCGAACCTGTGACCCCTGCCTTCGGAGGGCAGTACTCTATCCAGCTGAGCTACGGGTGCTTCTGGGCTGCGGTCGTTGCGACCAATGGCCGCAGCCTGTGGCGCGTTGGTCGTAACCGACTCGCGAGCAGGCTGCGCTGCAGCGCGGCAATGATACGCATTGAACGGGGCCGCGTCCATGCCTCACGGGCGATTCCTTGTGCGTTGCGGCAAGTCGGGTACTTTGTCGGGTGGGGGTTTATCGGTATACTCGCGCACATTGTCCGGGCAATGCACTTGGGCGCAACACTTATAGCCATGATGAGGATGCACAAGGTGATGACTTTGAAGAAGATTCTGCTGGCCTCGGCGGCCATGCTGGCCGTAGTTGCCGGTAATGCTTTCGCTGCCACCGCGAACGAAGAGGCTATCGCTGAACGTCTGAAGCCTTACGGTACCGTCTGCCTGGCGGGTGATCCGTGTGCTGAAGAGGTTGCTGGCGGTGGCGCTGCTGCGGCAGGCCCGCGCTCCGGTGCTGATGTAGTCGGCAAGTTCTGCTCCGCTTGCCACAGCTCGGGTGTTCTGGGTGCGCCGAAAGTGGGTGATGCTGACGCTTGGCAAGCGCGTCTTGATGGTCACGGTGGTGACTTCGACGGCCTGCTGCAGAACGCAATCCACGGCCTGAACGCCATGCCGCCGAAAGGCACCTGTGGCGACTGCTCCGACGAAGAGCTGCTGGCTGCGATCCACGAGATGTCTGGTCTCTGATCCGACGCTTCGTGCTGTACTGAACGCCCCGCCTTGTGCGGGGCGTTTTGCTTTCTGGCTAACCCTTCAGCAGATCGCGCAGGTTGGACAGTGCGGCCTTGCCTCGGGCCTGTTTCTGTTCGACCGGCGCTTCCTCGGTGCCTTCCCACTCCAGGTCCTCGGAGGGGATTTCGTCGAGGAAGCGGCTGGGGGCGCAGTCGATGACTTCGCCGAACTGGCGGCGCTTGGCGGCGAAGGTGAACGCCAGCGTCTTGCGTGCGCGGGTGATGCCAACGTAGGCCAGCCGGCGTTCTTCTTCGACGCTGTCGGCTTCGATGCTTGAGCGGTGCGGCAGGATTTCCTCTTCCATGCCCATGATGAACACGTGCGGATATTCCAGCCCCTTGGAGGCATGCAGGGTCATCAGCTGTACCCGGTCGGAATCCTCTTCCTCTTCCTGACGTTCGAGCATGTCGCGCAGGACCAGTTTGGCGATGGCATCCTCAATGTTGCTTTCGCCGCTCTCGTCCTTTTCTAAGATGCTCTTGATCGAGTCGAGCAGGAACCAGACGTTGCCCATGCGCTTGGCGGCGATGTCGTCGCTGGAGCAGTTTTGGCGAATCCAGTTCTCGTAGTCCAGATCGAGCACCATGCGCCGCAGTGTTTCAATTGGGTCGCCTTCATAGCACTGCTTGCGAATGCCATCGAGCCAACTGATGAAGCGCTGCAGTTTTTCGGTGTAGCGGGCATCCAGTCGCTCGCCCAGCCCGATCTCGGTGCAGGCCTGATACATGGTGATCTGGCGTTCGTTAGCGTAGGTGCCGAGCTTTTCCAGTGTGGCCGGGCCGATCTCGCGGCGCGGGACGTTGATGACTCGCAACAGCGCGTTGTCGTCGTCCTGATTGACCAGCAGGCGCAGGTAGGACATCAGGTCCTTCACTTCCTGGCGGCTGAAGAAGCTGGTGCCGCCGGACAGGTGATAGGGGATCTGGTGGTGCTGCAGCTTAAGCTCAATCAGGCGTGCCTGGTGGTTGCCGCGGTAGAGGATCGCGAAGTCGCGCCAGGCACGCTTGTGCTGGTGATGCTGATTCTGGATTTCAACTGCCACCCGCTCGGCCTCGGCTTCCTCGTTGCGGCAGCGGATGACGCGCAGCGGTTCGCCATACCCCAGCTCACTCCACAACTGCTTCTCGAACACGTGCGGGTTGTTGGCGATCAGCGTGTTGGCGGCGCGCAGGATGCGGCTGGTGGAGCGGTAGTTCTGCTCTAGCATGACCACCTTGAGGTGCGGGAAGTCTTCCTTGAGCAGTGCCAGATTCTCCGGGCGTGCACCGCGCCAGGCGTAGATTGACTGGTCGTCGTCGCCGACCACGGTGAAGCGCGCCTGGCTGCCGACCAGCATCTTGACCAGCAGGTATTGGCTGGCGTTGGTGTCTTGGTATTCGTCTACCAGCATGTAGCGAATACGGAACTGCCACTTCTCCAGCACGTCGGGGTTGTCGCGAAACAACACCACAGGGATCAGGATCAGGTCGTCAAAGTCGACTGCGTTGTACGCCTTGAGCGTGCGCTGGTAGTGCATGTAAACGCTGGCGGCGGTCTGTTCCTGCGGGGTCTTGGCCTTGGCCAGCGCTTCGTCCGGCAGGATCAGGTCGTTCTTCCAGTTGGAGATCTGTGCCTGGATACCTTCGATGCCGTCTTCGGCGCCGTAGTCCTTGTGCATCAAATCTGTAATCAGCGCCATGGCATCCTGTTGATCGAAGATCGAGAAGCCGGGCTTGTAGCCAAGCCGCTGATGCTCCTTGCGGATGATGTTCAGGCCGAGGTTGTGGAAGGTCGAAACCGTCAGGCCGCGGGCATCTGGCCCCTTGAGCAGTTGGCTGACCCGCTCTTTCATTTCGCGCGCAGCCTTGTTGGTAAAGGTCACCGCGATGATGTTTTGCGCACGGATGCCGCACTCCTTGACCAGGTAGGCAATCTTGCGCGTGATGACGCTGGTCTTGCCGCTACCGGCCCCTGCCAGCACCAGCAGCGGCCCGCTGATATATTCGACGGCTTCCTGTTGGCGGGGGTTGAGGCGTGACACGGCTTGGATACTCCTGAGCGGGCCGGCAATAGTAGCAGTTTTCCCGCTGGCATCAGATGAGCGGCAACCGGGAAACTTGGTAATTGTTCAAAATTTCGCTATAACTGACTTCACAAAAATGCCGTATATACCTAAATTTAAAAGAATCTTTACTTTTCGAGGCGCTCCTTAACACGACGGCTCTGGCTGACGCTGGTTTTCTTTTGCGAAAGATGTCAGCCAAATCAAGCAGATAGCCTGCTCTGGCTGAAGGGTTGGATGGTTACAGTGAGTATTATTCTCGAATCTTGGGGGATCGCCAGTTGAGCGATGACAGTGCTGGGCAGCGAGTAGTCTTGCTCGATAGCGACCACGGAGCCTTTGTGCAGCTCTGTCGGCGGCTGTCGGCAGTGGCGCGGCTGCCCTTTGTGCTTGAACGCGCTGACGACTGGCACCAACTGCAAACCCGGATCAACCAGGGTGAAGTCCAGGCGGTACTTGCGCGTACAGGCAATCTGCCGTTGTTGCAGGACTGCGGTGTGCCGGTCATTCATCTCGCCAGCGAACCCGATTTTGCCGCTTTCAACAGTGGGCTGAACGACAGCATTTGGGAGCAATCCTCGGCCAGCGAGATCGTTCGCTGTCTGCAGTACGCGATTGAACGCCACCGGCTGCGCACCGCTCTTGAGCGCGCTGCCAGCTTTGACCCGCTGACCGGCACCTGCAACCGGCAGATGCTGCAGGATCGGCTCAAGCAGGGCATGCGTCGCGCCCTGCGCACCAATCAACCGCTGGCGGTGTTCTGTGTCGATATGGACAACTTCCGCCACGTCAACGATACCCTTGGGCACAGTGCCGGCGACGCCATTATCTGCGAAGTGGTCGAGCGCTTGCGCTCGGTACTGCGCAACACCGATACGATTGGCCGTATGGGCAGCGACGAATTTGCGCTGGTTGTTGAGGATTACGGTTCATCCACCAATCTGCTGCAGATCGCGCAGAAGATCATCAACGAGCTGGCCGAGCCCTTTAACGTTAACGGCGAAGGCATGTTGCTCGGTTGCAGCGTTGGGATCGCGACCTACCCTGAGGGTGGTCAGACCGTCGACAGCCTGTTGCTGCACGCCAACCTGGCGATGCTGCAGGCCAAGGGGCAGCGCGGCTGCAACTTTCATTTCTACGATGAACGTATCAACCTCCAGGCGCACAGCCTGATCGAGTTCGAAGCCTCGCTGCGTCATGCTTTACGTCGCAGCGAGTTTGAATTGCATTATCAACCGCGGGTTGAGCTGCACAGTGGCAAGATCGTCGGCCTGGAAGGGCTGATTCGCTGGCGTCATCCGGAGCGCGGTTTGCTGGGTCCCAATGAATTCATACCGCTGGCCGAAGAAACCGGCCTGATCGTGCCGATGGGCTATTGGGTGATTGCCCGTGCCTGCCACGACTTGGCGCAGATGAAAAAGATGGGCATGGAGCAGATTCATGTCGCGGTAAACATGTCGTTCTGTCAGTTTCAGGACAGCCGCCTGCTGTCCACCGTTAAGCGCTTGCTTGAGCGTACCGGCATTGATCCGCATTGGCTGGAGTTCGAGCTGACCGAAACCGCCGTCATGCAGCAGCCGGAACAGGTGCTGATGACGATGGAAGGCATGACCGGGCTGGGCCTGCGCTTCTCGCTTGATGACTTCGGCACTGGCTTCTCGTCTTTCGTTCATCTGCACAGCCTGCCGATCAACCTGCTGAAGATCGACCGCAGCTTCGTCAAGGCCATCGCCGAGCGCACGGCTGATCGCCAACTGGTCGGCGCGATGATCGACATGGGGCACAGTCTGGGGCTGGAGGTGGTGGCCGAAGGCGTCGAGCATCGCGACCAGCTGGAGATTCTCCGCAATCTTGGGTGTGATCAGGTGCAGGGGTACTTTATCAGTCCGGCGCTGGCATTCGAGGAGTTGTGCTACTTCATGGATGCTTACGCGGTGGGGCGTGAAGACGTGCTCAAACCAGCCCCGGGACTCTCACTTATATCCTGATTGTGGTGGTTTAACGCAAGGCGACGACCGGCACCGCTGGCGCCAGCGTCTCGACACCGGTGCCGCCCCACTGCTTCTGACTATAGACCACTGGCCCGCGCTCGCCAGTTATTGTCCTACCGTCCGTCTAGCCAGGCTGGCGATCCAGTTGCCGATACTGCAACGCTTCGGCTAGATGCGACCGGCCTACCTGCTCCGCTGCATCCAGGTCTGCCAGGGTTCGCGCAACCTTCAATACCCGATGACTGGCGCGGTGCGACAGGCCCAGTCGGGTTACCGCCTGCTCCAGCCACTGACCATCGCCGTCGCTCAGACGACAGTGGGTACGCAACCCCTCCAGCCCGAGATGCGCATTCAGCCCCTGCTGGCGCTGCATTTGGCGCGCGCGTGCTGCAGCAATCTGCGCCGCGGCGGTCGCACTGTCGGGGGTGCCGGGGCCACTGTTGCCCTGTAGGCTGAACGGCTCGTTGCGCATTGCCAGATGCAGGTCGATGCGGTCCAGCAGCGGCCCCGACAGCTTGCTTCGGTAGCGCTGGACCTGCTCGGGTGTGCAGCGACAGCGGCTGGATGGATCGCCCTGATACCCACAAGGGCACGGGTTCATTGCCGCAACCAACTGGAAGCGCGCCGGGAAGCGCAGTTGCTCGCGTGCCCGGGCGATGTGAATGGCGCCGGACTCCAGCGGCTCGCGCAGCATCTCCAGCACCTTGCGGTCAAACTCCGGCAACTCGTCGAGAAACAGCACGCCGTGATGCGCCTGGCTGATTTCGCCTGGCCGAGGCTGGCTGCCGCCGCCAACCAGCGCTGCGGCCGATGCACCGTGATGGGGCGAGCGAAAGGGGCGGGTTGGCCAGGCGCTCAGGGGCGTACGGTCGCAGACCGATTGGATCGCCGCGACTTCGAGCGCCTCATGCTCCTGCAGTGGTGGCAGGATGCCGGGCAGACGGCTGGCGAGCAGCGTCTTGCCGGTTCCCGGAGGCCCGAACAGCAGGAGATTGTGACCGCCCGCTGCGGCAATGATCAGTGCTCGCTTGGCTTGCTCCTGCCCCTGTACGTCGGCGAGGTCGGCATGCCTGGCTGGCTGTGAGGGCGCTGTCGGCGGGAGGTCGGGCAAGCTCTGCTCGCCGCGCAAGTGTGCGCACAGCGGCAGCAGATGCTCGGCAGCGATCAGTTCGATCCCGCTGACCAGTGCGGCCTCGGCCGCGTTGGCGGCCGGCAGAATCAGCTTGCGACCAGCATCGCGGCAGGCCAGCGCCACCGGCAGCACGCCCTGGATCGGTCGCAGCTCACCGGACAGCGCCAGCTCACCGATGCACTCGCAGTCGACCAGCGCCTGCGCCGGGATCTGCCCGCTCGCGGCCAGCAGGCCAAGCGCGATGGCCAGGTCAAAGCGTCCGCCATCCTTGGGCAGATCGGCAGGTGCCAGGCTGATGGTAATGCGCTTGCTGCCGGGGAACTCCAGTTGTGCGTTCAGTAGCGCGCTGCGCACCCGGTCCTTGCTTTCGCGCACGGCTGTTTCCGGTAATCCGACCAGGGTCAGGCTGGGCATGCCGTTGGCAAGATGGACTTCGACCTGGACGGCCGGCGCATCGATACCCAGACGCGCGCGGCTGTGGATGGTGGCCAGGGACATGATCGCTCCTTGATCAATGACCTGATACTGCCGAGGGTCAGGCGTTAACGAGTGGGTTGGCAGCAAGGCTGCTGCCAAGGGGC
This sequence comes from Halopseudomonas oceani, assembly GCF_963677335.1. Classification (NCBI taxonomy): domain Bacteria; kingdom Pseudomonadati; phylum Pseudomonadota; class Gammaproteobacteria; order Pseudomonadales; family Pseudomonadaceae; genus Halopseudomonas; species Halopseudomonas oceani. The sequence continues at coordinate 269,278 of NZ_OY781932.1, read as the reverse complement.
ATCAGGGGGCTTTGGCTTCCAGCTCACTGACGCGCTTCTCCAGTGCTTCCAGCCGTTCGCGGGTGCGCATCAGTACTGTCTGCTGGGTGTCGAATTCGTCGCGGCTGACTACGTCCAGCTTGCTCAACGCACTTTGCAGCAAGGCCTTGAGGTGTTTCTCGACTTCCACGTTGGGTAGCCCCTTTTCGCTCATCAGCAGTTTGGTTGCCTGAGCGCTGACGGTGTCGATCACCAGTTTATGCAGCATATGCCTGTTACCTGCGGGTTCTAGGGAGGGACGGGGCAGCCAGTGTAGCACTCAGGCCCGGCCAGTCGAAATCCGCGCTGTGGTTGTGCGTACTTTGTGCGCGCGCACCACGGTTGTGCACTATGCTGGTGCATGAGCCGTGTGCTGATGATGGTTTGTCGTTCTTTGTTATGTGTAACTTGTTGAAATGTAGATGAAAAATAAAATTGGCAGGGTTTCTGCAAAGCATGCTTCAGCTGATTCCGGCGGTCGCTCCCAATATGGGGCACAGCGTCGGAGCGCAGCCAGAATCGTGAGCGATCACATCGGGAGCACAATAATGAAGCGATTGACCCTGGCAGGTTTGACCCGTAATCCGCTGTTCGGCAGCGGGAACACCCAGGCGCTGCCAGCGGGGGCAGGGACGCAGTTGACCTCTGCCTGTGTCGAGATGAGTGCGCCGGCATGTGCAGGGCGTGTCGGCGATTCTGACGACTGCGACAGCACTTTTGTTTTGTCCGTTTCTAAAAGCCTCTAACTCGGCATAGACTTGTGCTGTCCCCCAGGGCAGTCCATCACACGGGAGTATCGAAATGAAACTAGTAACGGCTGTAATTAAGCCCTTCAAGCTGGATGACGTGCGTGAAGCGCTGTCTGAAATCGGCGTTCAGGGCATCACCGTAACCGAGGTCAAGGGCTTTGGCCGCCAGAAAGGTCACACCGAGCTGTACCGTGGCGCTGAGTACGTTGTCGACTTTCTGCCGAAGGTGAAGATCGACGTCGCTATCGCTGATGACATGCTGGATCGCGTCATCGAGTCCATCACCAAGGCAGCCAACACCGGCAAGATCGGTGACGGCAAGATCTTCGTGGTCAACCTCGAGCAGGCCATCCGCATCCGTACCGGCGAGACCGGCACCGACGCCATCTAAGGCGGGTTGTTCAACAGACAGCAGTAACCAAGCCTATATGGGGGGCTTAAAATGGAAGACATCGTACAAATCAAGTACGCGCTTGATACATTCTACTTTCTTGTCTGCGGCGCACTGGTCATGTGGATGGCAGCGGGTTTTGCCATGCTCGAAGCCGGTCTGGTCCGCGCCAAGAACACCACTGAAATTCTGACCAAGAACGTGGCGCTGTATGCGATTGCATGCACCATGTATCTGCTGGTCGGTTACCACATCATGTACTCCAGCCCGGAAGGCGGTATCTTCCCGAGCTTCGGCGTACTGATTGGCGCTGAAAACACAGTTGAAGACGTGCTCGCCGGTGGCGACGATGCGCCGTACTACTCGGTTGCTTCCGACTTCTTCTTCCAGGTCGTGTTCGTCGCGACTGCCATGTCCATCGTTTCCGGTGCGGTTGCCGAGCGCATGAAGCTGTTCGCGTTCCTGGTCTTCGCCGTGATCATGACTGGCTTCATCTACCCGATCCAGGGCTACTGGAAATGGGGTAGCGGCTTCCTGAACGCAGCCGGCTTCCTCGACTTTGCAGGTTCCGGTGTGGTCCACCTGACCGGTGCTACTGCTGCGCTGGCTGGTGTGCTGCTGCTGGGCGCTCGTAAGGGCAAATACGGCTCCAACGGTCAGATCAACGCCATCCCCGGCGCCAACCTGCCGCTGGCTACTCTGGGTATGTTCATCCTGTGGCTGGGCTGGTTCGGCTTCAACGGTGGTTCGCAGCTGGTTGTGTCCAACATCTCCGACGCCAACGCGGTTGCTCAGATCTTCGTCAACACCAACGCAGCTGCTGCTGGTGGTCTGATCGCTGGTCTGGTTGTTGCCCGCATCCTGTTCGGCAAGGCTGACCTGACCATGGCTCTGAACGGCGCCCTGGCTGGCCTGGTTGCCATCACTGCTGAACCGCTGACTCCGAGCGGCCTGCAAGCCACCCTGATCGGTGCTGTTGGCGGCGTGATCGTAGTCTTCTCTGTCCTGGCTCTGGACAAGCTGAAGATCGACGATCCGGTCGGTGCCATCTCCGTTCACGGTGTGGTCGGTATCTGGGGTCTGCTGGCGGTATGCCTGACCAACAGCGACGCTACCCTGACCGCTCAGCTGATGGGTATCGTAGTGATCTTCCTGTGGGTGTTCATCTCCAGCCTGATCGTCTGGAGCATCATCAAACTGGTGATGGGCCTGCGCGTCAGCGAAGAGGAAGAGTACGAAGGTGTGGATATTTCCGAGTGCGGTATGGAAGCCTATCCGGAGTTCACCAGCAGCAAGAAGTAATGGCTGGCTGAAAACTCGCAACACCAGACGGGGCGCCCAGCGGGCGCCCCGTTTTTTTGTGCGTAGTGCAGGGATTGATGCGGTGAATAGCTATTTATGAGGTTGATGCAAAGTTAGCTTGTGTCTCTTTGTGACCGCCTTTCGCGATACAGTCATCTCTATTTTCATCCCATACCTGTCGTTGCCGCGCGATAGCGTTGGGCGTTTCAGCTTGGCGACCGGTTTGGTTGTGCACGCGCAACGTGTGCAGCCGAATAGATCAATGTGGTCTGTCTTATTGTTGAGCCATCTTGCCTCGCTCTTTCTTGGTATGAACGTTCATTCCTTTTCTGTTTGTTGGCGTTAAGCTGCCGTCTGTGCAGCGCGCATCGACGCTGTGGTGTTACACCAACATTGCTAATAAGAAAGGTGGTTTATGAATACCCCTCCGTTTCAGCTCAAACGGCTTTGCAAGCCGCTCTACTGTTTCTCCGTGCTAGCGCTGGCTCTGGCTGGTGTTAGCGGTTGCAAGGGTGGTGGCGGCGGCTCCGACTCGTCACTTCGCACCGGCGTGTTTACCGATAGTCCGGTTGCCGGACTGAATTATCAGACAGCGACCCAGTCCGGGGTCACGGCTGCGGACGGTTCGTTCCGCTATCAGTCTGGGGAGGTTGTGACCTTTTCTCTGGGATCGCTGGAGCTAGGGCGTGCCGCGGGTGCCGAACAGCTCACTCCGATGGACCTGGTAGAGGGGGCGACGACGGTGGCCGACAACCGGGTAACCAACATGCTGGTGCTGTTGCAGAGTCTGGATGCTGATCGCAGTCTCAACAACGGCATCCAGATATCGCCTGCCATTGCCGATGCGGTTTCTCTCTGGGCCGATTCGATTGTTTTCGATCAGGCTCCAGCCAGCTTTGCCGCCAGTAGCCAGATTCAGGACCTGCTGGCCGAACTGAACGGAGCCGAGCCGCCGGTATTTACCGAAAGTGATCCGCGGCCGCGCACCCTGCGTAGCGCTGCCGAGGCTCAGGCGCATATGCAGCGTACCCTCAGTGAGCGGCGGGTGGTGAATACCCAGTCTGGTGAGGTCGCCGGGTTCTCCGCCGATGACAAGGCATGGGCCTGGTACGGCATTCCGTATGCCAAACCGCCGATTGGTGATCTGCGCTGGAAGCCGCCGGTGAAACCGGACAGCTGGGATGGCGTGCGCGAGGCGACGGCCTGGGCAGACCAGTGTGCCCAGCCGTCTTACCTGGAGGCCTACGGCAAGGGCAGCATGAGCGAGGACTGCCTTTACCTCAATGTGGTTGCGCCAAAGGGCTATGAGGGTGAGGCGCTGCCGGTGATGCTCTGGTTGCATGGCGGCGGTTACGCGATTCTGACGTCCAATAGCACGACTTATAACCATACGGCGCTGCCGAGTCAGGGCGTGATCGTGGTGACGGTGAATCACCGTCTAGGGGCGCTCGGCTATATGGCGCACCCGGAGCTGACCCGCGAATCACCCCAGCACTCCTCTGGCAACTATTCGCAGCTGGACCAGATTGCTGCGCTGGAGTGGGTGCGCGACAACATCAGCGAGTTTGGTGGAGACCCGGATAATGTGACTATTTTCGGTCAGTCGGGAGGCGGATTGAAGGCCATTTCACTGCTCAACTCGCCGTTGGCAGAGGGGTTGTTCCATCGGGCTGTCATCATGAGCGCCGCGCCGCCGCCCACCGATACCGTGCGGCCGATCTACAACACCCTGGAGCAGGAAGAGGCCGGTGGCGTGTCGTTGGTACAGCGCCTGGGGCTGCAGGATGAAGAGGATGTGATCGCAGCCATGCGCGCGGTGTCCTGGGTTGATCTGACCAACGCTGCCGCCAGTTACGGTGTCGATTACTTCAAGCCCAACGTCGACAACTGGTATGTGAAGACGGACATCCGTGACGCCGGCTTTCACAACGATGTGCCGCTGATTATTGGCACCCCGCGCAATGACGCGGACTGGGTCATCGACGGCCTCAAGTGGTATCTGCCATTCCTCAAGCAGAATCACTCTTCCGATGTCTTTGCCTACGTGTATGACCATGTACCTGAAAACTGGGCAAACCGTGGCGTCGGCGCCTATCACAGTATCGACGTGGTCTCCGTGTTCGGTGATCCGGATGCCTACTACAACCAGTACATTCTGGGGTTGACCGGTTTGCCGAGCCCGAGTCCGGCCAATTACGCCGACAATCTGCCTGGTTGGGGCGCTATTGATGAGTCTATTGCGGCTGATTCCATGGCGCTCTGGGCGCAGTTTGCGCGTAGCGGAAACCCGTCCACGGATGCAATTGAGTGGCCTGCCTATACCAACGAGGGTGAAGAGTTCATGTTGATGAATTACGACATGCAGGCACAAGAGGGGCTGCAAACCTTCTGGCCTTAATCAATCTGACTCGCTGTCTGGCCCGCTTTCCGGCGGGCCTTCAGCCTTGCCTGATCTGCAGCTGGAGGCGTACCGAGAGGCCTCCCAGCTCACTGGCGTTGAACTGCACGCGGGCCTGATAGCGTGCAGCCAGATCATGGACTATCGCCAGCCCCAGTCCATGCCCCGGCATCTGCTGGTCCAGTCGCCAGCCGCGGGTACCTAACTGGCTGCGTTCCTCGGGCGCCACGCCCGGCCCGTCATCGTCGACTTCCAGAATACGCTGATCGCCCTTCTCGCTCAGGCGCACCCCGCACGCGGCTGCGTGCCCATCCAGTCGCCGACTGCTTCACATACGACCAGCGTGGTCAGCTTGCTGGCTATGCTGATCGGAGTGGTTGGCATGTACCTTTGGATTGCATTTGGCTGGCCGGGAACCTGATGATAAGAATGACTGCCTGGATGGTGAGCCAGGAGCTACAGGCAGAATGTGCGACTGGCGTCGTTATGGTCGGTTTCAGCAATAGTGAACTTGGTTGTAACTAAGCGGCCAAAACACGATACGCAGATATTGCACACGTGTTGTGCGACAGCAGGAGGCTTGATGAAGGCGGAAACCTATCGCGATTTGATTGAGTGGACACAGCAGCTGCACGGTCATCTGGCCAGTAGCCTGGAGGCTGGCGCCGCAGACAGCGGGACCGGCGAGCGCATGCGCGCGCTATTGGAGTACCTGGCCGAGCACGAGCGCCGCATGCAGCAGATGGTGCTGCGCTTTGAGCAGCAGGCAGACATCAAGGTGCTGGACAGCTGGGTCTACGACTACTTTACCGACAACCCGCGCGTGCGCCTGCTCAATACCCGGCCCAGCTTTGTCGGGCTGGACTACGATGCGCTGTGCGCCATGGTATTTGACCTGCACAACGATGCGCTGGACTTGTATCGCTACCTGCAGGGCCGAGCGGAAACGGCGGGTGGTCGCGAGCTGATGCAGGATCTGCTCGCGATGGAGGAGCATGAAACCTTGCGGCTGGCCGAGCAGGTTCAGCGTGGTCAGGACCTGTGAGACTTAGCCGGGAGCGGTAAAGGTATATGTGGCTGCAGAGAGAAATTCGCCTCAAGCCCCGCGCACGGGGCTTTCACCTGATCGATGACGAGATTCTGCGCGCGCTGCCAGAGCTGACGGATGTACGCGTCGGGTTGCTGCACCTGTGGCTGCAACACACCTCGGCGTCGCTGACTGTCAACGAGAACGCCGATCCGCTGGTGCGCGGCGACTTCGAGGCCTTCTTCCGGCGCGCGGTGCCGGATGACGCCCCTTACTTCAAGCACACCTATGAAGGCCCAGACGACATGACCGCGCATATCAAGTCGAGCCTGCTGGGTGTGCAACTGACCCTGCCGGTAACTGCGGGCAGACTCGCTGTTGGCACCTGGCAAGGCCTCTACCTCGGGGAACACCGGGAGCATGCCGGCAGTCGCCGGGTGCTGGTGACCTTGCAGGGGCAGTGCGACTGAACCGGGTGCATCCCGGGGCGCTCGCCCCAAATCAGGGCGAATTTGAGAGACGTCAGGTGGCCATTGCATCAGCGCCGTCGCCAGCAATGCTCGCAACTGGCTGATAAATAGATCATTTCCGACAGGTATCAAAAAGCTGGCACCAACCGTGCATTGAGTCTCAGTGAAACGGGATGAGTCGTCATTGGCTCATGACGCATCACACACTGGAGCGGTACTTAGGCGAACTAGGGTTCCGGCTTGCTTGGCAAGTGTCTGGTCCGAGAGTTTTCCGGCTCTCAAGGAATGAGGGCTACACGGCGGGATAAAAGCCCGGGAGACCGTCATGACGACGTTGTCCCCGTGCGCCTTTTCTCACTGTGTAGGAGTTGTACCCATGACCGCCCCACGCTTCAGCTTTATCCGCAAGTCCCTGGCCGGCATCAGTCTGGCTGCCGCTGCCACCCTGTCTCCTGTTGCCGCACACGCCGCCGACGCCATGACCATTGGTACGGTTGTGTGGGCCGGTTACGGTCCGTTCTATGTGGCTGACAAACTCGATCTGTACGACCAGTTTGGTCTGGATGTCGAGCTGCAGTTCTTCAATGACCCGGCGCTGCTGCCGTCTGCCATGGCGGGTAACGCCGTTGATGGCGCGATGCTGACCTACGACCAGGTGGTCGGTTCGGTGGCCAAGGGCCTGCCGCACCGGGTTGTAATGCCGATCGACTTCTCCTACGGCGGTGACGCCATCGTTGCCGACAAAGCCATCACCAGCGTTGCCGACTTCAAGGGCAAGCAGGTGGGTTTCAACCCGCTGTCGCCGTCCGATTTTCTGTTGGCCTACGCGTTGCAGATCAACGGCATGGACGAGAAGGACATTCAGTCGGTCAACATGACGCCTGAAGGCATTCCCAGCGCTATGGCCTCCGGCAGCCTGCCGATTGGCGTGACCTACGAGCCGAATGTGTCGCAGATCCTCGCCATGGGCGGCGGCGACAAATTCCACGTTGTCTACTCCTCCAAGGATGCTCCCGGCCTGATTACCGACGTACTGGCCTTCAGTGAAGCGCAGATCGAGGAAAACCCCGAAGCCATCACCGCCATGATCAAGGGTTATCAGGCGGGACTGGAATATATGCAGGCGCACCCGGAAGAGAGCGCCGAGATCATCGGCAAGGTGCTGGGTGTCAGTGGTGCCGAGGCGATGGAACAGATGGAAGGCGTCTACAACATTCCGCTAGCCGAGATGGGCCAGAACTTTGTCGAGTCCAGCGAAACCACGTCGTTCTACGGCAGTGGCGCGGTGATCGCTGATCTGTTGCTGAAGAACAAGCAGATCCCGGCGATCCCGGATTTTGCCGACACCTTCGACGCCAGTTTTGTCACTGAGCTTACCCAGTAAGACCACGGGCAGGCGCTTGCGCCTGCCCTGATCGGGACTTGCGGAGGAATCATGTCCACGTCCAAACCACTTTACCGTTATGCCGATGGCCGGGTCTGGAACAGTCTGGCGATCGCCTACAGCGTCGGCGGCTATCTGATCGGCCTCGGTCTGTTGTTGACTCCGTTCTGGCTGGCCAAGCTGGGCGGTCTGCTGTTGCTGGCGCACGCGATGATCATCGGTGCTTACCTCATTCACGAATTTGCCCACGGCACGATTTTCAGCAAGCCAGCCCACAACGCGCTGGCGGGGGAGGTCTTCAGCTGGATGACCGGCGGCTGCTACGCCGACTTTCAGGATTTGCGGCGCAAGCACATGCGCCATCACGTCGACCGCGCGGACGTCATTACCTTCGACAGCAAGGAATTCATCAACGGTCTGCCGGGCTGGGCACGCAAGCTGATTCTCGCGCTTGAGTGGGCCTATATTCCGGCGGTTGAGCTGATCATGCATTTCTATGTGGTGCTGCTGCCGTTTATCAGCCAGAGCGAGAAACACCGTGCTCGCCGCGGCAAGGTGCTGACGGTGCTGCTGATCCGTACCGCGTTGTTTGCCCTGCTCGGCTGGCTGTCGTTTAGCGCGCTGGTGCTCTACTGCGTTGCCTGGCTGATCATGGTCACCGTGCTGCGTTTTGCCGATGCCTACCAGCACACCTACGACGCCTTCGCGGTGCTGGAAGAGGACGGCAAGATCCCGGCCGACAAGCTGCGCGACCGCGCCTATGAACAGCTCAACACCTTCAGCAATGTGGTGTCGCTGCGCTGGCCGTCGCTCAACCTGCTGTTGCTCAACTTCGCCTATCACAACGCCCACCACGAGAAACCCGTCGCGCCCTGGTATCGCCTGCCCAAACTGCACGCAGAGCTGTACGGCGATGCCTACCGTCAAGTAGTGCCGATGAGCGAGCTGCTCAGCAGCTTTCACCGCCACCGCGTGCGCCGGGTGTTGAGCGATGACTACGGCGAATTCGTCGATGGTCCCAAGCGTGCCGAGAACTTCTACGGCGCGGTGGGTGTGTCCTTCCTGACGGCGGTATGAACATGCAGACGCTGGATTATCAGGGCCGCACCGTGGTTATTACCGGCGCCGCCAGCGGCATCGGGCTGGGGCTGGCGCGGGCCTTTGCCGCGCAGGGCGCACGGCTGGAATTGGTCGACCGCAATGCGCCGGCGCTGGCTGCGACCGTTGAGCAGCTCTCGGCGGTGACGCAGGTGCACGGCCGGGTGCTGGATCTGAACGATGATGCGGCGGTGGCCGATTACGCCCGTCAACTGGGCCAGCGTCAGCCGCAGGTGGCTGTGTTGATCAACAACGCCGGCATGGAACAGCCAACGCCGCTAAGTGATAGCGCCGCCGACGCCAACCGGTGCTGGCAACACCAGCTGGATAACAACGTGGTGTCGATGCTGCGGCTGACCCGCGCCCTGCTGCCGTTGCTCGGCAAGGGCAGCAGTGTGATCAACCAGTCCTCGATCTGGGGGCTGAGTGCGGTGGCCGGATTCTCCGCCTACGTTGCCAGCAAGCACGCGGTGATTGGTTTGACCCGCTCGCTGGCCTGGGAGCTGGGCGGGCAGGGCATTCGCGTCAATGCGGTGTGTCCCGGCTGGGTCGGCACCGACGCAGCGATGGCGTCTCTGCGCAACATGGCGCAGGGCAGCGGTCGCAGCGAGGCCGAGGAGCTGGAGCACATCCTCGCCGCGCAGGCGATTCCCGAATTGCTCACCCCGGCCGATCTGGCCGGCACCTTTCTGTTTCTCGGCGCGCCGGCCTCGGCCGCCATTACCGGGCAGGCCATCGTGGTCAGTCGCGGGGAGGTCATGCACTGATGCTGAAGGTCGAATTGAAGGGCCAGCGCATTCTGGTCACCGGTGCGGCCACCGGCATCGGCCGCGCCTGCGCGCTGATGCTGGCGGGGCAGGGCGCCGAGGTCTGGATCAACCATCTGGGCCAGGCCGGTGCCAGTGCCGATCTGGTTGAGCAGATTCGTTCGGCCGGTGGCCGGGCGGTGGCGATTGAAGCGGATGTCAGTGACCCGGACGCGGTGGAGGAAATGTTCGCCTGCATCACCGCCACCGGCCCATTGCACGGCTTGGTCAACAACGCCGGGATCATTCAGGAGCAGGGATTTCTGGATACCTCGGAAGAGGACTGGCGGCGGATCATGGCGGTCGATCTGGATGGCGTCTACCGCTGCTGCCGCTGCGCGCTGGAAAGCATGAACGGCGCAGGCCGCGGGGCCATCGTCAATATCGCCTCCGAGCTGGGTCAGCTGGGGCGCGAAAACTACGTTGCCTACTGCACCGCCAAGGCCGGAGTGATCGGCATGACCAAGGCGCTGGCGCGCGAGTTTGCGCCCGCTATTCGCATCAACGCGGTGGCGCCCGGCCCGGTGGAAACCGCGATGGTCTCGCTGGAGCACATGAGCGAAGAGTGGATTGCCAAGGAGCTGGCTATTCCGGCCGCGCGCCTCGGCCAGCCGGAGGAGATTGCTGCGGCGGTCTGCTTCCTGCTGTCGCCGGCAGCAAGTTTCTTTACCGGGCAGGTGCTCGGCGCCAACGGCGGCGCCTGGATGGGTGGCTGATGCTGCGTCCGGAATGGGTACTGATTCTGGCAACGGTGCTCTGGGGCACCAGTTGGCTGCCGCTGCAGTGGTTCGCCGGGCAGGGCATCGATGGCTTTCCCATGGTGCTCGCCAGTTACGGCCTGATCGCGCTGATTGCCCTGCCGCTGCTGTATTGGCAGCGCGCTGGCTGGTGGCAGCAGCGCTGGGGGCTAGTGGGCATTGTGCTGTTTGGCGGTTGGGCGAATGCCGCGCTGCTGTCGTCGCTGTCGCTGGCCGAGGATCTGGTGCGGGTGATGCTGCTGTTCTATCTGGCGCCGGTGTGGGGCGTGCTCGGTGGCTGGCTGCTGTTGCGTGAGCGGCTGACCGCGCTGCGTATCGCCGCGCTGGTGCTGGCGCTCGCGGGTATCGGCCTGACGCTGGGGGTCAATGCGCAAACCTTCGCCAGTCTCACTGCGATCGACTGGCTGGCGCTGAGCGCCGGGTTGGGCTTCGCCCTGAACAACCTGGCGACGCGGGCGGCGGATCGGGTGCCGATGTTGAGCAAAACGGTCGCCGCCTTCGTTGGCAGCAGCCTGTTTGCCGGTGCCGCCTGTTTGCTGTTTGCCAAGGGGATGCCGGCGCTGGCGCCGACGACCTGGCTGTGGATCGCACTGTTTGCGGTGGGTTGGCTGCTGCTCGCCACCCTGGGCGCGCAATACGGCGTGACCCACCTGGAGGCCAGCCGCGCTGCCGTGCTGGTGGTATTCGAATTGATCGCCGCCGTGCTGTCGGTGGCCTGGTTCAACGATGAGGTGATCGCCCCCCGCACCTGGCTGGGGGCCGGCATGGTCACGCTGGCGGCGGTGATGGCCGGCTGGCCCGAGCGTTCACCCGCACAACTGACGAGGAGATTGTCCTGATGGCAAGTGTCTATATGGATCAGATCAGCTGGGTCGAATACCAGCAGCGGGTCGAGCAGGGGGCGGTGGTGTTTCTGCCCTGCGGCGCGACCGAGCAGCACGGCCCGCACCTGCCGCTGGGCACCGATGCGCTGCTGTCGACAGCGCTGAGCGCCGATGTGGCCGCGCAGATCGGTGGTATCGTTGCCCCGGCGCTGGCCTACGGCTACAAGTCGCAGCCCAAGTGCGGCGGCGGCCAGCATTTCTGCGGCACCACCAGCCTCGACGGCGCGACCCTGATCGCCCTGGTGCAGGATGCGGTGCGCGAGTTCGCTCGCCACGGCGTCAAGCGCCTGGTGCTGGTGCTGGGGCACTACGAGAACACCTGGTTTGTCACCGAGGGGATCCAGCTGGCGCTGCGCGAGCTGGGCCCCGGCTGTGATCTTGAGGTCATGCGCCTGGAGCACTGGGACTTCTGCAAGGAAGAAACGCTGGACGATATCTTCCCCGATGGTTTTCCCGGCTTTGCGCTGGAGCACGCTGCGGTGATTGAGACCTCGCTGATGCTGCATTACCTGCCGCATCTGGTCAGCCTCGACAAGATCCCGAACGACCCGCCGGCCGACTTTCCGCCGTACGACATGTACCCGACGCGCACCGAGTGGGTGCCGCCGTCCGGTGTGCTGTCCTCGGCGCTGGGTTCGACGGCCGAGAAGGGCGCGCGCATGGCTGATGACATCACCACCGGCATCGCCGCTGCGGTGCGTCACGAATTCAAGCTGGAGGCCTGAGATGCTGCCGCTGTTGCCATCACGCACTGTGCTGCTGCTGATCGATATGCAGCGTGACTTCTGCGCCCCCGGCGGCTACGCCGATCAGGCCGGGCTGGATATCGCCTGCCTGCGTGCGCCGATTCCGGCGCAGCAGCGCCTGCTTGCAGCGGCACGGGCCAGCGGCATGCTGGTGGTACATACCCGTGAAGGGCACCGCCCGGATTTGTCCGACCTGCCCGACTGGAAACGCATCCGTGCCGAGCGCAGCGGCGCACCGATTGGCGCAGCAGGCCCGCTCGGTCGGCTGCTGGTGCGTGGCGAGTACGGCCATGACCTGATCGACGAGCTGCAGCCGCAGGTGGGCGAGCCGGTTATCGACAAGCCCGGTTACTGCGCCTTTGCCGCCACCGATCTGGAGCTGATCCTGCGCAGCCGCGGTATCGACACGCTGATCATCACCGGGGTAACCACCGAGGTCTGCGTCAGCTCGACCCTGCGCAGCGCTATCGACCGCGGCTTCAACTGCCTGACCGTCAGCGACGCCTGCGCGTCTGCGCATCCCGAGCTGCACGCCGCCGCGCTGGCGATGATCAATGTCGAGGGCGGCATCTTCGGCGAGACCTGTGACAGCGCCGTGCTGCTCAGCGCGCTGCGGGAGGCGGCATGACTCAGGTACAGAAACTCTGGCCGCTGCTGACCGCGACTCACCATTACGACAAGTCGATCTCGACCCGCGGCCGTGGCCACGGCGTACAGATCGAGGCGCCGATTCTGGCCTTTCTGATCGAGACCAAACAGGGCCGGGTGCTGTTCGACGTCGGCTGTGACTACAACAAGCTGAGCGATCCAACGCTGCGCGCGCGCTGGTACGACCCGGTGGAGTTTCCCATGGGGCCGCCGCAGATGAGCGAAGAGCAGCGCCTTGAGGCCCATCTGGCAAAGCTCGGGCTGACCTGCAAGGACATCGACATGGTGTTTCTCAGCCACCTGCACTTTGATCACGCCGGTGGCCTGTGCGACGTCTGCGGCGCCGAAGTGCATGTCCACGAAGACGAGTTGCACGCCGCCCGTGAGCCGGCCGACAACGCCTATTTCGCCGACGACTTCGCTGGCAATGTGCGCTGGCGCCTGCAGCAGGATGAGTACGATTTGCTGCCCGGCCTGCGGGCGATCAACACGCCGGGCCACACCGCCGGGCACATGTCGCTGATGATCGAACTGCCGACCGGTGCGCCGGTGATCCTCACTGGTGATGCCGCCGACTTGACTGAAAACCTCGATGATGAAATCGCGCCGGGTCTGTGCTGGCGCGACCGCGAGGACATGGCGCTGGACAGCATTCGCAAGCTGAAACGCATCGCCGGTGAGACCGGCGCCGAGCTGTGGCCCAACCACGACATGGCGTTCTGGCGTACCCTCAAACGCTTCCCGGAGTATCACGCATGAAAGCGGTTCCCGAGGCTTATCACGGCGTCTGGCAGCGCACGCTGCTGCGTCTATCCGACGGCACCGAGGACACCACAACCCGGGTGTTCTGGCTGCAGAGTGCGCATCTGCATGCGGATTTGCGGATTCCCGATCCGACGCCGAAATTGCCGTTCGAACGCGCTGCCCAGGCGGGCTTTGCCGGCCTGACCGAGGCCACTCTTGGCCGTTGCCAGTGGCACCGCATCATCGATTTCCATCCGGACAGCGGCACTGACATTGGCAACATGCAGTTCGTCAGCAGTGATGAGGTGCACGAGACCGCACTGGACGACAGCTATCTGGAGATCTGGCGACGTTTGCCGGACTCGCGCGGCCCGGTCGCCGAGCTCTGGCTGCAGAGCGCCGACGGCTCCGGTCGTCAGGCCTGCCTGCTGCGCGCCGGTGATTACTTTATGTTCGCTGCTGACCGCCCCGTGCGCCTCGGCCGCTGTCGCTCGCTGCGGGAGCACCTGCAACACGACTGTGCACGCAGCGCTGAACATCTGCTCGGTTGCGAGCTGACCTTTGGCCGAATCCAGGGCGGCGAGCGGCCCTGGCAGATTTTGTTCAGCACCTTGCCCGCTGCCACCGGCGGCCTGTTTTCCGCGCCCGTCGATCCGGCACGCTGGGAAGCGTTGCCGGCTGCCTGGCTCGGTATTCATCCTCCTGAGAACGGCTGGCGCCTAGCGCCGGTACCTCGTCTGCAGGATCTGCCCAAGGAGACACTGGTATGAACGCACCAGCCCCTGTACCTGATACCCCCGCTGTCGCGGTCAAGCACAAACCCCGCTCGCGCTGGTGGGTCGTGCGCGGCGGCCTGTCGCCACGCACCAGTGCCCTGCTGACGGCGTTCGGCCTGGCCGCGCCCTTTTTCATCTGGTGGCTGTATAGCGCACTCGGGCTGAATGATCCGCTGTTCATGCCCGGCCCCGGCGCAGTGCTGGAGCGGGTTGTCAACTGGTGGCAGGAAGACGGGCTGTGGGATGACATCTGGATCAGCGTTTACCGGGTCATGGCCGGGTTTCTGATTTCGGCGATGATAGCGCTGCCGCTCGGTCTGTATCTGGGCACCTACAAACCGGTGCAGGCAACGCTGGAACCGCTGATCGACTTTATCCGCTACATGCCGGCGGTCGCCTTTATTCCGCTGGTGATGCTCTGGGTCGGGATCGGCGAGGGCTCGAAGATCCTCATCATCTTCATCGGTACCTTCTTCCAGATGGTGCTGATGGCTGCAGAAGATATTCGCCGGGTGCCGATGGCGCAGATTGAAGCGGCGCAGACCATGGGCGCCTCGCGCAGCGAGGTCATCCGCCTGGTGGTGCTGCCGTCGGCCCGACCGGCGTTGCTCGATACCCTGCGCATCACCTGTGGCTGGGCCTGGACCTATCTGGTGGTCGCTGAGCTGGTGGCCTCCAACTCAGGGCTTGGTTACGCCATCCTGCGCGCCCAGCGCTACATGCACACCGACAAGATTTTCGCCGGCATCCTGCTGATCGGCCTGATCGGTCTGCTGACCGACCAGGCGTTCCGCTGGCTCGGCCGTCGCGCCTTCCACTGGCAGAAGAGGTAAGCCCATGGACCAGTCCTGTATCAGCATTCGCAACCTGGGCAAGCAATTCGAAGCCCGCAACCAGACCATTGAGGCGCTGCGCGACGTCAACCTCGAAGTGCAGCCGAACGAGTTCATCACCTTTGTCGGTGCCTCCGGCTGCGGCAAGTCGACCCTGCTGCGCATCATGGCCGGGCTGGAAACCCACAGCAGCGGTGACATCCTGCTGCGTGGCGAGCCGGTCGACGGCCCCGGTGTGGACCGCGCCATGGTCTTCCAGCATTACAGCCTCTACCCGTGGCTGACGGTCACCGAGAACATCAAGTTCTGCCGCCAGCTCAAGGTCATCGCCGACTCGGTGCACAGCCAGTCCGACGTTGAAGCGGCCAGTGGTCGGGCTGATGCGCTGTTAAACCTGATGGGACTGAAAAGCTTTGCCGGGGCCTATCCCAGTCAGCTGTCCGGCGGCATGCAGCAGCGGGTGGCGATTGCCCGCGCGTTGATGCCGCGGCCGGACTTTTTGCTGATGGACGAGCCCTTTGGCGCGCTCGATGCGCAGACCCGGGAGGTGATGCACGACCTGATTCTGCATGTGCATCGGCTGGAAAAGAGCACCATCCTGTTCGTCACCCACGATGTGGAGGAGGCGATCTATCTGGGTACCCGCATCGTGCTGATGGCGCCGCGTCCGGGCCGCATCGACAGCGTCTACGAGGTGCCGCTGCCCAAGGTGCGGCATCAGGACATGAAGCTGGAGCCGGAATTCATCGCCCTTAAGCGCGAGATTCTGACCCGCATTCGGGAAACCTCCGGGGTGCAGACCGATCTGGATCAGTTGGCGCGCCTCAGCGAGGGGGCCGCGCTTTAGCGTTTGAAGGGCAATCTCCGGCTTGACCGGCAGTGAGCTTGCGCCGAACTCCCGTGGCCCCTCTACAGCAGGGGCTGAAGACGAAAAATTTCTTTGCAGGACTAGCCAAATCCCCTCGATGAACTATATATAGCCTGTTTTCCACTGTGAGGATTCAGGCATGAGTGATGATCTGGACGACGATCTGGACGGTATGGACGACTCCGAGGTCGACGATCAGGACGATGTGGTAGCCGACAGCGATGATGGTGACGACGGCAAACCGGTCTCCACTGGCAAGTCGCGCAAGAAGGCGGCTGCCACCGCGGAGGATCTGGAAGGCGCATCGATCGAAGCCAAGGAGCGTGAGCGCGAGATGCTGGCCCGCCAGATCGAAGAATTCATGGCCCGAGGCGGCAAGGTCCAGCAGATTGACGACAACGTTGTCTCTGATCCGCCGAGAAAGCCGGAGAGCAAGTACGGCAGCCGTCCTATCTGACGCTGCCGTACCGACCGCTCAGCGTTTGGCGTAGCGCTGGTAGCGGTTGAGCCAGGGCGGGATTTCGCTCAGGCAGCGCACTTCGCCGTGGGCCCGTTGCTGGCCCGACCAGGCACTACCCTGTGGGTTGAACCACAGGGTATGCATGCCCACATCCAGCGCCCCCTGAATGTCATCCCCCGGATGATCGCCAATATGGACCGCTTGCTGCGGCTCGACGCCAGCTCGTTCCAGTGCGGTGACAAAGGGCGCCGGATGCGGCTTGCTCAGGCCCACTTCGTCTGCCGAGATAATAATGCTGAAGTAACGATCCAGCCCAAGCCGGCGCACGTCAGCGTTGCCGTTGGAAATACACGCCAGCTGGTACTGGCGCGACAGCAGTTCGAGCACCAGCTCGGTATGGGGGAAGTACTCCAGCCGGTGCCGTGCGTCGATGAACACCTCAAACCCGGCCAGCGCCAGACGACGGGCGTCGTCGGCCGGGTAACCGGCCTTGCGCAGGCCCAGCTCCAGCACCGCAATGCGCAATGGGGTCACCCGATGACGCAGTTCGGGGTCGCCTTCGAGTACCTCTGTCAGCAGTGCCTTGCGCGCGTCCTTTTCCCGCGCGGCGGTGTACTCTGGCGCGTGCCGGGACAGCCACTCAGCCAGTATCCGTTCGGCGTTGGCGACGACCGATTCGGTTTCCCACAGGGTGTTGTCGAGGTCAAAGGTCACCAGTTGAATCATTTTTCTGCCTTGCGTTTGGCTCTGGGATGGGCCTGATCATACACCTGTGCCAGGTGTTGAAAATCAAGATGGGTATAGATCTGCGTGGTGCTGATGTCGGCATGGCCGAGCAGCTCTTGCACTGCACGCAGGTCACCGGAGGATTCGAGCATGTGGCTGGCGAAGGAGTGGCGCAGCATGTGCGGGTGCAGGTGCTGGCCGATTCGCTCGATGCCGTGACGGCGCAAGCGCAGTTGAATAGCGCGCGGGGTCAGAGCGCTGCCGCGTTGGCTGACAAACACCGGTTGCTGCGCTCCTTCGCCTGCCGGACGCACGCTGAACCAGTCCTGCAGGGCGCGTCGCGCCATGCGGCCAACCGGCAGCACACGGGTCTTGTTGCCCTTGCCGGTGACCCGCACCTCGCCTTGCGGCAGGTCGAGGTCGGCCATGTCCAGACCGGCCAGTTCCGACAGCCGCAGACCCGATGAGTAGAATAGCTCGAGCATGGCTTGGTCGCGGCGCCCTAGCCAGTCGTCTTCGCCGTTGTTGTCGAGCAGCTGTGCGGTCAGGTCGGCGTCGAGGGTGCGCGGCAGGGTGCGCGGCGCCTTGGGCGCGCGCAGATCCTGCGCCGGGTTCTGGCGGCTGCGGCCTTCGCGTTGGAGAAAACAGTAAAAGCTGCGAATGGCACTGAGCAGGCGCTGCAGGCTGCGTGGCGCCAGCCCGTGCTGATGCTGGCTGGCGATGAACTGCCGCAGGTGTTGGGTGTCCAGCTGGTCCCAGCCGGGCAGCCCGCGCTCACAACGATGCTGCTCAAGACTGAGCAGGTCGTGGCGGTAGGCTTCCAGTGTTCGCGGTGACAGCCTGCGCTCCACGCGCAGGTGATCGAGAAACGCGCTGATGTCAGGGTCGGCGATGCCGGCCTGTTCAGGCGTGGTTTTCATCGGCCAGCGGGCGTTGGCGCAACAGCACGCGGGCGAGCGCGTCGGCGACGTAGCCAAGGAACAGGGTGCCGGTAGCGCTGCGGTACTGCTGGGCGTCTTCGCTGCCGAGGGCCAGCACGCCATGCAGGCCCTGATAGCGTATGGGTGCCAGCGCAGTGGAGGCCACCTTTTCGCCGGACTCGGCGAACAGGAAACTCAGCTCTGCCGGACGCAGCGCGCCGGCCAGCGGCTTGTCACTGTCCAGCAGGTGGCCGATGGCTTCTTTGGCGGCGGCATGGGTGACGCAGTGGGCGTTGCTGTAGCGATCGGCCTCGGTAAACAGGATCAGGCTGACGTAGGGCACCTGAAAGTCGGTGCGCAGGCTGTCCTCCAGCGTGGCAATCACCTGATCCAGACTCTGCGCTTCCAGCATGCCGAGAATCAGTCGACGGCTCTTGTCGAACAGTCGGTCGTTCTCGCGGGCGGTGTCCATCAACTGGTTGAGCCGATGACGCACGTCGATGTTGCGCTCGCGCAGCAGTTTGACCTGACGCTCCACCAGCGACACCGCTTGGCCTGCTGCATGGGGAATGATCAGGTCGGCCAGCAGCTCGTCATGCTCGACGAAGAAGGCCGGGTGGCGGCGCAGGAAGTCGGTGACCTGCTCGGCGTCGAGCTGTTCCGGTTGCGGTGTTTGCTGTTCGCTCATACGCGGATCTGTCCCTCGTAAACTCGGGTGGCGGGGCCGGTCATCAGCACCGGTTGGCCGGGGCCTGCCCACTCGATCTGCAGGCGGCCGCCGGGCAGGTCGATCTGCACTGGCGAGTCGAGCAGGCCGAGGCGGATGCCGGCAACGGCAGCAGCGCAGGCGCCGGTGCCGCAAGCCTGGGTTTCACCGACCCCGCGCTCGTACACCCGCAAGCGTGCGTGCTGGCGGTCAACCACCTGCATAAAGCCAGCGTTGACCTTGCGCGGGAAGCGCGGGTGGGCCTCGATCAGGGCGCCGAGGCGCTCCAGCGTGCCGTCGCGTACGTCCGACACGAGGGTAACGCAATGTGGGTTGCCCATGGAGACCGCAGCGACCTGCAGGGTTTCACCACCAACCTCAAGGCGATACTCGCAGGCCTCTGCGTCAGCCTCGAAAGGAATCTCCGCCGGGATAAAGCGCGGTGCGCCCATGTCGACGGTGACCTGCTTGTCGCGGTTCACCTTGAGGACGATCGGACCACCAGCGGTTTCCACATGGATGGTCTTTTTGGCCGTCAGGCGCTTGTCCTGCACGAAGCGGGCAAAGCAGCGCGCGCCGTTGCCGCACTGTTCGACTTCGCTGCCGTCAGCATTGAAGATGCGGTAGCGGAAGTCGGCATCGGGTGTGCTCGGCGGCTCGACCAGCAGCAACTGGTCAAAGCCGACGCCGGTATGACGGTCGCCCCACTGGCGGATCTGCTTTGCTGACAGCTGGGCGTGCTGGGTGACCAGGTCGATGACCATGAAGTCGTTGCCCAGCCCGTGCATCTTGGTGAATCGCAGCAGCATCTCAGGCCTCGGGCAGCAGGGATTCGCCCGCCAGCAGTTCGCTGACGGTTTCGCGGCGACGGACCAGATGGGTGACTTCTCCGTCGACCAGCACTTCAGCCGCGCGCGGACGGGTGTTGTAGTTTGAGCTCATGACAAAACCGTAGGCACCGGCTGAACGCACGGCCAGCAGATCGCCTTCGGCCAGCGCCAGTTCACGGTCCTTGCCGAGGAAGTCGCCGGTCTCGCAGATCGGACCGACCAGGTCCCAGGTTTGCACGGCAACGTCGCTGCGTGGCTTGACCGGGTCGATGCCCATCCAGGCGCTGTACAGGGCCGGGCGGATCAGATCGTTCATGGCGCTATCGATAATGGCGAAGTTCTTGTGCTCGGTCGGCTTCAGCAGGTTGACGCGGGTCAGCAGCACGCCGGCGTTGGCGACAATGGAGCGGCCGGGTTCGACCAGCAGCGTCAGGTCACGATCGGCCAGCGCTTCGCGCACCTTGGCCAGGTAGGCACCGGGGCTCGGCGGTACTTCGTCACGGTAGGTCACACCCAGCCCGCCGCCCAGGTCGAGGTGGCGAATGGTGATGCCTTCGGCAGCCAGACTGTCGATCAGTTGCAGCAGGCGCTGCAGGGCGTCGATAAACGGCGTGTCGTCGGTCAGCTGCGAACCGATATGGCAGTCGACACCGCAGATGTCGATGTGGCTCAGCTCGGCGGCGCGGCGGTAGACGGCCAGTGCCTGGGCGATGTCGATACCGAACTTGTTTTCTTTCAGACCGGTCGAGATATACGGGTGGGTCTTGGCGTCCACATCCGGGTTGACCCGCAGCGAGATCGGGGCCTTGACGTCCAGCTCCGCAGCGACCTGCTGCAGACGTTCCAGCTCGGCGGCCGATTCGACGTTGAAGCAGTGAATGCCCACTTCCAGTGCTCGGCGCATTTCGGCTGCAGTTTTGCCCAGCCCGGAGAAGACGATGCGCGACGGTTCGCCACCGGCCGCCAGCACACGCTCCAGCTCACCGCCGGAGACGATATCGAAACCGGCGCCGCGGCGGGCCAGCAGGTTCAGCACGCCGAGGTTGGAGTTGGCCTTGACTGCGAAGCAGACCAGATGGGGGATGCCGTCCAGCGCACTGTCCCAGGCGCCATAGGCCTGCTCGATGGCCGCACGCGAGTAAACAAAACAGGGAGTGTCGTATTGCGCGGCAATAGCGGACAGGGCGACGCCTTCAGCGTAGAGTTCGCCGTTGCGGTATTCAAACGCGGTCATGGGTGCATCACTTCTCGGTCGATTGCTCGGTGGTCTCGGTGTGCGCCGCAGAGCTGGCGCCAGTGTCCTCGGGCAGATAGAGAGGGCCTTTCTGACCGCAACCGGTGAGAACCAGCAACGTAAACAGGGCCGCAGCTAATGGCTTCATGTTGAAATCCTTACAGGTAGAATACCCGGCAGTATACCCAGCCACCCGGTCCGGCGCATCAGCCAGCGGCCCGGTGGGCGGAAAACGGCGCACAGACGCCTGAGCCAGACGAGAGAAAGACAATGCAGGACATGAGCGAAGCGACATTTCACCAGGCCGTTGATCAGGTGCAGGACCTGATCGAGCATGCACTCGACGGCGGTGATCTGGATCTGGAAATGGAGCACATCGACGGCTCGCTGGTACTGATGCTGCCGGAGGGGCAGCGGCTGGTGGTCGGTCGTCAGCCGGCGTCCCGCGAACTCTGGCTGGCGACCCCGGACCGCACTCTGCACTTCAACTTCGATCCCGAGCGTGGCTGGCTGCATGACAGCGGTGAAGGCACGCTGGGCGAGGTGCTGGCCGCGATACTGGAAGACATCAGCGGCGAAGAAGTCGAATTGGATATTGACGCGGAGTCGTTGTGAGCGACCGCGGTCGTCAGCCTTCGCCCTGTGTGCGCAAGTGTTGCCTGGATGGGGATCTGTGCATGGGCTGCGGTCGGTTGCTCGATGAAATTCTGGAGTGGGGCAAGGCGTCAGACAGCCGTCAGTGCGAGATCATCGACGCTGCCCGGCAGCGCCGGATCGAGCGCAATATTGCCTATACGGCGCGCTGACTGCTTCAGCTGAGCGCTTGCATGGCGTTGTTCAGTGCTGTTTCCAGCTGCTGCCGATAGCGCAGGTACTGCACCGTTTGCATGCGTCCACCTGGGTCGACGGCGGAGAGGTCCAGGTCGGTGATGTAGCAGGGATAGGCCTCACGGTTGCGGCGGCGGCTGAGGATGTGCTGCGCCACCTCCCTGAACAGCCGCTCGCCATACTCCAGTTCGGAAAATTCGCGGTGATCACAGAAGATGGTAACCCGTGGACCGCGGCGTCCACCGGGTTCGGCGATGGCCTGCACCGCGTAGATGTCGGGGTCCATCCCGCCGCGCGGTAATGGCCGTTGCTCGATACGCAGTGGGTTCCCGTCGAGTGCCGGCAGAATCGCGTAGACCAGCAGGTCATCCTCATTGACGCTGCTGTCCAGCGGCTGATTGGCCTGGCGGCGCAAGCGGATGCTCTGCAGAAAGCGCAACAGGGGCAGCAACAGCGTTTGCTCATCGCGGTAGCTTTGCCGCGTGCTCCACAGGGCGCCGCGTTCATCCAGCAGGCTGATTTCTGCCTGCCACTGGGGCTTCAGACGATAGAACAGCTGGATTCGGCCGGGCTGGTCCTGCGGCAGGATCAGCGCCAGATCCTGGCCCTGCAGTGCGTAGTTGTCGAGTGCCAGCTTGCTGTAGCGCGGCTGTGGCTTGCCGAGGTAGCGCAGCAATTGATCGCGGTCGGCGAGTATCTGCATGCTGATCTGTTCGTCCTGCCATTCCAGAGCGCGATAGCTGTTCTGCAGCTGCAGCAGGAAGCGCTCTGGCGGGCTGGACAGCAGGTGAGCCGAGGCGTCGCGAAACAGCTGCTCGACCCGCTCGGCGATGGCGCTGGCGCGGTTGCGGCAGAAACAGCGCACCTCCAGTTCCGGCAGGCGCTGGTGTTCGCGGCCGCTGGTGAGGTAATCCTGCAGGGCCTGCATGCAGGCTTCCTCGCCGCTGTACTGGTGCACCAGCAGTTCGTTCCAGCTGTTCAGGGTGACCTGATCGATGCTCAGAATCAGGTTGTCGCGCATGCCGGAGTAGCCCAACGCGTCGGTGTGGCTGCTGATCAGGTGCAGATTCTTCTGGCTGTTGCCGGGTAGCGGATCGAGACCGATGTTGACCAGCAGCAGCACCTTGCAGGGCTCGCTGGCGCGCGATAGTGCGGTTTCGGTCAGCGCCGGCAGCGGCAGCGGAAACTGCTGGCGCAAACACTGCACCAGACTGTTGAGTTCATACTCGGTCAGGGCACTGTCGCCCGGGTGCAGGGCAAAGCGGGTGGCGGCGTCGATGACGCCGTTGCGCTGCCCCCAGGCCAGCAGCTCAAGTAGCTGACGCGAGCGCTTCAGTGGCAGATGATCGGCCAGCTCCTGCGCATTCAGCGTGCCGCGGTAGAGGCTCCAGTAGGGCTCCCCTTCGTCAGCCGACAGGCTCTGGGTAATGGTCAGTACCGGCTCGCTGAGGTCCGGGCTGATGCCCGGATTGATGAATTCGATCTTGCCCGCCTTGCGCTCGAAGGCGGCGTACAGGCGACGGCCCAGCAGTGACAGGTCGCGGGCACTGACTTGGTTGATCACGTCCTGACTGCGGCCGAACTGGGACAGTAATCGATAGCTGTGGGTCAGCTCATTGACCAGTTGGCGCCGCTCGGCGCTGACCTCTCGAATGCGCCATTGGGTGCGATCGTCCATCTGTTGCAGCTGACGCGGCCCCCAGTGCCACTCGCGCACCAGCTTTTCCATGATATTGCGTTTCCAGTCCATCATGCCGCTGCGTCGGCTGAGGCGCACATTGGCCTTGATGTAGAGGCAGCGTCGGACCAGTTCCAGACGCTCGGACTCGCCGCGCTCAAGCAGGTAGCGCTCGAGTCGACGGTAGAGCATGACGTACGGGTCCAGTTCGTCTTCATCGAGCTGACCGGCAAAGATGGCCTGCTTGAAATCCAGGCTGAGGCAGCGGACCTGTGGGTGCTCGCTGGAGTAGACCTCAGTCAGCAGCAGTTTCAGCACCGATTTATAGGGTGAGTCGATACCCTTGAACAGTTGCCACAGGCCCGCGCCGACAAACTCGCCGGCGGGGATGTTGGCGACGTGGCCGAAGTCCAGACTGTCGGCGGTCCTGATGAACCGTTTGGTGATCAGTTGTTCGGTGTAGTGGGCGTAGCGCGCTTCCTCGTACACCGGTACCAGCCACCAGAGCGGGAAGCGGCCGCCGAGCAGAATGGCAGTACGGTAAAACTCATCCAGCAGCAGGTAGTGCTGGGTGCTGCCGCAGTCCTCGATGCCGAGCGCGTTGTCGCGCGCTCCCTGAGCGAAGCTGATGGGGTCGACCAGGTGGAAATGGGCTTCGCAGTTCTGGCTGGCGGCCCAGTCGCTGATCGCCTGGCACTTGCGGCTCAGCTCGTCGCGCTGGGTGGCGGAGAGGTCCGGGGTGTGACAGACCCAGATGTCCAGGTCGCTCTGGTCGGATTGGCCGATGGTGCCACCGCTGCCCATCAGGTACAGGGCCTGAATCTGCGGCGTGAAGCCAGCGGGGTGGCGACGGTACTGAAAGCTGCGGGTCAGATTCTGGGCGATTTGCAGACTGGCGGTTTCCGGTTCGAAACTGGCCAGTCCGCAGGGGGTTTCCCGGGAGACAAAGCCCGGTAGTAGCGGATAATTGACGTCGAACAACAGCGGGACCAACTGCAGAACATTGTATTGCCGGGTTGGCAGTGTCTGCAGAACCCGGCGCAGGCGCGTGGCGTTGACGGCCATGAAGCGCTTGCGCAGGGTATTCAATGCCTTTCGATCGATTCCCTCTTCGATGCGTGGCTGGATCTCGCCGTGGGACTGCATGTGGCTGGTCAGGACTCCGCAGTACGCAATATGGTCAGCAGCGTTTGGCTGTGCTCGGCTGCGTCCAGGCCGAGGCTGGTGAGATAGCCTCCATCGTTCCGGGTAATCAGGCCTTTGCTGAACAGCCGTTCAGCAGCTGCTACTGTTGCTGGCTCGGCATCGTGGCTGTGAATCTTGAGTCCTTCCTGCGAGTTGGACAGGTTGAACTGGCTGAGCAGGTTGATTTCGATGATTTCGTCGGGTGTCAGCATTGCGAGAGCCTCTTTTCGGGTTTGCAATCAGTCTAGCCGGGTGTCGTTGGCGGCGCATTCAGATGCCTGATGACACTGGTGAATTATCGCCCGAGCGGTTACAAAACAGACCGCGTCATGGTGTCGCCGGGCACTTCCCCCATCCGCCCTACAATGGAGAACAACAGGATGATCAGACTACACGGCTTTGCGGCCAGCAACTACTTCAACATGGCCAAGCTGGCGCTGCTGGAAAAGGGTGTCGAGTTCGAAATCAATCACGTGCACGGCAGTCAGGATCCGGAGTTTCTGGCGATCAGCCCGCGCGGCAAGGTGCCGGTGCTGGAGACCGACAAGGGCTTTCTCAACGAAACCAATGTCATCCTCGAATACATCGAGGAAACCCAGGGTGGCAAGCCACTGCTGCCGAGCGATCCCTACGAGCGAGGTGTGGTGCGTGCCCTGACCAAGGAAATCGAACTTTACATCGAGTTGCCAGCGCGCTCCTGCTTTATGGAAGTGTTCTTTGGCGGCAAAGTTGATCAGGCGATCAAGGACAAGGCGCGAGGCGAATTGCTGGCCGGGGTTGCCACCCTGGCACGTCATGCTCGCTTCGCGCCCTATGTGGCGGGCAGCGAGATGACCATCGCCGACCTGTTTTTCCTCTACAGCTTTGACTTGGCCTGCACCGTTGCCCAGAAGCTGTTTGATCTTGACCTCAAGGCCGAGTTGCCGCAGGGCGCAGCGTTGCTGGAACTGCTGGCGCAGAACCCCAACGTGCAGCAGGTTGCTGCCGATCGGGATGCCGAGATGGCTGCGTTTATGGCGGCGATTCGGGCTCGTAAGTAAGCGGTCGGTTGGTTGCGGAGCGGTGAATATCGGTTAGCTGTTTCCCGCATTGTGCTGGTGTCGAATCCGCTTTTCGCCTTTCACGGCGAGCCAAGGGGAGGCTGCTTGCCCAGCCCCCCTTGGCGATCCCCCCGGGCACCCGGCTACGCGGCCCTTCGGGTTCGCTGCGTTGCTCGGGCTGACGGGGAGTCATAAAACTCGGCTCTTCGAGCCTCAGACATCCTATGACTCTTTTTCCCGTCAACCCTGCGCTACTCGCCCGCGTAAACGGGACGAACCCCGGGTGCACACTCAAGCATTTGAGCACTTGGTTAATTTCCATGGTGTCATTCCCTACTGTGTCGCGCGGGTGTCTGCGAAGCGCCTTATGTGAGGACAGCAAACCCGTCCTTGGCATATCCTTTGCTGCATGAACTGCACGTTCGTGCAGCAGGATTCCAGGAGTTGCC
This sequence comes from Halopseudomonas oceani, assembly GCF_963677335.1. NCBI lineage: Bacteria > Pseudomonadati > Pseudomonadota > Gammaproteobacteria > Pseudomonadales > Pseudomonadaceae > Halopseudomonas > Halopseudomonas oceani. Next base: position 243,322 of record NZ_OY781932.1, on the reverse strand, counting down.
CATGTCTTTTCCCGATACCGACTTTCTTCGAGCCTTGCCCAAGGCCGAGCTGCACATGCACCTTGAGGGTAGCCTTGAGCCCGAGCTGATGTTCGCGCTGGCCGAGCGCAACGGCATTACCTTGCCCTACGCCGATGTGGAGGCGCTGCGCGGCGCCTATGAGTTCGGCAACCTGCAGGACTTTCTCGATCTTTACTACCAGGGCGCTGATGCCCTGCGCACCGAGCAGGACTTCTACGACCTGACCTGGGCGTATTTGCAGCGCTGTGCCGCCGACGGTGTGGTGCATGTAGAACCGTTCTTTGATCCGCAGACCCATACCGTGCGTGGCATCCCCATTGCGCTGCAGCTGGCCGGTATTTCCCGGGCACTGGCCGATGGCGAGCGGCAACTGGGTATCAGCTCCCGGCTAATCCTCAGCTTTCTGCGCCATCTGAGCGAGGAGGATGCTATCGACACGTTGCAGGAAGCCATGCCGCTGCGCGAGCATTTCGTCGCCGTCGGGCTGGACAGCTCCGAGCAGGGCAATCCGCCAGACAAGTTCGAGCGGGTGTTTGCCATCGCCCGGGAGGCCGGGCTGGCTTGCGTGGCCCATGCGGGCGAAGAGGGGCCGGCCGACTATATCGAGCAGGCGCTCGACCTGCTCAAGGTGGTGCGCATTGACCACGGAGTGCGTTGTGTCGAAAGCCCGGAACTGGTGCAACGGCTGGTCGCCGAGCAGATGCCGCTGACCGTCTGTCCGCTGTCCAATACCCGTTTGAAGGTGTTCAGTGACATGGGTGAGCACAACATCCTGCAGCTACTGGAACAGGGTGTGAAGGTCACCATCAACTCGGACGACCCAGCCTATTTCGGCGGTTATCTGCTGGCCAACTTTGTTGCGGTGCGTGACGCGCTGAATATGACCCGTGAGCAAGCAATCGCGCTGGCGCGCAACAGCATTACGGCGAGTCTGCTGAGTGAAGCCGAGCAAGCCGGGTGGCTGGCAAAACTGGCCGAGGTGGCCTGAGGCGGGAGCGGGGCACGGCTGGCCGTGCCCCTTGGGTCAATCAGTCGAGCATGTCCTTGAAGCGCTCATCGGTGCGGAAGGTCAGCGCCTTGCTGAAGCCTGGCACCTGGATCTGCGCGTCGCTGATCTTGATCGCCGACTCGTCGATCATGTTCTGACCGAAGTTGTAGATGATGTCCAGCTGGCCCTTGAGCGCGCGCTGGTTGTAGGCCTCGGCGGCGGCCCGAGTCTGTTCGCGGCGCTGCTGCCAGGCCTCGAATGCCGCCACGCCATAGCGCTTCTTCAGCATGCGCTCGACCACCGTTGGCGCAATCACCACAGCGCTGGCGTTGTTGCCGCCAAAACCCTTGGAGTTGATGAACGCGACTTCAAGCGGCAGCTGGCTGCGATCGATATCGCGGGTGCTGATCAGCAGGCGCTGCTGGTGCACATCAGCGGCGACCTGATCGATAGTCTTGATTCCGGGAATGATCTGGTATTTGAAGCTACCGAGGGTTGCGGCCAGTTGGTCGGCACTGGCACTGGCCAGCGAGTGCCCAACGTAGGCTTTCACCGCGGCGATGGGCCAACTGCTGATATCGAATGCCGCAGCCACGCGGTCGAGAATCTCGGACTCGGTGACGCGGTTGGCGGGTGTGCTGGAGCCGTGCGCGTGAATAAAGCTGCGCTGGCGGACCGCTTCCGGACCGACGATCTGCATGGCGGCATGTACGGCTTTGGCCATGGTCAGATAGTTGCCGGGGCCGGGAGCGGAAATGGATTTTTTGAAACCATCAGCGTTGATAAAGACATCCGGCACGGCGCCGTGGATGTCAGCGCCGAGTTCCATTGCCAGAGCGTCGTCCATCAGCACGAAGAACTGACCGGACTCGGCCAGCGTGAAGCCGCAGTTCTCGCTGAACGGGCGGCTGGCGCGGCGGAAATCGACTTCGTCGCTGCCACCGACCTGGCGCAGGCCGTCTTCGGTGGCCAGCGCGCCCATGGCGCCGTAGCCCTCGAGACATTCCTGGGTAATCGGTGCTTCCCCGTTACCGACCAGCACCACGCGGGCGCGGCCGCTGGTGATCATGTCGCTGCCTTTTTGCAGGTTGTAGAGGAAGCTGGCGCAGGCACCGGTGATTGCGCCGGTGGTGCCGACACTGCCGAGAATGTAGGCGTTGATGAAATCCGCCGGCATGCTGTTCAGACCGAGTGCCAGCTGCTTGGCGCTGACCCGGCTGCCCTTCAGGCGTGACTGCATCAGCCCGCCGAAGCTGTTCTCGTCGAGTTGGCTCATGGCGCTGCTGGCAAATACCGCGACCTCATCGGGCTCGACGCTGTTGGCAATGGTTTGCCAGTCGATGCCGACCGAGCGCAGGGCGTCGGTAGCGGAAACGATGGTCAGTTGCAGGCCGCGCGGGTGGAAGCGCGAGGCATACAGTTCGCCGGGCTCCAGGCCACTGGGCAGCTGGCCGGCAGATTTGACCGGCAGGGCACGGAAACTGTCGATCTTGAGGTCGCAGCCATCGTATACGGTGACCATGACTTCGGTGTCGTTCAGCGGTTCAACCACCCAGTCGCTCGGCAGCGGCTCTGGCAACTGTTTGCTCAGGGTGATGAAGGAGAACGGCTTGCCGGCCTCGCCGGTAACGGTCAGATTCTTTTGCCAATGGGCGGCGTCGACGTCCAGGTAGCGTTTCTCGATGCGGCGCACCAGGGTGCTGTCGAGGATCTGCTGGCCGAAGCGCTGCTCGATGTCGGCTGCACTCAGCGGCTGGCCGTCGGCATCCAGGTACTGGTCGTTCTCGACGCTCACCAGCTTCATCAAAACGGCCAGACCCGCTAGGGTTTCCTGCCGATCGGCCACGGGCAGGGACTCGATCACCATGCGCCGAAAACCGTGGTGGAAAGAGCTGCGGCCGGCGGCGTTGTAGCCGCCGAAGCCGACAATGACCGGTAAACGCGACATCAGACTGGACTCCTGGCTGTGTCCTGGCTCCCCCGCGGGAGCAGGATCGGGTGGCAAGGGGGCCAAGCTGGCCGCTACCCGATCAGAGGGACGATTGGATTGTTGGTTTCGATGTCAGTGCTGACGAGAAATGTAACCGGCTGGTCACGTTTAGACCAATGTGTTTTTGTAATCAGAGGGGGCAGACATTCACTGGTTGTAGTCTGCCGCGTCCAGAATACGCTGCACTTCACCCCGTTCCTCCAGCGCGCGCAGTGCGGTGTCCAGCCGGTCGCGTAGCGCTTCTGCGTCAGGGTGGGCACGGGATACAAAGAGGTAGACATCCATACGCAACAGCGGGTCACTCACAACGCTGTTTAACGGTAGCCCGCTGAGCAATCCGCGCATCGGATCGGCGTAGTTGAGCAGATAATGGGCGCGGTCGTGCAGCAGCATCTGCAAGGCAGAGGCATGGCTGTTGGCAGGAGCGACCCTGACGCTTGCGCCGGGTGCCCGCAGTTGTTGTCCAAGGGCACCGTAGCTGTAGGCCCCCATCAGAATTACGCTGTTGCCAGCGAGGTCGGCAACTGAGTGTATGGGAGGCTGCTGTGGCTTGCGGTACACATTCAGGGCAAGGTTGAAGATGGGCGTGTTGCCCTGCAGCGCGCCTGCCAGCATGCCCGGATGGCCGTCGCCTGCCATGGAAACACTGGTCTGTCCCTGCTGTAGACGATTGTATAACCGTGCTGCTGGGTAGGCCCGAATGGAATAGGGCAACTCAGCCTCGGCAAACAGGGCGGCGGTCAGATCAAGCACCGGGCCGCTTGGCTCTCCCTTACCATCGAGCTGGAAGTAGGGAGGGAAGTCGGCCAGTGCAAATTCCAGCGGCGCTGTCTCCTGCGCACCAGCGCGAGTCGCTGTCAGTGTCAGCGATAGCAGGCAACAAATGAGGATGGATCGCGTCACTGAGTGCTCCAGCAATGTTCGTACTGCCCCCTCAACCTAGGTCTTGGGGGGCGGTACGTCAACCATGCGGGGCGCGGATCACCTGGCCGGTTCGTAGATCACATAGACCTTGCGGGTGCGCTCGCGTACCTCCCAGCTGCCGCTGAAACCGGCCGGGATGACAAAGCGGTCGCCGGTGCGCAGCACCCGACTGTTTCCGTCGGCGTCGTGCAGTACCGACTCACCTTCGAGAATTTCACAGTACTCGTGTTCGCTGTAGCTGACGGTCCAGTGGCCGGGTTCTGCTTCCCATACGCCGGTGCTGAATCGCCCGTCCGGGCTGCTGTAGTGATTGCGCACGTTCTGCGCCGGATCGCCGCTGATGATTTTGGCGGCGTCAGGGCGATAGTGTTCAGCCGGGGTGTCGGCGCTGGCGAAATCAACAATGCTGGAAATGCTCATGATGGTTTCCTGTCAGGAGGTGGCTGCCGTCGCTCCCGACGGCAGCCGGGCAAAGTCAGGTGGTGCGACGGATGACGGTGGCGAGGGTATCAATCAGCCGATCCAGCTCGGCTTTTTCCACGGTCAGTGGCGGCGACATGGCGATGATATCGCCGCTGCAGCGCACCATTGCGCCTTCCCAGAAACAGCCATCGAACACCTCGTAGCCGCGGGCGCCGGGGGCGTCCGGACGGCTGGCCAGATGTACGGCGCCGACCAGGCCAGTATTGCGAATGTCGATCACGTTCGGCAGGTCGCGCAAGCGGTGCAGCGCGTCGGCCCAGTAGTCTTCCAGCTCAGCAGCGCGGGTCAGCAATTGCTCGTTGGCGTAGATGTCGAGGGTCGCCAGCGCGGCCGCAGCGGCCACCGGATGGCCGGAATAGGTGTAACCGTGGAAGAACTCGATCAGCCCCTTCGGACCTTGCATGAAGGCGTCGTGAATATGCTGGGCAACGAACACTGCGCCCATCGGAATAGCCCCGTTAGTCAGCCCCTTGGCGGTAGTGATGATGTCCGGGGTGACGCCCCAGCGTTGCGAGGCGAACGGTGCGCCAACGCGGCCGTATCCGGTGATGACCTCGTCGAAGATCAGCAGGATACCGTGCTTGCTGGTGATCTCGCGCAGCCGCTGTAGGTAACCCTGTGGCGGCAGGATCACGCCCGCGGAGCCAGACATCGGCTCGACGATGACGGCGGCAATGTTCTCGGCACCGTGCAGGGCAACCAGTGCTTCCAGCGCCTCGGCGCGTTCGACGCCGAAGGCAGGCAAGCCTTTGGTGAAGGCGTTGCGCTCAAGGTCCAGGGTATGTGGCAGGTGATCTACACCGGGCAGCTGCGGGATAAATGCCTTGCGGTTGTTAGCCATGCCGCCGACCGATACGCCGCCGAAACCGACGCCGTGATAACCCAGCTCACGACCGATCAGCCGGGTGCGGGTACCTTGGCCGATGGCGCGCTGGTAACCGAGTGCGATTTTCAGTGCGGTATCGACCGACTCGGAGCCCGAGTTGGTGAAGAACACCCGGTTCAGGCCGGCTGGAGCCAGTTCGCTCAGACGCTCGGCCAACTGGAACGGCAGCGGGTGGCCCATCTGGAACGTTGGGGCAAAGTCCATCTGCTGAATCTGACGGCTGACGGCTTCGGAAATCTCGCGGCGACCATGACCCGCATTGCAGCACCAGAGCCCGGAGGTGCCATCTAGTACCTGTCGCCCGTCGGCATCGGTGTAGAACACACCCTGCGCGCTGGTTAGCAGACGCGGGCGAGCCTTGTACTGGCGGTTGGCGGTAAAGGGCATCCAGAACGGGTCGAGGCTGAGGTCCTGGGCGGGATTCGGGTGCTGCAAGCTGGTCATGGCGCGTTCCTGATTGCGTGGCGGAAGAGACGAACTGCAATGTCATCGTCGGGGTGGGTGGGCGGTGGCGCTGATGAGGGAAAGTCTATGTCAAAAATAACAAACGTCAAAGTGGCGTTTAGCGAAACAGAGCGGTTCTTTTTCTATGATTTGTCAAAAATATTGAATTATCCCCGTGGGCTGAATTACTGTTGCCGGGATTTCAATTCCCTTCAGCGCAATGGCAGCGAGGAGCAGAACATGACCAAGGCAGTCAGTCGGCAGGACTGGGAGCAGCGCGCGGCCGCGCTGCAGATTCAGGGACAGGCGTTTGTGGCTGGCCAATACCAGCCGGCGATCAGCGGTGAAACCTTCGACTGCGTATCGCCGATCGACGGTCGCGTGCTGGCGCAGATCGCCAGCTGCGATCAGGCTGATGCCGACCAGGCGGTCGCCAACGCGCGTGCGGTGTTCGACAGCGGTGTCTGGTCGCGCAAGTCGCCGGTGCAGCGCAAGCGCATCATGCAGCGCTTTGCTGACCTGATCGAACAGCACCGCGAAGAGCTGGCATTGCTGGAAACTCTCGACATGGGCAAGCCAATCGGCGATTCGTTGGCGGTGGATATTACCGGTGCAGCGCGCTCGATACGCTGGAGCGCCGAGGCAATCGACAAGGTGTATGACGAAGTCGCGCCGACCGCCCACGACGAGCTGGGTCTGGTGACCCGCGAGCCGGTCGGTGTGGTTGCGGCCATCGTGCCGTGGAACTTCCCGCTGCTGATGGCCAGCTGGAAGCTGGGCCCGGCACTGGCAACCGGTAACTCGGTGGTACTCAAACCGTCGGAGAAGTCCCCGCTGACTGCGATTCGTGTCGCTGCGCTGGCGGTGGAAGCGGGTATCCCGGCGGGCGTGCTGAACGTGTTGCCCGGCTACGGCCACACCGTTGGCAAGGCGCTGGCGCTGCACATGGACGTCGATACCCTGGTGTTCACCGGCTCCACTCGCGTTGCCAAGCAACTGATGATCTACGCCGGCGAGTCGAACATGAAGCGTGTCTGGCTGGAGGCCGGCGGCAAGAGCCCGAACGTGGTGTTCGCCGATGCGCCGGATCTGGATGCCGCGGCTGAAGCCGCTGCCAGCGCCATCGCCTACAACCAGGGCGAGGTCTGTACCGCCGGCTCGCGCTTGCTGGTGGAAGAGTCGATTCGCGAGGCGTTTGTCGCCAAGGTGGTCGAGGCGCTGAAGCGCAGCTGGGCACCGGGCCATCCGCTGGACCCGAACACCAGCGTTGGCGCGCTGGTCGATACCACCCAGATCGAAACTGTGCTGCGTTACATCGACGCCGGCCACGCCGACGGAGCGACCCTCAAGCTCGGCGGCAAGCGGGTGATGGAAGAAACCGGCGGCCTGTTTGTCGAACCCACCGTGTTTGATGGCGTGACCAACAGCATGCGCATTGCCCGCGAGGAAATCTTCGGACCGGTACTGTCGGTTATCGGTTTCAACAGCTTCGACGAAGCCATGCAGATCGCCAATGACACCATCTACGGTCTGGCGGCGGCGGTCTGGACCAGCGACCTGTCCAAGGCGCACCGTGCGGCGCGTACCCTGCGCGCGGGCAGTGTCTGGGTCAACCAGTATGACGGTGGCGACATGACGGCGCCCTTTGGTGGCTTCAAGCAGTCCGGTAACGGCCGCGACAAGTCGCTGCATGCCTTCGACAAGTACACCGAACTGAAGGCGACTTGGATCAAGCTCTAAGCAGCTGCGCTGCTTGGAGCAGCGGCAAGCGGCAAGCTTCAAGCTGCAAGTAAAACCCGTGTGGGCTTGAATCACGCGGGCTTTGCTAAAGCCTTATAAGGCTGCGGGACGTTGTAAAAATACTTTATGACCTAGCCGTCGAGCTTACCCTGTTTCGCTTGCGGCTTGCGGCTTGCGGCTTGCGGCTTGAGACCCCTATGAACTGGAAAACCTACACCGTTGTGACCGCCGCGGTGGTGATCGTCGGGCTGGCGCTGGGCGTGACCCTGCCGTTGGTGTCGCTGCGTCTGCACGAATGGGGTTACAGCACCTTTGCCATAGGCATCATGGCGGGTATGCCAGCGGTCGGGATCGTGCTGGGCTCGCGCCTGAGCGGTCGGCTGGCTGGACGCATCGGGTCGGAGAACACGCTGCGGCTAGTGATGGCCTGCAGCGCGGTGTCGGTGGCGCTGCTGGCGGTCTGGCCGAGCTACCCGGTGTGGCTGCTGCTGCGGCTGGTACTGGGCATTTCGCTGACGGTGACCTTCATCCTCGGCGAAAGCTGGATCAACCAGATCGTGCCGGACCGCCTACGTGGCCGCCTGGTGGCGGTGTATGGCAGTGGCTTTGCGCTCAGTCAGTTGTGCGGGCCGCTGCTGCTCGGCTTCATCGGCACTGAGGCGGACAGCGGTTTCTGGCTGGCGACCGGTCTGCTGGTGTTTGGCAGCCTGATGCTGATGACAGTATCGGGGGCCCCGGTGGTGGATGCGGCTGCAGCCGATGGACGTGGATTCCGCACATTCGTACGCCAGCTGCCGGCGATTGCCTGGGCGATGGTGCTGTTTGCCGGCTTCGAGACCATGACCCTGACGTTGCTGCCGGTTTATCTGATCCGCGAGGGCTTTGCCCAGCAACTGGCGTTGGTGATGGTGAGTACCGTCGTAATCGGCGACGCAGTGCTGCAGGTGCCGGTCGGCGCGCTGGCGGATCGTATCTCCCGCACTGCACTGTTCAAGTTCTGCGGGCTGGTGCTGCTGCTCAGCAGTCTGGCGCTGCCATTTGCGCTGCACACGGTGCTGGTCTGGCCAGTGCTGGTGTTGTTCGGCGCCAGCGCCGGAGCGCTTTACACCCTGTCGATCATTCTGGTTGGTCAGCGTTATCGCGACGATGAGCTGGTGCGTGCCAATGCGCACATTGCCATGCTCTGGGGGCTGGGCTGTCTGCTCGGGCCGATGCTGACCGGTGCAGTCAGTGAGTGGCTGACCGGCCACGCGCTGCCAATCATGATGGCGATCGCCGCGCTGATCTTCGTGTTGCTGGCGCGCCGCCAGGGCGCATTTGACGCGGTCAGCATTGACCGCGCCTAGCCGCCGGGCTCAGTCCCAGCGGTACTGCACGTCCAGGCCAACCAGCCAGCTGCGCTCGGGCGCCGGTTCGTAGTAACGCGCGCCGGCGCCGTTAACGATCAACGAGCCGATGTACTCGCGGTCGGTCAGGTTGTCGACGCGGGCAAAGGGCTCCAGCTGCCAGCCGCCGAGCTGCTGGCGATAGCTGGCGCGCCAGTTGAAGGCGGCGTAGCCGGGAGCTTCTGCGCTGTTGTCGTCATTGGCGTAGCGCTGGCTCAGGCTCTGCATTTCCAGCGCGGTGGTGAATCCCTCGGTCGGCTGCCAGGCCAGTTCTGCGTAGAGGCTGTGGCGCGGTATGCCCGGCAGGCGGTTGTCGGCCAGATCATCGCCGTTACCGTTGATGTAGCGGTCAAACCGGGCGTCCAGCCAGGTGTAGGCCAGATAGCCGGTCAGCTGAGAGGTGAGCTGCTGCTCGACGCTCAGCTCGACGCCGCGGCGGGTCGACTTGCCGGCGTTGGCGTAGGTCGAGCGATCGGTATTGAGCTGCGGTTCGCCGGTAACGATTTCATTGTCGACGCGGGTGTAGAACAGCGCCATGTCCACTTGGGTCCGGTCTCGGCGCAGTTTGAATCCGACTTCGGCGTTGTCGGCGGTGCTGGGGCGCAGCTGCAGATTCAGGCCGCTGCCGCCCGGACGGTAGGCCAGCTCTTGCGCGGTCGGTGTTTCAAAGCCCTTGCCAATGGCGCCGTAGACGCTGAGGGTCGGTGTCCACTGATAGCTCAGCCCGAGTGCCGGTGTGGTTTCGTCGTAGCGGACCGAACCGCTGTCGTTCTGGCCGTCGACCAGGTACTTGTCATCGGAGTCGAAGTTGACCTTGCTGTAGCGGGCACCTGTCGTCAGGCTCCAGCGCGGCGCCAGTTGCCAGGTGCTGATCAGATAGGCTTCGCGGCTTTCCACTCGATTGAATTCGTTGCGTTGCAGGCCGCCCTTGCGGCCGAACTGGTTGACGAAGCCTTTGCGGCCTTCGCCCTGATAGCCCCAGCTCAGCCCGGCGGCCAGCGTGACCGGTAATTCGAACAGCGCGGTGTCGCGCTGCCAGCCCAGCTCGCTGCCGCCGAAACGGCGGTCCAGCTCGATCACGCCACCACCGGAATACTGCGAGTTGCCGGGGAAGGCTAGAAACTGCTGCACGTCGCGCTCGCCACCGTAGACCATGACGGTGATCTGATCGTCATTGGTCAGGCGGCGCTGATAGTTCATGCCCAACTGTTGATGGCTGATGCTCTTGCGGGTATCGAAGCGCTCGGCTTGCGCGACGGCCTGTTGGCGGTCGGCGTCGAGCGCTGCAGCGGTCAGGCCCAGCGGGTCCTGGGTGTCTGGCTGATCCAGCGCGTTGAACAACAGGGTCAGGCTGGAGGCATCGTCGATATCCCAGCCCAGACGCAGGTTGGCCATGTCGCGGCGGGTTTCGCTATGGTCGCGGTAGCCGTCGGTTTCCAGTCGAGAAACGTTGGCGGCAACATTGAGGTCGCCGTATTGGGCGCCGTACTTCAGGCGCGAGCGCCAAAGCCCGTCGCTACCGACGCTGCTGCGGCTTTCCAGTGTCGGGTAGAAGCTGCCTTCGCTGCTGAAGCCCTGAATAATGCCGCCCGAGGCGTTGCCGTACAGGCTGCTGAGCGGGCCACGCAGCACTTCGATGCGCGCCAGGTTGTCGAGGTCGAACAGCGCCGGCTGGCCCTGACCGTCTGGCATGGTAAGCGGAATGCCGTCCTGCAGCAGGCGCACACCGCGCACACCAAACTGGGCGCGGGCGCCAAAGCCACGGGAGGAAATCTGCACATCCTGGGCGTAGTTCTGGCGGTTCAGCGCGAGCAGACCGGGAACCCGCTGCAGGGATTCCGACAGGTTGGCGCCGAGATGTGCTGTAGAGAGGTCGTCGGCAAACAGCGTGCTGCGGGCCAGTGGCAGACTCAGATCGCGGCTGTCATCGCTGGCACCTAGTACGGTCTGAGTCGGGAGTTGAACGGTTGCGCTGTATGCGCTGGTGGCCGTGCACAGCAGCGCGCTGCTGAGCATGACCCGGATGGCAGTGGGCTTCATCGGGGCGGACTGTTGTTATCGGTTGTATTTCGCCGTTTCGGCAGCAGAGGCGACAGTCTAACAGCGCGTCCGTATGCGAGCAGCCGCGGCGATGGGGGGGATATGGGGGGTAGCGAGAAAATACTTTGAAGTAAAAGTAAATTAGGTGTAATCTAGCGCGTTATTCATTTTGTTTTGGGAAGGTTCCTTGTTACTGCTGTAACTTTCAGGCAGGCAGGGGAGCTTCGTAGTCTGGAGGTGCCAACGTCATGCATATGATGCACGATCTTTATCTCGCCCTGCGCCGATTGCAGCGCGCTAGCGAGATTCACGCTAAGCGTCTTGGTCGCCACAGCGGCCTGACGCCCATTCAATTGCTGATTCTGCACAGCATCAAGGCGATGGGTGAAAGTACCCTTGGTGATCTGGCGCGGCAGGTTAGTGTATCGCAAGCGACGCTCAGTACCATCATTGATCGTCTGGAAAGTCGCGATCTGCTGCATCGGGTGCGCAGTACCAGTGACAAGCGCAAGGTACATCTGGCCCTGACCGAGAAGGGGCTGGCGGCCATTCAGGCCGAGCCTGCGTTGCTGCCGGGCGCTTTTCTCGAGCGCTTTGGTCAGTTGGCCGACTGGGAGCAACTGATGCTGCTGGCCAGTTTGCAACGGGTCGCTGGCCTGCTTGAAGAAGGCCAGCAGGTGCGCCCCGAGTTGTTCGACGGCGAAACCGCCGCCTGATTTTGCTGCCCGGTTCTCGGGCATCGTGTTTAGCAAGCACTGATTAATTCCGCACGCCCTCTGGCATTCAGGGCGTGCGGAATTAATCAGTGTTTCCTTTTGCTCCGCTTTTTCTTTGTTCGGGTATTGCCTGCGCGCGTCTGCACGCTTAGCATGTTTGAAATATCAAACAAGGCTGTTTTAAATGCGTTACGACAGCCGATGCTCTCCCTGTTACGAGGAAATTTCGGATGGAACTGCATTGCCCTGACTTGTTTCGCCAGCAAGCCTATGTCGCCGGTCACTGGTGCGAGGCCGATAAGGGTGCGCGTACCGAGATCGCCAACCCGGCGACCCATGAACGGCTTGGCAGTGTGCCGAACATGGGCGGCGAAGAAACCCGTCGTGCCATTGAAGCCGCCCGCGAGGCGCAGCAGCAATGGCGTCAGCGCACTGCCAAGGAACGTGCGCAGGTGCTGCGCAAGTGGTTTGAGCTGATGATGCAGAATCAGGAAGACCTGGCGCGCATCATGACTGCAGAGCAAGGCAAACCGCTGGCTGAAGCCCGTGGTGAAGTGGCTTATGCCGCTTCTTTTCTGGAATGGTTCGGCGAAGAGGCCAAGCGCGTCTATGGCGACGTGATTCCCGGTCACCAGGCCGACAAGCGCATTCTGGTGCAGAAGGAGCCGGTCGGTGTGACCGCGGCGATCACGCCCTGGAATTTCCCCGCAGCCATGATTACCCGCAAGGTTGGTCCGGCCCTGGCCGCCGGCTGTGCGATGGTCCTTAAACCCGCGCCACAAACCCCGTTTTCTGCGCTGGCGCTGGCCCACCTGGCCGAGCAGGCGGGCGTACCGGCCGGTCTGTTCAGCGTGGTAACCGCGGATGTGGATCGCTCCCGCGAAGTGGGTGATGAACTGTGCGGCAACCCGGTGGTACGCAAGCTGTCTTTCACTGGGTCTACCGGCGTGGGTATCAAGCTGATGGAGCAGTGCGCGCCGACGCTGAAGAAGCTGTCGCTGGAACTGGGCGGCAACGCGCCCTTCATCGTCTTTGATGATGCCGATCTTGATGCCGCGGTCGAGGGCGCGATGATCTCCAAGTACCGCAACGCTGGTCAGACCTGCGTCTGCGCCAACCGCATTTACGTGCAGGATTCAGTTTACGACGCCTTCTCCGCCAAGCTGGCTGATGCTGTTGCCAAGCTGAAGGTGGGTGATGGCACCGAGGCTGGGGTAACCACCGGCCCGCTGATCGATGCCCGCGCCGTCGAGAAGGTGCAGCGCCATCTCAAGGATGCGACCGACAAGGGCGCCAAGGTCATCGCTGGCGGCAAACCCCATGAGCTCGGTGGCTTCTTCTTCGAGCCGACCATCCTCACCGGCGTGGACAGCAGCATGGCCGTCGCCCGCGAAGAGACTTTCGGCCCGCTGGCGCCGCTGTTCCGCTTTAGCGACGAAAGTGATGTGATCCGTCAGGCCAACGACACCGAGTTCGGTTTGGCGGCCTACTTCTACGCCCGCGACCTGAGTCGGGTGTTCCGCGTGGCCGAGGCGCTGGAGTACGGCATGGTCGGTATCAACACCGGGCTTATCTCGAACGAAGTCGCGCCCTTCGGTGGCATGAAGTCCTCGGGTCTCGGTCGTGAAGGATCCAAGTACGGCATCGAAGAATACATCGAGATCAAGTACCTCTGTCTGGGCGGCATCTGAGCCGCTCCTGTGCACCAACCTGACGGGGAGCCGTTTGCTCCCCTCTTTTTCCGCGAGGCGGTTATGAGCAAGACCAACGAGTCCCTGATGCAGCGGCGGCAGAATGCTGTCGCGCGTGGTGTAAGTCAGATTCACCCGATTGCGGTGCAGCGTGCGGAAAACGCCACCGTCTGGGATGTGGAAGGGCGACAGTACATCGACTTTGCCGGTGGCATTGCGGTACTCAATACCGGACACCGTCACCCCAAGGTAATGGATGCCGTGCGTCGCCAGCTGGACCAGTTCACCCACACCTGCTTTCAGGTGCTGGCGTATGAACCCTATATCGCCCTGTGCGAGCGCCTGAACGACATGGTGCCCGGTGACTTCGCGAAGAAGACCCTGCTGGTGACGACCGGCTCCGAAGCGCTGGAGAATGCGGTCAAGATTGCCCGCGCAGCGACCGGACGGGCTGGCGTGATCGCCTTCACTGGCGCCTACCACGGCCGTACGATGATGACCCTGTCGATGACCGGCAAGGTCGCCCCTTATTCGGCCGGTATGGGTCTGATGCCGGGTGGCGTTTATCGCGCCCAGTTTCCCTGCCCGTTGCACGGCGTCAGTGATGATGACGCGATTGCCAGCATTGAGCGGATCTTCAAGAACGACGCCCAGCCGCAGGATATTGCCGCCATCGTGATTGAACCGGTGCAGGGCGAGGGCGGTTTCTATGTCGCCAGCCCCGCCTTTATGCAGCGTCTGCGCGCGCTCTGTGATCAGCACGGCATCATGCTGGTGGCGGACGAAGTGCAGACCGGCGCTGGCCGGACCGGCACCTTCTTCGCCATGGAGCAGATGGGCGTCGCCGCCGATCTGACCACCTTCGCCAAATCCATCGCCGGTGGCTTCCCGATCGCGGGTGTTTGCGGCCGGGCGGATGTGATGGACGCCATCGCCCCCGGCGGTCTGGGTGGCACCTACGCGGGCAGCCCGCTGGCCTGTGCGGCAGCACTGGCGGTGATGGATGTGTTTGAAGAGGAAAACCTGCTGGCGCGCAGCCGTACCGTGGGCGAGATCCTTACTGGTCGCCTGAACGCGCTGGCGGCAGACGACAAACGTATCGGCGATGTGCGCGGACTGGGGGCGATGGTTGCCTGCGAGCTGTTCACCGCCGACGGTGCGCCAGATGCTGAATTGACCGGCCGTATCGTTGCCGCCGCGCGGGACAAGGGCTTGATCCTGCTGTCCTGTGGTCAGTACGGCAATGTGATCCGCATTCTGGTGCCACTGACCGCGACCGATGTCGAATTGCACGCCGGCATGGACATCATCGCCGCCTGCTTCGCCGAGCTGTAGGGGTTGGTGATTGGTGCGGCTTGCCGCACGCACGGTGGTGCGGCCGTCGCGGATATCTGCGCCCGGCGGTGCTCAGAAGGTCGATAGTCCGCTCGCTTCCATAAAGCGGTACACCAGATAGCGCCAACGGCTGTGGTCTGCAAAGTCTGCGTAGGGCAGGCTGTAGACCGCGCCGTTGGCGTTCTGCCATTGGCGCTCGAAGTCGGCACGCTGCGCGCTGATCTGCGGGTCGTCGCGGCGGCTGACCAGGCGCACGCTGGTTTCCAGATTGAGGTCGTGCAGGTTGCGCCGGGTGAAGTTGGCTGACCCGGCGATCAGCTCGGCGCTGCCATCAGCCCGTTCCAGCCGAATCCACTTGCGGTGGCACTGCTCACCGAAGGTCGCACACCAGCGCACCGCGATGCCTGCGTCGTGCAGGTCCCATGCCGCCTGGCGGTTGGGGATGCCATTCTTCTCGCGGCCGAAGGCGTCCCGGTTGGGGTCGAGCATGACCCGCACCGTTACGCCGCGCTCCTGGGCTGCGATCAGCGCGTCGATGATCGGCCGCGAGGACAGATAGAACACTTCCACATCCAGCTGCTCTTTGTTCTGGGCCGAGTTGATCAGGTGCAGCAGGTCGCGCTCAATGGCCCCCTCAGTCAGCACCTGCAGCTGGTTGCCGGCCGTTGGCCTTGTATCAAGCGCCGGCGCAGACGGCCAGTTGATGGCGGTCGGGTAGCCGGACATCAGCGCGACGGCGCGTTCGGTCTGCAACAGGTCCAGCGCTGCCGCACCGCTGAATTGCACCGCGCTGTTGTCGTGACGGCTGCTGGCATCGTGCGGGTTCATCGAGGTGACCAGCGCCTTCCATTCGCTACCGGTGCCGACCACCAGCGTCTTGCGGTGGTTGGCGCGGAAGTTCAGCAGGTGCAGGTAGCTGCGCAGGGTGACTTTGCCGGGGCCAACCGGGTTAGGTAGCCAGCCCCCTTGGGTACTGTTACCCACATAGCTGCAGCACAGGGTCCAGATGCCGGTCCACAGTGGGTTGGACGCCGGCAGCCGGCTGAGGTCGGTCATCACCACGTCTACTCCGGCGGCGCGCAGTCGTGCGAAGTGGGCGGGCTCAAGGCCGCCATACAGGGTGTTGAATGGGTCGGTGATCAGCACTACCGGCATCTCGGGGTGCTGGTGGCGCGCGCGGATCAGGGCATCGGTCAGCTCGGCGGAGAGCGGCCTGTAGCTGTCGGTGCCGGCAAAGTCGTTGAACAAAAACATGTCAACCACCAGCAGCTCGCGGGCCTCATCTATCAGCGCGAGGATGTGGTCCATGATCTGCTGCCGGGTACGGAGATCGCCGTGCGTATCACGCCAGCTCTGGTCGAATAGCAGCACCACGTCCTGTACCGGGCGCAGTGGCGTGCTTACGGACAGGCCGGGGGGCATGGGGCGCCAGGCAACGATCAGACACGCGATAATGACCGCTGCGGCGAGCAGCAGACAGCATAGGCGAAGCAGGTTGGTTGTGAGCATGGTGCGCATCGGTGGTGAGCAGGTGTTCAGCCTGCCGAAGCGGCGAGATTAATGCAATGGCAGAGCCGCCAGCGCGGACGCGCTGGCGGCAGGGCGATCAGGCCAGTTGGGCCGTGCCGTCCTGTTTCGGGTTAGGACCGAAGCGGTTGTCGCCAGCGGTGCCTTCCAGACAGGTGAAGATCAGCAGGATGATGCCGCCGACAGCGGGCACCAGTGAGATCAGAATCCACCAGCCGCTGCGATCGGTATCGTGCAGGCGACGGATGGTCACGGCCAGCGACGGGATCAGCACGGCCAGAGCGTAGATCGGCATGAAGATCATGA
The DNA here is from genome assembly GCF_963677335.1 of Halopseudomonas oceani. Lineage (NCBI taxonomy): Bacteria > Pseudomonadati > Pseudomonadota > Gammaproteobacteria > Pseudomonadales > Pseudomonadaceae > Halopseudomonas > Halopseudomonas oceani. The sequence continues at coordinate 226,846 of NZ_OY781932.1, read as the reverse complement.
TGCCGAGTACGCCGTCAATGACACTGCAGATAACGTAGGCGATGATGTTGAAAAGCGTAAACATCCAGTATTCCTTGCGGCGCGCGCGGCCTTGAAATACGGCGTATTGCTTGAGTACAGCGAGATACCAATCCATGAAACGTCCTTCCTGTCTATAAGTCGTTTTGGCAGAGAGAGGGAATGGGTCGGGCGTACAGGCTGGCTCGGTGGCGAACGTTCCCTGCGCGCGATGGTCACTCCCTTGGGAGGCGGTGATGGCCGCCAGACGGCATTAGAGACTGTTGCACCATTTCAGGTCAACCGTCGAGTGTAGCCTGCGTGCTAACCTGTGACCGGATTCCGGCTGAGTGTAAGGACGATGCTTCGACGCATTTCCATTTTTCTGTTGCTTGGGTTGCTGCTGGTGCTGGCAGGGCTGTTCGGGCGCCTGTATCTGCATCAGCAACTGCAGCGTGCCGGTGTCAGCGAACTGGTATGGTCCGGGCCCGGTTGGCAGCATGGCGCTCTGACCCTTGACCGGCTGACGCTGACGCTGGACGACGGCAGTACCGTCGAGCTGCAGCAGCTGGACCTGGCGCCCGGCTGGCGTTCAGGGTTTATGCTCAAGCGTGCCGAGGTGGATCGGCTGCTGTTAAGCCTGCCGGCGACCGATCAGGTAGCACCCGCTGCCGAGTCCGGCTCTCCTCTGCTACTTCTGGGTGACGAAACCTTCTGGCGCTTGCTGGCGCGTTGGTTGCCTGACCGGGCGCGGGTGCAGCAGATTCAGGCGACCTTGCCCTGTCGTGCCGGCAGTTGCCAGCTGGCTGGCAGCTGGCTGCTTGATGCTGAGCACAGCGACACTGGCACAACCCTGGCGAGTCGATTGACGCTGGATCTGGAGGGCCAGCAGTTGCTGCTCAGTCCGCACCTGCAGGTCGATACAGAGCATGTGGTGCTGCAGGCCGCGCTGGCGATTGACGGCAAGCCGGCCGCTCAACTCGACAGCCAGTGGCAGCAGGGACACGCCTGGCAGGGGCATCTGGCGATCCCCGGCTGGCCGCAGACGTCCTGGTTGTTCGGCTATCTCGGGCGCTGGGTAACGTTGGGCGCCCTGCCGTTTGAGCAGGTGCCGACCGCGGCACAGGCTGATCTGAAGTGGCAATTACGCCCTGCGGTGCAGCCCACCAGTGTTGATGACTGGCTGGGCGGTGCGGTCGCCCTGCAGGCGAACGTCTTGCTGCCTGAGCCTTGGGCGATTGCCGGGGTGGGCTCGCTGACCGGCGAGATGAGTCTGCAACTGAGCGGTGATCATGGCCGCTGGGCGTTACCCGACGCACAACTGAACATGGTGTTGGTGCCTGACCTGCTGGCGACACTGCAGCAGCTACCGAGCGCGCTGCAACCGACGCAGGTAGCATTGCAGCTGCAACCGGCTACCGAGCAACAGCTGGTGCTGGGGCAGCCGTTGGCGCTGCAGCTTTCTGCTGACGCGACCTTGCCCAGCGGCGGCACCGCTCAGCTGGATGGGCCTTTGCAAGTGCAGGGGTTGGCTGATTGGCAGATCAATAGCGACGCGCTGCTGGTTCAGCTGCAACTACCACAGCTGACCCTGCCGGAGTTGGCGGTGCGTTCGGTTACCGCGCGTTTGCCGTTGCAGCTGCAGGCCAATGCCCGGTCGGCAACCATTGGTTTGAGCAAGGCCGGTGAATTGGGCTGGCAGCGCCTGCAATTGCCAGCGGCCGAGCTTACGTTGACGGCTACCTCCACGCGGATAAGCGCACTGGCGATCACCCTACCGCCGGATGAGGGCCAGTCAGCGAGCGCCACCGGCGAACTTGCCGCCGAGATTAACCGGGTCGAGCACGCAGAGCTCAAACCGCAAAGCTGGTCGCTCTCTGGTGACTGGGAGTGGCAGGATGGCGCGCTGCTCTGGCAGGGGCAGGTGGCTAACGCGGCCGGTTTGCAGCTCGATCATCAGGCGAACGTCAGCAGCAATGGCCAGTGGCAGCTTGAGGGCACGCTGGCACCGATCTTTTTCCGCGCCGGTAATCCGCTTGAGCAGACCTTCGCCAGTTGGCCTGCACTGCTCAGTCTGTCCAGCGGCCAGCTCAGCGCTGAGCTGCAGGCGGGCGACAGTGGCAAGGGCCTCAGCGTCCAATTTAACGGCCAGCTCAACGGTGCCAAGGGCATCTACGATCGCACCGCGTTCAGTGGTCTGAGTACGCCGCTGCGCGCGTCGCTGCAAGGGCAGTATTTCAGTCTGACGTTGGCGGATTTGCAGCTGGGCGAATTGAACGCCGGTATTCCGGCCGGGCCGTTGCAGGCCAGTCTGGACTATCAGGGGGCGTTGGCCCATCCGACAACCGGGACCCTGGAGGCCAGGCGACTGACCCTCGAACTGCTGGGAGGGCGGGTGTCGCTGACGCCAGCCACGTTGGACCTGGCTCAGCCCGAACAACGCGCCGAGCTGGTGCTGCAGGGGCTGGAACTGGGTCGCCTGTTCGAAGTCTATCCAACAGAGGGGTTAAGCGGTGGCGGTACGCTGGATGGACGGTTACCAGTGCTGCTGCGCGATGGTCAGGTGTTGGTGGATCAGGGCGCAGTGGCCGCAAGGGCCCCTGGCGGTGTGCTGAGTTACCAGTCCGACAAGCTGCAGCGACTGGCGGCGAGCAATCCAAGCATGCGTGAGCTGGCCGGTGCGCTGGAGGAATTTCACTACACTGTCTTGAGTAGTCAGGTAGAGTTGGCCGAGGGTGGTGATCTGACGCTGGCGCTGCGCCTGCAGGGCAGCAACCCTGATTTTCAGCAGGGGCGTCAGGTCAACCTGAACATTAACCTGCAGGAGAACATTCCGGCGTTGCTGGCCAGTTTGCAACTCAGCGGCAAGGTCAGCGACATCATTGAACAACGGGTGCAGCAGTACCTGCTCAAACGGCGGGTTCAGCAACCCTGACGAGGAGCGCCTATGTACGGGCGAGAGCTGATGATTGCGGCACTGGCGGGCCTGCTGGTCGCCTGTGCCGGACCCACGGTGCAGCTGGCTGCGCCGAGCGAGCCGATCAACATCAATCTGAATGTGAAGATCGAGCACGAAATCTACGTCAAGGTAGACCGTCAGCTGGACGATGTATTCGACCAGTCCAGCGGCCTGTTTTGAGTCGGCAGAAGGAACGAGACAATGCGCAAGACGATATATCTGACCTGTTGCCTGCTGGCGCTGCTGATCGGCAGTGGCTCAGCCTGGGCGCTGAGCCTGAATGAGGCGATGTCGGCACTGCCGGCAGCGAAGGAGGCAGGACTGCTGGGTGAGCAGTCGAATGGTTATCTGGGCGTGGTGCGGGCGTCTGGTAATGCGGCCGAGGTGGCGCAGCAGATCAACGCAGCGCGCAAGGCGGAGTACCAGAAGGTGGCGCGCGACAACGGTATCTCGCTGAGTGACGTTGAGTTGATTGCCGGCCAGAAAGCGATTGATCGCACCCCGTCCGGGCAGTACATCAAACTTAACGGTCAGTGGCGACAGAAGTAGCCGGTAGCCACTCGATGCTGCCGTACCAACCGGTGACGGCCTGACCGCTGTTGTCGCAATCGGTCATGATCGCCAGCCCGTCAATCTGATCCAGCGTCTGCCCGTGCAGACGCTGGAAATCCTCCCTGACATTACGCTCCAAGTGCACCAGCGCTGTGTCGCCCGGTGCGCCGCTGCTGACTGCCAGCATCTGGGCGTTGCCGGTGTAGGCGTTGGGCCAGTGCTTACCGGCCGTCTGGCTGGATGACCAGACGTAGTTCACCGCCAGCGTCCGCCAGGGCAGCAAACCGCCATCCTTCACCACGTAAAGCCGCACGGGATAGTCGTCACCTTGCCTGCTGGTTTCGTCGAGTTGGCTGAACGGCTGGCTGATGGTCCAGGACCAGCGGAGTAACGGCGTCTTGCGCAGATCAATCGGCTGCTGAAGATAACGGGCGCTGGCCTGGCCGTGCCGGCAATCGGCACGCAGGACCGTTTGGCCGTTACGGTCTTCAATCTGATACCGGGTTGGCTGGGTGAAGGTTCGCTCGGGCCACTGACTGATGTCCGCCGGGCTATAGCTTTGGGCCGAGCAGACGCTGGTGATGAGTAAACCCGTCAGCAGCAAGCGTGGTGGGTGCATGCGGGGCTCCTGTATGGCAGAGCCCCAGTATGGCAGCTTCAGCGGTTCTGTGCCGATGGCGCAAGCGCGCTGACGCGTAGTCGTTCGGTGGCGTCGAAGCGTTCTTCCAGCAGTGTCTGCACGGCGTTTGCGCGGTCACTGTCGGCGAGTCCCGGCTGGCTGAGAATGGCGTCGCGCTCGCGGTTGAAGTCGTTAAGCCGTTGCTGCCAGGCGGCCCGTTGCTGATCCAGTGTTTCCAGCCGTTCGGTCGCCTCCGGACCGACCAGCGACAGCCTGAGCGCCCGTACCTCGGATTCGCTGGCGCCCTGAGCGCGCAAGGCGCTGGTCTGCTGGCGCAGATCCTGATGAATCTGCGGCACCAACAGTGCCTGCAAGTCTTCCGGCAGACGTTCGCGTAGTGCTTCGACCTCGTAGGCCTTGTCGGCATCGCTCAGGTCCGGGTTGCGCACAATCGCCAGGCGCTCCAGGGTGAAGCGGTTGTACAGCTCCTCGCCAGCAAAAAACGCCTGGTGCTCCTCGGCGCTGAACAGCTCGGCCCGCAGGCGCTGCACGGCGTCCTGGCGTGCCCACAGCGCATCTAGATCGGCGGCCACCGGAAAGCGCTGCTCCAACTCGACCAGTTGCTGCTGATAGTCGAGATAGCGCTGGAGCAGATCCAGCGCCTGACTACGGGCCGGGTCTGACAGACTGTCGGTGATCAACTGCTGCAGTTGAAGGATGATGTCGGCGCGTGGCTGCTCGCCCGCCGTGCTCAGGTAGTAGTCGAACAGATGACGTAGCTGATCGCTGACCAGCAGGCTGCCGTCGGGATTGGCCTGCAGGCGGCCGTCGACATCGGTACCACGCAGCGACGGAGCCGCCGGCAACGCGTCCGGGGCGGGCACGCTACGCAACAGGCTGGCAGGTACGCTGTTTGAGGGTGTCGTCGGGTTCGAGGAGGCTGGGCTGCCGGCAGTCTCGACCACTTGTTCCTGCGCGTTTTGACTCAGTTGCCAGCCGAGCAGCAGCGCGGCGGCGAGTAAAGGGAGATAGACAAGCGCTTTCATGACGTACTCGGATAGATCGGGGAAGCGGGCCGCCGTAAGAGGGCGGCCCGCGCACTTACAGGCCGGCGTTCTTCAGCCGGTTGGCCTGCTGGCGGTAGACCGTGACCGGGTCGGTTTCGAACAGGCTGGTCAGGCCCAGGGTTTGGTTGACCTCGTCCAGGTGGTTCATCCGGTAGTTGTCGCGAATCACCATGCCGAGGTGCGAACTGCAGCGACCGACCAGGCCATCGTTGGCTTCACCGCCGAAGGTCAGCGAAGAAGCACCGAGCAGCAGGTCCGACACGTCCAGCATGTTGGTCAGCGGGCGTGTACCACTCCAGGAGTAGTAGCGCACGTTGTTGACGACGTAGGCACCCTCGCCGCAAGCACTGGTCGGCAGACCCTGCGGGAACTTGGCGTTGAAGCGTGCAGCGCCTTCGCTGTTGAGTGACTCCAGCGAGCCGAGCGCATTCTGCGGGGTATTCGAGCTGCTGCCGGAGAGGAAGTTGATCAGCGCGCCGAGACCGTTGACGATGCCGGCCAGCAGCGTCTCACCAGCCGATCCTTCCGGCACCTGGCGCAGGAAGTCGGCGGTTGCCGAACCCTTGTGCGGAGCGCCAACGCTGGTGACCGAAGCGACCAGATCCGGCCGGACGGCAGCGACATAGCGGACGGTCGGGCCGCCGTGGCTGTGGCCGATCAGGTTGACCCGGCCCTTGCCGCTGATAGCGACAATTTCCTCGACCTGTTCCAGCAACTGTTCGCCGCGGGCCTCGGAGGTATCAAGCTGGCTGACTTCGGTGACGTAGACGGTAGCACCGTCTTTGCGCAGGGCGCTGGGGATGCCGTACCAGTAATCGACGCCGAGCAGGCTGTCGAAGCCGAGCATGCCGTGGGTCAGCACGATGGGGTATTTGGTTTTGGTGTAGCCGGAGGAACCAAACCAGAAGGCATGGGCCTGAGTGCTGACGCCGAACGCGGCAATCAGCCCGCAGGCAAGACTTAGTCGAGTCTTGCGCGACATGACGAAACTCCTTGTTGTTGTGCTTGTTTTGTATCGTCTTGAGGCACTTTTTCCAGTGCCTGGCCGCTGAGCATAGCCAGCCTGGTCAGCGGAGAGTAGTGATTGAGCGACAGAACAGCCGCGTCAGGGCGCTACAGAGCGAATGACCGGTGAGTCACTCGCTCTGCACTGCGACTATTCAGCCAGCTGATCCGATGAACGGAAATTCAGAGCTTGTTGGTGTTACAGCTGCTCGCCGAGGTAGGCACGCTGAATCAGCCGCCACTCGTCGGACTCTGTAACTCGCAGCACTGCCTCGTTCAGTTGGTCGCGCAACGGGCTGCCGCTGGGAATGGCCAGCGCATACAGCTGCTGATCAAACACGCCGGGCAGCAACTCCAGCCGTTCTCTGCCGAGTTGCTGATTGCGGTACTGCAGCAGTGGCCGGTCGTAGACCACGGCGTCAGTCTCGCCTGCGCTGACCGACTGCATGGCACTGGTCAGATCAGGGTAACTGCGCGACACGATGCGTTCCTCGCCGAGGTAGCGGGCGCTGGCGGTGCCGTCGATGGTTGCAACGGTGCTGCCGGGCAGATCCTGCGGGCCGCGAATCTGTAGCTGCAGATTGCTGACGGTCAGGGCGCTGGTGATGGCGGCGGTGAAGCTGGCGACCATGATCAGGCCGGCAAACATCCAGATCAGCGCGACCAGCCGGCCGGCGAAGGTGACCGGTGCCTTGTCGCCATACCCAACGGTGGTCATGGTCACCGCTGCCCACCAGAAGCTGGCGCCGATACCCTGCGTCGCCGTTCCGCCGAACTGCTCGGGGTTGCGGTGGCGCTCGAACAGCCAAAGGGCGACGCCGACACCAAGGAGCAGCAAGCCGAGTCCCCCGATGACGCTCAAAAAGCTCCAGCTGAACAGGGCCTTGAGGCTCTGCAACAGGCCTGCCTTGGGTGCACGGGGCACGCCGATCGACAGCCCGGTCTGGTAGAACGGATGACTGAAGTCGAACACCAGCTCCCGCTCTGCGGTCATGGTTAGTGCGCCGACGGCAACGTCGACCTTGCCGGACTCGACCGCGTGCAACAGGTCGGCAAAGGCCATTGGCTGGAGCTCGAACGCCCAGCCCTGCTGCTCGGCGATGGCCCGCCAGAGATCCACACTAATGCCTTCCCAGCCGCCTTGGCCGTCGGCGATGACGAAAGGCGGTACTTCGGTAATACCGACGCGCAGCGGTGCTGGTGTGTCGGTGCCGGTTTCGCTGGCACTGGCTAGCGGAGCCATGAGCAGCAGGCAAAGGATAAGGCGGGTGATAAGGCGATCTGGCATGGGACTCTCCCTGTCGGCATTGTGCTCAGGGTACCAGACTGCCACTCAGCTGCCAGTTTGCCGCTGCGTGTTTTTCCCGGGGCGCAGCAGGCGACCATCTGGTAGTCTTCCTGCAGTTTGAATTAAAGGGCAGGGAGTGCAGATGTTGACGGGTTATCTGGAAAGTTACGCCTTCTGGCTGTTGCTGGGCCTGCTGTTGCTGGCCTCGGAGTTTTTCATCCCCGGTTTGATCGCCGCCTTTTTTGGCCTTGGTGCCTTGCTGGTCGGGCTGCTGACACTGCTGGGTATCATCGGCTCGCTGCCGGTGCAGGTGACGGTGTTTGCGCTGTCGAGCATCGTGGCGCTGTGGCTGTTGCGTCGCCGCTTCCAGCGTTGGCTGCAGGGCAGCGAGGTCGATTTGGCCGCCCGGGATCAGGACGACGCCGGCCTGTTGGGCGTGCGGGTCAAGGTGCTGACGGACTTTGTCGATGGCGTCGGTCATGTGCAGCTGAACGGGGCCAAATGGGATGCGGAATCGGCTGACCCGCTCACCAGTGGTCAGTCGGCATGGGTCACCGACCATGCGGGGATTGTCTTGCGAGTCAGCGCAACCAAGCCTAATACCAATAACTGATCTTTTCGGACCAAGGAGCTTTTCATATGGAAATCGCAACAATGCTGTCACTCGGGTTTTTGGTGCTGGTCATCATTACCCTCACCAAAACGGCTCGCATCGTGCCGCAGCGCTCGGCCTTTATCGTCGAGCGGCTGGGCAAGTACGCCAAGACCCTCGAAGCTGGCTTTCACATCCTGATTCCATTTATCGACCGGGTGGCCTACAAGCACACACTCAAGGAAGAAGCCATCAACGTGCCGAGCCAGGCGTGTGTAACCAAGGACAACATCCAGGTGGTGGTCGATGGGGTGATCTATCTGCAGGTGGTTGATCCCAAGCTGGCCAGCTATGGCATCAACGACTACCGCTACGCCTCCATTCAGCTGGCGCAGACCACCCTGCGCTCCGTGGTCGGCAAGATCGATCTGGACAAGACCTTCGAAGAGCGTGAAACCATCAACGTGCAGGTGGTCGAGGCGCTGGATGAAGCCGCCAAGCCCTGGGGCGTGAAAGTCCTGCGCTACGAAATTGCCGATATCGAACTGCCGGCAACCATTCTGGATGCGCTGGAGAAGCAGATGCGCGCCGAGCGGGAGCGTCGCGCCGTGGTGGCCCAGTCCGAAGGGGAACGTGAAGCCAAGATCAACGTCTCCGAAGGCCAGAAGCAGGAAACCATCAACCTGTCCGAAGCCGACAAGATGCGTCAGATCAACGAAGCCGAAGGTAAGGCCCGCGAGATCGAGCTGATCGCCACCGCGACCGCCGAAGGTCTGCGTCGTGTTGCCGAAGCGATCAACACCCAGGGTGGCCAGGAAGCGGTTTCGCTGCGCGTTGCCGAGCAGTACGTCAAGGAGTTCGGCAAGCTGGCGCAAACCAACAACACCATGATCCTGCCGGCGGAGCTGAGCAATATCGGCTCGGCGGTCGCTGCGATCACCAAGACGCTGGAAGTGGCTAAAAAGTAAGCGGCAAGCTTCAAGCCTCAAGAAAAAACCGTGCGGCGTGAGTCGTGCGGTTTTTTTTTGCTTCACGGTGGCGCAGGTTTGATGGTTCTCACGCTCTGCGTGGGAATGCCTGTCAGGACGCTCTGCGTCCGGCTAGTGGTTGGTTGCTGTCCACGCAGTCGGGGTTCCCACGCGGAGCGTGGGAACCATCAGGGCGCGCAGTTGGGTGCTGTTCAGGCTGCCATCGCGAAGTACTTGGCAACGGTCCTTCGCTTAATCCAACCACCCGCGCAAGCTTCCAGCCCCAAAAAACAGACCCGGCGCCAAGACCGGGTTTGCTTGCAGCTTGAGGCTTGCAGCTGGCGGCCACCCTAGGCGGCCGCTCTACGCGCTTTCCAGCCTTCCAGCAGCGACAGCAGCGCCGGGACCACCAGCAGCACCAGCAGGGTCGAGAAGCCGAGGCCGAAGGCGATCGAGGTGGCCATCGGAATCAGGAACTGGGCCTGCAGCGAGGTTTCGAATAGCAGCGGCAGCAGCCCGCCGATGGTGGTCAGTGACGTCAGCAGCACCGCTCGCAGGCGCTGTACTACCGCCTCGTTGAGCGCCTCGTTCACCTGCAGTCCGCGTGTGCGCTGGTCCTGGTAGAAGCTGACCAGGATGATCGAGTTGTTGACCACGATACCGGACAGGCCGAACAGGCCGAACAGCGACAGGATGGTCAGGTTCAAGCCCATGACCCAGTGACCCAGCAGTGCGCCGACCAGTGCCAGCGGAATGACGGACATGACGATCAGTGGCGTGCTCCAGGATGAGAACACCCAGACCAGCACCGCGTACATCAGCAACAGGCCGATGATCAGGCCGTCACGCATATCGGCGAGGGTCTCCTGCTGATCGACCGAGCGCCCTTCGAAGCTGTAGCGCACGTTGTAGCGACTGGCCAGGGCTGGCAGCTCCAGCGCCGCGGCCTTGAGCACCGCACCGGCGGTGGTCTGACTGCTGTCGATATCGGCGGTCACATCGGTGGCCAGCTGGGCATCGGCATGGCGCAGGGCCGAGAAGCCCTGGTTGCTGGAGAACGTGACCACCTGGCGTAGCGGCACGAAACGGCCATCATCTAGGCGAATGTTTAGATCGCCCAGGCTGGCCAGACTCTCCCGTTCGATCCGGGGTAATTGCACACGAACTTCGATTTCGTCGCGTTTGTCCTGGTAGATCTGCGCGAGCCGACCGTCGTACGCCGCGCGTAGCTGGTTGCCGACACTCTCGATGCTCAGCCCCAGCGCCTGACCGTAGGGCGTGAGACTGTAGACCAGTTGTTCGCGGCCCCAGGTCATGTCGTCGTCGGTGCTGACCACACCTTCAATGCTGGCGAGAATCACCGACAGCGCGTCGGCTGCGTCCTTGAGCTGCTGCGGGTCCGAGCCTGTGAGTCGGATATCAACATCCTTGCCGGGCGGGCCGCTTTGCTGCTCGGTGATGTTGATGCGGTCGATGCCGGGCGGGCGCTGAATGCGCTGCTGCCATTCGCGGATGAAGGTCTTGTTGCGGACATCCCGATGGTCGGGCGATACCAGCTCGACCATCAGCGAGCCAAGGTTGTCACCCTGCCTGGCAATGCCGTTGTCGCCAAGGGTTTCCCCTTCGCGGGTCAGTGCGGTGAGGATCAGATCGCCGCCCAGCGCTGCTTCCGTTTCGCCAAGGCTCTGCTCCAGCTCACGCATGAACTCGACCATGCTGGCGCGCGGCGTGCCGGCAACGAAGCTGACGTTGGCGTACAACACCTGCGGCTCCGGCGTCGGGAAGAAACTGAAGCCGATACGCCCGGTGCTGAGCAGGCCAATGGTGATGATGACGCTGACCAGGGCGCAGGCCAGGGTGGTGCCGCGGTTGGCCAGTGCGGCTTGTGACAGGCGCCGGAAGCGGCCGTCGCGGAAGCGATTGAAGGCACTGTCGAAGCGGCCGCGGACATCGTCCAGGCGGTTGCCAATGGACGCGAGTTTGCCCCTTCGCGGCTTGCTCGGGCGGAAGGCTTCGCGCAGGTGATGCGGCAGGACGACAAAACACTCGAGCAGCGAGGCGATCAGTACGCAGATCATCACCACTGGGATGTCACCGAGGATATTGCCGAAGATGCCGCCGACCATCAGTAGCGGCATGAAGGCTGCAATGGTGGTCAGCGAGGAGGCAACGACCGGCCAGAGCATGCGTTTGGCAGCGCCTTCGGAGGCGCGTTCGGAGGCTTCGCCATTGCGGTGATGAGCGTCGGCATCTTCGCCTACCACGATGGCATCGTCGACGATGACGCCCAGCGCCATGATCAGCGCAAAGAGCGATATCATGTTGATCGAGCCGCCAATTACCCAGAAAACAGCCATGGCGGCAAGGAATGCGGTCGGGATACCGACGGCAACCCAGAGGGCCACGCGGGCGGGCAGGAACAGGTAGAGCAGGATCAGCACCAGCACCAGACCGCTGAGGCCGTTGTTGACCAGCAGCCGGATGCGGTCATCAATCAGCTGCCAGGCCTGATCATAAACGTGAATCTTCAGTTGTGGCGGCAGCGTCGGGCTGATTTCTTCCAGCCAGTCATTGAGAATCTTGGCCGACTCGAGGGAGTCGCCGTCTTCGCTGCGTTCCAGTTGCAGCTCCACGGCAGGCTGGCCGTCGTACCGCAGCAGCACCTGATTGCGGCGCGGCTCCTGGCGAATATCGGCGATATCGCCCAGCCGCAGGTGGCTGTCACTTTCCGGCTGCAGGGCGATGCTGCCAAAGGCCTGTGGGTCCCGGCGTTGTTCAATGGCACGCAGCTCGCGGGCCGAATCCAGTTCACCGGCCTGCCCGGCGGGCAGGTCGCGGGATTCGGCGTTGATGCGGTTAGCCAGTTGATCCAGTGACATGCCAAGGCGGCGCAGCTCGGCATTGGGTACTTCAATGCTGATCTGCTGCTCGGGTACGCCGTTGATGACGATGCGGTCGATACCGTGATTGAGCAGGTCGTCTTCCATGCGGTTGGCGATGCTGCGCAGTTCGTGCGGTTCAAAGGGGCCGTACAGCAGCAGGTTGGCGATCGGGTCGTAACGGGCTACCCGCACCACTTCCGGCTTTTCGGCGGCAGCGGGCAGATTGCGGAATTCGTCGACCTGTTGACGGGCGTCGTCCAGCGCGACAATGGGGTCGGTTCCCTCGCGGAATTCCAGGGTGATGCTGGATACACCCTGGGCCGAGGTCGAGGTCATGTTCTTGAGGTTCTGCAGGCTGCGCAGGCGTTGTTCCAGCGGGATGGTTATGGCCTGCTCGACGTCTTCGGCGGCGGCACCATTCCAGACCACCCGAACGGTGACGAAGTCGAGTGCGAAGGTCGGGAAGAACTGGATATTCATCCGTGACAGGCCGATCACGCCGCCCATCAGCATGACCAGCATCAGCAGGTTGGCGGCGACCTTGTGGCGAACAAAGAAGCCCAGCGGCCCGGTGTTGCTCATTGGGCCGGCTCCGCCACCGGGTCAGCGGTGTCCACCTTCAGCCCGGACATGGCATTGGGCAGATGGGTGGTGACAATCTGCATGCCACTCTTGAGGTCGTCGGAGCGAACCAGTACCCGTCGGTTGCCGTGCTCGTCCAGCGTTTCTCCGACCCGCTCCACCGCAAGCGCCTGCAGGCGGCTGTCGTTGACCGTGTAAACCGTGTTGTTGCCGTACAGCGCGCTGTACGGCAGGGCGACGCTGTTGTCGTGGGCCGGTCGGGCAACACTGATGGCAAGCAGAGTGCCAAGACGTAATTCCGGGCGCGGATTCTCGACCTGGAAGATGGCCTCAATACCGCGGGCGTCGGCCTTGCCGGCGATGCGGGTCAGGGTCAGCTCGATTGCCGGGGTGCTGTCGAGGCTGTGGGCGTCCAGCTTTTGCCCCTGACTTAGCGCGGCGATGAAGTCCTGACTGTGAATCTGCGGTACCAGCGCACGCAGCTCCATCCCCTGTAGCGGATAGAAGTCGAGCAGCGCAGTATTGGTGTTGACCTGATCGCCTACCGCAACTTTGACCTCGCCGACCACACCGTCAAAGGGCGCCACAAAGCGGCTGCGCTCGGCGTCGCGCTGGATGCTGTCCAGTGTCGCGCTGGCGCGCTCGACCCTGGCCTGCTGAGCGGCCAGGCGCGAAGGGTAGGTCGACAGGCTGCGCTGGCGGTTGGCGACGGTCAGCGCAGCCCGGTCCAGTGCATCCTGGGCATTGTCGACCTCAACTGTCGGTACCATCTGGCGGGCGACCAACTGCTGCATGCGCTCGAGGGTTTTGCGTGCGTTGCTTTCCAGTCGTTGTTCCATGCGCAGAGCCTGCTGGTCGGCCTGATGCGCCAGCTTTTCACTTTCCAGCTGCGCCTCGGCATCCGCCAGCTCGGCCTTGGCCTGTTCGACCCGTGGCGTGATGTCGGCCTCGTCCAGCGCGACCACCAGCTCGCCGGCGTTGATCTGGCTGCCATCGGTGGCTGGTAATGCGGCGATGCGGCCAGCCAGTGGTGCGACCACGGTGAAGCGCCGTGGTGACTCCAATTGACCGTAGAGGGTCAGCCGGGGCTGGAAGGCATCGGGGGCGATGGTTTCGGTAGCGACCCGCCACGAACGTTCCTGGGTTCCCAGCGGCTCGGGTTGATCTCGGGTCACGCGCAGCAGGATGAAGATGATGATTCCGACTACTACGATCAACAGCGGGGTGAGACGTTTACGCATTCCTTCTCTCTTGTTCTTTCCTGCGGGCGTAAGGGTCTCCCTGTATAGCCTGTGACGGCGATGGTCGCAATAGCGCTGAGTGTCGTGACAGTGTCCTTGCGGCCCCGGCGCGGATCAGTGACTGCCAGTGATCTCCCGTTCGAGGCGATCAAGCTGCTGGGCGACCTGCGCACTGGCCTGTTCCATGTCCAGCAGCAGTCGGTGCAGCAAGTCGTTATCGCCCTTGAGTGCGGCTTCACGCGCTTGCAGGCCGCATTCATGTACCTGGCGGTGTGCGTTCTCCAATTCACGAAAGGCGGGAAGCTGGCTGTACAGGTCGGCGCCCTGGCCGCGGTAGTACCACTGACCAAGGCGGCATTCATGGTGGTCGGTAAGCGACTGACTCAAGTTGCCTGCAGCGATGCGCTGATACAGGTCCATTTTCCAGACCACGTGATCCAGTTTCACCGCCGACAGAAAGCTGTTGGTGGCTGACCCGTTGATCACCTGCTTCATCCGGTCGGCGCGGTTGATGACCTGATCGGTTACCTGATCAATTTGCTCGGCAGAGGCAGCGATGTCGAGACTGCTCTGCATCGATTCCTCAGCCATGCCCGACAGGGCCTGGCTCTTTTCCATTACCTGGGAGACCAGGCCTTCGATGTTTTCACTGGCATGCTGGGCCTTCTCCGCGAGACTGCGCACTTCGTCGGCAACCACGGCGAAACCGCGACCGACTTCGCCAGCGCGTGCCGCTTCGATGGCGGCGTTCAGCGCCAGCAGGCTGGTCTGCTTGGATATATCGTGAATGACGGCGACGAAAGAACGGATGCGCCCGGCGGTCTCGTCCAGGCTGCTGGCGGACTCGGCGTTGCGTTCGGCATGACTGCCGATGGTGTTGGAGCGTGCCTGCAGGCTGCGTACCGCTTGCTGGGTCTGGGTGAAAATATCGCTCAGGGCGGTCAGTGTTTGCTGCTCTTCCATCAGCCGGCTGGCCGCACCGGCCACGGATTCACGCACGTCCTGCACCAGATGGTCGCCTGTCTCCCGGCAACTGAGCAGCTTTTGTGACAGCGTCTGTTCGCTTTCGGCAATGCCGATGCGGGCATCGAATTGCCGTTGTCGCTCGTCCATTTGCGTCGCCAGATTGCTGAGCTGATCCTTTAGCTGCCGGTTGATATCGTGAGTCTGTTGCAGCTCGGCGCGTAATTGACGGCTTTTGAACACGGTTGTGCTCCTGAACGGGTTTGGTTGAATTGGGGAGGCGACGTTGGTGCGCTATCGGCTGAGTAGCGCAAAAAGTGTAATGATGCGGTGATTCGGCTGGCAGATTATTGATTTACCGCAGTATTTGCTGTGCCGATCGGCGTTGGCAACGGCTATGGTCCGACATATCCACAGTCGATCAAGCTTCTCTATGGCACGGCGCAGCGACTAGGGTTGGGAAAACAAAAAGCGCCCCGCGCCAAAGCCGCCCGGGGCAGACAATGGAGAGCATGCTGTGGACACCGAACTGCGCTGGTTGAAGTCGTATCCCTCGGATGTGAACTGGGAGCTTACCCACACCCCGGAGGCCATTCCGGCGTTGCTGGATGCGGCCGTCGCCGAGTTCCCGGATAACTCGGCAATCGATTTCTTTGGCCACAAGCTGAGCTACCGTGAACTTGATGGGCTGGTGTCCCGCGCTGCACGGGGTTTGCAGAAGCTGGGCGTCGGTCCCGGTGTGCATGTCGGCCTGTATCTGCCTAACTGCCCGCATTACTTCATCGGCTTTCTCGGTGTATTGCGCGCTGGCGGCACCGTCGTCAACTACTCCCCGCTGGACGCCGAGCGCACCCTTGAGCACAAAATCGAGGACAGCCAGACCGACATCATGCTGACCCTTGATCTGGAGGCCTTCTACCCGCGTATGGTCACGCTGATGGCGCGTACCCGCCTGCGTCAGCTGGTGGTGGGCAATCTGGTCGAGTTCTGCGGTGAAGTGAGCGACGATCAGCGTCATTTGCTGGGCCGCCCGGCCGCGGTGGAATGGAATGCCCAGTGCTGCAGCTTTGCCGAGCTGCTCGACAACACGGGTGATTACCAGGCGCATTCACTGGCCGACCCGGCCAGCACATTGGCAGTGCTGCAATATACCGGTGGTACTACCGGCGTACCCAAGGGCGCGATGCTGACCCACGGCAACATCACTGCGTCCTGTGCCCAGTTGCGCGAAGTTCTCAGCTCGGCCATCGTGCCCGGCCAGGAGCGGGTGCTGGCGGTGCTGCCGCCTTTCCACATCTACGCGCTGATGGTGAATATGATCTTTGGCCTGCGTGCTGCTGCCGAGATCTACCTGCACCCGCGCTTCGACGTACTCACTGTGCTGCGTGAGATCAGCCAGAGCCGGATTACCACCTTCCCGGGCGTGCCAACCATGTTCATCGGCCTGCTCAGTCACCCGCAGACTGATCAGCATGACCTGTCGTCGCTGAAGATGTCCAACTCGGGTGGCGCGCCGTTACCGGTCGAGGTGCAACAGCAGTACTTCTCCCGCTCGGGCTGTGCCCTGCGTGAGGGCTGGGGGATGACCGAAACCACCACCAGCGGCACCTTTACGCCGCGTGATGCCCGCCCGCGCCCCGGCTCATGCGGTGTGCCGGTACCAGGTACACAGATTCGCATTCTGCCGCTTGACGGCGGCGAGAACGAGCTGCCGGTCGGCGAGCGCGGCGAGGTTTGCATCAAGGGACCGAACATTACCGCAGGCTACTGGAAGCGCCCGGATGCGACGGCAGAGGCGATGACCTCCGACGGCTTCCTGCGTACCGGCGATGTTGGTTACATGG
The DNA here is from genome assembly GCF_963677335.1 of Halopseudomonas oceani. NCBI lineage: Bacteria > Pseudomonadati > Pseudomonadota > Gammaproteobacteria > Pseudomonadales > Pseudomonadaceae > Halopseudomonas > Halopseudomonas oceani. Next base: position 210,287 of record NZ_OY781932.1, on the reverse strand, counting down.
ATGAGGACGGTTACATCTACATTGTCGACCGCACCAAGGACATGATTCTGTGCAGCGGCTACAACGTCTATCCGCGGGTGATCGAAGAGGCCATCTACGAGTACCCGGGCGTTGAGGAGGTGTCGGTGATCGGTGTCGACGACCGCTATCGCGGACAGGCGCCGAAAGCCTTCATCAAGCTGCGGGCTGGTGCCGAACCCTTCGACTTTGACACCCTGCAAGCGTTTCTCGCCTCGCGTCTTGGCAAGCATGAGCGGCTGAGTGCGATGGAGATCCGTCCAGAGCTGCCGAAAACGCCGGTTGGCAAGCTGTCGAAAAAGGAACTCTACGAGGAAGAACGTCAGCGTCAGGCCGCCACCGCGACGGCCTGACGCCCACGTCCCCTGACTCAGGCCGACAGGCGCTGGGTCAGGGTGCTCAATTCGCCGGACAGGTCATTCAGTGCCTGGCTGGCACGGGCGGTATTGTCGACCTCACTCTGGTTGGCGGCGGCAATGTCGGTGATCTCGGTGATGTTGCGGGTGATGTCCTCAGCGACGCTGGTCTGCTCGTCGGCTGCCGTCGATATCTGCCGGTTCATATCGCGGATAGACTCGATGGCGACCGTTATCTGGGTCAGTCGCTCACCGGCCAGGTTGACCTGCTGCATGCTCGACTCGCTGCGGGTCTGGCCGATGGCGATGGCCTTGACTGCCTCGCCGGCACCGGACTGCACGTCGTTGATAATCTGCTGAATCTCCGCCGTTGACTCGGCGGTGCGTTTGGCCAGCGTACGCACTTCGTCGGCGACGACTGCAAAGCCCCGTCCCGCCTCACCTGCGCGCGCCGCTTCGATGGCCGCGTTGAGGGCCAGCAGGTTGGTCTGCTCGGCGATGCCCTGAATGACATCCAGTACCTTGCCGATACGATTGCTGTCGCCCTCCAGGCGGCGAATCACTTCGGTCGTCTGGGTGATCTGTGCCAGCATGTCCTGCATCGCGTGGATGGTGGTCTGCATTACCTGGCCCCCTTCCTGCGCATTGCTGTCGGCGTCGTCTGCTGCGCGGGCCGCCTCGGCCGCGTGCTGTGCCACTTCCGCGGCGGCGGCAGACATTTCCTGCATCGCGGTGGCCACCTGGTCGGTGCGCGAAAACTGTTCACGGCTGCCATGCGCCATGCGGGTAGCAATGGTATTCAGCTCGCCACTGGCACGGTCCAGTTCGCTGGTGCTGCGTTGCAGCTGGCTGAACGTATCCTCGAGGAAATTGCGCAATTGATTGGCGGCATGGGCCAGGGTGCCCAGCTCGTCAGCCCGGTCCAGGCTGACCGATTGACCGAGTCGGCCCTGGCTCAGCCGCTCAATCTGGGCGATCAGCTGGGTGATCGGGCTGACCAGCCGGCGGTTGACCAGCCACTGGCTGAGTACGCCAATAACCAGTGCCGCGATGACCAGCAGTACCAGCCCGGTCCAGACGGTACGTGCGGCGGTGGTATTGATTACTGTGCTCTGTTCCAGCGCTGTGGTGTTTAGCTGACCGGATAGCTGGTCCATGTGCTCGCTGACCTCGCGGTCGATGCCTCGCGCAGCGCGGTCGCCGGCGGTGGGGTCCAGACCGGCGGCCTCATAGGCTTTCAGGCTTTCGCGGTAACGTGCGCCGAGCTGGCGATGCTTGTCGGCCAATGACCGTACCTCGGCGAGCACCTCGGATGCCAGGGCTAGGCTGCCGATCTGCTGCAAGGTGTTCTGTACCGCTTGTTCGGATGCCTCAAACTGGCTCCAGTATTTGTCCTTGTCAGCCGGTTTGGCGCCGCGCAGCAGGACGTTTTTCCACTCCTGTACCTGGGTTTTGAACTCGAGATTGGCGCGGTTGATCAGCGTCGCGCTGGTCACGGGGCGCTCCAGCAGGTCGCGGTAGCCGTCGACGCTGTTGGCCAGCGATACGGTGATGGCGAGTGACACCAGCAGCATGAGCGCGAGGCTGCCAGCCATGAGTACGAGGGTCTGCAGACGCAGTGATCGATTGATTGCCATTATGAGCACCTGTTAGATTAGGGTTATTGGGCGATCCCTCACCACGGGAAAAAGCGGACACAGGGTGTATCGGCGGATTTGCCGAACGCTGAACATTTTTGTAACGGCTGACGTTCGCTGCCCCTGTCTCCACCTGTCGCTTTCATTGATAATGGACGCTATTTCTCAATTTGGCACAGGAATCTGATGATGTTGCTGGCATTGGCCGCGGTGGTAGTGGGCTTGGGGCTTTTGGTCTGGAGTGCGGATCGTTTCGTCGATGGGGCGTCAGCGACTGCCAGCCATGCGGGCATGCCGCCGCTGCTGATTGGTATGCTGATCATCGGCTTTGGTACCTCGGCGCCGGAAATGGTGGTCTCGGCACTGGCTGCCGGGCAGGGGAACCCGGGGCTGGCGCTGGGCAACGCCTACGGTTCGAATATCACCAATATTGCGTTGATCATCGGTCTTGTTGCGGTGATCAGCCCGATCAAGGTTCATTCCCAGGTGATTCGCAAGGAATTGCCAATTCTACTTGGCGTTACCCTGTTGGCGGGGTATCAGTTGCTTGACGGCGAGCTCACCCGCAACGATGCCTGGGTGCTGCTGGGGGTGTTTTTCGTGCTGATGGGGTGGTCCATCGTGCAGGGCATGCGCGGCAAAGGCGATTCATTGTCTGGCGAATACGCCGAAGAGGTCGCCAGTCACGCGATGCCGCTGCCGAAGGCGCTGTTCTGGCTGGTGCTTGGCCTGGTGCTGTTGATCGCCAGCTCGCGGCTGCTGGTCTGGGGCGCGGTGTTTATTGCAGAAAGTTGGGGGGTGAGCGATCTGATCATCGGTCTGACCATCGTGGCGGTGGGTACATCCCTGCCGGAGCTGGCCTCCTCGCTGGCGGCGGTTCGCCGCAACGAGCACGATCTCGCGCTGGGTAATGTGATTGGCTCTGGCCTGTTCAATACCCTGGCGGTGGTAGGTATTGCCGCCGGGATTGCGCCGCTGGCAGTTGACCCAGTAGTGCTGCAGCGTGACTGGGTAATTATGTTTGTGTTGACCGTGGTGTTGCTGGTCATGGGCATTGGACGTTTTGGCAAGCAGGGCGAGGTGTCCCGCTTCAACGGTATGCTGCTGCTGGCAACCTACCTGGGCTATACCGGCTGGCTGGTCAGCACCATGCTGCGCTGACCGGTCGGCGGCTGGGCGCGTCGTGTTGCTATGCGCCCAGCTCAGCCAGTGTATGATGGCCCTTCTTCATTCCGCCAGAGACCTTCTGTTCCGCCATGTCTGACGCGAAAACCGCTCCTGCGCAGCATAAGCCGCGCCCGCTGATCGATCTGCTGGTCAGTATCATCATCCCCTCGATTATTCTCATGAAACTCAGTGGCGACAGCCACCTGGGGGCCACCAAAGCGCTGATTCTGGCGTTGGCGCTGCCGGTGGGCTGGGGGCTGTTCGAACTGGTGCAGTACCGCAAGTTCAACTTTATCGCGCTGCTTGGCGTGGTCAGCGTGTTATTGACCGGTGGGATTGGTGTGCTGCAACTCGATACCAAGTGGCTGGCGATCAAGGAGGCAGCGGTACCGGGGGTGATCGGCCTGGCCGTACTGGTCTCGACCCGCACCCGTTATCCGTTGATTCGTACCATGCTCTACAACGAGAAGGTCATCAATGTGGCACTGGTGCAGGAGCGGCTGCAGGAGCGGGGGCTGGTCGAGCTGTTTAATCTGCGCTTGCTGCGGGCGACCTATTTTCTGGCCGGCACCTTCTTCTTCTCGTCGGTCATGAACTACATTGTTGCCAAGTGGATTGTGGTCAGTCCGGCGGGTACTGAGGCCTTCAATGAAGAGCTGGGGCAGATGACGCTGGTCAGCTATCCGATGATCGCCATTCCGTCGATGATCATGATGATGGCCATTCTGTTCTACCTCTGGCGCACCATCCACGGCCTGACCGGTCTGAGCATGGAAGAGATCATGGCGCAGCAAAAGGGCTAGCTGGGCTAGCCAGCGGCAAGCCACAAGCTGCAAGCTACAAGCAAACCCGCGCGGTGTTCAGCCGTGCGGGTTTTCTTTTGGTTGCATGGGGGCAGATAGTGGACGGGTGTAACAGCAGGTCCGCATGCTGCGCAGCTGCCATTTTCCAGCGCAAAAACAAAACCCGGCATCGAGACCGGGTTTGCTTGCGGCTTGCAGCTTGAGGCTTGTCGCTGTTTTTGCTGCGCCTACAGCGCAGCAAAGGCCTCGCGCAGCGTGGCAACCGTGCGTTCGGGGTTGTGCAGCTTGTCCAGGCCGAACAGGCCGAGGCGGAAGGTCTTGAAGCCTTCCGGTTCGTCGCACATCAGCGGTACGCCGGCTGCGGTCTGCAGGCCGAGCGGGGCGAAGGCCTTGCCGCTCTGGATGCCGTCGTTATCGGTATAGCTGACGACGACTCCGGGGGCGCCGAAGCCGTCGGCAGCAACGCTCTTGTAGCCCAGCTCCTGCATCAGCTCGCGCACGGCGGTGCCGAGCGCCAGTTGCTCCTGCTTGACCTTGGCGAAGCCGTAGTCGCGGGTTTCCAGCATGGTGTCGCGGAAGGCCTTGAGGGCATCGGTCGGCATGGTGGCGTGGTAGGCGTGGCCGCCGTTCTCGTAAGCCTGCATGATCTGCCGCCACTTCTTCAGGTCGGCGGCAAAGCTGGTGCTGGTGGTCTGTTCCAGAACCTGCTCGGCGCGTTCACTGAACATCACCAGCGCACTGCACGGAGAGGCGCTCCAGCCCTTCTGCGGAGCACTGATCAATACATCGATGCCGCAGGCCTGCATGTCGACCCAGACCGTGCCGGAGGCGATGCAGTCGAGTACGAACAGACCGCCGACTTCGTGTACTGCATCGGCTACGGCGCGCAGGTAGTCATCGGGCAGGATGATGCCCGCGGCGGTTTCGACGTGCGGAGCGAACACCAGATCAGGTTTGCTGGCACGAATTTCGGCGACCACCTGTTCAATCGGCGCCGGGGAAAACGCCGGCTGGTTGCTGGTGTCTGACTTGACCGCCTTGAGCACGGTTTCGCTGGCTGGAATGCGTGCCATTTCGAAAATCTGACTCCAGCGATAGCTGAACCAGCCGTTACGAATAACCAGACACTTTTTGTCCTGGGCAAATTGGCGGGCAACCGCCTCCATGCCGTAGGTACCGCCACCGGGGACGACTGCGACCGCATGAGCGTTGTATACGCTCTTCAATGTTGCGGAGATGTCGCGCATGACCTGCTGGAAGGTCTGGGACATATGGTTGAGGGAGCGATCGGTGAAGACGACTGAGTATTCCAGCAGGCCTTCGGGGTCGACGGCGGGAACCAGTTTGGACACGGGGTTTCTCCAGACGGGTGACAGGAAAACGCCGGCAGTGCCGGCGTTGATGTGACGTCAATCCTACCCCGATTTATGGCTGGGCGCAGTCCCGAAAAGCGGCGTTTTGTTAACTGCGCGCAGGGGCGTGCGGCGGGGCGGGTTTCATTGGTCGCGTGTCAGGTGGAAGAAGAACTCCAGTGGCCTGCCCTTGATGTCGCCCAGGCCGATTACCACGTCGTCGTTGACCTTGCGGAAGTAGTCGATGATCGGCTGCTGGTCGTAGATCAGCGCAGCAGAGACTGTGCCGTCAAATACCATCTCGCGGATCTGGGCACGGCCAAGCTTGTCATAGTTTTGCAGGGTTCCATCCGGGCTGGGGTAGAGGACAGGCTCGACATCGTTGACGCTGGTGAAGCGTTTGCCGTACCAGTTCAGCGGGTCTGGCTCGGCACCACCATCAAACTTGCCGCCACGCCAGGTACCGAGCATGAATTCCAGGCTGACCGGCTCCAATTGCTTGAACAGCGGCATCAGGGTGTCGGCCGAATAGGCTTCGCCGCTGGCTATCATCTGCAGCACGCGCTCTTCTGTTTCACCGGCCACTGCTCCGGTACCAAGCGCTGCGCTCAGGCCCAATGCGCTCAGGGATTTCGCTGTCTTGCTCATTATTGCTGCCTCTTGTTATGGGTCTGGCAGCAAGGTGGTTGTCAGCCGGTAAGCATTGACCAGCAGGTCTCGCAGGCCGCTTCCAGATCTTCGCTTTGCAGTACCAGCAAACCTTCGCGCTCGCACTTGACCAGGTTGGCAAAGGTGCCCCAAACCATGGTCAGCAGCACCTCTGCGCGCAGATCGCTGCGGTAAACGCCCTGCTGCTGATACAGCCGGTACTGCGCGACCAGCGGGGCAAAGAACGTTTGTTCCAATTGGCGGCTTTGCTCGTCCAGATACGGGCGGTGATCCTGCATTTCCAGAAACCGGTAGGTGTCCGGGTGTTCGCGGCTATAGCGGATCATGCGTTGCCAGACGACAGCAAACTGCTCGTGCGCCGACAGGTTTGGATCCAGCCCTTCGAACAGCAGGTCCCGTTTGAACTGTCGCTGCTCGCGAAACAGCTCGTTGACCAGAACCTCCTTGCTGCTGAAATAGCGATAGATCGTGCCGGTACCAACCTGAGCCTGTTCGGCCAAAGCGGGCATGGGAACGCCGTTCACACCGCCTTTGGCAAAGACTTTCAAGGCCGCATTGAGAATGGCCTGGCGTTTGTCCTTGATGCGTGGACGGGGCGTTTTTACGGTCATCGAATGAGTGTTCATTCGCGTATTCTAGTCACTATCGCCAGCGTTGTGCAGTGCGTGATAGCGGCTTTCGCACGTTATGAGTACGCTCTGCACTTATAGAATGAATATTCATTCACGGTGAGAAGGTTAAACCGATTGGCGGTCAAAGCCAACTGTTTTATCTCGGGAGGGGCAAGGTCGTAGTGATGAGCACGGACGAGGCAGGTTGGCTGCCTCGTCCGTGCTCGGATGGATCAGTTGCGACGGCTTTCGATGACCGCCTGCCAGGTGATGGTGTCGTCATCCTCTGGCGGCTGCGCACGGCGTTTGTCGGCACTGCGTGCGATCAGCCAGCCGATCAGGGTGAAGATCGACACCGCTAGCAGGATCAGGCTCGCGACTGCGTTGATTTCAGGCTTCACACCAAGCCGAACGGCGGAGAAGACTTCCATTGGCAGCGTGGTCGAGCCGGGGCCGGATACGAAGCTGGCCAGTACCAGGTCATCGAGCGACAGGGTAAAGGACAGCAGCCAGCCGGCGGCGATCGACGGTGCAATCATCGGTACGGTGATCAACAGGAAGGTCTTCCACGGACGGGCACCCAGATCCATCGCGGCTTCTTCGATCGATTGATCAAGTTCGCTCAGGCGGCCACTTACCACCACCGCGACATACGCGGTACAGAAGGTCACGTGCGCTATCCAGATGGTCACCATGCCGCGTTCCGCCGGCCAGCCGACCATTTGCGCCATCGCCACAAATAGCAGCAGCAGCGATAGACCGGTAATGACCTCAGGCATGACCAGCGGCGCGGTGACCAGGCCTGAAAACAGGGTCCGGCCCCTGAAGCGCTTGATGCGGGTCATGACGAAGGCGGCCAGGGTGCCGAGGCAGACCGCGGCGCAGGCGGTGAAGAAGGCAATCTGCAGGCTGCGTTTGACCGCGTTCATCAGCTGGGTGTTGTCCAACAAGCCAACGTACCAGTGCACTGACCAGCCGCCCCAGACGGTGACCAGCCTGGAGGCGTTGAACGAGTAGACCACCAGAATGATCATCGGCAAGTAGATGAAGATCAGACCCAGCCACAGCATCAGGGTGGAGAACGAAAGGCGCTTGCTCATGCTTTTTTCTCCATTTCCTTGGCTTGGTTGTAGTGGAACAGGACGAGCGGGATGATCAGGATTACCAGCATGACAATTGCCAGCGCCGAGGCCACCGGCCAGTCACGGTTGTTGAAGAATTCCTGCCACAACACCTTGCCGATCATCAGTGTTTCCGGACCGCCCAGCAGTTCGGGGATGACGAACTCGCCGACTACCGGAATGAAGACCAGCATGGAGCCGGCAATGATGCCGGTTTTCGACAGCGGCACGGTAATGCTCCAGAACGCTTTGATGCGCCCGGCGCCAAGGTCCATGGCCGCCTCCAGCAGACTGTGATCATGCTTAACCAGGTTGGCATACAGCGGCAGCACCATGAACGGCAGATAGGCGTAGACAACGCCGATATAGACCGCGGTATTGGTGTTGAGAATCTGCATCGGCTCGCTGATCAGGCCCAGGCTCATCAGCGTGCTGTTGAGCAGACCGTTGTTGCTGAGAATCCCCATCCAGGCGTAAACGCGGATCAGGATCGCGGTCCAGGTCGGCATCATCACCAGCAGCAGGTAGACCAGCTGCTTCTCGCGCGGAGCACGAGCGATGGCATAGGCCATCGGGTAGCCGACCAGCAGGCAGATCAGGGTCGAGAAGAAGGCAATCTTCAACGACCCCAGGTAGGCCGACAGATAGAGGCCGTCCTGGCTGAGGAAGATGTAGTTGCCGAGGTTGAGCATGACGTTGAGCTTCTGCTCGACGTACTGAAAGATCGGCTGATAGGGCGGAATGGCGATCGCGGCTTCCGAAAAGCTGATCTTCAGCACGATGGCGAAGGGCAGCAGGAAGAACAGGAACAGCCAGAGATAGGGGACGCTGATGACCCAGAAGCGCCCAGGCGGAGTCAGGCGTGGCATTTTCATGAGTGCAGAATGACCCCGCTGTCGTCTTCCCAACTGATGTACACCTCGTCGTCCCAGGTGGGACGGGGCAGCCGGCGTTCGGAGTTGGCGAAGAAGGCCTGCACCATCTTGCCGCTGTCGAGCTTGATGTAGTACACCGAGTGGCCGCCAAGATAGGCGATGTCATGGACCACGCCGTGGGAGCTGTTGTACTCGCCCTCGGGCTTGTCTGCACTGACCCAGACCTTCTCCGGGCGCAGGGCGTAGATAATGTTCTTGTCCTGGGCGCGGGTGGTGATGCCGTGGCCGACGTAAATCGGCTTGTCCAGACAGTCGCACTGGATAATGGCGTGGTCTTCCATGTCGGCGGTGATTTCGCCTTCAAAGATGTTCACGCTGCCAATGAACTCGGCGACATGCCGGCTGACCGGGCTCTCGTAGATGTCCATCGGCGTACCAACCTGGGCAATCCAGCCCTGGTGCATGATTGCGATGCGCTGGGCCATGGTCATGGCCTCTTCCTGATCATGGGTCACCATGATGCAGGTTACGCCGACCCGTTCGATGATCTCGACCAGCTCCAACTGCATTTGGGTACGCAGTTTCTTGTCCAGAGCGCCCATCGGTTCATCGAGCAGCAGGACCTTTGGCCGTTTAGCCAGTGAGCGGGCCAGGGCGACACGCTGACGCTGGCCGCCAGACAGCTGATCCGGTTTGCGGCGCGCATACTCGGTCATGTGTACCAGCTTGAGCATCTCTTTGACGCGCTCGGTGATTTCGGACTTTGACAGCTTGTCCTGCTTGAGACCGAAGGCGATGTTCTGTTCGACCGTCATGTGCGGGAACAGCGCGTAGGACTGGAACATCATGTTGATCGGCCGCTCGTAGGGCGGCAGATCGGTGATGTCCTGACCGTCGAGCAGCACTCGGCCCTCGGTCGGTCGTTCGAATCCGGCAAGAATGCGCAGCAGCGTCGACTTGCCCGAACCCGAGCCGCCGAGCAGGGCGAAAATCTCACCGCGATTGATGCTCAGACTGACGTCATCAACGGCCAGGGCTTCATCGAACCGCTTGCTGACGCGTTCAATCTTCACAAAGTCATTGGGTTCGGCCTTGGCCATCGCCTGTTTCATGGCTCCTGCTGCACCAACCATATTCGTCTCCGGATCTCATTCCACCTGTGCAGCAAGGCTGCACAAAAAGATATTGGCAGGTCGCCGGGGCGGCACCTGATGTCGTTGTTCTGTTGATTCAACAAGGGGCTGCCTGCAGGCAGCCCCTTGTGTGTTACTGACCGGACTTGATCCGGCTCCAGGCGCGTGTCATCAGACGCTGGCCGGCCATGGAACGTGGCACGTTGACATACAGACGGCTCATCACCTCATCGGAGGGATAAATGGCCGGGTCGTTGAGAATGTCCTGGTCAATCAGCTCATTGGACGCCTTGTTCGGGTTGGCGTAAGCCACGTAATCGGTGATCGGTGCGATTACGTCAGGGCGCAGAATGTAGTTGATGAAGGCATGGGCGTTATCCGGGTTTGACGAATCCTTCGGAATCGCCAGCATGTCGAACCACAGGGTCGCGCCTTCTCTGGGGATGATGTACTTGATGTCGATGCCGTTTTCGGCTTCCTCGGCACGTGCAGCCGCCTGGAAGATATCACCAGAGAAGCCGGCCGCTACACAGATATCGCCATTGGCCAGATCGGAGATGTAGCGCGAGGAGTGGAAGTAGGTAATGTCCTTGCGCACGCCGAGCAGCAGTTCTTCGGCTTTCTTGATGTCTTCGGCATCGCTGCTGTTCGGGTTCAGGCCCAGATAGGCGAGAGCATTGGGCAGCATCTCATCGGCTGAGTCGAGCATGCTGATGCCACAGCTGGAAAGCTTGCTGGTGTACTGCGGATCGAAGATCAGCGCCCAGGAGTTGGGTGGTGCCTCACCGCCCAGTGCGGCCTCGACCTTTTCTACGTTGTAACCGATACCGTTGGTTCCCCACAGGTAGGGAATCGAGTGAGTGCTGCCCGGGTCGATGCTTTCCATCTGCTTCATCAGCTCGGGATTCAGGTTGCTCATGTTCGGCAGTTTGCTGTGGTCCAGCTCCATGTAGACGCCGGCCTGCACCTGCTTGGTCAGGAAGTTATTGGAAGGCACGACAATGTCGAAGCCCGAGCGCCCAGTCAGCAGCTTGGCGTCGAGTACGTCGTTGGAATCGTAAACGTCGTAGGTCACCTGAATGCCGGTCTCCTTCTCGAAGTTGGCAATGGTGTCTTCGGCGATGTAGTCCGACCAGTTGTAGATGTTCAGCTGACCGGCAGCGTGTGTGACACCGGCTCCGCCCAGCAGGGCGGCAGTGGTCAGTGCCAGCAACGACTTTTGCATTGGATGCTTCATGGTGTCTCCTGATTCAGGCGCCGGTGCTTGCCAGGCCTGTTTTGGTTCTGGCCGGTGCAGGGAGAGCGCCCCGCAGCCGACCGTTTCTTGTTACTGTCTTCTGTATTACTGACCGGATTTCACACGCGTCCAGACACGGGTCCGGGTGCGTTCGATGTTGGCCGGCAGCTCTGCCAGGGTAAAGAGTTTTGCCAGTGTCTCGTCACTGGGGTACACGCCCGGATCGGTGAGTACGCTTTCGTCGACCATCGGCTTGGAAGCCGCATTGCCATTGGCATAGGCAACATAGTTGGAGATGCCGGCGATCACCTCGGGGCGCAGAATATAATCCATAAACGCGTAGGCGTTATCGACATTTTTTGCGTCCTTCGGAATGGCCATCATGTCGAACCACATGGCCGCTCCTTCCTGCGGAATCACGTACTTCACCTCGACGCCGTTTTCGGCTTCATCGGCGCGCGCTGCCGCCTGCAGAATGTCGCCGGACCAGCCTACGGCAACGCAAATGTCACCGTTGGCCAGATCGGTAATGAACTTGGAGGAATGGAAGTAGGTAATGTACGGCCGCACACTCATCAGCAGTTCCTGCGCCTTCGGATAGTCCGCTGCGTCGGTACTGTTCGGGTTCAGGCCGAGGTAGAACAGGGCAGATGGAATGATCTCGGCGGGTGCGTCCAGAACGGCCACGCCACAGGAGGCCAGTTTCTCCATGTTCTCGGGTTTGAATACCAGGTCCCAGGAGTCGACCGGTGCATCTTCACCCAGTACGGCCTTGACCTTCTCCGGGTTGTAGCCGATGCCAGTGGTGCCCCACAGATAGGGAAACGCGTATTGGTTACCCGGGTCGTTGGTTTCCAGCGCGCGCAGCAGCGTCGGGTCCAGGTTCTCCCAGTTCGGCAGCTTGCTGCGGTCCAGCGGCAGGAAGGCGCCAGCCTTGATCTGCTTGCCCAGGAACTGGTTGGACGGTACGACAATGTCGAATCCGGAGCTGCCCGACAGCAGTTTGGCTTCCAAAACTTCGTTGCTGTCAAAGACGTCATAGACCGGGCGAATACCGGTTTCCTTCTGGAAGTTGTCGAGGGTGTCCTCGGCGATGTAGTCCGACCAGTTGTAGACGTTTACCACTTCCTCTGCCATGGCTGCGGTACTGATGGATACAGCAGTGGCCGTTGCCAGCAGGGTCTTGCCCAGATGTTTCATCATCGTTTCAACTCTCCATCCATTGTTTGGAAACGCTGTGTCGGCGTGGACACGTGCCCCTGATCGGGGTAGCGCGTCCACTGGCAGCATAGCCGCTGGTCGGGGGCCGCGCGATCAAACGCCCAGCTGTTCAGCCACCTGATCGAGCACTTCCCAGGCCTTCGCGACGAGCTCGTCGATCTCATCGCGGCTGATGATCAGCGGCGGCGACATGATCATGGTGTCACCCACCGCACGCATCACCAGGCCATTGGCGACACAGAGGTCGCGACACAATGTGCCGACGGTACCCTTGTCCGGGAAGCGCTCGCGGGTTGCTTTGTCCTTGACCAGCTCAATGGCACCGAGCAGGCCGACACCGCGCACTTCACCAACCAGGCGGTGTGCTGCCAGGCCAGCAATTTTGTCTTGCAAATACGGTGCCGCTTCATCGCGAACGTACTCGACAATCTTCTCGTCGCGCATGATGCGCAGGTTTTCCAGGCCGACTGCCGCCGAGGCCGGGTGACCGGAATAGGTGTAGCCGTGATAGAACTCGCCACCGTGCTCAAGCATGGTTTCGACCATGCGGTCGCTGACGATCACGCCGCCCATCGGCAGGTAACCGGAAGTCATGCCCTTGGCGATCGGCATCAGGTCGGGCTGCAGGTCATAGTGCTGGCTGGCGAACCACTGGCCAGTTCGACCGAAGCCGCAAATCACCTCGTCGATGACCAGCAGAATCTCGTACTTGGCCAGGATGCGTTTGATCTCCGGCCAGTAGGTGTCTGGCGGGATGATCACGCCGCCAGCGCCCTGGATCGGCTCGGCGATGAAAGCGGCGACCTGGTCCTCGCCCAGTTCCTGGATCTTGGCTTCAAGTTGCTGGGCGGCCCAGATGCCGAACTCGTCCGGCGACATTTCGCCACCTTCGCCATACCAGTACGGCTGCGGGATGTGGACGATGCCGGGAATCGGCAGGTCGCCCTGTTCGTGCATCACAGACATGCCGCCAAGGCTGGCACCGGCGACGGTGGAGCCGTGGTAGCCGTTGATGCGGCCGATAATGGTCTTCTTGCTTGGCTTGCCTTTCAGGTCCCAGTGGCGACGGACCATGCGCAGCACGGTGTCGTTCGACTCCGAGCCGGAGCCGGTAAAAAACACATGATTCATGTGCGCTGGCGCGACCTCGGCAATAGCCTTGGCCAGCTCAATGGCCGGCGGGTTCGCGCATTGGAAGAAGCTGTTGTAGTAAGGCAGCTTGAGCATCTGCTGGTAAGCGGCTTCAGCCAGCTCCTTGCGGCCGTAGCCGATATTCACGCACCACAGACCGGCCATGCCGTCGAGCACCTTGTTGCCTTCGCTGTCCCAGAGATACACGCCCTCGGCGCGCTCGATGATGCGCGTGCCGCGCTCACCCAGCTCCTTGTGGTCGGTGAAGGGGTGCAGATAATGGGCGGCGTCCATGGCCTGCAGTTCGGCGGTATTGAGTTTGCTCATACGGTACTCCGGTTTCCGTGGTGTCGCTGCCCTCCGGCAGCGACCGTTACAAGGTTAAGGAATCAGACTGACAGCAGCAGGAATTCGCGCTCCCAGGAACTGATAACCCGTTTGTAGTTCTCGTGTTCAGCACGTTTCACCGCGACATAACCGCGGCAGAACTTGCTGCCCAGGACGCTTTCAACGTCCTTGCATTGCTCCATGCGTTCCAATGCCGATTCAATGGTCAGCGGCAGGCGCAGGTTGCGGCGTTCATACGCGCGGCCCTTGACCGGCGCGGAGGGTGCGATCTTGTTCTCCATGCCCAGATAGCCGCACAGCAGACTAGCCGCGATGGCGATGTAGGGATTGGCATCTGCGCCCGGCAGGCGGTTCTCGACCCGGCGGTTCTGGGGGTTAGAGTCCGGCACGCGCAGACCAGCGGTGCGGTTTTCCTCGCCCCACTCAACGTTGACCGGTGCCGAGGTATCTGGCAGGAAGCGGCGGAACGAGTTGACGTTCGGCGCGAACAGCGGCAGCACTTCCGGGATGTAGCGTTGCAGGCCGCCGATGTGATGCAGGAACAGCTCACTCATGCTGCCGTCATCATTAGAGAAGATATTCTTGCCGGTCTTGGCGTCGACAATGCTCTGGTGCAGGTGCATCGCACTGCCCGGCTCATTGGTAATTGGCTTGGCCATAAAGGTGGCCGTCATGTCGTGCTTGAGGGCTGCTTCGCGCATGGTGCGCTTGAACACCTGAATCTGGTCAGCCAGATGCAGTGAGTCGCCGTGACGGAAGTTGATTTCCATCTGCGCGGTGCCCTCCTCGTGGATCAGGGTATCCAGATCCAGCCCCTGTGCCTCGCACCAGTCGTACATGTCCTCGAACAGCGGATCGAATTCGTTGGCGGCGTCAATAGAGAAGGACTGGCGACCGGTTTCCTGGCGGCCGGAGCGGCCGATCGGCGGCTGCAGCGGCAGGTCCGGGTCTTCGTTGCGGCGGGTCAGGTAGAACTCCATCTCGGGCGCGACGATTGGCTTCCAGTCCTTCTTCTCATACAGCTTGAGCACGGTCTTGAGCACGTTGCGCGGTGCCATCTCGATGGGATTGCCCATCTTGTCGAAGCAGTCATGGATGATCTGCGCGGTCGGTTCCAGCGCCCACGGCACCATGAACATGGCGGTCTCGTCCGGCTTGCAGATCATGTCGATGTCGGCCGGGTCGAGCAGGTCGTAATAGATGTCGTCTTCTACATAGTCACCGGTGACCGATTGCAGCAGGATGCTTTCGGGCAGGCGCATGCCTTTTTCCGAGATAAACTTCATGGTCGGAGCGATCTTGCCGCGAGCAATGCCGGTCAGGTCGCCAACCATGCATTCCACTTCAGTGATCTTGTTTTCTTTCAGCCAGCTTTCAATCTTGTTCATAACTGCCTCAGGAGTGCCGCGACGCACGGGCCCGGCAGGCGTTACCGAACGCCTGGAAAATGGACAGGTAAAAGGGGGTTTGGGTTACCTGCCATTCGGGGTGCCACTGTACGCCGAGAGCGAATTGGGTTGCCTGACTGACCGAGAAAGCCTCAATCAGTCCATCGGGTGCTGTCGCTTCAGGCTGCAGACCGGTTCCCAGTGTAGCGACTCCCTGAGTGTGCAGGGAATTGACCTGAGCCGAGCTGCAGCCTGAAATTTCGTAGAGCAACCCCCCGGGTTCAAGGCGAACCTCGTGGGCTGGTCCATACTGGACGTCGACGGGCTGATTTTTGTCTTCGCGGTGTTCGATATAACCGCCAACTTCGTACAGTCGCTGATGCAGAGTGCCGCCGAAGGCGACGTTCATCTCCTGAAAGCCGCGGCAGATGCCAAGTACCGGTACGCCGCGGTCAATGGCGGCGCGAATCAGCGGCAGGGTTGTCGCGTCACGCTTGGGGTCGTGTTTGGTGCCTTCGACACTGTCCGGCCCTCTATAATGATGGGGCTCGACATTGGACGGCGAGCCGGTAAACAGAATGCCGTCCAGCATCTCTAGCAGCTGATCGCTGTCCAGTCGCTCGCCCAGGGCTGGAATCAGCAGCGGCAGGCCGTTGGCACCGTCTACAACGCCGAGGATGTACTTCTCTCCGACGATGTTGAACGGGTGGAGGCCAAGCTGTTCTGAGCAGCAGACGATACCAATGACGGGTTTGCGTAGGGCGGACATTTGATGTTCCAGCAAGTCAGTGACAAAGTGAATGCGAACCGATTGTTGTTCGTTTTTTCGTACAATAGCAATAAAAAATAATTAACACAAAGAGCAAAAATAACGAACACAAGAGCCACTTATTTTCGTCAATATTCGCCATGCGTGGCCTTTTATAGTGCAGTGCGCACCATGTTTGTGCGGTATTAGTTCTATTGACTCCGAAGGGCCTTTCGGATTAACTCACAGCGTGTAAGTTCTGTGATTGATATATTTTACAAATAACAGGTGAAATCCCATGCAGCCCCAAGCCGGAGCGGATGCTGTAACCGCCGTTGCCGCCACGCCCAGTGAGCCGGTAGGCATCCAGGAAGCGGAGGCCTTTCTCGCCACGCATCCGGAAACCCATTTTATTGACCTTCTTATTGCCGATATGAACGGCATCGTGCGCGGCAAGCGTATTGATCGTTCTGCGTTGGCCAAAGCATTCGAGAAGGGCATCGCATTGCCGGCATCGGTCTTTGCGCTCAATATCCAAGGTACGACCGTAGAGGAGACCGGACTCGGTCTGGAGATCGGCGATGCTGACCGCATCTGTTTGCCGATTCCCGGAACGCTGACGGTGGAGCCATGGCAGAAGCGTCCAACCGGACAATTGCTGATGACCATGTACGAGTTTGACCGCAAGACCCCCTTCTTCGCAGACCCCCGCTATGTTCTGCAACGCATCGTAGAACGCTTCAAGGACCTCAAGCTGACCCCGGTTTCTGCCTTTGAGCTGGAGTTCTACCTGATTGACCAGGAGAACATCACCGGCCGACCGCAGCCGCCGCGCTCGCCGATGTCCGGTAAGCGTCCGAATTCGGTGCAGGTTTACTCCATGGATGATCTGGACGAGTACGCCGAGTTTCTTGAGGACGTCATCGAAGCTGCCCATGAGCAGGGCATCCCCGCTGACGCTATCGTGGCCGAGTCGGCTCCGGGGCAGTTCGAAGTCAACCTGCATCACGTTGATGATCCGGTGAAGGCCTGTGATTTCAATGTGCTGCTCAAGCGGGTGATAAAGAACGTCGCCTATGACCATGAAATGGATACCACCTTCATGGCCAAGCCGTATTACGACCAGGCCGGCAACGGCATGCACGTGCATATCAGCCTGATGGACGAGAACGGCCGCAATATCTTTGCACCGAACCCGGATGGCAGCCTGAGCGACACCCTGCGTTGGGCGATTGGTGGGTTGCTGGAAACGCTGCCGCAGTACATGGCCTTCCTCTGCCCCAACGTCAACTCCTATCGCCGCTTCAGTCCGAGCTTCTTTGTGCCTTGCGCGCCGACCTGGGGTATTGATAACCGCACGGTGGCAGTTCGCGTACCCGGCGGTGAGCCGGAGGCCATGCGTATCGAGCATCGTCTGGCTGGTGCCGATGCCAACCCGTATCTGTTGATGGCTGCATTGCTGTCAGCGATTCATTACGGTATCAGCAACAAGGTCGAGCCGCCGGAGATGACCGAAGGTAACGCCTACGACCAGCACGAACCGTCGTTGCCGACTAACCTGCGGGATGCGCTGCGTGAGCTGGAAGCCTCCGAGGTCATGAAGGAGTACATCGGCGAGGAGTATCTCGACGTCTTTGTGCTTTGCAAGGAAAGCGAGATGGAGGAGTTTGAGAAGACGATCTCCGACCTTGAGTACATGTGGTACCTGCACACCGTGTAAGGGCGTGTGGAGTTGGTCGGCGCTTTCTTGAGGGCGTGACCCATCACAATCCCGCCATCCGGCGGGATTGTTCGTTATACGAGAGCCTTTGTGATGAATGATTCCTGGTATCGGGCCAGTGTGCCTGCTGTTCCGCCCCGTGCGCAGCTGCAGGGCGTGCTGGATGCGGATGTCTGTATCGTGGGTGCCGGTTTTACCGGCCTGTCGGCAGCGCTGGAGCTGGCCGAGGCCGGGCGCAGCGTGATTGTGCTTGAGGCCGAGGATGTCGGCTGGGGGTGTTCTGGTCGCAATGGCGGGCAGATCAACCCCGGCGTGGCCTGCGATCATGCAAGGGTGGTACGCGAGTTGGGCGAGACCGATGCGCGTCGGGTGCGGCAGCTGGGCGTCGATGGGGTGGATCTGCTCCGTGATCGGGTCGAGCGGCATGGCATTGACTGCGATCTGAAATGGGGCATTCTGCTGGTTGCCAACAAGGCCCGTCATGTCCCTGAGCTGCACGCCTGGCAGGACGAGCTGGGTGCGCTGGGCTACGACCGATTGGAGTTCCATGACCGCGCAGCGCTTCAAGGTCTGCTCCGAGCCGATTATCACGCCGGCGTCATGGACTGGGGTGGCGGTGATCTGCATCCGTTGAAGTACGTGCAGGGACTGGCGCGCGCAGCTGAGCAGGCAGGCGTGCGTATCCTCGAGCGGTCCGCTGTGCGCAGCTATCGCGAGCAGCGCGGGCAGGTTCAGGTTTGTACGGCTGGCGGGCAGGTGCGCGCCGGCCATCTGCTGCTGGCGGGTAACGCCTACCTCGGCAAGCTGCTGCCCTGGTACCGCAAGGGCTTTATGCCGATTGGCAGCTATATCGGGGCGACTCGGCCGCTCGGTGATCTGGCCGGGCAGTTGATTCCTTCCCGCGCAGCGGTCTGCGACATGAACACCCTGATCGACTATTACCGCCTGACGCCGGATAACCGTCTGCTGTTCGGCGGGCGCGCCAGCGCCCGCGATGCCCGTCCTGATGCATTGCGCCAGACGATGCGTGAGCGCATGGCGCAGGTGTTTCCGCAGCTGGCGGGTGAGGATTTCGAATACCTCTGGGGTGGTCAGGTAGCAATGACCATGAGTAAGGCACCGGTGTTTGGTCGGCTGGGCCAGCGGGTGCTGTTCACCCAGGGGTATTCCGGGCAGGGGGTGGCGCTGGCCGGGCTGGCTGGCAAGCTGATGGCCGAGACGGTGTTGGGCGATGCGCGCAACTTCGACCTCATGGCGCGCTGGCGTCACCTGCCGGTACCGCCGGGGGCACCGCTGCAGACGGCTATCCGGGCGCTGGCGTTGCTGTGGTATCGTCTGCAGGACAGTCGCTGATACGGACGTTTTGAGGGCTGTTGTCACAATCTGGTTGCAACCGGTTGTGACCAAAAATTTGCCAATCAAGGCGCGAGGAGCGTGATTTGTTCAGCACATCTCTTTATTGCACCCCTGCGAGGCCGGTGCGCCAGAGCGCTTTCGGCGTCGCGCTGGTGCATTCGCGTCGTGGCGGCAGCCGCGTATGAGTCGAGCTGCCCCTAAACGCCGGGCCAGCAGTCAGGAGCGGATCGACCGTATCCTCGAGGCGACCACTGCGCTGCTTGACCAGGGCGGACTGAGTGCGCTGTCGATCTATGCCATCGCCGAGCAGGCCGGCATCCCTCCGTCTTCGGTGTATCACTTCTTTCCTCAAGTCAGCGACGTCTTGGCGGCGCTGGCCGAGCGCCTGTTTCTCCAACTGGATGCGATTCTCCAGATACCTCCGGTCTCCCGTCCGTCCAGCTGGATGGAGCTGGTGGCCGACATTGAACAGCGCTTTCAGGATTACTACCGCAGCAACCCGGCTGCCCGTGAGCTACTGCTGGCTGGGCACGATCTAGCTGCGATTCGGCAGGCGGATCAGCAGCACGATCAACTGCTTGGGCGGCGTTTTCAGCAATGTCTGGCTGAGGTCTTCGTGCTGCCGTCGTTGCCAAATGATGTGGATATCTTCGCGTTGGCGATGCAGGCGGCAGACAAGCTGCTCGCCGTCGGCTATCAGCAGTCGGGTGAGCTGTCGGGCCCGATCTGCCGTGAAGCAACACGGCTGATGACCGCGTATCTGGGTGTCTACCTGCCGCCGGTGCTGGCGCGCGTCGAGGGACGCTGAGTGGGACTGTTGCGCTGGTGGCGCGCGCGCAGCGAGCAGCGTCGACTGCAGCGCGTGCAGGCCGAGCTCGACCCGGCGCTCTGGCAGCAGGCGCTGGGTGACTGGCTCTGCTACCGTCACCTGAACCCGGAGCAACGTGAGCGTCTGCACGATACCGCGCTGCGCTTTCTGCTGCGCAAGCACCTGCACCCGCTGGAGGGTGTTGAGCTGGACGATGTCCTGCGACTGCGAGTCGCTGGAATGGCGGCGCTTCCGGTGTTGGAGATCGGTCTTGACTGGTACGACGGCTGGCAGACGCTAGTGCTGTATGACGGCCCGTTCCGTACCCGACAAAAATGGCGTGATGAGGCTGGCGTCGTGCACGAAGCGGTACGTGAGCTGAGCGGTGAAGCCTGGTTGCGCGGCCCGGTGGTGTTGTCGCTGGAGGATGTGAGTCACTCGGGGCGCGCGGACGGGTTCAACGTGGTGATCCATGAGTTGGCGCATACGCTGGATATGCGCTCGTCGGTCGCCAACGGCTCGCCGCCGTTGCACCAGGGCATGAGTCAGGCGGACTGGGCGCGTGATATGCAGGCTGCCTGGGATGATCTGGCCCAGCGTGCCGAGCGCGGTGAGCACCTGCCCCTGGATGCCTACGCGCTGGAGGCACCGGCCGAGTTCTTTGCCGTGCTGTCGGAGAGCTTTTTTGAGTGCCCCCAGGTGTTACACGGCACCTGGCCGGCGGTCTATCGGCACTTGACCGATTTTTATTGGCAGAACCCGCTGCGTTGGCATACCTGAGCGGCAGGCTGACGTAGACAGGGCTATGCTTGCCCCTGCTGAATCGGAATAAATGCGGTTAAATATCGATTTTTCGGCCTTTGTTTTATTGTCAGTCTAATTTTGATTAGGTATAAATCGATAATTATCGGTTTAATTGGCTTTTATCTTCAGGAGTGCGTCATGACCCGTACCGTTACCGTAGCTGCAACCCAGATGGGCTGTTCCTGGGATCGTCAGGCCAACCTTGCGCAGGCAGAAAAGCTGGTGCGCGAGGCCGCTGCCCAAGGTGCGCAGGTCATTCTGATTCAGGAGTTGTTTGAAACGCCGTACTTCTGCCAGAAGCCCAACCCGGACTATCTGCAGCTGGCGACACGGGTCGAAGACAACCCCGCAATCAAGCACTTTCAAGCGCTGGCGAAGGAGCTTGCGGTGGTGCTGCCGATCAGTTTCTTCGAGCTGGCCGGGCGGGCGCGCTTCAACAGTGTTGCCATCATCGACGCCGATGGCGGCAACCTGGGCATCTATCGCAAGAGCCACATCCCTGATGGTCCCGGTTATCACGAGAAGTACTACTTCAACCCGGGCGATACCGGCTTCAAGGTCTGGCAGACCCGTTATGCGAAGATTGGCGTCGGCATTTGCTGGGATCAGTGGTTCCCCGAGTGCGCGCGCAGCATGGCATTGATGGGCGCGGAGCTGCTGTTTTATCCGACCGCTATCGGCAGCGAGCCGCATGACCACAGCATCAACTCGCGTGATCACTGGCAGCGCGTGCAGCAGGGCCATGCCGGTGCCAACCTGATGCCGCTGATTGCCAGTAACCGGATTGGTCGCGAAGAGCAGGATGGCTATGACATCACCTTTTACGGCTCCTCATTTATCGCCAACCAGTTTGGCGAGAAGGTGCAGGAGCTGAACGAGACGGAAACCGGCGTGCTGGTGCAGACCTTTGATCTGGACGAGCTAGAGCACATCCGCAGTGCCTGGGGGGTATTCCGTGACCGTCGTCCGAATCTGTACGGTCCGGTCAAAACCCTGGATGGTGAACTGGAGTCCTGAGCTGATGTTCAACCTGCATACCACGCCGCGCCACGATGGTTACTTCATGCCCGCCGAGTGGGCGCCGCACAGCCAAACCTGGATGATCTGGCCAGAGCGACCGGATAACTGGCGTCAGCAGGCGGCGCCGGCGCAGGCGGCTTTTGCTGCTGTGGCGCAGGCTATCGCCGGATTTGAGCCGGTGACCGTTGGGGTTTCTGCGGCAGAGTATGCCAACGCCTGTGCTCAGCTCGACCATCCGGCGATTCGTGTGGTTGAGCTGAGCAGCAACGATGCCTGGGTGCGTGATACCGGGCCGACCTTCGTCATTAACGGACAGGGCGGGCTGCGCGGCGTTGACTGGACGTTCAATGCTTGGGGCGGCGAGCTTGGTGGGCTCTACCGCGACTGGGCGCTGGACGATCAGGTCGCCAGCAAGATTCTGTCGATGGAGCGCTGCCCGCGTTATCGCACCGAGGGCTTCGTGCTTGAAGGCGGTTCTATTCATGTCGACGGCGAAGGCACCCTGCTGACAACCGAAGAATGCCTGCTTAACGCCAATCGCAACCCGCATCTGCAGCCCGAGGAGATCGAACTGCAACTGTCGGAGCACCTGGGGATCAGCAAGGTCATCTGGTTGCCCGAGGGGCTGTTCAACGATGAAACCGACGGCCACGTTGATAACTTTTGCTGTTTCGTTCGTCCTGGCGAGGTGCTGTTGGCCTGGACCGACGACCCGCAGGACCCGAATTATCCGCGCTGCCAGGCAGCGGCCGAGGTGCTGGCCACCGAGCGAGATGCACAGGGCCGTGAGCTGATTGTGCACCGGATTCCGATTCCCGGGCCGATTCATGCAACCGCTGAGGAATGCGCGGATGTGCGCGCGGTGGACGGCAGTCAGCCCCGTGACCCCGCGATTCGTCTGGCCGGCTCCTACGTCAATTTCCTGATCGTCAACGATGGGATTGTTGCGCCCTGCTTTGATGATCCGCGTGATGCCGAGGCGCTGGATGTGCTGCAGCGGATATTTCCCGAGCGACGGGTGGTGACGGTTCCCGGCCGTGAGATTCTGCTGGGCGGTGGCAATATTCACTGTATTACCCAGCAACAACCGTCAGTCGGATGAGCGGTGCGGAATTGGCTCACATCCCAGGTTTGAGTACTGGAGACTGGCGAGCCCAGCGGGCATAATCGGACTGTACCAATACGGAGCCGAGCGCTTAAGCTCGGCGGTTTCAGGATGTAATCCGTCCAGAAGGAATTTTCATGCTGTTTATCAAAAATCTTCCCTTCCCGCTTACCCGTGGCGCTGTCGCGCTGGGTATGGCGGTTACCCTTGCAGGTTGTGCAGCTACCCAAGGCACCGCGGTATTCGATGCTGAAGGCAAGGCTCGTCTGCAGGGCGAAATTACCAGCACCAGTCCGGTCAACTTCAGCGACGGCTCGCACCATCAGGTCTTCAGCGTCAAGCTCAAGCAGGGCGATCTGGTACGTGTTCAGCAGGGTGGCGCGCTCGATGGCGCTGTGTTGACGCTGGTCGATGAGCGCAATCAACTGGTCAGCGGCCCGAATCATGGCACGCTGCATCTGACCCCTGACGCCGATGGCACCTACCGTCTGGGCGTTAGCGGCTCTGGCCCCAGCACCTTTGGTCCGTTCCAGCTGGCGCTGGAAAAGGTCTCTGCGCGTAATGGTGGCGCACTTGAGCTGGATGACTCGGTCTTCGGTCTGCTGACCCGAGGCAATCAGGCCAACGACTACACCTTGACTGTTGCTGAGGCCGGCCTGTACGAAATCACCATGACGTCTGATGACATGGATACTGTGCTGAAACTGAGCGGTGGTTCTGTGTCGGCTGAGGATGACGATGGCGGTGACGGTACCAACTCCCGTCTGACCGTTCAGCTGGATCCTGGCAGCTACCAGGTCACCGCGACCGCACTGGATGACCCGGCAGAGGGCGCTTACGATCTGTCGGTGACCAGCCGTCCGCTGCCTGAGGGTGTGGAGCTGGTCAACGGTGGTCCGATCGAACTCGGCAGCAGCATTACCGGTCTGGCCGATAGTAGCCCGAAGGTCTACAGCTTCGATGTGTCAGAGCGTTCGCTAGTGCGCGTGGTCATGAGTTCTGCGGTTGTCGACAGCTATCTCTCCCTGCAGGGGCCGGGTGTTGACGTGAGTGACGACGATGGCGCCGGCAGCAATCTGGATGCGGCCATTACCACTCTGGTTGCTCCCGGCAGCTATCGGGTCAGTGCCTCTACTGTAGACGGCAGTGCCGGTCTGTTCACGCTGACCACCTCAACCCAGGCGGTCAATGGCAACGGCTCCAGTCTGCGCCCTGGCGAGGCCGTTTCCGGCGTGCTGTCCGGTGCCAGTGTCGAGAAGACTCTGGTCGTCAGGGAGGCCGGCCACTATAAGGTTGAGCTGTACTCCAGCGACTTTGATGCCATGCTGAAGCTGACTGGCAATGGTGTAGAGCTGGAAGACGATGACGGTGCCGGCGGAACAAACTCGCGTATCAGCACCTATCTGGAAGCGGGTCGTTACACGTTGGCCGCGAGCAGCTACGACAACAACGGTCGTGGTAGCTTCGTGATCAGCGCCGAGCGCGAGCAGTAAGTAGTAAGGCCGGCAGCCCGGTTGGGCTGCCGGTTAGAGGCCCTGTCGCCGTTTCGTTCGCTCTGCCTGCCTGGTCGATACATGGCCGCCGGCAAGCGGGTAAGCGAAGCGACAGCAGGCCCTGACTCAGTCTTTGAGCAGGGCGCGGCCGCGTTGGACGGCTGCCAGCACCTGAGCCGGTGCCGTGCCGCCAATATGGTCGCGGGCGTTGACTGAGCCTTCCAGTGTCAGAACTTCAAATACGTCCTGTTCGATCTGGTCGCTGAAGCGGCGCAGTTCATCCAGCGACATTTCTGCCAGATCCTTCCCTGAATCCACACCGTACTTGACCGCATGCCCGACGATCTCGTGGCAGTCGCGGAAGGGAATACCTTTGCGCACCAGATAGTCGGCCAGATCGGTGGCGGTGGAGAAGCCGCGCAGCGCCGCCTCGCGCATGACCTCGACCCGCGGCTCGATGGCCGGAATCATATCGGCAAAGGCGCGCAGGCTGTCGCGTAGGGTGTCAACCGCGTCAAACAGCGGTTCCTTGTCTTCCTGGTTGTCCTTGTTGTAGGCCAGTGGCTGGCTCTTCATCAGGGTCAGCAGCCCCATCAGGTGACCGTAGACGCGGCCGGATTTGCCGCGCACCAGCTCAGGAACGTCCGGGTTTTTCTTCTGCGGCATGATCGAGGAACCAGTGCAGAAGCGGTCGGGCAGGGCGATGAAGTTGAACTGGGCGCTGGTCCAGAGCACCAACTCTTCGGAAAAGCGCGACAGGTGCATCATTGCCAGCGAGGCGGCGGCGCAGAATTCGATGGCGAAGTCGCGGTCGGAAACACCGTCCAGCGAGTTGCCGGAGATGGCTTCAAAGCCGAGCAGCTCGCAGGTCACGCTGCGGTCGATCGGGTAGGTGGTGCCGGCCAGCGCAGCGCTGCCCAGTGGCATGCGGTTGACCCGCTTGCGGCAGTCGATCAGGCGCTCGCGGTCACGCTGCAGCATCTCGAACCAGGCCAGCAGGTGGTGGCCGAAGGTCACCGGCTGGGCGGTCTGCAGGTGGGTGAAACCGGGCATGATCACGGCATTGTGGCGCTCGGCCTGATCCAGCAGACCGGTCTGCAGGCGGATCAGCTCGGCGACGATGACGTCAATTTCCTCGCGCAGCCAGAGGCGGATGTCGGTGGCGACCTGATCGTTGCGTGAACGGCCGGTATGCAGCTTCTTACCGGTGATGCCGATGCGGTCGGTCAGCCTGGCTTCGATGTTCATGTGCACATCTTCAAGGTCGACCCGCCAGTCGAACTGCCCGGCTTCGATCTCGCCGCGAATACCGTTCAGGCCATCGATGATGGTGTCGCGCTCGGCGTCGGTCAGTACGCCTACCTTGGCCAGCATAGTGGCGTGGGCGATCGAGCCCTGAATGTCGTGCTTGTAGAGACGCTTGTCGAAATCCACCGAGGCGGTGAAACGGGCAACGAAGGCGTCGACCGGTTCGCTGAACCGGCCACCCCAGGATTGGTTGGTTGTCTTGTCTTGGGTCATGTCTCGGATGGGTCCGCTGCGTGTAGTATCAGAAAACGCGTAGCATACCACTTCATGCTTGCACGATGGCGGCGGGCTGGCAGACACTGATGCGATGAAGAACGGATTCTGGACGTTGCTCAAACAACCCTATGACGGAGAGGATTTCTTCCTCCCCGATCTGTGCTCGTCCGTGGCCGTATTCACCCTCATTATTCTGGCCCAGCTGGTCGTGCTGGTATGGGTGTTGGCGCAGCCGGTGGCCGGCGTCTTTGATTGGCTCCAGTTGGCCATGGCGTCATTGTTCGTGCAGTGGATTGTGCTGCTGTCGGCAGCCCTGCTGTGCCGCTTGCGAGGATGGATGCAGCGCAGGCCGCTGGCGTTAGCAGTGGCGGTCTGTTTCGCGGTCGTTATCGCTCCGACTCTGCTGTTCACCGTGCTCGGTGACTGGGTGGTCTACCGGGGTATGCAGGGCGCATTGCACTGGGAAGCCGAGCAGCTGCTGCGCCACGGGCTGATTGCCTTGATCATGACCAGCCTGTTGTTGCGCTACTTTTACCTGCAGCAGCAATGGCAGCGGCAGAACCAGGCCGAACTGCGCTCGCGCCTGCAAGCGCTGCAATCGCGCATCCGGCCGCACTTCCTGTTCAACAGCCTCAACAGTATCGCCAGTCTGATCGAGATTGAACCGGTCAAGGCGGAGCAGGCGGTGCTTGATCTCTCGGACCTGTTTCGGGCCAATCTGGCTCGTCCCGACACCTTGTCCAGCTGGGGCGAGGAGCGGGCCTTGTGCGAGGGTTACCTGCGGATCGAACAGTACCGCTTTGGTGAGCGCATGCGTGTGCACTGGGCGGTTGCCGATTTGCCGGACGACGTGCCCATGCCGTTGCTGACCCTGCAGCCGTTGCTGGAGAACGCTATCTTGCATGGGCTGCAGCCGAGAGTGGATGGCGGCGATATTCATATTGAAGGCCGGTTGCAGAACGGGCTGGTTGAACTTGTGGTACGTAATACCTGTCCTGAGCAGACAGGGGCGCATCATGGTGCGCAGATGGCGATGGGAAATATCCGTGCACGCCTGCAGGCGCTGTTCGGGGAGCAGTCGGAACTGGAAGGCTGGCGGGAAGGGGAATGCTTCTTCAGCAGGCTGGTCTATCCTGTTAGACAACGTCCAACAATGGCAGAGAAGTCATTATCGAATGAAAGTATTGATCGCTGATGATGAGCCGCTGGCCCGCGAGCGGCTGGCGCGACTGGTCGGATCACTGCCGGGTTACAAGGCACTACCGGAGATGGCCAGCAACGGTCATGAGGCACTGCAACTGGTGGAAGAGCACCACCCGGATATTGTTCTGCTGGACATTCGCATGCCTGGGCTGGATGGTCTGCAGACGGCTGCCAAGCTCTGCGAGAATGCGGAAGCGCCAGCCGTCGTGTTCTGTACCGCGCATGGTGAGTATGCACTGGATGCCTTTGCGGTCAGTGCGGTTGGCTATCTGCTCAAGCCGGTGCGCAGTGAGGCGCTGGTCGAAGCCTTGTCCAAGGCGCAACGGCCCAATCGCATGCAGCTGGCGAACCTTGGCAAGGCCACTCCGCCGGCCGAGGGCGCCCAGGCGCGTAGCCACATCAGCGCGCGTACCCGCAAGGGTATCGAGCTGATTCCGATCGAGGACGTGCTGTATTTTATTGCCGATCACAAATACGTCACCCTTCGCCATGTGCATGGTGAGGTCTTGCTGGACGAGCCGCTGAAGGCGTTGGAGGAGGAGTTCGGCGACCGGTTTGTACGCATCCACCGCAATGCGCTGGTCGCTCGGGCGCGCATCGAATGTCTGCAGCGAACATCGATGGGGCACTTTGAGCTTTGTCTGAAAGATCTGGAAGGCGAGACCCTGACGGTCAGTCGCCGTCATGTGCCGGGTGTGCGCCGGCTGATGGAGCGGTTGTGACCGGCCTGCGACACCGACTCGCGTGGATGCCCACCTGAGCATGGCGTATGATGGGGCCTGGTTTGAAGCGAGAGTCTCATGAGTCGACATCTGCGAATTGCCACCCGCAAGAGCGCACTGGCCCTGTGGCAGGCCGAATATGTAAAGGCGCGTCTCGAACAGCTGGACCTGACGCTCAGCGTCAGTCTGGTCCCGATGGTCAGCCGCGGCGATCAGCTGCTGGATTCCCCGCTGGCCAAGATTGGCGGCAAGGGGCTGTTCGTCAAGGAGCTGGAAACTGCCATGCTGAACGACGAGGCGGATCTGGCTGTGCACTCCATGAAGGACGTGCCGATGCAGTTCCCCGACGGTCTGGGGCTGTACGCCATCTGCGAGCGAGAAGACCCCCGCGACGCCTTTGTTTCCAACACCTTTGATCATGTCGACAGCCTGCCCGCCGGCAGCGTGGTCGGTACCTCCAGCCTGCGGCGTCAGGCGCAGATCATGGCGCGTCGGCCTGACCTGCAGATCCGGTTTTTGCGTGGCAACGTCAATACCCGTCTGGCCAAACTGGATGCCGGTGAGTACGACGCCATCATTCTGGCAACCGCAGGCTTGATGCGGCTTGGCTTTGGTGAGCGTATTCGTTATTCGATGCCGCCGGAGGAGAGTCTCCCCGCTGGGGGGCAGGGCGCCGTTGGCATTGAGTGCCGCAGCGGCGATACCGAGCTGCAGGCGCTGCTGAGCAAGCTCAACGACGAAGACAGTGCGCTGCGTGTGCGCGCCGAGCGAGCACTTAACACCCGCCTGAACGGCGGCTGCCAGGTGCCGATCGCCTGTTATGCCGAACGCGAGAACGGCCAGCTTTGGTTGCGCGGACTGGTTGGCGACCCGGACGGTCAGCGTATGCTGCGAGCTGAAGCCAGCGGCCCGGAAAACGATCCGGAGACACTCGGCATTGCGGTGGCTGAGGATCTGCTGGCGCAGGGTGCGCAAGCGATCCTGGATGCAGTGTACGAGGAGGCGCCGGCGCGGTGAGCGGGTGCCTGCTGCTGACCCGTCAGGCGGCGGATAATCAGCGTCTGGCTGCACGATTTGCAGCTGAAGGGGTTGAGACCTGCAGTGTACCGCTGCTTGAGCTGCGGCCCTGCGTGGAAGGGCCGGTCGAGCGACAACATATGCTCGACCTGGATCGCTATCACGCCGTGGTCGTGGTCAGTCCGACTGCTGCCCGGCTGGGTTTGGAGCGGCTTGACCGCTACTGGCCACAGCCTCCGGTCGGTATCGATTGGCTGGCGGTGGGTGGCGGAACTGCGCAAGTGCTGCGTGAATATGGTCTGCCGGCCCAATGTCCGGAGCAGGGGCAAGATAGCGAGGCATTGCTGGCGCTGCCGTTGTGGCAAGCGCACTTTGCCCGGCCGGATCTGAAGGTGTTGATCTGGCGGGGTGAGGACGGTCGCGAGCATCTGGCCGATCAGATTCGCGCTGCCGGTGGTACGGTGGACTACCTGCCGTTATATGCGCGTAGCGCACCGGATTCGCTGTCTGCGGAGTTGACTGCGGTGGCCCGGCGGGTAGATCGGTTGATCGTGCTCAGCGTGCAGGCCTTGAACAACTGGCGAACGGCCGCTGGCGATGACTGGCAGCGCCAGCGTCACTGGCGCTGCTGGGTGCCGAGTGAACGGATTGCGGCACAGGCCGCGGCCTTGGGTTGTACGGATGTAGTAACCTGTCGAGGTGCGGACGATAGCGCGTTGGTCGAGGCCGTGCTGACCGGCTCGTCGGGATGACAAAGGGGATGCGTGTGGAACCGAGCGAAGCGAACAACAAGACCGAACAGCCGCAGACTGCGGTCAAGCCCGAGGCTGCCAAGGCTGAGCCGAGCAAGCCGAGTCCGGCGACGAGTCGTAAGTCAGCGGGCAATGGTGGTGGCGGCCGTGGGGTCAGCTGGCTGGCGCTGCTGGTGGCTGCAGCGGCGCTGGGGCTGTCTGGCTGGCAATGGCAGCAGGCTCGCCAGCAACAGCAGGCCCAGCTTGCTTTGCTGGAACAGCAGAGCAGCCAGTTCGACAGTGCCAGCGCGAGGCTTGATCAGCGCCTTGAGGGTGTTCCGCAGGGGCGCGACTGGGACGCAGCTCAGCGGCTGATAGCCGAGATGCAGCGCGGTCAGCAGGCGCTGGTTGAGCGTCTGAACGTTCTTCAGGGGGATGGTCGCGAAGAGTGGAAACTGGCGGAAGCCCAGTACCTGTTGCGCCTTGCCTCGTTACGTCTGCTGGCGGTGCAGGACGTGACAGCAGCACTTGAGCTGCTGGAAACCGTGGATGGCATTCTGAAGTCGATGCCTGACAGTGGACTGTACGGTGTCCGCGAGCAACTTGCCCGTTATCAGACAGAACTGGAGAGCCTGCCCGAACTGGACCGCGCCGGTGTTTTCCTGCGCCTTGGCGCCCTGCGTGACCAGGTCGAAACCCTTGCCGCTCTGCCCGTCCCTGAGTTTGATCCGGATGAGGTCAGCACTGAGGAGGAATACGCCGACCGCCTGCAGCGCCGTGATCGTTGGGATCGGGTGCTGATGCGCTTGGAGCGCTATGTTCGGGTGGATTTTCAGCGCGGCAAGGTGATTACCCCGTTGCTGGATGATGCCGAGTTGCAGCGGGTACGCCGGACCCTGCAGTTGACGCTGGAGCAGGCCCAGTGGGCCGCGCTGCGGGGAGAGGAAGAGGTATATCAAGCCAGCCTGACCCAGGCAGAGAAGTTGCTGACCCAGTACTTCGAGTTGGAGAATCCGAAGGTCCAGGCCATGCAGACACAGCTGCAGGCTTTGCATGAGCGGGCTGTCAGTCTCTCGCCGCCGGACCTGGCACCGCTGCAGCAGAGCCTGGCCAATTACCTGCAGTCGCGCAAGACGCCGCAGGTAGAGGAGCCGGCCGATGAGTAAAAGCTATGTGGCCATTCTGGCGGTCGTGCTGGTCGCTGCGTTGCTGGGCATGGCGATTGCCGAGGACCCGGGCTACCTGCTGATTGCCTGGCGTAATGTGTCGATCGAGACCAGTATCTGGGTCGGTATTGGTGTGTTGCTCGCCTTCTGGCTGTTGCTCTGGCTGGTGCGCTCGCTTTGGCGTCTGCTGACAGCGTCCGGTCGCCGGATCAACCCCTGGTCGCGGCGCAACCTGCAACAGCGCGCCAGCGCGCTGGCGACGCGCGGCCTGCTGGAGTTTGCTGAAGGCCACTGGCAGCAGTCGGTGCGCCTGCTCAAGCGCTCTGCGCCCCATTCAGAGCTGCCGTTGATCAACTATCTGGCGGCTGCCCGTGCAGCCAACGAGCTGGGAGACTACGCCGAGTCGGACTCCTTGCTGCGTGAGGCCTACGAGGCTACGCCCAAGGCTGACGTTGCCATCGCCGTGACCCAGGCGCAGCTGCAGATCGCCCGCGGTCAGCTGGAACAGGCGCTGGCGACGCTGACCCGTCTGCGCAAGGATCATCCCAAGCATCTGTATGCACTCAAGTTGATGAGCCAGGTCTACCTGCGGCTGGAAGACTGGGGGAGCTTACTTGAGCTGTTGCCGGAATTGCGCAAGCAGAAGGTGCTGCGCGAGGATGAACAGCAGGCGTTGGAGCGTCAGGTCCACGCCGCCTTGTTGGCTCAGGCCGGGCAGCGGTCGGCCGCGGCGGATGCCGACCCGGCCAGTCTGGTCATTGCTGCCTGGGAGCGTATGCCTAAGCGGCTGCGTGAGGATCCGGAGCTGATCGAGGCCTATGCGCTGCAGCTGCGCGCACATGGACGCGACGCAATGGCTGAAGAAGCGCTGCGTCACGGTCTGCAACAACAGTTCAACGAGCGACTTGCCAATCTGTATGGCCTGGTCAAGGGCAAGGACTGTGCGCGTCAGCTGGCAAATGTCGAGCAATGGCTGGTCACGCACCCGCACAACGCGGCGCTGCTGTTGGCCGCTGGTCGTCTGGCCCAGAGAAACAGTCTGTGGGGCAAGGCGCGTGACTACCTTGAAGCCAGCTTTGCCAGCCGCCGAGATATCCAGACCTGCGCCGAACTGGCTCGGTTGCTGGACCGGATGGGGGATGCCAGCGGTTCCCAGCGCACGATTCGCGACGGCTTCGAGATGCTGGAAGATCACCTGCCGGCGTTGCCGCTCCCTGACGCCTGATAGTGTTGAATCTGCTGCAGGCCCTGATTGAGTAACAGTCGGGCCTGCTCTCCGGCCTCGCCAGGGATGAAGCAGACGTGCATGGTGGGTTCGCCAAGCAGCTGTTTGGCAAACGTCAGTTTGTCCGCATTCTGGCGCAGCAGGGGCTCATGGCTCAGCCAGTGTTGCATCACCTGTTCGTCGATTACCGCCAGATCCAGTCTTCCGTACACCAGCTTGAGCAGGTTCAGCTGGTCGTTGGCGGCCTCCTTGACCTTGAGCGTGCCGTCGGCCACCAGCGCATCGAACTCGGGCACGTTACGATAGCCGCGTACCACGCCGATGCGGTACGTTCTC
Source organism: Halopseudomonas oceani (assembly GCF_963677335.1). Lineage (NCBI taxonomy): Bacteria > Pseudomonadati > Pseudomonadota > Gammaproteobacteria > Pseudomonadales > Pseudomonadaceae > Halopseudomonas > Halopseudomonas oceani. The sequence continues at coordinate 178,242 of NZ_OY781932.1, read as the reverse complement.
AGGTCCTCCAGCTGGTCCCAGCTTACCCAGGCCAACCCGGCTGGTGCCGATGCTGTCTGAGTAAAGGCACAGCTGGTCGTCGGCAAAGTAGCGGGGGAAATAGCCGACGATGTCAGGTTCGGTCGTCGCGGACCTGATGGCTCTGCTCCAAGGCTGGAAATGGATCAGCAGAGGGGTATCCTGACTTGCCAGCGCACGGCGTAGCAGCTCTGACAGCGAACCCTGGCCCGGCAGGTCCGCGCCGCTGTAGGGTGGCCATTCCAGGCTGCTGAGCTCGATCGCGGCCAGTGGGTTGCAAAAGAGCGAATGCAGGGCGATCAGCGCAACGCCGAACAGCGCCCTGTGCCGCGATCTGCTGCGATGCGGAGCGTATGCTTGAGTGAATTCAGATACGTCCGCGTCGCTAGTCATGGTGTGGGCTACCGGGGTGCGTAGGCGAAGACGTCGGCTAGCATGCGATCAGCTGGCATGCCGGCAGCGACCAGTGCATCCAGTGTTGCGTAGACCATGCCAGGCGAGCCGCTGACAATAAAACGGTAGTCCGCTAGATCAGCGATATCCTCACAAACGGCCTGATGCAGCACACCCTGCCGCTCCGGCCAGTCAGGCTGGTCGCTGACCACCCGATGCAAGTACAGGTTAGACGCCTGTTGCCAGCTCTGCCAGTGCGGCGCCTCATACAGGTCGCTGCTGTGGCGAACGCCCCAGTACAGGTGGATCGGCTGAGCGAAGCCCTGTCGCAGGCATTGCTCAACGATGCTCTGCATTTGTGCCAGCCCGGTACCGGCGGCAATCAACACCAGCGGTTCATCTGGCAGCACCGGCAGACAGGCCTCACCGAACGGTGCCTGAATGCGCGCGATCTTGTGTTGCTGCAGGTAGTTGATGACGCCCTGGGTCACCGGGTCGCGGGTCAGGATATGCAGCTCAAGCATCCGGCCTTCATCAGGTGCAGACGCAATCGAGAATGCTGCGGGCTCCGCGCCATCGCGCTCCAGCAGCAGGTATTGGCCAGCGTAGTAACGCAGTGGCTTGCCGGCAGGGGTACGCAGGCGGACGCGCCAGACATCGCCGCCAATCGGAGTGCATTCGACGACCTGACAGGCCAGTTTGCGCACCGGTAGCTGCCCCGGGGCAAGAATGCCTTCCCAGTGCAGTGCACAGTCTTCCAGCGGCTCGGCCACGCAGGTGAAAATCTCTTCGCCCGGTCCGGCTTCGCGGTTGTCCGGCAGCTGTACGCGGCCATGCAGTAATACCGCCGCACAAACATGGCAGTTGCCGTTGCGGCAACTGCTGGGCGCATCAAAGCCCTGGCGGCGTGCTGCGTCGAGGATGGTTTCGCCTTGCTCGGTCTGCAGGTTGAGACCGCCCGGCTCCAGTGTCACTCTCATCAATCAATACCCAATTCTGCCCAGAGCGCATCGACACGCTGGCGAACCTGCGCGTCCTGCTCGATCGCAACGCCCCATTCTCGCGTGGTCTCGCCCGGCCACTTATTGGTCGCGTCCAGTCCCATTTTGCTGCCGAGACCTGAGACGGGCGAGGCGAAGTCGAGATAGTCGATGGGGGTGTTGTCGATCATCACCGTGTCGCGTTTGGGGTCCATTCGCGTGGTGATGGCCCAGATAATGTCGTTCCAGTCGCGAATGTTGATGTCGTCGTCGACCACGATCACATACTTGGTGTACATGAACTGGCGCAGGAAGCTCCAGACGCCGAGCATCACTCGCTTGGCATGGCCCGGATACTGCTTCTTCATCGATACCACCGCCATGCGATAGGAGCAGCCCTCGGGTGGTAGGTAGAAATCGGTGATCTCCGGGAATTGCTTCTGCAGCAGCGGGACGAACACCTCGTTCAGCGCTACGCCGAGTACGGCGGGTTCATCCGGCGGCCTACCCGTGTAGGTGCTGTGGTAGATCGGTTTTTCGCGCTGGGTGATACGCTCGACGGTAAACACCGGGAAGCGGTCAACTTCATTGTAGTAGCCGGTGTGGTCGCCGAATGGTCCTTCATCGGCCATCTCGCCCGGGTGGATAACCCCTTCGAGCACGATCTCGGCACTGGAAGGCACCTGCAGACTGGAACCACGACACTTGATCAGCTCGGTACGCTGCCCCCGAAGTAGGCCGGCAAAGGCGTATTCGGACAGGCTGTCGGGCACCGGGGTTACGGCACCGAGAATGGTGGCCGGGTCGGCGCCCAGTACCACAGCAACCGGGAAGGGTTCGCCCGGATGGGCGCGTTGCCATTCCTGAAAGTCGAGCGCACCGCCGCGATGGCTGAGCCAGCGCATGATCACCTTGTTGCGGCCAATGACCTGTTGGCGGTAGATGCCCAGGTTCTGTCGTTCTTTGTGCGGGCCGCGGGTGACTACCAGTCCCCAGGTGATCAGCGGCCCGGCGTCGCCAGGCCAGCAGGTTTGTACCGGAATGTGCCCGAGGTCGACATCGTCGCCTTCAAATACCTGGGCCTGACATGGCGCGTCCTTTACTACCTTGGGCGCCATATTGATGACTTTTTTGAAAATTGGCAGCTTTGACCAGGCGTCCTTCAGGCCTTTCGGCGGATCAGGCTCCTTGAGAAAGGCCAGCAGCTTGCCGATTTCGCGTAGTTCACTGATGCTCTCGGCGCCCATGCCCATGGCGACGCGCTCGGGTGTACCGAACAGGTTGCCAAGGACGGGCATGTCGAAACCGGTAGGTTTTTCAAACAGCAGGGCGGGGCCACCCTTGCGCAGAGTGCGGTCGCAGACTTCAGTCATCTCCAGCACGGGAGAAATGGGTGTCTGGATGCGCTTGAGTTCGCCGCGCTGTTCCAGGCCCTTGATGAAATCGCGTAGATCGGAATATTGCATCTAGCTTCAAGCCTCAAGCTGCAAGCGGCAAGCTGGACGAGGCATGCCGCTTGGGAGTTTGACCCGCCCGCCGAGTTGGCAGCGGGGCGGCGGGCCCAGCGCGAAGCGGCAAGCCCGCGCGGAAAACTTGCCGCTTGAGGCTTGCCGCTTGTGGCTGGGTTTTAGTTCTTGCTGCGCTTCATCGACAGGAAGAACTCGTCGTTGGTCTTGGTATCTTTCAGACGGTCCAGCAGGAACTCGATCGCGGCGATCTCGTCCATCGAATGCAGAATCTTGCGCAGAATCCACATGCGTTGCAGTTCGTCTTCGCTGGTCAGCAGTTCTTCGCGACGGGTGCCGGAACGGTTGATGTTGATCGCCGGGAAGGTGCGCTTCTCGGCAATCTTGCGATCCAGGTGGATCTCCATGTTGCCGGTACCCTTGAACTCCTCGTAGATCACTTCGTCCATTTTTGAGCCGGTATCGACCAGCGCGGTGGCGATGATGGTCAGGCTGCCGCCTTCTTCGATGTTGCGCGCGGCGCCAAAGAAGCGCTTGGGCTTTTCCAGAGCGTGGGCGTCGACACCACCGGTCAGTACCTTGCCGGAACTCGGGATCACCGTGTTGTAGGCACGGGCCAGACGGGTGATGGAGTCGAGCAGGATGATCACGTCTTTCTTGTGTTCAACCAGACGCTTGGCCTTCTCGATCACCATTTCGGCGACCTGAACGTGACGGGCTGGCGGCTCGTCGAAGGTAGAAGCGACCACTTCGCCGCGCACGGTGCGCTGCATCTCGGTTACTTCTTCCGGGCGCTCGTCGATCAGCAGAACGATCAGGTGGCACTCGGGGTTGTTGCGGGCGATGTTCGAAGCGATGTTTTGCAGCATCAGCGTCTTACCGGCCTTCGGCGGTGCAACCAGCAGGCCACGCTGGCCTTTGCCGATCGGCGCGCAGAGATCGATGATGCGGGCCATCAGGTCTTCGGTGGAACCGTTGCCGGCTTCCATGACCAGGCGCTCATCGGGGAACAGCGGGGTAAGGTTTTCGAACAGGATCTTGTTCTTGGTGTTTTCCGGCTTGTCGAAGTTGATCGAATCAACCTTCAGCAGGGCAAAGTAGCGTTCGCCGTCTTTCGGCGGGCGAATCTTGCCGGAAATGGTGTCACCGGTACGCAGGTTGAAACGGCGGATCTGGCTGGGCGAGACGTAGATGTCGTCCGGGCCGGCGAGATAGGACGAGTCAGCCGAGCGGAGGAAGCCGAAGCCGTCCTGCAGAATCTCCAGAACGCCATCACCGAGAATGTCTTCACCGCCTTTGGCGTGCTTTTTCAGGATGCCGAAGATCACATCCTGTTTTCGCGATCGGCCCATATTCTCGAGGCCCATCTGGTTGGCGATTTCCAACAGTTCGGTAATAGGTTTTTGTTTGAGGTCGGTCAGGTTCATAGGTTCGGAGAGTGATGTAAGAGTTTCGGCAGGAAAGGTTTGTTTCGGCCGCCACGGAACATGGGGCGATCAGCTTGGCTGCGGTGTGTGTTTGAGAAGCCGCTGCGCAGGGTGCGGTCAGGGCGTTGGAAGCCAAATCTAGCACCGCCTGCCGGTGACGTCCAGCATTGCGGTTGCAAAAAAAGCCCCGACGGCTGTGTCGGGGCTGGATATATCAGATGTTGCTGTCGAGGAAGGCTGCCAGTTGCGACTTGGACAGGGCGCCAACCTTGGTCGCCTCGACGTTGCCGTCCTTGAACAGCATCAGGGTCGGAATGCCGCGTACGCCGTACTTTGGTGCGGTTTCTGCGTTTTCGTCGATGTTCAGCTTGCAGATTTTCAGCTTGCCGCTGTAGTCCTTGGCTATCTCGTCCAGTACCGGTGCGATCATTTTGCAGGGACCACACCATTCTGCCCAGTAATCAACCAGAACAGGGGTATCGGACTTGAGCACTTCGTCTTCGAAGCTGCCGTCAGTGACATGCACAATCAGATCGCTCATGTGTTTCTCCAGAGGGATAAAAAGGCGGAATTGCCGAATCATAGCACCACCGGATGCGGCTGCGAAAGGCGATGATCAGTACCGTTGTGCAGGCAATTGTCATCGACCCGGTGCTAGAATCGGGGCAACTGAGACCTGACAGGAAGAGTGCATGGCAGACGCACAGCCGAATGATTTTTCGCTGGTAGCCGCAATTGATCTGGGCTCCAACAGCTTTCACATGGTGTTGGCACGGGTTGAGCAAGGGGAAATACGTATCCTCGAGCGGTTGGGCGAAAAGGTGCAGCTGGCCGCTGGGCTGGACGATGACAACATGCTCAGCGACGAGGCAATGCAACGAGGGCTCGACTGTTTGCGCCGGTTCGCGCAGTTGATCAACGGTCTGCCGCAGGGGGCGGTGCGGATCGTCGGTACCAACGCCCTGCGTGAGGCACGCAACCGCGGACAGTTCATTCGTCAGGTGCAGCAGGTGCTGGGCCACCGGGTTGAAGTGGTATCGGGCCGCGAAGAGGCGCGCCTGATTTACCTGGGGGTATCCCACACGCTGGCCGACGACGAAGGCAAGCGCCTGGTGGTCGACATTGGCGGTGGCAGCACCGAGTTCATCGTCGGTGAGCGCTTCGAGCCGCTGCTGCGGGAAAGCCTGAGCATCGGCTGTGTTGCTTTCACGCGCCAGTTTTTTCCTGATGGCAAGATCACGGCTGCGCGCTACAGCCAGGCCTACACTGCGGCCCGCCTGGAGCTGATGAACATCGAACAGGCTATTCAGCGCCTTGGCTGGAACGAGGCGATTGGCGCATCAGGAACCATTCGCGCGGTTGGCCAGTGCATTCAGGCCGGTGGCCGCGGTCAGGGCCAAGTAACCCGCGAAGGGTTGCAGTGGCTCAAGCGCAAGGTGCTGAAGGCCGCGCATGTCGACAAACTGGAGGTGCAAGGTCTCAAGTCGGATCGGCAGCCGATCCTGCCAGCCGGTCTCGCGATTCTCGAAGCGCTGTTTGATGCCCTTGGGGTCGAGACCATGCATCATTCCGAGGGCGCCTTGCGTGAGGGTGTGCTCTACGACCTGCTTGGTCGCTACAGCCATGAAGACGTGCGTGAGCGCACGCTGAGCGCGCTGATGGAGCGTTATCACGTCGATCTGGAGCAGGCCGCCCGGGTCGAGGCCAAGGCCCAGCGGCTGTTGCACAAGGTGGACGCTGCCTGGCAACTGGCTAACAGTAAGCAGGCCCCGCTGTTGACCTGGGCGGCGCGGGTCTACGAGATCGGGCTGGATATCGCCCACAGTCAGTACCACAAGCACGGTGCCTATCTCATCGAGCACTCTGACCTGCCCGGTTTCTCACGGCAGGATCAGCAGGCATTGGCGTTGCTGGTGCGCGGGCATCGGCGCAACATGCCGAGCGGCGACCGGCTGGCCGAGTTCGGTGATGAGGCGGTCAACCTGCTGCGGTTGTGCATGATCCTGCGGCTGGCGATTCTCTATCACCATATCCGTGGCTTTCAGGAAATGCCGGAAATGGCCGTCGAGGCCAGTCACGACGCATTGGTCGTGACCTTCCCCGGTGGCTGGCTTGAGCAGAACCCGCTGACCCAGGCTGACTTCGAGCGTGAAGCGCAGTACTGGGCCAAGGCGGGTTACAAGTTGACGGTCCGCTGAGACGAATTGGCCAGTTTCTCCAGCAGTGTTGCCTGGGCACTGCGGGGAATCTGGTTGCCGCTCGGTGAGCTCAGCACGTAGGAGCCATCGGGCTGCAGGATCCAGCTGCGGGTATTGTCGGTCAGAAACACCTGCAGTTCCTGTTTGGCGCGGGTGATCAACTTTTTGCCTTCAAGTGGGAAGCAGGTCTCGACGCGCTTGTCGAGGTTGCGCTCCATCATGTCCGCACTGGACATCCAGACCTGCTCCTGACCGTCGTTGAGGAAGTAATAGACCCGGCTATGTTCCAGGAAGCGACCGATGATCGAGCGCACGGTGATGTTGTGCGAGACGCCTGGAATGCCAGGGCGCAGGCAGCACATGCCGCGCACGATCAGGTCGACCTTCACCCCGCACTGGGAGGCCTTGTACAAGGCCTTGATGACCTTGGCATCGGTCAGCGAGTTGGCCTTGGCGATGATGTGCGCCGGCTTGCCGGCCTGGGCGTTGAGGGTTTCCCGGTTGATCAGCTCCAGCAGGCGCTTCTTGAGAGTGAAGGGGGCCTGCAACAGCTTCTTCATGCGCTGGGTCTTGCCCATGCCGATCAACTGGTTGAACAGCTTATGCACGTCTTCGGTCAGCGCCACGTCCGAGGTCAGGATGCTGTAGTCGGTGTACAGGCGGGCGTTGCCAGCATGGTAATTGCCGGTGCCCAGGTGTACATAGCGCTTCAGGTTCTTCTCTTCCCGGCGCAGGATCAGCATCATCTTGGCGTGGGTCTTGAAGCCGACCACGCCATAAATCACTACCGCCCCTGCCTGCTGCAAACGGCTCGCCAGCTGCAGGTTGGACTCCTCATCAAAGCGCGCCCGCAGTTCGATCACCACGGTCACTTCCTTGCCGTTGCGCGCTGCATCGACCAGCGCGTTAACGATTTCAGAGTTGGCGCCGGTGCGATACAGGGTCTGTTTGATCGCCAGCACGTTTGGATCCTGTGCCGCCTGCCGCAGCAGGTCGACGACCGGGGAAAATGACTCATAGGGGTGCTGCAGCAGAATGTCCTGCTTGCTGATGGCCTGAAACAGGTTGTCGGCACCCGATAGTACCCGCGGCAGGCCCGGGCTGAACGGCGGGAACTGCAGTTGCGGGTGATTTTCCAGGCCGGTGATGGAGAACAGCCGGGTCAGGTTGACCGGGCCGTTGACCTCGTACAGTTCCGCTTCGGTCAGACCGAATTGGCGCAGCAGAAAGTCAGTCAGCGGCTTCGGGCAGTTGTCGGCGACCTCGAGCCTTACCGCGTCGCCATAGCGGCGCGACAGCAGCTCGCCGCGCAGCGCACGGGCCAGGTCGTCGACTTCGTCCGGGTCCACGATCAGGTCGGCGTTGCGGGTCAGGCGGAACTGGTAGCAGCCGAGTACTTTCATGCCGGGGAACAGCTCGTCGGCATGAGCGTGGATCATTGACGACAGGAACACGAAGTTGTCGCCACCATCACACAGCTCGTCGGGTAGGCGAATCAGGCGCGGCAGCGAGCGTGGCGCGGGAATGATCGCCATGCCGGAGTCGCGACCGAAGGAGTCGATGCCGTCGAGCTGAACGATAAAGTTCAGGCTCTTGTTCACCAGCAGCGGGAAGGGGTGCGTCGGGTCCAGCCCAATCGGGCTGATGATCGGCGCGACCTGCTGGCGGAAGAAGCGGCGAATCCACAGGGTTTGCTTGTGCGTCCACTGATAGCGGCGCAGGAAGCGAATGCCCTTTTCGTTCAGTTGCGGCAGCAGAATATCGTTGAGGATGCTGTACTGGCGGCTGACCTGATAGTGTGCGGTTTCGCTGATCTTGCTCAGTACCTGTTGTGGCTGCAGTCCGTCCGGGCCGGTTTGCTCGCGGGCGAAGGTAATCTGCTTTTTCAGGCCGGCAACGCGGATTTCAAAAAACTCATCCAGGTTGCTGGAGAAGATCAGCAGGAACTTCAGGCGCTCAAGCAGCGGGTAGGACTCATCCAGCGCCTGCTCCAGCACGCGGATGTTGAACTGCAGTTGCGACAGTTCACGGTGAATGTAGAGCTCAGGCGCATTCAGGTCGGGTACCGGGGTAGCCTCGACGACCTTTTCGCTGACCTGTGCCGGACGGGTGACCAGATCGCTGCGGGGACTGCTTTCGGCAGGCGGTGCGATATCGTCCTTGGTGGTGTCTCGGGTGCTGTTGAGCTCTGACATGGTCTCCTCGATAGAACTACTGACGGCTGCGTAACTGACGGGCAGCGGTCTTGGCGAAATAGGTCAGGATGCCGTCGGCTCCTGCGCGCTTGAAGGCGGTCAGCGATTCCAGGATAACCGCTTCGCTGAGCCAGCCATTGTTGATGGCGGCGCAGTGCATGGCATATTCGCCGCTGACCTGGTAGACAAAGGTGGGCACCTTGAAGGTTTCTTTCACCCGGTACACCACATCCAAATAGGGCATGCCGGGCTTGACCATGACCATGTCCGCACCTTCAGACAGGTCCGTGGCGATTTCGTGCAGTGCCTCATTGCTGTTGGCCGGGTCCATCTGGTAGGTCGATTTGTTGCCCTTGCCAAGGTTGCCGGCCGAGCCTACCGCGTCGCGGAACGGGCCGTAGTAGGCGCTGGCGTACTTGGCGGAGTAGGCAAGAATCCGGGTGTGAATGTAACCCGAGGCTTCCAGCGCTTCACGCATGGCGCCAACCCGCCCGTCCATCATGTCGGACGGGGCAACGATGTCGGCACCGGCTTCGGCGTGCGAGAGGGTCTGCTTAACCAGCGCCTCGACCGTGACTTCGTTTATCACATAGCCGTTGTCGTCGATGATGCCGTCCTGCCCGTGGGTGGTGAACGGGTCGAGGGCAACATCGGTAATGACGCCCAGTTCCGGGAAGCGGGCTTTCAGGGCGCGCACTGCGCGCTGGGCCAGGCCTTCCGGGTTCCAGGCTTCGGCAGCATCCAGCGACTTTTTCTCCAGCGGCGTAACCGGGAACAGGGCAATGGCTGGAATGCCCAGCTCTACCAGTTCGGCAGCTTCCTCCAGCAGCAAATCGATCGATAGCCGTTCAATGCCCGGCATGGAGGCAATCGCTTCGCGTTGTTGCTCGCCTTCCAGGACAAAAACCGGGTAGATCAGGTCGTCCGTGGTCAGGGTGTGTTCACGCATCATGCGGCGGGAAAAATCATCCTTGCGCATGCGGCGTGGGCGGCTGAGGGGAAAAGGGCGCTGAACAGGGGAATTACTCACGGGGACTCCAGGGGGGTGCGGGTCGCAGTGCACCTGTCTGACTGACGTTATACGTCCAGATTGTGACGGAAATGTGACAGGAGGCGGAGGGCAACCAGCTCCTGGGCAGCATCGCCGGGAGCCTGGGCTTGCTCGACGCGGTTGCGCCCGAGCCCCTTGGCACAGTAGAGCGCGGCATCGGCAGCGCCGAGCAGCGTAGTGAAATCATAACCGTGATGCTCGGAACAGGCTACTCCGAGGCTGACGGTGATGTTGACGGTGTGCTTGTGTGTGGGCCACGCGGCATCGCTGATCGACTGCCGAATACGCTCTGCAACCTGGCTGGCGCTGAGGCTGTTCAGGCCCGGTAGCAGTAGCACGAACTCTTCGCCACCAAAGCGTCCGAGCAGGTCTCTGCTGCGCAGATGCAGGCGTGTCTGGTCGACCAGGTGGCAGAGCACCTCGTCACCGGTCTGATGCCCAAACTCGTCATTGATGCGTTTGAAATGGTCGGCGTCGAGCATGATTAGCGTAATCGGCTCGTTGCTTAGCCGGGTGCGGCACAGCATCAACTCGGCCTGTTGCTGCAGGCTGCGGCGGTTGAGCGCGCCGGTCAGCGGGTCCTGTTCCGACAGGGCACGGAGCCGGTCCAGATTACGGTAGTGGATCATCAAAATGAAGCCGCTAACCATGCCGATCTGGGCGGCTATGGCACCCAGTACGGTGATCAGCTGTAGCGGCCCGCCGAGCAGGTCGGCGGGTCCGTTCCAGCCGGCCAGTGATGCCGCCGGTCGGGCAACCAGGATGAGCCCGTAGGCAAGTGCAATGAGGCCACTGAACCAGCTCGCGGTGCGCATAGGCGCGCGTGTGGGTACCAGCAGCTCTGCGGCGCAGAGCAGGCAGAAGCCGCCGAGCACCAATGAACTGATGGCGTAGCGAACGGGCAGGTTGTCGACCTGATAGCGGAAAAACCAAAGTAGTAGCATGGTGACCAGCGCAGCAAACATGGGCATCCATTGCGGCTGCGAGAGGTCGCGGAAGTTGCGTAAGCCGAGCCAGACGACGCCCAAGCCCAGAGTCATCAGGCCGTTGGCGAGCACGATAGACAGGCTATGGGGGATGTGCCCCTGATTGATGTTCAGCAGCAAGCCAAGCATCACGGCGAGGTTGCCAAGCGTCCAGTAACGCATGCCATGCCGTGGTCCGACCTGCCAGCCTACCAGGCACAACAGCAGCGTGATTGCCAGGGTGACTACCGTCAGGGTGACGGTTAGTGTCTTGAGGTCCAGATCAGCCAGCATGTGCGCACTCATCCTCGGCCAGGGGCCGTCAACGCTGTTTCGTCCGTGACAGGTTGGTTTGCCCGCAGTCGGGGCAGTTGCAATCAAGCCGGCTACGATAAAACACGGTGCTATGAGAGCAAATGGCCAGCTGCCGAAGTTGTGTTCGGGTTTGCACAAATATCGCGCATACCAGAATGTCGCATAGCGCTGTGGTGGTGCAGCACTGTGGCACAATAGCGCCGATACTTGGCATGGTGAATTGTGAATGAATATCTGGCTGCGCAGGTCTCTCGTCGGTATGGCGTTGTTGCTATGGCTGGCGGGACTGGCCTGGGCCTATTGGTGGTTTGAGGGGCGTTACGTCAAGGCGTTTGAACGCCCGGCGTTCTTCCAGGCAGAGCAGGTTGCGCCGCCGTTCCCGATTGGTCAGGTGCAGGTAGTGCACGTGTGGCAGTCAAACTGTCCCTGCAGCGCAGGTCATGAGGCTTACGTAGACGAGATGACGGTTCGCTTCGCCGGGCAGGGGGTGCGTTTTGCCCGTTCAGGTCAGCAATCGGCGGAGGGTATGCCCTCCGGATTGAGCCAGTTGCCCTATTGGCCGATACCCGAGGCCTGGGCCGAATGGCCGGGCGCGCCCTCGATTGCCATTTGGGCCGCGGACGGCAGTTTGGCCTATGTTGGTCCTTACAGTGATGGCGCGCATTGCAGTGCTGACAGCAGTTTTGTCGAGCCGGTGGTTCAGGCTCTGCTGGCAGGGCGCAAGGTGGATGTTACCCGGCAGGATGTCGTTGCCTGTCTATGTGACCTGCCTTCACTGAAGGACACCGCTGAGGGTGTCCCGTTTCCCTCAACGGCTGAGCCTTGATGCAGCGTTAGCTGCACGCCGAGCGTGCATTGTTTACCGCTTTAACCAAGATTAGCGAGGCGGTCGAGCTGGATATGGTGTGCGCTCTGTTTTTGGTGTCCGACGGTGCACAGTTGCGCGCGAGCCCCTGAGTTTCAAAGGCGCGCGATCAGTCGGTCCAGTGCGTTGGCGAAGGCCTGTTTGTCTTTGTCGTTGTAGGGTGCTGGGCCACCGCGTCCGGCCAGTCCGGCACCGCGCAGCTCGTCCATCAGGTTGCGCACTGCCAGACGCTCGCCGATGCTGCCCTTGTCGTAGATCTGGCCGCGCGGGTTGATGGCGGTGACGCCGCGGTCTACCAGGCCAGCTGCCAGCGGCACGTCGGCGGTCACCACCAGGTCGCCTGGCCGTGAGTGTTCAATGATGTAATGGTCGGCAGCGTCGGCGCCGGCGGCTACTGTCACCTGGCGTATGCCGGGGCCCGGCGGCAGTTGCTGGGCACTGTTGGCAACCAGTACCAGCTCGACCTGCTTGCGTCGGGCTGCTTTGACGGTGACGTCGCGTACCGGTCTGGGGCAGGCGTCGGCGTCGATCCAGATGGTCATCTTGGCTCCTTGCTCAGCTATTGCCGAGTTCTTGTTGCAGCGCTTCCAGCTCTTCCTGAGCCAGTAGCCAGTCTTCTTCCAGCTGGGCAATCTGCTGGCGGTACTCGGTCTGCCGTGCCAGCAGCTCCTTCAGTTGGTCCTTGTTGGCGGCCTCGTACAGGCTGCTGTCAGCCAGTGTGTTCTCGACCTCGGCGTTCAGTTCGCTGACCTTGTTCAGCTCTTTCTCAAGTTTTTCCGCCGCTTTTTTCAGTGGTGCCAGCAGCTGGCGCTGTTCGGCGGCCGCCCGGCGCTGTGCCTTGGCGTCAACCTTGGGGGCGCTGGAAGCGGATTCAGGTGCGGCAGCGGCGGCTTGCTGTTGGCGGAACTGGGCTAGCCAGCGGGTGTAGCTGTCGAGATCCTGTTCGTAGCTGCGCACGCGGCCGTCGGCGACCAGCCACAGTTCGTCTGTGGTTTCGCGGATCAGTGCGCGGTCGTGGGACACCAGCAGCATGGCACCTTCGAAGGCCTGCAGGGCGACAGTCAGTGCGTGGCGCATTTCCATGTCGAGGTGGTTGGTTGGTTCGTCCAGCAACAGCAGATTTGGGCGTTGCCAGGCAATCAGCGCCAGTGCCAGCCGGGCCTTTTCGCCGCCGGAAAAATTCAGCACCGGTTCTTCGATGCGATCGCCCTTGAAGTCGAAACCACCGAGGAAGTTGCGCAGCACCTGCTCGCGCTCGTCCGGTGCCAGCCGTGCCAGATGCAGTAGTGGGCTGGCGGCCGGGTCGAGGCTGTCGAGCTGATGCTGGGCAAAATAGCCGATCGCCAGGTGCTCTCCGGTTTTCAGCTCACCACCAAGCAGTGGCAGGCTACCTGCCAGTGATTTGATCAGGGTCGATTTGCCGGCGCCGTTGGGGCCGAGCAGACCGATGCGCGCACCCGGTGCCAGCTGCAGCTTGACCTGTTCGAGAATGGCGTTGCCGTCGTAGCCGAGGCTGCCCTGATGCAGGTCGATCAGTGGTGTTGACTGGTTGCTGGCCTCGCGGAAGCTGAATGAGAACGGTGAGTCGATGTGCGCGGGGCTCAGTTCTTCCATCCGCTCAAGGGCTTTCAGACGGCTTTGTGCCTGCTTCGCCTTGCTGGCCTTGGCGCGGAAGCGGGCAATATAGCTCTGCATGTGCTCACGCTCGGCCTGCTGCTTCTCAAAGGCCGACTGCTGCTGTGCCAGGCGTTCTGCGCGGGTGCGCTCGAACTGGCTGAAACCGCCGCGGTAAAGATGCAGCGCGCGGTTTTCAAAGTGCACGATATGCTCGACCACCGCATCCAGAAAGTCGCGGTCGTGGGAGATCAGCAGCAGGGTGCCGGGGTAGTTACGCAGCCAGTCTTCCAGCCAGAGGATGGCATCGAGGTCGAGGTGGTTGGTTGGCTCGTCTAGCAGTAGCAGGTCGGATGGGCACATCAGCGCCTGGGCCAGGTTCAGGCGCATCCGCCAGCCACCGGAGAAGTCGCCGACCCGGCGGTTGCACTGCTCGCTAGTGAAACCAAGCCCCGCGAGCAGGGTGCGGGCACGGCTGTCGGCGCTGAAGCCGCCGTGACTTTCCAGTTCGGCGTATAGTGCGCCGAGTTGCTCGGCCTGCTCCAGGCGCTCGGCTTCGGCCAGCCGTCGCTGGATGTCACGCAGGCGCTGGTCACCGTCGAGGACATAGTCGACCGCATGGCGGTCCAGTGCGCTGACTTCCTGCTGCATGTGGGCAATGCGCCAGTCAGCCGGTACGCTGCAGCTGCCGGCGTCGGGTTCGATCTGGCCACGCAGCAGGGCAAACAGGCTGGATTTGCCGGCACCATTGGTCCCCAGCAAGCCGACTTTCTGGCCGGCGTGCAGGGTAAGGTTGGCGTGTTCAAGCAGTCGCAGGGGGCCGCGCTGCAGGGTAAGGGAGTCGATGCTGATCATGGGGCGGGAGTATATCAGCGCCAGAAGGCGGGAGAAGCATAATGCGTGAGACAACCTTCGGCTTGCCGCAATGGGCGCAATGGCTTTACGCCATGGACGGCGTAGCGCCGCTGCTGCTGGCGCTGCAGGACGAGTGCGACGAGGACGTGTTGCTGCTGCTGTTGGCCATCTGGTTGTGGCAGCAGCGGCGGGCGTTGCCGGCGTCCCGCTGGCAGGCTCTGCAGGCGGAGCAGGGCGCCTGGCGCGAGGCGGTCATTCTGCCGGCCCGCGAAGCCCGGCGCAGTCTCGCTGGTGATCCACAGTCGCAGGCGTTGTATCAGGTCGCGAAGCAGACGGAGATCGAGGCAGAGCTAAATCAATTGGCTCGCCTGGGGGCTTGGCTGGGCTGTAGCGAGTTGACTGCTGCCGATTTGTCGGCCTGTCTGGCAGGGGCCTGCGAAGGTGCGCTAAGCGGGCGTCGCGCCGAGCTGCTGGAGCAGCTGGCGCGACGCCTTGAGCAGGAGCTTAGTTCGCTTCTGTAGTGGGCTGCGAGTCGGCTTTCGTGGTCGCAGGCTTGCGCTTGGCCGGGGCCCGGCGGCTGCGCGGCTTGGCTGCCGGTTTGGGAGCGTCGCGTCGGTCGAGCGCCTGGCTGACCTGGGCGTCAATACGGTCAAGCCCCTTGGCCAGACGCAGCGTCTGGCGCACATCGGCTTCCAGCTTCTGGATGTAGTTCTCAGCATTGCTGCGAGCCTGCTTGAGATCAAGCAGGGCGGCCTGCAGGTCAGCGATCTTGCGACGGGTCTTGCCGCCACCTTTGCCGGGATCCTCAGCGGTGCGATCCGCCAGCTTGGCTTCGCTCTGCCTGAGTTTGTCCTCGAGCTTCTCCTGCTGGCGCTGGAGTTTCTCCAATGCCTTGCCGGCATCCTTGACCGCCTGCTCGCAGGCCTCGGTAAGGTGCTCGTTGAGGGTTCGGGTCAGCGTCTGCAGCAGGTGCAGCGGTGAGGAAACTTTGTCGGCGGCTTTTGGCTTGTCTGTGCTGGTCACGAGCAGATGTTCCTTATGCGTGGATTGCTCAGACAGTGCTGAGCAGATCCTTGTGAGCGTTGTGCAGTACTTCGATCAGACAGTCTTCAAGCTCAAAACGTTCATGTAGCAGGGCACCCAGCTGTTGCAGTCTTTGCTGCATCTGTTCTTCGTCAACAATGCTCGCCAGTTGGCCGTAACTGTCATTGAAGGTGACTGCTTCGCGAGTGATGGCCTCGATCCTGGGATAAACCTGATGAGCCAGTTCAATACCGCGCTGGTCGTCGAAATCCTGCGCTTCGCGCAGCAGCTGCTCGTAGATTTCGAAGTGGCCGGCCGAAACATAGTCGACCAGAACGTCGCAGAAGGCGGATAGGGCCGTGTCGGCCGAGTCGGGTGTGTGAACGCGCTGACGCAGGCGGGTGTAGTCCATGATCAACTGGTTGCGTTCGGCCAGCCAGCGGTCGATCAGTTGGTGGACGCCGCCCCAGCGTTCCTGGGAGGTTGTGCAAGTTTCCAGCATCTTCCACCTCTTTCGGCAGTGTCGGCTGTGCCGACATGTTGGCTGTGAGTGATTACCGAGTTGCAACAGAATAGGCCAGTCAGTGTTGCCGCATCAAGGCTTCTGACGCGGCGCGGCTCGCCCGGTCAGTCGACCTTGCGCAGCACCTGCATCAGGCCAAACACGGTGTAGCAGATGAAGGCGATCAGGGTGCCCTCGGCGATGCTCAGGCCAAAGAAGGTCCAAGTCACCTCTGCGCACTGCGCGGTGCCGCTAAATACCTGACTGAGCACGTCCCAGAACGGCATTGTTTCGAGCATGTAGTCCAGCGGCAGGATGCACGAGGGCACCTGATCCGGTGGCAGGTGCTGCAGCCAGACCTGACGGCCGGCAGTGATGGCGCCGGCCAGGCTTGCCAGTGTCACCAGGACGCCGTAGACCCTTGCGCCGGTTCGTCTGCCATGCTTCGGGCTCGGGTTGTGCAGCACCGCTGCGAGGCAGATCAGGCCAACCACGATGACGGCGATGCGCTGGATGATACAGAGCGGACAGGGCTCAAGGCCGACAACATGCTCTAAATACAGGGCGGCAGTCAGCAACAGGACAGACACGATCAGAGCGAGCAGATAAAGGGGGCGAGAGGCCGGCAGGGTCATGCGAGATTCCGTCTTCGTTCGGGGTGCGGACGCCTACCTTAGAGCATGCGCTGGCGGGCGCACAAGATCAGATAGTTGTCGGGCGTCTGGTGCGCCCGTTGCCGGACCAGATGGCCCGGCACGCAGGTACTGATCAGGCAGTGCCTTCAGCTTCGCTGGCACGACGCTGTTCGGATTGGGCGAACAAGGCATCGAAGTTGACCGGTGCGAGCATCAGGGGAGGGAAGCTGCCGCGCAGAACCAGGTTGTCGATGGCTTCGCGGGCGTAGGGGAACAGGATGTTCGGGCAGAAGGCGCCGAGGGTGTGGCGCAGGGCGGCGTCTTCCAGGCCGTCGATGGCGAAGATGCCAGCCTGCTGGACTTCAGCGATGAAGCAGACCTCGTTTTCGCCACTGGTAACGGTGGCGTTGACGGTCAGCACTACTTCGTAGACGCCGGGCTGCAGCTCGCTGTTACGTGTGTTCAGGTCCAGATTGACGTGGGGGTTCCACTGGCTCTGGAAAACGGCCGGCGACTTCGGCGACTCGAAGGAAAGGTCTTTGACGTAGATGCGCTGCAGGCTGAACTGCGGCTGACCTGCCTGTGCGCCGTTGGCGGCTTGATTGTTCTGTTCTTCGGCCATCGTGAAAAATCCTTGATGTGATGGTTGTAATTGCGTGTTGAAAGCGCTGCTTACCCTGCCAGCAGCGCATCCAGTTGTCCAGCGCGCTGGCTGGCGAACAGCTCGTCGCAGCCGCCAACGTGGGTATCACCAATCCAGATTTGCGGGACTGAGGTGCGGCCGCCGGCCAGACGCGTCATTTCCGCGCGCAGGGCAGGCTGACCGTCAACGCTGATTTCGCGGTATTCCACACCCTTGCTGGCCAGCAGTTGCTTGGCACGCGTGCAGAACGGACAGTAGTTGCTGCTGTAAATTACGACGTCAGCCATATCATTTCACCAGTGGCAGGTTGTCGGCGCGCCAGCCGGAAATGCCGCCGGACAGGCGAGCCACGCTTTCGTGGCCGGCGGCTTTCAACTGCTTGGCGCAGCCGGAGGCGTGCTGGCCGGCGGCGCAGACCAGCAGCAGGGGCTTGCCCTTGTGCTTGTCGAGTTCGCCCATGCGTTTTTCCAGCGCGTCGTAGGGGATGTTGATGGAGTCGACGATGTGGCCTGCGCTGAAATCTTTCTTTGGCCGCAGGTCGATCACAACTGCCTGCTCGCGGTTTATCAGGGCAGTCGCCTGGCTGGTGCTGAGCGACGCGCCAGCCTTGCGGCCTTCGGTAAACAGCAGCAGCGCGAGGATGACAAGAAAAGCGGTGGTCAGCAGGTAGTGATTGCCGATGAATTCGATCAGATGTTGAAGAAACTGCATTGAACTGGCTTCCGGTACGCTGAAAGCTCGCGAGTATACACCAACGATGGCGGGAACCGAGCATGACAGGCTGCCGCCCGACCAGTAAACTGTCGAGCATGTTGGCGGCCGACAGGCACGCAGTTCCTTTCCTGATCTTCCCAATGTGAGTTATTTGCCATGACAGCAGCGCCCAAACCTCTGGTTCTGATGATTCTGGACGGCTTCGGTCACAGTGAGTCCCCTGATTCCAACGCGATCATGGCGGCCAATACACCGGTCTGGGACCGGCTTTGGGCCAATGCCCCACATACGCTGGTATCCGGTTCAGGCATGGATGTCGGCCTGCCGGATGGCCAGATGGGCAACTCTGAAGTTGGACACATGAATCTGGGCGCCGGCCGGGTGGTCTATCAGGACTTCACCCGTGTTACCAAGTCGATTAAGGATGGCGATTTCTTCGAGAACCCGGTCCTCTGCGCTGCGGTCGACAAGGCCGTGGCCGCGGGGCGTGCGGTGCACGTCATGGGCCTGCTGTCGCCGGGTGGCGTGCACAGTCATGAAGATCAGCTGGCCGCCATGGTCGAGCTGGCGGCCCGCCGTGGCGGTGAGCACATCTATGTGCATGGGTTTCTTGACGGTCGCGACACGCCGCCGAGGAGCGCCGAACCCTCGCTGCAGATGATGGAGAACACCTACGCGCGCCTTGGCAAGGGGCGCACGGCCAGCCTGATTGGTCGTTACTACGCGATGGATCGTGACAACCGCTGGGAGCGGGTCGAGGCGGCCTACAACCTGATCACGGAAGGTCGGGGTGAGTTCAATGCGCCGACGGCGGCCGACGGTCTGGCTGCTGCCTACGAGCGTGGTGAAAGCGACGAGTTCGTCAAAGCCACCACCATTGGCGCGCCAGTCAGGGTCGAGGACGGCGATGCAGTCATCTTCATGAACTTCCGCGCCGACCGTGCCCGGGAACTGAGCCGTGCGTTCGTTGACCCCGGTTTTAGCGGGTTTGCCCGTCAGCGCGAACTCAAACTGGCCGGCTACGTCATGCTGACCCAGTACGCCGCCGATATCCCGGCCCCCTGTGCCTATCCGCCGGCAACGCTGGAAAACGTGCTGGGCGAATATCTGGCGAAGCAGGGCAAGACGCAGCTGCGTATTGCCGAAACTGAAAAGTACGCCCACGTGACCTTCTTCTTCTCTGGTGGCCGCGAAGAGCCGTTCGAAGGTGAAGAGCGCATCCTGATCCCCTCTCCGCAGGTTGCCACCTACGATCTGCAGCCGCAGATGAGCGCGCCGGAAGTGACTGACCGCATCGTTGAGGCTATCGAGCAGCAGCGATACGACGTGATCATCGTCAATTATGCCAACGGCGACATGGTTGGCCACACCGGTGTATTTGAGGCGGCAGTTGCCGCCGTTGAATGCCTGGATAGCTGTATCGACCGCATCAGCGCCGCGCTGGCGAAGGTGGGTGGCGAGGCGCTGATTACCGCTGATCACGGCAACGTCGAACAAATGGCTGATGAGCACACGGGGCAGGCGCACACCGCGCATACCTGCGAGCCGGTACCGTTCGTCTACGTGGGGCCGCGCCAGGTCGAGCTGCGTGATGGCGGCATCCTCTCTGACGTTGCCCCCACACTGCTGACGCTGCTCGGTTTGCCGCAGCCGGCCGAGATGACCGGTCGCAGCATCATCACCAGCGTGAAGTAAGCGCCGATGCCTAGTTCGCAGCAGGGACGCTGGTGGCGGCCGCTGATGGCCATGCTGCTGACCGCCGTGTGCGGTTGGGCTGCACCGCTGGCGGCGGACCAGCCGGCTGATTCGCGTGCCGCGAGGGCCGAGCTGGAAAAGGCGCAGGCGGACATCGAGCGACTGAAGGACATGTTGCAGGGGCTGCGTCAGGAGGTCTCCGGTATGGAGGCCGAGCTGAAGGAAAGCGAGACCGACATCGGTCGTCTGCAGCGCGAGCGGCGCGAGCTGGAGCAACAGATCCGTGATGGCGAGAGCCGGCTGATCGATTTGCGCGAACAGACCCGCACCCTGCAGGCGTCGCTCAAGGGGCAGCAGGAACAGATTGCCCGGCAGGTCCGGGCTGCCTACATGGCCGGCCAGCAGAGTTATATGAAGTTGCTGCTCAATCAGGACGACCCGGGACGCATGGCGCGGATGCTGCGCTATTACGATTACGTCGGTCAGGCGCGGGTTGCGGAAATCTCCCGCTTCAACGACACCCTCGCCGATCTGCAGCAGACCAGTGCGCAAATCATCAACCAGCAGAGCGACCTGCAGCAGCAGCGTGAAGGGCTGGCCGAGCGCACCACTGCGCTGCAGGCCCAGCAGCGCAAACGCAGCGAGCTACTGGCGTCACTGCAGGGGCAGCAGCGCAGCCAGAACGAACAGTTACGCGCGCGCGAGGCCGAGCGCGCGGAATTGACTCGCCTGATTAAACGTCTCGATGAAGCTGTTGTCAGTATTCCGGTGCCTGCCGGCAACCTGCCGTTTGCGCAAGCACGCGGCAAGCTGCCGCTGCCCGTCAGAGGGCAGCTGGCGGCGCGCTTCGGCAGTCAGCGTGGCAGCGACGCCCGGTTGAAATGGGACGGACTGGTGATAAACGCACCGAGCGGAACGCCAGTGAATGCGATTCACGGTGGTCGGGTGGTGTTTGCCGACTGGCTGCGTGGCTCGGGCTTGCTGCTGATTCTGGATCACGGCGGCGGTTATCTGAGCCTGTACGGGCATAACCAGACTCTGCTCAAGGAAGTCGGTGCCTGGGTGCAGCCGGGTGAGGCGATCGCCACGGTCGGCAATAGCGGCGGCCAGGCGGAGCCTTCGCTCTACTTCGCAATTCGTCATCGTGGTCAGGCGCTGGATCCGTTGGGCTGGTGTATGCTGTCTGGATGACAGCACCAGGCAGACGGCAGGGCGCTCGTTGAATTTCCCGGACTGGAGAGTTACATGATTGCAGCGCGTAGTCTGTTGGTGGCCGGTTTTACCCTGGCTTTTGGCCTGTCGCAGGTTCATGCCCAGGAACAGGCTGCCGAGCCCGCCGCTGCACCCTTGCCGCTCAACGAACTGCGGACCTTTGCCGAGGTGTTCGAGCGTATTCGCAGCTCCTACGTCGAGCCGGTGGATGACGCGACGCTGCTGGAAAACGCCATTCGTGGCATGCTCGAAGGGCTAGACCCCCATTCCGCTTATCTGACCCCCGAAGACTACACCGGCCTGCAGGACAGCACCGAAGGACAGTTTGGCGGGTTAGGGATCGAAGTGGGACAGGAAGACGGCTTCCTTAAGGTCGTCTCGCCCATCGATGACACGCCGGCCGCAGAAGCTGGCATCGAAGCGGGCGACCTGATCATCAAGATCGATGACCAGCCGGTAAAAGGCATGAGCCTGATGGACGCGGTTGACCGCATGCGCGGTGAACCTGGTTCCGAGGTGCGATTGACGCTGGTGCGCGGCGAGGGGCGCCCGTTCGAGGTATCCCTCAAACGTGCTGTGATCAAGGTCAAGAGCGTCAAGACCGAGGAGCTTGAGCCTGGCTATGCCTACTTGCGTGTTACCCAGTTCCAGGTCAACACCGGTGACGAGGTGCGGGCGGCGATCAATCGCCTCAACGCTGACGGCCAGCTCAAGGGGCTGGTGCTCGATCTGCGCAACAACCCCGGCGGCGTTCTGCAGGCGGCGGTCGAGGTGGTCGACAGCTTTGTCGACAGCGGCCTGATTGTTTACACCAAGGGCCGCCTGAGCAACGCCGAGATGCGCTTCAATGCCACCAGTGCCAATCCGTCCGGCACGGTGCCACTGGTGGTGCTGATCAATGGTGGCTCTGCCTCGGCCTCGGAAATTGTCGCTGGCGCGCTGCAGGATCTGGGGCGCGGTGTGATCATGGGGACCGACAGTTTTGGCAAGGGCTCTGTGCAGACCGTATTGCCGCTGAACAACGACCGGGCGCTTAAACTGACTACCGCGCTTTACTACACGCCGAGCGGGCGCTCGATTCAGGCCCAGGGCATTGTGCCGGATATCCGTGTCGAGCGCGGGCATCTGACCCTTGATGAGGGGGAGATGGGCTTCCGCGAAGCGGATCTGGCAGGCCACATCAACAACGCCAGTGGCAACGAGCGGCCTACGGGCAGCGAGCCCAGAGCGGAGCGCAATCTGCTTGATGAGGATTATCAGCTGACCCAGGCGCTGAGCCTGCTAAAGGGCTTGAATATCGCCACCCGTTCGCGCGCCGCAGACTGATTGATGGGCTGGACCTGTCCGCCATGCGGCGGCGTGTTGCGCGCGCTTGCCCTGAGTTTTTCGCTGCTGCTGGTCGCCTGCTCGGACGATGAGTCGCCTGAAGCGCCTTCGTCCGCCCCGGCGACCGAGCAGCCGGCCAATGCCGGCGCTGCTGTCGTTCCCGTCGTGCCGGTCGAGGTCCCACCGCTGTCTGCGGTCGAGCCGCCGCCGGCGGTCATCGAGCCCGAGCCAGTTCCGCCGACGTTGCTCACTGAACCGCCTTCCCTGCCCCGGCTTGCCATCATCATTGATGATGTGGGCCAGAGCTTGCCGGTTGGTCGGCGGGTGGTGGCGTTGCCTGGGCCGGTCGCGCTGGCCATCCTGCCGTTCCTTCCTCATTCACAGTTGCTGGCCACCGAAGCCGCGGCAGCCGGCAAGCCGGTAATGCTGCACCTGCCGATGGAAAACATGGCTGGCTTGTCGATTGGTCCGGGCGGGCTGACCACGGCCATGCCGGAAGCCGAGTTTCGCTCCCGTTTGCAACTCGCCTTGAATGCCTTCAGCCCGATTCAGGGCGTCAACAATCACATGGGCAGTCGGCTTACTGCGGATCGTCAGCGTATGGACTGGTTGATGCAGGTGTTGGGTGAGCGTCAGCTGTTCTTTGTCGACAGCCGCACCACGGCACAAACCCAGGCGGCCTTTGCTGCCGAGACGGCAAAGGTGCCGAGCGTGTCCCGCGACGTGTTTCTCGACAACCAGCGGACCGAGGCGGAGATTGATCACGAGTTCGCTCTGGCTGTCGCCAAGGCGCGCAAGGACGGCTCGGCGGTACTGATCGGTCATCCGTATCCTGAGACCTTGCGCTATCTGGAGCGACGCTTGCCGCAACTGGAGGGCGAGGGGGTGCAGCTGGTGAGTGTGCAGGTGTTGTTGGAGCGGTAGCTGCTGAATCGTTGATCGCTCTCATGCTCTGCGTGGGAGCGCCCGTCAGGATGTGCATCTCGGGTGCGTTCAGTTTTGCATGGTATTGCCGGCTGCGGTGTCGTCTGACGGATGGCTTTTCGCCTTTTACGGCGAGCCAAGGGGGGCCGCTTGCCCAGCCCCCCCTTAGCGATCCCCCGGGGCACCCGGCTACGCGGCCCTTCGGGTTCGCTGCGTTGCTCGGCCTGGCGGGGGACGGCAGAACTCGTCGCTGCGCTCCTCAGACATGCTGCCGTCCTGTTTCCCGCCAGCCCTGCGCTACTCGCCCGCGTAAACGGGACTGGAGTCCGTGCGCGCTCCGCCGTCGCTGATCGTTCCAATGCTCTGCGTCTCACCGCCGCTTATCGGTATGCGTAACGTCCGTGCGGTCGGTTTCCCAGGCAGAGCGTGGAAGCCGTCAGCGATATCAGAGACGCATCTCGATGCCGCGCTCGGCCATATAGGCCTTGGCATCGGCAATGCTGTATTCACCGAAGTGGAAAATGCTGGCTGCCAGTACCGCGTCGGCGCCGCCCTGCAGCACGCCGTCAGCCAGGTGCTGCAAGTTGCCGACGCCGCCAGAGGCGATTACCGGGATGTGTAGCGCATCGCTGATGGCGCGGGTTACGCCCAGATCGTAGCCGCTCTTTACGCCGTCCTGATCCATGCTGGTCAGCAGAATCTCGCCAGCGCCCAGCTGCTCCATCTTCTTCGACCACTCGACCGCGTTCAGCCCAGTTGGCTTGCGCCCGCCGTGGGTGAAAATCTCCCAGCGGCCGGGCTCGTTCGGGCCGGAGACGCGCTTGGCGTCGATCGCCACAACGATGCACTGCGAACCGAAGCGATCAGCTGCTTCGCCGACAAACTCCGGGTTGAACACCGCTGCGGTGTTGATCGACACCTTGTCCGCGCCGGCATTGAGCAGGTTGCGAATATCCTGCACGGTACGCACGCCGCCGCCGACGGTCAGCGGAATGAACACCTGGCTGGCCATGCGCTCGACCGTGTGCAGCGTGGTGTCGCGTTCCTGATGGCTGGCGGTGATGTCGAGAAAGGTAATCTCGTCCGCGCCCTGCTCGTTGTAACGACGAGCGATTTCCACCGGATCACCGGCGTCGCGGATGTTCTCGAACTTGACGCCCTTGACCACGCGACCGTTATCGACGTCGAGGCAGGGGATGATGCGTTTGGCCAGGGGCATGGGCTTTCTCCGAAAGCAGCTTCAAGCTGCAAGCAAAATCAGTAAACCAGCGCGGACAGCTTGCCGCTTACGGCTTGTTGCTTGCGGCTGCGTTATCACACAGCGCCTGCGCTTGCGCCACATCCAGCGTGCCTTCGTAGATGGCACGGCCGGTGATGGCGCCGATGATGCCGGGGGCGCGGGCGTCGAGCAGGGTCTGAATGTCGCCGATGTGGTGGATGCCGCCGGAGGCGATCACCGGAATCGAGGTGGCGTTGGCCAGCGCGGCGGTGGCTTCGACGTTGCAGCCCTGCATCATGCCGTCTTTGGCAATGTCGGTGTAGACGATGGCGCTGACGCCGTCGGCTTCAAATCGTTTGGCCAGATCGACTACCTGAATGCTGCTGACTTCGGCCCAGCCGTCGGTGGCAACGAAGCCGTCTTTGGCGTCCAGGCCCACGATCACCTTGCCCGGGAAGGCGCGGCAGGCTTCGCCGACGAACTCGGGTTCTTTGACCGCCTTGGTGCCGATGATGACGTAGCTGACGCCCGCCTTGACGTATTCCTCGATGGTTTCCAGCGAGCGAATGCCGCCGCCGATCTGGATCGGCAGGTCGGGGTAGCGGCGTGCAATCGCGGTGACGGCATCACCGTTGACCGGCTTGCCCTCGAAGGCGCCGTTCAGGTCAACCAGGTGCAGGCGGCGGCAGCCGGCGTCGACCCATTTGGCGGCCATGGCCACCGGGTCGTCGGAGAACACGGTGGCGTCTTCCATCAGGCCCTGACGCAGGCGAACGCAGGCGCCGTCTTTCAGGTCGATAGCGGGAATGATCAGCATGTCTTTTTCCTTTGGGAAAAGAGCGTCAAGCTTCAAGCGCTCTGGCCTGCGGCTTGCAGCTTGTCGCTCGATGTTTACCAACGCCCATCCCAGGCGAGAAAGTTGCTCAACAGCTGCAGGCCGTTGGTGTGGCTTTTCTCGGGGTGGAATTGGGTGGCGAATACGTTGTCCTGTGCCAGCGCCGCGGCGAAGTCGACGCCGTAGTGGCAGCGCCCGGCCAGTTGGCCGCTTCTCTCGGGAGCAGCGTAGTAGCTGTGTACGAAGTAGAAGCGGGCATCCTGCTCGATGCGGTGCCACAGTGGGTGGTCGATGGCCTGTTTGACCTGGTTCCAGCCCATGTGCGGCACTTTCAGGCGGGTGCCGTCGGCTTCATGCAGCTCGTTGCCGAAGAAGCGCACCTTGCCCGGGAACAGGCCAAGGCAGTCGACGCCGCCGTTCTCTTCGCTGTGCTCCAGCAGCATCTGCATGCCGACGCAGATGCCCAGCAGCGGCTTTTCCTTGGCTGCCTGACGGACTACGCCGTCGAGTTCAAGCTGGCGCAGCTCACTGACGCAGTCGCGAATGGCACCAACGCCCGGCAGCAGCACGCGGTCGGCGGCGAGGATGATCTGTGGGTCACTGGTCACGTCGACCTGGCGGGCGCCGGCGTGCTCAAGGGCTTTGGCAACCGAGTGCAGGTTGCCCATGCCATAGTCGATGACGGCTACATGACTGCTCATGGCTTACAGGCAACCCTTGGTCGAAGGGGTGATGCCGGCCATGCGCGGATCTTCTTCAATCGCCATGCGCAGCGCGCGGCCGAAGGCCTTGAACACGGTCTCGATCTGGTGGTGAGTGTTCACACCACGCAGGTTGTCGATGTGCAGGGTGACCTGGGCGTGGTTGACGAAGCCCTGGAAGAATTCCATGAACAGGTCAACGTCAAAGCCGCCGACGCTGGCGCGGGTAAAGGGCACGTGCATCTGCAGGCCGGGGCGGCCGGAGAAGTCGATCACCACCCGGGACAGCGCCTCGTCCAGCGGGACATAGGCGTGGCCGTAGCGGCGGATGCCTTTCTTGTCGCCGATGGCCTTGGCAAACGCCTGGCCGAGGGTGATGCCGACGTCTTCGACGGTGTGGTGGTCGTCGATGTGCAGGTCGCCGCGGGCCTTGATGGTCATGTCGATCAGCCCGTGACGGGCAATCTGGTCGAGCATGTGCTCAAGGAAGGGAACCCCGATGTCGAAATCGGCCTGGCCAGTGCCATCGAGATTGATGGCGACCTGGATCTGGGTTTCCAGCGTGTCGCGCGCGACGCTGGCCTTACGCTCAGCCATGGGTGTCTCCGCTGATGGATGCATTCAAAGGCGTGCATTATACGTGCCTGCCAGCCAGAAGGGCTACCGGTGACTGATGGCCTCTGCCAATCGGCTTGATAGGCAGGGCTGTTGTCGGACCATCGCTGACGGCACAATGGCAGCGAAACAGGAGGAGAGCCGCGCGTGGATGTGGATCTGGTGGTCATCGGAGCAGGGGTTGTCGGGCTGGCTGTCGCCCAGCGCATGGCGCGCGGCGGCCGCAGTGTGCTGGTGCTGGAGCAGGAAAGCAGCATTGGTCAGCATTGCTCCAGCCGCAACAGCGAGGTGATTCACGCGGGTATCTACTATGCGCCGGGCTCGCTCAAGGCGCAGCTTTGCCGGCAGGGGCGCGACCTGCTGTATGGCTGGTGCCGCGCCCATGCGGTGCCGCATCACACCATCGGCAAACTGCTGGTGGCGGTTACCGAAGACGAGATTCCTGCGCTTAAAAAACTGCAGGCCAACGCCGCGGCCAATGGCGTCGAGCTGCTCTGGCAGAATGCCGGCGAGGTTGCCGCACGTGAGCCGCAGGTGCGGGCGGTGGCCGGGTTGTTCTCGCCGCTCACCGGGATTGTCGACAGTCATGCGCTGATGCAGTCGTTCGAGGCGGCGCTGCAGGTCGCCGGCGGCGAGCTGTACTGCAACACCCGGGTCGCCGGGCTGGAGTCGATCAGCGGAGGGCTGCGCGTGACCGGCTCCAGCGCGGGCGAACCCTTCACTGTCAGCGCTCGACAGGTGGTCAACGCCGGGGGGCTGTTCGCGCAGCAGGTGCAGGCTGCCGCCGGTGCGGGTGAGATTCCGCCGCTGCAGCTGTGTCAGGGGCGCTATTTCAATTACAGCGGCCGCTCGCCGTTTTCCCATCTGGTCTACCCCATGCCGGAAGCCAATGCGGCCGGGCTTGGCGTGCATGCGACGCTGGATCTTGGCGGACAGCTGCGCTTTGGCCCGGATGTGCGCTATATCGATCAACTGGATTATCAGGTCGACGAGGGTTTGCGCGATGTCTTTGCCGGCGCGATTCGCCGTTACTGGCCCGATTGCGATGCTGAGCGGCTGCAGCCAGCCTATGCCGGTGTGCGCCCCAAGCTGTCCGGGCCGGGGGAACCGGCCCGGGATTTCGTCATCCAAGACCACAACACGCACGGTATCGTTGGGCTGGTCAGTCTGCTCGGGGTTGAGTCGCCGGGGCTGACGGCGAGTCTGGCGCTGGCTGAACAGGTCGCGGCCAGACTGGATGCCGTGTAGGCTGCACGCAGGCGGCGCGGAGGCCGCAAACGACAAGGAGCAAGTATGAAATCCTTTGCCAAGGTATTGGGGATGGTGCTGGCAGGCATCGTCATTCTGGTGATCGGCGCGCTGTTCTTTCTGACCCGGATGTTTGATCCCAATGACTATAAGGACGATATCCGTCAGGCTGCTCGTGAGCAGGCCAACGTTGAATTGACGCTGGACGGGGATATCGGTTGGTCGTTGTTCCCCTGGCTCGGCATCGAGCTGAAAGATGTGGGCGTGGCTCCGGTGGCAACGCCCGATCAGCCGTTGGCCTCCGTCGGCACCCTGGGTCTTGGGGTGAAGGTGCTGCCGCTGCTGCGCAAGCAGCTGCGCATGAGCGACGTGATCCTCAACGATATCCAGCTGCAGCTGGTGCGGAACGACAAGGGGGTTGGCAACTGGGAAACCGTCGGCCCGCAGGCCAAGCCAGAGAAAGCCGAGGACGGCACCCCGAGTGGTATGGATGAGTCGCCTTCCGATGCCGGCGGCACGTTTGACATCACCGTTGAAAGCGTGCGTGTTACCAACGCCAGCGTGCGCTATGAAGACCGCCAGACCGGTCGCACCCTTAGCCTGGACGAAGCCAACTTCACTACTGGCGCGCTGGTGCCCGACGAGCCGTTCGATGTGGCTTTTCAGGGCCTGCTGACCACTGACCAGCCGGCCATGCGGGTGCGCGTTGATCTGTCTTCAGTGGCGACCATGCAGCCCGAGGCGCAGCGCTATCAACTCAGTGCGGTTGACCTCAAGGTCGACGCCAGTGGCGATCCCTTTGGCGGCCGTGCGGTGAACTTCCAGCTGCAGGGCGACGGTATGGTCGATCTGGCCGAACAGGTGGCCGAGTTGGGGCAGCTGCGGTTGTCGCTGGCTGACATGCGCGCCACCGGCCAACTGAAAGTGACCGGACTCAGCAGCGAGCCTCAGCTGAGTGGCCGGCTTGACGTTGCGGCCTTTGATGCCCGTGACCTGCTGCGAGACATCGGCCAGGAGCTGCCGGAGATGGCAGATCCCGGCGCCCTGTCGAGTGTTGCCCTGTCGGCCAACCTCAAGGGTGGTGCCAACAGTCTGATGCTTAACGACCTGCAGTTGGCGCTGGACGGCTTTGCGCTCAACGGCTCGCTGGGTGTCGCGGACTTCGAGCGCCAAGCGCTGCGCTTTGACCTCAGTGGTGACACGCTCAATTTGGATAACTATCTGCCCCCGCGTGAGGCTGGCGAGGCTGACGGTTCAGGTGCCGCCGGCGCTGGTGGCAGCCGCTCGCAGTCGGCCCCAGAGGAGTGGAGTGATGACGCCCTGCTGCCGCTGGATCTGTTGGCACGTCTGGACGTGGACGGCAAGCTGGCGCTGCAGCAAGTCACCCTGACTGGACAGCACATCAAGCCATTCAGTGTGGCGGTCAGGGCGCGCGACGGCCTGGTTCGTCTTACGCAATTTGAAGGCGGCATCTTTGCCGGCAGCTTCTCAGCGACCGGCAGCATTGATACCCGCAAGACCCCGGTCAGCAATACGCTGAAAGCGCAGCTCAAGGGGATTGACTCGGCGGCTGCACAACAGGCCTACGAGGTGCCCCAGCAGGTGCGTGGTCTGATGGATATGAATCTGGAGGTTGCTGCCGGCGGTAACAGCCTGCGTCGCTGGATGAACAGCCTGAACGGCTCGGCCAGTTTCAAGGTGAACGATGGTGCATTGCTGGGCGTCAATCTCGAACAGCAGGTTTGCCGCGCCATTGCTCTGGCCAATCGCAAGTCGTTGAGCGGTGAGCACGGCAGTGAAAATACGCCCTTTGAACAGCTGAGCGGCAGCTTCACCATCCGCAACGGGGTCGTCAGCAACCGTGACCTGATCGCCGATCTGCCGGGACTGGCCGGCAAGGGGCAGGGCGAGATCAATCTGCCGGATCAGCGGATTGATTATCGACTCGGCTTGCTGCTGGAAGGTGACCGCAGCGAGATGCCGGACGAAGCGTGTCAGGTTAATGAGCGCTACGCCGGTATTGAATGGCCGATTCGCTGTCAGGGCTATCTGCACAACGCCGGCAGCAGCTGCGGTGTGGATACCGATGGGGTTGGCAAGATCGCAGCAAAACTGGTGGGCAACGAAGTGCAGCGCAAACTGGAAGAGCGCATTGACGATTCTCTCGGCGACAAGGCACCGGAACTGCGTGACGCCATCAAGGGGCTGTTTTCACGGTGACACCCGAGGTTTTCGCCCAGCGCGTGCTGGACTGGTATGACGGCCACGGTCGCCACGATCTGCCCTGGCAGCAGGATATGACGCCCTATCGGGTTTGGGTGTCGGAAATCATGCTGCAACAGACACAGGTGGCGACCGTCATTCCCTACTACCTGCGCTTTATGGAAGCGCTGCCCACCGTTGAGGCGCTGGCGGCGGCCGACGAGGATCAGGTGTTGCACCTGTGGACCGGGCTTGGCTACTACAGCCGCGCGCGTAATCTGCACAAGGCCGCCAAACAGGTCGTCAGTGAGCACGGAGGCGCGTTTCCGCGCAGTGTGGAAGGGCTTTGCGCGCTGCCGGGTATCGGTCGCTCGACGGCCGGGGCGGTGGCGTCGCTCAGCATGGGCATCCGTGCGCCGATCCTGGATGGCAACGTCAAGCGAGTGCTGACCCGCTTCGAAGCCGTCGACGGCTGGCCCGGCGAGAAGGCCGTGCATGATCGCCTGTGGCGTATGGCCGAGGCGCTGACGCCCGAAAACAGGGTGGCCCACTACACTCAGGCGATGATGGATCTGGGGGCGACACTGTGTACCCGCAGCAACCCTTCCTGCCTGCTCTGCCCGCTGCGTGATGGCTGCAAGGCGCGGGCGCTGGGGGAGCCGAAACGCTTCCCGGCGTCGAGGCCGCGCAAGGTCTTGCCGGTGCGCAGCTGTGTGATGCCGCTACTGATGAACGAGGAGGGCGCCGTCTGGTTGCAGCGTCGTCCGTCCAGCGGGCTCTGGGGTGGGCTCTGGTGTCCGCCTCAGCTCGACGCCGAAGACGAGCTGGCCGACCTGCTCGGCCGTTTGCAGATGGCGGCCCATGAGCGCGAGGCGCTGGCACTGTTGCGGCATACCTTCAGTCACTTCCACCTGGACATCCAGCCTGTGCTGCTACGGGTCTCTGCACGTCCTGTCGTGGCCGAAGCCGGGCAGGTCTGGTATAACCTGCGGCATCCTGAACCGCTGGGTCTGGCGGCGCCCGTGAAGAAATTGCTGCGCCAGATCGAAGCGCGAGTTCCGTCACTGGCCTGAGAGGAGTTTTGTCGATGACACGCATGGTGATGTGCCGAAAGTACAAGAAGGAGCTGCCGGGACTGGACCGTCCGCCTTATCCGGGCCCCAAGGGGCAGGCGGTTTTTGACGAAGTGTCGCGCAAGGCATGGGATGAGTGGCAGAAGCATCAGACCATGCTGATCAACGAGCGTCGTCTGAACATGATGGATCCTGAGGATCGCCGCTTCATTCAGCAGGAAATGGACAAGTTTCTTGCCGGTGAAGACTATGCGCAGGCCGAGGGGTATGTCCCTCCCAGCGAGTAATCTGCCGGTAAGCAGCTGAAAAAGTAGAAAATATTTTTCAGAGTGCTTGACAGGTCGAGGCGCAATCTATTTAATGGCGCCCACGTTGCCCGGGTAGCTCAGTTGGTAGAGCAGGGGATTGAAAATCCCCGTGTCGGCGGTTCGATTCCGTCCCCGGGCACCATCTTTTAAAAAGCTCGCTTCTAGCGAGCTTTTTTTTGCCTGAAATTCCGCCTTCCCCTGTTTCCCTGCAACATGACTGGCGCGGATAGCGCAGCACCGTTATGTTGCCCGGCACCCATCGCGCGGCAGATCGGTTTGCCCGTGCCTCCTTTTACGTCAATGCAATTTCCAAGAGCGCAGACCCCAATCACGCGATTGCCAGCGTATTTAGCGTGTTGCGCAACGTTTCGGTGCCCTATGGCATCGCCACGGAGAATGAACCGAACATCTCCTCCACGTGGTAGCGTGTCGTCGCGGATCACCAGCGACTGCGGCACTTTTCGAGTCGGCCCTGACGCCAAATACCTTCTGGGTTGACCTCAAACGAGTTGACTTTTCACCTGAGAAAGGTAGTGTGCGCCGCCTTGATCTTGGCAAGGGCCAGAACCACACTTATTCCGGCGACGCCACTGCAGACTTTACAGAGACTGCACCGTTTCGGTTCATGGGTTGTGATTGGGTTGGCCTGTCTGCTCACCGTAGAGGCTCTGTTTCGGGCGTTCTGGGGGCTAGATCAGTGAAGATGGCAAGGCTTTTGCGTGTAAGTGGCTCAATGTGACCAAGAGTATGTTCTTGGTCATGATTAGCAGCTGTGCTAGGTTTGCCATCAGCATGACATTCGGATTACTGCAGACGGAACTGTCGAACGGTGGCGCACCACAAGTGCGGTACCTGTGATACCTGATGGCCAACACAGCCTGGTGGATACTGATACGTGACTTCGCCCGCTCTGGAAGTGCGCAACCTGCACAAACGTTATGGCGACCTTGAGGTTCTCAAGGGCGTTGATCTGGTCGCCCGTGATGGCGACGTCATTTCAATTCTTGGCTCTTCCGGTTCCGGCAAGAGCACGATGCTGCGTTGCATCAACCTGCTGGAAAATCCCCACCAGGGGCAGATTCTGGTTGCTGGCGAAGAGCTCAAGCTCAAGCGCAGCCGCAACGGTGAACTGGTGGCGGCAGACAACAGCCAGATTAACCGGCTGCGCGCCCGCGTCGGTTTCGTATTTCAGAGCTTCAATCTCTGGCCGCACATGAGCATCCTCGACAATATCATCGAGGCGCCGCGTCGTGTGCTGGGACAATCCAAGGCGGAAGCTGTTGAAGCGGCCGAAGCCTTCCTGGAAAAGGTCGGCATTGCGGATAAGCGCCATGCCTTCCCGACACAGCTTTCCGGTGGTCAGCAGCAGCGTGCAGCGATTGCCCGCACGCTGGCCATGCAGCCACGCGTCATCCTGTTCGACGAACCCACCTCCGCCCTCGATCCCGAGATGGTGCAGGAAGTTCTGAACGTGATCCGTGCGCTCGCCGAAGAGGGACGTACTATGCTTCTGGTTACCCACGAGATGGGTTTTGCCAGGCAGGTATCGAGTGAAGTGGTATTTCTGCATCAGGGGCAGGTTGAGGAGATCGGCACCCCGGAGCAGGTATTCGGCAATCCCGTTTCCGAACGTTGCCGACAGTTCATGTCAAGCCATAAGTAAGGAGTCCTTCCATGAAGCAATACAAGAAAGTCTTGCTGGCAGCCGCCACCGCGTTGTTTGTAAGTGCTCCCGCTGTTGCCGAGAGTCTGCGTATCGGTACCGAAGGAGCCTACCCTCCCTTTAACCAGATCGACGCCAGTGGTGAAGTTGTCGGCTTTGACCTGGATATCGCCCACGCCCTGTGCGCGGAGATGAAGGTTGAGTGCACCGTGGTCACCTCTGACTGGGACGGTATTATCCCTGCCCTGAACAACAACAAGTTCGACTTCCTGGTCGCGTCCATGTCGATCACCGATGAGCGCAAACAGGCGGTAGACTTCACCAACCCCTATTACACCAACAAGCTGCAGTTCGTTGCGCCCAAGTCGTCCGACTTTGCCACCGACGAGGACAGCCTGAAGGGCAAGACCATCGGCGCTCAGCGTGCGACCATCGCCGGTCAGTGGCTGGAAGACAACATGGGTGACGTGGTTGAAATTCGTCTGTACGACACCCAGGAAAACGCCTATCTGGACATGAGCGCAGGCCGTATCGACGGTGTGCTGGCTGATAACTTCGTGCAGTACGAGTGGCTGCAGAGCGACGCGGGTGCTGATTTCGAGTTCAAGGGCGAGCCGGTGTTCGACAATGACCAGATCGGCATCGCGGTACGCAAGGGCGACCCGCTGCGTGAGCGCCTGAATGCGGCGCTGCAGACTATCGTCGAAAATGGTACCTACGAGACCATCAACGCCAAGTACTTCCCCTTCAGCATCTACTGATGACCAGTCGGGCCCTGCGGGGCCCGAGCTGGATGTAAACTCATGCCTGATCTTCACGGTTTTGGTCCAGCCCTGCTCGAAGGGACCTGGATGACCTTACGTCTGTCGCTGGCCGCACTGGTGTTCGGCCTTCTGTTCGGCTTGCTTGGTGCCTCGGCCAAGGTGTCCGGCAATCCTGTCGCGCGTCTGTGCGGCGGCTTTTACACCTCGGTTGTACGTGGCGTACCCGAGACCGTCTGGGTACTCATGATGTATTTCGGCACGGTGTCGGCGATGAATGCTATCGGTGCCTGGTTCGGCAACCCGACGCTGTCTTTGAGCCCCTTTGTTGCGGGCACCTTCGCTCTCGCGTTGTGCTTTGGCGCCTACGCCACCGAGGTGTTTCGTGGCGCGCTACTGGCCATCCCCAAGGGGCAGAAAGAGGCCGGTCTGGCTTTGGGCATGTCGAGTCTGCGGATATTCTGGCGCATTACCCTGCCGCAGTTGTGGCGCGTCGCCCTGCCGGGTCTGGGCAACCTCTACCTGATCATGCTCAAGGACACCGCACTGGTGTCGCTGATCACCCTCGAGGAGATCATGCGCAAGGCGCAGACTGCTGCGAACGCGACCAAGGAGCCTTTCACCTTTTATTTGCTGGCCGCGTTGATCTACCTGTTCCTCACGGTCTTTATCATGGCGGCGATGCACTGGTTCGAGCGTCGTGCCAACCGGGGCTTTGTGAGGACTGAGCTATGACCTGGGCCGAACGCTGGGCGCTGATCGAGCGCTTTCTGCCGCAACTCTGGGACGGCACGCTGGTAACCCTGCAGTTGGTCGGGCTGGCGGTGGTCATCGGTCTGTTCTTCGCCATTCCGCTCGGGCTGGCGCGGGCATCGCGGCACTGGTATATCCGCGCGCTGCCGTACAGCTATATCTTCTTCTTCCGTGGTACGCCGCTGCTGCTGCAGCTGTTTCTTGTCTACTACGGCATTTCCCAGTTCGAGGTCGTGCGCAAGAGCTTTCTCTGGCCCTACCTTCGCGAGCCCTACTGGTGTGCGCTGATTACCATGACCATGCATACTTCGGCCTATATCGCCGAGATCCTGCGTGGTGCGATTCAGGCGGTACCGCCGGGTGAGGTCGAGGCGGCGCGGGCGCTGGGCATGTCCCGTCGTCAGGCGCTGCAGTACATCATACTGCCGCGGGCAATCCGCATCGGTCTGCCGGCCTACGGCAATGAAGTGATCCTGATGCTTAAGGCCAGTGCTGTGGTCTACACCATCACCATGATGGATATCATGGGCGTGATCCGCACGATCAACTCCCGCACCTATCAGTACGAGCTGTTCTTCCTGGTGGCCGGGGCCATGTACCTGATCATCACGCTGGTCTTTACCCAGCTGTTCCGGCTGGTCGAGCGCTGGCTCAAGGTCGACGCCAGCCGCGAGCAGCGCTGACCCCGTCTGCGTGGAGTTGCTCGCGCGGTTCACCCGGCTGACGGACTGGCTGCAGCGCCATCAGGTGCTGTGGCGGTCCCGGCCCTTCACGACCCCCGTCCTTGCATGGGAAGCTGATCTGCCCGAGCTGGCTGGTTGGCTGCGCGGCCGTTCGCTGGCCGATGCGGAGTTGGCCCAGTCGCAGCCCGAGCTGCTCTCGGGGGCGCCAGAGCCGTTTGGCCGATTGGCAGCCGAGGCAAGCCAGCTGTGTGCCCTACCGCGCTGGAACGAGTCGCTGTCCGCGCCGATTCCCGAGCTGTTGCACCGCCATATTGCCGGTCGCAAGTGGCAACAGATTACCCGTTTTGCCGCGGTGACCGCCGCGCGTGTGCCGACACCGGCCCGACGCTGGGTCGACTGGTGCGCCGGCAAGGGCCATCTGGGCAGGTTACTGGCCTGGCACAGCGGCTGCCCGGTGTGTTGTCTGGAATGGGACGCCGAGTTGAACCGCGCTGGTGCCCTGCTCAGCGAACGGCTGCAGGTCAGCGCCCAGCATCTGGACGCCGATGTCATGCAGGGCGCTAGTGCCGAACGACTTGAGTGCGATGACACTCTGGTTGCGCTGCACGCCTGCGGCGACCTGCACCGCCAACTGATCGAACAGGTGGTTGCCCGTCAGTGCCACCAGTTGGCACTTTCTCCCTGCTGCTACAACCGCATTGCCGGGGCGGCGCATCAGCCGCTATCGCGTGCGGGTCAGGCAGCGGCGCTGTCGCTCAGTCGTGATGAATTGGGGCTGGCGCTGCAGCAGAGCGCCACCGCGGGTGCCCGTGAGTTGCGCCAGCGTGACCG
Organism: Halopseudomonas oceani; assembly: GCF_963677335.1. Classification (NCBI taxonomy): domain Bacteria; kingdom Pseudomonadati; phylum Pseudomonadota; class Gammaproteobacteria; order Pseudomonadales; family Pseudomonadaceae; genus Halopseudomonas; species Halopseudomonas oceani. Next base: position 142,334 of record NZ_OY781932.1, on the reverse strand, counting down.
TTCGATGGCCTGGCGTCTGGCCTTCGATCACTGGCAGCGCGAGGGCAGGGGAGTGGATAGCTACCTGCCTACCCCGTCACGTGCGCCCGGCCCGCAGCCGCAAACGCTTGCACACTTCTGCCTTGCCATGGCGGCTTACCACGACCTGCAACTACCGGCTCCCGCGGACTGGCAGGCGCTGGAAGCGCTGGGCTGGCAGCGGCTGGCCGAAGTGCGCAACCTGGAGCTGGTCGGCGGCCTGTTCCGCCGTCCGCTGGAGCTGTGGCTGGTGCTGGAGCGGGCGCTTTACCTGCAGGAGGCGGGATATCGGGTTCAGCTTGGCGAATTCTGCGAGCCGTCGCTCACGCCACGCAATCTGCTGTTGTTGGCTCAACGGGATAACTGACAGGCCATCACCAGTCTGTGAACCGCTTGCGCACAGACTTATCCACAGCTTGTGCGTATCTGTGGTTATCCACGCCTTCTGTGCATAACTGTGTTGATGACACTGTAGTAACCACCCCAAAGCGAGAAAGCATGCGGCTTTGCGGGGTCAGGTCAAATGTTGATCAGTTGTCTTTGATGCATGAAAACAAGGGCTTGCATAGCCTTTATGAAGTGCTGGTCGAAAAGTCATGCACAAGTAGACCAACGGTATGAGCAGGAAAAAAACCAAGATAATCAGTGCCTGGGTGTTGCTACTCTCTTTACACAGAAATCTGGCGATATATAATGCACCCCGCGCCGGTATAGCTCAGCTGGTAGAGCAACTGACTTGTAATCAGTAGGTCCCGAGTTCGACTCTTGGTGCCGGCACCATACAAATCAAGGGCTGCAGCGTTGCTGTGACCATTGACACCGCCTTCAGATGTTCCCGAGGTACAGTTTCAGTACAGTCGTACTGATCACCACCTCGGAGAGCAGCATGGCAACGATCGTCAAAACCCCCTCTGGTACTTGGAAGGCCCTCATCCGAAAAAATGGATGGCCTACCACCTCAAAAACATTCCGCACCAAACGTGACGCCTCTGACTGGTCCAGACGGGTAGAGGACGAGATGGTGCGTGGTGTTTACATACAGCGCACTGCTTCAGAGCGGATGACGATTGAGCAGGCGCTCAAGCGCTACCTCGCAGAGGTCAGCCCTACAAAAGCCCCAAAGACAGCCCAAAGCGAGATTGGCAGCGCAAAGAAGCTCATAGAAAAGCTTGGTAGCTACTCATTGGCTGCGCTGTCAGCAGAAGTCATTTCCGAGTATCGCGATAAACGTCTATCAGAGCGCACCAGACGTAAAACCCCGGTTAGCAACAATACGGTTCGGCTGGAGCTCGCACTCCTCAGTCATCTCTTTAATACCGCCATTCGAGAATGGGGGGTGGGGCTTTCTGGGAATCCGTTGCTAAACATTAGAAAGCCGTCCCCCGGTGCTGGTCGAGATCGTCGTCTCAGTGCAAGTGAAGAAGCTCGTCTGTACGCTGCGGTTGATGCTCACGCCAATCCCTTTTTGGGTTGGATCGTCCGTATCGCGGTTGAGACAGGAATGCGGTCTTCCGAAATAACGGGTCTACGCAGAGACCAGGTTGATATAGCCCGACGAATCGTGCGGCTGGATGACACCAAGAACGGGTCCTCGCGTCTGGTACCGCTTAGTCGTGAAGCGACTGCCGTATTTAAGAGGGCTTTGGGTCATCCAATCAGGCCGCTCGATACTGATCTGATCTTCTTTGGCGAGCCAGGCAGAGACGGGAAGCGCCGGCCTTACGTTTTCTCGAAATGCTGGCGAGCGCTCAGGGCAGAACTTGGGATGTCGGACCTGCGTTTCCACGACTTGCGACACGAGGCCGTTTCACGGTTCGTCGAAGCGGGGCTATCAGATATGCAGGTTTCCGCGATCAGTGGCCACAAATCGATGCAAATGCTGCGGCGTTATACGCACCTGCGGGCCGAGGATCTGGTTGCCACCATTGATGAGCTTGATGAGAGGAGGCGAGGGTAGGGCTTGGTCAGCACGCTATCTGCTTTAGCTGATAGCGGATTCGGCAGGTTTTCTGCTCGCTCCGAATAGGGTAGCAACTGCAGCGACTTCAGTGGCAGCCGGGCAGGGGGGTATTTACTCTAATCAAATACCCACAGCGAGGTTCCTGGAAATGTATTCAGCATTGATTGATGACGGTGGCTATATCGACAACCCTCATGCCTTTAGTGGCTCATCGGGCGCAGTTAAAAGGCTATGGGGCGCAATTGTTTGTCGACGCCGGAGGAAAATTCAGATTTTGAGCTTTTTGGATAGGGACAGCAGTTGCAGAAAAATTAGTGTGAGGGGTGTGCCTCGGGGCGTGTATTTGGCTTTTGGTGCGAATCGGGAGGGCGCGCGCTCTCTTTACTTGATCACCGAGGTAACCGATCACTCAATATCCCTGCGACCTGTTGAGGTTGCTGATGTGCCTGTGGCCTATGACATAGAGTCGATGGCACCAGCAAACAACCATATCCTAGTGGCCAAGCAGGCGCTGCTAGAGCTGCAGATTGAAGCCCTTCGTGACGAAATCGCAGATTTAAAGAGTGAGTGTGTCGCTTTTAAGGCGGGGACCAGATAGGCCTGCAATTTACGAGCAAGAGGGGGCGGCGCAGATCGTCCTGGTGCCGGCTATGACGCCACGTTAGATGGGGCATGCCGGCGCAGCCCACCCATTCCCATTTCAAGACCAGTAAGCCGAAAACCGCCTGCATTCGCTAGCAGCTCGCCCAAGCAAGTCAATGGGCTGAGCTGTGTTCTGTATCTCTCAAGCAATCACCTCCAGACCATACAACCCGTGGTGCCTTCTGCCTTGGCAAAGCAGGCATAGGCGCCTGCGCTATTCATTGGTTTAGCGTGGGGGCGCTCTTTTACAGGAGATTGTAAGAGTTTTTTCCTTGAGGACAGCCGAAATCTGCGACTTCCGATTCGCACTTTATTGAAACCCCCTTATTTGGAGTTTCACTGAATGCGATCGAATATTTCCGAATCCACTGCCAGCCTAGAGCGCGTGCTCGTCGATAAATACGGGCCCCTTTTAACGCGGAGCCAACTGGCCGAGGTGCTCCAGCGCCAGGTAGGTGGGCTCAACTGGGAACTGGGCAGGAGTGATGGGCGACTGAAAGCAATTCTGGAGCCCGCCACCCTGAAATTGGGGCGCAGGTGTTTCTATCGGGCGCCAGACCTCGCAGTGATCCTCGCTAGCGAGGGTGTCGAATGATGCGCTTAGGCAGGAGTAATAGAAATAGCTTGGTCTAGCTCCGGTGATGCGCAGCGAGCTGCTGCTGGCGACTGGGGCGATGGAAGCAGGTTTTGTGCATGCGTGCGGCACGTCGGGTTATTTCTCTTTGTTGATGCAAGGCGAGCGTGGGAAGCAGCAGTCCTCTCACCTGGTTCGTGATATGGATCGTATTTTGCGCAATTCAGACCCGACGATTGAAACCTGGATATCTCAAAATCAATTTACGCGTCCTAACCGTCGAGCAGTAAATCTTGGGAGTATCGGATCACTGTTTGCGGATCTTGATACCTATCGACAGCATTGGGCTGCTGGGAAGGCGCCTGAGCAGTTAGCAGATGAAGTTCTAAATTTCTGTGTGCAAGAGGGGCTCCCCACCCCTTCACTGCTGATATACAGCGGCAGAGGGATCCAGGCGAAGTGGTTGCTGACTAATGGCCTGACAAGGGCTGGGTTACCACGCTGGAACGCTTGCCAGCGATCTTTGGGGCAGGCCCTCTCGTACCTTGGCTCAGACCAGCGTGCGCAGGACGTTAGCCGCGTATTGCGGCTGGTTTCGACGGTGAATTCCAAAAGTGGCCAAATTTGTCGCGTAGTCCATGTTGAGCACGGATCAGGCGGTCAACCACGGCGTTATGATTTTGATCATCTGGAGAAGGCCTTACCGTCGCTGTCCCCGGAGGTTGGCCGGCAGCACGTTGTGCGCCAGAAACCGCCGCAGATTGAGTTGTCTGCGGGTGGTGCGAGGTCCGGTCTGCATCGTACTTCTGGCAAAAACCTCGCCTGGGATCGTCTAGAAGACCTGAGGGCGCTGGTACAGATGCGAGGCGGTTTGAGAGAGGGGGAGCGCATGACGTTTCTATTTTGGAGCCTCAATTTCCTGCTTCTTTCTGGCGTTGTAAAAAGTTCCGGGATGCACCTAGAGGCTGAGGCCATAGTTCGTGAGCTGGCTCCGGGCTGGGCTGATTACCGCAGAGAGGAGCTCGCAACGCTCTACTCTAAGGCTAAACGATTCGAGGCAGGAGAGGTTGTTGAATTCGGCAAGCAGAAGCACTCGCCGCTTTACACCCCTCGTAACGATACGCTGATCAACCTATTTCAGATTACAGATGAAGAGCAGCGTCAGCTCCGAACTATCATCAGCCATGACATAAAAAAGGAGCGTAATCGTGCACGGTCTGCGGCGCGCCGGAAAGCCGCTGGGGCGGTATCGCGAGAGGAGTATCTGGCCTTGTCGAATGAGAAACGTAGAAAGTCAAAGGAGTTGAGCGCTCAGGGGCTAACGAGGGCGGCCATTGCTGAGCGGCTCGATATCAGTAGATCTGCTGTAGATCGATACCTGACTCAGCGCTAGGGTAGGGAGTGCCCCAGGTGCGTGCGTATTACTAAGGGGGTACGGCCCTTTTAGGGGCCGTCTGTAGTGGTCAACAACTTTAGGACGCTGCATTGAGCTTTTCTTCCACAACCGCTGGCGGTACGACGCTGTTGTACTGGTGTGAGGGCTGTCGTCTGACAGCTCAAGCTCAATCAGATCCCTGGCGGCTGCATGTCAGCCGCCGCTAAAGGGCGTCGTCAGTCTCAGTTCCCGTGTGGATTCAGGAATAAATCCAAGCTGTTCTCTACGAGCTGATCCCAATATGGGGGGGTGTATTTTGATATGTAGCTGTGCTCAACGAGTTTCGGAATGATCAGCTTTTCGCTGTCTAGGCCCAAATGGTGCATAAGACTGTTGATAGGGCGAATTGAACCGTAGGTTTTGCCAGAGCCGAGATTTGAAAAGTAGGCATCAACGACTACCCCGTCGGGGTTGACGATAAACCAGATTCTAGACCAGTCGTCCCAGTAGTCACTGTTTATATCCGCGAAGCCCTGTGACAAATGGAATTGGTCGTCGGTAACGAAGTCATCACCTGCTTGTTGTGCAAAGGGAAGATAAGGCTTAACCCACTGATCAAAGCGCATAGACCTGCTAGTTGCTGTAAAGCGTTGCGCTGGGGAGTGAATGAAGTAGTCAACGTCGGGGCCAAAAGGCTGGATGTAATGAGGGATCAGATTTCCCTTCGAAACTGGCTTATCAGCCATCATTTCCTGAGCAGGGTTGGGATCATACTGAAGCCAAATTAGCTTCACCTGCTCTGTCAGCAGATTGGCACGCAAAAATGTCTTAACGTGAGTTGCTGCTGCTGCGTCCGATGCAAGTCTACGTGTGATCTTCAGGCCGCCCGAGGTCCAGGCAGGGGATGCCATGTAAACGACCCATGTTGAGGGGGGCGTAAACTGGGTCGGCGGAGTCGGCTTGTTGAATTCGTTACGTGGCTTGGCAATAGTCGAGGCCCCGGCGGGAAACGTCATCGGTAGGGCGTTTGCACCTGATGCTCGGTACGTGTTCTCTGAAAGGCCGCTTAGATTTGTCTCAGGCTCAAAGCAAGCTGACAGTGAGATCGTGGCGACTACGAGAGCTATTGCATTGATTTTTTTTAACATACTCACTCCTTTTCAGTCTTTTATATCGGGAGATAACGGAGAAACCAATATAAAGACTCACCTGTGTAGCGGATCAAAAAGTAACGACTGATGGCGGCAGCGGTCGTTGGCAGGTTGTGAGTTGAGGTAAACAAAGCTGCCCCAGCTAGTCGCCGTCATCCCCTAGTACCTAGGCTATTCCTGCATAGGAAACCGTTGGCCGAGGTAGTGCATTACGTAATAGCGCGAGTCGCTGCTCCTGCTCATATCGAGCATCATCATCCCAGCCCCCGAGCCGGTTTAGCTCGGAAACGAATAGGTCCGCTCGAAGCTCATCCAAGCAAAGTGACATAGGCAGTGAGAACAGGTTCTCAGTAGGCATTTGGCCGAAAAATGGTGTACTGGCAGACAGGATGGGCATGCCATTCTCCGGGCTAACTGTGATCGTCCAGACCCACCATTCTCTGGACTTAGCGAGGTCAAGTAGCTCGTTTATGCTCAGCGCTTTCATCGCTCGCGTCTCCAGTCGTGCCAGGTTGACCAAGCCCAGAGTGCTGCGCCAGTTCCCAGCATTGCCCAAAGCACCGCGCTGGGGATTTGTACGCCCGCTATTCTTACGATCACGCCTACCAAAAACGGGATCACCGTAAATTTCCAAATTGGCTTCATGGTTTTTGCCTTTTCCATTTCAGTCACTGCAAGCTAACCCGTGTTTGTCGTGTGTCATTGCGGCCGAGGGCTGATATTTATGGATAGGCGTTATTGGCAAGCGGATCTTAAGGGCGGGGAAGGTTGGGGTGACACGGAAAGGCGCTCAAGAGCGAAGCTATCTCTTTATTACCGGCTTTTCCGGTGTGCGATCAAAGGACTCGAAGCAGCAGGTTTGCGGTAAGGCGTGCCTATGCCGACTACCCGCTGTGTAACGCGCGCTATCGCGCCATTACACAGCGGGTAGTCGGCATTTCGGCCATCTGACGCAACAAAAAGGACGCAACACGACCTTTGTTGTCCTGCGTGAGCTGCTCGCATAGTCTGAGCTTGTTGTTTACGCCGGAGCTCGTTTCTGTAGACCGTGTTAATCGCGGCTACCGTAAAAGCTCCAGTTCGATCTCGCATGGCGTTCGTGCAGATTGAGTCAGAAAGGTCCTTCACATGTCATCGTGTGTTTGGGCAAACGTAGGTCAGCGGCGCGCTTTCGCGTCCCATTGATAAACCAGCAAATAGAGCAAGGGAGGACGGTAAAGGGGGGCAAGCAAGGCCTGGCGTCTAGGTGAAATATGTCTTGGGCATTGGGTCAGAAGATTGAACAGAGCGTGATTAGTGCCGGCTCTGCGCGTAGCGCAAATGGGTGCAAATAGGCCAACAGAAATGTGAACCACCCCTTGGGTGAGTGGCCGCTGAATTTCTGCGATAAAGCGGAGATCAGGAGTTCTTACAAATGAGTACGTTTGGTAGGGTTACTCGGTTTCAGATCACCGGCTCGTAACCACCAAAGTAGTCGTGGTTACGAGGGTGAGTGCGTCGGTTCGTCTGAGCCTGCCTAATGAGCTACTGCGGGTTGCCAGCCATCTGGCGTGCGTAGCTACGGTCGCTCAGATCTTTCTCATGATCAGCCTTGGCCCAGCGCTCCGGACGTGTGCAGTCCATGCAGATTAGAGTTTGCTTGTCCTCGCTAAGGGTATAGAGCTTTACTTGCGGAGGCGTTCCAATCTTGAGGCCTGCATCGGACACCTCAAATCCTGGCACTGAGTGCCCGAGACGATTCAAGCTGTCAAAGTCGAAACTCCAGCTCTTGATTTGGGTTTCCTGCCAAATTGTCATGATGGACAGTGGGTCCAGTCTGTTGGTGCGTTGGTAAACCCAATCTCCTTCATAAGGCTCAAGCTTTGGAGCTTCTGCGTCCCGTTTCGCTTGCTCCAAGATCCTGCGCTGGGTTTCTAGCATTTTGGCATTCAACGCTTCCTCATCCCTGCGCGCTTGGTCCTTAAGCAGTTGGCTCACGTCGTACGGGCCTTCGGGGTCAAATTGCCAAAGCGCCTGATCAGATATGCCGATAAGCCTGCAGTTGAGGCAATCCAGGCTTTGCTCATCCACATTACGCGTCATCGCCAGGCGTTTAGAGCTTCCATCCTCTAGAAGGAGTTTTTCGCCCTCGATTAAAACGTCCATCTTGACCAGTGGTTTGATTCGCTTTTCTCGACCGACCTCGGCGAAAAGTTCTGCAGTGTCACCCTGGATATTGAGTACCAGTATTCGTCTGTCTCCGCGATCTTCAAACCGGTAGGCCCCGTCGAAATCACCTCCGCCGCAGCCGGCAAGGATGGCGGCGGTAAGCGCGGCAGCTGTCAGCTTCAAAATATTCATAAAATCCCTTCTGTTTTTTTACGCCATCTCTTGGCGTTGGTGAGTGAAAAAATGCCACTGATCGAATAGAGCGATAACTGAGTGGATGTCATTTTTGATATCGCTTTTCTGTGCTCGCTACCTGGGTCATTCAGCGGCGCCAGAGGAAGGTTAATTGCGGTATTGGCTGTGTCATCGGGCTTTACGCCAATCTGTTGGTTGGCGTTACCCAGCAACGACCATGTAAGGGGGAAATACCGTCTATTGCTCCAAGGCCTGCCAGGTGCAGTAACTGCAGCGTCTTGGGATGAACGTCTTCCGAGTTTTTGCTGTGATGTAGAGCCAGGAATCGTTACAGGTATCTGCAATGGAAGTTTTTGACGCTACTGAAACCGCAGCTTTACTCAAGTCGGAGGCAAGGATTCGCCGAGCTCCCAGGACGTTCTCGCAGAGACGCTCGGCTCTGGATCTGCACAAATTCGAGCTTCTCGAACTCGATAAAGCGGGGTGCTCATTAGGCGAGCTGGAGCTTTGGCTTTTTAAAAAACGCCTCAACGTACACCGCTCAACGATACATCGTTGGCTGAAAAAGAATCGTGGTGATACTTAATGGCCAAGTTCGCGAAGCCTTCAAAACAGGCTGCTTCAGTGATCAAGAAGATCCAAGGCTCAGCAATCAGGTCCGTGGGTACCGCGCGTAATTACGAGGCGTCATTGACCAAGGTCGCGCAATATCTAAAGGAGCATCGGCTCGGTTCTCTTCGAGAGATAACCCCAAAGCGTGCAGTGGAATACCTGCGAGTGCGTGGAGCCGTCGTGGGCCAGAAAACCCTTGATATGGAAAGGCAGGCGCTGCAAAGCATGATGGTGCACGTCACAGGTGCTCTTCCTCAAGGCGGTAGGCTAGAGGTTGTTAAAAGCACAGCAAACTCCAGAGATCCCAAGCTGGGGATTGAGAGCTCTGTGCGAGGGCTTGCCGAGAGATCCCGGATTTATTCACCTGAACAGGTAGAGCTTATTGCTTCCAGGCAAGCTGGACATAATGCGCTGGCAACCCGAATTGCACATGCTTCAGGCATTCGGGCGCATGAGCTGCTGACCCTCCAACGACTGCACAGGCAAGCTCCGGACGTCAGGCCTGTCCATGAAAAGAAGTTCTCAGGCATTCGCGAAAACTCTATAGGCTATACCGTACACGGTAAGGGTGGGCTGACACGCGAGGTCCGAATCCCTCTAGACCTAGCCAGGCTACTGGAGTCACGCCGGTTAGCTGAGCCTCGGCGAGTTACCGACAGGGGAGTGCGCTATTTGCAATGCTATGACCTGGGCGGAGGACAGCCTTGGAGCAAATCATTTAGTGCCGCCTCCAAGTCGGCGCTTGGTTGGTCTAGGGGCGCTCACGGTCTCCGCCACAGTTACGCTCAAGAGCGTGTTGCGGTGCTTCAGCGTCAGATGCTACTGGATGAAGCGAAGCTTGTAGTGAGCCAGGAATTGGGGCACTTTCGTCCAGAGATTACTGAGGTTTACCTCCGATGAGGGTTCCTATTTGTACCTTGCCTGCCGGAGAGTGCACTGTGGCGAACCCCTGCTTCGGTAGGCATTCATGGCCTATGCTGGCCGGGAGCCGCCGTTGACGAAGGGCAGGAATCGGCCAAAAGCGGACGGCAGTCAGTAAATAAATCTGTCCCCTTTACCTTGCTGATCGACCACTACGACGGTCGCGGCACCCTGTGGCGGGTGGTCGAGGCGCATGGCCTGTACTACTACGACAAGCAGGTGCCCTGGTACAGCGTGGAGACACTCTACGACCTGCTCTCGGGGCGCTACCTGGCACTGGGCATGAAGAATCAAGAGAAACAGTCCTACGACTTCGACTACAAGGCCAGCGCCAGCGACTACATCCCGGCGGCACTGCGTCAGGCCGGCGTGCGCTGAGGTTCGCCTGCCCGCGCGTCAGCGGCCTGGCGCGCGTGATCTTGCCCAGCCCCAGTGGACACCCCGTTAAGCGATACACTGCACGAGGTGAACCATGGCAAGACCAGTACCCCTGATGAAACAGATCCGCACCCGCCATTCCCAAGCCTACAAGGACGAAGCGCTGGCATTGGCCGAGCGCATTGGCGTCAGCAAGGCGCTCGGCCTGCATGCTTCCCAGCTCTATGGCTGGCGGAGCAAGAAGCAACAGGCTCAGACCGGCAGCGAGCGTGAGCAGTCGCTGGCCGACGAAAATGCCCGACTCAAGCGGCTGTTGGCCGAGCAAGCTGAGGAACTGGCCATCGTAAAAAAGGCCGCCGCGTACTTTGCCAAGAGCCTCAAGTGAAGTACGCCTTCATGAGGGCTCATGTCACGCATTTCTCGATCCAGGCCATGTGCCGCGTGTTGGGCGTTGCCCGCAGCGGTTACTACGCGTGGTGCTCTCGCAGGCCATCAATGCGCCACCGGCGAAGGGCCGAACTGGATCGACAGGTCGCTCAGGCATAAAGCGCTCGCAAGCGCCGCAGCGGGGCTCCACGGCTGTGCCACGACCAGCGGGAAGCCGGGCTACCCTGCTACCGCAAGACGGTAGTTGCCTCGATGCAACGGCAAGGACTGCGTGCCAAGGCCGCCAAGAAGTACAAGGCCACAACCAATTCTCAGCACTCGCTGCCAGTGGCAGGGAACCTGCTCAAGCAGGATTTCACGGCATCTGCGCCGAATCAAAAATGGGTGGGTGATATCACCCACCCGCACACGGAGGAAGGCTCGCTGTATCTGGCAGTGGTCATTGATCTGTATTCATGGATGGTGATCGGCATGGGCCATGAACGAACGCATGACGGCCGACTTGGTTTGCGATGCCTTGCACATGGCGCTGTAGCGACGTAGGCAGCCCAATGGCGTGATCGTGCATAGCGACCGCGGCAGCCAGCCCTACTTAGCGGCTTACCATGAGCTGATCCGCGCCCATCACTTGCGATGCAGCATGAGCGCCCAAGGCAATTGCTACGACAATACCCGTGCAGTGAGCTTCTTCCACAGCCTGAAGGTCGAGTTGATAGAGCAGCAAGGCTGGAGCCTGTTACGCTAGCATGCGCTTATCGCAACTCAGGAGTTGGCAATGACTAGAGGGCAGGATTCAAGATTATCTCCTTCGCATTTTATGCGGCAGCTGCGTCCGGAGTGCTACTCCGATAGTGCTGATCGAGTGTCCTACCTGCTGGACGCCAAGATGCTTGAGTACTGTCTGGAAAGCATCACCTCGCGTAATGAGATGCATGACTTCGAGATATTCTGTCGAAAATTGTGCGAACGGATGATCTGCCCCAACCTCAAGCCATCCACAGGGCCTGAAGGAGGGGGTGATAGTAAAGCGGATGCAGAGACCTATCCTGTTGCGGAGGAAATCGCCGAGCATACCTACATTGGCAATGTTGCGGCTGCCCAGGATCGTTGGGCCTTCGCATTCAGCGCGAAAAAAAAATGGGCGGAAAAGGTACGCAATGATGCCGCGGGAATCGTTGCGACTCAGCGCGGATATAAGAAAATTATCTGCGTTACTGCACAATTTGCGCCTGCCAAGAAGCGTGCGCAATTGGAGGATGAGCTCTCAAGGCTGTACGGCGTCATCGTCACGATCCTGGACCGTAGTTGGATCGTTGATAAGGTCATTGATCATGACCATAGAGACTTGGCCTACCACTATCTGCATGTCGGGCAGGAGGTGGCCGATAGTCGCCGCCTGGGGCCGTCCGACTACTCGCGTAATCAACAATTAGAAGACCTTGAGCAGGCGCTCGCTCGTCCCGATGAGTTCGAGGGAATGGAGATGCAACGAGCGACGGAAGCGCTCGTCGCTGCCAAATTGTCACGTAACCTGGAGCGGCCTCGGACCGAAACAGATGGTCGGTTCGAAAGAGCCATCCGATTGGCTGCACGCTACGGCAATCACCGTCAGAAGCTTGAGGCTCACTACGAAAAGCTCTGGACTGCCTTTTGGTGGTTCGATGATATAGCTTTGATGAATGAGGGGTACGAGGCATTCGAGCAGTTGGTTCTGGATACCGACCATGCCAAGAACCTTGAGCTGCTTTGCAATTTGGCTCAGTTGCTTTTCAACTCAGTAATTCATCAACACCTGACAGCTGAGGAGGCTCAGCTCGTTGAGCGTGTTCGCCGTCTACGCGAAAGATTAACTTTCATGGCGGCGGAGCTAGAGCGACCGAATCACGCTTTGGAAGCGAGGACATCAATACTTGTCCTCGACGTCAATCTAGCCGCATTGGCTGATGACCAGCAACTATTAGCTGAGCTCTGGCCGCAGTTCTCAGATTTACTCCGACAAGCGCGAGGTCTAGGCGAGTTTTCCGCGGAGCGGTTAACGAACTTGATCGAGGTTTTCGGCAATGTCGCAGGCAATGACCCAGGCTATGCTGCGCTGGTAGATGAAATGGCCTTGTTCGTGACAGAGCGTACGGGCGAGGGGCAGGGGGCTCTGGTGCTTTTGAAGCGGGCAAGGCAGCTCGATTTTAAGGATAATTTCGAGATGATAAGGCTGCTAGGTAAGGCAGTCCGACAATTGACAAAGAAAGAGTACTCCGAGGCCATGATTGAAGCATCACAGCTTCTCGCCTTGGCATATCGCAGTGCGGGGCTTCTATGGGCAGCACGCGCCAGTTGCATCCTTTCGCTTGCATCGATGTTTATTGCTGCTGAAGAAGACCATGATCTTCCCGCGTCGATTGTTCCGACATTAATGATCCTCGTCTGGATAACCGTCGAACTCCGCCATCTACCCGATCTACTGGAGGCCGTCCGACTGGTGCAAGGTTGCGCAAATGGGCTGCCGCTCGATGATGAGTCTCAGGGTCGAGTCCAGAAACGCTTGGGGGAGTTGGATCTGATTCTAACCTGCCAACTCGTAAACTTAGATGAGAATAGTCTTCGGCGAATTACTCAACTACCAGAAGTGCTGGAGCGGTTGGGTTTGATACATAGTCGAAATGCTCTGCTCTATGTTCTTGGCCACGAGACGAAGCTGCGGGAGGAAGGAACCATTTCTCAACAGGAGACACCCGAGCAGGTTGCTGAGCTTTTCTCCCAGATTGCCAGTCAGCCGGCTGGAAGCAACTCGGATTACCCGATGATTTTCAATGAGGGGGGATCGCAGTATCTCGTCTCACGGGTGCAGGGCATGCTGGTTTCGATTCAACATCCATGCACTGAGGCATCGATTCCGCTGGCAGAGGCCATCTTAGGCATTATCGAGGCCCTTTTTGCCACTGCTCTCCAGCTCAGAGTTGCAGCTCACACCGAGTGTTTCAAAGTTAACGTTCAGGAAGTTGCCCAGAATGCGGAGCCCGCATTCTGCGTAAATGATGAGGACATGACTGCTTCGGTGGCATGGCCTACCGGGCTGGCGGTGAGCTCGTACGCGAGAACGGAGGAAATTCAGCAGACGTTGATCCATCTGGCGGTCACCATCTTTGCCGCGACTTGCCATGTTCCTGATTTAGAGACCACCCTTGTTCAGTTGTTCAAGAGCGAAGCAGTGCTGGATCGGATTGCCATGATCGTTGCGGTCGGCAACAGCCGGCAGCGTATATTTAGCCAGTCCTTTTCCACTATCACTGAGTGGTCTGATATGGCCAATTCAGAGTTTGCTCTTGAGCCCACAAGGCCTGTAATCAAGCGTGCTCCCCTAAGGGAGCATATTGATGAAGTCGTCGGGGAAGGTGAGGGCATCCTGATGTCGCCCGGCTCGGTGAGTGATCATCGTCAACTAGGTGTGCGGTCGGTCATTGATGTCCATCTTTGGAATCAGGCTGGCTGGCGAGGTGTTGTCGTTGCTGACTTGGCTCCTAATGCCCCGCCAGCTTTGGCGCTGATGTTCACAGACGCGGGGGCTGCCAGAAAAATCTTTGCACGCTGGCGTGAGCGCCTGGGTAGTGTCGATCGTAATGATGAAATCTATGTAGCGGTAGTGCAGGGCATTTCTCGGGAGTATCCAGCTCATTACCGGCTCCTCATTACGTCGACCCCTCATGAGGCGGAGGAACCGTCGGATCGGAAGGCACATATGGTGGTTTCGCGTATGCAGACTATGGAAGCTTCCAGCGACGCCAATTTGCTGCGATTCTTGGCCGCTTACCAGCGGGCGGGCGCCTATCTTCTTCTTCCAGCCGTGCTCAATTCTGGGCAGCCAGAGCTTCTTTTTGAGACGGCGATCCTGAAGAGAAAGCTAGTAGTCAGATCCGCTGCGGATGTAGGGAAGAATGATTTGGAGGTAATGGCGCTCGGTTCGCAGTTATACCACGAGCGGTTTGGAGATTCTGGAGCGGGTGATGATTGGGTGGGCTAATACATTATGACTATTGATTACTTAGAAGCCTTTCCACTGCCTCTGACCTGTCTGCCAGAACGCTTAAAGCAGCTCTTGGCTCCGGTAGGGATGTCCCCGCGGCAGATGGTGGAAGTGGCTGCGTTCTATGAACATGATCAGTATGGAGCGGAGGCCGAGCATCTTCATTTGCTGATGGCTGTGGTGCCTCTTAGTCAAGAAGTCCCGTTAGAGGTTCTAGACGAGGGAGCCTCTGGTGTCGTTGAGTACTCTGTCCCGGCAGGTAAGGTTCTTGGCTGCTCCGCAAGCTTTACGCCATCCATCTCAGGCTACGACTACATCGTAGCGTCATGGGGTGATGGCTCTTTCTACACCTTTAACCTTGCAGAGAAGGTTTGGATGACGCTGGGATTGGCCCCTCGCTGCGTTGGCAACGAGCACCAGCGTTTGGTCTTTGATGATTTAGGGCTTCCAGAGTTCGGTGTGGCTGAGGGAGAGGTTTCTAGTGAGTATCACTGGAGCTTAAAGAGGCCCGTCAGTTGGCGCATGTCGAATGAGTACCTGCGTCGCTATCTTTGGCTTCGGGGCGCGCGCGGGGTACGAGTTTTCTACTACTCAGCTCAGTTGCCAGATAGCCCTGAGATACGATCGATTATGGGAGAGGAGTCTCATGTAGTCCGCGTGCCTGCAGATGGTATTGCTTGGTACGAATTGGATATCCGCGAGCATGAGGGAGGTCTCCTACTGCAGCTTTGGGCCTCAGTTGAAGCGATAACGCCAGAGCTCTGTCCAGAGCAAACTGCAGAGGGGATCCTATGGCCAGGTCATGCTCATGCGATGACTCGCGCACGTGCAGACAGATTAGTTGGCTCAGATTTGGTCTATCTCGACGATCGCTTCCTTCAGAAGTATGAGCACAGTGCTTTCTACGACTCGACCCCGGTTCATGTATGGGGACGATGGCAATGTAGTCCTTCATACCGGGGGCAGTGGAGCTTCACTGAATGCAGACGGATTGGAAGAAATCTAATCCAGGTGCCGATGCGCGAATTATACAAAGCGAAGCCAGATCGCGAGATAGTGCATGCTCGGTCATTCGCGGTCGATCCAGCCTATTTAGCGAATGTGGACCTGAATGAAGAACACGTGGTTGCGAAGGTGCAACGGCTGCTTGACGTGCTTTTGCAGTTGGGTGACGGCCTTTCTGCACTAGGGGCCGTCGTTGGCCTTAGCAAGTCAGCAGAAGAGCTGACAGGCTTTCGGCGAGCAGAGGTGGAGGCTAATGGTTGGTTGGCCTATCCAGCGCTCAGTCGCCTTGCTCAGGTAGCACCCTTGGATATGACGCAACAGATGTTCCTCGCTCGCTGCAAAAGTTTGCACGAGGTCTGGCAGCGCGTTCCAAATGGATATCTCAAATCATTGTTAGAGCATGCAGGATGTCCGAGAGCCTCGGTCAAAAATCTCGGAAGTCTGAAGCTTCTGCAGGCACTTTTGAATGTTATCGAAAGGCTGAACGTGCATGAGGAGACCAGCGATGCGTTTGCCTCAGGTACTGAGCCTGAGGGCTGGAAAGATCGAAATGTAGCCGTGGCCGCCTTGTTCCTAAATAACGATCTCAGAATCGCTGATGCTCACGAGGCTATGGAGCAGTGCTTGAGCACACTGCAGCAGCTAGGTTTCGATATCGCAACTGTTAATGCAGGCTATGGACGAGCTTTAGACTTCGTTATGAACGGAGTTATTGACGCCCTGAGCAAAGTTTCTGTTTCTATCCAGAGCTTGATAAGGCGCAGTCGACCTTAGCCTTTTTAGTAGAGATTTCCTCATCAGGCTACAAAAGGCCCACCAATCGGCGTGAGGAAAAGGTGACAGATTTATTTATTGGCTGACAGTCCGCTTCTGGCCGGATCCTGCCTGTTGCGACAGGCGTCTGCTGGCTAAGAGCACGGACTGCCCCTCGGTTAGTAACGCTGGCTCGACGAGCCTGCTAATTGTCGTAATCGATGAGGGTGTCCTTGGTGGAGCGCCTTCAATATATACGAATGTGATCAGCTCGATTCAATTCAGGTGGAGATTGTTGGAAGGTATGGGACAAGGAGTGGATAGTGCTCTTTAGCAAAAACTGCATAGAGCCCCCCAATTACGTGCCATGCTGCCGCCAGGCAAATAGAGCAGGAGCCTGTTAAAAAGGGGAAGTATCGCCAGTTCCCTAAAAAACGCTTGCCCACAAAGGCAAGCACTTCCGTCGCAGTGGGATCGCTGTATTTCTGAACCATTATGCGGAGAAGGTCAATGCGTGGTGAAAATTTTGCGCGAATGCTCTGCATGATGCTGATGATCATCACAACGCCTAGTACACTAAAAATGAGACCGGGTAGGTAGCTAAGGCTCAAACAAGCTAATGCTATAGTCATAGCTAGGGGGCCAACCAAAAGATTTAGATCTCGGTACCAACCGTCTAATTCAGCTTCGATTGCTCTTACGTCATAAGGCGAGGGGGATGGAATGGTTACTTTTGGCATTTTTTCTCGTTAAATTTACCGTGATTACATTCTCTAAGCATTTGCTTGTGAAGCGCTGTCAGAACGATGGATTGGCACTAGGTCTGAGTGCGAGCCTAAAAGGTTTTTGAGCCTGCGTCGACCGTAGCGAAACATGTGCCCATCTAGGCGCAAGTGGTAAGCCAAAGCTCCCCTCGAAAGACACGAAATAGGTACACTGAAAAGGTACAGTAGCGGTACAGTGCCCAGTTTTTGCGATCTCGGCAAAACTCGTGAAAACCAAGCATAAACAACTAGTTAACCCTATTGTACCCTCGGCAATACTAGCCTAGACTTTACGGGCCTTGGCGTAACATCTAGCGACTTGTAATCAGTAGGTCCCGAGTTCGACTCTTGGTGCCGGCACCAAAACACAAAAAAAGGCTTGCGAGAAATCGCAGGCCTTTTTTGTTTTCCGAACGGCTGTTGCAAAAACGGCCCGGCTCGACGAGACCCTCCGGTGCGGTCAGACGTGCCGTCTTCCCGCAGTGAATAGTCAGCTCACCGAATGCCGCTGAGACGTGTAAGTCCTGCTGCAGCCTTCGCCGCAGCATCTGTATACCCGGAGTGTTTGAATGGACCCTGATGGTGATCCAAAGTGGCGATACGCCGTGCTCGCTTGCCTGGTTTCGGCTGCGTTGATGGTGGTTGCCCTGGCGCTTCCCCGGGTGCCGTTGTTTGTCGAGCGGCCGCAGGATTATCTGTCAGTTCATCTGTTGCTAGAGCTGGTCGCAGTGGTTGTGTCGGTGATGGTGATAACCATCGCCTGGGGTTCGTTGGGTAAGCGCGACCTGCCACGTGCCAATGTCCTGATTTTTGGCTTCACCCTGGTGGCGGGAACCGATCTGGCGCATGCTCTGGTTTACGGTGGCATGCCATCACTGATTGTGGATGGCAGTATCGAGCTGTCTATCTTTTTCTGGCTGGCAGGGCGCAGTGCCGAGGCGCTATCGCTGCTTCTGGTTGCCGCGGGCGTGCGCTTCGCCGGCACCCCGGTGCGCTGGCTGACGGCTGCGCTGCTGCTGTTCGCGGGGTTGCTGCTAGCGGGGGTATATGCCTTGCAGCAACTGCCGGATATCTTTGTGCCGGGGCTTGGAGTCACATCATTCAAGGCTCGAATTGAATATGTTCTGAGCGCGGCCAACCTGTTGTTGGCTGGCTGGTTTTTCATCCGTTATCGACGCGAGAGCAATTCGCGTTTTCTTTGGCTTGGTTTGGCGAGCTTTGTCATGGGGGTGGGCGAGCTGGCGTTTACCAACTATGTCGAGCCGTCCGACGCTATTAGTCTGCTTGGCCATATCTACAAGGTGGTCGGTTACTCCTGTATCTACCGCGCTGCCTTTATTGTCGCGGTGCACGACCCCTACGCCCTGCTCAGCCGGTCCAGCGAGCGGACGCAGGCCAAGGAGCAAGAGCTGAACCGGTTGATGCAAAGCCTGCCGGTTGGTGTGGTCCGGCTGGATAAGCGCCTGGGAGTGCGTTACAGCAATCCGGCTTTTGACCGCAGCTTGTTGCGCGCGACCTCCTGTGTCGATGGCATGCCCCTTGAGCGGCTGATCGACAGCGCCAGCTATCGACAGTTGCTGCCGTTACTGCAGCAGGCGCTGAACGGTGAGCGTGGCCAGCTGGATGGAGGCTATTGCACGCCGCAGGGCGAGCAGCGACATGGCCATGTGATCGTAGTGCCCGACGGTGAGGGGGTCATGGCGATCTTTACCGATACCACTGTGCGTGAGCAGAGCCTGCGCAAACTCGAGCTATCGATGCGCGAGAATAGCGATATCCGGCTGGCGCTTGATGCTCACGCGATTGTTGCCTTTACCGACGCGCGCGGTGTGATCACCAAGGTCAACGACAAGTTTTGTGCGATCTCCCAATATGCGCGCGATGAGCTGATCGGGCAAACCCACAGCCTGCTCAACTCGGGCACTCATCCGCGGGCGTTCTTCGCCGAGCTTTGGCGCACCATCGCTCATGGCGAGGTTTGGAATGGTGAGGTCTGTAATCGGGCGAAGGATGGCTCGCTCTACTGGGTGCAGACCACCATCGTGCCCTTTGTCGGTGACAACGGTTTACCGGAGCAGTACATCGCGATTCGTGCCGACATCACCAAGCGCAAGCAGGCAGAGGCGCAGGCGTTGCACATTGCCTTGCATGATGAGCTGACGGGATTGCCCAATCGTCGACTGTTGACCGAGCGTCTGCTGCAGGCGACCCGCAAGGCTGTGCGCAGCGGTAGTTATGGTGCGGTGTTGATGATTGATCTGGACAACTTCAAGGAGGTCAACGATACCCTTGGCCATGCCCAAGGCGACGCGCTGCTGTGTCAGGTCGCTGGCCGGTTACAGCAGATGGTGCACGATGTTGATACCGTGGCCCGGCTGGGCGGCGACGAGTTTGTCCTGCTGCTCGAAGATCTGGGCTGTGATCTGGAGCAGGTCATTGCGCGGGTTGTGGTTCGAGCGGAACAGCTTCGTCAGCGACTCGGTGAGCCCTGCCTGCTCTCCAACCTGCAACTATCGGTGTCGCCGAGTATCGGAGTGACGCTGTTCACGCTGAACGACGATCAGGCTGAGGAGCTGGTCAAGCAGGCTGACATGGCAATGTACCGAGCCAAGGACGCTGGACGTGATCAGGTCTGCTTCTTTGATCCGGCGATGCAGTCTGAGGTGCTCGAGCGGGCGATGCTGCTGCGCGATCTGCGCCAGGCATTGGATAACGATGAGTTTTGTCTGTTCTATCAGCCGGTAGTGGATGGGCAGCAGCGGATATTGGGTGTCGAGGCTCTTATCCGCTGGCAACACCCACAGCTGGGGATGGTGTCACCTGCTACCTTTATCCCTCTGGCCGAAGACTGCGGACTGATTCTGTCGATTGGACAGTGGGTACTGAAAACAGCCTGTCTTCAACTTGCCAGCTGGGCGCAGGACCCGGAACGGGCTGACTGGCATATCGCAGTCAATGTCAGTGCCCGGCAGCTGAACCAGGATGACTTTGTCGATCAGGTGGCTGCGATCATCGATAGCACCGGTGCCTGTGCGGCCAGATTACGCATGGAGTTGACCGAGAGCATGTTGCAGGAAAACCTGCCGCGCACTATCAGCAAGATGAGGATTCTACGGCAGATGGGTATTCGCTTTTCGCTGGATGACTTTGGAACCGGATACTCCTCGTTCAGTTATCTGCAGCGCCTGCCGCTGGATCAGTTGAAGATCGACAAGTCGTTTATCGACCATGTACTGACCGACGCCAACGACGCAGCGATCGCCGGCACTATCGTTGCGCTGGGCCGCACCCTAGGTCTGGGAGTCGTGGCCGAGGGCGTGGAAACGGTCGAGCAGATGCGTTTTCTGGTCGACAGCGGCTGCCAGGTGTTTCAGGGCTACCTGTTTGGCCGTCCTGTGGAAGCCGCTGCGCTGGGCCGTAGTCGCCAGGTGTTGGCAGCCAACTGAGGGGCCAGCCGGCGGTAGACGGTGTTGCGGATGCTATTGCGCGAGTCAGGGGGCGGCGCATTGCTTTGCCACGCCCGGTTCCTCGAGCGTTATTTCAATGGCGATTGCCAAGGTAGCCTGCCGGGGTCGAGAATGAAGTTGCCGTTGCGGCCCAGGAGGTCGTATCTATTGTTACGCCGACGATGATGACCGTCGGCGTCCGCCAAGGAAGCCTTGCATGACGCAAACCAGAGTAATCAATGCATCAGTCAGCCCGAAAGGCAGCCTGGAAACGCTCTCCCAACGTGAGGTGCAGCAGCTCAGTGAAGTCGGTTCCGGCGGGCTGCATCAGCTGTTCCGGCAGTGTGCACTGGCGATTCTCAACACCGGCGCGCGGGTCGATAACGCCAAGACCATTCTTGAGGCTTACGCCGATTTTGAAGTGCAGATTCACCAGCAGGATCGTGGCGTCCGGCTGGAGCTGATCAACGCGCCAGCCGATGCTTTTGTCGATGGTGAGATGATTGCCAGCACCCGCGAGATGCTGTTCAGTGCGCTGCGCGACATCGTCTACACCGAAAGCGAGTTGGGTGGTCAGCGCGTGGATTTGGACAGCTCCGCCGGGATCACTGATTACGTCTTCCATCTGCTGCGCAACGCCCGCACCCTGCGTCCGGGGCTGGAGCCGAAGATGGTGGTGTGCTGGGGCGGGCACTCGATCAGCATCGAGGAATACAAGTACACCAAGAAGGTGGGCCACGAGCTGGGCCTGCGCAATCTCGATATCTGCACCGGTTGCGGGCCGGGCGTAATGAAAGGCCCGATGAAGGGTGCGACCATTGCCCATGCCAAGCAGCGCGTCCTTGAGGGGCGCTATCTGGGCATCACCGAGCCCGGCATCATTGCCGCCGAAGCGCCCAACCCGATCGTCAACGAACTGGTGATCATGCCCGACATCGAGAAGCGCCTGGAGGCTTTTGTGCGGGTTGGTCACGGCATCATCATCTTCCCGGGCGGTGCCGGCACGGCGGAGGAGTTTCTTTACCTGCTGGGCATCCTGATGCACCCGGACAACCGTGATTTGCCGTTCCCGGTCATCCTCACCGGCCCGCGCAGTGCCGAGGCCTATCTGCAGCAACTGCATGCCTTTGTCGGTGAAACCCTCGGTGCGCAGGCGCAGCAGCACTACCGCATCATCATTGACGACCCGACCGAGGTCGCACGCTGCATGGCCGCCGGTCTCAAGGAGGTGGAGCGGTTCCGGCGCGAGCGCAACGATGCCTTCCACTTCAACTGGCTGCTGCACATCGAGGAAAGTTTCCAGCGTCCGTTCGACCCGACCCACGCCAACATGGAGGCGCTGCAGCTGACGCTGGATGTGCCGCCGCACGAACTGGCAGCGAATCTGCGCCGGGCGTTTTCCGGGATCGTTGCGGGCAACGTCAAGGACAAGGGTATTCGTCTGATCGAGGAACACGGGCCGTACCGCATTCACGGCGACCCGCGCATCATGCAGCCGCTGGATGCGCTGCTGCAGGCCTTTGTCGATCAGCACCGGATGAAGCTGCCGGGCGGGGCCGACTACGAGCCGTGTTACCGCGTGGTCAGCTGAAGCAGGAGGTGCCTCGCCGTTGATGCGGCGAGGCACCCGGTGTCAGACCGGCTGACAATAGCGACGCTGGAAGTACACCAGGCCGTCGCCGCTGTCGCGCTGGCGGATCGCGAGAATCTCGCAGATCAGAACGTCGTGGCTGCCGGCCGAGACCCGGTTGCTGATGCGGCAATCGAAGTTGATCAGCGCGTCGTCCAGCATCGGCGCACCGCTGATGTCGGTGCTCCAGTCGGCGCTGGCGAAGCGTTCATCCATCGCCGTTTTGCCGCCGAACAGGTTGGACAGCGCCTGCTGATCGCAGGTCAGCGTGTTCACGCACAGATGGTCGTTGGTCTGAAAGATGTCGTAGACCGATGCGCTGCGGTTGAGGCAGACCAGCAGGCTTGGCGGCTCGTCCGACACGCTGCACACGGCGGTGGCGGTGAAGCCGGCGCGGCCGGCAGGGCCATCGGTGGTGACCACGTTGACGGCTGACGCCAGTACCGACATGGCGTTGCGGAAGGCGTCCTTGGTGACCGGGGCGGGCATGGGTTCCACTATCTTGGCTGCGAGCATGATGGGCTCCTTCAGGTGAGAATGCAGGCCTTGGAATAGGCCAGACGCGGCAAACGGTCGAACACCTTGCTGCTGTCGCCGTAGCCGAGGTTGATCAACAGATTGGACTTCCAGTGGCTGTCGCTGAAAAACGCGGCGTCCAGCGCCTTGGCGTCAAAGCCGGACATCGGCCCGGTATCCAGGCCCAGGCTGCGGGCGGCCATGATGAAGTAGGCGGCCTGCATCGAGCTGTTGCGAAAGGCGGTTTCGTAAATCATCTCCGGGCTGCCGGTGAACCAGCTGCGTGCGTCCGCATGCGGGAACAGCTCGGGCAGGGCGTCGTAGAAGCGCGAGTCAAAGGCGACGATCACGGTGACCGGCGCGCTCATGGTCTTCTCCAGATTGCCGGATGACAGGCACGGCTTGAGCAGCTCCTTGCCTTGACGGGTGCGCACAAATACAAAGCGTGCCGGGCTGCAGTTGGCCGACGTCGGGCCCATCTTGGTCAGGTTGTAGATGGTTTCTAGCAGGCTGTCGGGCACCGGCTGGTCGAGCCAGCCGTTGTGGCTGCGTGCCTCGGTGAACAGCTGTGCCAAGGCGGTTTGATCTAATGGTTCGTACATGGTTGCCCTCACTCAGGCGGCGTATTCGGTGTCGTGAATGACGCTGGCAAGAAAGCGCTTGAGCGTCGTATTGATGGTGTCCGGGCAGGTCACGCTGGAGGCGTGGCCGCCATAGTCAAAGCATTCCAGGCGGGCGTTCGGCAGTTGCTCGGCAAGCTCTCGCGAGCACTGCCAGGGCACCAGCATGTCGTCGCGGTTGGCGATCAGCAGCGTTGGCTGACGGACCCCGGCCAGCGCCTGTGCGTCCGGCGCAAACGCCTGCAGAGCGGCAATGCGGCGCAGCAGGTTGTCGGTCGGCGGAAAGCCCGCCACGTGCCTGCGGTCGTCGATTTGCAACTGCTCGATGTTGGCGGCAATCCAGTCCGGCGGGTAGAGAAACAGCGCCTGCGCCTCGACATAGGCAGCCGGCCCGCTGCCGGCCAGCAATTGCTTGCGTACCGAGAAACAGCGCGCGGTATGCGGGCTGACCCGCGACCAGGCGTTCATCAGCGTCAGGCTACGCAGCCCCGGTGCCTGCTGGATGGCCAGCGCCAGCCCGACCAGACCGCCGAGGGCGTGACCGATCAGGTGATAGTCGCCGATGCCGTGGCTGGCGAGCAGCATGCGCAACTCGCTGGCCATGGCGTCGATGCTGTAGTCGGCGGGTAGCGTGGCGGGGCTCTTGCCGGTGCCGAGCTGGTCGTACAGCACCACGCGGTAGTCGCTGGTCAGTGCGTCCAGTTGCGGCATCCAGAAGTGCGCCGCGCCACCGAGCCCCGAGCTGCATACCAGCGTCGGGGCGTCGGCATCACGCCGGCCGTGGATTTCGATATGCATCACGACCACGGCCTCAGCCGACGTGGGCAATGCTGGCGATTTCGATCAGCGCGTCCGGTTTTACCAGACCGCACTGGATGCAGTAACGCGCCGGCTTTTCGCCCGGGAAGTACTCGGCGTAGACGGTGTTGATGGCGGCATAATCGCTCCAGTCGCGCAGCATGATCATGTTGAAGGTGACGTCATCCATGGTGCCGCCGGCTTCCTCGACCACACCCTTGATGGTTTCCAGCACGTGACGGGTTTGCGCTGCCGCATCGCCAACGTGCACCACGTTGTTGTCTTTGTCGAAGGGCAGGGTGCCGGAAACATACACAATGCCATCGGCCATCGAGCCCGGAACGTAGGGGGCCAGCGGTTTGCCGGTGCCGGCGGGGAGTACGGTTTGCTTGCTCATGCGGTTGCTCCTTGAGTAACGGGCTTGGTCAGTGCAGTGCAGAAGTCATCGACGGTGCTGACCCAGCCAAAGAAGGTTTCGATGTTGTACAGCGAGGCCTGCTGGACGAACTCCGGGCCGGCCTGATGGGTGGCGTCGGCCAGTACCACGCCGAAGTATTCGAGGAAGAAGCCGTCGCGCAGGGTGGATTCCACGCAGACGTTGGTGGCGATGCCGGTAAACACCAGATTGCGGATGCCGCGGGCGCGCAGCAGGCTGTCGAAGGCGGTGTTGAAGAAGCCGCTGTAGCGCGGTTTCGGCACCACAAGGTCGCCCGGTTGCGGTTGCAGGGCGTCGACCAGATCGTAGTCCCAGGTGCCCTTGGCCAGCAGCTTGCCCTGCAGCTCCGGGTTCTTGCGCATGGTCTTCAGCGCGTTGGACTTGTGCCAGTTCGGCGAGCCGGGGCCGCCGGCTTCGGCGTACTCGCTGTCCCAGCCGTTCTGGAAGAAGATGACCTGCACGCCGGCGGCGCGGGCCGCTTCGATGGCGCGGGCGATCTGTTCGATCACCGGCCCGGTGCTGGAGACATCAAAACCCGCCAGATCCAGATAGCCGCCCTTGGTCGAGTAGGCGTTCTGCATGTCGACCACGATCAGTGCGGTCTCGCCGCTGTTGATCGCCAGTGACTCGGGGCGCGCGGGCAGAATCACATCGGTCGGGTTGTTGCGTACCGGTGCATGACCGACAACAGGTTTGGTCAGGCTGTTCATCACGCAGTCTCCAGCATCTCGTTAACGTGTTGGCGGCTCTTCATCAGCGGCTGGATCTTGCTGCCGAAGTCTTCGATGCCCTTGATGAAGTCGTCGAAGGTCAGCATCACGCCGCTGTTGCCGGGCACGGTGGCGACTTCGTCGAGCATGCGCGCAACGTTTTCGTAGGAACCCACCAGAGTGCCCATGTTGATGTTCACGGCGGAGGTCGGATCGGCCATCTGGCGGATGTTGGTGTCGCCCTTGGACTTGGTGTCGGCGGCGCCCTGTTCGCCCAGCCAGGCGATGGCTTCGTGGTCGGCGCCGTCCTTGTAGTGCTCCCAGCGGGCGCGGGCGGCTTCGTCGGTTTCATCGGCGATGATCATGAACAGCGCGCAGGAGGTGACGTCGCGGCCGCTTTCTGCGGTGGCCTTGACCAGTCGTTCGACGGTCGGCGCGAAGGCAGTTGGCGTGTTGACGCCCTTGCCGAAGCAGAAGTTGTAGTCGGCGTACTTGGCGGTGAAGGCCATGCCGGCCTCGCTCTGCCCGGCGCAGATGACCTTCATGTCGGCCTGGGGTTTCGGGCTGACGCGGCAGTCGTCCATCTGGAAGTGTTCGCCCTTGAAGTCGCTGCGACCGGTGGTCCACAGGTCGCGCAGCACGGTGGCGTACTCACCGAGATAGTCGTAGCGGTTGGCAAAGAACTCATCACCCGGCCACAGGCCCATCTGGCTGTATTCCGGCTTCTGCCAGCCGGTCACCAGGTTGACGCCGAAGCGGCCGTTGGAAATCGAATCGATGGTCGAGGCCATGCGCGCAACGATCGCCGGTGGCAGGGTCAGGGTGGCGGCGGTGGCGAACAGCTGGATGCGCTCGGTCACGGCGGCCAGGCCGGCCATCAGGGTGAAGGACTCGAGGTTGTGTTCCCAGAACTCGGTCTCGCCGCCGAAGCCGCGCAGCTTGATCATCGACAGTGCGAATTCGAAGCCGTAGTGCTCGGCGCGTTGCACGATGGCTTTGTTCAGATCAAAGGTCGGCATGTACTGCGGCGCGTTCTTGGAGATCAGCCAGCCGTTGTTACCGATCGGGATGAAGATACCTACATTCATTGGATTGCACTCCGTGGTCCATTTGTTCAGAAGGTCGGCGTATACGGCCGGCCGCTGAACTGGAAAAAGCACAATCCAGGCCATGTTTTTTTTGTTGATTTAAATCAATGGTTTGTGTGGTTTTATTGGTTTAAGTTAGACCATTTAGTCTGAATTAGAGCACTTGGTTTGTGCATGCGGCTCTGTTTTGGGGGCCATTTTGGGGCTTGAGTTGGACTGTGTTACCAAGGGTAGAATGCGACCACCAAGGATTAAGGCTGCCCCTCCAGTGAGCAAACAAATACAGCGTCCCGCAACACCTGCAAAGAAGCCCAAGGCGCGCAGTCGGGTGCCCAGCGAGGCGACGCTGAACCGCCGCAAGCGGCTGATGGAGACCAAGCGCAGCGCTATCATGGAGGCGGCGCTGGATGTGTTCTCGCGCTATGGGCTGCACGGCACCAGTCTTGATCAGGTTGCCAGTCAGGCCGATGTATCCAAGACCAACCTGCTGTATTACTTTGCTTCCAAAGAAGACCTGTACATCAATGTGCTGCGTCAGTTGATGGATGTCTGGCTGAGCCCGCTCAAGGCGTTCAGCGTCGAGCAGGACCCGGCCGAGGCGATTGGCGATTACCTGCGCGTGAAGCTGGAACTGTCACGTGATCATCCAGCTGAGTCCCGGCTGTTCTGTCTGGAGGTCATTCAGGGTGCGCCGCTGTTGTTGGGCGAGCTGCAGGGCTCGTTGCGTGATATCGTCGAATCCAAGGTCAGCGTCATCAATGCCTGGATCGGGGCCGGTAAGCTGGCACCGGTCGAGCCGCATCATCTGATCTTTTCACTCTGGGCCATGACCCAGCACTACGCCGACTTTCGTACCCAGGTTGAGGCCGTCTCTGGTCGTACCTTGGAAGACCCGGCCTTCTTTGCCGAGACGCTGACCAATCTCAAGGCATTGGTGTTGCAGGGCGTCTGTCCGCGTTCTTGATGTAGATCAATATCTCCGCCCCTTTTTTGGGCTAAACGCACAAACCGAGTGCTCTAGATCAGACCGTTTGTTCCAAAATAAGCGGTCGGTTTTCATTATCTATCTGTTTTTTAAGAAAAAACACTTTTTGGCATAGTTGCTGCAAACGTCTCCGCTGATTGGAAAATGGCGCGTTGAATACTTCTCGCGTCGCTTCTTCTGCTCAGTGCTCTCGCTGAGCTCCATTTGGAGGAAACGGTTGTATGACGCTTCAATACGTTCCCATTATCGACCTTGGCCCCTATTTCGACGGGACTGCCGAGGGTAAAGCTGAGGTGGCCAAAGCGGTTAACCAGGCCTGTCGCGACATCGGCTTTCTGGTGATTACCGAGCACCAGATTCCCAAGGAATTGATCGAGCGGGTCTATGCCTTGACTTCACAGTTCTTTGATCTGCCGATGGCCGAAAAGCGCAAGGCGGACCGTCCGCGTCCGGACATGGTCCGCGGTTACAGCGCGGTTGCCGAAGAAAGCCTGTCCTACTCGATGGAAGAGGCGGCGCCGGGCGATCTCAAGGAATCCTTCTCGATCGGCCCGACCGATGTACCGGCCGAGCCCTACTACTCCGAAGCCATGGCCGGCCCGCACTTCGCGCCGAATGTCTGGCCCGCTGACCTGCCCGGATTTCAACAGGCCTATGCCGAGTATTTCGAGGCCATGGGCGATCTGGCCCGCACGCTGATGCGCATCTTCGCGCTGGCGCTGGAACTGCCGGAAACCTTCTTCGACGACAAGATCGACAAGCACATCAGCATGTTCCGCAGCCTGCGTTATCCGCACCTGAAAGAGGGTATCGAGGAAGGCCAGCTGCGCGCCGGTGCGCACACCGATTACGGCAGCCTGACCATCGTCAAACCCGACGGCGCGCAGGGTGGTCTGCAGGTTTGCAACCGCGACGGCGAGTGGGTCGATGTGCCTTATGTGGAAGACGGCTTCGTGGTCAACATCGGTGACCTGATGATGCAGTGGACCAACGATCAGTGGATCTCGACCCTGCACCGGGTGATCAATCCGCCGGAAGACGCTGCCGGTGATCAGCAGCGCCAGTCGCTGGTGTTCTTCCATCAGCCCAACTACGACGTGATGGTCGAGTGTCTGCCGAGCTGCCTGGCCGAGGGCGAGACGCCGCGGTATGCACCGGTCAGCTCCGGCGATCACCTTAAGTCCAAGTTCGTCCGTCAGACGACCTTTGGCGGCAGCAAGGTGGCCTGATATGAGCAAACTCTCCTACGTCAACGTATTCGCCCGCGACATCGAAGCGCTCAGCGGGTTCTACCAGCGGGTGTTCGACTTTCCGGAAGTGGAGGCGATTCGCTCGCCGATCTTTGTCGGTCTGGATGCGGGCACCTGCTGCATCGGCTTCAACGCGCCGGATGCCTACGAGCTGCTGCATCTGGCCGAGCACTCCGACACCCGCGGTTGCAAGTTTCTGCTCAACATCGACGTCGACAGCCCCGCCGAGGTCGACCGCATGGTGCCGATCGCCGTCGAGGCGGGCGCCACCCTGATCAAGCCGCCGTATACCACCTATTACAACTGGTATCAGGCGGTGCTGATGGATCCGGAAGGCAACGTGTTCCGTATCAACCACATGATGTAGTCACACCACCTGATCGCAAGAAGGACTTTGGCAATGAAAAAACTGATTGCGGGCGCCGTATGCGCCCTGGCCGCCTGCGGCCTGCCGACCCTGGCTGCTGCCGAGGAAGGCGGATTTACCCTGACCGGCCCGGCGAAGATCGCCATGCTCTACATCAGCCCGCGCAACGACGGTGGCTGGACCCAGGCGTTCGACGAGGCGCGTCAGCGTCTGGAAGGCGAGATCGGCCAGAAGATTCAGTACGTGGAAAGCGTGCCGGAAACCGCCTCGGCGATCAAACCGACCGTTGAGCGGCTGATTCAGCGTGGCGCTAACATCATCATCGGTACCGCCTTCGGTTACTCCGACACCTTCAAGGAGCTGGCCGACAAGTACCCGGAAGTGGCCTTCCTGAATGGCTCCGGCACCACCAATTCGCACAACCTGGAATCCTTCTACGGTCGCACCTACGAGAGCCAGTACCTGTGCGGCATGGCGGCAGGCGCTGCGTCTGAAACCGGCAAACTGGGCTTCGTTGCCGCCAACCCCTTCGGTCAGGTGAACTGGACCGTCAACGCTTTCGCCATGGGCGCCCAGCAGATGAATCCGGATGCGACCGTCACCGTGATCTACACCGGCGCCTGGAACGACCCGGTCAAGGAGCGCGCGGCAGCCACCGCACTGATCGACCAGGGCGCTGACGTCATCGGCCAGCACGTGGATAGCCCGACCCCGCAGATCGTTGCCCAGGAGCGCGGCGTCTATGGCACCGGTCACCACCGTGATATGAGCGAGTTCGCCCCCGAAGCCACCGTCTGTTCCTCGGTCTGGGTCTGGGATCGCTTCCTGGCACCGGAGCTGAAGAAAATCATGGCCGGCAACTGGGTACCGGCTGAACACGGTGCGCTGCTGTCGATGGAGCAGGGCGGTACCGACGTCTCCTGCTGCGGCAAGGGTATAGACGAGGAAGAGAAAGCCAAGATCATGGCTGCCCGTGAAGAGCTGCTGAACGGCGAGAAACTGATCTACGCCGGCCCGATCTCTGACCGTGACGGCAACGTCAAAGCGGCGGAAGGTGAAGCGCTGTCCGACGGTGAACTCTGGTCCATGGACTGGTTCGTCAAGGGAGTGATTACCCAGCAATGAGCAACCCGAACGCGATCCGGCTGGACAGCGTAAGCAAGTCGTTTGACGGCTTCAAGGCGCTGTCCGAGGCCTCCTTCACCGCACGCTGGGGCGAAGTGCATGCCCTGCTGGGCGAGAACGGAGCGGGCAAGTCGTCCCTGATGAACATCGCCGCAGGGCTGTATGCGCCGGAAACCGGATCGCTGTTCATCGACGACAACCCGGTTCGTCTGAAGGGGCCGCTCGATGCCGCAGCACAGGGCATCGGCATGGTGCACCAGCATTTCAAGCTGGTGAAACCCTTCACCGTGGCAGAAAACATTCTGCTCGGTCTTCGTCACCTGCAGGCCGGTACCTACCGGCAGCGGCTGGCGCAGACCGCCGAGCAGATCACCGCCATGGCCGCCAGCCTGGGGTTCAGCATCGAACCCCACGCGCGGGTGGATCAACTGTCGGTGGCCGAGCAGCAACGGGTCGAGATTCTCAAGGTGCTGCTGGCCGGTGCCCGCATTCTGATTCTCGATGAACCCACCGCGGTACTGACCGATGCGGAAGCAGAAAACCTGCTGACCACGGTCCAGAATTTCGCGCATCAGGAAGGTGCTGCCGTCATCCTGGTGACCCACAAAATGAATGATGTCATGCGCTACGCCGATCAGGTGACGGTGATGCGCACAGGCTCAACCGTTGCCAGCCTCAAGCCGCAGACCGTGTCGGTAGGTGAGCTGGTCAAATTGACCGTTGGCGATGCGCCGACTCCACCGCAGATTCCATCCAGCCGAGACGCGGGCGAGGTCAAGCTGGCGGTGCGTGATCTGCGCTCCAGCAGCGACGCGCCGGTGCTGCGCGGCGTCAATCTTGAGCTGCGCGCTGGCGAGATTTACGGCATCGCCGGGGTTGGTGGCAATGGTCAGAGTGAACTGGCCGGCGCGCTGATGGGCCTGCCCGAGCCGGTGTCCGGCGAGATGGAACTGGTCGGTGAAGGTGATCTCAACAGCCTCAGTGCGGCCCGTCGCCGCGAGCTGGGCATCGCCTGCATCCCGGCCGACCGCTACAGCTCGGCGCTCGCCGCACCGCTGTCGATCAGCGACAACTTTGCCATGGGCGATGTGCACAGCGGTCGCTACGGGCCGTTCTGGTTCCTGCGCCGCAAGCGGATCGAAGCCGACACCGCCGCCGCGGTCGCCGAGTTTGATGTGCAGGGTGTGCGCTCGCTGCAACAGAAGGCGGCGCTGCTGTCTGGCGGCAACGCGCAGAAGCTGGTGATTGCCCGCGAATTCGCCCGTGCCCCGCAACTGGTCATCGTCCACAGCCCCAGTCGCGGGCTGGATGTGCGCGCCACCCTGGCGGTGCACGAGCGGCTGCGCAGCGCGCGTGATGCCGGCGCTGCCGTGCTGCTGATCAGCGAAGACCTCGACGAAGTGATGGCGCTGGCAGACCGCATTGGCGTGATGTCGGCAGGACGTATCATCGGCGAGTTTGCCCAACCGGCAGACCGCCAGGCAATCGGGCAGGCCATGGTGAATCATGTTTGATACAACGAATTTTCAACCGCTGCTGGCGCGCCGTTACACCCTAGAAGTACGCCAGCAGATGGCCTGGTACTGGCAGGCGCTGGTCATCGCGCTGGCGCTGCTGGTCGGGATGCTGATTTCGGCAGCCATTCTGGTCGCCGCCGGGGTGCCGGCGGGTGAGCTGCTCAACGAGTTTGTGATCCTCACGCTGTTCGACAGCCAGAGCCTGCGTGCGGTGCTGTTTCAGGCCGCACCGCTGATCATGGTCGGTCTGGCCGGCTGTCTGGCCTTCCGCGCGCGCTTCTGGAACCTCGGCCTTGAGGGGCAGATGATCTGGGGAGCGATTGGCGCCACCGCGATCTCGCTGTTCGAGATCGGACCGCCGTCGCTGCGCCTGCCGCTGATGATGGCCTGTGCCATGGCCTGCGGCTTGCTCTGGGCGCTGGCGCCGGTGCTGCTCAAGCTGCACCTGAAGGTGAACGAGATCATCTCCACGCTGATGCTCAACTACATCGCGCTCAACTTCCTGCTGCATCTGGTCTACGGCAGCTGGAAGGACCCGCGTGATTCGTTCCCCTATTCGCCGCAGTACAAGGTGTTCGAGCGTCTGCCCGAGCTGTTCGATGGCGTCAGTCTGGCGGTCGTGCTGGCGCTGGTGGTCGCACTGTTCGTGCTCTGGTTCACCGGCATTTCACGCGCTGGCCTGTACCTGCGCTTTGTCGACAGTAGCCCGGGTGTGGCGCGGGCGGTCGGTGTGCCGGTCAAGCGGGTGATCCTCGGGACCGTGCTGCTATCCGGTGCGCTGGCAGGTCTGGCCGGGCTGATGATTACCGCTGGACAGGAAGGGCGGCTGACCCACTCGTTCTACGCCGGGTACGGTTTCTCCGGGATTTTGATCGCCTTCCTGGCACGCAATCAACCGATTGCCGCGACCGTGGTGGCGGTGCTGGTGGCCACGCTGTTTGTCGCCGGGCGCAGCCTGCAGGTGTTCTATCAGATCCCGTTCTCGATGGTGCAGTTGATCCAGGCGATTCTGGTGATCTGCGTGGCGTCGTCCGAGTTCTTTATCCGTCACCGTATTCGCCGCATTCAGGGAGGGCAGGTCTGATGGACATGATTGCAAGCTGGATCGGCAACATTCCCGACTTTGCCGTGCCCTTTGCGTTGGCGGCGCTCGGGTTGATCGTCATAGAGCGCTCCGGGGTGCTGGCACTGGGCGCCGAAGGCTTGATGCTGGTCGGTGCGCTAGCGGGTATCGGGGCGTCGCTGATGACCGGTGGCGCGGCTGTCTGGGCGTTGATTCTGGCTATGTGCGCGGCCGGGTTTGTCTCGCTGCTGTTTGCCCTGATGGTGCTGGTGATGCGCATCAATCAGGTGATCGCCGGTCTTGCGCTGGTGTTCTTCTGTCAGGGCCTGACCGGGTTGCTTGGCACCCTGCTGGACTGGACCAACAAGCCGGTCGCCGGGCTGCACGCGGTATCGCTCTGGCCGTTCTCGGAGCTGCCGGTGGTAGGCAAGCTGTTTGTGCAGAACCCGCTGGTATTTGTTACGCCGCTGATCTTCGTCGTGGTAGTTCTGGTGCTCAATCGCAGCGTGCTCGGCCTGCGCCTGCGTGCGGTTGGCGAGAACCCGCAGGCGGCGGATGCCGCCGGTATTCCGGTGCTGGGCTATCGCTGCGCCGCCATTGTTGCCGGCTCGATGCTGATCGGTCTGGCCGGTGCCTATATCTCGGTACTGAGCACCAAGATGTGGATCGCCGACATGGTCGGCGGGCGCGGCTGGATTGCCGTGGCGCTGGTGATTTTCGCCCGCTGGTCGCCGTGGAAGGCGCTGGCCGGTGCCGTGCTGTTTGGCTGTATCGAGGCGCTGATTCCGCAGATGGCCGCCTCCGGTATTCGTCTGCCGCAGTACTTCGTATTTATGACCCCCTACGCCGTCACCCTCGGGGTGATGATCTGGGTAGCCTTGGCCAGCCGCGATAGCAGCAGCCAGCCCGGGGCGTTGGGAGAACCCTTTATTCGAGAAGAACGCCGCTAGCGGCCCTGAAAGCAGGCTACGTGGCCATCGCGGCGCTAAGAGTCGGCTCAACATGCTCATTTACTGTTCGTAAACTGCGCTGTTTCGCCAACTTTTGCCTTGCGCTGACTGCCTCGCCGACGCTTTCAGCACCGCTAGCCCGGAACTGAAAACAGGATATACCCATGCAAGGTGCAGTATTGATTACCGGCGCGACCTCCGGGTTTGGCGCCGCCAGCGCGCGCTGTCTGGCGCGGCAGGGCTGGCCGCTGATTCTCTGTGGTCGCCGTCTGGAGCGCCTGCAGGCGCTGGCCGATGAATTGAGTGAGCTGACTACGGTGTTGCCGCTGCAGCTGGATGTGCGCGATGCCATCGCCGTGCAGCGCGCCATCGATAATTTGCCGGAGCCGTTCTCCGGGATTCAGGTGCTGGTCAACAATGCCGGGCTGGCGCTGGCGCCGGGGCCGGCACAGGCGGTCGAGCTGAGCGACCTGCACACCATGATCGACACCAACATCACCGGGCTGGTCAACATGACACACGCGGTGCTGCCCAGGCTGATTGCCTGGGGCAGCGGCGCGACCGTCATCAACATTGGTTCCACCGCCGCCGGTAACCCGTATCCGGGCAGCCATGTTTACGGTGCCAGCAAGGCGTTCGTGCAGCAGTTTTCCTACAACTTGCGCTGTGACCTGCAGGGCACCGGCGTGCGGGTGACTGATCTGGCTCCGGGTATTGCCGAGACCGAGTTCAGTCTGGTGCGCAATGCCGGGGACTCGGGTGCCGCGGACAAGGTCTATCAGGGCACAGTACCGCTCACCGCCGACGATGTAGCCGCACAGGTGGGTTACATCGCCGCGCTGCCTGCGCACATGAACATCAATCGACTGGAAGTGGTGCCGGTGCGTCAGGCCTGGGGGCCTTACGCGATTCACCGGGATCAGCTTACCGAGTCGGCCTGAGCGCTGTTCACAAAGTCAACCACCCGCTGCAGTGCCGCATCAGCGCTGTGCAGCAGCCCGGCGTGGGCCTGAAATACATGCCACAGGTCCTCGTAGCGCTCCAGCCGTACGGCGACGTCGGCTGCGCGCGCGGCTTCGGCCAGCCGCAGGCTGTCGTTCAGCAGCACCTCATCTTCACCGACCTGCAGCAGCAATGGCGGCAAGCCCTTGAGCTGGCCGAACAGCGGCGACACCATCGGATCGGCGCGGTCCAGCCCGGCCGGGCAGTAGGCGTCCCGGGCGCTGTCTAGCCAGGACGGATGCAGCAGTGGGTCGCCGGCCGCAGGCGCGTGCAGCTGCTCGGCAGTCATGTCGGTGACCGGTGAAAAGCAGACCAGCGAGGCGGGCAGCGGCAGCTTGAGCGCGGCCAGCTTTTGCGCCGTCACCAGTACCAGGTTGCCGCCTGCCGAATCGCCGATCAGGGTGATCTGCGCGGGCGTATAGCCTCGCTGCAGCAGCGCCTGATAGGCGGCGACCGCATCGTCACAGGTCGCCGGTGCCGGATACGCTGGCGCCAGTCGGTAATCGAGTGCGCAGACATCGAACTGACCACGGCTGGCGAGCGCCGAGCAGATGCCCCGATGGGTCTGCGGGGAGCCGATGACGAAGGCGCCGCCATGCAGGTACAGCAGCACTCGACCGTTGCCCCCTGCGGCCGGGCGGTGCCACATACAGGGCCGTCCGGCGATCTGCTCTGTGCTGCGGCTGACGCCTTTGGCCAGCGGCATGCCGAGGGTCAGCAGGCGCAGGATTATCGCCTGCAGGGAAAACGGAATGGGTGGCCGCACTAGACCGCGAAACAGCAGTTTCAGCATGCCGCGCAGAAAGGCGCGCAACCCGGGCTGCCCTGGATTGCGATACAGCTCATCAACGTACCTGGACATAATCGCTCCATGTCGGTTTGCGGGTCATGTATCGATAGGTGAAGGTAAAACCGGGCCAGTTGACGGTCTGTTTGCCGTCGGCGGTCAGATACCAGCTCTGGCAACCCTGAGCCCAGATTGTGCCGCGGGCGTCATCCTGCAGCTGCCGGTTGTAGCGCGCCTGCACTTCGGGCTGCAGATCAAGGTAGCGCAGGCCACGGTCGCGCACGGCCTTCACGCAGGCGATGACGTAGCGGAACTGGCTTTCCAGCATATAGATGATCGAGTTGTGGCCGAGGTTGGTATTTGGCCCGTAGAGCACGTACAGGTTGGGGAAGCCGGCGACCGAGATGCCTTTGTAAGCGTCGGCACCGTCGCGCCAGGCTTCATTCAGCTCGCTGCCGTTGAGCCCGGTGATGCGTATCGGCGCGAGGAATTCGGTGGCGGCAAAGCCGGTG
The DNA here is from genome assembly GCF_963677335.1 of Halopseudomonas oceani. Classification (NCBI taxonomy): domain Bacteria; kingdom Pseudomonadati; phylum Pseudomonadota; class Gammaproteobacteria; order Pseudomonadales; family Pseudomonadaceae; genus Halopseudomonas; species Halopseudomonas oceani. Next base: position 106,631 of record NZ_OY781932.1, on the reverse strand, counting down.
CCATAGATCAGCACGTCGGCCGGGTGCAGGGTGCCGTCCTGGGTGATTACACCCTCTGGCACGACCTTCTCGATACCGTCGGTGACGACATTGACGTGAGGCTGATTCAGCGCCGGATAGTAGTTGTTGCTGATCAGGATACGCTTGCAGCCGAGTGGGTAATCCGGGGTCAGGGCCGCGCGCTTGGCTGGGTCGCTGATGTTGCGCTGCAGGTGGCGCAGCGCGGTCTTTTCGCTGCTTTTGACCAGCGCCGGGAAATGCACGAAAGCCAGCGCGCGCACTTCGTGGGTCAGGTACTGCCAGAGCCGGTCCAGCTGGTGCAGCTGCGGCAGGCGGCTTAGCCAGCGGCGGCGTGAATCGCTGTATTCGCAATCATCCTTGGGCAGCACCCAGGCGGCGTTGCGCTGGTACAGGTCAAGCTGAGCCACCTCGGGCACGATCTGCGGTACGAACTGGATCGCCGAGGCGCCGGTACCGATGACCGCGACCCGCTTGCCCTTGAGGTCAACGTCGTGCTGCCACTCGGCCGAGTGGAAGGCCGGGCCGGCAAAGCTGCAGAGGCCTTCGATGTTCGGCATCAGCGGGCGGTTGAGCTGGCCGGTGGCGGCGATCAGATTGCGCGCGACCAGGGTTTCTCCGCTGCTGGTAGTGACCTGCCAGCAGCCGCTGTCGGCGTCGAAGCGGGCTTCGCTGACTTCGCAATTGAGGCGAATGCGCTGGCGCAGGTGGTATTTGTCGGCGCAGTGGCGGATGTAGGCGTGAATTTCGTCCTGGCGGGCGTACTTGTGCGGCCAGGTGGTGCGCGGCTCAAACGAGTAGGAGTACAGGTGCGAAGGTACGTCGCAGCCGGAGCCCGGATAGTGGTTGTCGCGCCAGGTGCCGCCGATGTCAGCGGCCTTTTCCAGCAGCAGAAAGTGACTGATGCCGGCGCGGTCTAGCTGGATGGCCATGCCAAGGCCGCCAAACCCGCTGCCGATGATGATGGCGTCGAGTGGTGCGGCAGGTGAGCTTTTTGTAGTCATTGTGTGCTTCCTCCTGTGCGACTGATATTAGGCCTTGTCTATCACTGGGGGTATGGCATAGTCGGTCAAAAAATTGTGAGTTTCGGACACGTCATGACTGCTACTGCTCCTCCCTGGCCGCGCCTGCGCAACATCGGCAGCGTTCAGTTGCTGACCCAGCTCGGCACCGAGCTGGCCCTCACCGTTCCGCAGTGCCTGCAGGGCACCGGGCTGGATGTGATGGCGCTGGCCGATGGTCAGGCCCAGGTCGAGGCGGCGCAGGAGCTGCAGGTGGTCAGCAACCTGCTCGCTGGCCTGCCTGGTCAGCCGCTGCTCGGCCTGCTGGCCGGGCGTCGTTACCAGCTCAGCCGGTACGGCATCTGGGGTTATGCGCTGCTTAGCAGTGCTTCGCTGGGCGAGGCGCTGGAGATGGGGCTGCGCTATCTCGACCTGACCTTCGCCTTTTGCCGTATCCATGCCCGTGAGGACGCCAGCGGTCGTTGGCTGGTCATCGATGACCGCTGGATTGAGCCGTCTCTGCGGCGCTTTCTGTTGCTGCGTGACAGCGCCGCAACCGCGCGAATTCAGCGTGAACTGACCGGGCTGAGGCAGCCCTTCAAATCAGTTCGGCTGACCCTGCCTGCGCCGCCGGATGCTCAGTTGAATGCCTACACTGAAGCCTATGGTTGCACCCCGCAGTTCGATGCTGCCGAAACCATGCTTGAACTCGACCCGGCGCTGCTGGCCCGTGGTTTGCCTGGCGACAATCCGGCGATTCGGCAGGCCTGCGAGCAGCAGTGCCATCAACTATTGCAGCGCTACCGGGCGCGTGATGGCCTGGCCGGGCGGGTGCGGGAATTGTTGCTGGACGGTGGTGCAACCCTGCCGGACATGCCCACGGTCGCTGCCCGGCTGCATCTGACTGAGCGCACCTTGCGTCGCCGTCTTGATGGCGAGCGGACCAGCTTTCGGCAGCTACAGGAGGAAACCCGTGAGGCATTGGCAGAAGAGCTGCTGCGGGTACCGGGGTTGTCGCTCGAGGAGGTGGCGCAGCGACTGGGTTACGGCGAGGTCTCCAACTTTGTCCATGCGTTTCGGCGCTGGAAGGGAATGACTCCACGGCAGTTTTGCCGTAGCGCCCGGGTCTGACGCATCAGCCTGAATGATGGGTGACTATTCGGTCAGTCAAGAGCCGCTTCCGTGCGGCGCCGGCCGGAGTATCTTTGTGGGCTGACCGATTCAGCGTTTCCTGCAGATAAATCACAACAAAGGAGAATGCCCGTGGCCGATCTGGACGTATTTCGCCAGCAAACCCGCGCCTGGCTGGAAGAGAACTGCCCGCAGAGCATGCGCACACCGCAACGCTCGGACAACGATGCCTGCTGGGGTGGGCGTAAGTTCACGTTCGCCAGTGAAGATCAGAAACTCTGGCTCGAGCGCATGGCGGCGCGCGGCTGGACCGCGCCCGAGTGGCCGACCGAGTATGGTGGCGGTGGCCTCAGCCAGCAGGAGCATAAGGTGCTGCGCGAAGAAATGGCGCGCATCAACGCCCGTCCGCCGCTGTCCAGTTTCGGGATATGGATGATCGGCCCGGCGATTCTCAAATTCGGCTCCGAAGAGCTCAAGCGTCAACATCTGCCGCCGATTGTCCGCGGTGAAATCCGCTGGTGTCAGGGCTACAGCGAGCCGGGTGCCGGCTCCGACCTCGCCGGCCTGCAGACCCGTGCCGAAGACCACGGCGACCACTTTATCGTCAATGGCCAGAAGATCTGGACCTCCTACGCCGACAAGGCTGACTGGATGTTCTGTCTGGTGCGTACCAACCCCGATGCCAAGAAGCAGCTGGGCATCAGTCTGGTGCTGTTCGACATGACCACCCCCGGCGTGAGCACCCGCCCGATCAAGCTGATTTCCGGCAGCTCGCCGTTCTGCGAAACCTTCCTGGACAACGTCCGGGTAGAGAAAAATCAGGTGGTCGGCGAAATTAACGCCGGCTGGACCATCGCCAAGTACCTGCTGACCCACGAGCGGGAAATGATCGGTGGCATGGGCCGCACCGCGGCTGGTCAGAAGACCCTGCCGCAGATCGCGGTGGATGCCGTTGGGCTGGAAGACGGCAAGTTGGCCGATGGCATGCTGCGCGGTGAGCTGGCGACATGGGATCTGGACGCGGCTGCCTTTGCACTGACCGCCGAGCGGGTGCTGGATGAAGCCAAGGCTGGGCAGGGCGTCGGCGCGGCCTCGGCCATGCTCAAGTATTACGGTACCGAGCTGAACAAGCGGCGGCAGGAACTGATGGTCGCCCTGCATGGCAGCGATGCCATGGTCTGGGAAGGAGAGGCGTCACGCGAAGGTGTCATTCCTCGCACCTGGCTGCGCTCCAAGGGCAACTCGATCGAGGGCGGTACCACCGAGGTGCAGCTCAACGTCATCGCCCGCAACATTCTCGGCCTTCAGTAAGGGGACACTGTCATGTCAGCTTTGGTACTTAACGAAGAACAACAGATGCTCAAGGACGCGGCCAAGCGTTTCATGAGTGAAAGTGCACCGGTCAGCCAACTGCGAGCGCTGCGCGACAACCGCGACGAAACCGGCTTCTCCCGCGAACTGTTGCAGAGCATGGTCGAGATGGGTTTTGTCGGCACCCTGATCCCGGAAGCGCTGGGCGGTGCCCAGTTCGGCTACGTCGGTATGGGCCAGGTCAGCGAACAGGCCGGCCGCAACCTCAGCGCCTCACCCTTGATCTCGACCGCCATTGGCGGTGTGGCTGCGCTGCTGCTGGCCGGTTCCAGCGAACAGCAGCAGGCGCTGCTGCCGCAGGTTGCCGAGGGCGGCCTGTTGCTGGCGCTGGCCGTTGACGAAGCGCCGCGTCACGCGCCGAATCGGGTGGCAACCCGGTTGCAGGTGGCCGATGGCGGGTATCTGCTCAATGGCCGCAAGACCTTTGTGGTGGATGGCCACGTCGCCGACAAGCTGATCGTCTCCGCCCGCAGCGAGGGCACCGAAACCGATCACGCCGGTATCAGCCTGCTGCTGGTGGACCGTAACGCCCCCGGCGTGAGTGTCGAGCGCACCATCATGGCAGACAGCCGCAATGCGGCGATTGTCAGCTTTGAGGACGTCAAGGTCGCAGCCGGTGATCTGCTGGGTGAGGCGGGCAACGCCTGGGCTGCGCTAGAACTGACGCTGGATGTGGTTAATGCGCAGCTGGCTGGTGAGCTGCTGGGCATTTCGCTGGAGGTGTTCGAGCGCACCGTTGCCTACCTGCAGGAGCGTAAGCAGTTTGGGGTTGCGCTGAGCACCTTCCAGGCCCTGCAGCACCGCTGCGCGCATCTGTTCAGTGAGCTGGAACTGGTCAAGTCGGCGGTGTTGAAGGCGCAGATGGCGCTGGATGCGGGTGATGCCGAGGCGGCGCAGTGGGTCAGTCTGGCCAAGGCCAAGGCCTGCGAAGTGGCTGAACTGGCGACCAACGAAGCGGTGCAGATGCATGGCGGTATGGGCATGACCGACGAGTTTGATATCGGTCTGTTTATGAAGCGCGCGCGCAGTGTGCAGGCGTTGTTTGGTGACTACCGCTACCACGCCAACCGCTTTGCGGCGCTGCGGGGTTACTGAGGGGGAGGGCCGAGTTTCAACTCGGCCAAGGTATTGCACGGTGGCTGCTGGTCGAGCGGGAGCTCGACCCTCCCGGGTGCCACAGGCATAAAAAAACCGCAGCCTTGGCTGCGGTTTTTTTATGCCCTGATCAGAAGTGAACTTTGACGATCAGGTTGGTGGCGCTCTGGTTGGTGTCCAGACCGAAGGTACCGTTCGAGATGCCGTACTTGTGCTTCCAGTAGTCGTATTCGATGCCGGTATACAGCTGTTTCTCGGACCAGCCCAGCGCCTTGCCCAGATCGTATTTGATCTGCGGGTTGATGTGCAGGTTGGCGTGGTAGTTGTCGCCGTCGTTGTCAACAACCCAGTCGATAAAGCCGTCGATCAGGATGTCGGAGTTGCCCACCGGTACGGTGTAGGCCCAGACCGGAGTGATCTGCCAGATACCGCGGCCGCCTTCGTCGGTATCGGCATGGCGGTAGTAGGTGTTCAGCTGGAAGTAGTCGAAGCCGGGGATGTTCAAGTCGACGGCCGGGCCGAGCAGGTAGTTTTTAACGTCGTTGCGGCCGAATTCGTAGGTGCCGGCCAGCAGGACGTCGGTGATTGGGCCGAAGGCAAAGCTCTGGCCGGTGATCTTGCCCAGCGACAGGCGCGGGGAGATTTCACCGTAGTAGCTGCTGTTCTGATCTTCGCTGTTGGTGCCGCCGTTGTAGTGGATACTGTCGAAGAAGGCGAACAGGTCACCCTTGGTCCAGCCGCTGGCGTGCTCAAACGTCACGGTCTGCTGGGTGTCCGGGTCGACCTGGAAGTCGGTGCCGTACAGGTAGGTAATGCTGTTGTTCTGCCACAGCAGGGGATAGGCGTGTGCAAGGCTGCTGGCCAGCATCAGGGTGCTACCCAGTGCGGCGCGGGTCAGGCTGTTCATGGATGTTGCTCCATTTCGTATTGGCATTATGGGTGTAAAGCTGGGGGTCAGCTGACCTGATGGCCGACCTGACCGCTAATCCGGCGCGCATGGTATAGCAAAATGCGGCTGGAAGCAGCGGCTGACGCGGCCTTTGCTACATTTTGCCGCGCTGTGGGGCGCCGCGTCAGGGCAGGATGGCAGCCGAATTTTGGCTCGCCAGCAGGGTTTCGGCGCTGGCGCAGTCCAGCGGCTGCCCCCAAAGAAAGCCTTGGATTGCCTCGCACTCCAGCTGTTGCAGCAACTGGAGCTGCCTGGCAGTTTCCACCCCTTCGGCCAGGGTGCTGATGCCGAGGTTGTGTGCCATCTGAATGATGCTGCGGACCATGTCGGCGCTGCCCTGGTCGTGGTCGATGTCTTGCACGAAACTGCGGTCGATCTTCAGGGTGTCGACCGGGAAGTGGCGCAGCTGTGCCAGAGAAGAAAATCCGGTGCCAAAGTCGTCAATTGCCAGCCGCACGCCGAGCTGACGCAGGCTGCTCAACTGCAGGCGCGCCTGCGCCGGGTCTTCCATGGCCGTGCCTTCGGTCAGCTCAAGTTCCAGACACTCAGGGGGAATCTGGTAGCTTTCCAGTAGCTCAGCAATTTGTTCGGCAAGGTCGGTACTGCGGAATTGTACCGCGGACAGATTGATCGCGAGGAGGGTGTCGAGACCCTTATGGCGCCACCGCGCCAGTTGAGCCAGGCCCTGCTTGAGTACCCAATGGCCAATCTGGGCGATCTGACCGCTGCTCTCGGCAACGGGTATGAATTCCGCCGGAGAGATGCTGCCCAGAGTCGGATGCTGCCAGCGTAGCAGCACCTCAAAGCCAGTCAGGCGTTGCCCCACCAGTGCCCACTGGGGCTGGTAGTAAAGGCAGAGTTCACTGCGTTCAATCGCGGTGCGCAGCGCGTTTTCCAGCTCCATCAGACGCGACATACGTGCCTGCAGGTCGGCGGTATAGAACTGCACATTGTTGCGCCCGCGCTGTTTGGCCAGATACATGGCCGCGTCGGCATGCTGCACCAGGCTTTCCAGGTTATCGCTGTCGTTGGGGTACAAGGCGATGCCGATTGAGGCGCTGGTGGTGGTGACGTGGTTGCCAAAATGCAACGGCTTGAGCAGATCGCCGAGCAGACGCTGCGCGGCGTGCATCGCGCCCTGCGCTTCGATATCAGGCAGGGCGAGGATAAACTCGTCGCCCCCCAGGCGCGACAGGATGTCTTCGGTGCGCAGATGCGGCCGCAGTCGCTCGGCGACGGCGCAGAGCAGTTGGTCGCCAGCGCGATGTCCCAGGGTGTCGTTGATGTGCTTGAAATGATCAAGGTCGATCAACAACAACGCCACCGATTGCTGGTGGCGTCGCGCCTGGCCGAGTGCCAGCGTTACCCGCTGTCGGAATAGGGTCTGGTTGGGCAGTCCGGTCAGGGAGTCGAAGTGTGCCAGGTGAAGGATGCGCTCTTCCTGCTGTTTTAGCAGGCTGACGTCGCGCACCAGCAACACATGCCCGTTGGGGCAGCCGCCGAGCTTGCGGGCAGATACGGATAACTGCAGCCACAGCGCTTGTCCGGGCCGCTCGAGGATAAAAGGCTGGCTCTGTGCATAGCCGCGCTTGCTGGCGTTGCGCATGGTTTGCCTGCATTGCTGCAGCAGGTCGCCGCTCAACAACTCTGGCATTGACTTACCAATCATCTGTTTTGGGTCGACCTTCAGTCTGGCGTCGGCCGAGGCATGACAATTGATGATGCGCTCTCGCTCATCCAGTTCGAACAGCATGTCAGGAATGGCATCAAAGGTGGCCTGAAGCTGAGCACGAGAGCGAATCAGCTGGTCATACGGCTGCTCGATGGCTTCGACAAAGATGCCCTTGTACAACAACCAGTAGGCAATCACCTTGAACACATGGCCCAGCAGGTTGAACTGATCGGTGACGCTGGTATACAGGGTAAAACAGAGTTCGCCCAGCGCCATCGCCAGCGAGGCGCAGAATAGCGCGGTGACGTTGAACGGCTGCGGCTTGCGCATGCTGCGCCAGAAGCAGCAGGCGGTGAACAGGTGAACGGCAATCAGCAGGTATTCGAGGCTGACTTTGTAGGCGGTCAGCCCCTGCCCACCGACAAAGGTGCGTGGCAGCAGGTACGGATGCCTGAACACCATGAGGTATACCATCGTCACCGCAAACAGGCTGAGGCCGAGGATCGCCCAGCGTTCGAAGCTATGACCGGACGCTTTCCATGGTCGCAGTGCAACCCAGAGCATGGTTCCGGCGGCCATGCCGCGTGCCGCCAGCCAGAAGTTGATGGCCTTTTCCGGGTCCGCCGGGGTGATAAAGACGGGCATGCCTTGAAACGACAGCATATGGCTGAAATCGAGCAGTGCGACCCCGGCAAAGCCGCAGGCCAGGCTCAGCAGGGTGTCGGTCTTGAGACGCCGGTAGCAGGCCCAACTGATGGCAAACACTAGCGATGCAGCGATGATGGCCAGTGTTTCCAATAGCATGTGCAGAGGCAGATAACTGGCCGGATCGTGCAGCCATTGGATGGGCGGCAGCCATGCCACCGCGACCAGTGCCAGGCACATTGCGCCAAGCAGCAGAACGGCCCGGCGCAGGCCGATTCTGTGGCTGGAGTCGCGGCTGGAGAACAGCCACAGGTGGCGCAACGGGATTGGCATGAACTCGGTACAACACCTGATTCGGGTATACGTAACGGGGGGCTACCTTATCAGTGCTTTGTCGATTGTCCATTGACCTAGGTCGGTATTTGCCCGAAAGATGCGTTTTTGGTTGTCTGGCACTAGGCACTGGGAGGCCGAGTGTTTACCCTTTCAGGGTCTCTATCCTGCTGGATTCAAATCAATGCTCTTACGCGGAATGACCTGGCTGGTGTTCTTCCAGTTGCTGGGCACTGGACTCAATGTCCTGCTGTTGCCGTTTCTCCCTGGGCCGATCATCGGCATGCTGCTGATGGTGGTGTATTTGAGCGTGCGCGGCGGTGTGAGTGAGTCGATCAGCCTGGCCGCCAGCGGGCTGCTGACCTATCTGCCGCTGATTCTGGTGCCACCGGCTGTGGGCGTCATGGCTTATGGTACCCAGATCATGGCTGACGCTACCGCAATCTTGGTGACGCTTGGCGTGTCACTGGCCGTCAGTCTGCCGTTCTGTGGCTGGCTGATGCAAAAAATGATTGAGCGGCAGGATCGGAGGAAGGGTCAATGAGCGGCACACTGTCCGATGCCTGGCAGGCGATTGTTGCCCATCCGTTGTTTTGGGTAGGCGCGACGCTGGCGGCTTATCAGTTCGGGCTGGCGCTGTACCAGCGTACCCGGCTGGCGGTGTTTCATCCGGTGCTGGTATCGACTCCGGTTCTGGTGCTGGCCATCTGGCTGGCCGGTGAGGACTACCCGCACTACCGCGACGCAGTGCAGCCGCTGCTGGTGTTACTGGGTCCGGCGACTGTTGCGTTGGCTGTGCCCCTATACATGAACCTCAGACGTATTCGCAGCTATCTGGTGCCAGTGCTGACTTGCCTGCTGGTAGGGGGCACGGTTGCGACCGTGCTGACGATCCTGCTGGCCTGGGCGCTGGGTGCCGAGAATATGATCATGATGACGCTGGCGCCCAAGTCGGTAACCTCGCCAATCGCGATGCTGGTAGCCGAGCAGATTGGCGGTGTTGCCGCGCTGGCGGCAGTGTTCGTGATGTTCACCGGCGTGTTGGGGGCTATCTTCGGGCCGATGTTGCTGCGCGTTTGCGGGGTAGATCACCCGGCGGCTTGGGGCATGGCGATGGGCCTTACCGCGCATGCAGTCGGCACCTCGCGAGCGCTGGAGCAGGGCGAAGAGGCCGGGGCCTTTGCGGCACTGGCGATGAGTCTGATGGGTACGGCAACGGCGTTGTTGTTGCCGCTGGCGGTATCCATCTGGATGATGTGGTAGGCAAACCGTCGGCCGGACGCAGTTTTCTGGACTAATCTGCGTTCTGCTTGCTGTGCGTCAATTCGCCCAATCGCCGCAGGAGCGATGATTGCGGCACACTGTAGCGGCAGTCTTGGGTAACCGGGCCTGTCTGCAGTGCCGAATTGACCTGATGATGACTTCTCCGAGCGGAGTACGCAGATGGATATCGTAGAGCTCTCCCGAATGCAGTTCGCCTTGACGGCGATGATTCACTTCTTGTTTGTCCCCCTGACGCTAGGTATGGCTTTCCTGCTGGCGATCATGGAGTCGGTCTATGTGATGACCGGCAAAACCATTTACCGCGACATGACCCAGTTCTGGGGCAAGTTGTTCGGTATCAACTTCGCGCTGGGGGTTACCACTGGCCTTGCGATGGAGTTCCAGTTTGGTACCAACTGGTCCTACTACTCGCATTACGTCGGGGATATCTTCGGTGCGCCGCTGGCGATCGAGGCCCTGATGGCCTTCTTCCTCGAGTCCACTCTGTTCGGTCTGTTCTTCTTTGGCTGGGAGCGCATGAGCAAGGTCAAGCACTTGGCGGTGACTTGGCTGATGGCCCTGGGGACCAACTTGTCGGCGCTGTGGATTTTGGTTGCCAACGGCTGGATGCAGCATCCGGTGGGCTCGGAGTTCAATATCGAGACCATGCGCATGGAGTTGACCGACTTCGCTGAGGTACTGCTCAACCCGGTCGCCCAGGTTAAGTTCGTCCACACCGTTTCTGCAGGCTATGTGACTGGCTCCATTTTCATGTTGGCGATTTCCAGTTACTACCTGCTCAAGGGCCGCGATCTGGCCTTTGCCCGCCGCAGCTTTGCCATTGCCTCAGCTTTCGGGTTGGCTAGCGCGCTGTCGGTCATCGTGCTGGGCGACGAGTCCGGTTACGAAGTTGGCGAGGTACAGCAGGTCAAGCTGGCGGCCGTTGAGGCCGAGTGGGAAACCCAGGTTCCGCCTGCCTCCTTTACGCTGTTCGGCATTCCCAACGAGCAAACGCAGCGCACCGACTATGCGCTGAAAATTCCGGCGGTACTCGGCCTGATCGCGACCCGCTCGCTGGACGAAGAGGTCAAGGGTCTGCAGCAGATCAAAGAAGAGAACCTGCAGCGCATTATCCGCGGGCAGGAAGCTTACGACCTGATGCAGCGCATTCGCGCTGGCGACAAGTCCTCTGCCACGGTTGATCGCTTCAACGAGGTGCGTGTTGATCTCGGCTTCGGTCTGCTGCTGAGCGGCTACACCGATGATGTACTGAACGCAACTCCGGAAGAAATCGCCAACGCGGTTGAGGCGACCGTGCCGAAGGTCTGGCCGCTGTTCTGGAGCTTCCGGGTCATGGTTGCCTGCGGCTTCCTGATGCTGCTGCTGTTTGCCTGCGCCTTCTGGCACAGCGCACGCCGCACTGTCGACAAGCCGAAGTGGCTGCTCAAGTTTGCCGTGTTCAGCCTGCCGCTGCCGTGGATCGCGAGTGAAATGGGCTGGTTCGTCGCCGAGTACGGCCGTCAGCCGTGGGCCATCGGTGAGATCCTGCCGACCCACCTGGCTGTGTCGCAACTGAGTCCCGGCGATGTGCTGTTTACCCTGATTTCGATCGCCGTGCTCTACAGCATCTTCGTGATCATCGAGATCTGGCTGATGACCAAGTACGCGCGCAAGGGGCCGTCGAGCCTGCACACCGGTCGCTATGACCTGGAAACTGCCGAAGCACAGGAGGCCTGATCATGGATTATGAAGCATTACGGTTTATCTGGTGGCTGCTGATCGGGGTTCTGCTGATTGGCTTTGTGGTAACCGATGGTTTTGACATGGGTGTTGCTGCGCTGCTGAAGGTTATCGGCAAGAACAACGACGAGCGCCGGGTGATGATCAACTCGATTGCGCCGCACTGGGACGGTAACCAGGTCTGGCTTGTTACCGCTGGTGGCGCGTTGTTCGCAGCCTGGCCAACGGTCTACGCCGCCTCATTCAGTGGCTTTTATATCGCCATGATGTTGACCTTGTTTGCGTTGTTCCTGCGCCCGCTGGCGTTTGAATACCGCTCCAAGATTGATAACGAGCAATGGCGCAGCCGCTGGGACTGGGCTCTGACCGCCGGTTCAGCCGTTCCTGCACTGATCTTTGGTGTGGCGTTTGGCAACCTGCTGCAAGGCGTACCGTTTCACTTTGATGATTTGCTTCGGTTGAAATACACCGGCAGCTTCTGGGCACTGCTCAACCCGTTTGCGCTGCTGGCCGGCGTGCTGAGTCTGCTGATGATCGTCAACCACGGTGCGACCTACCTGCAGCTCAAGACCGAAGGGCAGATCAAGGCCCGCGCTGAGGCGATCTCGTCACTGATGGCACTGGCCTGTGCGGTGGTGTTCGTCATGGCCGGGATCTGGCTGTGGCTGGGTGTTGATGGTTACATCGTCACCAGCGTGATCGACACCAATGGCGGTAACCGCACCATTGAGAAGACAGTGGAAGTGGCTTCTGGTGCCTGGTTCACCAACTATGGCAAGGTGCCGCTGCTCTGGGCCGTACCGGCGCTTGGCGTGATCTGCTTCGTGCTCTGTGCGCTGTTCAGCAAGGCGCGGGCGCACGCCATGGCGTTTGTCAGCTCCGGGCTGGCGATGGCGATGGTGCTGGTCACTACCGGCATCAGCATGTTCCCCTTCGTCATGCCGTCCTCAAGCATGCCTAACCACAGTCTGACTATGTGGGACGCAACCGCCAGTGAAAGCACGCTGTTCATCATGTTCTGGGTGGCCTGTGTGTTTGTTCCGCTGATTCTTGGCTACACCGCTTGGGGCTACTTCGTGATGCGCGGCCGTTTGAACGAGCAGCATATTCGCGACAACACTCACAGCCTGTACTGAAGGGAAGGACAATACTATGTGGTATTTCACCTGGATTCTCGGCGTACTGCTGGCCTCTGCGTTTGGCATCGTCAACGCGATGTGGCTGGAACTCAATGGCTACGTAGGTGAAGAAGATCAAGTCGACTGAGATTGATCCGCGTACCGCCAGCGGCTGGTTGACCCAGCTGCTGGCACCGCAGGCTTCCCTACTCAATCTGGCCCTGCTGTTCGCGTTGGCGGCGGCGGGGCTTTTTGTCTGGCAGTGCTGGCTGCTGGCCCGGCTGTTTTCCGGCTGGCTGGTAGCCTGGCAACAAGGTGGGTTGGGCGAGACGCAGGCGCAGTTGCTGGCCGCGTTGCTGCCCTGGCTGGCGCTCTGCCTGATTGTGCGTCCGCTGCTGCAGTACGGCCGCGAGCAGGCCAGTCAATTGGCCAGCCTGCGCGCCCGCGGCGAGCTGCGCCGCACATTGTTGCAGCGTCTGGCGGCGCTGGGGCCTGCGCGGGCGCAACTGGGCGCTGACGCAGAGCTCGGCAGCCGCTTGTTGGAGCAGGTTGAAGCGCTGGATGGCTATATCAGCCGCTACCGGGTGCAGCGCCAGCTGGTGTTGTTGGTCCCCGTGTTGTTGGTCATCTGCACCGCTGTATTTAGCCCCTTGGCGGCGGTGCTGTTGCTGCTGACGGCACCGCTTGTTCCGGTGTTCATGATTTTGCTGGGCAAGGCCGCGGCATCTGCCAGTCAGCGCCAGTTCGTCGCGCTCGCGCGGATGAGCGGGCGCTTCAGCGATCTGCTGCGTGGCAGCTGGACGCTGCGCCATCTGGGCGCACTGCCTGCGGCCGAGGCGGAAGTGGAAACCGCCGCCGAGCACTATCGTGCCGGCACCATGCGGGTGCTGCGCATGGCATTTCTCTCAGGCGCTGTCCTAGAGTTGTTTTCCTCGCTGGCGATCGCGCTGGTGGCACTTTACCTGGGTCTTGGGCTGCTCGGCATTTTGCCCTGGGCCAAGGGTGAGATTCCGGTTCCCTATCTGGGCGCGTTGTTCATTCTGCTGCTGGCGCCGGAGTTTTATGCGCCGTTGCGTCAACTCGGCGCGGATTACCACGCCAAGGCGGAAGCCGAAGGCGCGATGACCGAGCTGCTGCCGCTGCTCAATCAACAGGTGTGGGCGCATCCGGGGCGTGAGCCGGTGACGCTCAGCGCCGCGCCGCGTATCGACTGTCATCAACTGGCAATTGAGGGGCGCTTGGCCCCACTTGAGCTGAGCTTGCGGCCCGCCGAGAGGGTGGTTTTGCAGGGCGCCAGTGGCAGCGGCAAGTCTAGCCTGCTGGAGGCGCTGTTGGGGTTTGTGCCTTGGCAGGGTGAGTTGCTGGTCAATGGTCACTCGCTGCTGGATCTGTCGCGACCCGACTGGCTGAGGCACGTTGGTTATCTGGCCCAGCAGGTACCGATACTGCACGGCAGCATTGCCGATAACTTGCGCCTTGCCGCGCCCACGGCCACTGACGCAGAGCTGATCGCAGTGCTGGAGCAGGTCGCTCTCTGGCCGTTGATTCGCCAACTGCCGAAGGGGCTGGAGACCGAGCTGGGCGAGCGCGGGCTGGGGCTGTCGGGCGGGCAGCTGAGCCGGCTGGCGCTGGCGCGGTTGCTGCTGCGCGATACCCCGGTCTGGCTGCTGGATGAGCCGACGGCCCATCTGGATGCGGATACCGCCGAGTTGATCCATGCGCTACTGGAGCGCCTGAGTCAGGGGCGCACACTGCTGCTGGTCAGCCACGATTTGCAGGGACTGGACTGGGCTGACCGGGTGGTGACGCTCGGCCAGCCTGAGCAACGCCGGGAGGCTGCCGATGTCTGAGCAACCCATTCGTCTGCGGACTCTGCTGCGCAGTCGCCTCGGGCAGTGGAATTTGGCGCTGTTTCTCGGCGCGGTGACGCTGTTGTCAGCAATTGGCCTGTTGGCCACCTCCGGCTGGTTTATCAGCGCGGCGGCGCTGGCCGGGCTGGCCACGGTAGCGGCCTACGGCTTCGATTACTTCCGCCCGGCAGCCATCATCCGCTTCTTCGCCATTGCTCGTACCGCAGGGCGTTACGCCGAACGGCTGGCTTCACACAACGCCGCACTGGCCCTGCTCAAGGATCTGCGTGCGCGCCTGTTCGCCCGAGTTGCAGGGCAGCGCCGGCTCACACCGGCGGCGCGCTCGGCGATTGCCATGCACCGGCTGGTAGCCGATATCGATCTGCTCGATTTTTTCCCGCTACGCTTTGTTGCCCCCTGGTTCTGGGCATCGGTGCTGACGCTGCTGGTGCTTGGTTGGTTGGCTCTGCTCGACACCTCGCTGGCGGTTGCCGCGCTGCCGGGGCTGCTGCTGGCCTGGCTGGTGGTGCCGATGCTCGGTGGCCGACTGGCTGCCCGCCTGGCCCGCCGTGATGCCGAACTGGCCGAACAGCGCCGCGAGTTTCTGCTCGACCGTCTGCAGCTGCTGACCTCCTTGCTGCTGTGGCAGCGCTGGGACGATCAGCAGGCGGCGTTTCTGCAGCAGGATGATGCCTGGCTGCAGCAGCGCCTGCGACAGCAGAAATTGGTCAGTTTGACGGCGCTGGGGCAGCAACTGGGCCTGGCGCTGGCGTTGCTCGCGGTGCTCTGGCAGGGCCATGCGCTGTTGCAGCAGGGGGCGTTGTCGGTGCCCTGGCTGCTGGCCGCGCTGCTGTCGGTAATGGGGCTGGCCGAAGCCCTGCTGCCGCTGGCGGCGAGTTTTATTTCGCTGGGCTTCAGCCAGGCGGCGCGAGATCGGTTGAATCAGCTGACCGCCGCCGAGACCGACCTTGCCGGCACCGCAACCGCGTTGCCTGAGCAGTCACTTAGCCTGGTGCTGTCTGGCCTTAGCGCCAGAATGCCCGGCGCGCTGAACGGCCCGGAAAACGTGTCCATCGCCCTGCAACAGGGCGACGTGCTGCTGATCGAGGGGCCGTCCGGCGGCGGCAAGAGCACCCTGCTGCAGGTGCTGGCGGGTGAGCCGCTGGCGTTCACTGGTGAACGGTTGATTAACGGGCAGGGCTTTGAGCATTGGAATCTGCGTGAGCTTATCGGCTACCTGCCGCAGCAGCTGGATATCTTCGACATGACACTGGCGCAGAATCTGCGCTTGGCTGATCCCAAGGCCAGTGACGAGGCCCTCTGGCAGGTGTTGGATGATGTCGCGCTGGCTGATTGGGTGCGCGGGCGCAAGCATGGCCTGAACACCACGCTGGGCGAGTTTGGTGCCAAGGTATCCGGTGGGCAGGCGCGGCGTATCGCCTCGGCCCGTCTGCTACTGACCAAGCGACCTTTGCTGCTGCTGGATGAACCCTTTGCCGGGCTGGATGCCGAGACCCGCGAGCGAGTGCTGGCATCCCTGCTGCGTCGGCGCGAGCAGGGCATTATCGTGATTGTCAGCCACCAGCAGGTGGCGGTCCCGGAGGCTCGCCACCTGCTGATTGGCTAGAGGGCCGGGGCCATTTTTCGGCCATGCTGCGTCGTCGGGCGCTTATGTGGCATGACCACACTGCACTCCCTCCGCCTTGCCGGCCGGAAAATAGCCTCCGGCAGGCAGGCGAACGAAACAGCAACAGTCCCTAGTTACCAGGTATCAACGAACGGACGGGTGCCCTTCTTCAGCGCTTCGTCCGGGGCCGAGTGCAGGCCACGCATCAGCCAGTCGCGGGTTTCCAGCGGGTCGATCACGGCGTCGATCTCAAGGAAACTGGCCATGCTGATGCCCTTGCCGCGCTGGTACAGCTCGGCGACCAGTTTCTCGAAGGTCGCCTGACGTTCGCCCTCGTCCTCGATGGCGGCCAGCTCCTTCGAGTAGCCGAGGCGCACCGCGCCTTCCAGGCCCATCGCACCAAACTCGCTGCTCGGCCAGCCGATGGTGAACATCGGTGCGTGGAAGCTGCCCGCGGCCATTGCCTGCGCGCCCAGGCCGTAGCCCTTGCGCAGCACCACGGTGAAGAACGGGATGCTCAGGCTGGCGGCGGTGACGAACATGCGCGAGACGTGGCGCACGGTGCCCTGCTGCTCGGCATCCGGGCCGACCATAAAGCCGGGGGTGTCGCACAGCGAGACCATGGGCAGGCCGTGGGCCTGACACAGCTGCATGAAGCGCGCCGCCTTGTCACCAGAGACGGCATCAATGGCGCCGCCCAGATGCATCGGGTTGTTGGCGATCAGGCCGAAGGCGCGGCCCTCGATACGAATCAGCGCGGTGATCAGCCCCGGCGCAAACTCGCGGCGCAGCTCCAGCACAGAATCTCGGTCGGCCAGTGTCTCGATCACCTTGCGGATGTCGTACACGCGCAGGCGGTTTTCCGGAATCAGGTGGCGCAGCTCGCGCTGGTCCGCCGCTTCCCAGTCCGTCAGATCGCCCTGGAAGTAGGACAGGTACTGCTTGGCCACCGCGGTGGCCTCGGCTTCGTCCTGCACCCGCACGTCGATCACCCCGTTCGGGCCGTGCATGCTGGTCGGGCCAACCTGCTCCGGGGTAAAGCGGCCGAGGCCGCCGCCCTCGATCATCGCCGGCCCGGCCATGCCGATGGTGGCGTTCTCGGTGGCGATGATTACGTCGCAGCAGCCGAGCAGCGCGGCGTTACCGGCGAAGCAGCGGCCGGAAACGATGCCGACGGTGGGTACCATGCCGGACAGCCGCGCCATGCGCATGAAGGTGGTGCAGTCCAGTCCGGCCACGCCAACCTTGTCGATGTCGCCCGGGCGACCGCCGCCGCCTTCGGTGAAGAACACCAGCGGCAGCTTCCACTGCTCGGCCAGCTCGAGCATGCGGTCGGTCTTCTTGTGGTTGGTGACGCCCTGGGTGCCGGCGAACACCGTGTAGTCGTAGGACAGCGCCATGCAGCGGGCGGCGTGTTCGCCGAACTTGTCGGCATTGATGGTACCGATGCCGTTGATCAGGCCATCCGCCGGGCTCATCTTCAGCAGCTCTTCGTGCGTGCGGCGCGAGCGCTGGGCGGCGAGGGCAAAGCCGCCGTACTCGATAAAACTGCCGTCGTCGAGCAGGTCGGCGAGGTTCTCGCGGGCGGTGCGCTGGCCGGTCTTGCGGCGCTTGGCGACGGCCTCCGGGCGGCGCTCGTCGGTCAGCTCGGCGCGGCGCTCCAGCACTTCCTGCAGGTCGGCGCGGATATGGTCGATGGCGACGGTCTCTTCGTCCTGCTGGGCATTACCTGCGACTTCGGCGGGCTCCAGATAGAGCAGGGCGCTACCCTCGAACAGGCTGTCGCCGGGATTGGCTGCCAGTGCGCGGACGATGCCGCTCTGGGGTGCCTTGACCACGAATTCCATCTTCATGGCTTCCATGATCGCGACCTGCTGGCCAACGGCGACGCTGTCGCCAACCTGTACATCCAGACTGACCAGCACGCCCTGTACCGGCGCGTTCAGTGGCTCGGTGCCGACCGGAGCGTCGGTCTGCGCGCTGCTGGTAGCTGCGCTACTTGCGCTGCCTTGGAAGAAACGGTGCGGGTGGGCGCTGGCGTGGGCGGCGGTCAGGCTGGCGGCTTCGGCTTCGATAAAGGCGGTGGATACGTCGTTGCTCTGCACCTGCGGGTGCTGTAACAGGTTCTGCAGCAGATGCAGGTTGCTGGCGGCGCCCTCCAGACGGAATTCGCACAGCGCACGGTAGGCGCGGCGCAGGGTGTTCGGATAGTCACCGCCCGCGTGCACGATCAGCTTGGCCAGCAGGGAGTCGTAGCGCGGGCTGGTGGTGTAGCCGGCGTAGCCGTAGCCATCGACGCGGATGCCCGGCCCACTGGGCGGCTGATAGGCGCTGAGCGTGCCACCGGCCGGGCGGGTGCTGCCGTCGGCGGCCATGCTTTCCAGATTGATGCGCAGCTGCACGGCAAAGCCGCGGGCGGCGGGGATGCCGGCCTGGGTCAGGCCCAGTTCCGCCAGCGTCTTGCCGGCGGCGAGCTGAATCTGCGTTACCGCCAGATCCAGACCGGTCACCGCCTCGGTTACCGTATGTTCAACCTGAATGCGCGGGTTGGCTTCCATAAACACGAAGTCGCCGCGCTCCTCGTCGAGCAGAAACTCGACGGTACACAGGCCGCGGTAGCCAACCGCGCGGGTCAGGGTGCAGGCGGCGGCGTGCAGTTGCTCGCGCACAGCCGGATCAAGGCTCGGCGCCGGGGCCACTTCCAGCAGCTTCTGGTTGCGGCGTTGCAGCGTGCAGTCGCGCTCCCAGACATGGGCAACTTCAGTTCCGTCGCCAATGATCTGCACTTCGATATGACGGGCGCGGCGGATCAGCCGTTCGACATACAGATCGCCACGGCCAAAGGCGGCGGTGGCCTCGGAGCTGCAGCGGGCGAAGGCGTCGTCCAGCTCGGCAAGGTCGTGCACCGCGCGCATGCCGCGCCCGCCGCCGCCAGCCAAGGCTTTCAGCATCACCGCTGCGCCGTCGCCGAGCGACTGCATAAAGTCGCGGGCCTGCTCCAGCGTGGTCGGCTCGTTGGTGCCCTGGGTCAGGGGCACACCCTGCTGCTGCGCCAGTCGACGCGCGCTGGCCTTGTCGCCGAAGGTATCGAGCACTTCCGGGGCTGGGCCAATAAAGGTGATACCGGCCTGCTCACAGGCGCGGGCGAAGTCGGCGTTCTCGCTGAGAAAACCGTAGCCGGGGTGGATCGCATCGCAATTTTGCTCCTTGGCGATGCGGATCAGCTGGGCTGCGTCCAGATAGGCGGCAACGCCCTGGCCCCGCAAGGCGATGGCCTGATCGGCGCTGCGTACATGCAGCGACTGGGCGTCATCTTCGGCGTACATGGCGACGCTCTCGGCGCCGCAGTCAGCGATGGCGCGAGCGAGGCGAATGGCGATTTCGCCACGGTTGGCGATGAGAATGCGGTTGAATGCCATGGGTTAGTTGATCCAGTCCTGTAGTTCCTGTTTTTTGACCTTGCCGGTCGCGGTCATCGGCAGTGTATCGACCAGCCGAATCTCCGGCACCTTGTAGATCGCCATTGCCTGTTTGCACCAGTCGCGCAGCGACTCGGCATCGGCGTGGCTGCCGGGCTTGGTGATGATGAAGGCAAGGGGCGTTTGGCCGCGCTGCGGATCGGGCTTGCCGATGACCGCTGAGGCGAGAATGTCCGGGTGCTGGCCGAGCATGGCTTCCAGTTCGCTGGGAAACACACTCATGCCGTTGACCTTGAGCATTTCCTTGCGCCGGCCGAGGTAGCGGATAAAGCCCTGCTCGGTGATCACGCCGCTGTCGCCGGTATGTAGCCAGCCGCCGTCGCGCAGTGCTTCGGCGCTGGCGTCGGGTTTGTTCCAGTAGCCCTTGAGCAGCGACGGACTGCGCAGACACAGCTCACCTTCGCTACCCAGCGGCAGCAGCGCACCGGTCTCGAAGTCGCAGACCTTGAACTCGGTACCGGGCACCGGCAGGCCGACAAAGGTGGGCTCGGATTTCAGATCGAAGTCGTCATTCTGCAGGCCGGCGGTAAAGGTGTCGCAGGTGTGGGTTTCGGTCATGCCGAAGCTGGTTTCGAACAGGGTGCAGCCGGTCAGCTCACGCCAGCGGCGGCGGTATTCCGGGGTCAGCTTCTTGATGAAGGAGACGCAACTGGTGGTCTCGAGCGAGCTGAAGTCAAACTCGCCGACCTGCGGGTGATCGAGCACCTCGGAGGCGCTGTCGACCAGCAGACCGGTCTGGGTAACCCGATAGTGTTGCACGGCGCTCATAAAGGTCAGCGCGTTCCAGCGGGCCAGCAACACCAGCGTGGTGCCGGCGAACACGGGAAACAGCAGGCCGGAGTTCTCGCCGGCGATCCAGAACTCCGGCATGAAGTTCAGGCCGATGCGCTCTTCGTCGAAGCCCATAGCGGCGGGCATGAAGCTGGCACAGGTGTAGAGCATGTCACCGTGGGTATGAATGCAGCCCTTCGGCAGGCCGGTGGTGCCGCCGGTGTAGTTGAGCGCGGCGGTGTCGTCCAGACTCAGCCTGGGCAGGTTCTGCGGTGCGGGATCTGTGGCGGCCAGTGCGGACATCAGGTCGATGCTGTCAGTGACCGGCAGTTTGGGGGCCTGTAGCAGGTCCGGTACCGGGATCGGCGGCTGCGCCGGGCAGAGTTCGGACAGGCTGGTGGAAAACACCTGCTCCAGCGCGGTCTGCTCGCGAATCTCGCGTACCACCGGTAGCAGCTGGTCGAAGCAGATGATGGCGCGGGCGCCACAATCGTCGAGCTGGTAGCTCAGCTCCATGCCCTTGGCCATCGGGCTGACCGGGGCGTGGATCGCGCCCATCTTGAGGATGCCGTAGAAAGCGATATGCAGCTGCGGGCAGTTGGGCATGAACACCGCTACTCGATCGCCGGGACGAATACCTTGGGCCTGCAGCAGGGCGGCGCAGCGGTTGCTCAGGTCATCCAGCTCCGCGTAGGTCAGTTGGTGGCCATAGAAATGCACGGCAACCCGGTCCGGTGTGGTGCGCGCCCAGTGGGAGAGGTATTCGGTCAGCGGACGTTCGCCCTGCGGGTAGACCGTTGTGGTCGGTTTGCCTGCCGGCCAGACCTTGGCCTGAATCGCCTTGAGGGTGTCGAGATAGTCCTGCTCGTGCATGTCCGTGCCTCTTGCTGTTGTTATCGCTCAAGCTTAGGAGCTGTCGAGGCGGATAAGAAGCGATCAATATTCATTCAGAACCATGATTGCTATTCATGGTTTGGCTGCAAGCGCGTAACCTCGGGCCTATAGCCCATGGTGTAGGTGTTTGTTGATGAGTGAAAAGAATGATTCCCCATCATTGGCCCGGATTGACCTCAATCTGTTTCGGGTATTTGAGGTGGTTTACCGCGAGCGTAACCTGACCCGTGCGGCGGCGGTGCTGCATGTCAGCCAGTCCGCGGTCAGCCACTCGCTGGCACGGCTGCGTGAGCACTTTTCCGATCCGCTGTTCGTACGCGAAGGCCGCGGCGTAACCCCGACCGCCGCGGCAATGCGGCTGGCGCCCGGGATTATCGACAGTCTGAGTCGACTGCAGCAAAGCCTGGGCTATCTGCAGCAGTTTGATCCGCAGGAGGATGCCCGTACCTTTACTATTAGCCTGCCGGAACAGCTTGAACCAGTTTTGATCCCGCCACTGATGACCCGGCTACGTGAACTGGCGCCGCGCAGCCGGGTACGCACCGTGGGTGTGCGCTGGTCTGAGCTGAAGCTGGAATTGGCGGCTGGAAGAATTGATCTGGCGGTGCAGATCGCGCGGCCTGCCGATGCCAGTCTGCGGCAGATGCAGCTGGTCAAGGAGCCGCTCTGTGTGGTGGCGGGGCCGCAGTTTGAGGGCGAGCTGACGGCCGACAGTTACATGGCTGCCGAGCACATTGCGGTGGCGTCCTGGCGGCGAGGGCTGTCCTATGAGGATCTGGCGCTGGGGCATTTGGGCCTGATGCGCAATGTGGTGCAGCAGTGCCAGAGTTATCAGGCGGCGAGTCTGGTGGTAGCGCAGACGCCATTGCTGCTGACCATGTCGCGGCGTCACGCAGAGCTGATCAATAGACCGCTGGGTAATCGGCTGCTGGACATGCCATTGCCGCTACCGGAGATTGGTCTGACGCTTTACTGGCACAAGGGCATGGAGCATGACCCGGTCAACCGCTGGTTGCGGCGCCAGGTCCATGCGTTGGCTCAGAACAACTCGAGTGGCGAGACGCTGCCGTCGCCATTGCTGTAGCTACCCATCTCCAGCTCGCTATAGGGCGGCGGCGCTTCTTCCTGCTTGAAGATTTCCAT
Source organism: Halopseudomonas oceani (assembly GCF_963677335.1). Taxonomy (NCBI): domain Bacteria; kingdom Pseudomonadati; phylum Pseudomonadota; class Gammaproteobacteria; order Pseudomonadales; family Pseudomonadaceae; genus Halopseudomonas; species Halopseudomonas oceani. The sequence goes on along the minus strand of NZ_OY781932.1, from coordinate 84,531 downwards.
GAAAGCGCCGTCGGTACCGGGCGGCGCGCTGCGGCCGGTGGTCGGGTCTATGCGCGCGGTGACAAGGCCTCTCGGCATGCGGGGTAAGTTTTCAGGAACCCCCTCCAGCGCCGGGCCCATGAACCGCATCCAGATTGGCAGCGCAGCGGTGCCACCGTACTCGCGGCGACCAAGGGTGGCCGGTTGGTCGAAGCCCACCCAGACCGTGGCTACCAGGTCCGGATTGAATCCGGAGAACCAGGCGTCCTTCTGGTCGTTGGTGGTGCCGGTTTTTCCGGCCAGGTCGTTACGTCCCAGCGCGCGGGCGCGGACGGCGGTACCACGCCGCACGACATCCCGCAGCATGCTGTCGAGCTGATAGATGGTGCGCGCATCGACGATACGCTCTGCGGCAGAGGGCTCGTCTGATTGCTCTGCCTCCATTCGCTCGGCGTAGGCTTGCAGGCGCGCGGTCTGTTCTTCCGTCAGCTCGGGTGTTACCGCCGGCCGGGCGTAGTCGATCAGCTTGCCGTAGCGGTCTTCGATGCGTTCGATCAGGTAGGGTTTGACCGCATAGCCGCCGTTGGCGAAAGCGGTGTAGCCCTGAGCAATCTGGAGCGGTGTCAGCTCGGGGGTGCCGAGCGAAGCGGACAGGTTGCGGGGTAGCTCCTGGCGGCTGAAGCCAAATCGTTCGATATAGCTCAGCGCCTTATCGACACCTAGGTCCTGCATCAGACGGATAGATACCAGGTTGCGTGAGCGGTACAACGCTTCGCGCAGGCGGATTGGGCCGAGGAAGTCACCGCCCGAGTTTTGCGGGCGCCAGATCGAATCAAGGTAGTCGTCGACGAAAATCAGTGGTGCGTCGTTGACCATGCTGGCCGGGTTGTAGCCGTTGTCCAGCGCTGCGCAGTACAGGAAGGGCTTGAAGCTGGAGCCTGGCTGGCGGCGTGCCTGGGTAACCCGGTTGTAATTGCTTTGCAGGAACGAGAAACCCCCAATCAATGCCTTGATTGCGCCGTCATGCGGGCCAAGCACGACCAGCGCGCTCTGTGCCTCTGGTATCTGCGCCAGACCGAAATTATCGCCTTCGAGGCGGGTCACGCGAATGATGTCACCTGGCTGGAGCACATCCGAGGGCTTGCTTGGGCGCGGTCCCATGCCGTTCGCGCTAAGATAGGGGCGAGCCCACCTCATATCGTCCCAGGCAATGATGCCGGCCTGCTCGCGCCGCAGGCGTATCTCGACATTGTCGTCGTTCACTGCAGCGACGAGGGCGGGCTCAAGCCCGCCAGTGCTGCGGTAGCCGTTCAGCAGAGACAGGCCCTGCTCCAGCGTGATGTCGGGGTTGCGTGACTCCGGGCCCCGGTAGCCATGACGGCGATCGTATTCCTGCAGGCCGTCGCGCAAGGCGCTGTTGGCCATTTCTTGCAAGCGGCTGTCGACAGTTGTGTAGACGTTGAACCCCTGAGTGTAGGCGTCGTTACCGTAGCGCTCGACCATTTCCAGACGCGCCATTTCAGCGATGTAGGGCGCCTCCATCTCCGGGTTGGCGCCGTGGTTGCGTGCGGTAATTGGGGTGGCGACAGCATCGCGATAGCTGGCTTCATCTATGTAGCCAAGCGTCAGCATGCGATCAAGAATCCAGTCGCGACGTACCTTGGTGCGTTCGGGGTTGGCAATCGGATTGTAGCGTGAGGGGGCCTTGGGCAGGCCGGCGATCATTGCCAGGTCCGCGAGCGGCAGCTCGTTGATCGACTTGCCGTAATAGACCTGGGCCGCGGCCTCAATGCCATAGGCGCGATTGCCGAGATAGATTTTGTTCACATACAGTTCGAAGATTTCCTGCTTACTGAGGTTGCGTTCGATCTGAAGAGCGAGCAGGATTTCGTTCAGCTTGCGTGAGAACACGCGTTTGCTGGACAGGAAATAGTTTTTTGCGACCTGCATGGTGATGGTGCTGCCGCCGGTCTGAATGTGGCCGGTCTGAACCAGCTCTGCTGCAGCCCGCAACAGCCCCATCGGGTCAACGCCGTGGTGATTCAGGAAGTTGTCATCTTCCGCGGCAAGCAGTGCATGGACGAAGTCCGGCGGAATCTGTTCGTAATTGATTGGGAACCGGCGCATTTCGCCGAACTCTGCAATCAGTCGGTTATCTGTGCTATATATCCGCAACGGAGTCTGCAGTTCGACGTCACGGAGGGACTCGACGTCAGGAAGCGATGGGCTCAAATAGAGCGCAACGCCGCTGAGAACCATGGCTGGGGCGCATGCCAGCGCTAGGGCTGACCAAAATAAAAACTTCAGCAGTCGCATAAGGGATGCGGAATTCCCTGATTAATTAGAACGTTAGCAGGATTGCTAAACGAGAACGGGATAACAGTCTGCATTATAAGCGTATTTTTTTTGTTTTAGCCATTTGCGCTTGTACAAGTCCTGTTATTTAATGTAGGAAAACATAAACCGTCCGTAAGTGTCGGATGCTGATAGGAAATTGGCTGTGCTAGGGCTCTTCAAGAAAAAAGCGAATACGCTGCTGGGCATCGACATCAGCTCCACCACCGTGAAGCTGCTCGAACTCAGCCGCTCCGGTGGCCGCTACAAGGTCGAGGCCTATGCGGTCGAACCTCTCCCCGCCGGGTCGGTGGTTGAGAAAAATATCGTCGAACTGGAAGGCGTCGGACAGGCGCTGGAAAAGGTTCTCGCGCGATCAAAGTCATCTCTCAGACAGGGCGCCGTTGCGGTAGCCGGGTCCGCGGTCATCACCAAGGTGATCGAAATGGATGCCGGGCTTGATCCTGATGAGATGGAAGAACAGATCAAGATCGAAGCCGACCAGTACATTCCCTACCCGCTCGATGAAGTGGCAATTGACTTCGAGGTTCAGGGTGTCTCTCCCCGAAATCCTGCCAGAGAAGAAGTGCTGCTAGCGGCCTGTCGTCGTGAGAATGTCGATATTCGCGAAGCGGCTCTGGCGTTGGCCGGGCTGACCGCCAAGATCGTTGAAGTTGAAGCCTACTCGATGGAAAGGGCGTGTGAGTTGGTAATCGGTCAGTTGGATGGCGGCGATGATGGCCTGACCATCGCGGTGATCGATATCGGCGCCACGATGATGACGCTAAGCGTGCTTAGCGGTGGGCGCACCATTTATAGTCGCGAGCAGCTGTTCGGCGGCAAGCAACTGACAGATGAGATCCAGCGCCGTTACGGCCTGTCCCAGGAGGAAGCTGGGCTGGCCAAGAAGCAGGGCGGCCTGCCGGACGACTATGAAGTCGAAGTGTTGGGCCCCTTCAAGGATGCGGTGGTTCAGCAAGTTTCGCGCTCGCTTCAGTTCTTTTTCGCGGGTGGCCAGTACAACGATGTTGATTACATACTGCTGGCCGGTGGTACCGCTTCGATTCCAGGGCTGGATCAGCTGGTACAGCAGAAAATTGGTACCACCACTCTGGTTGCCAACCCCTTTGCAAATATGACCCTGTCCAACAAGGTTGACGCGGTTGCCCTGAGCAACGATGCGCCGGCCCTGATGATTGCGTGTGGTCTGGCAATGAGGAGTTTTGACTGATGGCTCGCATTAACCTGTTGCCCTGGCGCGAGCAGCTAAGGGAAGAAAGAAAAAAGGAATTTCTGACGATTTTGGCGCTGGTGGTTCTGTTTGCCGGTGCGCTGGTGTTTCTGGGAGACCGGTACGTCAACGGGCAGATCGAAAATCAGAACGCGCGTAACGCCTTCATCAAGAGTGAAATTGCTCAGCTTGAGCGGCGTATCAGGGAGATTGAGCAGCTTCAGGCTCGTCGTGCCCAGTTGCTGGATCGGATGAAGATTATTCAGGATCTGCAGGGCAAGCGGCCAATCATTGTTCGAGTCTTTGACGAGCTGGCGCGCACGCTGCCCGACGGAGTCTACTTCACTGACGTTGGAATGAAGGGCAGTTCCATCTCTATCAAGGGGGGGGCTGAGTCCAACAGTCGTGTGTCTAATCTGATGCGTCAGCTGGATGCGTCTGACTGGCTGGCCGCTCCGAACCTGACTGCCGTCAAGGCGGTTACCTCGGGTGCTCTGGATCAGGCCAACGTGTTTGAGTTGACCGTAAAACAAACCGAGCCCAGAGCCGGTGCCGCTGAGGGAGAGCAGCAGCAATGAGTTTCGCTCAATCTATGGAGAGCTTGAAGAAGGTCGATTTTAATGACCTGGACTTCAACAATATCGGCTCGTGGCCGGGCGCGCTCAAGGTCATCGTCTGTATCGTGGTCTTTGTCGCTCTGTTGGCTGCGGGTTACCAATTTCACCTCAAGGACCTCAAAGCGGGCCTGGAAAGGGTGCAGGCGCAAGAGGTCACGCTGCGCAAGGAGTTTGAGGACAAGTCCTTCAGGGCGGCCAACCTCGAAGCCTACAAGGAGCAGTTGGCTGAAATTGAAGAGCGATTCAGCGGGTTGCTCAAGCAGTTGCCTAAAGACAGCGAAGTGCCGGGGCTGCTGGAGGATATCACCCAGATGGGCTTGAACAGCGGTCTGGAGTTCGAGTCGATTACCTTGCGTCCCGAGGTGGCCAAGCAGTTTTATGTCGAGCTGCCAATCAATATCGTGGTCCGGGGCAGTTACCATGACCTCGCTACCTTCGTCAGCGGTGTCGCGGGTTTGCCGCGAATCGTGACCCTTGGGGACTTCAACATCAAGCCGGTCAGTGCGGGTAACCCGGATCTGCTGGTAATGAATATTGTCGCGAAGACCTACCGCTATAACGAAGCCGGAGGTCAGCAATGAAAATGACCAAGCGAATGACCGGTTTGGCCGTGCTGGCGGCGCTGTCGCTCAGCGGTTGTGGCGGTAACGATTTCTCTGACCTGCAGCGTTTCATGGATGAGGTGCGGGCGCGGCCAGCAGGCAAGATCGATCCTCTGCCGCGGTTTGAGCCCTACGAGGCATTTACCTACAGTGCGGCGTCGTTGCGCAGCCCGTTCCAGCCGCCGATCAAAATTGATCTGTCGCAGCGGCAGAAAGGGTCGCAAGACATCAAGCCTGATGAGAATCGCGTCAAGCAGTTCCTTGAAGGGTTCAATATTGAGAGTTTCCGGATGGTCGGCACCATCAGCAATGCCGACGGTATGCAGGCGCTGATCACGGGCGCAGGTAGTGTTCACCGGGTGAAGGTGGGGGACTATCTGGGGCGTAATCATGGGCGTGTCACCGGGATTGAAGAAAATCGCGTTGATGTAGTGGAAATCGTGCCGGACGGAGAAGGCGGGTGGTTGGAACGACCGCGCACCCTCAGCCTTGCTGAGCGCGGGTAGGACAACCAGGGAGAGAAAACATGAACTGCAAACAGTCACGCGTGGAACGCAAGCAAATGTCTCTGACCAGAATTATGCCGCTCGCAGCATTGATAACACTGTTGAGTCCGCTGGCCCTTGCGGCCGACCTGCAAAGCATGGATGTCGCGTCCCTGCCGGGCGATAGGGTTGAGCTGAAATTGAGTTTTGATGAACCGGTTACCGGTTCGCCCAAGGGCTATACCATTGATCAACCTGCCCGGATTGCACTTGACCTGCCCGGGGTCAAGAACAAGCTCGGTGAGCGCGGTCGCGAGTTGGGTCTTGGTAATGCCCGGAGCGTTGCGGTTGTCGAAGCGGGCGATCGAACTCGTCTGATTATCAACCTGACCAGTCTCGCGCCTTACACCACACGTGCTGAAGGTAATGACCTCTACGTAGTGGTGGGTGCTTCCGCAGCAGCTCAGTCATCGGCGGCTAGCTCTCCGGTCGTCACCAACAGCAATTGGCGAACCGACAGCGAGCCGGCAGTGTCCAGCCCTGCTACGGTTAGCGGCCGGGCTATCAGTAGTCTGGATTTTCAACGTGGCAGCGACGGTTCTGGCAACGTCATTATTGATCTGACTGATCCGACCATCAAGGTGGATGTGGAAGAGCAGGGGGGGCGCGTTAGGCTCAACTTCCCGAACACCCGTCTGCCTGATGAGCTGCGCGTTCAGCTTGATGTCAAGGATTTCGCGACACCGGTCAACTTTGTCAATGCCAGCGGCAGTGGCAACAATGCGACCATCGTGATTGAACCGACCGGCTACTATGAGCATCTTGTCTATCAGGCAGATAACCGCCTGACGGTTAGTTTCAAACCGCTGACCCGCGCCGAGGTCGAGCAGCGTCGTGCTGATGCCTTCACCTACACCGGCGAAAAGTTGTCCCTTAACTTCCAGGATATTGAAGTGCGCTCGGTATTGCAGTTGATCGCCGACTTCACGGACCTCAACCTGGTCGCCAGTGACACGGTTCAGGGCAGTATCACCCTGCGTTTGCAGAACGTGCCCTGGGATCAGGCGCTCGATCTGGTCTTGAAGACCAAAGGATTGGACAAGCGTCAGGTAGGCAACGTGCTGCTGGTGGCGCCTGCCGACGAGATTGCTGCACGCGAGCGTCAGGAGCTGGAGGCACAGAAGCAGATTGCCGAGTTGGCTCCGTTACGCCGTGAGCTGATTCAGGTCAATTACGCCAAGGCGGCAGATATTGCCAAGCTGTTCGCCTCTGTCACGGCGGCTGATGCGGACTCGCAACGTGGTTCGCTCACGGTTGATGAGCGCACCAACAGCATTATTGCACTTGAGACTCAGCAGAAGCTCGATGAGCTGCGTCGCATCGTGACCCAGCTCGATATCCCGGTTCGTCAGGTCATGATCGAGGCGCGGATTGTTGAGGCCAACGTTGGCTTTGACAAGGCACTGGGGGTGAACTGGAGCGGCGAGCTGAGCCTTGGCAACAGTGACAAGTACCGGCTGTACGGTGACGACGGCCTTGCTTCAACCGCTAATTCCCCGTTTGTTGATCTTGGTGTAAGTGGTGCTACGTCTGGTATCGGTATTGGCTTCGTAACGGACAATACTGTTCTCGACTTGCAACTATCCGCCATGGAAAGCACTGGTAATGGTGAGGTTATATCCCAGCCGAAGGTGGTAACTTCGGACAAAGAAACCGCTAAGATCCTCAAGGGTGCAGAGATTCCTTATCAGGAAGCAAGCTCCAGCGGCGCAACCAGTACGTCGTTTGCCGACGCTGTGCTCTCGCTGGAGGTGACTCCGCAGATTACGCCTGACAATCAGGTGATCATGGAGGTCATCGTTACCAAGGATGAGCCAGACTTTTCCCAGGTGGTCAACGGTGTGCCGATCATTCGCAAAAATGAGGTCAATGCGAATATTCTGGTCGCTGATGGCGAAACGATAGTGATTGGCGGCGTATTCCAGAGTGAAACCTCGACTTCTCAGGAAAAGGTACCTTTCCTTGGTGACCTGCCCCTGCTGGGCAAGATGTTCCGCCGGGATATCAGTGCCGAAAGCAAAACTGAGCTGTTGATCTTCCTGACGCCGCGTATTATCAATAACGGTGCAATCACGCTGGCCAGGTAAATTCCTTGCGTAACGTCTTTCTTATTGGCCCGATGGGTGCTGGAAAAAGCACCATCGGGCGTCTTCTTGCCAAGGAATTGAAATATCCCTTCAAGGACTCTGATCGCGAGATTGAGGAGCGCACTGGCGCCGATATTCCGTGGATTTTCGACGTCGAAGGCGAGGACGGGTTTCGTCAGCGAGAAGAGGCGATGATCGCAGAGCTCGTTCACGAAGATGGAATTGTGCTGGCGACCGGTGGTGGCGTTGTGATGCGCCCCGCCAATCGTGCGGCGTTGAAATCCGGCGGTCTGGTTGTTTATCTGCGTACCAGTGTTGAGCAGCAGTTGCAGCGCACAGCCAAGGATCGCCAGCGCCCGCTTTTGCAAACTGCGGACCCTGAAGCGGTTTTGCGTGATTTGATGGCCAAGCGCGACCCTCTCTACCGGGAGATTGCGGACCTGATCATTGAGACGGATCAGCGTGGCCCTAAGGTTGTGGTTAACGCGATTCTTGCTCGTCTTCAAGAAGACTGAGTTTGCACGCCTCTGCTCGCTAGCTCCCCCTCCCGTATCGCTGCTTCCCGCGACTGTTGTATGCTGTGCCCGCTGAATGGGAGTGCTTTGATGCAGTGTCTGAATGTCGATTTAGCTGATCGCAGTTATCCAATTTATATCGGTGCGGGCCTGATGGCCCAGGCCGAGCTGTTCGCGCGTCATATTAGCGGTCGGCAAGTATGCATCGTGACTGATGATACCGTCGCGCCGCTTTATCTTGAGTCCTTGCAGCAAGTGCTCAGTGGCTACAAGGTAACCTCGGTTATCCTGCCGACGGGCGAGGCCTATAAGACCTGGGCTACCCTGCAGCAGATATTTGATGCCCTGCTGGCGGCGCGTCACGATCGCAGGACGACCTTAATCGCTCTGGGTGGTGGTGTTATCGGCGATATGACTGGCTTCGCCGCGGCGTCTTACCAGCGGGGGGTTGACTTCATTCAGGTGCCCACGACGCTGCTGTCCCAGGTGGATTCCTCGGTCGGCGGCAAGACCGGCATCAATCATCCGGCTGGCAAGAACATGATCGGCGCGTTTTATCAGCCCAAGGCGGTGCTTATTGACACGGATAGTCTGAACACGCTGCCTGAGCGGGAGGTGAGTGCCGGGCTCGCCGAGATCATCAAGTATGGCCTTATTCGTGATGAAGCCTTCCTTGGTTGGCTTGAGCAGAATATGGCGGGGTTGCGCCAGTTAGACGCCGGGTTGGTCACCCAGGCTATCCTGCGTTCGTGCGCTATCAAGGCTGAAGTCGTTGCGGAAGATGAACGTGAAGGCGGGGTGCGGGCGATCCTGAATCTGGGGCATACCTTTGGTCATGCGATCGAGGCTCACCAGGGGTATGGCAGTTGGTTGCACGGCGAGGCGGTTGGTGCCGGAATGGTTATGGCGCTGGACCTGTCGGCCCGGCTGGGCTGGATCAGCGCGCAGGGTCGTGCGCGCGGGGAGGCTGTTATCGCGGCCGCAGGCCTGCCTACATTGGCTCCGGTTGGAATGCGGGCAAGTGATTTCGAGCGGTTGATGGCTGTCGACAAGAAGGTGCTGGATGGCCAGCTGCGGCTGGTGCTGTTGCGTCAGATCGGTGCCGCTGAGGTCACTGCCGATTATGGCGTCGAAGCGCTTCGGGCCTGTTTGCAGGAAAGCGAGCAATGAGCAACGGATTTGATGAGGTATTCAGCGCGGTAAACAACTCTGATGAGCTGCTGGAGCACTACCAGCTCAATCATGACCCCTTTTCGGCGCGCACCCCTGGGTTTAAATTTTTCACCCCCAAGAGAAAGCCGGTTCTGGCCGAGCTGCATCACCTTGCCCGCTATGGCGAGCAGATGCTGGTCGTTGCTGGTCCGCTTGGGGCGGGCAAGACATTGTTGCGCCAGGCGTTGGTCGCCAGCAGCAACAAGGATGCGGTGCAGTGCGTTGTTCTGTCGGCGCGAGAGCATGCGTCTGAAGCGGCGTTGCTGGCACAAATCTGCCAGGCTCTTAATACCGAGCAGCGCGATGTGGCGAGCCTGCTGGCGAAAGCACAGCAGAGTGAGTTGGTCGGTATTCAGCTTTATATTGTTATTGATGACGCCGAGTTGCTGGAGTCCTCGGCGATTAGCATGCTGAGCGAAATAGCTGAAGCAGGTAGCTTCGCGCCACGGGTCTTCTTGTTTGTCGACAGCGAAGGGCTCGAGCGATATTCCAGCGTCCTCAATGCGGAGGAAGGTTCCAGCATCCATGTGGTAGAGCTCGCCGCGCTGGGGCTGGACGAAACGAGAGAGTATCTCGCGCAGCGCCTGGAAGGCGCGGGTCAGGGTATTGAGCTGCTTACTGATCAGCAGGTTGACGAGATTCATCAACGCAGTGCTGGATGGCCTGGGGCTATCAACCAGGTCGGTCGCCAGGTGATGGTTCAGGCAATGCATGAAGGGCCCGTCGCGTTGGGCAGTGGTGGCAGTGGCGGACTGTCTTCAAAATTGCTTCTTGCGGCAGGGCTGGTAGCTGTTGGTATCGGGGTCGCATGGTATCTGGGTGACAAGGCGCCAGCCGAGCCCGAGCGCACGGTGCTGCAGTTGCCCGAGCCGGTGGTTGAGGCTCAGGTCGGGGCTCCGGAGCCGGTTGCGCCGCCAGCACCTGCTCACAATGCAGGGCAGAGCGGTGTGCAGTCTGATGCGGCTGCGCCGGTGGCGGCTGTGGACAGCGTACCTGTTGTGGCCGCGCCTGAATCGTCGCCGGAAGTGGCGGTTGCTGAAGAAGTGGCGGCTGTTGAAGTTGCACCACAACCAGCACCGCAACCAGTGCCAGCACCACAATCACAGCCAGCCCCAGAGCCAGCACCAACGCAAGCTACGGTGCCAGCTCCCGCACCGCCCGTCAGTCGGGCTGGAGCTGGTGAGCCGGCTACAGTTTCTGCTGCCGGAGGTCCCCACCGCAGTGACTGGTACCGCGCGCGCTCAGGGTCGGAATACGTAGTACAGTTGCTTGGGACTCGTTCAGAGCAGGCGGCCCGAAGCTTCGTCAGCAAGCACCCTGGCGTACAGGATGTGGGGTATTTTGAAACGACGCATCAGGGCGCGCCCTGGTTTGTGGTGACGCAAGGGATCTATAGCTCGCGACAGGCAGCTCAGGCTGGTGTCGCTTCCTTGCCAGCAGCGCTTCGAGACAGCAAACCCTGGCCGCGCAGCATTGCAGATATCCAGGCGGGTCTGCGTTAACTCGAGTGCCCGCCGGTGCAAGGCTGGCGGGGTACTTTCGGGCGGCACGAATGCTGTTGGAAGGGTGGTTTTCTAGCCCGGAGTCAGGCGGTAAAGTTTCCTATTTACGACATTTGAATACGCTTAAGCGGCATTTTTCCCCCAAAAAAAATTGTGGGGGCGCATGCCGCTGTGTACAATTACTCCCCTTTTGTCCGGCGCCGCGCCAGATTTTTCCGTGGTCTGGAGCCGCACGCGCCCGAATTTACTAGCTTGTTGAGAGAGTGCCTATGAAAGCAGGTCTATACCAGCCTGATCAGTTCAAGGATAACTGTGGTTTCGGCTTGATTGCCCACATGGAAGGCCAGCCCAGTCATCACCTGCTGCAGACGGCGATCGAAGCACTGACATGCATGACTCACCGTGGTGGCATCAACGCCGACGGTAAGACCGGCGACGGTTGTGGTTTGCTCATTCAAAAGCCGGATCGTTTCCTGCGTGAAGTTGCCCGCGAAGCGCTGGCAGTCGAGCTGCCCGAGCAGTACGCCGTCGGCATGGTGTTCATGGGCGCTGATGAGGCCGCCAGCACCGCTGCCAAGCAGGCCTTTGCCGATGCGTTGAGTGATCAGCGGTTGACCGGCCTGGGCTGGCGCGAAGTGCCGGTTGATCCGTCTGTTCTTGGTCCGCTGGCGCTGAGCAGCATGCCGCGCATTGAACAAGTGTTCGTATCAGGCGAAGGGCTGGACGAGCAGCAGTTTGCCGTCAAACTGTTTTATGTTCGCCGCAAGGCCGAGATTGCCATGCAGGCCGACAGCAGCTTCTACGTCTGTAGTCTGTCGCACAAGGTCGTTTCCTATAAAGGCCTGATGATGCCGGCCGATCTGGACAAATTCTATCCCGATCTGGGTGATGCCCGCATGGAAACCGCGATCAGCGTTTTCCACCAGCGTTTCTCCACCAATACCCTGCCGAAGTGGCCGTTGGCACAGCCGTTCCGTCTGGTTGCCCACAATGGTGAAATCAACACCATCACTGCCAACCGTAACTGGGCCCAGGCGCGTCGCCACAAGTTCACCAATGATCTGATGCCCGATCTGGATAGTCTGGCGCCGCTGGTTAACACCACCGGTTCCGACTCCTCCAGCATGGACAACATGCTCGAACTGCTGATTTGTGGTGGTATGGACCTGTTCCGTGCCATTCGCATGGTCGTACCGCCGGCGTGGCAGAACGTCGAGACCATGGACGCCGATCTGCGCGCGTTCTACGAATACAACTCCATGCATATGGAGGCTTGGGACGGCCCGGCCGGTATCGTACTGACCGAGGGTCGCTACGCGGTCTGTCTGCTGGACCGTAATGGCCTGCGTCCGGCGCGTTATGTCATCACCAAGAACGGCTACATCACCCTGGCCTCCGAAATCGGTGTCTGGGATTACCAGCCCGAGGATGTGATCAGCAAGGGCCGTGTTGGCCCGGGTCAGATTTTGGCCGTCGATACCCAGACCGGCGAAGTGCTGCACACCGACGACGTCGCCAACAGGCTGAAGTCCCGTCACCCGTATCGCAAGTGGCTGAAGGAAAATGCTGTGCGCATCCAGGCGCATCTGGATGACCGCGACCACGGCTCTGACTTCCTGTCTGCCGAACGTCTGAAGCAGTACATGAAGATGTTCCAGGTCACCTTCGAAGAGCGTGATCAGGTGCTGCGTCCGCTGGCCGAGAACGGTCAGGAAGCAGTCGGCTCGATGGGTGACGACACGCCGATGGCTGTCCTGTCCGGCCGAGTGCGTTCGGTCTACGACTACTTCCGTCAGCAGTTTGCCCAGGTGACCAACCCGGCGATTGACCCGCTGCGTGAAGCTATCGTTATGTCGCTGGAAACCTGTCTGGGGGCCGAGCGCAACGTCTTTGAAGAGACGGCTGATCACGCCAACCGGGCGATCCTCAGCTCGCCGGTGATCTCGCCGGCCAAGTGGCGCGCGATCATGAACCTGGAGTCTCGTCCCGGTTTCGCCCGTCACACGATTGACCTGAACGTCGCTGAAGGCACGCTGTTGGGCGCTGCGGTGAATGATATCGCCGCTCAGGCTGAAGCTGCCGTGCGTGAAGGCAAGACCCTGATCGTGCTGAGCGACCGCTCGATCGAACAGGGCAAGCTGCCGGTTCACGCCGCGCTGGCTGTCGGAGCCGTGCACCATCACCTGACCGCCATCGGCTTGCGCTGCGAATGCAACATTCTGGTTGAGACCGCTACCACCCGTGACCCGCACCATTACGCGGTACTGATCGGCTTCGGTGCGACCGCGGTGTACCCGTACCTGGCCTACGAAGTGCTGGGCGACCTGATCCGCACTGGTGAGGTCATCGGCGACCTGTACGAGACCTTCAAGTACTACCGCAAGGGCATTTCCAAGGGCCTGCTGAAGATCCTGTCGAAGATGGGTATCTCCACCATCGCGTCCTATCGTGGCGCCCAGCTGTTTGAAGCGGTGGGTCTGGCCGACGAAGTCGTTGATGTCTGCTTCAAGGGCGTTGCCAGCCGCATTCAGGGTGCCCGCTTCCAGGATCTGCAGGCCGAACAGGCGCTGCTGGCCAAGGAAGCCTGGAATCCGCGCAAGTCGATCCAGCAGGGTGGTTTGCTCAAGTTCGTGTTTGGTGGCGAATACCATGCCTACAACCCGGACGTGGTTCGCGCGCTTCAGGACGCGGTACAGGGCGACAGCTACGACAAGTATCAGGAGTACGCCGCGCTGGTGAACAGCCGTCCGGTTGCGGCGCTGCGTGACCTGCTCAAGGTGCGCGATGACCAGCAGGCGATTGCGCTGGATGACGTCGAGCCGCTGGAGTCGATCTTCAAACGCTTTGACTCCGCCGGTATCTCTCTGGGCGCACTGTCTCCCGAGGCGCACGAGGCGATCGCCGAGGCGATGAACCGTCTGGGTGCGCGCTCCAACTCCGGGGAAGGCGGGGAAGATCCTGAGCGTTACGGTACCGAGCGTACCTCCAAGATCAAGCAGATCGCCTCCGGTCGTTTCGGTGTTACGCCTGAGTATCTGGTCAACGCGGAAGTGCTACAGATCAAGGTTGCCCAGGGTGCCAAGCCCGGTGAAGGCGGCCAGCTGCCGGGCGGTAAGGTCAACGAACTGATTGCCCGCCTGCGCTACGCGGTGCCGGGTGTGACCCTGATTTCGCCGCCGCCGCACCACGACATCTACTCGATTGAAGATCTGTCGCAGCTGATTTTTGACCTCAAGCAGGTCAACCCGCAGGCGCTGGTCTCGGTCAAGCTGGTATCCGAACCGGGCGTTGGCACCATCGCTGCTGGTGTGGCCAAGGCCTATGCGGACCTGATCACCATTTCCGGTTACGACGGTGGTACCGGCGCCTCGCCGCTGACCTCCATCCGCTACGCCGGCTCCCCATGGGAGCTAGGCCTGTCCGAAGCCCATCAGACCCTGCGCGGCAACGACCTGCGTGGCAAGGTCCGGGTACAGACCGACGGTGGTCTGAAGACCGGTCTGGACGTGGTCAAAGCGGCGATCCTCGGTGCCGAGAGCTTCGGCTTTGGTACCGCGCCGATGATCGCCCTGGGCTGCAAATACCTGCGTATCTGCCACCTGAACAACTGCGCGACCGGTGTTGCGACCCAGAACCAGCATCTGCGCGACAACCACTACATTGGCACAGTGCAGATGGTAATGAACTTCTTCACCTACGTGGCTATGGAAACTCGCGAGTGGCTGGCTAAGCTGGGCGTGCGTAGTCTGGAAGAGCTGATCGGCCGTACCGATCTGTTGGAGATCTTGCCGGGCACGACTGCCAAGCAGCAAAACCTGGATCTCGAGCCGCTGCTGTTCAGCAAGGACGTGTCTGCCGACAAGCCGCAGTTCTGCGAATCGCCGCGTAACGAGCCGTTCGACAAGGGCCTGACTGCCGAGAAGATGGTTGAAATGGCGCGCGCTGCCATCGATGGCCGCACCGGTGGCGAGTTCGAGCTGTCACTGACCAACTGTGACCGTTCCATCGGTGCTCGTGTATCCGGCGAGATTGCCAAGGTGCACGGCAACCAGGGCATGGTCACTGCGCCGATCACCTTCCGTATGACTGGCACCGCCGGTCAGAGCTTCGGCGTCTGGAACGCCGGTGGTCTGCACATGTATCTGGAAGGCGATGCCAACGACTACGTCGGTAAGGGCATGACCGGCGGCAAGCTGACCATTGTGCCGCCGAAGGGTAGTCCGTTCCGCTCGGAGCAGACCTCGATTATCGGTAACACCTGTCTGTACGGTGCCACCGGTGGCAAGCTGTTCGCAGCCGGTGTGGCTGGCGAGCGCTTCGCAGTGCGCAACTCCGGCGCCCACGCGGTTATCGAAGGCGCTGGCGACCACTGCTGCGAGTACATGACTGGCGGTATGGTTTGCGTACTCGGCGGCACCGGCCACAACTTCGGTGCCGGTATGACTGGCGGCTTTGCCTACGTGCTGGACATGGATAATGCGTTCTTCGACAAGCTGAACCATGAGCTGGTCGAGATGCACCGCATCAGCAATGAGTCGATGGAAATGTACCGCAGCCACCTGACCCAGGTGCTGACCGAGTATGTTGCCGAGACCGCTAGTGCATGGGGTGCCGAGGTACTCGACAACCTGGACGACTACATCCGCCGCTTCTGGCTGGTCAAGCCAAAGGCCGCAAGTCTGCGTGCCCTGCTGACTACCACGCGTGCGAACCCACAATAAAGCCGCCGCAGGCAGGCTGCCGCGCCGCTGAGCGCCCAGCCTGTTGCTGGCCCTGATGAGTCTTGCAGTGGCGTGATCAAACCGCCGTTGCAGTTTAGAGGTTGAGATATGGCAGACCGTTTGAACAACGACTTCCAGTTTATCGATGTAGGTCGTGAAGATCCCAAGAAGCGCCCGCTGCGCGCGCGCAAGACCCAGTTCGTCGAGATTCACGAGCAGTTCAAGCCGGAAGCGGCGTCCGAGCAGGCGCATCGCTGCCTCGGCTGCGGTAATCCGTACTGCGAATGGAAGTGCCCCGTGCACAACTTTATTCCGAACTGGCTGAAGCTGGTGTCCGAGGGCAACATCCTCGAAGCCGCCGAACTGTCGCACCAGACCAACACCTTGCCGGAAGTCTGCGGCCGCGTTTGCCCGCAGGATCGCCTGTGTGAAGGCGCCTGTACCCTGAACGACGGCTTTGGCGCGGTTACCATCGGCTCGGTCGAGAAATACATCACCGACACCGCCTTCGCCATGGGCTGGCGTCCTGACATGTCGGGCGTGGTGCCGACCGGTAAGCGTGTCGCCATCATCGGTGCCGGCCCGGCCGGTCTCGGCTGTGCTGACGTGCTGGCCCGTGCCGGTGTCAGCCCGGTGGTATTCGACCGCTATCCGGAAATCGGTGGCCTGCTGACCTTCGGTATCCCGGAGTTCAAGCTGGAGAAGAGTGTGCTGTCACGCCGCCGTGAAGTGTTCGAAGGCATGGGTATCGAGTTCCGCCTGAGCACCGAGATCGGCAAGGACGTCATGATCGACGATCTGCTGGCCGAGTACGACGCGGTGTTCATGGGCATGGGTACCTACACCTACATGAAGGGCGGCTTCCCGGGTGAAGACCTGCCGGGCGTCTACGATGCGCTGGACTTCCTCATTGCCAACGTTAACCGCAATCTCGGGTTCGAGAAATCGGCTGATGACTTCATCGACATGAAGGGCAAGAAGGTGGTTGTCCTCGGTGGTGGTGATACCGCTATGGACTGTAACCGCACGTCCATTCGCCAGGGTGCGACCGCCGTGACCTGCGCCTACCGTCGTGACGAAGCCAACATGCCGGGTTCGCGCAAGGAAGTGAAGAACGCCAAGGATGAGGGCGTGAAGTTCCTGTTCAACCGTCAGCCGATTGCGATTGTCGGCGAAGACAAGGTTGAAGGCGTCAAGGTGGTGGAAACCCGTCTGGGTGAGCCGGACGCCCGCGGTCGCCGCAGTCCCGAGCCGATTCCGGGTTCCGAAGAAGTGCTGCCGGCAGACGCCGTGGTTATTGCCTTCGGTTTCCGTCCGAGCCCGGCAGACTGGTTTGCTGACAAGAACGTCGAGACTGACAGCCAGGGCCGCGTGATTGCGCCTGAGCAAGGTCAGTACAAGTTCCAGACCAGCAACCCGAAGATCTTTGCCGGCGGCGATATGGTGCGCGGCTCTGATCTGGTGGTAACGGCGATCTTTGAAGGCCGTCAGGCTGCCGAGGGTATCCTCGACTTCCTCGAGGTGTGACAACCAGTCACACATGCAAGGGCGCCTCCGGGCGCCCTTGTTGTTTCACTCGCTGATCTTTGCCTGCAATTGCCGCTACAATGGCCGCTGACTTTTTCGACTGGATGTGCCCCCATGACCGAACTCAAGAATGATCGTTTCCTGCGCGCGCTGATGCGTCAGCCGGTAGATGTCACCCCTGTGTGGATGATGCGTCAGGCTGGCCGCTATCTGCCGGAGTATCGCGCCTCGCGTGCACGGGCGGGTGACTTTATGGGGCTGTGCATGAATCCGGAGATGGCCTGCGAGGTCACCCTGCAGCCGCTGGATCGCTACCCGCTGGACGCAGCCATTCTGTTCTCCGATATCCTGACCATCCCAGATGCCATGGGCCAAGGGCTGTACTTTGAGACCGGCGAAGGCCCGCGCTTTCGCAAGGTGATTAACAGCCTGGCCGATATTGAAGCCCTGCCGGTTCCCGATCCGGAGCAGGACCTTGGGTACGTCATGGACGCAGTGCGCACCATTCGCCGTGAACTGAACGGCCGGGTGCCGCTGATTGGCTTTTCCGGCAGCCCCTGGACGCTGGCGACCTACATGGTCGAGGGCGGCTCCTCCAAGGATTTCCGCAAGACCAAGGCCATGCTGTACGACCAGCCGGAAGCCATGCACCTGCTGCTGGACAAGCTCGCCCAGTCTGTTACCAGTTACCTCAACGGCCAGATTCTCGCTGGAGCCCAGGCGGTGCAGATTTTTGATACCTGGGGCGGCAACCTGTCTGCCGATGCCTACCAGAAGTTCTCGCTGGCCTACATGCGCAAGATCGTTGCCGGCCTGATTCGTGAGCATGAGGGTCGCAAGATTCCGGTTATCCTGTTTACCAAGAACGGCGGCCTGTGGCTGGAAAGCATCGCCGATGCTGGTGCCGACGCGCTGGGTCTGGACTGGACCATGGACATTGGCGTTGCCCGTTCGCGGGTTGGTGCAAAGGTTGCATTGCAGGGCAACATGGACCCGACTGTGCTGTACGCCAAGCCGGCGGCGATTCGCGCTGAGGTTGCGCGCATCCTGGCCAGTTACGGTAAGGGCAGCGGTCATGTGTTCAACCTGGGCCACGGCATTACACCCGAGGTCGATCCGGCTCACGCCGGTGCCTTCATCGAAGCGGTACACGAATTGTCAGCGATCTATCACGATCCGAATGCTATCGTGGTCTGACGATTCCTGCGCCAAGATGGCGCACGGCGGGAGCGACTGAACAAGGAGAAGGCGTATGCGCAGGGTAGTTTTCAACCAGAAGGGCGGTGTCGGTAAGTCCAGCATCGCCTGCAACCTCGCCGCGGTCAGCGCTGCGGCGGGCTACAAGACCCTGGTGATTGATCTGGATCCGCAGGCTAACTCTAGTCACTACCTGCTGGGTGAACGGATGGCGGACATCGATACCACCATCGCCGACTTCTTCGCCCAGACCCTGTCCAGCGGACTGTTCAGCAAGAAGGCCGAGAACTTCGTCACCGAGACGCCGTTCGAGAACTTATGGTTGATGCCGGCCAGCCCCGAGCTGGCTGAGCTGCAGCACAAGCTGGAGTCGCGCTACAAGATCCAGAAGCTGCGCAAGTTGCTGAACGACCTCAAGGACAACTACGAGCGGATCTACATCGACACCGCCCCGGCGTTCAACTTCTACACCATGTCGGCGCTGATTGCCTCGGACCGCGTGCTGATCCCGTTCGACTGCGACAGCTTCTCCCGGCAGGCGCTCTACGGTCTGCTGAGCGAGTTGGAAGACGTGCGTGAAGAGCATAACGAGGATCTGGCGGTTGAAGGTATTGTCGTCAACCAGTTCCAGCCGCGTGCGGCGCTGCCGCAGAAGATGCTTGATGAACTGATCGCCGAGGGGTTGCCGGTGCTGCCTGTGCACCTGAACAGCTCGGTACGCATGCGCGAGTCGCATGAAGCAGCCACTCCGCTGATCTTCCTTGACGGTCGGCACAAGCTGACTCAGCAGTTCATGGCGTTGCACGATCACATCGAGAGTCAATAAGTCACGCCTGTCCGGATTGACCGTTCGGACTTCCTTCTGCATGCTCGGCGCTGGGCTTGAACAACTCGACAACAAGGACAGCGCAATGAAGCTTGAAACGCTCGCCATTCACGCCGGCTACACCCCAGACCCGAACACCCACGCGGTGGCCGTGCCGATCTACCAGACCACCTCGTACTCCTTTGACAATACCCAGCACGGTGCCGACCTGTTCGACCTGAAGGTGCCGGGCAACATCTACAGCCGCATCATGAACCCGACCAACGATGTGCTGGAGCAGCGGGTTGCCGCGCTCGAGGGCGGTGTCGGTGCGCTGGCCGTTGCCTCCGGCATGGCCGCGATTACCTACGCGATCCAGACGCTGGCTGAAGCCGGCGACAATATCGTGTCGGTGGCCAAGCTGTATGGCGGCACCTACAACCTGTTTGCCCACACCCTGCCGCGTCAGGGCATCGAGACCCGCTTTGCTTCCCACGACGACATCGCCGCGCTGGAAAGCCTGATTGATGCACGCACCAAGGCGGTGTTCTGCGAATCCATCGGCAACCCGTCCGGTAACGTCATCGACATTCAGGCGCTGGCCGACGCGGCTCACCGCCACGGCGTCCCGCTGATCGTCGATAACACCGTGGCCACACCGGCGCTGTGCCGCCCGTTTGAGCACGGCGCGGACATCGTGGTCCACTCGCTGACCAAATATATGGGCGGTCACGGTACCACTCTGGGCGGCATCGTTGTCGATGGTGGCTGCTTCCCGTGGGCCGAGAACGCGGAACGTTTCCCGCTGCTCAATACCGCCGACCCGTCCTATCACGGCGTGGTCTACACCGAGGCCTTCGGCCCGGCCGCCTTTATTGGTCGCTGTCGCGTTGTGCCGCTGCGCAACATGGGCGCGGCACTGTCGCCGTTCAACGCCTTCATGATCCTGCAGGGGCTGGAAACGCTGGCGCTGCGCATGGAGCGCCACTGCGACAACGCGATGGCGGTGGCGGCATTCCTGAAGAACCACCCGCAGGTCGCCTGGGTGCAGTACGCCGGACTGGAAGATCACCCCGAGCACGCCCTGGCCAAGCGCTATATGGGCGGCAAGCCGGCGTCGGTACTGTCGTTCGGGATCAAGGGCGGCCAGGAAGCCGGTGCGCGCTTTATCGACGCGCTCAACCTGGTGGTGCGACTGGTCAACATCGGCGACGCCAAGTCACTGGCCTGCCACCCGGCATCCACTACCCACCGTCAGCTGAACGACGAGGAGCTGGCCAAGGCCGGTGTGCCGCGTGACATGGTGCGCCTGTCGATCGGTATCGAACATATCGACGATATCCTCGCCGATCTGTCGCAGGCGCTCGACGCTTCGCTTTAGTCACCTCCCGCTTTGCGGGAGCTGAGCCACAAGCCACAAGCAAAACCCGCGCGGTGTTGAATCGCGCGGGTTTTCTTGTGGTTGGGATAGCACCCTGAATGCTAAAAAGCGTTTGACTGCCTGTAGGCCAATTCATCCTGACTGCGCTTGCAGCTTGCAGCTTGCAGCTTGCAGCTTGCAGCTTGCAGCTCGCGCGCGCCAGCGCGCGCTAGGGAAACAGCGGCCAGACGAGCGGAATGATCAGCGAGCCGGCTGCCCACATGATCAGGTTCAGCGGCACGCCGATACGCATGAAGTCGGCGAAACGGTAGCCGCCAGCGCTGTAGACGAAGGTGTTGGTCTGGTAGCCGATCGGGGTGGCGAAACTGGCGCTGGCAGCGAACATGACGGCGACGACGAATGGGCGAGGGTCGGCGCCCAGCTGCTGGGCAACGCCGATGGCAATCGGGGTGACCAATACCGCTACCGCGTTGTTACTGACCACCTCGGTGAGAACCGAGGTCAGCAGGTAGATGAACGACAGCATGAACAGCGGGCCGAGCAGCGGTGACAGGGTCATCACGTGGCTAACCACGGTGTCGACCAGGCCGACCTTGTTCATCGCGATGCTGATCGCCAACATGCCGAAGATCAGCGTCAGGATGCGCCAGTCGATGGCCTTGTAGGCGTCTTCGGTATCCAGACAGCCGGTGGCGACGACCAGCGCGGCGGCGATCATCGCCAGCCCCTCAATCGGCATGACCTTGAATGCGGCCAGCACCATCACGGCCAGCACGGCAGCAATGGCAATCGGCGCCTTGTCGCGGCGGTAGGCGCGTTCCTGTACCGAGTTGAGGCTGATCAGTTCGCCATTGTCGGCAAACTTCTTGATCTGCGCGGGCGTGCCCTCGACCAGCATCACGTCGCCGAATTGCAGCTCGAAGTCGTCCAGGTTGTCCTGAATATTCTCGTTATGGCGATGCACTGCCAGTACGTGAATACCGTAGCGTGCCGTCAGGTTGAGGTCGCGCATCGGGCGGTGGCTGTAGCGCGAGTTGCGGCCGACGATGGCCTCGGCCAGCATCACGTCGCGGGTCGAAATGGTCTCGAAGCTGTCCGGGCGGTTGATCGCCAACAGGCCGTTCTGACGCAGCTCGACGAAGTCGCGCATGCCGGCGTGCAGCACCAGCCGGTCGCCGGCCAGCAGCCGAGTGTCGTTGAGCGGGGTCGACAGCTCGTCGTCGCCACGGAAGATTTTCAGCACCCGGATGCCGCTGTTGCCATTCAGGTTGGCCTGACTGATGGTCTGGCCAATCACCGGCGAGTCGTGCGGCACCAGCAACTCGGTCATAAAGGTACGGGACTGATCCGGGCGCAGCTGGCGCGACAGGCTTTCGCGCTCCGGCAGCAGGCGGTGACCAATCAGCAACACGAAGGCCATGCCGATGCCGGCCAGTATCAGCCCGGGCAGGGTGATCTCGAACATGCCGAAGGGCTCCATGCCCATCTGCCGGGCCACGCCGTCGACCAGGATGTTGGTCGAGGTGCCGATCATGGTCATGGTGCCGCCAAAGATGGTGGCGTAGGACAGCGGGATCAGCATTTTCGATGGCTTGCTGCCGACGCCCGTTGCCAGGGCGATGGCGACCGGCGTGAGAATCGCGACCACCGGGGTGTTGTTGATAAAGGTCGACAGCAGCAGGGCGGTCATCATCAGGCTGAACAGGGTGCGCCACTGACTGCCGCCGCCCATGCGTGACAGCCAGTTACCCAGCGTCTCCACGCAGCCAGTGCGTTCCAGTGCGGCAGACAGGATGAACATGCAGGCGATGGTGATGGGGGCGCTGTTGGACAGTACGCCAAGCACTTCGGAGGGCGTCAGCAGTTGGCTGACCAGCAGGACGGCCACGGCGATACCGACCACCACGTCGGGGCTGAACTTTTCCCGCGCGAAGGCGTAGAAAACCCAGCACAGCAGCAGTGCCACGCCAATCAGTGGCAGCGAATCCCAGCTCATCGGTTACCGAACTCTCTCGTGAGGGTCCGGACGCGGACCCAGGCTGGGCGTCACATTAAGAGGCGGAGCTATATTTGTCCAAGTACAAAAACTGATTTTTATATGCTTGTGAGGAATAAGCGTTGCAACAATCAGGATCAGGAGGAGCAGCTGATTTCCAAGTGTTTGCCCCAGTCTGGTGGCATGGCTGCGTACGCATCGGCTCCTGCTTGCGTTTCGAATGGCCGGCGCAGGATATGGTGCAGGCGGCGCACCTCATCAAAATCGTCCTGCTCGGCTGCGGCGATGGCGTTTTGCGCCAGGTAGTTGCGCAATACGTAGAGCGGGTTGGCGGCCTGGCGCTCGCGCGTGCTGGCCTGGCAACGCGCTTGATGCTCTCGCAGCCAGCTGTCGAAGGCGCTGCGGTCGATGAAGTGGTCGCGTACCAGCGGGTTGTCTTCGGCCAGCTTGCGCAGGCTCAGGTGGTAATCGGCGCCGCTGGTCTGCATCAGTTGCAGCAGCGCGTCCAGCTGCTCTGCGTCTTCTGCACGGGCGTCGCCCCAGCCCAGGCGGCGGCGCATCAGTGCCAGATAGTGCTGCTCAAATGTTGGTATGAATTGAGCCAGCTCGGCTTTCAGCGTATCGACGGCGATGAACGGGGTTAGCGCTTGCGCCAGGCAGGCGACATTCCACTGTGCGATCAATGGCTGGCGGTGGAAGGCATAACGCCCTTCGTGATCAGAGTGGTTGCAGACGTGGCGGGCATCGAAGGCGTCGAGGAAGGCATAGGGGCCGAAGTCGAAGGTGATTCCCAGAATCGACATGTTGTCGGTGTTCATCACCCCGTGACAGAAGCCCGAGGCCTGCCAGTGGGCGATCATTCTGGCGGTGCGCTTGAGTACGGCGCGAAACATCGCCAGCTCGGGTTCCGGCTGGTTGCGGCAGTCGTGGTAGCAGGTGTCGAGGGTGAAATCGAGCAGTTGGCGCAGTTCGTCGTGCTTGCGGGTGTAATAGAAGTATTCGAAGTGGCCGAAGCGAATGTGCGAGCGCGCCAAGCGCAGCAGCATAGCGCCACGCTCCTCGCGTTCGCGGTAGACCGGGTTGTCGCCGACGGTCACGCACAGGGCGCGGCTGGTTGGGATGCCGAGCGCATGCAGCGCTTCGCTGGCGAGGAACTCGCGGATCGACGAGCGCAGCACCGCACGGCCGTCACCCATGCGCGAGTAGGGCGTACTGCCGGCCCCCTTGAGGTGCAGATCCCAGTGTTCACCAGCCTGGTTCACCACTTCGCCCAGCAACAGGCCGCGACCATCGCCGAGTTGCGGGTTGTAGGCGCCGAACTGATGGCCGGAGTAAACCATCGCCCGCGGCTCAGCAGTGCTCCATAGCTTGTGGCCGGAAAACAGCTCGGTGAATAGCGGGTCGCTGGCCTCCGTCGGATCCAGATCTAGTAGTTGCAAGGCGTCCTCGCTGCATACCACCAGTCGTGGATTGTGCAGCGGATCAGGCATGACCTTGCTGGAGAACGTATCGCCCAGCGCAGCGAAGCGGTTGTCGAAGTGCAGATCGGCCAGAGTGGACACGGCGGGTTCCCGGGGGCAATGGATGCAGTGCCTATGCTACCGCAGGATGCTTCCGGTGTTATGGTCCTCCATCAGGCGGGGTAATGGACTGGCCAAAACCTTGACCGCAAGGGCGTGCATCCCTAGTGTTCAAACACCTGTATGAAATCATGCTGCCAGCAGTGACTGGCTGCCCTTTGGAGAGTCGACATGCCTGAATATAACGCCCCTTTGCGCGATATGCGCTTCGTCATGGACGAGCTGCTGGACATGACCGGCAGCTACGCTGCATACGGTCTGGAAGACGCCACCCCGGATCTGGTCAGCGCCATTCTCGAAGAGGGTGCCAAGTTTACCAATCAGGTGCTGTCTCCGCTGAACCGCACTGGTGACGAAGAAGGCTGCCACATCGAAAATGGTGTGGTCACCACGCCGAAGGGCTTCAAGGAAGCCTATCAGGCCTACTGCGAAAACGGCTGGGGTTCCATGACCGCTTCGCCGGAATACGGCGGGCAGGGTCTGCCGTCTTCGCTTGGTCTGATCATCGCCGAGATGGTTGCCTCCGCAAACTACTCCTTCAGCATGTACCCGGGGCTGTCCCACGGCTGTGCTGCGGCGATCGCTGCACACGGTACCCAGGAGCAGAAAGACCTGTACCTGAGCAAACTGACCCCCGGCACCTGGACCGGCACCATGTGTCTGACGGAGCCGCATTGCGGTACCGATCTCGGTCTGGTCAAGACCCGCGCAGTACCGCAGGCAGACGGCACCTACAAGGTCACCGGCACCAAGATCTTCATCTCGTGCGGTGAGCACGACATGTCTGAAAACATCGTCCACCTGGTGCTGGCCAAGCTGCCCGACGCGCCAGCTGGCACCAAGGGTATCTCCCTGTTCATCGTTCCCAAGTTCCTGCCGGATGCGAACGGTGAAGTGGGCGAGCGCAACAGCCTGGTCTGCGGCTCCATCGAGCACAAAATGGGCATCAAGGCTTCCGCAACCTGTGTGATGAACTTTGACGATGCTACCGGCTTCCTGATCGGTGACATCAACAAGGGTCTGAACTGCATGTTCACCATGATGAACCACGCCCGTCTGGGTACCGGCATGCAGGGCCTGTGTCACGGTGAAGCGTCCTATCAGTCAGCTCTGGCGTATGCCAAGGACCGTCTGCAGATGCGTTCGCTGAAAGGCCCGGCTGCTCCTGAGAAGGCGGCTGATCCGATCATCGTTCACCCTGACGTGCGTCGCATGCTGCTGACCATGAAGGCGTTCAACGAAGGTAACCGCGCGCTGGCCTACTATACTGCCAGCCTGCTGGATCAGGCCCACTACGCGAGCGAAGAAGCCCGCGCCGACGCCGAGGCCCAGCTGGCCTTCCTGACGCCGATCTGCAAGGCCTTCATGACCGATACCGGTCTGGAAGCGACCCTGCTGGGTCAGCAAGTGTTTGGCGGTCACGGCTTCATCCGTGAGTGGGGCCAGGAGCAGCAGGTACGCGACTGCCGTATCGCGCCGATCTACGAAGGCACCAACGGCATTCAGGCGCTCGACCTCCTGGGTCGCAAGGTGCTGGGTAGCCAGGGCAAGCTGCTGAAGGCGTTCACCAAGCAGGTTCACCTGCTGTGCAAGGAAGTCGAAGGCAATGCTGCGTTCGGCGAGTACGCCAAGAAACTGGCCCAGCTGAATGCCCAGTGGGGCGAGCTGACCACGTCCGTAGGCATGAAAGCCATGCAGAACCCGGAAGAAGTGGGCGCTGCAGCGGTTGATTACCTGGCGTTCTCCGGCTACGTCGTGCACGCGTACTTCTGGCTGAAGATGGCACTGGTTGCCCAGGCCAAACTGGAGGCCGGCAGCACCGAAGTGGACTTCTACAAAGGCAAGCTGGCGACTCAGGCGTTCTTCTATCAACGTCTGCTGCCGCGCGCTCAGGCCCACGCCGAAGCGCTGACCGCCGGTGCATCCAGTCTGATGGATATCGCCGTCGAGCAGTTCTGATCGGTTCGCTGATCTGAATAAAGAACCCCGGCCATGCCGGGGTTTTTTATTGCGCGTCAGGCGGCGGCTAGCCTGACCCTGCCTTAAGTAATGTTGTTTATGGTGACCAATCAATAATGAAAAGTCATAAAAAGACGCTATAGGTTTTTTTGTTGTCGATATACAATCTCCCGCCTGCGCCGGTCTGAACCGGCACCGAACCACGAGGAGATATCCATGGCTGACTATAAAGCTCCCCTGCGCGACATGCGCTTCGTTCTCAATGAAGTTTTTGAGGTTTCCAAGCTCTGGGCACAATTGCCGGGCCTGGCTGAAGTGGTGGACGAAGAGACCGCTGTAGCCATCCTGGAAGAAGCCGGCAAGGTAACCGGCGGTGTCGTTGCACCGCTGAACCGCTCTGGCGACGAAGAGGGCTGCTCCTGGAACGACGGCGTCGTGACTACACCGGCCGGTTTCCCGGAAGCCTATCGCACCTACGCCGAAGGTGGCTGGGTGGGCGTGGGCGGTGCTCCCGAGTTCGGCGGCATGGGCATGCCGAAGGTGATCGGTGCTCAGGTCGAAGAAATGGTCAACTCCGCCAACCTGTCCTTCGGTCTGTATCCGATGCTGACCTCCGGCGCCTGCCTCTCGATCCTCAATCACGCCAGCCAAGAGCTTAAGGAAAAGTACCTGCCGAACATGTACTCCGGTACCTGGGCGGGCTCCATGTGTCTGACCGAGCCGCACGCCGGTACTGATCTGGGCATCATCCGTACCAAGGCCGAGCCGCAGGCTGACGGCAGCTACAAGATCAGCGGTACCAAGATCTTTATCACCGGTGGTGAGCACGACCTGACCGAGAACATCATCCACCTGGTACTGGCCAAGCTGCCTGATGCACCGGCCGGTCCGAAGGGGATTTCCCTGTTCCTGGTGCCCAAGGTCATGGTCAATGACGATGGTTCGCTGGGTGAGAAGAACTCCCTGTCCTGCGGCTCCATCGAGCACAAGATGGGTATCAAGGCCTCGGCTACCTGTGTGATGAACTTCGACGGTGCTACCGGTTGGATCGTTGATGAGCCGAACAAGGGCCTCAACGCGATGTTCACCATGATGAACTACGAGCGTCTGGGTGTGGGTATTCAGGGTCTGTCGCTGGGTGAACGCTCCTACCAGAACGCCATCGAATACGCCCGTGACCGCATCCAGAGCCGCGCGCCGACCGGCCCGGTTGCCAAGGACAAGGCCGCTGACCCAATCATTGTTCACCCCGACGTGCGTCGCATGCTGCTGACCATGAAGGCGCTGAACGAAGGCGGCCGTGCGTTCTCCAGCTATGTTGCCATGCAGCTGGATACCGCCAAGTACAGCGAAGACAAGGAAGTGCGCGCCCGTGCCCAGGAACTGGTAGCCCTGCTGACGCCGGTTGCCAAGGCGTTCCTGACCGACATGGGTCTGGAAACCACCGTTCACGGTCAGCAAATCTTTGGCGGCCACGGTTTCATCCGTGAGTGGGGCCAGGAGCAACTGATCCGTGACTGCCGCATTACCCAGATCTATGAAGGCACCAACGGCATTCAGTCGCTGGACCTGATGGGTCGCAAAATCGTTGGTAGCGGTGGCGCCTTCTACAAGCACTTCAGCGATGAGGTCAAAGCCTTCATCGCCAGCGCTGACGCTGCTCTGGGCGAGTTCACCGGCCCGCTGGAAGCGGCCATCGGCAACCTCGATGAGCTGACTGCGTGGGTGATTGAGAACGCCAAGAACAACCCGAATGAAATTGGCGCCGCATCGGTCGAGTATCTGCAGGCCTTCGGTTACACCGCCTATGCCTACAT
This sequence comes from Halopseudomonas oceani, assembly GCF_963677335.1. Classification (NCBI taxonomy): domain Bacteria; kingdom Pseudomonadati; phylum Pseudomonadota; class Gammaproteobacteria; order Pseudomonadales; family Pseudomonadaceae; genus Halopseudomonas; species Halopseudomonas oceani. Next base: position 56,924 of record NZ_OY781932.1, on the reverse strand, counting down.
GTGGGCACTGATGGCGCGTACCGCATTGGCCAAGCAGGCAGAAGACGAGTTCTACGTGAGCAAGCTGGGCACTGCGCGTTTCTACTTCGCGCGTCTGCTGCCGCGTATTCACTCGCTGACTGCGTCGGTCAAGGCTGGCAGCGAGTCGCTGTTCCTGCTCGACGAAGCTCAGTTCTGAGTCTGACGGTGCAGTAAAAAGCCCCGCTTCGGCGGGGCTTTTTAGTTTCTGCGCAGCCTTGTTGCCGCCGCCGGGGAGTATTCAGGAGGCGAAGCGCTCCCGGAGCGGGTAAACTGTGCGCGATTTTACTTTTCTCTCCGGAGCTTGCTCATGTCCCGTGTATCTCTCAGCCGCTACCTGATCGAACAGACGCGCAGCCACAACACCCCCGCCGATCTGCGTTTTCTCATCGAGGTGGTGGCACGTGCCTGTAAGGAAATCAGCCATGCAGTATCCAAGGGCGCCCTTGGTGGTGTGCTGGGCAGCATGGGCACCGAGAACGTTCAGGGTGAGGTGCAGAAGAAGCTGGACGTGATCTCCAACGAGATCCTGCTTGAAGCAAATGAGTGGGGCGGTCACCTGGCCGGCATGGCGTCCGAGGAAATGGACAACGCCTACCAGATTCCGGGTCAGTATCCGAAGGGCGCTTACCTGCTGGTGTTTGATCCGCTGGATGGTTCAAGCAACATCGACGTCAACGTCTCGGTCGGTACCATCTTCTCGGTACTGCGCTGTCCCGACAAGTATGTGGAGCAGACCGGGAGTCTGGATGAGCAGGCCTTCCTGCAGCCGGGTACCGAGCAGGTGGCTGCCGGTTACGCGATCTACGGTCCGCAGACCATGCTGGTACTGACCTTGGGCGACGGTGTGATGGGCTTTACCCTGGACCGGGAGATGGGTAGCTTCGTGCTGACCCACGAGAACATGAAAGTACCTGCCAGCACCGCTGAGTTCGCCATCAACATGTCCAACCAGCGTCACTGGGAAGAGCCGGTCAAGCGCTATGTAGCCGAGCTGTTGGCGGGCAAGGAAGGTCCGCTGGAGAAGAACTACAACATGCGTTGGATCGCCGCCATGGTCGCCGACGTGCATCGTATCCTGACCCGCGGCGGTGTGTTCATGTACCCGCGCGATGCCCGCGAGCCGGAAAAGCCGGGCAAGTTGCGGCTGATGTACGAAGCCAACCCGATGTCGATGCTGATCGAGCAGGCTGGCGGTGCTGCCACCAATGGTCACCAGCGCATTCTCGATATTCAGCCGGAGTCGCTGCACCAGCGTGTTGCCGTGTTCCTGGGATCCAAGGACGAGGTTGAGCGCGTTACCGGGTATCACAAGGGTTGAGCCGGAGCAGGCCACCGACCCTGCCGGTGGCCTGCTGAATTGATGTAAGCATTTGCTTACGCGTTGTGCTGGCGTTGGCCTATGTGCACACCCTGCGATGCTGCGTACTATCAATCGCGCTAGGAGCATCGCAGGAAGCGACCAGAACAACAGGGAACAGGGACAGTGCCTCGGAGGCACTTCGTATTAGGGATGATCAGGACCATTCTGCAAAACCTCGCCTCGGCGGGGTTTTTTCTTGCCTGCGATTTGAGCAGGGCACGGCGTTGATGGCCGTGCCCAGTGTGCTCAGGCGCTGAAGCGGCAGCTCACACTGCCCAGCGCGCCCATCTCCACTTCGGCCAGATCGCCGGCGGCAACCGGCTGCATTCCGGCCAGCGCGCCGGTCATGATCACATCACCGCTGCGCAGTTGCTGTCCGGCAGTGACCATTTGATTGATCAGCCAGAGCGCCGCGTCCAGTGGGTTGCCCATGCAGCTTGAGGTATTGCCGTTGCCCACCTGTTCGCCGTTAAGCTTCAGTGCCACCGGCAGGTCATCCAGCTGCACGCTGTCGGCTGCAACGCACTGGCCCAGCACGTGGGCACCAAAGGACAGGTTGTCTGCGACCGCATCAGCCAGAGACTTCGGCCAGCCCTCAAAGGCTGAGTCGCAAACCTCCAGCGCGGGCATCACGCCTTCGAGCGCCGCGATCAGGTCGGCGCGATCGGCCAGCGGGTCTTCGATATCGCGGGCCAGGCGCATCGCAACCTCGATCTCCAGTCGCGGCGCGATAAAGTCCGCATGCTGCAGTGTCGTTCCGGTCTGATATTCGTTGGCTGTCAGCAGTACGCCGCGCAGCGGTTCTGCCACGCCAAGGGCCTGGCGGGCGCGGGCATCGGTCAGCCCCAACTTGTAACCGGCCGGGCGCTCGCCCTGAAGCTGTCGGCTAATCAGCGCGTTTTGTACAGCGTAGGCTGACGCCAGGTCGGTCAATGCATATTCGCTAGCGACCGGGCCGCGTGGTTTGCCGCTGGCGCGTGCTTCCAGCAGCGCCTCTGCGGCCTGTTCGATGTGACTCATGCCGTTTCTCCTCGGCTCGGTTTTTCGCCAACAACCGTGGTGCGGAACATCTCGCGGCGCTTGCCGAAGTAGTCCGAGATGGGCTGATGCCATACGCAGCGGTTATCCCAGATCGCCAGTGTGCCCGGGGTCCAGCGCATGCGGCAAGTAAAGGCCGGAGCAGCGGCAACGCTGAACAGGTAGTCGAGCAGCGGGCGTGATTCCTCCGGTTTCATACCGGCGATACCGAGGGTGTAGGCCGGGTTGGCGAACAGCACCTCGCGACCGGTTTCCGGATGGCGGGTGATCATCGGGTGGGTACGGACATCCTCATCGACGTTGTCGCCGAAGCGGATCTGCATGTTCTCGATGCCGGCGTTGTGTGCGGCCTTAGGGCCGTAACCGAACTCGGGGGTGTGGATGCCGTCGAGCTGGCGCAGCAGATTGCGCAGGGTTGGAGACAGCCACTCGCAGGCCAGGTACATGTTGTTGAACAGGGTGTCGCCGCCGCTTTCCGGCACATTGTGGCCGTACAGCAGGGTGAAGGCCGGCGGTCGCTCCTGGAATGACCAGTCGCTGTGCCAGGCACCACCAAACACGAATGGGCTGCCCTCGCCGGCTTCTTTGAGCACATGCACCACATGCGGATGATCGGCCATCGGCTGCACATAAGGTTCCTTGCCGAACTCGCCGAAACGCAGAGTCACGGCTTCGAGCTGTTTGACGCTCAGGTTCTGGTCCCGAATAAAGAGTACGCCGTGGTCCATGAGGGCTTGGCGGAGATCTGCCTGACCGGCCTCGCTGAGGGTGTTGAGGTCGATGTCGTGGATGTCTGCACCCAGTGAGCCGGCCACCGGTACGGTGCGGAAATGGTTGCTGGAGCGGGCCTGGTTGTTTTTTGCCGTGGTGTAAAAAAATTCGGGCATGGCTGTTACCTGCAGTGGTCTGTCTTGTTGTTGATGTTTTTGTTCTGCCAGGCAAGATTGCGCCTGTGCGAGGTGGCTATCCATGATAATTTCTGCCATGACATGATAATAACTGCCACGAGGTTGTATGAACTGGCGTGAAGTGCGTGATGCCACCAACGTGCGCCACCTGCTGAACACGGCTCACAGTATTGGCTGCTCCGTCGAGGCCTGTCTGCAGGGCAGTGGGTTGGACGAAGGTGTGCTGAGTGCTGGAGCCCGGATACAGCGCTGGCAGGAGTTAGCCGTGATTCGCAATCTGGTGGCGCTGGCGCCGGAACCCGGTCTTGGGCTGCTGGTGGGCAGTCGTTACCAACTGACCAGTCTGGGGCTGCTCGGCTACACCATGCTGGCCTGTCGCAATCTGCATGAGGCACTGGTGGTCAGTACCCAGTTTCGTGAACTGACGCTGTCGATCTGTCCGGTTCAGCTGCAGCCGTTTGACGGTGGCGTGCGCATGAGTCTGGACCACAGTGTGCTGCCGCGGGATGCGCAGGATATGGTTGCCGAGCGCGGGCTGGCAGTCTGGAAGCGTATCTTCGGTGAGTTGCTGCAGCGCCCCTTTGTACCGCTGCGGGTGGAGCTGGCGCTATCGCGACCTGCCACCGCCGACTGTTACGAAACCTACTTCGAATGCCCGGTAGTCATCGGCGCGGCGAGCAACGCAGTACTGATTGCGGATGCGGATCTGGCCAGTGCGCTGCCGCTCGCCAACGAGCTTACCCGCAACGCCTGTGCAGCCCTGTGCCGGCAACTGTGTGATGGGCTTGAAGACGTTGTTTCGCCGTTCGCGCGACAGGTTCTTCAGGTGCTGATCAGCTGTTCGGGGGAGCCGCCCGTCGCCGCCGAGGTGGCGGCTGCGCTGGGGATCTCCGAGCGTTCGTTGCATCGCCGGCTGGCGGCTGAGGGCCAGCCCTTTCGTCAGCTCGATGAGCGAGTGCGCGGGCGCCTGGCGGAGCGCCTGCTGAGCGACAGTGATCTCGGGCTGGATGCCATCGCCGCGCAGCTGGGGTACAGCGAAGCGGCCAGCTTTTCCCGTGCCTTCAAGCGCTGGACCGGCGTCTCGCCGTCGCACTGGCGTGCAGCTCAGCGGGCAGCAGCGCTGGGGCTTGAGTCGTCTTCGCTGGCGGGTGTTCCGTCTCGATAATGTCGACGGGTCTCGCTTGCGAGACAGCGGGCATCTCCTGTCTATACTGACCAAGTCGTCCGCATCCGGGCGGACGCGCAGGTAGTCCACCGACGTTGGATAAGGAGTGCTTCATATGGCTGGTTGGTATGAACTGAGCAACAGCACGGACGGGCAATTTCGCTTTGTCCTCAAGGCAGGCAATGCCGAAACCATTCTCACCAGTGAGCTCTACACCACGCGAGCCAGCGCCGAGAACGGCATCGCGTCGGTACAGAAAAACTGCTCAGAGGATGGGCGCTATGAGCGCAAAGAGGCAAAGGACGGGCGCCATTTCTTCAATCTCAAGGCGGCCAATCATCAGGTGATCGGCACCAGCCAGATGTACGCTGCGGCGGCCAGCTGCGAGAAGGGCATCGAGTCGGTCAAAAACAACGGTACCAGCGACGTCATCAAGGACAAGACCGGCTGAGCCTACCCGCGACCGGCCGGCGCCGCGAACGCTGCGCGCGTCGGCCGGTTTGCTGGGCGTTGGCATCCTGTCGGCGCCCGTTATCCACATCAGTCTGCTAGCCAAGCAGGGCTGCATGGGGCATCGAGACCGTTCTTTCGTTGCTCCGGTCGACATCAGGTTACTTTGATCCCACCCGTTTTCCGGCTGCCGGTGACGACATCGCTGAAGCTGTGCGCCGACATGGTGCGATAGTGTCGCTTGCTGCTTTCTTGTGGTGCGAAAGCGGGCTGCCCCTCTGGCCGCAACCGCCGAATTTCAGTGAAGCGGGCGCTGGTATGAACTTTGCTGATTTGTTCATACTTGCATCCGGCTCGCCTATGCCTGGCCAGTTGAGAGGTGCTGCAACCGACCCCGCATAAGGATGCCCGATGCTACTCCCTCGTCTCACGCCGCTAGCGGCTGCCCTGTTGTTGCCTTTGCCCGCGTTGGCCTCTACTGAACCCGTGTCGCTGGCCAGTATCACCGTCAAGGGCCAGGCCATGGCCGATACCACCGATCAAGCCTATTCGGTCACCCGTCTGCACGCTGACGATATTCGTGAAGCGCACGTTGATCAGGTGCAAAGCCTGCTGCGCAAGGTGCCGGGTATGAATGTCAGCACGCTGGGGCTGCCGGGAGTGGCCGACAATATCTCGCTGCGCGGCTTTGGGGCCGGCGGGCACGGCGGAGACATTGGCTTTGTCGTCGATGGCATTCCGCTCAACGAGGCCATGTCCCACGCCGATGGTTACGGCGATTTGAACGTCGTCATTCCGCTGGAACTGGAGCGCATTGATGTGCTGCGTGGCCCGGTATCGGCGCTGTATGGCAACTACAACCGGGCCGGCACGGTCACGCTGCAGAGCCGCCGGGGTGGTAACTACCGTGACCTGGACATCAGCGCAGCAGAATTCGGCAAGCTGGATCTGCAGGCCGCCGGTGGCTTTGAGGCCGAGCGCCAGCGCCTCAACCTGGCGGTGCAGGCGGTCCATGATGATGGTTTCCGCGATCAGTCGCAGGCCGATCGCCAAACCCTGGCTGGGCGCTGGGCGCTGGATCTCAGCCCTGATCTGGAAGTGGCGCTGTCGACCCGTCTGCATCATGCCGAGGCAGACAACCCGTCCTACCTGCCTTACGCCGATTATCAGCGTGACCCTTACGGGGTCTACAGCGAGGTGCAAAACGACGGCAGCGAGAAGGACTTCAGAACCCTGCGCCTGGACGCCAACTATCAGCTTGATGACGATGTGCGCCTGCTGAGTTTCGTCTACCACACCCAACAGGACTTCAGCCGCTGGTTTACCCGGCCAGTCAGCGGCGTCTGGACCCAGCGCGAGGAAACCTACGACCGTGATGTGCTGGGCGGCGGCTTCAACCTTAATGGCGATAGCCAACTGGCGGGCAAGTCGCTCACCTGGGTCACCGGCATCGAAACCTATCGTGAACGCACTGACTACCTGAAGTATGAAAACACCCAATACCGCCAGCGGGTCGGGTTGCCGCAACTGGATCGGCGCTTCAGCCTGAACAACCTGGCGGCCTTTGGCGAGATGCAGTGGCAGCTGCACCCGCTGTTCATGCCCAGCCTGGGCCTGCGCTGGGACCGCTTCACCGGGGATTGCGACCTGGAAGGCGCGCAAACCTCCACGGCGGAGTGCGAGCGCATGTCGTCGGTCAGTCACACCAGCCCCAAACTGGGCGTTCGCTCGCAGCCGCTGGATTGGCTGGAGCTGCGTGGCAGCTGGGCCGAGGGTTTTGCCATCGCCCCGGAAACCGCCAAGTACTCGCTCGGCACGAGCAGCGTATCTCCCAACGTCTTCCGTCAGATCGAACTGGGCATGACGCTGAGCTGGCGTGACCTCGGGCTGGACCTGGCGACCTATCGCATCGACTCCAGCGATGAGATCGGCCGCAACCCGGCCGGCGACTACGAGAACTTTGGCGAGACCCGGCGTCAGGGCGTGGAAGTCTCGGGCTACTGGTACCTGACTGACAGCCTGGATGTGTCGCTGGCCTGGGGCACGGCGCAGTCGGAGATCCGCAAGCACCGTGATGCATCCCTTGAAGGCAACCGGGTGACCGGCGTGCCCAGCCACACCACTACCGCGCAAGTAAATTGGCGCCCGCTTTCGGATTGGGAAGGCAGTCTGGTGCTGCGCGATATTGGTGATTACGCGGTCAACGCCAGCAATCAATTGGTCGATGGTGGTTACCAGGTGACTGACCTGACGTTGGCCTATCTGTTTCCCGGCACCCCGGGCTACCGCGCTTATCTGTCGGTGGAGAACCTGACGGACAAGGTCTATGCCTCCACCGTTTCTACCATCGGGTATGCCACCGGCGCGCCCCGTCGTGTCAGCCTGGGCATCCAGGCGAGTTTCTGACCCTCGTGCACAAGGAGTTTTACCATGTCTTACCCCCTACGCAGCCTGCTTGCCGCAACCGCTCTGGCGCTGCTCAGTCCGTTGGTCAGTGCGCATACCGTCTGGCTTGAGTCGACCGAGAGTGCGAACGGCTACGTCGTCCGTTTCGGCGGGCATGCCGGCGTGCTGGAAGACTTTCCTCCGGCCAAGCTGGAACAGGTCAGCGCCATCGATGCAGCGGGTGTGCCGGTCGCTGTCGCCCGCGAGGACCTGACAGCCGGAGTGCGGTTACAAACCGCCGAGCCGGTGTCGGTGTTGACGCTGTATTTCAACAACGGCATCTGGAGCCGACTGCCGGATGGCCGCAGCGAGAACCTGCCGATGGATCAGGTCGAGGGTGCCGAGTCGGCGGTCAACGCGATCAAGTATCACAAGTACATTGCGCGCTGGGACGCGCAGGCAACCCTGCCGCAGGGTCAGGCCTTCGAGCTGCTGCCGCTGGATGCCGAGGCACCTGCCGCCGGTCAGCCGGTGCGCCTCAAGGTGCTGATCGACGGCCAACCGGCGCAGGGCATTGCCCTGGCATTTGGTGAGGAAGGTGACGATGCCGTCAGTGACGCCGAGGGCGTAGCGGTGCTGATCGCCCGCAGTGGCGTCAATCGGATCTGGTCCGGACAACGGCTGGCAGTGGCCGACAATCCGGCGTACACCCAGCTCAGCACGGAATACAGCCTGGTGTTCCATGCGCAGGATTGAGCTAAAGCGTGCCACGCTGCTGTTGCTGCTCTGGCTGTCGGCCACCGCCGCTCAAGCGCATGGCCTGGATGTGATCGCCCAGCACAGTGAGGGACAGGTGTCCGGTTTGGCGCTGTACTCCGACGGCACGCCGGCTGCTGCGATCTACGTAGCCCTGGTAGCCTCTGAAGATGCCAGTAGGGTGTTGGCACACAGCAAGACCGGCGAGGACGGCCGTTTCACCTTCGCTGCTCGCGAGGACGGTGGCATGCGAGTCATCGCCGAGGGCGAAGAGGGGCATCGCGCGCAGGCGCTGGTCAGTGATTTGCCGAGCGGCAGCAGCGGCAACCAAAGCCTGTTGCTGCTGCGCGAGGATATTGCCCGGCTGGAGCAGCATTTATGGTGGCGCGACGTGCTGGGCGGCATCGGCTATCTGGTCGGCGTGCTCGGCCTCTGGGCGCTGTGGCGCAGCCGTCAACCTGGTCGAGGACTCTGATGCATATTGCCGAAGGGGTGCTCAGTCTGCCAGTGCTGGCCAGCGCTGCGGTGTTGTCGGCGGGCGGTATCGCACTGGGTGTGCGCCGCCTGGATGAAACGCGGATGCCACTGGCGGCGCTGCTGGGTGCTGCCTTTATGGTTGCCAGTACGCTGCACATGCCGGTGGGCGTGGGCAGTGTGCATCTGATCCTCAACGGCCTGGCCGGCTTGCTGCTGGGCTGGGCGGTGTTTCCGTTGTTCTTTGTCGCGCTGCTGCTGCAGGCCGCGCTGTTCTCCTTTGGTGGCTTTACCGTGCTGGGTGCCAACCTGCTGATCATGGCCGCGCCGGCGCTGCTATGTCATGTCCTGCTGGCGCCCCTGCTACGCGGTGAGCCGAGCCGTCGGCGGTTGTTGCTGGTTGGCGCCGGATGCGGGCTGATCGGGGTCGGTGGTGCTGCCGTGGTGGCCGCGTTGGTGCTGAATCTGAGCGGTGGCCGGCTGTTCGATCACCTGATCGGCATGTTGGTGCTGTCCCATGCGCCGGTGTTTGTGGTGGACGCGCTGATCAGCGCCCTGGCACTCAACCTGTTGTGGCGCATGTTGCCCGATATGACCCGCGAGCTGTGCCCATGACCGCGCCGCAACGGCTGTTACTGGCACTGGCCGGGGCGCTGGGCGCCGCCCTGTTGCAGCAGACCTGGCAATTGCTGGCGCTGCTGCTGATGGCCGGGGTTGCCGTGCTGGTGGCGGCCGTGCTGCGGCTAGCCTCGCCCCGCTGGCTGCTACGTCGGATTGCGCTGCTGAATCTCTTCGTGGTGCTGGTCTGGTTGACGCTGCCCTGGCATTGGACGGGCGGCGGCCTGGCTTGGAACCCGGCGGGCGTGGACGCGGCGCTGCATATCAGCTTGCGCAGCAATATTGCCGGCCTGCTGTGCATTGCCCTGCTGGCGGGGATGAACGCCTTCGATGTGGCGGCAGCGGCGGCGCGTCTGGGCATGCCCGCGCGGCTGGCGCAGTTGTTGTTGCTGACGGTGCGCTACCTCAGTGTCATGCAGCAGACGCGTCAGCAGGTGCAGCGGGCAATGCAGGCACGGGGTTTCCACCCCCGTTGTAACTGGCGCACGCTGGAGGTGCTGGCACTGCAGGTCGCCTTAATTCTGGTGCATGCCTTGTTGCGCGCCGAGCGGGTGGCACAGGCGATGCAGGCTCGCGGCCTGGCCCAACGCGTGCGCGCGCGGAAACGGGCGACTGCGGTGGCGGGTGTGACCGCAGGGCAGGAATCGCTATGAGCGTGCTGATTCAGGCCAGCGGCTTGCGTCTGGCGCGCGGCCCGCAGCGCCAGCTCGCGTTGCCCGACTTCGTCTTGCATGAAAACGAGCGGTTGTGTCTGCTTGGGCCTAGCGGACGCGGCAAGACCAGTTTGCTGCACGCGCTGTTGGGGTTTGTTCCTCTGCAGGCTGGCTGCCTGCAGGTATTTGGCCGCGAGCGTTCTGTCGAGGCCGACTTTGTCCCGCTGCGTGGCCCCCTGGGGTTGCTGTTTCAGGACCCGGTCGATCAGCTGTTTGGCCCGACGGTGGTTGATGACGTAGCCTTTGGGCCGCGCAATCACGGACTGGATCGCCAGCGGGCCGGCCAGTTGGCGCTGCGCACCCTGGCTTCGCTGCAGCTGGAGCATCTGGCGGAGCGGCCGGTGCAGCAGCTCTCTGGTGGTGAACAGCGGCTGGTGGCGCTGGCCGGGGTGCTGGCGATGAACCCGCGCGTGCTGCTGCTGGATGAGCCGAGCAATGGTCTGGACCAGGCCAGTTGCGAGCGCTTGTTTACCTGTCTGCTTGAGACCGGCTTGCCGATGCTGATTGCCAGCCACGATCAGACACTGGTACAACGTCTGGGAACCCGGATTCTGACGTTGCCCGCATGAGGACCCCATGGAGCGCATCACCATTTCCCTGGAAAGTGAACTGGCCGAAGCCTTTGACGCGCTGATTGCCGAGCGCGGCTATCGCAGTCGGTCTGAGGCGATGCGTGATTTGCTGCGCGCCGAACTGGAAAGTGCCCGCCAGACGCGGGAGCCGAGCGAATATTGTGTTGCCTCGCTCAGTTACGTCTACAACCACCATCAGCGTGAATTGGCCGAGCGCCTGGCCCGCCATCACCATGAGCATCATGATATTAGCGTGTCTACGCTGCTGTCCTATATCGACCATGACCATTGCCTGGCAAGCTCCATCCTGCGCGGGCCTACTCCGCAGGTGCGTCAGCTGGCCGAGCGCATCATGGCCGAGAGCGGCGTGCGGCACGGTCAGTTGAACCAGGTCTCGCTGACAGAGGATGAACACGAGCACCAGCACGCCGGTCATGATCACAGCAGCCGACATCGACACCTGCGCCCGCTGACCTAGGGCCTCCCGAACCACCGATAAGAGGTTTTCCGTGAACCCAGTTTGCCCCGATGATTTTGTAACGGTCGATTCCGCGGAAGCGGCGGTCGACCGTCTGGCCATGCTGCACCAGCAGGCCACCAACGCGCTGCGTAGCGCACTCAAGCAATACCTCAAGGATCGTACCCCGCCGAGCGAGGCTCATTGTGCCTTCCGCTACCCAGAACTGCGCCTGACCTACCATTGCCAGGGTGAAGTGCCGAGTAGTGTGCGGGCCTATGCCAAGGTGCAGGTGCCCGGCACCTACGCCGTGACGGTGACTCAGCCCGATGCATTTCGCAATTACCTGCTCGATCAGCTGCGGCCGCTGATGTCCGACTTCACCGTCACCGTGGAAGTGGGCCCGAGCCAGGCCAATATTCCCTATCCGTACGTGGTCGAGCAGGGTGACGAGCTGGGCGCCTCGGGCGTGACCGCTGCCGAGCTGGCGCGGGTGTTCCCAAGCACCGACCTGTCAGCCGCCAACGATGGCACCGCTGATGGGCTGTATGACTGGGAAAATCAGGACCCGCTGCCGCTGGCGCTGTTTGACGCTGCGCGTACCGACTTCTCCCTGCGCCGCCTAGTGCATTACACCGGCAGCGACTGGCGGCACGTGCAGCCGTGGATTCTGCTGACCAACTACCACCGTTACGTCGATCAGTTCATCCGCCACGGTCTGAACATGCTGCAGACCGAGTCGCGCTTCCAGCGCATGGTGCTGCCCGGCAACGTGGTGGTTGAACGTGGCATGTCCGAAGGTGAGATGCAGGCGATCATCGAGTCAGTGGTCTGGCACCGCTTCCAGATGCCGGCCTATCACCTGCAGGGCAGCAAGCCGAGCGAGGGCATCACCCTGGTCAACATCGGCGTGGGCCCGTCCAACGCCAAGAACATTACCGATCACCTTGCTGTGTTGCGGCCGCACTGCTGGTTGATGATCGGCCACTGTGGCGGTCTGCGTCAGTCGCAGACCATCGGTGACTATGTGCTGGCGCACGCCTACATGCGCCGCGACGGTATCCTCGACCGGGTGCTGCCACCGAACATTCCGCTGCCGGCGCTGGCCGAGGTGCAGCAGGCGCTGCAGCAGGCGGCAGCCGACGTGACGGGCGAGCAGGGCGATGACCTCAAGCGCCGTCTGCGCACCGGCACGGTGCTGACCTATGACGACCGCAACTGGGAACTGCGCTGGGCGCAGGAACGGCCGCTGATCAATCTGGCGCGGGCGATTGCGGTCGACATGGAAAGCGGCACCATCGCTGCTCAGGGCTACCGTCTGCGGGTGCCCTACGGCACCTTGCTGTGCGTGTCCGACAAGCCGCTGCATAGCGAGATCAAGCTGCCGGGCGCGGCGGGCGCTTTTTACGAGCGCGCCGTGACCCAGCATCTGCATATCGGTATTCATGCGCTGGAGCTGATGCGCAGCCAGCTCGATTCGCTGCATTCGCGCAAGCTGCGCAGTTTCGACGAGCCGCCGTTCCGCTAGCCTGCGCTGTCACCACCCTGTCATCCGTTGTCGCCTAGTATCGGCGCGACAGCGGACAGGAGCAGGGTGGATGAAGCTGCATACCAGCAAGGGACGTATCCATGTCGGGTACGCTTGAATGGGGCGGGCCGCGGCGGCTCCTGCTGTTGCTGCTGACGGTCAGCGCGTTGGCCGTTCTGGTTGCCTGGCAGGGCACGCTGCTCAAGCTGACCGAGTTCCATCGCGCTGATGCAATTGTCAGCCCGGCGAGCGGCGTATTCAGACTCGCCGACTACCGCGCTGCGGTGCAGGGCCTGAACATTCCCGGCATCGGCAATGACCTGTCTGGCATCACCCATGACCCTGAGCATGACCGACTGCTGGCGATCACCAACGCGGGGCCGGTTCAGGTGCTGGCGCTTGACCGCCAGGGCCGGCTGCTCGGCCGCTATCCGCTGATCGGTTTCGAAGACCCGGAGGACCTGGCCTGGCTGGGCGACGGCCTGTTGCTGATCATTGAGGAACGGGTGCAGCGGTTGAATATCATCCGTCTACCCGCGGAGTTCGGGCCGATCACGCGCGATGACGCCCGCCAACTGACCTTGGGCGTGGCGCTGTCGGATGACAACAAGGGCTTTGAAGGCGTTGCGTACGACACGCACCGCGACCTGCTGTATGTGGTCAAGGAGCGCGATGCTCAGCAGCTGTACCGCATCGCCGGGTTGCGCCCCACCCTGGCCGGCAATCTGCAGCTGGATATTCAGGACTTGAGTGACTGGGTTGCTACCGCAGGTGTGTCAAAAGACCTTTCCGCGATAACCGTTGAGCCTGACAGCGGCCATCTGTTGCTGCTGAGCGATGAGTCACAGCTGTTGTTTGAGCTGGGTCGCGATGGCGCGCTGCTCGACCGTCGCAGCTTGCGGGCAGGTGGTGGTCTCGATGCCGACGTACCGCAGCCGGAGGGCGTGGTGCTGGGCAGCCGCGGTGAGCTGTTTGTCGTCAGCGAACCCAACCTCTTCTATCGCTTCGTGCGTTAGCGCGGGGCTCTTCGTCACATCTCCGTGATCAGAATGTAACCGCTCTGTCTCGGGCCTTTCACAGCGCATCTGTAGTGTTCAGACCTCATTCATATGGTTCGAAAAGGATGCGCCATGTTTGTTCGTACAGGATTGGTCTCTTTAGTGGCGGCAGGTCTGTTGACCGGCTGCCTTTCGTCGGGAAGCAGTAGCAGCAGCGATGCAGGGGGAGCGCCGGCTGCCCCTGATGCACCGACGCTGCGGATTGGGGTCATTCCCGACACCCAGGGTGGCGGGCAGAACACGTCGGTGATGCCCATGCGTGCGTTGATGGAGTTCTACCGCGAGCAGAACGTGGATCTGCTGCTGATTGTCGGGGACCTGTCCGAAGAAGGCACCCCAGCCGAGTATGCCCAGTGGCGCAGTGTTGTCGACGACTACCGTGATGACTTTGTCATGCTGCCGTTGCAGGGGAACCACGATATCAAGGGCACGGATCAGGACTGGTATGACAACGTCAGTGATCTGATTCCGGACGACGCCATTCAGATGGCCGGTCAGAAAGACAAAAACTATGCGCTGGTGCGTGGCAACGTGCTTATCGTGACGGTTTCCTACGGGCAGATTCCGTTCGCCTATGACTTCGTCCGGGAGATGATTGAAACCTACCGTGATCAGGTTGATCACATCATCGTATCGTCCCACAACACGATGGTCGGCAGCCGTTACGGCAACATTCGCGAGCGTGCGGTAGAAGCCTACGACACCTCCGAGGGGGATCAGCAGTTTTTGCTGGTGCACGACGATTACCGCCAGCTGTTTGCCGACAATGATGTCATCTACGTGGCTGGCCATGAGCACCAGTATATTCGCAGCCTGATATCGGGCTATTACGGAGGCCACTACACCGAGCTGGTCAGTGGTAGCGCCTCCTACAAGGGGTACGACAGCCGCTATGGTGAAAGTGAGCTGATCCAGCAGGTGGTGATGACCAAAATCAACGACGGCAGTGTCGACGGCACACTCGACGTCAACGCCTCGATTCTGACTTTCAACGGCGCGCTGGTCGATTACCGCTCCTACTACGAGAGTCACACCATCCGCAGTAACGAAGACGGTATGCGTGAGCTGGCAACGCCGGACTGGAAGTTGATCGATCGCTTTACCCGCTCTGCAGAGCGTTGCGACAAGATCGTGTTTCCGTCGAGCATCCCCGCCGGCAACCAGTTGAACATGACCCATGACAAAAGCTACCGCACCAGCCTGTGTGTCGCCGGGTCGGGTGAAGCGGCGCGGATTCTGGATGGCGAGAACCAGATATTCAATCGCTATGACACCCGCACCCGTACCACCAGTGTCGAGCCCAGTGTATCAACGGCGCAGAGCAACACTGCGCTTGCCGCCCGCTACTACCGCTGGCTGCATATTCCCCATGCCAGCTATAACCCGAACCTGAACAACAGCCAGCGCGTGCGCCTGATCAATGCGGGCACGGAAGACGAAGAGGTGGAAATCCGCCAGACGACCATCGACCTGAAGAAGCAGTTGTCGCTTAGCTGGGTGGCTGCGCGTGAGGGAGCGAAAAGTGCGGTTCTGCTGGTGAGCGGTATTCAGGGTCAGGACGGTACCTACAGCAGCGCGCGTGGGGCGCAGAAACGCCTTGACCAAGACACCGGTTTCGCCGGCAGCTTTGGTGATGGCAGCGAGCAGGGCAAGCAGCCCTACGTGTTGCCAGAAGGCCGGGTCAACAGCAACTGGAAGTTGGATGACGACCCGCGTGGTGATGACTTCGTGCTGCAATTCAACGTGCCGTCCGGTGCGGATGCCAGCAACCTGCAGTTGGCTCGCTGGAATGATGCAGAGGGCAGCTGGGAGCCGGTGGTGGCTGCCGACTGCCTCAGTGCGCTGGATTATGACAACAGCTATATGACCAGCCTGCCGGCTGATGTGGATGCCGAGTGCAGCACCGCAGCTGGCCTGGTGACCGTAGGCACGCCGCATTTCTGGGTGCGGCAGGATCGTGAGGGCGCCTTTGCCCTGATTGATCGTTGAGCGCAGCGGCCACCTGTTTGATGCAGGTGGCCATGCTCTGTATACCGCGCCGGGTGCTTTTGGTATCCGGCGCGGTGTTGTTGCCGGTCAACGAGGTTGGTCGGGCTACCCTTGCCAGCGCAGTTTTGCGCTGCAATGGCGCAGGCGCTAGGGCTTGCTGACGCCTATTGCGGCTGACTCATCAGGAATTGCGCCAGCGCGCTGTAGGCCGGTAGCGAGATCGGGTCGTTGGCACCGTTGGCTGCCACCGGGTTGGAGGCGAAGCGGGCGATGACCATCTCGGCCTTCGGGTCGACATAGATCGTCTGGCCGTGGATGCCGCGGGCGGCGAAGACGCCGTGCGCATTATTGGAAACCCACCACATATTGCGATAGCTCCAGTTCGGCAGCGTGGCGTAGCCTGCTGCGGCGAACTTGGCTGGGTCGCCACCATTACGGATATCGGCCACCACGGCTTCCGGAACGATCTGCTGGCCATTGAAACGGCCGTTGTTGCGCAGGGTTTCACCAAATCGGGCCATGTCGCGCAGACTGGCATTGAGGCCGCCTCCGGCGAATTGGGTACCGATTTGATCGACCACGATGTAGGCATCCTGTTCGGCGCCCAGCTTGCTCCAGATCCGCTGTTGCAACAGCTCGGCGAAGGAACTGCCGGTGACCCGCTGAACGATCCATGCCAGCACATCCGAGTTAACCGTCTTGTAGGCGAATACCTCCCCGTGCTGACCCTCGGGCTGTACCTTCTGCAGAAAGCCGTACAGGGATGTTGCGCCAGCATAGTCGGCTGGACGCGGGATCAGGTTGCCGGCCCGGGAGTACTCCCAGATTTCTGCCGTCGGGTCAGAGTAGGTTTCGGAATAGCGAATGGCAGTGGTCATGTCCATGACCTGACGCACGGTAGCGTTACCGAAGCCGCTGTCCTTCAGCTCCGGTACGTAGCTCGATACCAGGGCCTGTTCGTCCAGCGTACCTTCGGCAATCAGCATCGCCGCGAGGGTACCGATAAACGACTTGGTCACCGAGAAGGCCATGTGCGGGCGGTCGGCCTGCAGGGCGCCGAAGTAATGCTCGTAAACCACCTGGCCACGGTGCAGTACCACGATGCCGTCGGTGTAGTTGGCCGCCAGTGATTGCGCCCAGGTCATGTTCGAGCCGTCGGCCAACTGGAACTGCAGGTCGTCAATGTCGTCCCGGCGGGCGTCGGGTAGCGAGCTGACTGCGCCAGCCCCTCGGCCTACGTTTGCTGTCGGCAGCAGTTCGCGAATATGCGAGAAGGACCAGCGGGTTCTTGGGAACAGGAGATAGTTGTTGCCGTTCACCTGTTTATCAGCTGCAGGCGGAAAGCCCTGCATCCAGCCCATGACCGTCGGATCACTGGCATGGGCATCGAGTGGTGGCTGCCCCGCGATAGCTTGGCCAGCCAGCAGGCCGCCGAGCAGCAGGGACAGGCAGTTACGCTGCCATCGGGTTGTGCGTTTCATGAGTTACCCCTTTTATCTTGTTGTTCTTGTCGGGCCTGCCGCGCCGCATGCCCTTGGGGTGAGTATTGGTTAGTGCTATATATCAAGTCCAATGCATGTATTGTGAGTTATTGATGCAATGAGTTCATTAATGGACCTGAAGCGCCTCGGCCACATGGTTCTGCTCAGCGAGGAGCTGCATTTCTCCCGGGCCGCCAAGCGCGCGCACCTGTCGCAGACCGCGTTCAGCCGCAGCATCCAGTCGCTGGAGAGCGACCTGCAGTTGCGGCTGTTTGACCGTGGGACCCGCAGCGTGCAGCTGACCGCTGCGGGCAGACAGCTGCTGTTGCAAGCCAGGGACCTGCTGCGTCGCGCTGAAAACCTCAGTGCATCGGCGCAATATCTGGCCAATGCCGAGGGGGGCGAGCTCAATGTGGGCGTCGGCTTGCTGGCCGCGCACAGCTACATGCAGGAGGTGTTGCCGCTGCTGCGTCGGGATTGCCCGGGCCTGCGGCTGAATGTCGAGGTTGATCATTGGCAGAACCTCCTGCGTCTGCTGGAGCAGGAGCGCATTGAGTTTCTGGTCGGCGGCACCGGGCCATTGCATGAGGATCCGCGTTTTCAGATCACCCGCTTGCCTCCTAGGGACACGGCTATCTACTGTCGCAGTGGCCATCCATTGCTGGCCGTGGCGCCTGTGTTGCAATCATCGCTGCTGCTGGACTACCCCTGGTCTGCCGCGCTGCTGGATGATGCCTCGGCGCTGCAACTGCTGGCATTACTGGCGCTACCTGCTGATGCCAGGCTACCTGCGCTCATGAGTTGCAATAGTCTGCCGCTGTTACGGCAAACGGTTCTGCATAGCGACAGTCTGCTTTTTACCTGGGAGGGCTGGTTGCGCGACGACGTGCGTGCGGGGCGGCTGGTCGATCTGACCCGGCATCTGGAGCCGGGGTTGCCTGCGCAGGGCTACCAGTTGCACAGCAACCTGATTCAGTTGGCCAATCGCACCCTGTCACCGCCGGCACAACGCGCGCTTGCGCTAATCCTGAAGATGGCGGGGCAGAGTGCAGGCTGACGTCGTGGCGACTCGAAATCGGGCAATAGCGCAAGGCAGCCAGAGTATTGTGCTATCGGTTGCGACGCCGCGCTGGTTACTCTCCGTTTATTTAGACTGGTTGTTTTCCCGCTTGCTGCAGTTGTTCGGCAGTTGCCGACTGCCTCGACCGTGCTGTTCTAAGGCTTTATGTCTCAAGCTAGCCACAGATGCTAGAGTGAATCGAAAACCAATAACCTGCGTTGCCTGACGAGGTATCTATGATTCAGTTGTCCGTTAACGGCGAGCGACATGAGCTCGACGTTCCTGCTGACATGCCACTGCTCTGGGTGGTGCGCGATGTGCTCGGCCTGACCGGCACCAAATTCGGCTGTGGTATCGCCCAGTGTGGCGCGTGCACCGTTCATCTTGACGGTGAAGCCGTGCGCTCTTGCGTGCTGCCGGTTGGTGCTGTGGCCGGCCGTGCGGTCACCACTATCGAGGCGGTTGGCGAATCGGCGCTGGGCAGTCAGGTGCAGCAGGCCTGGCTGGAGCACGAGGTCGTGCAGTGCGGCTACTGTCAGTCGGGGCAGATTATGTCGGCCACCGCGCTGCTGCAGCGCCAACCCAATCCCAGCGACGCGGAGATTGACGTCGGTATGGCGGGGAATATCTGCCGCTGTGCGACCTACACCCGCATTCGCGCCGCCATCAAGGACGTCGGCAAGGGGGAACAGGCATGAGCAGGCAACCAGGGCAGGTATCGCGCCGGGGGTTTCTGAAGGGCTCCAGCGCAGTGATGGGCGGGCTGGTGCTGAGCACCTGGTTGCCCGGTTTTATCCCCGACAGTGTGGCGGCTGAAGCGACTGCTGCCGGCCGTCTCGGTGATCAGACGCCCCGTGGCTATGGCGCCTATGTGCGGGTCGGGCATGACGGCAAGGTGACCGTGATCTCACCGAAGATCGAGATGGGGCAGGGCACGCATACCGGTATCGCCATGATGGTGGCTGAGGAGCTGGAGGTTCGGTTGGCCGATGTCAGCATCGAGGACGCCCCGCCGGACAGTGAGCTTTACGCCGACTCGATCATGCAGTTCCAGGCGACCGGGGGCTCAACCTCAACCCGGCATGCCTGGCAACCCCTGCGTGAAGCCGGTGCGACCGCGCGGCTGCTGTTGATTCAGGCGGCTGCCCAGCAATGGTCGGTCGATCCTGCCCAGTGCGAGGCGCGCGAAGGCGTTGTCTATGGGCCGGGCGAGCGTCAGGCGGGCTATGGCGAGCTGGTCGATCTGGCCAGCACCCTGCCGCTGCCGACCAGCGTCACGCTGAAAACGCCGGATCAGTTCCGTTTGATCGGCACCCCGGCACGCCGCATTGATACCCCGAACAAGGTCAACGGCAAGGCGCTGTTCACCATCGACCTGCAAGTGCCGGACATGCTGGTTGCCTCCAGCCTGACCTGCCCGGTGTACGGTGGCACCTTGAAGTCGGTCGATGCCAGCGCGGCGCGGCAGGTACCGGGCGTGCGTGACGTGGTCACGTTGGACAACGCCGTTGCGGTTACCGCGACCAACTACTGGGCCTGCCAGCAGGGGCTCAAGGCGCTGAAAATCGAGTGGGATCTGGGCGAACATGCCGGTATCAGCTCACCCGAGCTGGACGCCGCACTGCAACAGGCGTCCAGCGCCGACGGCGTGGTTGCCCACAGCAGCGGTGATGTCGCCGCTGCACTGGAGGCGGCCAGCAGCCGCTTCGAGGCAGTGTACGAACAGGCGTTCCTGTCCCATTCGCCGCTGGAGCCGATGACCTGTGTGGCGCATGTACGCGCTGATGGTTGTGATCTGTGGGTAGGCACCCAGGTGCCGGTATTTGCCCAGCAGACAGCAGCCAGCATCACCGGACTGAAACCGGAGCAGGTGGTTGTGCATAACCAGTTGATTGGTGGCGCCTTCGGCCGCCGGCTGGACTACGACTTCATCACCCAGGCCGTCGCGATTGCGCGGCAGGTCAGCTATCCGATCAAGCTGATCTGGAGTCGTGAAGAAGACATGACCCACGATATGTATCGCCCACACTATGTTGATCGGCTGACCGCCGCGCTGGACGCCGACGGCAAGCCGCAGGCCTGGCAGCATCGGATCGCTGGCGCCTCGGTGCTGGCTCGCTATATGGGCAGCCTGCCTGAGAACGGTGTCGATGGCGATGCGGTGGAAGTGGCTATTGACCCGATTTACGCGCTGGACAGTCTGCAGGTTAATTACATCCGCGAGGAGCCGAAGGTGATTCCGGTGTCCTGGTGGCGCGGGGTGGGTCCGCTGCGCAGCACGCTGGCGCTGGAGTGCTTTATCGACGAGCTGGCCCACAATGCCGGCAAGGACCCGGTCGACTACCGGCTGGCGCTGATGGATAAGCATCCGCGGGCACAAGCGGTGCTCAAACTGGCCGCCGAGAAGGCTGACTGGCAGACGCCGTTGCCGGCCGGTCAGGGGCGTGGCATCGCGGTCAGCGCGGTGTTCGGCAGTTTTGTCGCGACTGTGGTCGAGCTGGAAATGCAGGCGGACAAGGGCATTCGTATCAAGCGATTGGTCAGTGCCATCGACTGCGGTCTGGTGACCAACCCGACCTCGGTGCTGGCGCAGATCGAAGGCGGCACCCTGTTCGGGCTGTCGGCCTCGCTGTTCAATGAAATCACCATTGAGCAGGGCAGGGTGCAGCAGCGCAACTTCAACACCTACCGGCAACTGCGCATCGGTGAAGCGCCCGGCGTCGAGGTGCACATTGTGCCGAGCACAGAGTCACCCGGCGGGGTCGGCGAGACCGGGACCGCGCTGATTGGTCCGGCGCTGCTCAACGCGCTGGCGGCTGCGTCCGGCGAGCGGTTGCGGCGTTTGCCGTTGAGCCGCGCTGGCTACTTCCCGGTTTAAGGAGCTGAACCCATGCATCTGAGCAAATCCGTGATTCTCGGGCTGGGGCTGGCTGCCTCGGCGTTATCCGTACAGGCCGCAGACGACGACCTGATCGCCCGTGGCAAGTATCTGGCAACTGCCGCTGACTGTGTGGCTTGCCACACAGTGCCAGGCGGCAAGCCCTTCGCCGGGGGCGTCGAGTTCAAGTTGCCGTTTGGCTCGCTGTATTCCCCGAACATTACCCCGGACAAGGCCACCGGCATTGGCGATTGGACGGATGCCGACTTCCTGGGTGCCCTGCATGACGGTGTTGGCAAGGATGGTAAGCGCTATTATCCGGCGTTCCCGTACACTGCTTACACCCTGATGTCAGACGACGAAGTGAAGGCGATCAAGGCCTATCTGTTCAGCCTGGAACCGGTGAGCAATACGGTGCCGGAGAACACGTTGAGTTTTCCCTACAACCAGCGTTGGGGCATGTTCTTCTGGAATCTGGTATTCCACGATAACGAGCGCTTCGAGCCCGATCCGGATCAGTCCGAGGAGTGGAATCGCGGCGCCTATCTGGTCGAAGGGCCGGGTCACTGCGGTGAGTGCCACACCCCACGCAACTTTGCCCAGGCGCTGAGCAGCAGCCAGCCGCTGGCAGGTAACCTGGTGCAGGGCTGGCAGGCCTACAACATCAGCTCGGACGAGACCTATGGCATCGGTGCCTGGTCGCCGGCCGAGCTGGTGAGCTATCTGGGCAAAGGGTATGCGCCGGGCAAGGGGGTGGCCAGTGGGCCGATGGGCGATGCGGTCAACCATAGCCTGCGTCATCTGACCCCGGAAGACCTGTCTGCCATCGCGACCTACCTGCTCAGCACTCCCGCGCAGGCCAGTGGTATCGCCCGGCCCGAGGTGAACGCGGATCCGACACCGGTGGCCGATGGCGCTCTCGGCAGCAAGCTGTTCGCCGGTAACTGCGCCGGCTGCCACGCCTGGGATGGTGGCGGCACGCAATCCCCGGTCGCGGCACTTGGCGGCCTGAAAACCGTCAATGACCCGGCTGGCACCAACCTGCTGGGTATCCTGCTGCGCGGTCACGGCGCACCGGACGCGCGGGTAGATCAGCAGATGCCGTCCTTCGCCGCGGGTTATCAGGACACCGAATTGGCTGCGGTTGCCAGCTTCGTGCTGCAGCACTTCGGTCAGAGCGGTGGAACTCTGAGCGCCGCTGATGTGGCGGCCAAACGCGGCAATACCGGCCACTGAATCGAATGCAGGAGTTGTAATGTCGGCGGTTGAACAGCTACTCAAGGCGGTCGATGAGGCCGCCCGGCAGGGCGACGATGCGGTGCTGGCGACGGTGGCCAAGGTCGAGGGCTCGGCCTATCGCCGCCCTGGCGCGCGCATGCTGATCAACGCTCTGGGGCAGACCGAGGGGACAGTCAGCGGCGGCTGCCTGGAAACCGAGGTGGCGCGCACGGCCCGCTGGTTGACCGAGCGCGGCCCGGCGCTGCGCAGCTACAGCACCGCCGAAGAGGATGAAGACGGCGATGCGGCAGTGCGTTTTGGCCTGGGTTGCAACGGTACCGTGCACCTGCTGTTCGAGCGCGTCGATTCCGTGGCCTGTCAGTTGTTGCTGGATGGCTGCCGGGCGCTGACCGATGGCACTGTTGGACTCAGTGTGGCGACCGTCGTCAGCGCTTCGCAGCCTGATTTACTCGGGCAGCGACTGCTTCTGACTGCCGATGATCAGTTGCAGGGCAGCCTGCCCGACGCCTGGTCGGCGCCGTTGCTGCCACTGCTGCGGCAGGCGCGCTCTGCCCGGCGTGCTGCGCTGCATTGTTTCCGCCAGCCCGGCGGCGCGGTCGAGGTGCTGATCGAGCACCTCCGCCCGGCGCGGCGGCTGGTGATTTTCGGCGGCGGGCACGATGCCCAGCCGCTGGTGCGGATGGCCAAACTGCAGGGCCTGCATGTGACGGTGATCGACAGCCGGGCGCACTTTGCCCGTCGCAGTCGCTTTCCGGAGGCCGATGCGGTGTTACTCGGGCAGTTGGACAACAGCTTCGCACTGAAGGATTTTCTGGCCGACGCGGCGGTAGTGGTCATGACCCACAGTCTGCAGCAGGATGCCTGGTGGCTGGCGCAGGCGCTGGCGTCGTCGGCGTGCTACATCGGCCAGCTCGGACCGCGTGAGCGCACCGAGCGGCTGCTGGCCGGCATGGCGCAAGCTAGCTTGCCGGGCGTCGAGCGGCTGCATTACCCGGTCGGTCTCGACCTGGGTGGCGATACCCCCGAATCCGTCGCGCTGGCGGTTCTGGGCGAGATGACCGCGGTGCTCAACGGCCGCGTGGGTGGAATGCTGCAACAGCGGCAGTCCGCCATTCACGAACCTTCTGCAATTCATATCCATGACGGGTGCAAGCAGGATCTGCCAGCACCCTCCAGTATCGAGAGTAACTAGATGTCCGAAATCATTACCGTCGTAGCGGTGCTGCGCGCCGTCCCCGGCGCAGCCGAACAGGTCGCAGCCATTCTTGCCGAAGCGGTTGAGCCGTCGCGCGCCGAGGCCGGTTGCCGAGGTTATGTGCTGCACCACGACCGCAGCGATGCCAGTCGCTTCGTATTCGTTGAGCAGTGGGCCGGGATGGAGGCCATCGAAGCGCACCGTCAGGCGCCGCACTATCAGGCGATGGGCAAGGCGCTGGCTGGCCTGATTGCCGAGCGTGAAGTGATGCTGCTGGACGCCAAGGCCTGATGCCACGGGTTGCCGCCCTGATGCTTGGCGCTGGGTTCTCCCGGCGCTTCGGCGGCGACAAGCGACAGGCACGCCTGGCCAGCGGCCAGACGGTCCTCAATCGTGCACTGGAGAACGCACTGGCGGCCTTCGGCGCGGTAACTCTGGTGCTGCGCGGTGATGACGATCCGCAGGCGCTGGCGTTGCCGGATGCGGTGGAGGTGCTGTTCAATCCGCGCAGTGCGCAGGGCATGGCCAGTTCGCTGGTACTGGGTATTGAACATCTGCGGCATGGTGATGCGGATGCCATCGCCGTGCTGCTCGCTGATATGCCATGTATTCAGCCGACCACCCTGCAAGCGCTGGCGCAGCAGTCTGGCCCGGAGGAGATTGTACTGCCGAGCTGGCAGGGGCAGCGCGGCCACCCGGTGTTGTTCGGGCGGCGCTTCTGGCCGCAGCTGCTGACCCTCAGTGGTGATCGCGGCGGACGCGAGATTGTGCGCACCCATGCCGATTGCGTTAAGGTGCTGGCGGTGGAGGATGCCGGTGTCTGTCTCGATCTGGACCAGGCCGCAGACCTTGCCACGCTGAATCCGCTTGTCTGATCCACGCAGGAGATCCCCGGTGCCTTCGGTATATCTGGCCGGTTTTGACGTGTTCTATCCCGACGCCCTAGCGCGTGGCGAGTATCTCAAGGCGCTGTGCGCCACGCATGGGCTGGAAGGGCTCTATCCGCTGGATGCGGCTCTGCCGGAGGGGCTGAGCGATCCGGCTGGCTGGATCTGTCAGGCCAACCTCGACAGCCTGCGCCGCGCCGACGCGGTGCTGGCCAATCTGGGCCACTTTCGCGGTAACGAGCCGGATTCCGGCACCGTCTTCGAAGTGGGCTTTGCCTGTGCGCTGGGCAAACCGGTGTGGGCGTACTTCCCCGATCAACAGCCTATGATCGAGCAACTGCCGCGTGATGAGCAGGGGCTGTGTCCGGACGGCTTTGTGGTCGAGAACTTCGGTCTGCCGCGTAACCTGATGCTGGCGTGTAGCTGGGTCGGTGCCAGCAGAACGGCGCCGCAGGCCGTTGCCGAACTGGCCGCTTGGCTGCAAGCCAATCCGCAACCGCGCTAGCTGTCGCGCAGGGTCAGGAACAGCCGCAGGTCCAGCTCCAACTGGTGATAGTCCGGCTCCATGTGCCGGCACAGCTGGTAGAACGCCTTGTTGTGTTCCTTCTCGCGCAGGTGCGCCAGCTCGTGCACCACCACCATGCGCAGCAGCGGTTCGGGCAGAGTTTTCAGCATCGCCGAGACCTTGATCGCGTTCTTGCTCTTCAACTTGCCGCCCTGTACCCGGCTGACAAACTGGTGTTGCCCCAGCGCGTTGTCGATCACGTGCATGCGGGTGTCGAACGACACCTTGCTGATCGGCCCGCTACTGCGCATGTGTTGCTGCTTGAGGCGTTGGGTGTAGTCGTAGAGCGCGGCGTCGGTCTGGATCGGATGCTGCTCGCCGGGCGGATAACGTTGCTCAAGCCAGCCGCCGAGCTGGCCACGGTCGATCAACTGCTGGACCTGCTGGCGCAGCTCGGAGTTGTAACCCGCGAGGTATTTCAGCGTTGCCATGGCGTCCCCTCAAGCCTGCGACAGTCTGTTGGGGCGCAGTATCGGTGCTCCGGCAGCCGCTGTCACGGGCAGCCGTCGGGCTGCCCGTGCGTGGGGCCGCTAGCCGGTTAGCCGTTGTAGGATGCCCGCGTACAGCTCAATACCCACCAGCACGTTGAACGGGAAGGTCACGCTCAGCGAGGCCAGCATCACCAGCCCGATGTCGGCCTCCTCAACGGCGTGCCGCACGGCCACCGGGGCGGCGATATAGGAGGCGCTGGCGGTCAGCGTGGCGAGGATCACGGTGGTGCCCGGTGCCAGCCCCAGCAGCAGGCCGGTAAACATGCCGGGCATTGCAAGCAGGGTGGGCATGCACAGGGCAAAGGCGATAACCCGCCAGTGCTGCAATCGAACCTTGCGCAGGGTTTCCGCCGCCACCAGCCCCATCTCCAGCAGGAACAGCGCGAGAATCAGGGCGAAGCCGCTGGTCAGCGCGCCAGTGACCTGGCTACCGCCTTGCTTGCCGTACAGCAGGCCAATCACCACGCCGCCGACCAGCAGAATCACGCTGCGGTTGGTCAGCGTCTCCTGCCAAAGCGGCGTGCTGGCAACCGTCTGGGGTTGGCCGGGTGAGCTACTGAGTCGGCGATACAACCATAGCCCGGTGATAATCGCTGGTAGTTCCAGCAGCACCAGGTACAGCGTGACCTGCCCGCTTACCAGCATTCCGCGTGACTCGGTCCAGGCCAGGGCGACGGCAAAGGTGCCGGCGCTGACCGAACCGTAGTGGGCGCAGAAGCTGGCCGCATCGGCGACGTTGAGTTTGACCAGGTGACGCAGCAACGGGTACAGCATTAGCGGGATAAGGAAGCCGAGCGCCGTTACCGCAAGCACTTCGCCGAGCAGCGACCAGTGCAGGTTGCCGTGCAGGGCCATACCGCCCTTCAGACCGATGGTCAGCATCAGCAGCAGCGACAGGATGTCGTAGACCGCTTTCGGGATGGCCAAGTCCGAGCGCAGGGAGCCCGCGATCAGACCGAGGATGAAGAACATGACGATGATGTCGGGCATGGATGTGCTTCCGTAGATACGGTTGGATGAATTGCGCGCAAAAAAGAGCCCCGAAACGGGGCTCTTTAACTCAGCGTTTGGATCAGGCGCTTAGTCTTAACTCGCTGTGCGCCGGTGTTGGGTGTTGTCCTTCGGGGCTGGCTTCCTGCAGATCGCTGGCCTGCACCACCTCGTAGACATGGAAGGCCTCCGGGCCGAACGGGTCAATCGCGGTATCGATGTAGCGGTGGCTGACCGGCACCGGGACACCGGACCCGACCACCAGGAACTGATGCTCGGTAACCGGCAGATCGATCTTCAACGGTTCTTCGACCCACAGGTAAACGCGTTTCTGTGCGAGTACGTACTCACAGCGTACGATTCGGAAGCCCTCGCGCAGTGCCAGGCTGTTGGTGTGCTTGTCGCTAGCCAGTTGATACTGATGGATGGTTTTCATGACCTGTCTCCGAACAGTTTTCGACAGGCCTAGGATCGCGAATAATGGATTCTTGATAAATCGAGCTTTTTGGATTTTATAGATCGGTTTTTTCGATGCTGTCATCGAGTTCCGGTCGTGCTTTCAACAGCGCAGTCACAGCTGCGTTGCCGCTTGAGCGGGCCCGGGTGACTGCGTAAAGGGTTTCTCTGACTTCCTCGATCGAACCGATGCACTCCACCTCATATTGTCGGCAAACCTCGTCGCTGATCACCGTCGGGGCCGCAAAGTACCCTAATCCCTGACGCCCGAAGACCTTGATCAGTGCGCTATCGTCCACTTCAGCGACGACATTGATGCGGATTCGCATGGTGGCGAACCAGTTCATCAACTCGTTGATATAGGGCGCATTGAGGGAGGTGGTCAGAAACGGCTGGCGGTCGAGACTTTGCGGAAATCCGGGCCTCAGCCGTGCGCCAAGTTCGGGAGTGGCGAACAGCGATATCGACGAGCTTGCCAGTCGAGTTGCCCGGAACTGCCCCGCGTCCTTGAAGTCCGGCTGACGGTCCGTCAACAGAATATCCAGTTCCCTCTGCCCGAGCTGCTTGAGCAGCTGCCCTGTTTCGCCGGTCTGGCAGACCAGATGTACCGGCCTGGGCAGCGCCAGCGCGGGTTCGGTCAGGTGGTAGGCGATCAGCTTGTGGATGGATGCAGCGATGCCGACCGAGAGGTTCAGCGCCGCTCTTCCGGTGGCTGCTGCAGGATATCGGTCAGCGACTGAACCGACTGAAATATATCGTCGGCATAGGCGAATACGGTTTTGCCGAAGTCGGTCAACTGCAGTGACCGATTGGCGCGTTTGAACAGCGCGCTGCCCAGCGTCGCTTCAAGGGTCGCCAACTGGCCGCTCAGGGTCTGCGGTGACAGGTCGAGACTCTCGGCCGCCCGGACAATCGAGCCTGAGCGAGCGATCATCCAGAAATAGTGCAGGTGGCGAAGGTTGAGATGTTCCACGGGGTTGCGCTCTTCGGCTGGAGGGATGATGTGTTGCCGGCTCGATGGTAGCAGTCCTGCGCCGGCCGCTGTCCATTACGCCGCCGCCACGCTATTCGTAGGCGAGGCGAATCTGCTCCAGTTTGCCGCTGCTGCGCAACTGGTCAAGCGCCTCTGCCCAGCGGGTAACCGCGGCCTCTGCACTGTCGCGGCTGAAAGCGATGTAGAGGGAAGAGCGAAACAGCTCCAGCGGAATCTGTCGCAGGGCGCCTGCGGGTATCTGCAGGCGCTTGCTGTAGTAGGCCACTCCGGCCGGGGTGTCGCCGACAATGATCTGAGTGCGGCCGGCCAGCAGCATGCGATACAGCTGCACGTTCTGGTTGGCGCTGCGATCAATATTTCTAAAACCAAGCGATTCAAGGGTGTCGGGTACCAGACCGGCATGCCGGGTGGTGATGCGCGGCGCCTGCATCAGCTGCACCAGCGAGTGTATGGGCGCTTCGCTGCTGGCTAGCTGGTACGGGTAGATAGCTTCCTCAGCGATGGGGCCAACCCAGTGGTAGCTAGACTCGCGCTCAGGCGTGCGAAACAGCGAGTACATGATCGTTTTCGGCTGCTGGCGAAGGTCGTGGGTTGCCCGCATGCTGGGCACCACCTCAATCGGGAAGTCGTCACCAGTGAGCGCCATGATTGCACGCACAATCTCGGTCGTCAGTCCGGTCAGTTGTCCGTCCTGCAGGTAGTTGTAGGGTGCCCACTCCTCAGTCACGATCCGATACTCATCCGCCTTGGCCCTTGCGCCGAGCAGGATGCATAGCAGTGTGACGAGCAATACGCTGTGCTTCACGGGACAGTCTTGGGTCTGATGAGGATCGGTGTGCCGCTAGCTGCAGCATAGTCAAACGCGGGCGAGAGGTACAATCAGCGCGGCAAGCAGGCGTAGCAATTTACCCCTGAAAATCAGCTACAGCCGCATAGCGCCCAAGAAGCAGACGGTTGAGTACTGAGCGAATGGCCGGCATACGCGGCCAGACATTGCCATCTTTCTGCGGCCTTGAGCATTGAGCTTGGAGAGTTCTTGAGTTGAACTCTCCAGGTGGCTAACATCAATCAGCGGCGCCCGATTCAGCCCGCATCATTTATCGAGGTTTGGATGTTGGATATTGCAGTAATCCGATAACCCGAACCCTGCACACGCAGGGTATACAGGTTATCGCGGTCACAAACATGTGCAGGCCACCAGCAGGGGGTTTGCGGTTTTTGTTCGTCCTGATTACTGCAAATGGATTTTCAACATGACTACTTCCAAGCCGAAGCAAGCGGCTCTTCATAAGCTTGCCCATGATTGCCGCACTGCCGATACACGCGGCGACTCAGGTTGTTCTGCTCCTATCGCATGCGATCGTCATAAGGATTTATCGCCGCCTGAAAAATATTGTCGTCAAGGCGAATCCATCGCCAGACTGACTGCTGTTGATCGCGATCAATACACAGTCAGGAATTCCGAGAAGGAAGTGCCTGCCAAGCTAACGGGCAAAGCTATTCACTCCAGCGCATCTTCTGTCGGTCTGCCTTGCGTTGGTGACTGGGTCAACGTTAGATATCACGACTCCGGTGCCCATGCGAGCATCCTTGAGGTGCTGCCGCGCAAGTCGTTTCTGCGGCGGAGAAAGCCTGGCGCCAAAGCTGAGTTCCAGATGATTGCCGTCAATATCGATTTGGCCTTCATTGTTCAGTCCTGTCACGTTGACTTCAATGTGCGAAGACTGGAGCGCTATCTGGTGATAACGAGCGAAGGGGGGATCGAGCCAGTGATACTGCTGACCAAGAGCGATTTGGTCAGTCCGGTTGAGTTGGAGCAATTGATCTCGAGGATCCGCGACGCCGGGATAAGCGCCAAAGTCATTGCACTAAGCAATGTTAGTGGAAATGGCGTTGACCTGGTTCGCGAACTGATTGAGCCCGGGAAAACCTACTGTCTGCTGGGCTCATCCGGCGTAGGCAAGACAACGCTCATCAACTGTCTGGTTGGTGGCTCCGAGCTGACTACCAGCGCAGTCAGCTCCTCCGGCGAGGGCAGACATACCACCACCCGGCGTCAGCTGATCGTGCTTGAGCAAGGTGGGTCTTTGATCGACATGCCTGGTATGCGCGAATTGGGGATGCTTGGCGTCGGTGAAGGCATCGACGATAGCTTCAGTGATATCCAGGCGTATTCGCACGAATGTCGGTTTGCCAACTGTACGCATACCAGCGAACCGGGCTGCGCCATTCGGGAGGGTATCGCTAACGGGGAGTTGGACCCGGAGCATTTCCAAAACTATCTTAAGCTCAAGAAGGAATCCGAGTTTCACGAGATGTCGAATCTTGAAAGACGCAGGAAGGATAGGGCGTTTGGAAAGTTCGTGCGCTCTGTCAAGAAAGGCAAAGGAAGGCAGGATAGGCATTAGGATCAAAGGGAAAACGCGATGGTAGAACTGACGCTTCCCAGCAGACTGGGAAGCGTTTTTTCGACTCAAACATGGAGCCGATTGGCTGTTTGGAATGCCCCCCTAAAAGACAGGAGCCAGCCTGTCGGCATCTAATGAATGCTTCTGGCCGGTTTCAGCCTTTTGTGAAAGGCGCCTCTCGGCCAGATGCAGACGATCAGATGCGTCGATCAAGTGGGTCGATTCAGATTCATTTCGGGAAAAACCTTGGAAGTTAAACAAAGACAAGCTCTTGAAAATCGACTCGACTACGCGGGCGCTTAGCCTACCAAGGCTTAAACCGATCTTCATCCGCACGCCATACGGTGGCCGAACGCGGCAAAATCAGCAGAGACAAAACATATTCGAATTGATCAGATGAGACCTTCATCTCTCGGACAAAAGTGTCGACTTCTGCGTGAGGAAACCAGATCTTCGCTGGTAATTTGATTCCCCTACGCTCTTGCTTGACACCTGAAGCAGCAGCGAGAGAGCCAGTTGGTATCTCGACTGTCTGCTTGCGCGTACGGAAGAAAGCCCCTGAACGAGATGCCTGCTTACTTGAAAATGCCCACTGCATAAAGCCGTCGCGGGACAACACCAGAACCGCATTCTCTTCGGTGTACTGAAGCCACTTCAAAACAGCGGCCGTCATGGATACGCCGTACCGCTCCGCACAATACCCAAGCAGCTCTAGGTCAACAGTGGTGGTAACCTGCGCCCTAAAATCGTCCAAAGGCATGAGTAGGTATGACGCGAAGAGGTCCGCCTGGGCCTCGATTGTCTTGTCTTCCCAGTCAAGCATGTCATCGTTGCCACACTGAAAGGCAGGTCGCGCCTGACGGTGCAGGATGTAATGACCTAACTCATGAGCTTGGGTAAAACGGATTCGGCCTGGTGAAGCCATTGCGCTGTTGTAAAGCAGCATCCATTTCCTTCGCTCATCGTCCGGGAACAACGCGCCATCAAAGCTCTTGATGTCGACCGGAGTGACTTCAGTGATCGGATCCGACCAGCCGAAAATATTGGCTGCTTCTTTGGCCAGCATCGGCACATCCACTGGGAATCTGCCCCCGTGTGCGCTACCGAAAGCCTCCATGATTTTGGACAGCCGGTTGGCTGCCTTCTGAGGCGTCCATACCTGCTTATCGACCATTAATTTCCCTTTTTGAAGGTTTCCAAAATCTTTCGAAGATGCTCCTTGGCATCTGGGTCCAGGTTTTTGTACCCGCGGAAAAAAGCGTCGTCGAGATGGCGTTCTTCAGGGGCTCGAACGTCCTCCTCGAAAAAGTACTGCGTCGCTACACCCAACACGTCAGCCAGGGCAGTCAGCTTCTCTGCCGAAGGCCGCTGAGACTCACGGTTTTCCAGTTCCCAGAGGTAGCTTTTACTCAGACCAGCCATATCTGACAGCTTCTCTAGTGTAAGCCCGCGCTGCTTACGCAGCTCGCGGAGCTTCTCGCCGAGACGGGTCGTCACGATTTCGCTCCTTTCTGTTATGGTCGAAAAACTTTACCACGATTCCGAACAAAGCGTTTGACAATACCGAAATTCGGAGTAGCGTAAGCAAAAAGTTCGCTATTCCGAACTTTTGCAGAGCTAGCCGATGAGCGCTGTGCAGCGTGGTCGTTCTGGCTTCACTTGATACACGTCCCTAGGGGGAATGTTATGTCCAGAGAGCACGTAGATCACCGCGACATCGCACGGTTCGCTGAGGAAAAGGTGAACCTACCCAAGGAAAAGGCTAGCGCATATCGGGAGCAGGCCGGGCGCTTACAGGAAAAATTGGAGCGATACCTCTCCGAGCATCCAGATTTCTCGCTCAAGCGAATGCTCGTCTCCGGTAGCTTGGCTAAAGGGACCGCCCTCCGCTCGCTCAGCGACATCGACGTAGCGGTCTACGTTAGCGGATCGGAGGCCCCACAGGACACCAAGGAACTGATTGATTATCTGGCTGAAAAACTGCGCAAGGCTTTCCCTAAGTTCAGTCCAGAGCAGGTCGTACCTCAAACCTACTCGGTAACCGTATCGTTCCGCGGGTCAGGCCTGGACGTCGATATCGTCCCAGTCCTTTACGGCGGCCTCCCTCAATGGCGAGGCAACCTGATCAGTCAAGAAGATGGCTCTTTCCTGGAAACGAGCATCCCGTTGCACCTAGAGTTCGCCAAAGCTCGTAAACGTGCCCAGCCAACGCACTACGCACAGGTAGTACGGCTCGTGAAGTACTGGGCGGGACTGATGAAGCGTGAGCGCGAAGGCTTCAGGTTCAAGTCGTTCATGATCGAGATGATCCTGTCGAAGCTTTGCGACGACGGCGTCGACCTCTCTGACTACCCGGAAGCTCTCCAGTCCTTCTTTACCTACATCGTCCGCTCAGAGCTGAGCGAGAAAATCTTCTTCACAGACAACTATCCAGTATCACAGGTCGGCACGTTCACCGAACCGGTACAGATCATCGATCCTGTGAACCCGACCAACAATGTGGCTCGGCTTTACACGCAGCAGAACGTTGACGCGATCATTGAGGCTGCGCTGGAAGCAGGTGATGCCATCGACGCCGCGCTCTATGCTCCAAATAAGCAGCTGACTGTCGGCTACTGGCAGCAAGTCTTCGGTTCAGCCTTCCAAGTGTGAGGTAACAGCATGTCGTCCTCTAGCTATGCGGTCGCAGAGTCCCAAACCTTTACCTTAACCCACGCCAAACACATGGCGGCGAAAGTAGCAGCCGATCTGATGCGCCTTCAACGCCTCTATGGCAAACCGAGCACGGAATCGATCTCCGATTATGAAAAGGAAGTAACCGTTCTGCTGAAGGCTGGTTACCTCGGCACTGTGACCTACGGTTTCAAGCGCGATGGGAAATGGATTGAGCCCACCCTTAAGTACTCAGCATCCGAGCTGTCGAGCAACGCTGCCGACGACACGCCAGGGCGCATTCGCCCAAATGCGGATGTCGCTGGGGCCCTATTCGCCAGCTACCTGACTTACAACGCTGCTTGGGATCGCACATCGCAAGCTGACCGCGATGCAGTTAAGGCTCAACTGCCTTTTAGCCGAGGAGTGGCGGACGAACCCGGAGTGAATGGCTTTATGACCTCCGACCGCTCTTACTCGTCCGGGGGCCGCACTCTCGATCGCTCTACCGTTAGGAGTTACTAATGAATAAGCCTGCGTTGGATGAACTTTTTGAATATCGCGTCAGCTATCCGGATTTTGAGCCACAAGAGAGGCTGGCCAGATTGGTTGGCTTGGACGACCAAAAAATCCGTCTGGCCAAAATCCTTGGCCTTCTGGTTAACTCCTCCGGCCTCACCGATTGGGCTAAGAAGTTTCATCCCGGCTCTGAAGCTCTGATCGATACAGTTCTGCGCCGCCCGCCTCTTGTCGTACTCGCAGGGGATGTAGGTAGCGGAAAAACTGAGTTGGCAGAGACTATTGGTGATGCGGTTGCACGTCAGGAAGATATTGGCATCACGCTTTTCCCGCTAAGCCTCTCAACCCGTGGACAAGGCCGCGTCGGGGAAATGACCCAACTGATATCAGCAGCTTTCGATTACACCATTGAGGAAGCCAAAAAGCTCAAGTCGAGCAATGGCCGGTCTCGTGGCGCGCTCATCCTGCTCATTGATGAAGCAGATGCCCTGGCTCAGTCTCGTGAGAATGCTCAGATGCACCATGAGGACCGAGCTGGCGTGAATGCCTTCATTAGAGGTATTGATCGCATTGCGAACGCCCAACTGCCGGCCGCAGTCATCATGTGTACCAACCGGCTTAACGCACTAGATCCCGCAGTGAAACGGCGTGCAGCCGAAGTTCTATCGTTTGGCCGGCCGAATGAAGAGCAGCGTCGCAGCATCCTTACCCTGCGTCTGGGGCAGCTCGGCATCCCTAAAGCGGCGCTAAACGATCTCGTGAAAGTAACAGGTCCGAGGGAAGGCAATATCCCCGGGTTCACTTTCTCGGACCTGACTCAGCGGTTGATCCCGTCAATCGTCTTGGACGCTTACCCGGCCCAGGCGGTAAACCCGGGCAGAGCTGTGCGAATTGCGCATGAGATGAAACCGACTCCTGCGTTCCTAGATCATTAATCCCGACGCCTGTCAGGCACCCCGTCACCGTGCCCGCGAGTGAGTAACCATGGCTACAAAAAAAGATCGCATTGCTGACACTGCCTGGATGAAAGATGCGTTTGTGGATGTTCAGGCAGAGCTAGCCGTCAAGCTGAAGCGGGCAGCCCAGTCCATCTCGCATGCGGGGACACACGGTACCGTCGTCGAGGATCACTGGATTGAAGTGTTTAGGGCCTACCTGCCGAATCGCTACCAAGTAGCGACAGGCTTGGTGATAGACAGTCAAGGCAATCGAAGTGACCAGATTGATATCGTCATCTTCGATCGTCACTTCACTCCGACTCTGCTCGACCAGCAGAATCATCGGTACATTCCCGTCGAAGCCGTATACGCGATCTTCGAATCCAAGCCGCATTTCGACAAAAGCTACTTGGAGTACGCGGGCAACAAGGCCGCATCGGTTCGTAAGCTACACCGGACATCGGTCTCGATTGCGCATGCTGGCGGGACATACGATCCTAAGCCCCTGTTCCCTATCCTCGCGGGTATCGTCGCGCCTAAATCGAGCTGGACTGATGGATTGGGGGAACATTTCCTGAAGCACCTACCGGCCGAGACGTTGGAGCAATTAGATTGTGGCTGCGCGCTGGATGACGGGGCGTTCGATCACTTCGATGACACGCTCAAGGTCGTGGGATCTGAGGGCTCTCTCATCTACTTTCTGTTTCGACTCCTTTCTCGCCTTCAATCCCTGGGCACGGTCCCGGCAATTGATTGGGCAGCGTATGCAGCAGTCATACATAGGTAGACATTCGTATCGGGCGTTTTCCGTGAAATGCCAGAACTCTGCTGCCTTGTGGCCAGTCGCCCGCTTCGCCACCCCAAGACTCGCTCAGCTGCCGTCAACAGGCCGCGGCACTAACCCGCTCTCACCCGCGAGACTCGTACATGATCAAGACGATTCGAACCCTGCTCTACCGGCCACCCAAACTGCCTAAATCAAACGAAGATATCGGTGACTATCAGGTCGATTTTGCGAACGCCATTAGGTTCACAAAATCGTGTGGGTTCTCGGTAGAAAGGCCATCTTGGAGGCCTCATGAGAAGCTTGAGGTAAAGGGTACCTTTCTCGAACCAGTACTACGTTCTGCGGGGGTGAAAGACTTTAGCAAGGCAGCTTTCCAGTGCCTCAAATGGTGCCATTACCTTGCGCCTTATCTTGAACAAAAACTCGGACGCAAAATATGGCTCACGGTCGGGCAAATATGGGTTGACGACAGGGCCATGTTCTCTCCGACGTGGAGCGACCTAAGCAACTGGAGCCAACGAGGCATCTCCGTGGGTGAAATGCAGAAGCAGTGGTCATCAGGGTTCAACCTGCATGCATGGCTCACAGTTGATAGCGGAGAGATTATCGAGCCGACCCTCATGACATCAATTGCTACTTTGTTCCCAGATAAGTACCCACATTTTTTAGGTGCCGTAGGTTGGGGGGATCCCACTGAAATCCTAACCGCACACAAGTACTTCCCCATGGCTGTAGGCGCAGAGTTCGCGGAATGCATGCACAGCAAGAGCCAGATAGACTTGCTGGCAAGTAATCCCCAAGAGTTGCATTCATCGTCCATGGCAATGGTCTTCGGAAGCTAAGCCGAAAGAAAGCACCGCAATTTGATAGGCACAGTTGAACGTCTGCTATTGGCCGATTCTGTTGAAAAACTCGGTTCAACGCGAGTAACGACCTGTTCAGCCGTTGCCGCCTGAGCGGTTATCGCGGCATCAAGTGACCTTCAGGTGTTTCGATGGCTCTTTTGCCCGGGTTTGAGGGTTAATTCGAGGGTTTGTGCAGCGAGTGGGCGGACCTATCCTGTATGCGGTGGGCCCTGAGGCAATAGCTTCGCCATGCGCCGCAGGTTCTGAACCAATGCAGCTATAGTGAATTCATCGGTAGCACCGCTCAGGCCTCGAAGCCGTAAACGATCAAGCTTCATGATGCGTTTGAGATGGGCGAAAAGCATCTCGACCTTCTTCCGTTCGCAGCGCGAGACGATGTACTGCGGCGTGGTGCTTACGCGTCGAGCCACCTCACGGGCGGACTCATGGATGCTGCGGGCGATCTTTCTGGTCGGTGTGTTGGGGCAACACTTTGACTTCAGAGGGCATGTGTCACAGTCGCCTCGGCTGGAGCGATAGATGATGGTGTTGGCCTTCGTCACCTTCGACCGTTGTTGACTAAAGGTACGCCATCCGTTTCGAAGCGGCTTGCCTGCAGGGCAGCGATATTCATCGGCTTCCAGGCGCCACTGGAAGTCGTTACTGGAGAAGCTGTCATCTTTACGCTCGGTTTTATCCCAGACGGGCACATGTGGCTCGATGTCCTTTTCTTCCACCATCCAAGCCAGCATCGGGGCAGTGCCGTAGGCTGTATCGCCGATAAGACGTGCAGGCGTCAGGTCGAACTGCGCTTCAACTCGATCAACCATTGTTCTGGTCGAGTCAACTTCGGCAGTTCTGTGCGCCGGCGTCGCTTCCACGTCGACGATCACGCCGTGCTCTGTATCGATCAAGTAGTTCGTCGAATAGGCAAAAAAGGCAGGGCCACCGGGTGCCGCAGTCCATCGTGATTGGGTACTGCGTCCTCCAAGCCCAATCGGCAGAACCAGCGATAGGCCAGGTTCAAATGCACCTCTTCGCACAGTCTGCGCTCGGAACGAATGCCGTAGCAGTAGCCGACGACGAGCATCCGCACCATCAGCTCAGGATCAACCGAGGGCCGCCCAATGGGGCTATAGAAGTCCGCGAGGTAGGTGCGTAGATCCGAGAGATCCAGGCACTGGTCGATGCTGCGGAGGAGGTGCTGAGCTGGGACGTGGTCTTCTAGGTTGAACGAGTAGAACAGCCGATGCTGTCCTCCCGGTAACTGCCCCATCATGCTGCTCGCTCCTACATTGGCGGATGGCTCAATTTTGCCAACGGCATGAGATCGGAGCTACTTTTTCAACAGAATCGGCCGAAAGCGGACGCTTTTCATCAAGCAGTATCTCAGGGGCCTTGGGGCAGCCATCAATTGAGTGGCGAAATTCATTCTTAATGGTGCGAGATGATGGTCAAGCTGCATTTTGATGAACTTGGTTAGGAAGGAGCGTCTAGTTCGAGCTGTGGAAGGGGTAGGTGGTGGCGATAAGTTGGTCTGCCAGCGTCTCTAGTTCTTGCTGGCTAGTTAGGCGTACGTAGAGTAGCTCGCGGCCATGGCAGGTAAAGTTCTTACCAAAGTTTGGCCAAAGCGGACAGACTATGGTCCGAAGAACAGCTGCACAGCGACGGCAGGAGAAATTGGTGGGCCCACCAGGACTTGAACCTGGGACCAAGCGATTATGAGTCGCCTGCTCTGACCAACTGAGCTATAGGCCCGCGCTGTTATAGCGCCGAGGATTATACGGACTGTGATGGCTGGTGACTAGGCGCTCGACTGAGGAAGGTTGTGGCGAACGCACTGGCGGACAGCGGTGGGCTGATCAGGTAGCCCTGAATACTGTCGCAGCCTTGCGCTTGCAAGATGTCACGCTGGGCTGTGGTTTCCACACCTTCGGCAATGACATTCATGCCCAGGTTGTGGGCCAGCACGATGATGGTCTGGCTGATGGCAGCATCGTGATGGTTTTCCGGCAGTCCGGCAACGAAGCTGCGGTCGATCTTCAGCGTATCCAGTGGCAACTCCTTCAGGTAGGCGAGCGAAGAGTAGCCGGTGCCAAAATCATCAATCGACAGGTGTATGCCCATGCTCTTGAAGAGGTCGAGCAGGGTGATGGCTTCGCGGTTCTGATTCATGACGAAGTCTTCGGTAATTTCCAACTCCAGCTGGCTGGCGGTCAGGCCGTGTTCGGTCAGGGCCAGGCGAATGTCGCTGACCAGCTGGTTGCCGATCAGTTGGGTGCCGGAGACGTTTATCGCAACTCTGGGCAGCAGGAATCCCTGATCCCGCCATTCGGCAAGCTGCGCGCAGGTGCTGTGCAGGATGCTGCGGCCGAGATCGACGATCAGCCCGGTATCTTCGGCCAGCGGGATGAATCGGTCTGGCTCAATCAGCCCTTGCTGTGGGTGGTTCCAGCGCACCAGTGCTTCTGCACCGTTCAGCTTGCCGCCGTCGCACATTACCTTGGGCTGGTAGTAGAGGATAAATTCGCCGCGCTCCAGGCCACGCCGCATGTCATTCTCCATTTCCAACCGCTGGTGGGCGTTGACGGTCAGGTCGCTGGTGTAGAACGCGTAGCGATTGCGGCCCTGGTTCTTGGCCTGGTACATGGCCGCGTCAGCATGCTTGATCAGGCTGTTGACGTCATCTGCATCGGTTGGGAACAGGCTGATGCCGATGCTGGCGCTGACAAAAAACTCGTGGCTCGCACACAGGAAAGGGGTGCGAAACACGCCAAGCAGTTTGTCGGCGATGGCGGCGGCGTCCACGTCGGTATGCAGGTTGGGCAGGAGGACGATGAACTCGTCACCGCCGTGGCGAGCGACGGTGTCTATTTCGCGCAAAACTGAGCACAGGCGCTGGCTGACCAGCTGCAGGAGGCTGTCGCCAACCGGATGACCCAGACTGTCGTTAATCTGTTTGAAGCGGTCCAGGTCGATGAACAGCAGGGCGCCGAGCTGATCTGTCTGGTTCATCGCCAGGCTGTTCAGTGCCTCGCGCAGGCGGGCTTCGAACAGGGTGCGGTTCGGCAGGCCGGTGAGCGGGTCATGGTGAGCCTGGTGGTCCAGTCTTGCCTGGGTGTGCTTGAGCGGTGTGATGTCACTGAAAACCGCAACCAGATGGCTGAGACTGCCGTCTACGTTCACTACCTGGCTGACATTGCTCCAGGCTGCGTAGAGTTCTCCATTGGCACGCCTGCTCCAGGATTCCCCCTGCCACTGACCATGTGTCTTGATGGCTTCCCAGGCTTGGGAGACGATATTTTGATCTTCCGCATACGTGGCCAGTCTCTCGATCGGCTGGCCGACAGCCTCGTGGGCGGGGATCCCGGTGATGCGGCTGAAGGCCCGGTTGACGGCGGCAATCCGGCTTTCCGAGTCGGTGATGATGACCCCTTCATTGGTGTTTTCGAAGACTGTGGCTGCCTGACGCAGTGAGTTTTCCATTTCCAGGCGTTCGGTTACGTCGCGCGCGATGCTGAGCATGCACTCCTGATTGTTGATGGTGATCGCCTCGGTACAGATCTCGACTTGCCGCACGCTACCGGTCGTTGTGGTTACCTGAGACAGCATGTCGCGAACCCGCCCTTCGCGCCGCAAGGTTTCCACCATGCGCTTACGGTCGTCATCGTCACGCCAGATCCGCAGCGCCAGAGTGCTTGTACCGATCGCCTGCTCTCGCGTATAGCCGGTGATGCGGGTGAAGCCCTCGTTAACATCGAGCAGCATCCCGTCGCTGGCCCGGCTGATCAGCAAGCCATCCGGTGAGGCATGAAAGGCGCGCGAGAACTTCTGTTCCGACAAGCGCAGCTGCTCCTGGGTGTGCTTGAGCGCTGAAATGTCACGGAGCACGGTAACCAGTACCGGCTGATTGTCGATACTCACCGAGCGCGCGGATAACAGGCCAGTGAAGCGGCTGCCGTCGGCGCGCCGGAACTCCAGCTCAATATTGTTTTTGGTTTTTGTCAGCAGGAGCGACAACAGCCCCGGTCCGGTTCCGGGATTGACCCAGATGCCGAGTTCGGTGGCGGTATGACCAACAGCGTCCGCCATGGTGATGCCAAACTGTTCCTCGAACGTCCGATTGACTGATAGAAAGCGGCCTTCGTTGGCCTCTGCCAGGACTATCGTGTCGGGGCAGTTGTGAAACACGGAGGCGAACTTTTGCTCGGAGCTGCGCAGCGCCTGCTCAGCCAGTTTTTGCTCCTGAATATCGATCAGCAGCCCGTGCAGCGAGGCTGCTTCGTATTCTTCGCTGCTGACCCGGTTGATGATGGCGCGAACCCAGACGCAGTCGCCAGACTGCCGACACAGTCGGAAATCAAAGCTCTGCTGCTGCTTGGCGAGGGCATATTCGCGCAGGCTGGAGAGGACTCGTCGGTGGTCCTCCGGATGCAGGTGGTTGGCCAGGAAATCGGGCTGCAGCCAGTCGCTGGCGGGAAACCCGAGCAGGTCTTCGGCGTGGGGGGAGGCGTAGACAAAGCGCAGGGAGGGGTAGGACATTTCCCAGGTAACCACGTGCAGCTTCTCAACCAGTGTGCGGTAGCGGTGTTCCTGCTGGCCGAGCAGCTCAAGGGCTTCCTGACGCTGTGCTATGGCGCGCCGTCGCAGCTGATTGAGACCATGGGCCGCCAATAGCAGAATGCAGGATAACAGCAGTACACCGACCTGCGTAATGTGCAGTTGGGAGGAGAGGGAAAACTCGGATGCACTGCATCCTGCGCCAGCGATTGCCACGAGAGAGACAATGCATCCTTTGGCTGCGGAGTTCATTCGGCGTTCATCCTGCGCGCTTGATAGTGGTGCTTTTGTATCAGTGTAGCGCGAAGGTTATGCCGCTGTCCCTGCCGTGAAATAGCACAGGTGCCCGAGAGGGGGAGAGGCCCCGGTCGCAACAGCAACCGGGGCGTGGGCGTTACTCGCTGATGTCGATGGACGACTCCAGGTTGGCAGCAATGTCCTCATCCGTGTAGGGGAACGGCAGCCAGTTTTTGTTGGAATAGGCCTGGGTATAGTCCGCGTAATGCGGGCTGCTCGGGTCGGTAGACTGCGAGTGCGTCAGGAAGGTGTAGGCCTTGACCGGTTCGCCGTTCGGGAACTCCACAATGTGCATGTAGGAGTTGCGCAGAACGGTAAAGTAGCCCTCATTACCTTCACCACCGAACTGCGGAATCTGTTCGCCTGGCTTGAGATACTGCTGTACCTGCTCGACGCGGGCGTTCAGGGCAATGTTGCGATTGACCAGATCGGTCACGGCCTCACTGAACGCCGCTGTAATCTGATCGCGCACCGCGCTGTCGTTGCTCAGACCGTCGGGTGTGTTTATCGGGTCGGCCGCATCAAACGGGATTGCGTACAGGTCTAGGCTGCGAATTCGGCTCCACAGGGCGGTCCAGATATGAGCGCCTACAGCATCGAGGTTGCCGGTGTTGTCCCAGTTTGCCAGCACCTGGCAGGCCTGTTCCTCATCTGCGGAGCCGGGCGCGTCGCAGACCACG
Source organism: Halopseudomonas oceani (assembly GCF_963677335.1). NCBI lineage: Bacteria > Pseudomonadati > Pseudomonadota > Gammaproteobacteria > Pseudomonadales > Pseudomonadaceae > Halopseudomonas > Halopseudomonas oceani. Next base: position 15,510 of record NZ_OY781932.1, on the reverse strand, counting down.
TTCAGTACCGCGGTTTTTAGTCTCTCGGCGCTGTAGACCCTGCTGTTCAAAACGATGTTTCGCAGGTTCTCACTGGAGGCCAGGTGACCGTTGAGGCCGTCTGCACCATTCAGTCGGTCGCGTACCATGGTATGGCCCATTCGGGTTCGCAGGCTCTGCTCGTAGCCCTCGCTGCCGATAATGCCAGCGTAGCCGGTGAGAGGCTGTTCCGGGTTGCTGAGCCAGTAGCTGTCATTCATGTTGGCAACATAGTCGGTGCTGAACAGGCTCGGCAGGTTGCTCGGACCAAAAGTGCCGGACTGCACTGAATCAGTATCGGTTTTCCAGTCACAGGCTGACCTTGTTCCGTCGAGCAGCGGCAGGCCTGGTACCGCATTCATCACCGCCGGACCCAGAGTCGGAACCAGGCAGCTGGCCAGCATGCTGTCGGGCACGTTGGGTACGACTGTGATGTCGGAGTAGAGAGCCCGCTGATCGCCTCGCCCGATGGCGGTGGTGTTGACCCACGGAATACCCAGATACTGTTTGGTGTTGTTGTAGAACTCATCCAGCGAGCCAGCACTGCCCCAGGAGAAGAAGTTCTGGAAGGCTCGGGTATTTTCCAGGTTCGCGTCACGCAGGGTGTAGGCGACTTGTGTGCCCCAACCCGGCAGACCTAGCCCGCTCAGACTGATCATCGGACCGTACTCGGAGCGGTAAAGGGTGCGAGTGACGGGGCTCAGGTTGCCGTCGGTCTGTTTGACCTGAATGGTGATCTCGGTTGGCGTCATGGCAACCACTTCACTGTCTTTCACGTAGCTGGTCGGGTCGCCCTCGGCGAGCTGCAGCTGATAAAGGGTGAAGCGACGCGCGGTGGATACGGTATGCGCCCAGGCAATGTCATTGTTGAAGCCCATCAGAACCATGGGGGTGCCCATGATGGAGGCGCCAGACACATTCAGTTTGCCTGGAACGTTCATGTGCAACTGGTAGAAACGGTCGACGCCGAGCAGGTACCAGTGCGGGTTGGCAAACAACAGGCCGCCACCTGACTCAGTCGCATTGCCGCCGAATGCATAGGTGTTGCTGCCAATGCCGGTTTTACGGCCGAGGGCAAAACGGTCTGCAGTGAGTTCGGTGGTGTCGGTGGCGGGGCTCATCAGGCGTACCCTGGCCGGGTTGGCCGCAGGTGGTTGCGCGGCAACGATTTCTTCTACCCAGTTGGCACTGCTGGCCGCGAGGTTGAGCGCTACCAGTCGGCGCAGCACGTCGTCCGTCGTGATGGTACGCAGCCACTCGGCATTGCGGCAGTCGGTATGCCGGCCGGCATGCTCACCGTCCTTCACTTCGCTGACGTAACGGCTGTAGCCTGCGGCGAATCCGGCGGTCAGCTCAAGCATGTCGTCGGCCTGTGCTGCCTGAAAGGTAGTCAGCTCTTGCTCGTTTAGCAGGAATCGGAAGAAGAAGTCGGCTTCCAGGTTGGTGGGTGTGCCAAAGGTGCCCATCGTTGCTGCCGCCTCGTCCGGGCCGAAGTACTCGGAACGCTGGCCGCTGTAGGTTACGAAGGCATCGGCGAGCACGCAGAGATTGTCTTCGGCTATGGCGTAGCCGTGGCCGTAACCGGCTCCTCCCAGATCTTTGGCGGTGATGTGGGGAATGCCGAATGTCGTCCGTTCGATGGTCGCGCTGTAGTGGCGTTGCTCGCTGGCGTGGTCATCTCCGCCGCTGCTGCCACCGATCTTACAGCCGCTGAGCAATATCGCGCCGGTCAGGATGCTTGCCTTGGCAAGGAATCCAGGGTGCTGGATGTAAAGCATGATGTGGTCCTCTTCTTTTTATAACGGCAACGGCCTCTGTTGCCTGAAGAGGAGGGTAAGCTGGTGGCCTAAGTGGTTATTGAATGCAGATGCTATTTGTTCGCTTTCTGGCTACAGCATGTGCACCTTGATCGCTTTGACGATATACGACGGCGTCAGGCCGAAAAACTGCTTGATGGTGCGTGTCAGGTGGGCGGAGTCGGAGAAGCCAACGTCATAGGCGACGGCAGCCAGTGACTCGCCACGTGCGATGAGACCAACGGCCCGGCGCATTCTGGCCCACAGGATGTAGCTCTTAATGGATAGCCCGAGCTGCTCGGAGAACAGGTGAGACAGGCGGTCGCCGGAGAGCCCGACGCCGGCGGCCAGTTCGGCTACGGAACTGCTCAGTGGCAGTTCTTTTTTTACTTTCTGGGCGATGTGCACCGCACGGATGTCAATGTTCACACCAACCGGTTTGTAGCCGCTGATGCCAAGCGGTAGGGTGGTGGTAAGTCGAAACAAGCGATCAACGGCCAGCGTGCCCTGGCCGATCTGGTGAAGCTCGCCGGGGTTGATGGTGTTTGGTTGCAGAATAACCGGGCGGACTGACTGATTGCCAAGAAAGCGGCTGAGGGTGTGATATTCGTAGCTTTGCGGGTCAAAGTTCATCGACAGCAGGCTGGTTTGGCTGGAGTCGAGCGAGCGATGTGCCTGGCGAGCAACCAGTGCAGCCTGATAGCGCTGCTGTTTGCCTGAAGGTTCTCCGAGGGTGAAGCCGGTTGGGTCAAGTGCGACAAGCAGCGTCACGGTATGGCGCTGTGTCAGCTCGGAGGCAACACCAGCAGTGATGTACAGGAAGCGATCCTCCCATACGTACAAATGATTCTGGTACGACATGTTTGCTGCCTCACACGTCCTTGCTTTTTGTTATTTCATTCTTTGAACCGCGTACAGACTGTACCAGAAACACAAACAATAACGCCCGGCAGAGCCGGGCGTTATTTGTTGCAGTGAGTAAGTTACTAGCTCAGTCGTCGAGGAAGCTGCGCAGGTGATCACTGCGTGTCGGATGACGCAGCTTGCGTAGTGCCTTGGCTTCGATCTGACGAATCCGCTCACGGGTAACATCGAACTGCTTGCCGACTTCCTCAAGGGTATGGTCGGTATTCATATCGATGCCGAAGCGCATGCGCAGCACTTTGGCTTCACGTGCGGTGAGGCCGGAAAGTACATCGCGAGTCGCTTCCTTGAGGTTTTCCACGGTGGCCGAATCAATCGGTGATTCCATGGTGCCGTCCTCGATGAAGTCGCCCAGATGCGAGTCTTCGTCGTCACCGATGGGGGTTTCCATCGAGATCGGTTCCTTGGCGATCTTCAGGACCTTGCGGATCTTGTCCTCAGGCATCTCCATGCGCTCGCCCAGCTCTTCCGGCGTCGGCTCGCGACCCATCTCCTGCAGCATCTGGCGGGAAATGCGGTTCAGCTTGTTGATGGTCTCGATCATGTGCACCGGAATACGGATGGTGCGCGCCTGGTCCGCAATGGAGCGGGTGATGGCCTGACGAATCCACCAAGTGGCGTAGGTCGAGAACTTGTAGCCGCGACGGTATTCGAACTTGTCCACCGCCTTCATCAGACCGATGTTGCCTTCCTGGATCAGGTCAAGGAACTGCAGGCCACGGTTGGTGTACTTCTTGGCGATGGAGATAACCAAACGCAGGTTGGCCTCAACCATCTCTTTCTTGGCGCGGCGCGCACGCGCCTCGCCGATGGACATGCGGCGATTGATGTCCTTGATTTCGGAGATGGTCAGGGTGGCGTTCGCTTCCAGTTCGGCCAGTTTTTTCTGAGCGCGCTGGATGTCGGTCTTGAGCGCCTGCAGGTTTTCACTGTAGCGCGGGCTGTCAGCCAACAGTGCGTCGACCCAGCCTTCGTTTACTTCGTTGCCCGGGAAGCTGCGCAGGAAGTCGGCACGCGGCATCCGTGCGTCACGGACGCACAGCTGCATGATGGCGCGTTCCTGCTTGCGGACTTGGTCCTGGGCATCACGAACGCGATTGACCAGCGCTTCGTATTGCTTGGGAATCAGCTTGATCGGCATGAACAGGGTGGCCAGGGCCTCCTGCTCGGCGACGGCTTTGGGGCTATTGCGCGGGTGCTTCTTCAGCACCTTCTGCAACTTCTCCAGCTGTTCCTTGATGGCAGTGAAACGCAGGCGAGCTACTTCCGGATCGGGGCCGCCGTCGCCTTCGTTGTCATCGCTGTCGTCGTCAGAATCGTCTTCTTCCTCATCGTCGCCTTCTTTCTTGGCACCCTTGGCGGCGACGGCGGGGATGTCGTCGCTGTTGACGCCGGACATGCCGTCGTCATCGGGATCGATGTAGCCGCTGAAAATGTCGGACAGGCGACCGCCTTCCTCGACCACGCGGGCGTAGTCGGCAAGGATACCGTCGACGGTACCCGGGAACATGGAGATGGCAGCCATGACTTCGCGGATGCCTTCTTCGATGCGCTTGGCGATTTCGATTTCGCCTTCGCGGGTCAGCAACTCTACCGTACCCATTTCACGCATGTACATGCGGACCGGGTCGGTGGTGCGACCGATATCGGTTTCGACCGCGGCCAAAGCGGCGGCGGCTTCTTCGGCAGCGGCTTCGTCGGCATCATTATCGGCCAGCAGCAGCGCATCAGCATCGGGAGCGGCTTCGAAAACCGTGATGCCCATGTCGTTGATCATGCGGATAATGTCTTCCACCTGCTCCGGATCGGATATATCCTCGGGCAGGTGATCGTTGACCTCCGCATAGGTCAGATAGCCCTGCTCGCGACCGCGGGCGATGAGCTCTTTAAGACGGGATTGCTGTTGCGCTTTTCCGGACATAACAACCCTTGTGGATGCCTAGGTGTGCAAAAAATAAGCTGCGGATTATACCCTGATTTCGCCTGCTGACGCCACTTGAGGCAGAGTCAACCGTCGTTTTTCCGGGCGTTTCGTGTGCTCAGAAGGTCCCGCAGTTGTTGCTTTTCCTCGGCAGAGAGCGGTTCGTTGACCGATTTGTCGAGGAGGTGCTGAAGTCGTCGCTCGTTTTGTTGAGCGGCTAGACTGTTAATGGTGTCGAAAAACTGTTGTTCAAGGTTTACCCCTGGACTGGTTAGCAGCCACTCCTGTTCGGCCAGGCGATTTAGCTGCTCCCCCATCGCCGTACCGTGCCAGCGTGCCAGCAGCTCAATTGTAGTCAGCCCCGGCTGTTTCTGCGCAGCTTCCACCAGCGCCACCAGCAATCTTGCTTCGTCTTCGTCCTCGTCGGCCATTTGATTGGCCTGTTGGGCATGTGCTGCAAGATGCGGGTGGTGCAGCAGCGTCTTCACCGCCTGCAGCAGCGGGCTGTTCATCTCGCGGCGTGGCGGCTTTTTGCTGCCGCCGAAGTCCTTGCGTCCCCGTTGTTCCTGGCGCTCACCTTTGCGTGGCGTAAATGCGCGGCCACTGTTTCCGCTCGGAGGAGCGCTATCCATGCCTTCTGGCATGTAGTACTCGGCGTCCGGTTCCGCGCGTTCGGACCAGTCCTCCCAAGCGCCAAACGGGATGTCCTCGTCATGTGTCGGCCGCTCCTGCGAGGCGGCGGGTTGCCCGGCGGCTGGCATTGCTGCGGGCTCGACAGTATCGAGGTCAATACCTGTTTGTTGCTGCAGTGACTGACGCAACAGTCGGCGTAGCATGCCACCCGGCACTTGCTCGATCAGAGGCAATGCCAGTGACGCCATATGTGCCTTGCCTTCGAGGCTGTCGGCCCCGGATTCCTCTGCCAAGTGCCGGAACAGGTAGTCTGTCAGCGGCTGCGCTTCGCGCTCCAGGCGCCTGCGGAATGCGTCCGCGCCTTCCTGGCGTACCATGGTGTCCGGGTCCTGCCCGTCGGGTAGAAACAGAAAGCGCACATGGCGGCCATCTTCCAGTACCGGCAGAGCAGAATTCAGTGCACGCCATGCGGCCTGGCGTCCTGCTCTGTCGCCGTCAAAGCAGAAGATCACGTTTTGCACCAGTCGAAACAGGCGCTTGAGGTGTTCTTCGCTGGTGGCGGTGCCGAGCGTGGCGACGGCGTTGGTGACGCCGTGCTGGGCCAGCGCGATCACGTCCATGTAGCCTTCGACCACCAAAATCTCGTTCAGTTGCCGATTTTGTTGCTTGGCTTCATACAGGCCGTACAGCTCCTGGCCCTTATGGAAGACTGAGGTTTCCGGCGAGTTCAGGTACTTGGGCTTCTCGTCACCCAGTACGCGACCGCCGAAGCCGATGGTGCGGCCGCGGCTATCGCGAATCGGGAACATGATGCGGTCGCGGAAGCGGTCGTAACGTCCACCGCTGTCGGGGTTCTCGACCACCAAGCCTGCTTCGATCAGTGCATTCTGTTCGGTGGTGTCCCGGCTCAGGTGGGACATAAGGTTGTCCCAGCCAGGGGGCGCCATCCCGATATCGTACAGTTTGGCAATTTGCCCGGACAGGCCGCGTCCCTTCAGGTAACTGACCGCGCGCTGGCGCGCCGGATGTTGGCGCAGCTGCTGTCGATAATACGCGGCAGCCTGTTCCAGCAGGGCGTACAGCGGGTTGTCCTTGCGCGGAGTGCGGCTGCTCTTGCGGCCATCGTTGCGCTCTTCGTGCGGCACTTCGACGCCGGCCTGGCGGGCGAGTTCTTCAACCGCCTGGGGGAAATCCAGGCGATCAAAGTCCATCACGAAGCTCAGCGCACTGCCACCAGCGCCGCAGCCGAAGCAGTAGTAAAACTGCTTGTCAGGGCTGACACTGAATGACGGCGACTTCTCGTTATGAAACGGGCAGAGCGCGGAGTAGTTCTTGCCGGTCTTCTTGAGCTTCAGGCGAGACCCGACGACTTCGACAATGTCGATGCGCCCGAGCAGGTCATCAATGAAGCCCTGAGGAATGAGTCCGGCCATGCTGTCTGCGTTGCCTCTGCGAGAGAGCGCCGTTGCCGGCGCGCCGTGCTGTCCGTGGCATTATGCGATAGCAAATGCACAAGGACGCAAAAATCCAGCCATTTCCTCTCGGAAGGCCGGAAAGATGCGTGTTCCAGTGCGGTTCAGTCTGATGATATGAGCGCGTACGTCACATCATTGGGCCTGCGATCAGGCCCGATCAGAACTGAGTATTGGAACTCAGTACAGGCGCTCGCGACGACGCTGTTCGCGTTGCACTTTCTTGGCGTGACGCTTTACAGCAGCAGCTGCTTTGCGCTTGCGCTCGGTAGTGGGCTTCTCGTAAAACTCGCGACGACGCACTTCAGCCAGAACACCGGCTTTTTCGCAGGAGCGTTTGAAACGACGCAGGGCCACGTCGAAGGGTTCGTTCTCTTTAACTTTGACGGCAGGCATTTCGTACCTTTCTCAAACGTTGGTAGTCATGGCCGTAGGCGATAGTGCCTGCGGCGATTGCATTTCAAGGGACGCGGATGTTACCGCCTTAATCTGTAAAAAGCAAAGCCTACGACGTCCGTCGGGGTAAAAAACTGGCCTGTGGGCGTCTGGCTGATTATGATGCGCGGCAGATGACATTCATGTAATACGAGGCACAGGGCCAAGCATGCGCGTTCTGGGTATTGAGACTTCCTGCGACGAAACCGGCATCGCGCTGTATGACAGTGAGCGAGGGCTGCTGGCGGATGCGTTGTTCAGCCAGATCGATCTGCACCGGGTATACGGCGGTGTGGTGCCGGAGCTGGCGTCGCGCGATCACGTCAAACGCATGGTACCACTGATGCGCGAAGTGTTCGCCAAGGCTGGCCTGCAGCAGGGTGAGGTAGATGCCGTGGCCTATACGGCCGGCCCGGGGCTGGTCGGGGCGTTGCTGGTCGGTGGCGCGTTTGCGCGGGCGCTGGCCTTTGCCTGGGGCGTGCCGGCGCTGGGCGTACACCATATGGAAGGGCATTTGCTGGCCCCCTGTCTGGAAGAGCATCCGCCCGAGTTTCCGTTTGTCGCCTTGCTGGTTTCTGGCGGCCACACCCAACTGGTTCGGGTGGACGGTATCGGTGAATACGAGCTGCTGGGCGAGTCGCTGGACGACGCCGCCGGGGAAGCCTTTGACAAGACGGCCAAGCTGATGGGGTTGCCGTATCCGGGCGGCCCGGAGATTGCCCGGTTGGCCGAGCAGGGCCGCCCCGGTGCCTTTGTCTTCCCCCGGCCGATGACCGATCGGCCCGGTCTGACATTTAGTTTCAGTGGTTTGAAAACCGCCGTGCTGACGGCATGGCAGGCGTGTTCGCAGCAGGGGCAGCCGGATCAGCAGACGCTGGCCGACATTGCCCTGGGCTTTGAAACGGCAGTGGTCGAGACCCTTACCATCAAGTGCCGTCGGGCGCTCAAGCAGACTGGGCTCAAGCGGTTGGTGATTGCCGGTGGCGTCAGCGCCAACCGTCGCCTGCGACAGCAGCTGGAAAGCATGACCGCCGAGCTGAAGGGCAACGTGTTTTACGCCCGCCCGGCGTATTGCACTGATAACGGCGCAATGATTGCCTACGCGGGTTGCCAGCGGCTGCTGGCCGGTCAGCAGGATGAGGGCGGTATCGAAACGCGCGCACGCTGGCCTATGGAGCAGTTGCCGCCGATTGCCGTCAAAGCCTGAAGCGGTTCTCTACCCCGGCCAGCAGCCGACCTATATTGAGGCGGTGGCGGAGCAGAATCAGCAGCACCATAAGCGTGACCGGCAGCAGCAGTGCCGGGGCCAGCCAGGCGAGGGCTGGTGGCAGTGTCAGGCTGGCAAGCAGGGATGCCAGTGAGGCGATCCGCTGCCAGTAAAAGGTCAGCCCCCAGGCCAGCGCTGCGATCAGGGCCGCAGGCCAGCAGAGCATCAGCATGACGCCAGCAGCGGTCGCAACACCCTTGCCGCCCTGCAAGCGATGGAAGATCGGTAGAATGTGCCCGCAGACCGCGGCCAAGCCGATCCAGCCCTGTTGCTGCAGCGTCAGGTCGGCATAGCGAGCGAGGGCGATGGCCAGTACGCCCTTGCCGAGATCGCCCGCCAGCGTGGCCAGCGCCAGAGATCGGTTGCCAAGGCGCAGCATGTTGCTGGCACCGGGGTTGCCGGAGCCCAGTTTGCGCGGGTCCGGCAGGTGACGCAGGTGGCTGATCAGCACGGCAAAGGAGACCGAGCCGAGCAGGTAGGCGATGACCAGCCAGAACAGAAACTGGGTATGCATGCAGCGGACCCCGGGAAAAATGACGTTTGATTGTAGTCGACACGGGAGCAACCTGTGGATCAGGTTTTTATCAAAGGGTTAGCGGTAGATACGGTCATTGGTGTCTATGACTGGGAGCGGACCATTCGACAGCGGTTGGTGTTCGATCTCGACATGGGCTGGGACATCCGTCCGGCCGCCGCCGGCGATGCGCTCGAGCACACCCTCAACTATGCGGCAATCAGTGAGCGGGTGCAGGGCTTTGTTGAGCAGAGCAGCTTCCTGCTGGTCGAGACGCTGGCCGAGCAACTGGCTGCGTTGCTGATGAGTGAGTTTTCTATTCCCTGGCTGCGGCTGCAGGTCACCAAACCGGGTGCCGTTCCGGCTGCTTCCGGTGGTGTCGGGGTGTTGATCGAACGGGGAGTCAGACCCGCGTGACTATCGTCTATCTGGGGGTCGGTACCAATACCGAGCGAGAGTATCACCTGCAGCGCGGGCTGGATGCGCTGGCCGAGTTGTGTGGCGAGCTGCAACTGTCGCCGGTATTTGAAAGCGATGCGGTCGGGGTGCTCGGCAAACGCTTCTACAACATGGTAGTGGCGGTTGAGACGCGCCTGGCACTGGTTGATCTGAATGCGGCACTGAAGGCAATTGAGGCGGCGTGCGGCCGTCGTGAGTCGCCGCAACCTGGCCGCATCACGCTGGATATCGACGTGCTTTGCTATGGTGATCTAACCGGCGTGCATGACGGCATTACCCTGCCGCGCCCGGAGGTGACGCGCAACGCCTTTGTGCTCTGGCCGCTTGCGCTGATGGCGCCGCAGGCGAAGCTGCCCGGCAGCGCACAGACATTCGGCCAGCTCTGGGACGGCTGGCAGGGGAACCAGGCACTGTGGCCGGTCGTCTTCACATGGCGTGGCCGGTCACTGACGCCGGTCGAGCTGCTGGCGCGGTATCAGCCGCGCGAGGCCTTATAGTCGCTTAACGCTTCCAGTCGCGCCTGCTCCAGGGCGCGGCCCATCTCCGCTCCCTGCAGGCCCTTATCCAGTAACGGCTGAATATCTACCGCGCGCGCGGCCTGTGCGGCGCCGCGCAGGTACTCGGCCTGCGGGTAGGGGCGCTGCTCAAACCCGGTGCGACCCTGGGCGTCGGCCACGCATACCGCCAAAAACTGCTCGAAGCGCTCGCCGCGACGGTAGATATCCAGTGCCTTGAACAGCTTGAGCAATGTCTGCGGGCGCAGCTCCAGTGCTCGATGGCAGTGGGTGTGGTACTCGCAGGCTAGCAGTGCCAGTTCCTGGCAGTCCCTCGGTGCCTTGCAGCGCTTGTTGACGGCTTTCACTGCTTTCAGGCCGCTGGTCTCGTGGCCGTGGTGCTTTGGCCAGTGCTCCGGGCGAGTTAGCCCCTTGCCAAGGTCATGCAGCAGGCAGGCCCAGCGGGCCGGCAGCGGCAGATGGTCACGAGCGGCGATCTGCAGCACCTGCAGTACATGCACGCCGGTGTCGATTTCCGGGTGATGTGCTTCCGGCTGCGGGACGCCAAACAGGGCGTCGACTTCCGGCAGCAGTTCGGCCAGTGCGCCACAGTCGCGCAGTACCTGAATGAATACATCCGGGCTGGTTTCCATCAGGGCGCGGCTGATTTCCATCCAGCTGCGCTCGGCGGTCAGATTCTGCAGCTCGCCCGACTCGCTCAGCTGGCGCATCAGCGCCAGGGTCTCATCGGCCACGCGAAAGCCGAGGCTGGCGTAGCGCGCGGCAAAGCGCGCAACCCGCAGCACCCGCAGCGGATCTTCGGCAAAGGCGGGGGAGACGTGGCGTAGCACTTTGGCTTGCAGATCGCGCTGGCCGCCGTAGGGGTCGATGATCTCACCGTCGGCGCCCTGAGCCATGGCATTGATTGTCAGGTCCCGGCGGATCAGATCGTCTTCCAGAGTGACGTCAGGGCTAGTGTGGAAGACAAAGCCGCCGTAGCCAACGCCGCTTTTGCGCTCGGTGCGGGCGAGTGCGTATTCGTCGCCCGAGGTCGGATGCAGAAACACCGGAAAGTCCTGGCCGACCGGACGGAAACCCTCCTGCTGCAACTGCTCCGGCGTCGCGCCAACCACAACCCAGTCGCGGTCTGTTACCGGCAAACCGAGCAGTTGATCGCGGACGGCGCCGCCGACCAGGTAGGTGGAGTAACTCTCAGGCATCGACACGTTCTCTGAGTAAAGGGGGGTAGCTTCAAGCTTCAAGCTTCAAGCTGCAAGCAGAACCCGCACGGTGTCGAGTCGCGCGGGTTTTCTTTTGGCGGCTGCATGGCTGCAAATAGAGTGTAGAGACACTTGACGGCCTCTCCGCCGAATTGATCCTGATTACGCTTGCGGCTTGCGGCTTGCGGCTTGCGGCTTGCGGCTTGCGGCTTGCGGCTTGCGGCTTGCGCGCAGCGCCGTTATATGGGCGGGATATTCAGATCGAAGCGCGGTAGGCGGTCTTCCTCCGGTTTGGGCCGGGGCGGGATGTGGGCTTCGGCCATCACGCGGTTACCGTCGACGCTCTCCAGATGAATATCGAACCCCCACAGCCGATGCAGGTGGCGGAGCATTTCGTCGGTGGACTCGCCAAGTGGTTTGCCCTGATGGCGTTGGTGGCGCAGGGTGAGCGAGCGGTCGCCGCGGCGGTCTACCGACCAGATCTGGATGTTCGGTTCGCGGTTGCCAAGGTTGTACTGCGCGGCCAGCAGTTCGCGTACCGCGCGGTAGCCGCTGTCGTCGTGAATGGCGGCGACTTCCAGGTGGTCGTCGGCTTCGTCGTCGACGATGGCGAACAGCTTGAACTCGCGGATCACCTTGGGCGACAGGTACTGCAGGATAAAACTCTCGTCCTTGAAGGTGCGCATGGCGAACTTGAGGGTTTCCAGCCAGTCGCTGCCGGCGATGTCGGGGAACCAGCGGCGATCTTCCTCGGTCGGTTTTTCGCAGATGCGGCGGATATCCTGCATCATCGCAAAGCCCAGCGCGTAGGGGTTGATGCCGCTGTACCAGTTGCTGTCAAACGGCGGCTGATAGACCACGCTGGTGTGCGACTGCAGAAACTCCATCATGAAGCCGTCGGTGACCTTGCCTTCGTCATACAAGTGGTTGAGCAGGGTGTAGTGCCAGAAGGTGGCCCAGCCCTCGTTCATCACCTGGGTCTGGCGCTGGGGGTAGAAGTACTGCGCGACCTTGCGCACGATGCGGACGACTTCGCGCTGCCATGGCTCCAGCAGCGGTGCGTTCTTCTCGATGAAATACAGCAGGTTTTCCTGGGGCTCGCTCGGGTAGCGGGGGTGTGCCTGCTCGTCTTGCGCGTTGTGCGGGTTGACCGGAATGGTGCGCCACAGCTCGTTGACCTGGCGTTGCAGGTGCTCCTCGCGCTCCTGCTGGCGTTGCCGTTCTTCTGCGGCAGAGATCGGGTAGGGCCGCTTGTAGCGGTCGACGCCGTAGTTCATCAGCGCGTGGCAGGAGTCGAGCAGGTCTTCCACCGCGTCGATTCCATAGCGCTCCTCGCATTCGCTGATGTACTGCTTGGCGAACACCAGGTAATCAATGATGGCGCTGGCGTCGGTCCAGCTGCGGAACAGGTAGTTGCCCTTGAAAAAGGAGTTGTGGCCATAGCTGGCGTGGGCAATCACCAGCGCCTGCATGCACATGGTGTTCTCTTCCATCAGGTAGGCAATGCAGGGGTCGGAATTGATGACGATCTCATAGGCCAGCCCCATATGACCTCGGCGGTAGCCCTTTTCAGTAGCCAGAAAATGCTTGCCGTAGGACCAGTGGTGATAGCCTAGCGGCATGCCGACCGAAGCGTAGGCATCCATCATCTGCTCTGCGGTGATGACCTCGATCTGGTTGGGATAGGTGTCCAGTCCGTAGACCTCGTGGGCGATACGGCCGATCTCCTGGTCGTACTCGCGGATCAGCTCGAAGGTCCACTCCGAGCCGGTGGATATGGGCGTACGGCTCATGTCGCCATCCTCTTCTGGAACAGCTTGCGAAATACCGGGTAGATGTCCCCGGCATCGACAATCTGCTGCTGGGCGAAGCTGTCGGCAAAGTGCTCGGCGACCGCCTCGTACTCATGCCACAGGGTCTGGTGCTCGCGTGGGGTGATCTCGACGTAGCAGTAGTACTGCATCGCCGGCATGATCTGACGCACCAGCAGGTCACGGCAGATCGGCGAGTCGTCGTTCCAGTTGTCGCCGTCGGAGGCCTGGGCGCAGTACAGGTTCCACTCGCCCGGCGGGTAGCGCTGCTCGATGATCTGCTGCATTAGCCGCAGGGCGCTGGAAACGATGGTGCCGCCGGTTTCCCGCGAGTAGAAGAACTCCTCTTCGTCGACCTCCTTGGCACTGGTGTGGTGGCGGATGAACACCACTTCAATGCGCTCGTAGTTACGGCGCAGGAACAGGTAAAGCAGGATGTAGAAGCGCTTCGCTAGGTCTTTGGTCGCCTGGGTCATGGAGCCGGAGACATCCATCAGGCAGAACATCACCGCCTTGGACGAGGGCGTTGGCTGCTTGACGATCAGGTTGTAGCGTAGGTCGAAGGTGTCGAGAAACGGGACGCGGTTGATACGCGCCTCGAGTCTGGTGATTTCCTCCTGCAGCTGCGCAATACCGGTGATGTCATCCGGGTGCTCGCGCTTGAGTTGCTCCAGCTCTGCACGCGCCTCGCGCAGCCGCTTGCGGCTGCCGCCCGAGAGTGCGATGCGTCGCGCCTGCGCCGCGCGCATGGATCGCACGATATTGATCCGCGACGGGTTGCCCTGCTGGCTGATGCCGGCGCGGACTGGTTTGAAAGTGTCGGTGCCGGTGAGCTGGCGCTTGATCAGGTTGGGCAGGGCGAGATCCTCAAACATGAAGTCGAGAAATTCGTCCTGGGTGATCTGAAAGACGAACTCATCCATACCCTCGCCGCTGTTGCCGGCCTGACTGCCGCCCTGGCCGCCTCCGCCGCCTTGTGGCCGGGCAATGCGATCGCCAGTGGCGAATTCACGGTTGCCGGGGTGCACCTGAGTCTGGCGACCGCCCTTGCCGTGATGAAAGATCGGCTCGTCGATATCTCGGTTGGGGATGCTGATGCTTTCGCCGTGCTCGATATCGGTAATCGAACGACGCCCGACGGCCTCTTCAACCGCCTTCTTGATGTGCGATTTGTAGCGCCGCAGGAACCGCTGGCGGTTCACGGTGCTCTTGTTCTTGCCGTTCAGACGGCGGTCAATCACGTAGCTCATTCAGGGCCCTCCGGGCCAGCCGCAAGCCATAAGCTGCAAGCTTGAAGCTGGCCGTGCTGCTATCGGGCGCCGCGCAGAGTCTCAGGCGGCGCCGCGCTGCTTGCCGCTTACCGCTTGCGGCTTGTAGCTGCCCAGTGACGGCGTAGCCGCTACTGGGCTTTGCGCACCCGCAGGTACCATTCCGACAGCAGCCGCACCTGCTTCTCGGTGTAGCCGCGTTCGACCATCCGGTGGACGAAGTCGTTGTGCTTCTTCTGGTCTTCGGTCGAGGCTTTGGCGTTGAAGCTGATGACCGGCAGCAGGTCTTCGGTGTTGGAGAACATTTTCTTCTCGATCACCACGCGCAGCTTCTCGTAGGACAGCCAACTCGGGTTCTTGCCGTTGTTCTGCGCGCGGGCGCGCAGTACGAAGTTGACGATCTCGTTGCGGAAGTCCTTCGGGTTGCTGATGCCGGCCGGTTTCTCGATCTTCTCCAGCTCCTCGTTGAGCGAGGCGCGGTTGAGGATCTCGCCGGTTTCCGGGTCGCGGTACTCCTGATCCTGAATCCAGAAGTCGGCGTACAGCACGTAGCGGTCGAAGATGTTCTGGCCGTACTCGCTGTAGGATTCCAGGTAGGCGGTCTGGATTTCCTTGCCGATGAATTCGACGTAGCGCGGCGCCAGGTATTCCTTGAGGAAGCGCAGGTAGCGTTCGCTGACGTCGTTGGGGAACTGCTCCTGCTCAATCTGCTGTTCCAGGACGTAGAGCAGGTGCACCGGGTTGGCGGCGACCTCGGTGGTATCGAAGTTGAACACCTTGGACAGGATCTTGAAGGCAAAGCGGGTCGACAGGCCGTTCATGCCCTCGTCGACGCCCGCCGAGTCACGGTATTCCTGAATCGACTTGGCCTTGGGGTCGGTGTCCTTGAGGTTTTCGCCGTCGTAGATGCGCATCTTCGAGTAGACATTGGAGTTTTCCGGCTCCTTCAAGCGCGAGAGCACGGTGAACTGGGCCAACATCTTCAGGGTGTCCGGTGCGCAGTGGGCATTAGCCAGCGAGCTGTGAGTCAGCAGCTTTTCGTAGATTTGGATCTCGTCGCTGACGCGCAGGCAGTAGGGCACCTTGACGATGTAGATGCGGTCGATGAACGCTTCGTTGTTCTTGTTGTTGCGGAAACTGTGCCATTCGGATTCGTTGGAGTGGGCCAGAATCACGCCGTTGAACGGAATTGCCCCCATGCCTTCGGTACTGTTGTAGTTGCCCTCCTGGGTCGCGGTCAGCAGCGGATGGAGGACCTTGATCGGCGCCTTGAACATC